>JACPVG010000029.1 GCA_016191875.1 Chloroflexota bacterium
GCCAGAGTTGAGCACCTACAGCCACAAGCCTCCCTTCACCCAGACAGGCGTGTTCTACTGGCGAGTACGGGCGCGCGACGTGGCGGGCAACTGGGGTGCCTGGAGCGCGGTGCGCAGCTACACCATCCTGCCACTCATACCAGCCGCTCCTGCTCTTGCCTCCCCGGTAAACGGTTCGACCACGACCGACAGCACTCCCGAGTTCGCTTGGGTAGCCATCGCCTATGGCAACACGTATCAGATTCAAATTGATACCATCAGCACCTTTGCAAGTCCGGATATCGACTGGATCAGCGGGGTGGGGGTGCTCATCTATACGCCAGGAGACCTGCCAGATGGGCGTTACTACTGGCGTGTAAGGGCCATTAATTCTCTCGGCGAGGTTGGCGCATGGAGCGTGGGTTTCACTTTTATGGTAGACACAATCCCCTGAAAGTCTACTCACTTCGGGGAACTGGTGCAAATGAATAAGCACTGGCGAGCGCTTGCGAAACGCTCGCCAGTGCTTTTGTCTTAGGGCCGACCGGAGAAGATGGCTGTCGCCGCGTACCAAAGCGTGAGGGCTGCCATAAATACCCGGTCCGGCCAGCCGGTGAGCCCTTCCGGCGCGAACTGAAGCCACAGCCAGGCCGCGGCCAACCCGACCGCTACTAGAAAACTCGGCCAGCCCCCCGAGGCCCGAAAACTCCTCCAGGAAACAGCCAACCCGGCCAACACTGCCGTGAACATTGCCATGCCGAGCCCACCGGAGTGCACCTCCTCGGCCAGGGTCGTGGCCACGCCGCCAGGGCCGGGCGCGAAGAACGAGGCAAAGAGAAAGCCAAAGGCGGCCAGCAAAAGCAGGAATGCTCCCAGGCGGCTTGAGCCGGGCACGTTCACCACGAGTGTGTATGCCAGGCTGACCGCTGCGACGGCCAGCAGTACCAATGCGGCTCGCATCAGCCAGCTGTACTTGCCCAACATGTATTGGGCCAAGTCATGCCGGGCAGGTAGATATTGTGGGTCGAGCCAGTGTAGCACGAGAATCAGGCTGGCGGCAAGGAGGGCGGAAAGAAATGCCAACCAGGCCGAGCCAGAGGGCTTGTCCATTTCTTAATACTTGACGCTGCTAATGGCTTCGAGTTTAGGGAAGCGGTGGGTGGCTTTAATGCGCCGGACGGTGCCGGTCTCGCCGCGCACGACGATGCTCTCTGTCGTTGCCCCGTTGACTATGTAGCGTACGCCGTCCATCAGTTCACCGTCGGTAATACCGGTGCCGGCGAAAAACACATCGTCAGAAGATACCAGGTCGTTCATCGTCAGCACTTTATCAAAGTCGTAGCCCATCTCGCGGCCGCGCGCCAGTTCGTCATCATTGCGAGCATAGAGTTTTCCCTGGATTTCACCGCCCATGGCGCGCATGGCGCAGGCGGTGATGACGCCCTCGGGCGTGCCACCGATGCCGAGCAGCACGTCAATCCCGGAACCGGGCCAGGCGCTCATCAGTGCCCCGGCCACGTCGCCGTCGTCGATGAAACGGATGCGCGCTCCTGCAATGCGAATTTCCTTCACCATTTCCTCATGGCGCGGGCGGTCAAGGATCACCACTGTCACATCGGTGGACCGCTTGTCGAGGGCTTTGGCGATCGCAGCCAGATTGTCCGTAATCGGTTTCTCGATATTGATGACCCCGGCTGCGCCCGGTCCCACGGCGATCTTGTTCATATAGACGAACGGGCCGGGGTCGTACATCGTTCCGCGCGGCGCGGCGGCCACAATGGCGATGGAGTTCGGGCGGCCCTGCGCCAATGGGCGTGTGCCGTCAATTGGGTCGACGGCCAGGTCCATATCCGGCCCGTCGCCGGCTCCCAGCACCTCACCGTTGTACAACATCGGCGCTTCGTCCTTTTCGCCTTCGCCGATCACCACCGTGGCGGTCATGTTGATGGAGTTGAGCATCAGGCGCATGCCGTCCACTGCGGCCTGGTCGGCGCCGACCTTGTCGTTGCGGCCCATATAGGGCGCGGCGGAAAGCGCTGCAGCTTCGGTGACTCGCACCAATTCCAGGGCCAGGTTACGGGAGGGGGCAGCGGATGCGGAGGACATGGGTGGCGTTGGCTCCTCGGACGACTGGGGTTCTGGTAGTTGGATAGTCTTCAGGACTGACTACCAGACTTTGAGATCTATCGACTTCGTGACCTCATTATAGGAAAAACCACACGATAAGGAAATAGCCCAGCACCGCCCCCCACAGCCAGGAATCGACCCGGTCGAACATGCCGCCATGGCCGGGCAGCAGATGGCCTGAATCTTTCAACCCCACCTGGCGTTTGAACATGCTTTCGCCCAGATCACCGAGGGTGGGGAAGATGCCCAGGATGCCCGCCAGGATGGCCGCGCGCGGCAGGGTTAGGCCGGTCTCCGGCGTGAGGCCAAAGCGGTAGAACAGCAAGAAGAACAGGGGCAGGAACACGATGGCGCAAATGATGCCGCCCAGATAGCCTTCCCAGGTCTTCTTGGGACTGAGACGCGGCGCCAACGCCCGGCGGCCCCAGCGGATGCCGATCAGGTAGGCGCCCGAGTCGGCCAGCCAGATGCCGAACAGCGTTGCCATCAGCCACCAGGCCCCGTTGGGCAGGGCGCGGATGAGTAAGAAGAATGAACCCAGCAGACCCACATAAAAAATCCCGCCCAGGGTGGCAAGGAAATCCGTGCCGGCCTGGGCGCGCTGGCGTTCGTAGCGCCAGAGGTGGTAGGTCATGGCCGCCATCACCAGCAGCGGCATGAGCCAGGGGTCAGCCCGGAAGCCCGCCAGGTAGCGCGCCGCAAACAACGCCAGCACCCCGCCCACCACCATTGCCCGCGAGGCCAGCACGTCTCCGGCGCGAAGCACATTGACGTATTCCCAGGCCGCGATGGCAAACACCAGCGTCAGGACTGCGGCGATGACGGCGGGGTGGATGAAGATGGCGAAGACGGCTACCGGCAGGGCCGCAAGAGTGACGATGGTGCGCTGTTTGAACATGTCAGCCGGTTGTGGGCACCAACCCGAATCGGCGCTCGCGCCGGGCGTATTCCTTGAGGGCCTTCAGCAATTCCTCGCGGCCAAAGTCCGGCCAGAAGACTTCCGGGAACACCCATTCGGCGTAGGCGGACTGCCAGATGAGGAAGTTGCTGGTGCGCATTTCGCCCGACGTGCGGATGACCAGGTCCGGGTCGGGGATGCCGGCGGTGAACAGGTATTGGCTCACCAGCTCGTCGGTCACATCTTCGGGCTGGACGCCTTCGGTCAACATCTTCTGGATGGCGCAGACGATTTCATCTCGCCCGCCGTAGTTGAAGGCCACGCAGAGGGTCAATCGTTTGTTGTCCCGCGTGTGTTCCTCGCCTTTTCTGATCTTCGCCACCATTTTTGGGCGTACGCCATCCAGTCGGCCGATGTGAATCAAACGCGCGCCCTGGCGGTGCAGCTCGGCGAGCTCGCGGTCGAACACGTCGTCGAACAGGTTCATCAGTCCGCTCACTTCGTCTTCCGGGCGGCCCCAGTTCTCGGTGGAAAAGGCGTAGATGGTCAGGTAACGGACGCCGAACTCGGCGCAGGCTTCGATCACCCGGCGCAGGTTCTCCGTCCCGGCCCGGTGGCCGGCCAAACGCGGGAGGCCGCGCGCCTGGGCCCAGCGCCCGTTGCCATCCATGATGATGGCGACGTGCTGGGGCACACTCGCCAGCAATACCCCGTCGGCCGGCGGATTAGCGGGGGTCTTCTCTTTAGACTTCAAGGATCTCTTTCTCTTTGTGTTCTCCGACCTCGTTGATCTTCTCGACATACTGGTCGGTAAGTTTCTGGGTATCCTCTTCGGCGCGCATCAATTCGTCCTCGGAGATCAGTTTCTCCTGTTCGAACTCGCGCAGATCTTTGATCACGTCCCGCCGAGAGGCGCGCACCGAGATACGCGCTTCTTCCAGGCGGTGATGCACAAGTTTGACGAGTTCGTGACGGCGTTCTTCGGTCAGGGGCGGCAGGTTCAGCCGAATCTGTTTGCCGTCGTTGGAGGGATTCAGTCCCAGTTCCGAGGTTTGGATGGCTTTTTCGATATCCTTGATGGATGAGGGGTCAAACGGTTTGATGAGCAGTTGGCGCGGCTCTGGCACGCTGATGCTCGCCAGTTGCAGCAGGGGCGTTGGCGTGCCATAGTACTCGATGGGTAGCTTCTCCACCAACGCCGGCGTGGCGCGGCCGGTGCGGATGCCAGCCAAGTCATCTTCCAACGCGGCGACGGCTGCTTTCATGCGGTTTTCGGCTTCGTGGATGGCTTCTTTGATCACGTCGTCCTCCTGGAAAGAGTGCGATTTAAGGTCCAGACGGCGGAAGGAACCGGCGCGCGGGAGTACCGGCGTGCCAGCCCTGAGTAGTGGGATTTTATCATAGCGACGCGCCAGCGTCATGCACCTAAGTGTCCGGTAGTGGGCTGCGAACTGTCTGATAGAATACGCCCATGTACAACGACGACACCGAACTGCTGTTCCCCAGCCGGGTCATCCGCGAACTGCGTGAGGCCCGTGAGTCCGGTTGGACGGAACTCGTTGACCGGGTGAAAGAAACCCCGCCTGATGACCCCGAGCACCTGGCGTTCGTTCTGATGATGGTCAAATTGAATGGCTGCACCTCCTGCAACGCCGATTCGTTCCGGGCGATGCGGGGCTGTACCCAGTGCGCCCTGCAGAACGTCAAACGCCAGAAGGGCCCGGATAGCGAGCTAGTGAAGTTGTTCGACAAGGCGCGCAAAGAAGCCGATAAGTTTGCACCCCAAAAATAACTCTGCCCGCGCGTTGCACGCAGACCGGAAACGCCCTCGGTGCGGCTGCCCTGCAACTCGCTGATGGTTTTCGAAAGGTTGGCATGGCAAAGATCGACAACGACAAGGTAATGGCCGCCCTGGCTGAAATCCAGGAACCGGCTCTTGAGCAGCCGCTCGTTTCCGCCGGGTTGCTGCGCGATGTGGCCATCAAAGGGGATGTCGTCTCCCTCACGCTGGCGCTGATCAGCCCTGCCCACCCGCACCAGGCCGAGATGGAAGACGCCATCCGTACGGCCCTGGCCATAGTGGCTGGTGTAAAGAAGGTTTCGATTGAAATTGTGCTGGCTGTGCCTGCCGACCCGCGCCTGCAGGCGGTCGGCAAATCGGATATCAAGACCGTCATCGCAGTCGCTTCCGGCAAGGGCGGGGTAGGCAAGAGCACGGTGGCCGTCAACGTGGCGGTCGCGCTGGCGCAAGCCGGGGCCAGCGTCGGCCTGTTGGATGCCGACGTCTACGGTCCGAATATCCCGATGATGATGGGCATCGACCGACTGCCGCCGGTCACAGACCAGAACAATATCCCGCCGGCCGAAGCGCACGGCGTCAAGCTGATGTCCATCGGTTTCATGGTAAAGAAAGAACAACCCATCGTCTGGCGCGGGCCGATGCTGCACACAGCCATCCGCCAGTTTACTCAGGATGTCTTGTGGGGCCAGCTGGATACGCTCGTGGTGGACCTGCCGCCTGGGACCGGCGACGCCCAGTTGAGTCTGGCGCAGACCGTGAGCGTGACCGGTGGTTTGATCGTCACTATGCCGCAGGCCGTATCTTTGGAGGACGCCCGCCGGGGCCTGGAGATGTTCCGCCAGCTGTCCGTGCCTATCCTGGGCGTGGTTGAGAACATGAGCTACCTCGAATTGCCGGATGGCAGCCGTATGGATATTTTCGGAAGCGGCGGCGGCGAGAAGATGGCCGCCGAGGCCGGGGTGGATTTCATCGGCGCGATTCCGATGGATGCTAGTGTCCGCGTGGGCGGTGACAGCGGCCTGCCCATCGTCATCAGCCAGCCCGAAAGCCCGGCCGCCCAGGCGCTCAGAGCCATTGCCGCTGAAACGGCCCTGCGCGCCAGCATGCTGGCCCTCAAGAACCAGAGCAACCAGATTCCAATCAATATCGTTGGTTGAGTAGCCGACCGAAAGTCTTTTTACAAAGGACTCTGACCTTCCAGTGAGACTTTCCGCGCAAGATGCCTAAGGGCCACTTTAATAGTTGGCGACTGTTCCTCTCCGACGGAATTCAAAACTCTTACGGCCAACAACCTGGAGCGATTAAGGGCTTCGCTTGCGCCAGGCAAATTCCCGGTCCTCTCCGGATAAAGGATCAGGGTGTTATCGGAAGAATTTGGTAAAATCAGTTTGATTTGCAATCCTTTCCATATAAGCTGATGATCGGTGAAAAGGAGATGCCATGCCCAGATTCTTGATCGAAGTTGTCCATGAGAACTCAAAGGAGGCGTGTGAACGGGCTGTCCGGGCCTTCCTGAATACGGGTTCGCATTTCGTTACCAACGCTGATTGGGGGTGCTCAGACGAAGTGCACAAAGCATGGATAACCGTGGATGTAGATAGCAAGGAACAGGCCCTTTCCCTTCTTCCCCCTCCGTTCCGGAAAGATGCGGTAGTCATTTCTTTGCAGAAGTTCACTCTGGAAGAGCTGGACATGACCTTCCAGCAGCATCAGGACTAAGCGCGCAGCCGTTCCTGAGGAAAAGATTCGCCGGTCTGCGAATATGGATCCAGAATATGACGCCATCATTGTAGGCGGCAGGGTTGCCGGCGCCATCACGGGGGCATTGCTGGGCAAGAAGGGCCATCGGGTGCTCATCCTAGAGAAAGCTCGATTCCCCAGCGATACGCTTTCCACTCACTTTTTCAGAGCGCCTGCTTTGCGGGCGTTTTCGTTGATGGGCGTCTACGAGGAAATTCAGGCCACTGCCCCGCACCTGATGGTCAACTACAACGTGGTGGACGAGATCGTATTCCCGGAGCCGGTTGAAGGCCCGGACGATTATCCTTTCTACATGTGTGTACGCCGCATTACCCTGGATGGCATCCTCGCGCGGCGCGCCAAAGAGACTCCTGGTGTGACTTTTATCGAAGGCGCAAAGGTTGAGAGTGTTCTGTGGGAGGGCGATGCCCCCGGCGGGGTGGCCTGGAAGGTTGGCCTCGGGAAATTTTCAGCCAGAGCGAAGGCCATCATTGGCGCGGATGGAATCAACTCGTTTCTGGCGCGCCAGGTCAGCATTGAATTGGAAGAAGCTGAACCTGTGAACCGGGCGATGTACTATGCGTATTATTCCGGCCTTGATGCCAAGGACGGTCCAGCGGCTGAGTTCCACTATCGGGGGAATACTCTCGTCTATGTCTTCCCCTGCGATGGTGGATTGACTCTGACAGCCGTGTCCGTGCCCATCACTGAATTCCAGGCCTTCAGGCGCGACCCACAGAGGCGTATGACCGAAGAATTGAACGCCATGACTCAGGTGGCCGGGCGTCTGGAAAAGGCAAAGCGGGTAGGGTCCATCAAGGGAAGCGGAAGCATTCCCGGATACCTCCGTGTACCTTATGGCCGTGGTTGGGCGCTCGTGGGGGACGCCGGGATGGTCATGGATCCCTGGTCCGGACAGGGAATCGACCAGGCCGCCACGCACGCGGTGTTCCTGGCCGATGAATTGGCCAGATTTCTGACCGGCGAGGCGAGCTGGAACGAGGCCATGCAGGCCTACCATGAGGCCCGCAACGGGTTCAGCCTGAAGACCTACCAGCGCACCTGTACGTTTAGCCGTGACCTGAGGCCAATGACTTTGGCGGCACTCCAGCGGCGCGACCTGGCCTGATGTTTTGCGTGTTCGGCCTGCAAAGTTCGCAACGGACTCCGCCGCGGTTTGCTGAAAGACGCAGCCTGCCTTATAATGACGGAAATCTGACCACTTCGGTAGGGGATTATCATCCCCGCCGCCAAGGACACAATGGAACGCACTATCGTCGGCATCCGTTTTCAGAAAATCGGCAAGCTATATCACTTCGACGCTACCCGTGAGCCAGACCTAGTGCCCGGCGATTTCGCTGTCGTCGAAACCAGCCGGGGTATCCAGCTGGGGCAGGTGATGGGCATCATCGCCGACCCGCCCCGGCCACCCAAAGGCACCTGGAAACACATCAAGCGAAAAGCAACCGCCCAGGATCTGATTATCCGCCAGTCCCTGGAGCAGCGGGAAGTGGAGCTCATGGTGGCGGCCCGGGCGGCTGCCAGCGACAAGGGTTACCAGGGCCTCAAAATCGTCAAGGCCGAATTCTCGTTTGACGGCGGGACCGTCGCCCTGCTTTACAACACTGAGGACGAAGGCGAGCCCAACCTTGGCAAGCTGCGGGCAGCTCTCAAGCAGGAATATCCCGACCTCAATGTGGAATTCCGCCGCGTCGGCCCGCGCGACGTCGCCAAGATTCTGGGCGGCATGGGGGCCTGCGGACTGGCCAGCCGCTGCTGCTCCACCTTCCTGACCGAATTCAGCCCCATCAGCATCAAAATGGCCAAGGCCCAGGGCATCTCGCTCGACCCGGCCGAGATCACCGGCATGTGCGGCCGCTTGCGCTGCTGCCTGATCTACGAATACGAACAATATGTTGAAGCCCGCAAGATCCTCCCCAAGCGCGGCAAGAAGGTCGTCACGCCGATGGGCGAAGGGGTGGTGCTGGATAGCATTCCGCTCAAGGATTCGGTCATTGTGCGCCTGAACGACGAACAAGGCACGCGGGCCGAATTCCTTAAACACGAGCTTGAACCCTGGGACGAGCTTGAGGCCCTGCGCCGCAAGAGCGAGGGCGCCTGCGACCGGCACGAGGGCGGCGGTTGTACCTGCGGCAAGGCGGATGCTGAAGCCAAAACACAGGGTGGCGAGCCTCCAGAAACAGACGACTAAAAATGGCTTGCGGAGGTGCTGAGGTCAAGCCGGCATTTCTTTACCAAGGAGTCCTCCATGATGGATTTTGTGACAGAGGCTGAATCGCTTTTCAACTACACCCGCGAATTGCGCCGTGATTTCCACCGGCACCCTGAACTGGGTTTTCAGGAAGTGCGCACTTCCGGCATTGTCGCTAACGAGTTGAAGGAACTGGGCCTCGAAGTCGCCACAGGCATCGCCGAGACCGGCGTCATTGCCATGATTGAAGGCGGCAAACCCGGGCCGGTCGTCCTTTGCCGCTTCGACATGGATGCCCTGCCCATCACCGAGGAAACCGGCGCGGAGTACGCCAGCCAGAACGCCGGCGTGATGCACGCCTGTGGGCACGACGGCCACACCGCCATCGGCTTGACGGTGGCGAAACTGCTCAACGGACGGAGGGAGGAACTGGCCGGTTCAGTCAAGCTGGTATTCCAACCTGCCGAGGAGGGCCTGGGCGGCGCCGAGCGCATGGTGAAGGAGGGCGTCCTGGATGGGCCGCGCCCAGATTATTCGCTTTCGCTGCATTTGTGGAACGAAAAGCCCTACGGCACGATCGGGGTGACCCCCGGGCCGGCCATGGCGGCCGCCGAATCGTTCAACATCACCATTACCGGCAAGGGCGCGCATGGTGCCGCCCCGCACCAGGGCATTGATCCCATCCTGGCTGCGGCCCAGGTGGTAACTGCCCTGCAATCCATCGTCAGCCGCAACGTGCACCCACTCGAAGCGGCCGTGGTGAGCGTGACGGCCATTGAGGGCGGTACAGCCCACAATGTCATCCCGCCGAACGTGAAGATGAAGGGCACCATCCGTTCTTATTTGCCGGAGGTACGCGAACTCGTCCACCGGCGTTTCCGCGAGGTCGTGACGGGTGTAGCCGCCAGCCTGGGCTGCGAAGCCACAGCCGAGATATTTGACATGACCCCGGCCGTCATCAACGATGCGAAAATGGCCGCCTATGTTCAGGGCATCGCCAGGGACCTTTTGCCGCAGGATGCCCTTGATACCACCTACCGCACGATGGGCGCTGAAGATATGGCCTATATGATGCAGGATATCCCCGGCTGTTATTTTTTCATCGGTTCCGCCAACGCTGACCGGGGGCTGGATTATGGTCACCATCACCCCCGGTTCGACTTCGACGAGCGCGCCCTGCCCAAAGCGGCCGCCCTGATGGCCGCCGCCGCGGCCGATCTGTTGAAGTAGTCAGAACAGAACGCGATGCCCCTCCCGCGCACAAATGTTTCGCAGGAGGCGGGAGGGGCAACAAGGTGGGGCTAGTCATTGCGAAGCGATTGGAGATGGGCTTTGCCCAACTCTTAGCAAATGACTTCGGCGTTTGCCAGCGAAGCAATCCCCATCCTGGCTGGAAAGATTGCTTCGTCGGGCTTCGCCCTCCTCGCAATGACAGATTAGCCCATTGACTTAGCCACTCCTCAGGAGGCTGAGTCTATTCCGAAATTCCCCGCCTCGGATAGAATAGGATTCATGCCCGGCCTCGATCTTGATGCCCTCAAGAAAACCCCCGATACCCTTGAGCCCCCGCGCCGGGTTGTCTCGCTCGTCCCCTCCATGACTGAAAGCCTCTTCGCGCTCGGTTTTGGGGCTTCTGTTGTTGGCGTGACTGAGTACTGTATCCATCCCGCCGGGCGCGTGGCCGGGCTGCCCAAAGTGGGTGGGACGAAGAACCCGGATATCGAAAAGATCAAGGAACTCGGACCAGACCTAGTGATGGCCAACCAGGAGGAAAACACGCCCCAGGCGGTGCAGGCCCTGCTGGATGCCGGACTGCGCGTTTGGGTCACGTTCCCTCAGACGGTCAACCAGACCATCAACGACCTGCGCGCCCTGCTCGCCATCTACCATACCGATAAGCCGGCGTTGCATATCAACAGCCTGCAAATGGCGCTGGACTGGGCGCGCGCTGCCAGTTTTGAACAGCCCAGGATTCGTTATTTCTGCCCCATCTGGCAGCAGGGCGAAGGGCCGGACACCTGGTGGATGACGTTCAACCGCCACACCTACACGGACAGTCTGCTAGCTGTCTTTGGAGGTGAGAACATCTTTGCCGACCGTGAAAAGCGCGAGCCGCTGGCCGCCGACCTGGGACGCGGGCAAGGCCAGCCCGCCGAAGGGGACCGGCGCTACCCGCGCGTCAGCCAGGAAGAGGTCATCGAGGCCGCGCCGGAACTCATCATCCTGCCCAGCGAGCCATTTGCCTTCACAGCCCAGCACCTGCGGGACATCAGGAATTTGCTGGCCTTCACGCCCGCTGCGAAAGCTGGCCGCCTGCGCTTGGTGGATGGCACGCTGCTCACCTGGCCGGGCGCGCGTCTCGGCAGCGCCCTGCAGGAACTGCCTGCCCTGTTTCTGAGCTGACGCCGGCCTGTGTGGTTTGTTATACTAATCTCCACCCAAAACTGCGGCCAGGCATCCGGCCGCGCCAGGAGGCCCTATGTATATCGACCCTAATACCGGCGGCATGTTGTTCCAGGTGCTCGCCATTGCCTTTACCGCCGTCTCTGGCTTCGTGCTGGTTTTTTCCGGCCGCATCAAGATGTTCATCGCCCGCCTGCGCCGCAAGAACCGCGAACGCGACGAAGACCAATGACCTCTCCGGCGATTTTGTTTTCTTTCCCGCTTTGTGCGTGAGATTGACTTCTGTTTTCAACTCCCTGGCTTCCAGACCTTACACTCCCGGACTTCCATGAAATCAATCATCATTGGCTTTGACGCCTTCGACCCGGCCCGTTTTGAGTCCCTTGTCGAACGCGGCGACCTCCCCAACCTTCGGGCCTTCATGGAACAAGGAGCCTACCGCCGCCTGGGCATCAGCAACCCCGCCCAGAGTGAGGTGTCGTGGAGTAGCATTGCCACCGGGCTGAACCCCGGCGGCCACGGCCTGTTCGATTTCGTCCACCGCAACCCGGCCACCTACGCCCTGGAAGTCTCGCTTCTGCCGGTCAAAGAAAGCTTGGTGGGGACTCAGTTCGTGCGACCGCATTCGGCGCGTACCTTCTTCGACCACGCGGTGGAAAACGGATACCCGGCCGCTTCGCTGTGGTGGCCCGCCACGTTCCCCGCCCGGCTGGATTCGCCCATCCAGTCCATCCCCGGCCTCGGCACGCCGGATATCCACGGCAAACTCGGCGTGGGCGTGCTGCTCACCGCTGACCTGCCGGGGGCGGCAGGCATTGAGAAGACAACCATTGATTCGCTCGAAAACACCGGGGTGGGCGTGTACCGCGGCCGCCTGCCCGGCCCGCGCCGCAAGAATGGCGAGCAGGCCTGGCTGGCGGTTGAGGTTGCGGCGCAGGGGGCGCAGGTTGCCCTCAAAGTGGGCAAGCAGCAGTTGATTCTCCCGCCCGGCGAGTGGAGTCCCGTGCTTGAACTTGCCTTTCCGGTTGGGAGGCTCGGGGCGGTACGGTTTGTCACCCGCGCCCTGGTCAACCTCACGCCCGCCGTGCGGGTCTATTTCCTGCCTCTTCAGCTCCACCCTTTCGGCTCGCCCTGGCCCTACGCCGCCCCGTCCGGTTTTATCAAGAACGTATGGAAAGCGCACGGGCCGTTCCTCACCCTCGGCTGGCCGCAGGATACCACCGGCCTGAACGAAGGCATTCTAAATGACGTCCAGTTCCTGGCCCTATGCGACGACATCATTGCAACGCGTGAGCGCGTCTTCCTGCAGCAATTGTCCCGGTTCACTGAGGGCGCGCTCGCTGTTGTGTTCGATACCCTCGACCGCGTCCAGCACATGTTCTGGCGCGGCCAGCCGGAGGTGATCGACGCGTGGTACCGCAAACTGGACATCCTCTTTGGGCGCATCCTCGCCGCGGTGCCCAAAGACACCCGCATTGTCCTCGTCTCCGACCACGGCTTCGCCAATTATGAACACAAGGTGCATCTCAACGCCTGGCTGGCCCGGAACGGCCATCTGGCACCCCGGAATGGCGGCGGGAGTCTGGAAGAGGTGGATTGGAAGAAATCCTCGGTCTACGCGGTGGGCCTCAATAGCCTGTACCTGAATTTGCAGGGGCGCGAAGGCCAGGGCATCCTGCCGCTGGCAGAAGTAGATGCCAAGCGTCGGGCATTGAGAGACGCTCTGCTGGTCTGGAAAGGCCCGGACAGCAGGCAGGTGGTCTCCGCTGTTGCCCTGCGCGAAGAAGCCATCGAGGGTCCATTGGCGCGCCTGGGGCCGGATCTCCTGGTGGGTTATGCCCCCGGCTACCGCGCCAGTTCTGAGACCGGCCTGGGCAAATGGGGAGCCGAGGTCATCGAGCCCAACCGCGACCACTGGGCGGCCGACCATTGCATCGACCCGACGGCGGTGCCGGGTGTGGTCTTTGCCAATCATGGGCTGGAAGACCTGCCGCACCCGACCTACACCGACCTGCCTGAACTTGTTCTGGGCGAACCGTTCGAGCGCCGCCCGGGCGAACCGCCCGCCGACCTTGCCGCCGAGGACCAGCGCACCATCGAGGAACGGCTGAGTGGCCTGGGTTATCTCTAGCCAGCGGTTGAGCCGGGCGGAGTTGGGCGGGATGCTCGCCATCACCGCCTTCGCCATCCATTCTTGGACCATCTTCAATATGCTGGTAGACGTGCCGGCCTGGATTCTGCAGATGAACCTCGGCGAACTCACTGGCGCGATTTCGTATAGCCTCGTTTATGCGCTGGCAGAGACGTTCCTTGTCATGGCCGGACTCCTGGCAATCGGATTTCTCATTCCTGCCCGGGTACGAAAGGATAATTTCCTGCTTTGGGCGACCCTGTTCTTTCTGTGGGCCTGCGGTCTGGCGCTGGCGGTTTTTCAGGACCCCACCCTGACGTTCAGGAAGCAATGGCTGGCGCGCGTTTTTGTCTTTACGTATTTTCCGCTTGCCGGCGGTTTGAGCCTTTGGCCTGCCCTTAAGCGTGGCTTGGCCTGGCTGGCGGAGCGACTCTCGCTACTGGGCTGGTTGTATCTGGGGTTGGATGCCGCCGGGCTGCTCATTGTCATCATTCGGAATCTGTGAGATGTTGACCCGTCGCGAATTTCTCAAAGTCGCTGCCGTTACCGGATTGGCCGGCCTACCGGCTTCGGGTCCGCTTGGAATGATGGATAAGCCTAATATCCTTGTGCTTGCCTTTGACGCGCTCTCCGCCCGCCACATCCAGTTGTATGGTTATCCACGAGCGACGATGCCCAACCTGGCGCGTTTCGCAGGGCGCTCGACCGTTTTCCACAGGCATTACTCCACAGGCAGTTTCACCACCACCGGGACCGCCTCGCTGCTCACCGGCCTGTATCCCTGGTCGCACCGCGCCTTACAACCCAACGCAACAGTGTTGGACGGACTGACCGGACAAAACCTTTTTGCGTTGTTGGCCGGGGCAGGCTACGCCACCCTGGGTTTCTCGCACAATCTGCTGGCAAACATTCTGCTCTACCAATTTCGCGGGGACATCCGCGAGTTCATGCTGCCGCGCCAGTTGGCTTTGGTGGAGAACGCCGTCTCTGACCGGATATTCTGGAAAGACTACGGCGTGGCCGTCCGCGCCGAAGAAGCCTCGTTGAAGCCGGTGGGGCAGCGGCCCAACTCGCTGCTGCTGGCCGGACTGCTCCAGTTCATTCAATCCGCCGACGAACAGCGTGTGCTGCGCCAGTACCGCGACCAGTTCCCGCGCGGCCTGCCCACTAACCACGGCATGCTCTACCGCCTTGAGGATTACATAGATTGGACTATCCAGCAGGTCGCGAGCCTGCCGCGGCCCTTCATGGGCTACGTCCACATGATGCCCCCGCACGACCCGTACAACCCGCGCAAGGAATTCATCGGGCTGTTCGAAGACGGCTACCGCCCGCTGGCCAAGCCCAGCCATCACTTCCAGGAGGGGCGCGACCAGGCATTCCTGGACGAAAAGCGCACACAGTATGATGAATTCATCACTTACGCGGATGCCGAATTCGGCCGGTTGGTGGATGAGATGGACGCGCAGGGACGCCTGGATGATACCTGGGTGATCTTCACATCCGACCACGGCGAGATGTTCGAGCGCGGCATCTATCGCCACATCACGCCCACGCTCTACGAACCCGTCGTGCGTTCCCCACTCCTTGTCCATGCTCCTGGCCAGTCCGCCCGTCAGGATGTATTCGCGCCCACTAGCGGGGTTGACCTGCTGCCCACACTGGCCGCCGCCGCCGGGTTGCCCGCGCTTGCCTGGGCGCAGGGCCAGCCATTACTTGGTCCAACTGGCGTACCCCTGATGTTGACGGAGCGCCCGGTCTTCTGCATGGACTACAAGGGCAGCGCCAAATTTGGACCCCTGCGAAAAGGGACGTCCGCCATCCTGCGCGGCGACCACAAGCTTATCTACTACAGCGGCTACGACGGGTTCGACGAAATTTACGAACTGTACGACCTCGCTGAGGATCCGGAAGAGCTTAACAACTTGTCCGAGGTCCGCCCGGAACTTCGGGAAGATTTGCACTCTGAGCTGGCCGAGCACCGCGACGCGGCCAACTTCCCCTCGAAACCCTGACTCTCCGTATAAATGGGGTGGATCTCCGTTTCCCTCCAGAAGAGGGAGGTCTGTATTTGCCGCGCAGGAGTGTCCAACTCCAATGGAATGGGGGGCGACGGTTTAGCGGAGAACTCGCCACACACTCGGCTAAAGCCTCGACTCCGATGCAATACCCACGCGAAGGTGGACACTTCCCGCCACACCAAGCGCTTGACAGGTTCAACCTCTGCAAATATAATCTCATTAATCATATTTATCATATTAATATGAATAATCAACCTGCTGGAGCCATCATGCCCCGTCGCGGACCGCAATTCGAACTTCTGGATTATCTCGCCCGGCAGACGCGTGGCGAGACCGATGGCAATGGTGGGCACCCCACCCACCGCAACGGCGATGACCCTGAGCGCATACCCTCGCTGACCGAGTTGAGCCAGGAATACGACATTTCAATCGCCACGCTGCGTGAGCAATTGGGCGTTGCCCGGGCGCTGGGCCTGGTTGAAGTCCGTCCCAAGACTGGCATCCGCCGCCTGCCGTATGCCTTTACCCCGGCTGTGCAGGAAAGCCTGTTCTATGCCATCGCCTGCGACCGCCATTATTTCGATCAGTTTTCCGAATTGCGGAAACACCTCGAGGCCGACTTCTGGTACGAGGCGGTTTCCAAGCTCACACGGGAAGACATCGAGATCCTGAACGCCCTCCTGGCGAGCGCCGAGGAAAAACTGCGCGCCGAACCCATCCGCCGCCCGCACAGCGAACACCGCGCCCTGCATCTCACTATCTTCCGCCACATCGACAATCCCTTCGTCACCGGCCTGCTCGAGGCCTATTGGGCCGCCTATGAGAAAGTCGGGCTCGATCGGCATGAGGATCTTGCCTACCTCAAAGAAGTTTGGGCGTACCATCGCCAGATGGTTGAGGCCATCAGCGCCCGCGAGGACGAAAGAGGCCACGCCATTCTCATCGAGCACATGGACCTCATCTATCGTCGCCCCGCGGCATGACTTGATCTCCAGACCACAGTAATTATTCTCAAGGAGCACAAATGACCACCGCATCCTCCAAAACCCGAAAGGCGGCCGTCTCCAAAGCTGGCGGTCAGAAGTTGATCGTCAACGACTTTTCGATGACCGTTGCCACCAAGAACGGCTCCGGCAGCCAGACATCCAACGTCACGCTGCTGCGTGCCATGTTCCGCATGGGTATCCCTGTCGCTGGCAAGAATCTGTTCCCCTCTAACATCCAGGGGCTGCCGACATGGTACACCATCCGGGCCAGCAAGGACGGCTACACGGCGCGTCGCGAAACGCATGAGATCGTCGTCGCCATGAACGGCGATACCTTTGTGGACGACTTCCGCAACGTTGTGCCCGGGGGCGCGTTCTACTACGCCGACGACCTCAAGTTCGCTCTTGACCGCGACGATATCGCCATCTATCCCATCCCCGCCAAGAAACTGGCCAAGGAATCCGGCGCGCCGGCGGCGTTGCGCGACTACGTTGCCAACATGGCCTACGTGGGCGCGCTGGCCGAGATGATGGATATCAATATGGACAAGATTCGCGCCGCGCTCGATTTCCATTTCAGCGGCCGCGAGAAGCCCATCGCCCTCAACCTGGGCGTCATCGAAGCCGCGGCCCAGCATGCTCGCGAAACACTCACCAAGGCCGACCCTTACGTCGTGCGTCCGATGAATAAGACCGAAGGCTACGTGATGGCCGACGGCAACACCGCCGCGGCGTTGGGCGCGATCTACGGCGGCGTGCAGTTCCTCTCGTGGTATCCGATCACCCCGGCTTCAAGCCTCGCCGAAGGCGTCAGCGCCTACATCGGCGACCTGCGCGACGACCCGCAGAACCCAGACGAACGTTCCTATGCCATCGTGCAGGCCGAAGACGAGCTGGCTGCGGCCGGCATGGCCGTGGGCGCAGGGTGGGGCGGCCTGCGCGCCATGACCAGCACCTCCGGCCCCGGCATCAGCCTAATGACTGAGTTCGCCGGCCTGGCCTACTATGCCGAAGTGCCCGTCGTCATCTGGGACGTGCAGCGCATGGGGCCCAGCACCGGCCTGCCCACCCGCACCAGCCAGGGCGACGTCAGCATGGTGCACTCGCTCGGCCACGGAGATACCGAAACCATCATCCTGCTGCCCGGCTCGGCCAGCGAGTGCTTCGAGTTCGGCTGGAAGGCGTTTGACATTGCGGAGCGGCTGCAGACGCCGGTCTTCGTCCTCAGCGACCTCGACCTGGGCATGAACCAGTGGATGACGAAACCGTTCGAGTACCCGGACAGCGAGATGGACCGCGGCAAGGTGCTGTGGGAGAAGGACCTCGACCAGTGGGAGCATAAGCAGCCCTGGGGCCGCTACCTGGATGTGGATAAGGACGGCATCACCTACCGCACCCTGCCGGGCAACAAGCACCCACGCAGCGCCTACTTTGCGCGCGGCACCGGCCACGATGAGTACGGCCGCTACACCGAGCGCGGCGACGACTGGGAGCGCAACATGGCGCGCCTCAGCAGGAAATTCAAGACCGCCGTCAGGTACATGCCCAAACCGGAAGTGAAGAAGATGAAGGACGCCAAAGCCGGCATCCTGGCATTCGGTTCCACGGACCCGGCGATCATCGAGGGGCGCGACCGGCTGATGGAGGGGAAGAAGACGATCAAGACCAACTACCTGCGCCTGCGGGCGATCCCGTTCACCAAAGAGGTCGGCAAGTTCATCGAAGACAACGACCGGGTGTACGTGGTGGAGATGAACCGCGACGGCCAGCTGCACCAACTGCTGACCGTGGCGTACCCGGATCTGGCGACCAAACTGATCTCGGTGGCCAAGAACGATGGCCTGCCATTGAGCGCCCGCTTTGTGGATGAGAGCATCCGCGGCGAGGAGAAATAACCATGACTGAGACAAACGGAAACACTGCCGTGAAGGGCCAGAACGCGGTGGGACTGGCGAAGAACGACTACCGCGGCGCGCCGACGACGTTGTGCGCCGGCTGCGGCCACAACTCGATCGCCAACCAGGTCGTCGCCATGGCCTACGAATTGAACATCGTGCCGGAGGATATGATCAAGTTTTCCGGCATCGGGTGTTCGAGCAAAAGCCCGACGTATTTCCTGAGCCGCTCGTTCGGGTTCAACAGCCTGCACGGGCGCATGCCGAGCGTGGCGACCGGGGCGCTGTTCGCCGACCACACGCTGAAGGGCCTGGCGGTGAGCGGCGACGGCGACACGACCAACATCGGCATGGGGCAGTTCAAGCACATCATGCGCCGCAACGTACCGATGGTCTACATCGTGGAGAACAACGGCGTGTATGGGTTGACGAAGGGCCAGTTCTCGGCCACGGCCGAGATGGGCCTGAAGCTCAAGTCGCAGGGCGTGAACGAGTTCATGCCGGTGGATGTGGTGACGGAGGCCCTGACCTCGCACGCCACCTTCATCGCCCGGTCGTTCGCGGGCGACGCTTCGCAGGTGAAGGAACTCATCAAGGCCGCCCTGAGCCATAACGGCATCGCGGTGCTGGACATCATCAGCCCGTGCGTGACGTTCAACAATGATGACGACGCGCGGCATTCGTATGGCTGGGCGAAGGAGCACGAGGAGCCGCTGCACGATTTCACCTTCGTGCCGTTCGAGGAAGAGATCACGGCGGATTACGAGCCGGGGGGCACGACGACGGTGACGATGCACGACGGTTCGAAAATCGTGCTGAAGAAGACGGAGCGGGATTACGACCCGACCGACCGGTACGCGGCGTTGCGCACGGTGCAGGAAACCTACGAGCAGGAGATGCTGCTGACCGGGCTGATCTATGTGGATACCAGCCGCCAGTCTTTGTGGGACATTTACAAGCTGCCCAAGGGGCGGGGCCTGAACCGGTTGACGGCGAAGGACCTGCGGCCGAGCAGGGCGAGCATCAAGAAGGTCAACGATATGATGTTTTAGGCCGGGGCGGCCTGTTGCAGATGCCAAGACCTCCGGTTTCTTTGGGAAATCGGAGGTCTTTTCTGTTAATGGTGCAAAACCCCCCTCCCCCCTGGCATAAAATGCACCAAAACGGGCAAATTGTGCACCATTTTGGTAGATTCGATGCATTGTTTTGGAGGTTTGGTGCATCATTTTCAGGACGGAGTGGTCATTTTGAGGCGTGATCATGGAGGGTGGAGCCGACGCGGCTGGCGCTGTGAAGAGGAAACTACTCGCGAGATTTCCTTCACTCCGTTCAGGACAGGCTTTTGGTCGGGCGAGGGGGAGTCTTTCTTCGAAGATGAGAATGCCCTCCCTCAGAATGACAGTAAGGGTTGGGTTGGTCATCTTGTGACGCCAATGTGCAAGGGGATTCTGGAGGATTCCCTTCGACTACGCTCAGGCAGGCTTTGGTCGGGCGAGCGGGGAGTCTTCCGGCGAGAGGGAGGACGCCCTCCCTCAGAATGACAGTACGGGTTGGTTGGGCTATGACTGTCTTCCCGGTCAGGAGACAAAGTAGAGATGATCGCGACGAAGCAGGTGCTTCTGATTCATCAAACGAGTAAGCGAGCTATTGATGGAGTTTGGCGAAATGTGGGGGAGGGCGGCGTGGAGGGCGCGGCGGGAGGCTGGGCCGTGGAGAACGAGGTGATTGAGAATCTGGGTGGGGACGGTGTGGGCGCTGCGGGAGGCGGCGCAGGCGGGGTCGGTATCCGTGAGGAGGTGGAACTGGACGAGGTCCGGGCGCGAGCCGGGCGGGTGGACGTGGAAGCGGGCGGCAAAGCGCTGACCGGCGGCGGAACGGGTCTTGGGGGTTTCGGCGTGAAGGATGGGGGTGTGGGGATTGCTCTGGACGAGAAGCATGGTATCCACCAGGCCTTTGAGGTGGGAGACACCGCGATAGTGGCCGCGTTTGTTGAGGTGATGAACGAGGACGATGGCAATGCCGAGGTCGAGGGCGACGCCGCGCAGTTGGGCGATAGTCTGCTGGAGGGCGTGGAGGTCGTTTTCCGGGCCGGGCGAGCCGAGGTGGAGGAGGGGGTCGAAGATGACGAGGCCGGCATTGTGGCGGAGGGCGGCGTGGGCGAGGAGGTCGGCTTCTTCTTGGGCGGGGAAGTTCCAGCGGGTGAAGGAGGCGAAGTGCAGGGGTGGAACTGCGGCGACAGCGAGGCCGCGCTGGAGGAGGGAGATGCGGTGGTGAACGGCATCGTGGCCGAGGTCGTTCTCAAAATAGAGGACGGGGGTGGACTGGACGGGGCGGCCGAGCCAGGGGAGGCCGAGGGCGACATGCAGGGCGAGGTGGAGGAGGAGGAAGGTCTTTTTGGAGGCGGAGTCGCCGACGATGAGGGAGAGTTCGCCGGAACGGATGAGGTCGTGGACGACCCAGGGCTGGTCTTCGGGCGGGGCGGCGCCGACGGCAAGGGTGTTGAGGTTGAGGCGGTAGTTGTATTGGGCGCGGAGGGCCGTGTTGTAGATGAGAGGGCCATGATGCACCTGGAGGCGCGGGCCGAAGGCGGAATCCGGGCCGGCGGGGGCGCCGGGATTGGAGAAGGAGTCGTAGAATTCGCGGGGGACCTCGGGGGCGGAGGGGTTGGGGAAGGGGGCGTTCATGGCGGCGTGGTATTCGGCCCAGAAGTCGGCGGCGCGCTTTTCCTCGGAGGGCTTGCCGTCGTGGCCGTCCGGGTGGTCTGAATCGTCGAGGTCGTCGAGGTCGTCGAAATCGTCTGGTTCGTCCAGGTCGTCTAATTTGTCTAATTCGTCCGAGTCGTCTGAAACGCCGGGTTGGGAGGAGGCGTTTGATCGGGCGGCTGCGACGGCGCGGGCGGCGGCGAGGAGGGCGGCAGCGGTGGAGGGGTCTGAGTCGTCGAGAATGGAGCCGGTGAAGGGGGAGGTTTCTTCGGGCATGGGGAAGTCAGTGAATCACAGATTACGCAGAACGCTCAGATTGCGCAGAAGGGCGCAGGTTCTTTTGACCCCGCCCTGGCGATGATAAAGATACCACCGAGGGCGGCGGATGGGTGGAAAAAAGGGGAAATGTAAAGGGGGTGGATTGAAGACGATTGATTGAAGATTGCAGATTGTTGATTGAAGAATGCTGATTTGCCCGGCCGCGCCGCTATAATAGTGCCATGAAGCCGGGCGATTTTACAGGGAGTTTACAGGTGCGGGAAAAAGTGCGGCAAGACAGCATCTATAGTCCGAGATTGGGGCGGTTCGTGCAGCCGGACTGCATTTCCCAAACCTCACCATGCCGCAATACTTCACCCGACTTTGAAGTCCATCAAACTTGGTATCCCGACTTCACATATGTGATTACTTATGTATTCGAATGGAATGAGTATGGCGAGTTAGGTATTCTTGTTTTGGGAAACGGGCCGTTCGCGGTTGAATGTGTTCCTTATTCGAACTGCGGGCTTCCGGGATATGAACCCTAAGCCCCCACAGGAGCCCAAAAAGATGAGGGTTGGCATAGTTCTGCTTCTCTCTCCTATCTCTCTCTTGCTATGGTCTTGCGCAAATCCACAAGAAATCGCTGCGATTGAGCAACCACAGGCGCAATCAACTGCTGCAGCCTCGGTGACTGCAAGTGGATTTGACTCCGGGCTGCGTTACGCTACAGCCACGCCAACATTTTCCGAAGTTGAACTAACTCGGAATGCGGTACCAACTCACCCACCGCTGTCAACGCCCATAGCTACTCCAGTGGTTTTTGAAGACGGGTATTTGTTGTATGCTTTCCTCTTCCAATCTGGTCTACGAGTCTATTCAATTGGACCTACTACTGGTCAAGCAACACTTTCCCCCCTCAGTGCTTATGAGTTGGCAGGTGGTGCCGCTAATTCCAACAATACTGGCCCGGGTCAAGCCTTTGCAATAGCGTTTGCTAGATCCTCGCCAGTCGTTGCTTATTGGATTATTGGCCAACCCGGGAGATTGTGGTTATCTAGTCTAGACATGTCAGAACAGAAGATAATATTTGAAGATATGGCGGAGGAGTATCCAAACAACCCGCAGAATTACGGGAGAACACAACTCACCTGGATCATGAACGACAAGTTTCTACTACTGGATGTGTACGAACGCCCTGAACTCACCCTCTTGTATTCGGTGGAAACTGATTCGACGACCTCTTTTCCGTATCTCTGTGACCGGGTCGCATTATCGCCCAAAACTGAGACCCCTTCGCTTTGGTGTTTGGGAATCGATGGTCACCCCGGTTACTTGGTATTGGAACCAAATGGGGAATTGTGGCAATCTACCAGCGAACCTTCGGAAGTAATCGCTAGCCAGCCATCAGAGGGCTTCACAGAATGGGATTGGATGGCATCCGGTCAATTCGTCTACTTTGACTACACACGAGGGAGTGGTCAACTGGCGGTTCTGGATGGTGGTAGGACTAGGCATCTACCGATTTTGGGTTTTGCGAACTTCGCGACTAAAAACCTCATCCGCTTGAGTGTCTGGTACTACTCTATGCCGACAGTGGCCTCGTCAGGAGGAATATCGCCGAGAGTCTTGGTCTATGGACAACCCCTGGAACCAAGCATTTGCCCGCCGCTGAAGATTGCCGATACAGTCTTTGAGGAGGGTCCATGCTGGTTGGTCGTAGATATCGAAACGGGTCAGATTGTCTGGTCTATCAGCGACCTGCTGAACTTACCAGAGTTTGCCCTTTCGGTTGGCATTGACATCAATGGTTTTTCGCCTCCGAAACTAAGTAGGGATGGCGAACTCCTCGTCACCTACGATCTGTTCTACAATGACTCTACTTATGTTATTAGCCTAGACACGCAACAGGTGATTTCGTATTTCCAAAACTACTCTGAGGCTTATCATATTTACAAACCTTAGATAGTTTCTGGCGATTCTGATAGTGATAGCACCGATGCCCGCATCTCAGTAGACGCCCCAGTAAAATCCCGTTTACAAAGATTTACACGGGTTTTACACGCCGGAGATTCGAGACGAATACGCGAGTGGCAAAATAGGGTTGGCGCCCCCTACAAGAAGGGCGAATGCCAAAGGCATTCGCCTAGAGTTGGGCAAAGCCCAACTCCATCGCTTAGCATCTGGCGGCCGTGTGGCGAGCCTCTGCTTGTTGCCGTGACCGCGTGAAATAGAATGAAGCGTAGGGTTATGCCGCCAGGGACGTAATCCTGCCAGCCTATCCAACGGGAGGGTGGGGTTGATGAGTCGCGGCGGGCTAAGGCCCGCTATGTGAGGGCAATTGACTCAAGGAAAACAGCACCCCCTAATTTCGGGGTGGGGGGTGAATAGGGGCGGGCGAGAGGGGCTACTCGCCCCTGTCATCGGGCAAGTGGCTGGGGTCGAGGGCACCGGTGTTCAGCGAGGCATCCAGCCGAGAAATCTCCGGTTTGTAGAGGGTGTGCCCGGCGGGGAGGTCCTGTACGTCCACGCGGAAGACCATTTCGATCTGGCCGGCGAGGGTGATGATGTCGCCGGGGACGAGGAGTTTCTGGACGACGGGGCGGTGATTGACGTCCGTGCCGCCGGAGGAGTTCAGGTCGGTGATGAGGAAGTTGCCGCTGGAGAGACTGATGCGGGCGTGGGTGCGCGAGATGCGCAGGTCGTTGAGGATGAGGTCGCAATCGGCGGCGCGGCCGATGGTGGTCTCGCCCTTTTCGAGGGGGAAGACTTCGGTGTCGTTGAGGACAAGATAGCCGTAAGGAGGCTGCATCGGGGACATTATACGGCGAAACACCGGCGCAGGCAAAGTGGCCGAAGAAAAACTTTAACCACAGATGAACACAGATGGACACAGATAAGCTCGGCGGGTGGTCAGGGTTCGGCTGATGACTCAAGGCCGGTAGAATACGGGGCATGTCGGATGAGACGCGAGGGCTGCTGGCCGGGCTTACGGCATCGGCCATCTGGGGCGGGATGTACGTGGTGAGCAAGGTGGCGCTGGAGGTCATCCCGCCTTTCACACTGCTCAGCCTGCGGCTGGGGCTGGGCACGCTGGCGCTGGGAATCGTGTGGCTGCGGCAGGGCGGGCGGGGAATCGCGCGGCGCGACCCTTCGGCTTCGCTCAGGGCAGGCCTGCCGGAAGTGCTGGCGCTGGGGCTGCTCGGGTACGGCGTATCGCTGGGTCTGCAATTCGTTGGCACGCGGCTTTCGACGGCCAGCCACGGGGCGGTGATCACCAGCGCGACGCCGGCGTTCGTGTTCCTGTTCGCGCGCTGGCTGCTGGGCGAGCGGGTATCGCGGCGGCGGGCGGCGGCGCTGGCGCTCGCCACGCTGGGCGTGCTGCTGGTGGTGGACGTGCGGGCCGCCGAGTTGACGCCGGGGCTATTCCGGGGAAACCTGGCGCTGGCCGGGGCGGGGTTGACCTGGGCCTGGTACTCGGCGCTGGGGCGGCGCGCCGCGCGGCGGATGGCCGTGCTGCCGCTCAGTTTGGTGGCCTTTCTGGGCGGGCTGGGCGTGGCCCTGCCGGGGGCGGCCTGGGAACTGCGGACGGAGACGGTGGGCGCGCTCACGCCGGGTATCCTGCTCGGGGTGCTGTATCTTGGCATCGTCTCCACGGCGGTGGCGGCGTACCTGTGGAACAAAGCCTTCGAACTGCTGGAGGCCGGGCCGGCATCGCTGACGTTTTTCGCCCAGCCGCTGGTGGGGGCGCTGCTGGGGGCGCTGCTACTGGGGGAACGGCTGACTGGCGGGTTCCTGGCGGGCGCGGCGTTGATTTCACTGGGGGTGTGGCTGGCGGCCGCAACCCCGGAGGGTGTAGAATCGTAGAGAGGTCATTATGAAAATCATCAGCCGACTCTTCCAAGCCTTCGCTGTTCTGATGCTCCTATTAGCGGTACCGGCGCTGGCGCTCACGCTGGCGGCGCGCAACCTGGGCAGGGTGGTGTTCGAGCGACAGCGCATCCTCAGCCTGGCCAACGAAAACTTCCTTGACCCGGAGTTCCTGGCGGCTGTCGGCCAGCAGGCGGTGCAGGGCGCGCTGGAAGCGCCGCCGGCGCCCGGCGACGAGACCAATGGCATCAACCAGCTGGCGGTGTACGCGCTTTCCAACCTGACGCGCGGGCAATGGGTGGAGATGATGACTCTCATCGCCCCGCAGGAACTGACCAGTCAGATGACGGAGACGGCCATCGCCGGGTTCTATGACTGGCTCGACGACCCGGACGCGCTCCTGCCGGAGGTGGTGCTGGACCTGGCGCCCTTCAAGGAAAACCTGGCGCAGAACGCGCTGCCGGTCATCGAGATGGCCGTGAACGCACTGCCGCCCTGCGACGCGGAGTCGATTCGCACGTATCAAGAACTGCCGGACCTGGGGGAGGCGGCCAGCCTGCCGCAGTGCCGCCCGCCGGAGCCGTTCTACAGCGAGATCCTGAACCTGGGAGCCAACGAAATCCCGACCCTCGTGCGCCGTTCGCCGGACACCCTCGACTTCGGTTCGGGGCTGCTACCGCAACAGGGCCGCGACCTGGCCCAGTTGAAGACCGACCTGCTGATGGCGCGCAACCTGCTGCGGCGGGCCTGGTTGCTGCCGAGCGCGCTGCTGGCCAGCGCGGTGCTGTTGGGGGCGCGCTCGTTGAAGGCCGGGCTGCGTTGGACGGGCTGGCCGCTGCTGCTGACAGCCCTGGCTTTGCTGGCGGCAGGGATGGGGTTGACGATCTTCTCGGAGGCGCTGATCACCGGCGCGTTTGCTGCGCCAGCGATGGAGAGCCTGCCGAACGCGTTGGTGACCAGCATTCGGGCGTCGGGCGCGACGTTCATCAACTTCATCGCCCTGCCCACGCTGCGCCAGGGGCTGCTGCTGGCGGCCCTGGCCATCCTGCTGCTGTGGGTCGCCAGCCGGATGGCGCGACGGGAACTCAAACAGGCGCTGGCGGCTTCGGGGGTGACGCCCGCGCCGGCGCAGACGTTCGCCAGCACGGTTCAGGCACCGCCGCCTCCGCCGGTTGAGGCGCAGGACGATGACAGCAAGCCGACGGGGATGTTCGGGTAAGAAAAGGGTATCAGGAATTGGGTATCAGGTATCAGGTATCAGGTATCAGGTATCAGGGGTGGAAGGGGTTCGCCGGATGCCTGATTGTCTCACTACTTGAGCGACTTGTTTCAGGAGCGCTGGCCGACGGTGTAGAGCAGGGCGAAGTTGGGCAGGCGCATGGTGCCAACCGGGAAACCGGAGATGACCACGACCTGCTGGCCGGGTTTGATGGGCGTGTAGGCGACCATGGCCGAATCCACGTGCGCCAGCATCTCTTCGATGGTCGTGGCGTAGGGCACAAGGTACGGGAAGACCCCCCAATAGAAGGCCATGCGCCGGTAGGCGCGCTCTTCGGGCGTGAAACCCAGGATGGGCACGCGCGGCAGGGCTTTGCTCATCAGCCGGGCGGTGCGGCCGGTCTGGGTGAAGACGACGATGGCGGCGACGTTGAGGTCGTGGGCGAGTTCGCGCGCCGCCAGGCAGATGGAGGTGGCGTCGTCCCCGGCGCCGTCGGCGGAGGAAGCGCCCTTCCAGTGCATCCACTTGCGTTCGCTGGTCTCGGCCTCGCGGACGATGGCGTCCATGATGGTGACGGCTTCGACCGGGTATTTGCCGGCGGCGGTCTCGCCGGAGAGCATCACGGCGTCGGTGCCGTCGAAGATGGCGTTGGCGACGTCGGAGGCTTCGGCGCGGGTGGGGCGGGGGTTGTTGATCATCGAGTCGAGCATCTGGGTGGCGGTGATGACGACCTTGCCTTTGCGGTTGGCGGCGTCGATGATGCGCTTCTGGGCGATGGGGACGCGCTCCGGCGGCATCTCGACGCCGAGGTCGCCGCGGGCGACCATGACGCCATCGGCGACGTCGATGATCTCGTCGAGATTTTCGAGCGCCTCCGGACGTTCCAGTTTGGCGATGATGGGCGTGTCGATGCGGCTGGGGGCGAGGCGGCTGATGGCCTGGCGAACGCGGGCGACATCCTGCGCGCCGCGCACGAAGGAGATGGCGACGGCGTCGACGCCGTTCTCGAGGCCGAAGACCAGGTCTTCTTCGTCTTTGTGGGTGAAGCCGGGGATGGAGAGGTGCGCGCCGGGCAGGTTGATGCCCTTGTTGGATTTGAGGACGCCGCCGAGGACGACGGTGGCCTCGACCTGCTGACCGGAGACGGCGGTGACGGTCAATTCCAGGTTGCCATCGTCCAGCAGGATGCGGCTGCCAGGGCGGACGAGGTGGGGGAGGTCGGGGAAGTCGACGGGAATCTGGCCGGTGCCGTTGGACTGCGGGCTGGTGGTGAGCGTAACCGACTGGCTGGCCTGCAAGAGGACGCCATCCTGGCCGAGATCGCCGGTGCGAATCTTGGGGCCCTGGAGGTCTTGCAGGATGCCGAGCGGCTGACCCAAACGGTGGGCGATGCCGCGCAAACGGTTCATGACCTCTTTGTGGGCCTCGTATTTGCCGTGCGAGAAGTTGAGACGGGCGACGTTGACGCCAGCCTGGAGAATCGCCTGAAGGATGCGTTCGTCGCTGGTGGCCGGGCCAATGGTGGCGACGATCTTTGCTCTGCGTTCCATGATGCGAATGATAACCCTTTTCCGGGGTGGGAGTTGTGCCAGAGAGAGATTGTGATGGGGTCGAGTGGTCGGGTGGTCGGGTGGTCGGGTGGTCGGGGCGGAAGGCGGGAGGATGGATTCGTCCAAAGGGCAGTACAAAATTCCTATTTACACCGTGTCGGTCTGATTTATACTGTGGATGCTCGCTTGGGGTGCCCCCCTCACCTCGGGCGGGCATTTTTGTTTAACTGGAAAGGGTCAACGAGGTACGGGTCAACGAGGTACGGGTCAACGAGGTACGGGTCAACGAGGCGACGGGGACGGGACCCACGACTCCGGTGAGACACCCGGGCAAAAATGGAAACTCCCCCGTTCCCTTTCACTTCGCAAACCGACGATTTCTCTCATATAATCTGAGCAACAGGAAATCCGGTCGTTCACAATAGCCCAACTACGCAGCGGGGGTCGCCTTGGAACTAACGCTCAGGTTCAGCAAGCCCGGAAATGTGCTGGTCCTCGTAAATGGACAGGACTCGCACTCTTTTGCATTATCAAACATAGTCCCAAATAAGAACGTTAGCAAATTCGGGGGGGCACTGTACGCGGCGCTGTTTCCTGAAAACAGCAAGGCTCACCAGACTCTTCAATTAGAAACACAGCGGATACTTCTTGTTCTGCTGGATGAAGAATTGGAAGCAGTTCCCTGGGAATATGTGCATGGGCCGGATGGTTTTCTTATCCTGGATCTTGCTTTTGTGCGCGGTGTTCCTGCGGACAAGCGAATTGCAGCACCTGACCTAAGCGCTGGCCTCCATATCCTGGCAGTTCCTTCAAACCCGCTGCATGAAGACATTGTCCCGTTGGATATCGAAGGGGAATGGAATCGGCTTGAAACCAGCATCCGTCAGTTGAAGCATCAGGGCACCTTGGAGCGAGTTCGCCCGCCAACTATCGAGAATCTTCAATTGCAGGGTCTGGCCGGAATGCGCGGCCGAATTGTTCACTTCATGGGCCATGGGGGAATCAGCGATGATGGCGCTGTTCTCATCTTCGAAAAAGAGGCCGGTACGCCAGACAGCGTAACGGCGAAAGAGTTCCACAGACGCGTGAAGGACAGCGTATTCCTGGTCAGCCTGAACGCCTGTGTAACGGCTGACCCGGGTGAAACGGAGTTTGCCAATCTGGCGCGGGCGCTGGTGATGCGCGGGGCGCCATACGCCCTGGGTACCCGCTTTCCCATCCCCGACGAGGCCGCCAAAACGCTATCCCAGATTTTTTATGGCAATCTGTCGCGCGGTGAAACTGTGGAAGCGTCGCTGCTGCAGGCTCGCAACAGTCTGGCCAAGTTGGGTATCCCCGAATTGGTTGGAATCCCAGTGCTTTACACAGCGCTTTCAGAACCTGCACCTGGGTTTCAGAATACCCAGGGCGGGCCACAAATCCTTGACCCCCGACAGCCTTCCATGTACATCGATTCTGCATTGCCCAAAGCCCCCGGCCGGTTCGAGGGGCGGGTGGGCGCGCTGGCGGCGCTGGGGGGCTGGCTCAGCGGAGACAAGCGGCCGAGGCTGGTGACGATCCATGGCGGGGGCGGGCTGGGCAAGACGGCCCTGGCGCGTGAAGCGGTGGAACGCTTCGCGCATGCCTTCCCGGGCGGGGTGTGGGCGGCGGCGCTGGTGAGCCTGCCGACGCGAGCGGAGTTCGTGCGCGGGCTGGCGCAATTCCTGGGCGTGGCGGTCGAAGGGCTGGATGACCCGGCGGAGATCGAGCGCCAGGCGCTGGACAGGTTGGGCCGGCAGCGCACCCTGCTGGCGGTGGACAACGCCGAAACGCTGCTGGAAGGGGTGGAAGCCGGCGATGAGGACGCCATTGACCTGGCGGCCTTCCTGCGGGAGGCCCTGCCCGGCACAAAGGCCCATCTACTGGTGACCTCGCGCTACACCCTGGGTTGGCCGGGCGAGGAAGGCCTGAGCCTGGGCGGGCTGCGGGAGGCGGAAGGGGCGCGCCTGCTGTGGAATGGCATGCCGCAGCGCAAGGGGGAAGTGAGCACGAAGCAGGCCGAGGACTTCAGCCGCCTGCTGGGGGGCCACCCGCTCAGCCTGCGGCTGCTGGGCTCGGCGTTCAATGCAGCGGCTGAACTGGACTTCGCGGCCTTCGTGGCTGAGCACGAGCACCACCTGCGGGCAGCGGCGGACAAATACAAGGGCGAAGACGACCGCCACCGCACGCTGTATGCGGCGATCGAGACCAGCGTGGCGCACCTGGGCGCGGAAGAGAAGAAAACGCTGGGCGGGCTGCACCTGTTTAGGACGGCGTTCCCGCCCGAGGCGGCGGCCTGGATGCTGGATGAGGGGGAGCACCGGGAAGGCGAGGGCTCACCGGTGTTTGGTCAACTGGAGAGGCTGTGGCGGCGGGGGTTCCTGCTGCGCGAGACGCGGACGGTGCGGGACGGCGACGTGCTGATGTACCGGCTGCTGCCGGCGGTGCGGGTGTATGCCGAGGATGTGCTGGCGGGCGAACATAACCCGGCCGGGTTGCGAACCCGCTATGGGCAGGCGCTGCACCGGGTGCTACGGGGCATCTACGCCGGGCACGGCAAGAGCATGGGGCTGGTGCACATCGCCCAGCAGAGCTGGGCGGACCTGGAGCAGGGCTGGGAGCACCTGGAAGGCCTGGAGCGGGCGGACTACCTGAACCGCTGGGGGTGGGTAGCAGGGCGGCTGGGCGACAACCGGCTGGGGCTGGTGCGGCTGGAGCAGGCGTTGGAGCTGGTCCAGGGGCTGGACCAGCTCCTTGAAAACGACATTCTCAACAACCTGGCGCTGGTGTACCAGGCCACCGGGCAGATGGCGAAGGCGCTGGCGCTGTATGAGCAGGCGCTGCCGATCCGGCGGGAGGTGGGCGACCGGGCGGGCGAGGCGGTCACGCTGAACAACCTGGCGGGGGTGTACGATGCCACCGGGCAGATGGCGAAGGCGCTGGCGCTGTATGAGCAGGCGCTGCCGATCCAGCGGGAGGTGGGCGACCGGGCGGGCGAGGCGGCCACGCTGAACAATCTGGCGGGGGTGTACCAGGCCACCGGGCAGATGGCGAAGGCGCTGGCGCTGTATGAGCAGGCGCTGCCGATCACGCGGGAGGTGGGCGACCGGGCGGGCGAGGCGGCCATGCTGGATAACATGGCGATGCTCCTGTACATGCAGCTCGAGCGGCCGGAAGAAGCCATACAGTTCAAGCAGCGGGCCATCCGGGTATTGGAAGAGACCGGGCTGGAGTACGACGCAGGGGGAGACAGCCTTGACACCTACCGCCAGACGCTGGGGCGCATGCAGGCTGGGGAACGGTTGGGTGGCGGCGGCCGCGCCAGCGGGTTGGACGGCAAGACGCTGAATACGCTCCGCGCCAACACCGTGGCGGCGCTGACGGCGGCGCCGGAGCGCAAGGACGAGTGGGAGACTACTTTAAGGCAGGCACTATCCCAGGCCCAATCCGGGAACGACACTCCTACCGCCGAGTTGTTCGAGACTTTGCTGGCGCTGCTGGCGGGGGAGGCGGCCAGCCTGGCGGAGGGCCACCCGCATGCGGGCGTGCTGGAGCAGGTGAAGCAGGCGGTGGCGGCCTATGACCCCGAAGAGATGGAGCGGCTGCGCCCGGTGCTGGAGGCGGTACAGGCCTACCTGAGCGCGGAGGACTGGACGGCTACGCAGGAGATGGTGAAGCAACACCAGAAGGCTTTGCTGACCGACGCAGCCGAAGGCGTGCTGGCGGCGCTGGCACAGCAGGCAGAACAGGCTGGCAACTCGCAGGCAGTGGAGATGCTGGCGCTGCACCTGGGACTGGTGCGCGCCTGCCGGGCAAAGGGCATTAACGCCGCGTTTGAGGAGCTGGAGAGAGGGCGGCGGGCAGGGGCAGCAGCGGAAGACGAAGAATTCATCGCGCGGGCGGCGGCCGGACTGCGGGGCGGGCCGGAAGAGAAGCAGGCGCTGTTCAACGAGTTGCAGGGGATGACCGGCCGCGGCGAGGAGTTCGGGAAACTGGCGGCGGCGCTTCGCCTGGCGGTGTTCAGCAAGGAAGACGAGTTAGACGGCCTAGGCAAGGACCTGGATGAGCGCCACGCCCGTCTGTGGCTGGCGATACGGGCGCGCGTGAAGGAGCAGAACGATGGCGAAGAAAAAGAAACCTGACCTGGATAAACTGAGGTCCCAACTGGAGCACGAACTGATCCGCGAGCGGCGGGCGGCGGTGGAGCAACTGGCCGGGCTGCTCACGGATGAGCAACTGCGCATCGCGGCCTTCAAGCTGCTGGAAGAGACCGCGGCGACCAACTTCTACGGCATCATCCAGAAAGCAGCGCGGGAAGCCATGGATGCCGAGCAGCGGAAATCCATGCCCGCGGTTGCGCCGGCTGAAACCATGTTCTATATCGGCGTGACGTGCAGCAACTACCACACCACGTATTTCGACCGGCGGGCACTGTGTCGCGACAAAACCCTCTACCGCCGCAACGCCCAGGTCGTGGACGGCCGCACGCTGGAAGAATTCGAGGTGGTGTGCGAAGTGTGCAAGGAGAAGATGAAGACGCCGCCGATCGAGTGCCCGGAGGAAACCCGATGAGCGACCAGATACCGGTTGTGAAGGGGCAGCCTTTGAGTGAGGCGGATGAACGCCTGAATGCGATCTTCGATGAGATGCAGAAGAAGCAGATCGAATATCTGGACGAGGCGGGCAAGCGCATCATTGACCGCAGCGCGGCTTTGATGACGGTAATATTTGCAGTCACCGCGCTCGGCAAGGACTTTCCGCCGCCATACCTCGCCGCGCCACAGGCTAAGTGGCTGGCAGTGGGCGTTTTGTTCCTGTCCATTCTGTCGATGCTGCTGGGTCTGTTCACCGTGCAACCACGGAAGTACTTCGTCAAAGAGAGAAGCCTGACCGACAAGCGCAATACGTTGAAAGACATCCTTGACCGAAAGGCTGCCACGATGATGGTGGGCGGATGGCTGTTCTTCATCGCCTGCATCCTTCTGGCCGTGCTGGTTGGCGCACTGATACTGGGCAGTTGAGCACGGGGGACATGGAAATCACCCCCTCCGACAGGGGCAGAAAGCCGAAGCGCGGGTGGGGGAATAGGGGATGCAAACAAGGGGCGACCGCAGGTCGCCCCTACATGGAGCGGTGAGGGGGTTTCCTGAAATGGCAACAGACCCAGAGGCGACCGCAGGTCGCCCCTACAGGTAATTCAGGTTTTTGGCGGCGGCGGTGAGGGAGTCGCGGAAGGCGGGGTGGGCGATGTTGATGAGGGACCGGGCGCGCTGGCGGATGGTCCTGCCGTACAGGTCGGCGATGCCGTATTCGGTGACGACGTAGCGCACATGGTTGCGGGTGGTCACCACCCCGGCGCCTTCCTTGAGCATGGGAGTGATGCGCGAGATGGCGTCGGCGCGGGTGGTGCTGGGCAGGGCGATGATGGGCACGCCGCCTTCGGAACGCGACGCGCCGTAGATGAAATCCAGTTGGCCGCCCACGCCGGAATACAGTTTGGGGCCGATGCTGTCGGCGCAGACCTGGCCGGTGAGGTCCACCTCGATGGCGGAGTTGACGGCCACCATGCGCTGGTTCTGGGCGATGACGAAAGGGTCGTTGACGTATTCGGTGCGGTGCATCTCGATGAGCGGGTTGTCGTTGGCCCATTTGTAGAGCCGTTGAGTGCCGAGGATGAAGCCGGACACAATCTTGCCGGGGTGCAGGGACTTGCGGGCGCTGGTGAGCACGCCGGCCTCCACCAGGTCTATCACGCCGTCTGAGAACAATTCGGTGTGGACGCCGAGATCTTTCTTGTCGTACAGGAATTTCAAGACCGCATCCGGGATGGCGCCGATGCCCATCTGCATGGTGGCGCCATCCGGAATGAGTTCGGCGCAGAAGCGGGCGATCTTTTCGGTGGTCTCGCTGCCGTGCTCTTCAGCCATCATCAGGTCGGGCAAGGGATAATTCACCGGCAGCATGTAGTTGAGGCGGCTGACGTGGACGAATGAATCGCCCAGGGTGCGGGGCATCTGCTCGTTGACCTCGGCGATGACAATGCGGGCGGTTTCCGCCGGGGTCTTGGAAAGACCGACCTCGACGCCGAAGGAACAGAAGCCGTGCTCGTCCGGGGGAGAGACGTGAATAAGGGCCACATCCACGGGCAGAATGCCGCGCTTGAACAGGAGCGGGAATTCGGAGAGCAAGACCGGGGTGAAATCGGCGCGGCCGGCATGCACGGCCTGGCGAATGTTGGCACTGATGAACATGGTATTGACCCGCAGATGCCCGGCCATCGCCTCGGAGACGTAATCGGCGGGGCCGACGGTAAGCGCCTGGCAGACCTCGACGTTGTTGAGATTCGGGGCGTATTCCACCAGGGCGGCCAGCAGGCGGGCAGGCACAGAGACGTTGCCGGTGAGGAAGACACGGTCGCCGTCCTTAATGTTGGCGACGGCCACCTGGGGAGCGACGATGCGGTCGGCGTATTTCTGAACCCAGCTCATCTCAGACGGCCTTCCCCGCATCCAGGCGGGCGAGATTGACCAGGCGGCCCTGATGGGTGTTCACCGCCCGCCCCAGCGCAGGGTTTTGCTGGATGGCGGCGTCAATGCCCATTTCGGCCAATTCAATGATGTAGGGGATGGCGGCGTTGAAGAACACATGCGAAGCGGTGCGGGCCACGACGCTGGATATATTCGGCACGCAGTAATGGATTATGCCCTCCTCGACGAAGGTCGGCTTGTCGTGCGAGGTGGGACGCGAGGTTTCCAGGCAGCCGCCCTGGTCGATGCTCAGGTCGATGACCAGGGCGCGGGGTTTCATGGCTTTGAGCGTCTCGCGGGTGATGAGGATGGGCGCGGCCTGGCCGGGGGCGGCGGCGGCGGCGACGACCACATCCGCGAATGAGCAGGTGCGCAGGATGTTGGCGCGGTTGGACAGGAGCGTGACCACGCTGGGGAAGCGGTCGTGGATGCGGGCCAGGGCGTCCGTGCTCGTATCCAGGACGGTCAACTGGGCGCCGGCGCCCAGGAAGGCGCGCGTGGCGGAGGCCCCGGCCGTGCCGGCGCCGAGGATGACGACTTCGGCGGGCGGGACGCCGGGCATGCCGCCCAACAGGATGCCCTTGCCGCCGGCGTCGTTCTGGAGCAGGTGAGCGGCGATCTGGGCGGCGACGCGCCCGCCAATCTCGCTGAGCGGGCGCAGGACCGGGCGCGCTCCGCCGTCGGTTTGAATCTGCTCGTAGGCGATGGTGGTGATCTCCTTTTCAAGCAACGAGTCGATCTTGCTCTGGTCGGCGGAGGGCAAATGCAGGAATCCGGCGACCGCCGCGCCGCGCTGCAACAGGGCGAGTTCATCATCCAGCGGACGGGCGAATTTGAGAACCAGCGCGGCGCGAGCGAAGGCTTCGTGGTGGGAGTAGACCAGCCGGGCGCCCGCCTGTTCGTACTCCTGATCGGAGAATCCCACGCTCAACCCGGCGTCGTGTTCCACGTAGCAGATGTGGCCGCGGTTGGCGAGCATGCGCACGCCCGCCGGCGAAAGCCCGACGCGATATTCGGACGGGCGTTTCTCTTTCGGAATGCCGATATCCATGCAAACGCTCCTGTGCCAGGCCCCTAAGCAGCCGGATAGGTTGCTTTGAAGCAACCGGATGGGTTGCTTTGAAGCAACTGGATATGTTGCTTTTAAGAGTTGGCCGCTGTTCATCTCCGACGGAATTCCATAGGTTTTCGGCTAACTGCATAATTCGGACTATTTAAGGAAAGTATAACCACAGAAGAAGCCTGCTGCCTGTGACACCTATCCGGTCTTTGAGGGGTGAACTGTCCCCCTTGCATACCCGGCGGCGGCGGGTTGATTTGGTCTATAATGAATCCTGGCTGTGGAGGCGAAGGCTTTTGAAGGTAGAGGACGCAACAAACCAACTGAGTTACGCGTGCGAGGCGGCCGGCGCGCTGTGGGCGGCCATTGCGCGACGCGCCGAAACCGGCTGGCGGCTGGCCGGCGCGCACGGGCTGACCGCCAAACGGCGTGCGACGCTGGCGGCCTGGCTGGCGGATGACACCAACGCAGTTCGCCTGGCCCGGCCATCGAGGGCGCTGGAAGGCGGCGGGATGGGCCTGGGCCCAGGCCGGGTATACGTGTTCCCCACGAGAGACCAAACTTCACTGTTGCTGGCGGGAGCCAAGGCGCTTGACCGGCGCGGCCGGGCGGCGCTCAAATCGCTGGCGGCAGGTTTGCTGCCAGCGCCCGACGAGCCAGCGGGCGCTGAGCCAGCGGGCGCTGAGCCAGCGGGCGACGAAACCCCGGCGGGGAGCGACGGCGCGGCGCAGACCTTCGATGGCGTACTGGCGATGCTGCGGGAAGGCATCCCGGCGCAGGCGGCGCTGCTGGCACAGCGAGTTGGCGACGAGCATCGCGTGGAGGCTATCTGGAAGATGCCGGGCAGCCTGCTGGGGATTACGTTGGCAATGGACGGCAAAGTCAATGAGGCGCTGGCCCGCCCGGAGGGCGGGCGACTGAAGAGCGATGCGGCCCGGCACGGCCTGGGGCTGGCGCTGAAACCGGCGCGCAAATACGACCACTGGCTGATCGTGCCACTCTGGCACGGGCGGCGCAATTCCGGGTTGGCGGCTTATTGCGGGGCCCGGCCGTTCACGGCCGAAGACCAGAGCCGGGCGGCGCGGCAGGCGCGGAGCGCGGCGGGTGTGTTCCGGAGGGTGGCCGCGGCGGCCGAGGCGCAGCATGTGCTCGCCCGCCAGCGCATTCTGGAAGAAATGGCAGCTCTGACCGGGCCTGAGTTGGGTCTTGCGGAAACGGCGCGGCGAATCCAGAACCTTTTGCTACGCGGCTTCCCGGCCGACAGCGCAGAACTGCTGCTGCTCACGCCGGATGGCAAGTGCCTGCAGGCGGCCTCGCCGGCGCGGAAGGGCGGCCTACCCCTGCGCTATCCGCTGGAAACGACAATGGTGGGCGCGGTCTACCGCATCGGGCGGGCGGTGCGAATCGGCAACTTCGCCCGCCAGACACAGTTCTCTTCGCCGCGACGCGGCATATCTTCCAAGCTGGCCGCGCCGTTGGAACTCCAGGGGCAGGTGTTGGGCGTGCTGGCACTGGAAAGCCGGACTGCGGACGCGTTCAGCGCGCTGGATGAGGCGGCGCTCACGTTGCTGGCGCGCCTGGCCGCCGGAATCGTAGAGTATGCCCGCCTGGGCGAGGAGAGCGCACGTTTGCGGGCTGCCCAGGCGCATGTGAATCGTCTTGGGCAAGAGTTGAGCGCGGCACAGACCCGATCCGCCGTGTGCTGGACCACCGCAGAATGGATGGTCTCGGCGCTTGAGGCCGACCTGGGATTGGCGATGCTGCTGGATGAAGGCTTGCAGGAACTGGTTGCCGAAGGTGTGGCCGGCCGCAGGGCGGAAGAGCTGCCGCGCGGCCTCCGCTTTGCCAGCCATCTCGGCACGTTCGGCGAGGCGCTCCACTATGGGCGCAGTTTGCTGATCCATGATACCCAGCAGAGCGGAGACTATTTCCCGGTTGCGGGCTGGGAAGGCGGCTCGGCGCTGTGTGTTCCGTTGCTGTGGCGTGAACGGGCCGTCGGGGCGCTGCTGGCCGAACGCACGGACACGTACGCTTATGACGCCGGCGACCTGACGCTGCTGGAAACAGCCGCCCGGCTGACGACGCTCCGCCTGCATGGCGAGCAGCCCGGCGAGGAAACGCAGACCGCGTTGCGCAGCCTCAGAGATGCCAACCAGCGCCTGCAGGACGAACTCGCCGAGCGCAAACAGGCCCAAGTCCTGGCTGAAGAGCGACTGATCCGCTCGGCAAAACTGGCGGCGGTAGGCGAGATGGCGGCCGGCGTGGCGCATGAGCTCAATAACCCGCTCACAACCGTGGCAGGTTTCGCTGAATTGATCCTGGAACAGACCGCGCCTGAAGCCCCGTGGCGCGGGGACCTGGAACTGGTCCTGAATGAAGCGCGGCGGGCGCGGGCGGTGGTGCGCCGCCTGCTGGATTTCTCGCGACCCAGCGAAATCCTGCGAGTGCGCGCCGACCTCAACGAAGAGTTGAGCAATGTGGTCTCGCTCGTGCATCATATGGCGAGCACCAGCGGGGTTGCCCTGCGCGTGTCGCTGTGGGACGATCTGCCGCCGGTGCGCATAGACCGCAACCAGATGCAGCAGGTGTTCCTGAACCTGCTGCACAATGCCATTCAGGCCATGCCGCAGGGAGGCGACCTGACGCTGCGGACCCAGGTGCAGACCTATAATCGAAAGAAGTATGCGACCGCCAGCGTGAAAGATACCGGCGTAGGCATTCAGGCGGGGCATCTGGACAAGATCTTTGAACCCTTCTTCACTACAAAGGCCGCCGGGAGCGGTACCGGCCTGGGATTATCGGTAAGTTACGGAATCGTAGCCGATCACGGCGGTTTCATTGACGTGGAGAGCGAAGAAGGCAAGGGCGCGGTCTTCACCGTATGGTTACCGGTGGATGCAGGCGGAAAGGTCGCGGATGAGTGAAGCGCGGGTGCTCGTCGTTGATGATGAGCCGGGCATCACCCAGTTGACCGAGCGCCTCCTGGCCCGGTCCGGGTTCGTGGTCCAAACTGTCAACCAGCCCCGCCAAGGTCTCAGGCGCCTTCAGGATGAGGCTTTCGACCTGTTGCTGGTCGACATCCGCATGCCTGAGATGGACGGCTTCGCGCTGATGGAAGCCGCCCAGCGGGTACAGCCTGACCTGGCCGTGGTGATCATGACGGGCTTCGGCACCCTGGAAACGGCCATGCGCGCCCTGCATGAAGGCGCAGATGGTTTGATCCTCAAGCCATTTGAACAGGGCAGCGAGCTGGTGAAGACCGTGCGGGCGGCGCTCAAAGAGCGCCAGCAAAAACGAGAAACCGCACGATTACGCGCCATCCGGCCGCTCCTGGAGATGGCCGAAAAACTCTTTGGGGAGACCAGCCCAGACAGGCTGCACGAATTGATCCTGAATGCGATTGAGGACTATCTGCACAGCCCGCATGCCGGCATCTACCAGCGCAAGCCCGGCGAAGCCACCCTGGCGCTGACCGCCGGGCGCGGCATCACGCTGCCGCCTGAGCACAGCCGGGCCGAAGGCGGGCCGGTGGGGCGGGCCGACCACTGGCATACGCCCATCTGGGTCTATACGGAGGGGCCGGGCGAGCCAGAACTGCAAGAAACGATCACGACAGCCGGCCTGGGGGCGCTGCTGTGTATGCCAGTGGAGCGCGCTGGAGGCGGCCTGGTATTGCTGGCGGGGCGCTCAGGCGGCGAGCCAAATTTTGAGTTGGCCGACCTGGAGTTGTTCGGCATACTGGCCCGCCAGGCGGATGCGGCTCTGGAAAACGCCCGGCTGTATGGCGAACTGCGCGCCAATTTCCAGAAGATCGAAGCCCAGCAGCGGGCCCTGGTGCAAGCGGAAAAAATGGCCGCCGTCGGCCGCCTGACAGCCTCCATAGCGCATGAGGTCAACAACCCGCTGCAGGCGGTGCAGAACTGCCTGCATCTGGCCGGGCGGGCAGAATTGAACGCCGAGGAGCGCGCCGGTTACCTGAGGATGGCCGAAGAAGAGCTTGAACGCCTGATGACCACGGTGCAGCGGATGCTGGATTACTACCGGCCCGGCGCGGTGGATCGCAGACCCGTGGACTTGAACGAACTCCTGACCAGAACCCTGGCGCTGTTGGAGAAGCAGTTGGAGCAGGGCGGGGTGGAGGTGAGGAGCGATCTGGCGGCCAACTTGCCGACGGTGCTGGCGGTGAGCAACCAGATCCAGCAGGTGTTCTTCAACCTGATACTCAACGCGTTGGAGGCCATGCCCAAAGGCGGGACGTTGACCGTCGCCACGCAGCACGAAGAAGGCGAGGCGGTGGTGCGATTCCGCGATACCGGCATTGGGGTGCGTGCGGCAGATCGGGAACGGATCTTCGAGCCATTCGTGAGCGGCAAGGAGGGCGGCTCCGGCCTGGGGTTGTCAGTGAGCTATGGTATCCTAACCGCGCATGGCGGCAGCCTGAATTTCGAACTTGCCAAAAAAGGCAAGGGTTCGTGCTTCCGAGTCGGACTGCCCGCTGGAGAGGCGAGATGAAGGGAAGAATCCTGATCGTTGACGATGAAGAAGCGGCCCGCAAATCGCTGATGGATATCCTGCGCCTCGAGGGCTATCAGGTGTCATCGGCCAAGGACGGACCGGAAGCGTTGAGACTGGCGGCGGACGAACCCTTCGACCTGATGCTGCTGGACCTGAAAATGCCGGGCATGAGCGGGCTGGAAGTCCTCGACCAGGCGCGCGCCATCGCCGCCAACATGCGCATCATCATGCTGACCGCGCACGGATCATTGGAAAGCGCGATCCAGGCGCTGCGCAAGGATGCGCACGACTACATTCTCAAACCCGCCAAGCCAAACGAGATCATCGCCAGTGTTGGACGCGCCCTGAGCGACCGCGCGGATGCCCAGCGCACGCGCCGGCTCATCGAGCAGGCCGAGGCCACGATTCTGCAATTGAAAGCCGTGAGCGGCGTGGAGACGAAGCCGGAACCGGCGATTGGAATTGTGATGTTGAGCCCCGATGTCCAGGTGGACCTGGAACGGCGCGAGATCTGGCACGCGGGTGAAAAGATAACCCTGACGCCCACCGAAGGCAAACTGATGAAGGTGCTTATCGAGAATCGCGGGCGGGTACTTTCCCACCGAGAGCTTGTGCTGCTGGTGCAAGGCTACCAGACGACGGATTGGGAGGCGCCGGAGATCATGCGGCCGCTGGTGAGCCGCCTGCGGCGCAAACTGGCGCAGTTCCAGGGGGGCGAGGAGTGGATCGCCAATGTGCGCGGGACGGGGTACGTGTTCAACGGTTAACCCGATCAGATCCTGCGGCGCGTGAGTGAGAGGAGGGACGGGACGATGCATGCACTGAGAGCTTTCTTAGGAATGCTGTGTGCAGTCACACTTCTGACGGCAGGCTGCGCGGCGGCGGGGGCGGCTGACGCGGAGGCGCCAGCCGCTTCGGGTGAGTCTCCGGCGGCCGCCAACCTGAATCTGGATGCCCCACTGGTGACATGCGACGCCCTCCCGGAGGCGTGGCAAATGGGTTTTGCGGTGCTGCCGGAACCAGAACTGGCCGAGCCGGAGCGCGGCCGGCCTTTCACGGATGCGGTTTTTGGAACCTGTGTGATGCGGGTGAGCGACCGCGCGCAGGACCTTGCCCCCGGGGACGGCTCCCTGGGCATCAAAAACGAGTACGCGCGGGTGCAATCCTTCAACAGCGATGGCCGCTACCTGGTGCTACGCGGGACGGATGCAACCTGGTATCTTTACGAGGGCGCAAGCCTGCGGCCGGCCGGGCAGCTGCCTCTGGGAACGGACCCGCGCTGGGACGCCGTTGATCCGCTGCGCCTGTATTACTTCGAAGAGACCCGCCTGATGGCTTACCGAATCGATAGCGGCGAAGCCACGCTGGTGCACGAGTTCGCGGAGGACTTTCCGGGCAGAAGCCTGGCGGCCGTGTGGTGGCGGTATGAAGGCAGCCCTTCGCTGGATGGCCGAACCTGGGGGTTGATGGCCGAGGACGAAAACTTCATTACCACTCACCTGCTGGTTTACGACCTGGAAACCGATGCGGTGGTTGCCTCGCGGCCCTTCAGTCCGCTGCCGGATACCGATGTCGACTCGGTGAGCATCAGTCCGTCAGGCGAATACTTCCTGGTGTTCATGGAAAACGTGTGCGAGCAAGGCAGGCTGGGCAGCCCGGAGGCGCCATGCGGTGTGTTGGTCTTCGACCGGGGGCTGGCGGCCGGGCGGGGCGTGCTGCGCAGCGCCAGCCACGGCGACCTGACTTTCGACGCCGCCGGGCGCGAGGTGTGGGTGTACCAGGACAATGATACGGACTATCTTTCGATGCTGGATTTGGCGAGCGGGGAGATCACCCCTTTGTGGCCGATCGATTTCTCGCACTCATCGTTGGGCATCCACATCTCCGGCCGGGCGCTGGCCGCGCCGGGCTGGGCGCTGGTGTCCGTGTTCGACGGCCAGCCGGGTTCCTCTACGTGGATGGACGACCAGGTGTTTGCGATGGAGTTGAAGCCGGATGGGAGAATCGTGCGGCTGGCGCAGCATCATTCGGTGGTGGATGAAAACCAGGAACATGATTACTGGGCCGAGCCGCACGCCAGCGTGAACGCGGATTTCACGCGCGTGCTGTTCACGAGCAATTGGGGGCGTTCCGGCACGGGCGAGATCGATACCTATATGATCTTCCTGCCCGAAGGGTGGCTGACGGCACTTCCGTAGATGTGAATGCAGGGTAAGCCAAGAGAAACGGCGGAGGAAACTCCGCCGTCTGCGTTCACTGACCCATCAGCTCTTTGGTACGCTTGGCCTGGCGGCCGCGCTCGTTCTGGTCGAGGAGGCGCTTGCGGATGCGCAAACTCTTGGGGGTGACTTCGAGCAGTTCGTCCTCGACCAGATATTCGATGCACTCGTCTAGGCTCATGTCGCGCGGCGGCGCCAGGCGCACATCGATCTCGCGGATGGAATTGCGCATGTTGGTCAGCGCCTTGGCCTTGGCGACGTTGACGTCCAGGTCGCCGGGGCGCTGATGCTCGCCAACCACCATGCCGCCATAGACCTCCACCCCGGCGCGGATGAAGAGCGTGCCGCGTTCTTCGGCATTCTTGAGGCCGAAGGTGGTGGCCGTCCCGGCCTCCCAGGCAACCAGTGAGCCGCGCGAGCGAGAGTGGATGTGCCCGGCGGCGGGCGCGTAGCCGTGGAAGAGGGCGTGCATCACGCCCATGCCGCGGGTGGCGGTGAGGAACTGGTAGCGGAAGCCGAGCAGGCCGCGAGTGGGGACGATGAAGGTGATCTGTACATGGCCGTCGGCGCCCTCGACCATGTTGGTCATCTCGCCGCGCCGCTTGCCGAGCATCTCGACCACGGCCCCGGAGGTCTCCTGGCTGGTCTCGATGAAAACCTCTTCATAGGGTTCGAGCCAGTTGCCTTCTGCATCCTGTTTGAGGATGACTTCAGGGCGGGAGACCTGGAATTCATAGCCTTCGCGGCGCATGGTCTCGATGAGGATGGCGAGATGCAGTTCGCCACGGCCGGAGACCATAAAGGTGTCGGCCGAGCCGGTCTCTTCAACCCGCAGGGCGACGTTGGAACGCAGTTCGTTGAACAGGCGTTCGCGCAGGTTCCGACTGGTACCCCAGCGCCCTTCGCGCCCGGCGAAGGGCGAGGTGTTGATGGCAAAGGCCATCCGCACGGTGGGTTCTTCGACGTTGATGACCGGCAGGGCGACCGGACTTTCGAGGTCGGCCAGGGTTTCACCAATGGCGATATCTTCCAGGCCGGCGATGGCGACGATGTCCCCGGCTGTGGCTTCTTCGACTTCAACGCGGTCCAGACCTTCCTGGGCATAGAGGTAGCGGATGGCTTCCTTTTGCTGCTCACCGCCGGCCGAGAGGCGCAGCACGGGCTGGCCGACGACCAAGCGCCCGGCAAAGATACGCCCGATGGCGGTGAGGCCGCGATAATTGTCGTAATCGAGGGTGGTGACGAGCATCTGGAGCGGCGCGTCCGGGTCGACGCGCGGGGCAGGCACATGGCGCAGGATGGTATCGAAGAGCGGCTGAAGGTCAGGGCCGATATCCGGGGTCAGCCCGGCGCGCTGGGTAGTAGCGACGGCATACACGACCGGGAATTCGGCCTGCTCTTCGGAAGCGCCCAGTTCAATGAACAGGTCGAACGTTTCGTTGAGCACGCGCTCGGGGTCGGCGTCTTTGCGGTCCACTTTGTTGATGACGACAATGGCGCGATGGCCCAGTTCAAGGGCCTTTTTCAGCACGAAGCGGGTCTGGGGGCGGGGGCCTTCGGCGGCGTCGACGAGCAGGAGGACGCCGTCGACCATGTTGAGGACGCGCTCGACCTCGCCGCCGAAGTCGGCATGGCCGGGAGTGTCCACGACGTTGATCTTGACCATCCCGCCGGTGGAGGAATCCGGGATGCGGATGGCGGTGTTCTTGGCGAGGATGGTGATGCCGCGCTCGCGTTCCAGGTCGTTGGAGTCCATGACGCGTTCTTCAACGTGCTGGTTGTCGCGGAATGTGCGCGCCTGGCGCAGGAGACCATCCACCAGGGTGGTCTTGCCATGGTCGACGTGGGCGATAATGGCGATGTTGCGAAGATCGGTACGGGTGATGAGTGTCATTCTGCTTCCTTAGTTTCCGCAAAAAAGCCCCGCAGGGCGGGGTCTTGGGGATGCGACTGCCGGGGGGCAAAGGCGCAGGCTTGCGGACGAATGGATTATACTCGATTTTGGCGGGCTATTCGGGTGAATTATGGGGCATTTGCCCTGGCAGAACAGGAAACCTGACCCTGAGAAATGGCGCCGCTACGTTCTTATAATGCTCATATAATGGGCAGAGGTCTATTTCGCTGCCTGTAAGGGGTGAACCTGCAAAAGTGCAGAGAGAAACACAAGGTTCATGTTGCCCGACTCGCCTGATTCTCGAGGATTACCAGGTCTTCTACGTACCGCAAGGTCCGTAGCCTTGTTGTGCGCGCTGTTGAGCCTGCTGGCCGCCGGCATTGCCGGCGCGGTGGACCGGCCGTCGAAGGAAATTTATTACTGGTACCTGGCGCGCTGGGAGGACCAGAGCGTTGTCTGCCGGATCGCGATCCAGCACGAGGGCCAGCCGACCGGCGAAGAGGTGATCGCCCAGTGCGGCGAATTCATCTATGACGAGTGGTGGGCCACCCCGCCATGCCAGGCCGCCGAAACGCGCGATTGCGACGGGTTGTACCTGTTCTTCAGCAACACCTATGTCTGGGAGGTCCCGCCCGAGGTGACGCCGGGCTTTCCTACCATCCAGTTGACCCTAAAGGACTGCCCGCAGGAAACGCCGGAAAATTGGTGCCCAGCCCTGCCGCAACTGGAGTTTGTCGTCACAATCGACGGCTTGGTGGCGACCAATGCCGCCACGAGCATCTCGAATGCCCAAAATACGGCCACCTGCACGGGCGGCATCTGCCTGCTCCCGCTGGTTGTGACCGGAGAATCAGGCGAAAAGATCCAATTCTGGGCCACGCTCCCGGACGGGCAGCAAACGCCGTTCTACTCGGCCCGCTTCCGGGTGCTGCCATCCGACTCGGCGGCGCACCCCGGCCAGGAGGGGTACCGGGTGGACGTGGTCAGTTCGCAGTTCGTGACGAGCGGCCCACTCTGCTGTTCGGTACAGTGGGGCGCTTTTCCGGCGGGCGATACCAGCATCCCCTGGCTGGCCACGCCGGCGGATTTCCGGCAACTGGAGACGGATATCCCTTATGCCTATCTGGCCGGCAGCCTGATCCAGGCCGGGCTGGTGGAAGCCAGCCAATGTCCGGGGAACGGATTGCTGCCTTCCGGCTATGCCAGCGAATGCGGACTGGAAGCGGCCGCGTTTGACGTTTACGCCTGGCAGAACATCTATGACCCGGCCATCCTGGCAAGCGCCAGGAAGACCGGCGTGCCAGCGGTTCTGCTGAAGCGCCTGTTTGGGCAGGAAAGCCAGTTCTGGCCGCTGGACCTGGCACGGGCTGAGTTCGGGCTGGGCCACCTGACGACCCTGGGCGCGGATACCCTGCTGTTATGGAATCCGGCATATTTCGGACAGTTGTGCCCGGAAGTGTTGCAAATGACCACCTGCGACCTGGGGTACGCCAACCTGAGCCAGGACCAGCAGGCGATGCTGCAAGGGGCGGCGCTGAGCATTGCCAGCGGCTCGTGCGAGGACTGCCCCGGCGGCCTGCATTTCCGCGACCTCGATAAGAAGGTGAACGTGGTGGCGCAGGCCCTGGTGGCCAACGCCGCCCAGGCCGGGCACATCATCCGGCTGACGACCGGGAAGGCGGGCGGAGAACTGAGCGGCTATGACGACCTGTGGCGCTTTTCGCTGGTGAACTACAACGCCGGACCGGGCTGCCTGCACGCCGGCGTAAAGGCGGTGTGGGCGGCGAAAGTGGAACTGACCTGGGAGAACCTGTCTGTGCACCTGCCTAAAGAATGCCAGGGCGCGGTGGCCTACGTGAATGCGGTCACGGCGGTGAGCGGCGCGGCGGCCAGCCTGGAGGATGCTCATCCGTGATGCGATTAGACAAATGCCTATTCCTGGATTTCTAGCAGTGGGTTAGGATTGCGTCGGTGATGGGCGCAAGAAACCAATTGCACTACTCACCATTATGCTGTATAGTTAAATAAACTCGTGAAAGTAAGCGCAAAGGAAGGGTAAACTATGAATGCGTTCGAGACTGCAAATAAGTATCGGGGTATATCTGGCATCAAGTTATTGAAGAGCTCTACGCGTTTCGTCCTAAGGTTAGTTGCGCTATTAGCGGTTGCTATTTCGAGTTGGGGCGTTGACGGAATTCAAAGTGCGGAGGCAGCTCCCGAATCGGCCCAGAGTCGAAGTCTATATCTCCCTTTTAAGGGTACTTGGTATGTTTGCCAAGGATATCGCGGCAAGATCTCTCATACTGGGAAAGACGTTTATGCACTAGATCTGACGACTAACAAGGATGGCGTGGGCAATAACGGATGTACGGGTGATATTAACGCCTCAAAAGACCAACTAGTCTATGCCCCTGCCGATGGAGTGTTGAGTTATGGAACTAGCAATCCTGACCTCATTTACTTTACTCTTGATACAGGCGGGTGTTTGGTGATTGGACATGTAGTTCCCAACGCCTACGCCACCGGGAAATATAAGAGTGGCCAGCAAATCGGGAAGGTTGCCGCTGCCGGGACTCGCAATGGTGGTTATGCACATATTCATATGAGCGCATTCCCTAAGGGATGCTATGCCACTACTTCCGTTCCAATGTCCAGCGACTACAATTTCAGGTTTCTCAATTCTCAATTTCAAAATGCTCCTGACCTGATATCAAATGGAGCCACGAACCAATACAGGGGCCTGCAGCTAAGCGGGCCGGGTGCAAGCCGACCATCTACCAGTATCAATCTTGCAAAGGGAAAGCGGACGTATAGGTCTTCAGTCCAAAACAGTTCCTACGAATCGTATCGCGGTGTTGATGGATCGACGCTCACTCGCTGGTCTTCAGCCCAGAGTTCAACCCTCGGTCCTCAGTGGTTGATTGTAGATCTGGGAAGCAGCCAGCAAATAAATCAGGTAATAACCCGTTGGGAAGCGGCATATGCTCCACACTTCTTTGTAGGAACGTCCACCTCCTCCAACTGTGAAACCGCATCTTACTCCGGCAGTTGGTACACTGTCACCAAAGCGGCTTCCTGGAGCATATCTCTCAGTCTTAGGTCTGCCAGGTGCGTCATGGTCTATATGGACCAACGTGCTCCGGGAATGAGCAACTACTCGATCTGGGAGTTTGAGGTCTACAAGAGATAGTTCCTTGCGGTTCAGGTGCGCACAAGTTGATATTTCAACAGTCCAAACCCGATAAGAAACCTGCAAGGTTGGCGGCAGATGCGTCAGCCACCCAACCATAAACCCATGCGACCGCTGAAGCGCGAAAGCGGGCGGCTGACTGGGACACACGAAGAAAGAGGGATACCCGTGAAACATGCAAAGATGTTCAATATCCTTGTTGCCGTTGTACTGTTGCTCTCGGCCTTGGGCGCCAGCAGCCAGCCGACCGCGGCGCAGAGCGGGGGCGAGGAAATCTCGCGCGATGCGCAGTATGTGCCCGGCGAAGTCGTGGTCGGGTTCGACGAAATCGCCGGCGTGAAAGCGTATTCGGCGCAGGCGCTGGCTCTGGCGGGCACGGTGGGGGCGCAGGTGGTTGACCTGAACGGCGCGACCGCCCTGCTGAGTTTCGCCGAAGACGCGGACGTGAATGCGCTGGCCGGGCAGATCGGCGGCCAGGCGGGCGTGCGCTACGCCGAGCCGAACTACATCTTCTGGACGCCGGAAGAAAGTCCGCGGGGCGGCCAGCACCAGCTGACCGGCATCGAACGCACCTATAACATGGGCAACGGCGAGACCCAGAAAGTGACGCTCACCAAAGCCGAACTGCTGGCGATGCGCTCGACCAACAAGACCACCGCCACCTATCCGAGCGACGGCTGGGAGAACTGGGGCTGGTATGGCTCCGGGGCCTGGAAGATCTGGAACAGCGTGGCCGCCAGCCCGGTGGTGTGCGTGGTGGATACCGGCGTGGACATCACCCACCCGGACCTCAAGGTGAAAATCCAGCCCGGCGGCTGGGACTATGTGAACGATGACGCCCTGCCGATGGATGACAACGGCCATGGAACGCATGTGGCCGGCACCATCGCAGCCGTGGCGAACAACAAGATCACCGGCTACATAGGCATGGCGGGCATCTCCAACGGCAAGATCCTGCCGGTGAAGGTGCTTTCGGCTCAGGGATGGGGGACGACGTTCGACATCGCGGCGGGCATCCGCCGCTGCGCCGACAACATCTACGTCAAGGTCATCAACATGAGCCTGGGGGGCAGCGTGGGCAGCACGACCCAGTGGTACGCGCTGGACTACGCCATCAACTACAAGGGCAAACTGCTCGTGGCGGCGGCGGGCAATTCTTCTCTGAGCCTGGATACCTACAGTTTCTACCCGGCCAATTGGGCCGACCCCACTGAATACCCGAATGGGACCGGCCTGGGAGGCTCCTACGGCACGAACATCGCCCAAGCAGTGCTGACGGTGGGCGCCGTCACGGTGGATGACCGCTGGATGGACTTCGACGGCGACAGCACCGATAACGAGGGTGAGGCGGGCAGCTACGAATGCGCGGCTTCGTTCTCGAACTACGGGACGTACGTGGAGATCGTGGCGCCGGGCGAGGATATCTTCGCGACCACGCCGTTCACCGCGCCGTTCTACAGCCAGTATTTCTACGGCGGCAGCCAGGCTTACGATTGGTACAGCGGCACCTCGATGGCCGCGCCGCACGTGGCGGCGGGCGCCGCCCGGGCGTGGTCAATCTACAAGACGGATACCGCGGCCCAGATGAAGCAGCGCCTGCTGAACACTGGCGACGCGGTGTGGGCAGAGGAAGACCCGAACTGGGACGACAGCACCATCGGCTTCTCGGCCAACTACGGCGGCGACGCGCCCTATTGCTGGCCGAACAGCATGACCAACTCGGTGGCGCTGAACGTGGCGCTGGCGATGGGCCGCACGGCGCTGAGCGGGGCGGTGATGGATGCCCGCACCGGCCTGCCGCTGGTGGGCACGCTGGTGACCGCGCGCAATTACTACACCAAGGTGCTGGTGCCCGGCACCAAGAGCACCGTGGAAAGCGTCTGGGGCCGGTGGTGGGACCTGCTGAACGTGCCGGTGGGAACCTGGTATGAGATCGGCTACTACAAGCCAGGCTACACGGCCGGGACGCAGTACGTGAACACATCCTGGATCTATGCCTATGAGTACGACGAGCGCACCTGGACCTCAGGGGATCCGACTGCCGTCCTGTCCATCCCGAACATCGTGTCGTTGAGTTACTATGTGGTGCTGGACTGGAACTGGTGGCTGTATGACGGCCAGGAAATGGACCTGTACGTGTACCTGCCGGCCGGCGCGCCGAGCGGGGCAGTCTACTGGGGCAGCCCCGGGACGCTGCGCGACTGGCCGTGGGCGCGCTGGATGCGCGAGGCCGGCCCGAGCGGCGACTGGGTCACTTCGGAGACGGTGGCGATTCGCAAGCTGAACACCACCAACCTGCGCTACAACCCGACCGGGACGTACTACATCCTGGCGCGCGACTGGGGGGATGAGACGCTGAACGATGGCTGGCCGATGATCCGCATCTGGGATGCCGGCAAGGTGATCAGCTGGCTCGGCCAGGGTTGGTATGATGAAGATTGCACGGCGGCCGACACGTGGTGGCTGGCGTATATCATCCAGCCCAACGGCGCACTGGCCCCGACCAAGGTCGACCAGTGTGACCCGGCTTCGCTGACGCCATATGCGGAAGGGCTTGACCCGCTGCAGGGCATCCCCGGCAGCGACGGCGGCACCAAGCCGTAAGTCCGAGGGCTACCAGCCGGTGAGTTTGAGTGAATCCCAGGGGTTGCGGGCAGCCGCAACCCCTGGGAAGTTTATGAATGGTGTGTTTGCTGAACGTATCGGCAGCCTGGCTGGAACGTCGCTATGCAAAAATGGATCGACGCTCTAAAGCAGATCGGGGCCCGGTTCAGGGCCTGGTCGGCGGACTCGCGCTGGAGCCAGTGGGCGCCGGCCTTTTTGCTTGTAATCGTCCTGCTCATCATTATCGTTGGGAGCCGTTTGCAGCCGCCGGGGCAGGCGGACGGCCGCGGCGGCTTTTCGGGCATCTGGGGCCTCTTCAATCCACCTGCAAGCCTCCCTGGCGAGCAAAGTGGGGAGACGGATGGAAGCCCAGGTGATCGGCCACCCGGGTCCGAGTCGGAGGCCGAAGGCGGCGGCCAATTCTTCAGCAGCCTGTTCGGCAGCAGCCGGACGTTAACGCCAACGCCTTCCGGTTCCACGACGCCGGTCGGCACGTTCGGCACGCAGACCGCGGCGCCCGGCGCGACCACCGGCGGGCCGCAGGTGACCATCACCACCCGCGCCATCGTCATTACCCCGCGCAGCACGCGCACGCCCTATCCCAGCTGGACGCCGCGCCCGAGCGCCACGCCCGGCCCGAGTTCTACGATAGCCTTCTGGGTGGTCAACACCAACACGGCCACGGCCACCCAGACGCCGACCGCCAGCGCCACGGGCGGGACGACCACGGCTACCGCCACTGCCAGCGCCACTGCCTCGCCGACCGCTTCGCCCACCCCCACCGCGACAGCCATGCTGAGCGGCTCTGAGACCGCCACGGATACGCCCACCGCCACGGATACGGCAACCGGGACGTCAACCAGCACCGAGACGGCCACGGCGACCGCCACGCCCACGCCCACCGATACACCCACGAGCACGGCCACGCTGACCGGTTCGGAGACCGCCACAGATACGCCCACCGCCACGGATACAGCCACCGGGACGGCAACCAGCACTGAGACAGCCACCAGCACTGAGACGGCCACCCCGGAAGCGCTGGTGCTGTTGAATGAGGCGAGCATCGGCCTGGATGAGTCTGGCTCACTCCAGCCGGGCTGGGTGGAACTGCACAATCGCGGCGACCAGGCGGCCGACTTGAGTGGTTGGAAACTCAGGTTCACGGATGGCGACGGATCGGTTACGGACGAATATGTTTTCGGGGCCGTGGGCCTGAATCCGGACGGGTTCCTGCTGCTGCGGGTGGGAAGCGGGACGGACAGCGAAGCGGAGGTGTTCCTTGGCGCCAGCCTGCCGCGCCTGGATGGCAACGCGGGCGGCGTGTTGTGGCTGGAGAGCGGGAGCGGGGAGGTGGTAGACTTCCTGCGCTGGGGGAGCGCGGTGGTAGACCCCTCCGCGCCGGGTGAATGGGAGGCCGCCAACCCGCCGGCCCCGGATGATGCCAATACCCTCGGGCGTGACCCGTCTGTAGAGGATACCAACAGCGCGGCAGACTGGTGCTTGCAGGCACCCACGCCGCTGGCGGCCAACAGCGCCTGCTCGGTGGCGGACGCAAAGCGGCTGCCCGAAGCCCAACAGGCGGGCAGCCGGCCGCCAAAGCGGAGTCGATTGGCCGCAAAGGATTAAGACACGGTGATGTGGTTGATGAAAATTCCCCGGCAGGCGCTGTGCCTGGCCGTACTCCTGGGATTGCTGGCGTCTCAGTTTGGGGCCGCGCCGGCGCGGGCGGCCTCAGGTTTCGCCACAGCGGGCGAGGAAATCTTACCCGGCCAGCTGGTGGTGGGCTACCGGAAGGTGGCGGATGCCAATGCCCTGCTGGCAACCGAGGGCGTGGAGGGAGTGTTGTGGCGCTCGGAGCTCAACCGCCTGGGGGTGGCAATCCTCTCGGTGGAAGCGGGGCGGGAACTGGATCTGGCGACTCAGATCGAAAACGCTCCCGGCATCCGGTTTGTGGAACCGAATTACCGGGTCACGGCCGCCCTGGCGCCAAACGATACGCTGTTTGGGGGCCAGTACGGTCTCGACCACGTCAATGCGCCCGAGGCCTGGGACATCACTACCGGTTCGACGACCACCATCCTGGCGGTCATCGATTCGGGCATCGAACTCACCCATCCCGAGTTCTCCGGGCGCATCGTGAGCGGTTATGACTACGTGGACCGCGACCGCACCCCCCAGGATGTGTGCGGCCATGGCACGCACGTGGCGGGCGTGGCCGCCGCGACCGGGGACAACCTACAGGGGGTGGCGGGCGTGAACTGGCAGGTGAAGATCATGCCGCTGCGGGTACTGGACGGCTACTGCCTAGGTACCACAGCCGATGTGGCCGCGGCGCTGGTATACGCCGCGGACCATGGCGCGGACGTGGTAAACCTGAGCCTGGGGACCAGCGCGCCCTCGACGTTGATGGAAAACGGCACGTATTACGCCTACAGCCAGGGCGTGACGGTGGTGGCCGCAGCGGGAAACGCCGGTTCTTCGTCGGTGTTCTACCCGGCGGCGTACCCCTGGGTGCTGGCGGTGGGTTCGACGGATACGGCCGGCGACAGGGCGGCCTTCTCGAATGGCGGGAGCGCGCTGGACCTGATGGCCCCGGGAGTGGATATCCTCTCGACGACGCCGAGCGGGTACTTCTACTACCAGCAGGTGCTGGGGACGACCTCGAACTATGGCGAGTTGAGCGGCACCAGCCTTTCAGCGCCTTTCGTTTCGGGCGCGGCGGCCCTGCTGGCCGGGCAACCGGGCTTCGATTGGCCGGACGAGATCGTCGAAGCCCTCACCATGACCGCCCTGGACATGGACGCGGCCGGATTTGATAACAACACCGGCTACGGCCTGTTGCAAATCGATGCCGCGCTGGCGTACACGCCAACGGTTGCGCCTCCGCCGCCCCACACCCCTTCCGCCAACTATGACATCCTGAACTCGCCGGTCTGCGCCAACCTGGTCGAATTCAACTGGCGCACGACAAGCACCGCCCTGCCGATCTTTGGCAGCAACGGCTATAACACCTTCACGTTGCCATTCACTTTCAACTTTGGGGGCGTGGATTACACGGAAGTGACGGTGAGCGCCAACGGCTACCTGACTTTTGGAGGCGCGGGCAATGTGCCGGATAACTTCCTGCTGCCGGGCATCGCTCAACCGAATGAGCTCATCGCCCCGTTCTGGGACAACCTGAATCCCTCGGCAGGCGGGCAGATCTACGGGGACACGCTGGGCAGCGCGCTAAAGCGCGTGTATGTGGTCGAATGGCGCAACGTGCCGCGCGCGTCTGAAAGCGGCGGGCTGACATTTCAAGTCGTGCTGCACGAAGGCAGCCATGAAATCCAGTTCCAGTACAAGACCTTGCAGGGCTCAGGCAGCACCGGCGACTCGGCTACCGTCGGGCTGGAGTTCGATGCCGGGTTGAGCGGAGTGCAGGTTGGCTACAACCAGAGAAACACCGTGGCGGAAGGCCAGGCGATCCGCTTGCGGCCCTACACTACGGGCGAGCCGCTGCTTTCGGATAACTGCGTGGAGCCTGCCGATGAGGGCGAAGCCGGGAATACGGAGCTGGCCAGCCTGAGCCGCAAGGCGGGGCCGGAAGGCGGGACATTTGACCTCATGCCATTTTGCGTAAACCTGCCCGCGGGCCTGCTCGAAAGCGAGGCGCGCCTCACTCTGCAACTCTCGGATAAGGAGCCGCCCGCGCCGCCGGATTGGGTGGAGCTGGGCGCCTACGTGGATATCGAATTGACGCCCAGCCCGGATTACGCCAGCCAGGGCTACCCGATCGTCTGTTACCGGTACACGGCCCAGGACCTGCTGGCAGGCGGCGGGTATGCCTTCAACCTGTTCCTAGCGTATTTTGACCCGGCCACGCGCACGTGGCGGGCGCTTTCGACGGCGGCGGATGAGGGCCAGGGAATCCTCTATGCCTACGCGCCGCACTTCTCCACATTTGGGGTCTTTGCTGCCCGGCCCGACACTCTGCCGCAAACCGGCGCGGCGTTCGCCTGGGATACGGCCACGTGCCTGCCGCTGCTGCTCATGGCCCTGATGCTGGGACTGGCCGGGTGGGCGCGCCGCCGGAACACCAGGAGGGCGACTTGAAGCGCGCACGGGTCGGGCTGACGGCGATTGCCGTGGTAGTGGCCGGCTGCGCCAGCGGGGGCGCGCAGAACGCCGCGGCGATCCCGGTTGCGCCAGCCCCGGCGCTGGCTGCTCTCCCCATCTCGTTCCCCGAGCAGCCAACCGTGCAAGAGGCAACCCAAACAGCCGGGCTGGCGCCGCTGCCGACCTCGCTGGCCGCTTTGGTGAAAACCCTGTATGGTGAGCGCCAAATCCGCCAATTGGTGCTGCCACGCCTGAACATCGGGGCGCAGGTTGTGCCGGTGGGCTGGCTGGCGGAAGGCGCGGCCGATGAGGACGGCGATGTGGCCTGGGAGTCGCCGGAGGGGGAGATCGGCTGGGTGGTGAACAGCGCTTTGCCGGATATGCCCGGCAATGTGATCCTCTACGCCCACAACAACCTGTACGGCGAAGTGTTCCGCGACCTGAGCACGCTTGAAGCCGGTGATTACATTTATCTTGAAACTGGCGCGGGATTGTGGCAATACGCGGTCACGGAAGTACACGTCCTGCTGGTGTTCGGCGCGGCCGGGGCGGATGAGGACGCGTTCGAGGAATACCTGTGGCCGGAGGGAGATGAGCGTCTAACGCTGGTGTCCTGCTGGCCGCCGGTGAGCAACACCCACCGGGTGGTGGTGGTGGCCATCCCGGCGAACGACGCGAACGGCCAGTGAGCAGCGTCGCCTGGCGTAAACCCCCTGGTTAATGTGCGCCGATATGATCAATCGCTTTGCCCCAGCCGCCAATCCAGACCAGTCCAGCGGCGGGCGACGGGGTTGTTCTTGACCGCAATGGCTACGGCTTTGGGGTTGGTGACCAGCACACACAACCGGCGCGCCCGGGTGATGGCGGTGTAGAGCAGGTTGCGCTGGAGCATCATGTAATGCTGGGTGAGCAGCGGCAGCACGACCGCCGGGAATTCCGACCCCTGGGATTTATGAACTGATATCGCATAGGCCGGGACAAGTTGGTCGGCTTCGTTAAAACCATATTCGACCGCCCGGCCATCGAACTCGACTATCAAGAGATGGTCGACCGGGGAGATCTCTCGCAGCAGGCCGATGTCGCCATTAAAGACCTGTTTATCATAATCATTGCGAATCTGCATCACTTTATCGCCGGGGCGGAAGAGCGTCCCGAACAGGCGGCGCTCCGGCTTGAGCGCCGAAGGCGGGTTGAGGGCCTGCTGCAGGCGTTCGTTGAGCAGGGTGATGCCGGCCGGGCCGCGATACATGGGCGCCAGCACCTGGATATCCCTGAGCGGGTCGAGGCCAAAACGCTCCGGGATGCGGCCGGTGACGAGGTCAACCACCCAATCCGCGGCCTGTTCGGGCGTGTCGGCCGGAAAACGGAAGAAGTCATTCCCGTCTTTGGGGAAATCGGGCGCCTGCCCCTGGTTGATGCGGTGGGCGTTGATGATGATGTGGGAGCCAGCCGCCTGGCGGAAGATGGTGGACAGGCGCGTGACCGGAAAGCGGCCACTCTTTATAAGGTCGCGCAGCACATCGCCCGCGCCCACTGAAGGCAACTGGTCCACATCCCCAACCAACAGCAGGTGGGTTCCGGGTTCGATGGCCTTGAGCAAACTGTTGGCTAACAGGATATCCAACATGGAGGCTTCATCAATCACGAGCAGGTCGAGTGACAGTGGATTTTCAGCGTTGTGCATGAAGCCGCGCATGGGTGAGAAATCGAGCAGGCGGTGGATGGTGGCGGCCGGCCGGCCGGTGGCCTCGCTGAGGCGTTTGGCCGCCCGGCCGGTGGGCGAGGCCAGGGCGTAGCGTTTTCCGGCGCTTTCCACGGCGATCATGAGCGCTTTCAGCGCGGTGGTCTTGCCGGTCCCCGGCCCGCCGGTGAGGATACTGACCGGCTGGGCCAGGGCGGTGTGGATGGCGGCGCGCTGTTCGTCGGAGAGGTCGCCGGTGAGCGGCGTGAAGAGGGGTGGAATATCGGCCAGGCGGCCGGGCAGGGCGGCGGCCAGCGCTTGCAGGCGATTGGCGGCGCCGACTTCGGCGAAATAATACAGCGAGAGGTACACGGCGTTATCGGTCTCGGGGGCGGGCTGGCCGTCCAGGGGCAGCCGGTCGAGCCGGATGCGTTCGGCGGCCATGAGGGACTCCAGGGCGGGTTCCACCTGCTCGGGCGAAATGCCAAGCAGGGCGGCGGCCTGCTCGGCCAGGAGCGGCCTGGGCAGGAAGGCATGACCCTCGAATACCTGCTCCTCGAGGGTATAAAGGATGCCGGCTTCGATGCGCGTGGGGTGGTCGGGCGGCAGCCCCAAGGCGCGGGCGAGTTTGTCGGCGGTCTTGAATCCCACGCCGTAGATGTCGCGCGCCAGCTGGTAGGGGTCGTTCTGGACGATTGCCAGCGATTCGTCGCCGTACTGCTTGTAGATCTTGACGGCGAGGTTGGTACTGACCTCGTGAGCGTGCAGGAACAGCATGATGTCCTTGATCTGTTTCTGCTCTTCCCAGGCTTCCAGGATAATCTTTGAACGCTTGGGGCCGATGTCGGCGACTTCGCGCAGACGGCGGGGATGTTTTTCAATGACGTCGAGGGTTTCCAACCCAAAATGAGAGACGATGCGTTCAGCCAGTTTGGGGCCGATGCCGCGCAACAACCCGGAACCCAAATAGCGGCGCAAACCCTCAAGGGTTGCAGGACGCGATTGCTGGAGGGTCTGGGCGTTGAACTGGGCTCCGTGCCTGGGGTGCTGGGTCCACTCGCCGGACAGGGTCAGGTGTTCGCCGGGGGCCAATTCGGGCAGGTTGCCGGTGATGGTGACAAGGCCATCGCGGGCTTCGGCGGGCAGGCCCTTCTGGTCGGGAAGCAGGCGCAGGACGGTGTAGCCGTTTTCCTGGTTGTAGAATGTGATGCGCTCGACGGAACCGCTAAGGGTGTCCATGCTGGAATTATAAATGGCGGCAGCCATACCGCGCCGCCGCTATCCTATACAGTCCACTACCGGTAATCGAGAGAAGATCAGGGGATAAGCCAGTCCGAACCGAGGACGATCTCGATGTCGACCTGGCTGTTGGGGTCGAAGCGGTTGAAGATGCGGGTGTTCTGGATGCCCATCAGGTCGACCAGGAACTGCACAGTGTAGGGATTGCCGGTGTAGTCGATGATGGTGGTGTAGGTGGTGAGGTCGGCGTTGCCAACCTCAGTCACGTTGACCCCCAGCGACAGCAAATAGGTCTGCGTATCGCCTGCCAGGCCGCTGGCGGAGCTGCCGTTGAAGATGGCGACAATCGCCTGTTCGGCCTTCATCAGTTCGGCGGGGTCGGCGCCCACCGCGCCGGGGCCGATGAGGGCATCGGCGCTGAAGATCTCGTCGCGCAGCACGCGGATATTCTGGGTGATGGGCTTGAGAATCTGCAGGCCGTCAGGGGACGTGCCAAATGTAACCATCTCCGGTGGGGCGATGACCCCGCGCTTGATGTTGCTGACATCAATCTGCATGCCGAGCAAGGCGAGCTGGAAGGCTTCGCCAAAGGCGATGTTGGTCTTGACGCCGGTGATAATGGTGTTCCAGATCTCGGGACCTTTTTCGAACACGATCTCGGTGGGGTAGTCGAGGATGCGCTGGCGGATGCCGAGGATGACTTGCTGCTGGCGCAGGGCGCGGTCGAAGTCGCCGTTCTCGCTGTTACGGGCACGCGCATACGCCAGGGCATAGGCACCCGGAAGGGTCTGGCGGCCGGCCCTAATCTTAATGGTTTTTTCCTTGTCGATGATATCGACCTTGATGGTCTCAGGCACATCAACCTCGATGCCGCCGATAAGGTCGATAAAGGTGACGAAGGCGTTGAAATCCACTACGGCATAATAATTTATCTCGATGCCGAGGAATTCTTCCACGGTCGCCACGGCCAGCCCAGGGCCGCCGCCCGGCAATTGCGAGCCTTCGCCGATCTGGTAGGCGGAGTTGATCTTGTTGTAGCCTGCGCCGGGGACGTTGACCCACAGGTCACGCGGGATGGAGAGCATCCCGGCGGTTTTGCTGGCCGGGTCGATGGTGAGCAGAATCATGGTATCGGTGCGCGGCGCGCCCTGGCCAGCCTCCCAATCCCGCAGGTCGAGGCCCATTACCAGCATGGTGACGCGGCTGGCGCCATCCCAGGGCTTGGCGGCCAATTCGGCAGAAGGCGGCAGAGGCTGGGGCTGGCTGGCGTCGCCGGAATCCGTCTGGCTGCCGCTGGCCTGCACGGCTATACCAGGCAGGTCAGAGGTAAATGACCAAGCGCTGGTGAGGTCTTTGACCAGGCGAAACGCCAGCACGGCGGTGAGCAGGCCGGCGATGGCAAAGGCAAGGGCCACGCCGCGCAGCAACCAGGCAGGCGTTGGGGCGGCATTGGCGCGGCGCGACCGGCGGCCACGCGAGGGAGAAGGCTGGGTGTATCCGGGTTCGTTCATTGTTGAGAAGTCACTGGCGCTTTGGCGAGCAGCCAACCGAAAGTCTTTTTGCAAAGGACGTCGGCACCAGTTGGCCGCTGTTCCTCTCCGACGGAATTCCAGTTTCTTGCGGCCAACACCTCGGTAACAAACGCTTATTATATCATGCGGCCTCGGAGGGGCTGGCTGCGGTACAATCCCCCTTTGGGATGATTTTTGACATAGGAATCATGTATGGGTATCCTTAGCGCAACTAACCTGGGCAAAGCCCATGGCCCTGAAGTGGTGTTCTCCGGCATAACCTTCGACCTGCCGGCGCGGGCACGCGTGGCGCTGGTGGGACCGAACGGGAGCGGCAAGACAACTCTGCTGCGCATTCTGGCGGGTGAGGAAGGCCCCAGCGAGGGCCAGGCTCATCTGGCGCGCGGGGCGCGGCTGGGTTACCTGCCCCAGGAGGCGCGCTTCGGCGCGGCGCATACGCTGTGGGATGAATGCCTGGAAGCGGTGGCGCGCCTGCGGGAGCAGGAATCCGAGCTGGCGCGCCTGGCTGAAGAACTGGGCGCGCATCCGGATGACGCCGACCTGCTGGCGCGCTATGGCCGCATCCAACACATCTTTGAGCATGGCGGAGGCTATACGTATGAGACGCGCATCCAGAAGGTGCTGAGCGGCGTCGGATTCAGCCTGGACGACTACGACCTCCCACTGCCCAAGCTCTCCGGCGGGCAGCGCACCCGGGCGCTGCTGGCGCGCCTGCTGCTTGAAAACCCGGACGTGCTGGTGCTGGACGAACCAACCAATCATCTGGACATCGCGGCGGTGGAATGGCTGGAGAGCGCCTTGCGGGATTACGAGGGTGCGGCGCTGATCGTGTCGCACGACCGCTACTTCCTCGACCGGGTGGCCGAATATGTCTGGGAACTATCTCCGGTCGGGTTCGAGCAGTACCGCGGCAATTACAGCCACTACCTACGCCAGCGGGAAGAACGCTGGGCTGAGAGGCACGAGTACATCCAGTCCGAATTCGAGCGGCTCGAGAAGGACATCGAGTACATCCGCAAGAATATTTCCGGCCAGCGCACCCAGCAGGCCAAAGGCAAACTCAGCCGCATCTCGCGCGAAATCCGCGCCATTGAAGGCCAGGGATTCCTGGCGATACGCGGCAAGAAGTGGAGCGAGTACGGCTCCTCGGTCAACCCCTTCCGGGTGGAGGAAGCCGCCCAGCGGCTGGCCGCCCTGCGCCCGCCGGATTCGGCGACGCGGACGTTTCATCTGAGCATGCGGCCGCGCCAGCGCAGCGGGGAACTGGTGTTGCGCGCCGAGCACCTGACGGTCGGTTATCCGGGCAAGGCCCTGTTCCAGGTCGAGGCGCTGGAATTGCGGCGATTGGAGTGCGCGGCGCTGATCGGCCCGAATGGGGCCGGTAAGACCACCTTCCTGAGGACGATCCTGGAACAACTGCCGCCGCTGGCGGGAGAGGTGCAGCTGGGGGCCAGCCTGCGCACCGGCTACTTTGCCCAGGCGCATGAAGACCTGCGCCCCGACCTGACCCTGGTGCAGGAGGTGCAGCGCGCCCGGCCGGGGATGCTGGAAAACGAAGCGCGCGCCTACCTGGGGCGCTTCCTGTTCAGCGGGGATGACCACTTTAAGAAGGTGGCGATGCTGTCGGGCGGCGAGCGCGGGCGACTGGCGCTGGCGAAACTTTCCCTGCTGGATGCCAATTTGCTGCTCCTGGACGAGCCGAGCAACCATCTGGATATCCCGGCCCAGGAAGTCTTGCAGCAGGTGCTGGCGGAATTCGACGGCACGATCCTGATGGTGTCCCACGACCGTTACCTGATCGACGCGCTGGCGACGCAAGTGTGGGAGGTGGATGCCGCCAGCCAGACCCTACGCGCCTTCCGGGGTACGTACAGCGAGTATCGCGGGCTGGATCTGCCGGAACACGGCAATGGGAAGGTGGCGCTTCAGCCGCAGGCGGACGCCGACAGGCCGAATGCGAATGCGCCGGGCCCACTCGCCAGCGCCGGTCTCTCCAAGAACGAACGCCAGCGGGCGGAGCAGCGCGTGGCGGCGTTGGAGGAACGCATCCTCGCGCTGGAAGAACAGATCGAAACAATCGGCAAGCGGCTGGAAACGCCGCCCGATGACCCGCAGGAGGTGCGGCGGCTGGGGGAGGAATACGCGTACCACGAGGTGGAACTGGCGGAAGCGATGCGGGAGTGGGAAAACCTGCACGCTTCATTGAGTCAATAGAAAAACCGCCTGACGGGCGGTTTTTGCTTTTGGCCGCGGGACCTGGATTCGAACCAGGGCTTTCTGTTCCAGAGACAGACGTCCTACCACTAGACGATCCCGCAGCGGGAACGGGCGTTATTCTATCATGCTGGCGCGGGGCTGTCCAGCGGCGCGCCAGCTCACTTCATGGCTTTCTCAAAGTCGCGAGCGAGGGACAGGTTGGGATGCTTCGCATCCTTAAACCTGTCCCTACGCCATTTACGTTCCCGGCCTTCCTGACCAATGAAAACCCCCAAAATCCTGCTGTTTTGAGCCAATGCAGCACAAAGAGATTCTCTTGTCAATCGACTTTGAGAAGGCCATACAGCTCACTTCTGCTGCTTCGCCCAACTGTCGCGCAGACCGACGATGCGGTTGAAGACGGGTTTACCGGGCGCGCTGTCTTGCGGGTCGGCAAAGAAGTAGCCGCTGCGCACGAATTGGTAACGGTCCCCGGGCCGGACCTGCGCCAGGGCGGGTTCAAGCAGGGCGGTGACGACCTCGAGCGACTGCGGGTTGAGGTTAGCGATGAAGTCTTCGCCCTCAGGGGCTTCCTCCGGATTCTCGACCGCGAACAACGGGTTGTACAGCCGGACTTCGGCGGGCACGGCGTGGGGGGCCGATACCCAGTGGATGGTACCTTTCACACGGCGGCCATCCGGCGCCTGCCCGCCCAACGAAGCCGGGTCGTAGGTGCAGTGCACGGCGGTCACAACGCCGGCAGCATCCTTTTCCACGCCGGTGCAGGCAGCGAGGCAGGCGTTCATCAGCCGCACTTCCTGGCCGGGGGCCAGGCGGAAGTATTTGGGCGGCGGGTTTTCCATGAAGTCATCCTGCTCGATGTAGATCTCACGCGTCAACGGGACTCGACGAAGTTCCTCCCTGTTTTCGGCGTGACGGTAGAAGTCCACATCGAACCACTCCACCTTATCCTCCGGGAAATTGTCGAGGATGACTTTGAGCGGCCGGAGAACGGCCATGGCGCGCGGGGCCGAATCCTCAAGGTCTTCGCGCAGCGTGTGTTCAAGGAGCGCAACGTCGATGGTGCTGTTGGCTTTGGCGACACCGATGCGTTCGGCGAAGGCCCGCAGGGCCTCCGGGCGCACGCCGCGCCGCCGCAGGCCGGAGAGGGTGGGCATGCGAGGGTCGTCCCAGCCGGAGACGTGCCCTTCGTTAACCAGGCGGAGTAGTTTGCGTTTGCTCACGACCGTATGGCTGAGGTTAAGCCGGGCGAATTCGATCTGCTGGGGGGCGTGGATGCCGAGGGACTGGATGAACCATTCGTACAGGGGGCGATGGTTCTCGAATTCGAGCGTGCAGATGGAATGGGTAATGCCTTCGATGCTGTCGCTCTGGCCGTGAGCCCAATCGTAGGTGGGGTAGATGCACCAGGCATCGCCGGTACGCGGGTGGCTGGCTTTGAGGATGCGGTACATCACCGGGTCGCGCAGGTTAATGATCGGCGAGGCCATATCGATCCTGGCGCGCAGGACGCGCGACTCCTCGTCGAACTCGCCGGCCTTCATGCGTTCGAACAGGTCGAGATTCTCCGAAATGCTGCGGCCGCGGTGCGGGCTATTGCGCCCCGGTTCGGTGAGCGAGCCGCGGTAGGCGCGAATCTCGTCCGGGCTGAGGTCGTCCACATAGGCCAGGCCTTTCCTGATGAGTTCGACCGCCCATTCGTACAACTGACCGAAGTAATCGGAGGCATACAGTTCGGCGTGCCAGTCGAAGCCCAGCCAGCGCACGTCTTCCTTGATGGCGTCGATGTATTCCTGCTCTTCTTTGGTGGGGTTGGTGTCGTCGAAGCGCAGGTTGGTCAACCCGCCGTAGTGTTGGGCGAGGCCGAAGTTCAGGCAGATGCTCTTGGCGTGGCCGATGTGGAGGTAGCCGTTGGGCTCCGGGGGAAAGCGGGTGTGGACGCGCCCGCCAAAGCGGCCGGTGCGGTTGTGTTCTTCGACGATCTCATGGATGAAGGATTTGGGGGCGGTGGAGTCGGTCATGGGTGGCTCACAATCCGTTTATTACCACAGATGAACACGGAGGGAAAAGATGTAATTGGTCAGTGGTAACTGGTAATTGGCAACGGGCAATAGGTAACTGGCAGTGGAGGTCTATTTTACCTGTTGTTCCAGGAGGGCGAGGGCGCGGCGCAGGCGGGCGAGGGACACCTCGCGGCCGAGGATTGCCATGCTTTCGAACAAGGGCGGGCTGACCGGCTGGGCGGCTATGGCGCTGCGGAGGATGCCGAAGAGCTGGCCGGCTTTGAGGCCGAGTTCCTCCACCAGGGCGCGCAGGGGCGGCTCCATGGCTTCGTGCGTCCATTCCGGCAGGGCTTCCAGCCGGGCGACGGCCTGCTGCAATGCGGCCAGCGACTGGGCCGGGTTGAGGTCTTTGGCGACCAGACTGGCGGGGTCCGGCTCGACCGAGTCCTTGAAGAAGAAGGCGGTCCACTCGGGGGCTTCGTCGAGCGTGACCATGCGCTCGCGGATGAGCGGGGCGATGCGGGTGAGGGCTTCCAGGCTGGCCGGGATGCCGGCCTGTTCGAAAAAGGGCAAGATGCGGCGCGCCAGTTCCTCCGGGGCCAGGGCGCGGATGTGCAGGCCGTTGAAGTGGTCGAATTTGCGGAAGTCGATGGCGGCGTTGGAGGGGTTGAGCCGGTCGAGGCTGAATTTCTGGACGAGGTCGTCCAGGGTGAAGAATTCGGTCGAATCGTCGTATGACCAGCCCATGAGGGCCACCCAGTTCAGCACGGCCTCCGGCAGGTAGCCGAGCGCCTGCATGTCCTTAATGAAAATGGTCTGGCCGGTCAGCTGCATGGCCTGGGTGTCGCGCTTGCTCATCTTGCCCTTGCCGCTGGGCTTGAGGAAGAGCGAAAGGTGAACCCATTCGGGTTCCTGCCAGCCGAAGGCGCGGTAGATGTGGACATGCAGGGGAAAGGTGGGAATCCACTCCTCGCCGCGGAAGACATGGGTAATGCCCATGAGATGATCATCCACCATGGCGGCCAGGTGGTAGACCGGCAGTCCGTCGGACTTGACGATGACGTAATCGTCGAGATTGCGGTTCTCGAAGGTGATATCGCCGCGCAGCCGGTCCGTGACGGTGATGCTGCCTTCCTTCGGCATCTTAAAACGGATGACGTGGTCTTCGCCGGCGGCGACGCGGGCGATGGCGGCCTCCGGACTGAGGTCGCGGCATGGCCCGGCGTAGCGGGCCTGCTCGCGGCGCGCTTTCTGCTCCTGGCGTTTGGCTTCCAGCTCTGCGCGGGTGCAGAAGCAATAAAAGGCGTGACCGCTCTCAAGCAATTGTGCCGCAAAGGGTTTGTAAACGTCTTTGCGCTCGGACTGACGGTAGGGAGCGTGCTGCCCACCGATATCCGGGCCTTCATCCCACCGAAGGCCGAGCCAGTGGAGTCCGTCGATGAGATCCTGCTCGGCGGCCGGGTCGTAGCGCTTCTGGTCAGTGTCTTCAAAGCGCAGGATGAACTGGCCGCCGGTCTGGCGGGCGAGGAGGAAGTTGTACATGGCGGTGCGCGCGCCGCCGAGGTGCAGCAGGCCGGTGGGCGAGGGGGCAAAGCGAACGCGCACGGGTTGGGTATCGCGAGGTGAGGGCATGAAGGTCTCAGTTCAAGGGAAGGTTAACGGGGCAAGGATACCATAGAGGCGAATTGCAAATGGCAAATTGCAAATGGCGGGAGTGGCTATTGCAGGGTAGGTGATGGGTCTGAGAGCGATTCTTTGCACAAGTGTGCGCTTGTTCCTCGGCTAAAGCCTGGACTCCGGCGATACACCTCCTTGAACTTAGACACTCCCCAAATCGCATATGAGAATCGACAAACGGCGAAGGGCCGGGGAGAATCGGGGGCGTAGTGAAGTTGACATTACCTACCAAGTTTCCTATAATCTCATTAACGGGCGCGACTATTTTGGCCTCTCGCATTGGCTATGGGGGAGTTGTGAGCGAGGGAGCCGTGTCCAAGTGCTGGTATGTAAATGCTGATCCCGCAGGCCAGTCGAAACGGACAGGAGTCTTTCCCATGGGATGGTTCAAGAAGGTAGTCAAGAAGGTCTCAAAACCGGTCAAGACATTCGTCGCGGTGGTTGGCGTGGTGGCTGGCGCGATCGGGGGCGCGTTTGCTTCGTCCAATACGGTGCCGAACTGTGTGAAGATCGACCAGAAGGCGGAGTTCAAGGTAGCATTGATCAAGTTGAAGGATGGCAAGCTGTATGCGATTCCATCTAACGCAATTCCTTCCAATATGAAGGCCTATGCGATTCCGTCGAATGCGATCCCGTCCAACGCCATCCCCTCGAACGCCATCCCCTCGAATGCCATCCCGTCGAATGCGATTCCGGCGAATACTCTGGCCAAGGACCTGCTGAAGGCGGGGGCGATCCCCTCCAATGCCATCCCCTCTAATATCACGATCACAAACTTGCAGAGCGGGGTGGTGAATTTCGCCAACATATGGAACGCGCTGCCGGCGTCTGGAATCCCATCGAATTTCATCATTTATCCTTATGGCGGGCAGGATTCTTACCTGGAACCCCAACCGATCGAGCTTGCCGGGATTGGACTGACCGGGTCTTCGTCCAGCGCGGACGATGGTTGGTTCTTCTTCCAGCAGTTCACCAAACAGTCCAAACCCTCATGGCTGTGCCAGGGCGAGACGGTGGCGAGTTTGCAGAAGCGAACCTGCACGAAGGCAGAAGAGAAATTTGCCGATGTGCTCAACTGTGAGAAGGGTACCTACTTTGTGGTGCTGGCCTTTGCGCCTGGCTTGCAGGCATCGCTCATCCCGTCAACCCCCAGTTCCAGCAGTTCCGGCGGCGGTTCTTCAGGAGGTTCATCCGGCGGCTCGTCCGGCGGAGGTTCGTCTGGCGGGGGTTCATCGGGTGGGGGCTCCTCAGGTGGGAGTTCCGGGGGCGGATCGTCGGGCGGAGGAAGCAGCGGTGGAAGCTCTGGAGGCGCAGAGGTCGGGGGTTGCGGGAATCCTTATACAGGGCTGACCGTGTATTCAGGCAGCCTGAGCGAGCCAAACCTGCTTATCTACCTGAGCGCATCAAATCAGGGTATCTTCGATGGTTCGCAGCATTACCTGAGGCTGAGCACGTCAAGCCAGGACTACACGTGCCGCATCGTGGACACCGACCGGTTGGGCTGCTACGGGCCGCATGCGAGCAGCCAGTCGGTCACGGTGAACTATACGCTGTTCACGGTCGGGGAGGACTGCCAGGTGGCGAACGGGAGCCTGTATCTGGACTACGGCGCGGCGTACGCGGGCCAGGAGATTGGCGGGGTATCGGGAATCGACAGTAACGGGTGCTATGAGGGCGACGAATACTCGAAGGATGAGAATCTCTGCTGCGCTGCGGAGGATTACTACCCCGAGTGGGACTCCTGCGACGAGCCAACGTACAAGCCTATAAAGCCTTAGGCGTCCCAAGTTCAGGTTAATGCCAATCTAAGGATGAATCATGTCTGACAAATCGAGAGAACTTGCCTGCACCAACTGCGGCGAAACGGTCACCGACAAGATGCGCATCTGCCCATACTGTGGGCACGCGTTGAAAGCCGATGCAGTCAGCCAGACCCAGCCGGTATACCAAACTCAGCCGCAGGTGATCGTCGTGCCGGCGGCGCAGGCCCCCGCCGCTGCGCCCGTTGAAGAAGAACCGGTAACCGGGCGCAGTCTTTTGCTCACGTTCGCGGTCTGGGCTGTTGCGGCGTTCGCGGCGGTGTATGGGATGGGCTTTGTGGCGGAGAAGTACGGGCGCTACGTCGAACCCTTTACTCCTTTTGTCGGGGCGTACTCGGCCGAGGCCGCGGGGGTGGCGCAGAACTACGTGAAGGAAGTCTATCCGGAGTTCACGAATGCTGAGCAGACCGTCTCAGCCGCTCAACTGGATGGCGAGCCGGTGTACATCGTGGATTACGTCCTGGAGGATTCGGAGGGCTTGCAGGGCCTGCGGCTGGTGGTGAGCCGCCGCCTGGATGATGTCTATCCCCTCGAGTACTATGATGGAAGGTAAGAAGCAACGGCGGTTTGCGGTCCGCTGGGCGGTGATCTTCGGCCTCATCGGGCTGGCGGTCATCTATTTCCTGCTGCCGCAGCCGCGGCCGTGCGGGCCGGAGATCTACGTGGCGGGGGTGGACTTCGAGAACCCGTATGAGAACCTTGATGAAGGGTCAGAAACCACGTTCATGCAGTTTACCTTTACGGGGGAAGACCTCGCAGACGGCGACGAGTACATCTATTACTGGAACACGCGGCCATTCGGGGCGGTGGATTCGAACAACAAGGCCAATGGCGCTTGCCAGACGATCCCCGCCAGCAACCAAGTGCTTTGCCCGGACCTGCCGCACGCGAACATGGAAGGGCTGGAAGGATACGAATACGAATTCGCTCTGGTCAATGACGCGGAATCCTGCGGCGAGTTAATCTACGAACAAAAGGGGTTGATTCACTTTGATACGGGCGAGCACACGGAGATACGTATCGAGGGGATGTTCCAGCCGTAGCGAGTGAAGAACAAATCTCTTACGACATCAAGACATCCGGTTTCTGCGAGGAAATCGGATGTCTGCGCGTTGCGGCTATAATCCCAGCATGGCAGGCGTGAGCGTGGTCATCCAGGCGGGCGGGGCGAGCAAGCGCATGGGGCAGGACAAGGCGCTGCTCCCCTTCGGCGACAGCCTGATGGCCGACTATGTGCTGAGGCAAGCACGCGCGCTGGGGGATGACATCTTCATTATTTCCAACAATCCTGAATTCCCGGACCTCGGCGTGCCAGTGCACGCCGACGTGCTGCCGGGGGTGGGCGCGCTGGGCGGGCTGCACACAGCGCTGTTCCATGCGCAGAGGGAATTCGTCGTCCTGCTGGCATGCGACATGCCGTTCGTGCATCTGCCGCTGATGCGGCACATGCTGGCCCTGGCCGGGCAGCACGATGCCGTCATCCCGCGCTGGCAGGAAGAGGAGTACGCCGAGCCGTTCCGGGCGGTGTACCGCAAGACGTGCCTGGAGCCGGTGGCGGCGGCCATCGCGGCCGGCGAGCGCCGCATGATCTCGTTCTACGGCTCGGTGGACGTTCGATTGCTGGAAGCCGATGAGGTGAGCGCTTTCGACTCCGAGGGCCTGACTTTCGTCAACACGAACACGCCTGAAGAACTGGAGGCGGCGCGGGCGCTGCTCCCGCAGTTCGAGGCATTGCGGGAAGGGTGGGGAGAATGATTGTGATACACTACGCCCGAATTCCCAACCCTCAAAACCCATTTCAACCGCGGAGGAAGAGACCCGCATGGCTGTGAAGAAACCCAAGACTGCCGCGTTGACGATAACCCGCGAGGAGGCGCTGGCCGACTACCGGCTGGCCTACCAGAGCCGCCAGGCTTCGTATATTGGGCGGCGCGAGGTGCTCAGCGGCAAGGCCAAATTCGGCATCTTTGGGGATGGTAAAGAACTCGCCAACCTGGCGATGGCCAAGGTTTTCCGCAAGGGGGACTTCCGTTCCGGCTATTACCGCGACCAGACCCTGATGTTCGCGGTCGGCGAGCACGACATCTCAGAATTCTTCGCCCAGTTGTATGCCCACATGGACCTGGAGCACGAGCCCGCCAGCGCCGGCCGCCAGATGAACGCCCATTTCGCCACGCGCAGCCTGAACCCGGACGGCTCGTGGCGCAACCTGATGGAGATCCACAACACTTCGGCGGATCTTTCCCCGACCGGCTCGCAGATGCCGCGCCTGGTGGGGCTCACGTATGCCTCGCGGCTGTACCGGGAATTGCCGGAACTGAAGAATTCCCCGCAGTTTTCGCATAACGGTGAGGAAGTGGCCTTTGGCACCATCGGCAATGCCTCGAGCGCTGAAGGCTTGTTCTGGGAGGCGGTGAACGCCATCGGCGTGCTGCAAGGCCCGGCGGTGCTCTCGATCTGGGATGACGGCTATGGTATTTCCGTGCCGAATGAGCACCAGATCACCCGCGACCTGAGCGACCTGCTGAGCGGTTTCAGCCGCCAGAACGGAGGGCGCGGCTACGACCTGCACCGCGTGGCGGCATGGGATTACCCGGCCCTGCTGGCGGTGTATCAGAAAGCGACCCAGACGGCGCGTGTTGAGCATGTGCCCCAGTTGATCCACGTGGTGGAGGTCACCCAGCCGCAGGGCCACTCCACCTCCGGCAGCCACGAACGCTACAAGAGCCCCGAGCGCCTGGAGTGGGAAAAAGAATTCGACTGCGTGACCCGATTCAGGGCCTGGATCCTGGAGCAGGACTATGCCTCCGGCGACGAACTGGCAAAACTGGAAAAGCAGGACCGGGCGCATGTGGAAGAACTGCGCCAGGCCGCCTGGGATGCTTACAAGAAGCCCATCCTCCGGGAAGTCGGCGAGTTCTCGGATATCCTCGACGAGATCGCGGCCACTTCGAAACATGCCGCCGAACTGGAACAGATCAAGGCCCACCTGAACGGCCTGGAGAACCCGCTGCGAATGCATATCTTCGAGGCGCTGCGCCAGGCGGTGGTGACCCTGCATGACGAAAACAACCCGGGCATCCGGGTCATCTGGGACTGGAAGGCCAAGCAGGATGCGCTCAACCGTGACCGGGTGAGCTCGCACCTCTACAGCCAGTCGCGGCAGTCGGCCCTGAACGTGGCGGAAGTGAAACCGGCCTATTCAGATAAATCGCCGACGGTGAACGGGTTTGAAGTGATGCAGGCCTGCTTCGATGCCATTCTGAAACGCGAGAAGCGCGTGGTGGCCTTTGGGGAAGACGTGGGCCAGATCGGCGACGTGAACCAGGGCTTCGCCGGGCTGCAAGAGAAATACGGCGAGCTGCGCGTCTCGGATACCGGCATCCGCGAGACGACCATCCTGGGGCAGGCCATCGGGCTGGCGCTGCGGGGGTTGAGGCCGATCTGCGAAATCCAATACCTGGACTATCTTTTATACGCGATTCAAATCCTCTCCGATGACCTGGCTACCCTGCACTGGCGCACCAAAGGCGGGCAGAAGGCGCCGGTCATCATTCGAACGCGCGGCCATCGTCTGGAGGGCATCTGGCATTCCGGGTCGCCGATGGCCGGGCTGATCCATCTGGCGCGGGGCGTGCACGTGTGTGTGCCGCGCAACATGGTGCAGGCGGCCGGGATGTACAACACCCTTTTGCTGGGCGATGAGCCGGGAATCATCGTGGAAGTGCTGAACGGCTACCGGCTCAAAGAGAAACTGCCGGATAACATCGCCGACTTCACCGTTCCGCTTGGCGTCCCGGAAGTGGTTCGGGCGGGCACAGACCTGACGATTGTGACGTACGGCCCGCTGGTGCGGATTGCCACTGATGCGGCGGATGAGCTTGAGAAAGTTGGAATCCGGGCCGAGATCGTCGATGTGCAGACGCTGCTGCCCTTCGACCGTTTTGGCCGCATCGTCGAATCGCTCAAGAAAACCAACCGGATCATGTTTCTGGATGAGGACGTGCCGGGCGGCGCCAGCGCCTACATGATGCAGGAAGTCCTGGAGAGGCAGGGCGGTTACACCTGGTTGGATTCAGAACCGCGCACGCTCGCCGGCCAGGCCCACCGGCCGGCCTACGGCACGGACGGAGGCTATTTTTCCAAACCCAACCTTGAAGACATCTTTTACACGGCTTACGACCTGATGCACGAGGCAGACCCCGGCGCCTATCCGCTGACGTTCAAGACGTGATCGTGCAGGTCAGGCCGGGCGAAGGGTGTGCGAATCGGGCGCCACCGGCAGGGTGACCCGGAAGGTGCTGCCCATGTTTACCCGGCTCTTCACGCCGACCTGCCCGCCATGTTTCTCCGTGATCTCTTTCACCAGGGCCAGCCCCAGGCCCGTGCCGCCATGCTTGCGGGTGCTGCTGCCATCCACCTGATAGAAGCGCTCGAAAATGCGCGCCTGTTCGTTCTCCGGGATGCCGCTGCCGGTATCAGCCACTTCGAGGATGATCTCTTCGCCTTGAAGATACAACCGAACGGTGATGGTGCCGCGCACCGGTGTGAACTTGAGGGCGTTGCCCAGCAGGTTATCAAAGATGCGGCGCAGCATTTCCGGATCGCCTGAAATCGGCGGCAGGTCGGGGGAAATCTGTTGCTTGAGGTTCAAGCGGGCCTTCTCGGCCACCACGGAAAAATCGGCGAGCTGGGCTTCAGCCAGGGTGCGGATATCCACCATTTGTGTGCGCAAGCCAACGTTCTGGGTTTCGAGCAGAGCGGTGAGATCGCTGATCATCTTATTGAGCATATCCACCCGACGGCGGATGATACTGACCGGCTCGGCATAATCGGCGGGCATTGAGCCGAGTTCGCCCGAGTCGAGCAGCTCGATATAGCCTTTGATGATGGCCAGCGGGGTGCGCAGTTCGTGCGAGACATTTTGCACAAATTCGCTCTTGAGCCGGTCGAGTTCCTCCTGCTTGGTGAGGGACTTGGCCAGGTCGCGGGCGCGCTCCTGGGCGTCGGCATACAGGCGCGTGTTCTCGATGACGGCCCCGGCCTGGCTGGCGAATACGCTCAGCAGGCGGCTGTCGTCATCGGTAAAGCCGCCGGGCTTGTTGAGGGCGAACACCGCGCCCAGAAAGCGCTCTTCGCGCAGCATCGGCGCGACGAGGACGTTTCTTACATCCAGCGTGCGTACCAACCCCGCGAACAACTCGGGGATATCCCTCAATTCATTGGCGCGGAACACGCCCTGACGCCGGAAATTCCAGATCTGGCCGGCATCGGCTGCGGGATAGCGGGCCTTTGCCAGCACCTCGTTGTTCACTCCGTGGCCCGGCTGCTGGGCGACGAGATATCCGGTGATCGGATCGTGGAGGGCGACGATACACACTCCGGCCCCGATCAGGTTTGCCAGGCGTTCGGCCAGCGAGCCATAGGTTTCCTCGACGTTCGTCATGGTCTTGAAGGCTTCGGCGATCTCATACAGGCCGCGCAGCTCCGCCGAACGGCGTTCTTCTTCCTTGGTCAGGCGCAGTTTGTCCAGCACCGTACCTAACTGGGCTGCGACCGTGAGCAGCAGGCGCTCGTCATCTTCACTGAAGGCGCTGGGGCGGTGGTTCTCGGTATTGATGACGCCCAGAATCTGCCCGCCCACCCACAAAGGCACACACAATTCGGAATTGGTCAGCGGGTCCACCTCGACATAGTCCGGGAACTGGCGCACATTGCCAAGGCGCAGCGACTTCCCGGTGCGGGCCACTTCCCAGCAGATGCCCTGCCTGAGAGGCGGGATGGGCGGACTCCTGTGTTCGCCTTCCCAGTATGAGGGGTGGTGCATGAGCGCTTGGCGATCCGCATCGAACAGCAGCAGGCCGAAGTTGTTTGGATAGAGCGACCCCCCGATCAGGGTGGTCGTCCGCCGGATGAGTTCGTCTTCGTCCACGGCTTCCAGGCCGGCGAGGGAGATGCCGTGCAGCACAGTGAGTTCATCCAGCCGGCGGCGGGTGGCCTGGAAAAGACGGGCGTTTTCGATGGCGGTGGAAATCTGGCTGGCGAACAGCACCGCCGCATCGACATCCGCCTGGTCGAAGCGGCGTTTGTGAGTCTGGTCCAGCAGCATCACCGCCCCGATTGAGTGCTGACCGCGGCTCAGTGGTACGCCGAGAATCGCCTCGGCGCCAAAGACGCGAATCAGTTCGGGGTTGACCTGGTCGGACGACTGGGCGTCATTGACGATGATGGGACGCCCTTCGCGGATGACGCGCGGGCCCAGGGTGCGGGGGTCGTCAAGGGGCAGGCGCAGATTGAGAAAATCGGCGCGCCCCTGGCCGTGGGCGGCCGCTCCAACCACCTCGCTGCCTTCCACCAGCCACACGAAAGCCGAGTGGACTTCAAAGATCTGAATGCTCTCGTGGCAAATGGTGTCCAGCAGCGCTTGAAGGTCCAACATACTGGCCAGGGCGCTACCAACCCGCGCCAGCGAGGCCAGGAGCCGGTTGCGGGCGGCGGCTTCGTCCAGCAGGTAGGCGTTCTGCACGCCGATCGCCACCTGGTCTGCCAGGACGGAGAGTACGGTGATGGCCTCCTCTTGAAAAGCATTTGGCAGCGTACTTTGCACGTCCAGCACACCGTATTGGGTGTCGCCTGCCTGGAGCGGCAAACCAATTTCCGAGCGGGTGTTTGGCAGGAGCGGGTTTGGCCGATACAGTGGGTCGGTCTGAGTATCCATGGCCACGTAGGCTTTGGCGCTCACGGCTACCTGGCTGATGATGCCATGGTCGCCCACCCTGTACGCATGGCCGCCAGCGAGCATTTGCCGACCGGCCGGGCCGTGGGCCGCCCGCAGGACGATGCGGTCTTTCGAGTCGTCAAGCAGGTAGATACAGACGTGATAGAAGCCAAAGCGTTCGCTGATCAGTTTGGTGACGGTTGGGAGGAGTTCATCCAGGCTGTGGAATGAGGCCGCCGCCCGGCCCACATCCGCGGCCGCGGCTAGGCCGACTGCCCGTTCGCGGGCGGCCATGTGGCTGGTGCGGGTTTCATCCAGGGCGATGCGGAGCTGGCGTGTGGCGAGCGAGATGACGACCGCGGCAATGAAGAGGTTGAGAATCAGGACGATCAGAACCTCAGGACTATCGGCGGCGTATGGATTAGGCGGCAAGCGCCCCTGGCTCTCCAATGTATATGTCCCCAGGCCTACCAGGGCGGTAAGCCCTGCCAGCGCCAGGCTGACCCGCAGGTTGAACAGCAGCCCGCTGATCAGGATAACGGAGATAAAGCCGAAAAAGCTCGGGCTGACGATGCCGCCATCCTGGAAGGTGCCGTAGGCCAGCGTAAGCCAGGCCAGCGCCACGTAGCCCCGGCCAACCGTTGACACCCAGGACGTCCTGAGCAGGCGCAGGAGGAGAAGGTGGGCGAAGATGGAGATGAGCGGGTAAAGCTTCGAGCCGCTGGTTGGGGCCAGCAGCAGAACGACCAGGTAGAAGAAGGAGGCGGCCATGCCGGCCAAAAGGATGAAATGCAGACTGCGCGCCAATCGGTCGGTGGCGGGATCGTCGAACGGTGGGGGTTGGAACGGCAATCGCATATGGCTTGCGGACAAGGCGGGCTTTGTCTTAGCGCATGCTACCGGCCGCGCCTGGGGTGGGCGACGCCGGCACGTCTAGTTCAAGTATAGAGAGGGCGGTTCGGCTGTCAAGCCGAACCGCCCGGGTCTTCGCCGAAACTGGCCTGAGTTGCAACGACGGTAATTGCCGAATCCCGATGAGGCGACGCCGGAGAGATCAACTTTCGGCGTTCACGTCCTCATCCTCGGACTCGCCGGTTCCTGCCGTTTCATCGGCCTTGAGACCATCGCGAAAGGCACGAATCCCCGAGCCCAACTCGCCGGCGATCTTGCTGATGCGGCCGACGCCGAAGATCAGCAAGATGATGAGCAGGATGATCAACAGTTCCGGGAGACCCAGACCCAAGATGCGCATGTTTTGCTCCTGTGCTTTATGCCAAGCACCGCCATGGCGGCGGCCCAGCTGCTGCCGCTATTATAAGCCCTTCAGCAACTCTACCTACTTACAAAGCCGCCGGTTGGGGGCCTGAGAGTTCGCCGGGCAAGTGGGCAATATCCAACTCCGAATCGTCGCAGAAGAGCATGGCATGTTCGATCACGTTGCGCAGTTCGCGGATGTTGCCCGGCCAGTCGTGCAGCATCAGCCGCTCCATGGCGCGCGGGGTGATGCCGGCGACGTTCAATCCCATGCGGGGGTTCATCTCCTTGAGGAAGAAGCCCACCAAATCAGGGATGTCTTGTTTGCGCTCTGCGAGCCGGGGCAGGTGCAGGTCGACCACTTTGAGGCGGAAGTACAGGTCGTCGCGGAACGCGCCCTCCGTCATCATGCGCTTCAGGTCGCGGTTGCTGGCAGCCAGCACCTGCACATCCACATTAATCTCCTGGGTGCCACCCATCCGGCGGAAGTTTCGTTCCTCCAGGGCGCGTAGCAGCTTGGCCTGCATGTCCAGCGGCATCGAGGAGATCTCATCGAGGAATAAGACCCCGCCATCGGCGATTTCGAACAACCCGGCCTTGCGCTGGTCGGCGCCGGTAAACGCGCCGCGTTCGTAGCCGAACAATTCGGCTTCCAGAACGGTGCTCTGGATGGCGGCGCAGTTGATGGCAACGAACGCGCCGTCCCGCCGGGGGCCCATGCGGTGGATGGCGCTGGCAAGCACTTCTTTGCCCGTGCCGGTCGCGCCGGTGATGAGCACCGAAACGGACATTTTGGCAGCGCGTTCGGCCTGGTGGAACACCTTTTCCATTTCCGGGCTGTCGCCCAGGATGAAGTTGTGCTCGCTGAATTGACTGGCGCGTAAGTGGTGGAGTTCCCGGCGCATGCGCACCATTTCGCCGGCGCGATCCAGCGCGCCGCCCAGTTTCGCCAGATCGATGGGCTTGCTGAAGAAATAGTGCGCGCCGTTGTCCATCGCCTCGACCGCCATTTGAATGTCGCCGTGGCCGGTGATGAGGATAATCGGCGGGCGGTCAAGCAGGTGGGCGGTCTCCTCGAGCAGGCTGGGGCCGTGGCCGTCCGGCAGGCGGGCATCCAGCAAGACGATATCCGCCTGGCCGGCGTTGAGGACTGCCCGCGCCTCGGCAAGGGTACCGGCTTCCAGGGGCATGTAAGCCTGTTTCTCCAGGAACTTGACGATGCTTGCGCGGAAGTTCTTTTCGTCGTCTACGATCAATACGGTCAGACTCATGATTTCGCCTCTTTCTGGTCTGGCCCTGACGCCTCGTCGCCTACATGGCGGGGGGCGGCTCCGGCCGGATGGGGAGTTTGATCTTGAACAGCGTGCCGCCGGCGAAGGTCTTAATCGAGACCTGCCCGTTATGGGCATTGATGATGCGCTGGGTAATGGCCAGCCCCAGGCCGGTGCCCCGGCTTTTGGTGGTGAAGAAGGGGTCAAAGACGCGGTCGAGCATCTCATCGGGGATGCCCGGACCGGTGTCGGAGAGGTCAATTTGCACCAGATGGCCCTCACCGCTTTCCTGACTGCGGGCGGCGCGGATGCCGATGACCCCACCGCCTTCGGGGATGGCCTCGAGCGCGTTGCCGATGAGGTTGGCGAACACCTGCTCAAAGGCCACCCGGTCGACGTGAATCGAGATCGGCGTTTCGGGCAATTGCAGGAGCAGCTCTACGCCCAGGCTGGCGGCGCGCGCCTCCCAGCGGCCGGCCACACTGTGCAGAAACCCGCCCAAGTCGAGGGGAGTCATTTGATAATTACGGGCATGGGCGAACGACAACACCGAGCGCATCAATTGTTCGAGCCGTTCGCAATCCTCCTGCATGGCCCGAATCTGATCCAGAGCGGGGTCAGCGGGTTCAAGGCCCATGGCCATCACCTGGAGGGCGGCGCTGATGTTGTTGATGGGGTTGCGAATCTCGTGGGCCAGGATGGCGGTCAATTCGCCCAGCTGCGCCTGCTGCTCAAGCTGCTGGGCGCGCAGGTCGGACTGCTCGATCTGGCTGAGGTCGGTGATGACGACCGCCAACCGCAGGAGGGTGGCGTGGTCCATATAGGGCTTCAAGCGAAGATGGGCGAGGAGGGATTGACCGTCGCGGCGGGTCAGGCGCAGGTTGCCCAGGTCAATTGGCGCCGGATGCGCCAGCAGGGCCTGGAGAGCGGCATCGAGCGGCGCGGAGGAGATGAGGATATCCTGAAGCGGGAAGCCATAGACTTCGTCTTGCGTATAGCCAAGAAGCGACTCAGCTTTGGCATTAAGGTCGGTCACTTTCAGGCTGGGGCTGACGAAAATCAGGCCATCGTTGACGACATCCTGTATCGATTCGCTGGCGCTCATGGTCTGTGATTGCCGCAACAGTTTCTGCTCAACCGCTTCCAGGGAACCGGCATGGCTGGCCGCGGCCTGGAGAATGGCCGCCAGCGTCTCCAGCATGGCTTCGAGGTGCTCGGGCGGGTCGTTGATCTGGTCGGCGAGCACCAGCAGGGCTTCAAACGGAGACTGCGAATCCACCGGAATGGAGGCCACGTAGCTGATCTCGCCGGACAGGGCGGCTGTGTGCAGAGCCGAAAGCGGGCGCGCGCCGGGCGTCCAAATCGTGGGGAGGCGCAACAGGCCTACTTCGTTTACCGGGAGTTTGGACGGGAATGGCGCGTCCAGTCCCCAGGTTTCTTTGCGGCACAGGTATTGGCGCTGCAGATCGATCTGGTAATAGGCCAGAGAGGTTGCGCCGGTGAATAGCTGCCCGGCCTGAAGGCAATGGCGTACGATCTCTTCGGGCGCGGGCAGCAGTAATGTACGCGCCAACAGCGGCAAGGCCTGGAACCGCTGGGCGAGCATACCCCCGTCTTCTTTCGCCGGGCCTTGTTTCTGGTCCAGCAGGAAGACTGCATAGCCAGCCTCAGCATTGAGGACGTGCAACACCGCCTGAACCCGCAGGGTTCGGCCGCTGCGGGTCTTGAGCGGCGTGCGCCATGTGAGGGCGCGGGCACGCAACCCCTGGAGCAATACCGCCGGGGTGAGTTCCGGCAGGAGATCGGTCAATGGGCGTTGGGCCAGATCGGCGCGGCTGCAGCCCGTCAGCTGCAGGAGGGCGGTGTTAGGGAGGTCGATATGCATGGCGCGCAGATCCACCAGCAGGGCCGCATCGGTCAGGAGTTCCAGCAAGCCGCCCAGTTCGGCGCGGCCGGGAGCCCGCCGGAACAGAGCGCCGATGCCGGGCAAGCCTCCAGCCGTCATTGGCCTTTCCCTCGAAGATGGGCGGGGAGGATGCCTTCCATGGCGCGATATTTCGCCACCGTGCGGCGTGCGACCTTGAAGCCCTGTTCGGCGAGCAGAACGGCCAGCCGGGTATCGCTCAAGGGTTTGTGTTCCGCGGCGATGATGGCTCTCAAGACGGTGCGGACGTTCAGGCTGCGGTCAAAGAACTTGGAGAGAGGCACAATCTGGCCGTTCGGCAATTGAGCGGCCTTGCCGGCCACGGCGCGGGAAATGGTCGATTCGTGAACGTCCAGTTTCTGGGCGAGGGCCGCGCGGGTAAGAGGGTGCATCTGCGCCGCGCCGTGCAGGATGAAGTCGCGCTGGCGGACGGCCAGTTCCTGCATGAGCCGAACCAGCGTGTGATTGCGCTGGCTCAGGCATTTGACCAGCAGGTTGGCGCGCTCCACCACCGCGTGCCAGTCGTCGGCTTTATCCGGCGGAGCATTGCGGGCGGCCGCCAGGATCTCCGGGTTGACCCGCAGGGTGCCGCGCAGCGGCCAGACGATCTCGACTTGCAGGCGCGGCTCACCGCCCTGGTCGTGGCAGGAGATGACCACATCCGGCTGGCTGTAGCGCTGAACAGTGTTGCTGGGGTTATGGCGGGCGCTGCCCCAGTAGGCGCTGGCCGGGTTGGGGTTGAGATTGTCGCTGATGAAATCAATCAGGCGGCGCGCCCGGGCGAGGGGAATGCCCAGCCGGCGCGCCATCTGATCGGCATGGTTACGGGCCAGGAGATCGAGCGATCCGGTGACCGCCTGAAAGGCCAACGGGTCAACCGGTTTCTGCTCGTTGAGAGCCTCCAATTGAACCAACAGGGCCTGCTGATGACTCGAAGAGCCAACGCCCAGCGGGTCACAGGCCATGATGCGGCGCTGCACATTCTCCACCTGGCTCATGGGCACGTGCAGATAGGCGGCCACCTCCACCAGCGGGATGGTCAACAGGCCGTCCTCATCCAGGCTGGTGAGGAGCATGGCGGCGACGGGCAGGTCGGCCGGGCGCAGTTCAGCGGCGATCTGGCGCAAGACGTAGGTGGGCAGGTCTTCTGTGGCGGCGGAAAAATCCTCGACGGGCGTGTCGTCTTCCCGATAGGGGCTGGCCGGGGAGAAATCCGCGGCCTGGGAGACGAACACAACCGGTTCTTCCGGAGAGGCACCGCCGGCGAAGGAGCAGGCCGGGCAGGCGCGCTGGCCCTTGAGTACCCGGCCACAGGTGGGACAGCGCCATTCCTCGACCAGTTCCAGGGCGGGGTTTTCCGCCAACTCGCTGTGTATCTTCTCCAGCAGTTCGCGGCGGTTTAGCTCCAACAGGGACATGGTCTGGGCCAGATGCGCGGTTACGACCGGGCGCTGGCTCAGCCTCTGGTAATGGATATGGGATTGTGTTACCATTTCGCCTCATCCTTGATTATAGTGGTTGAACCTCCTTGTTGCAAGATTCGTGCCATCGGCGCAGAATATGCAACAGCCGGGTTGGGTGCAATTCCTGAACATGCAGACAATGAAAAAAGACGCCGACCTGATCGTCATTGGCGGCGGATTGGCAGGCAGCGAGGCGGCCTGGCAATCCGCCCAGCGCGGGCTGCGGGTGCATCTCTATGAAATGCGGCCGGCCGTTCAGACGGGCGCGCACCAGACCGAGCATCTGGCGGAACTGGTGTGTTCCAACTCGCTGGGCTCGAACCTGCCGGACCGGGCCGGCGGACTGCTGAAGAACGAAATTCGCCGCATGGGCAGCCTGCTGCTGCAATTGGCAGAAGATACGGCCGTTCCGGCAGGCGGGGCGCTGGCCGTGGACCGGGCGGCGTTTGCCCAACGCGTCTCAAAGGCGGTCAGCGAACACCCAAACATCAGCGTCATTCGCCAGGAGATGACGCTAATCCCCGACCGGCCGGCCATCGTGGCTTCTGGGCCGCTCACCAGCCACGGTCTTTCGGAAGCCATTCGCGCCCTGAGCGGCGAAAACCAACTCTATTTTTTCGATGCCATAGCGCCAATCGTCAGCCGCGACTCGATCGACATGAACGTTGCATTCCGGGCTTCACGTTACGAACGCGGCGACCAGGACGAAGGCGACTACATCAATTGCCCGATGAATGAGGCAGAGTATGGCGCGTTTGTGACGGCGCTGAAGGCCGCCGAACGCATCCCGCTCAAGGAATTCGAGCGGGTCTTGGAGACCGAAGGCGTGAAGGCCGGGGCGCATACCTTCTTTGAAGGCTGCCTGCCGGTGGAAATCATCGCCCAGCGCGGCGCGGAGGCGCTGGCCTTTGGGCCGCTGCGCCCGGTGGGGCTGGCAGACCCGCGCAGCGGCCGGCGGCCGCATGCCGTAGTCCAATTGCGTCAGGATGACCTGGCCGGGACGATGTACAACCTGGTGGGGTTCCAGACCAACCTCACTTTCCCGGAGCAAAGGCGGGTGCTGCGCATGATCCCGGGGCTCGAAGGGGCGGAATTCCTGCGTTATGGGCAAATGCATCGCAACACGTTCATTTTCTCGCCGCGTTTGCTGCGCCCTACGCTGCAATGGCATGACCGGGACGATCTGTTCTTTGCCGGGCAGATCACCGGCATCGAGGGGTACGTCGGCAATATCGCCAGCGGGCTGCTCGCCGGCCTGAACGCTGCCCGGCTACTGGCCGGGGAACCGCTGCTGGCGTTGCCGCCCACCACCATGCTGGGTGCGTTGTGCCGTTACATCACCGAGGCGAGCGCGGCCGACTTCCAGCCGATGAAGGCCAACTTCGGCATCCTGCCGGAACTGGGCGGCAGGAAGATACGGGGCAAGCGCGAACGCGCGGCAGCCTATGCGGCGCGGGCCATGGCCGACCTGGATGGCTGCCTGGCGGGCTTTGTCGCTCCGGCTTGATGCGTTCCCCAACCTCATTCCGCATCGGGATCGGCGCGGCAGTCATTCTGCTGCTTGTGGCAGCGGCTGTGTATCTGGCCCGGGAGGCGGCAACGGGCGCGGGTCGCGAGTTTGGCAGCCGGTTTGATGGCGAACGGGCCTATGCGGACGTGCTGACGCAGACCGAATTCGGGCCGCGCCCAAGCGGGAGCCCGGCGCATGCGCAGACCATCGCCTGGCTGGTGGAGAGCCTGGGCGCTGCCGGTTGGGAAGCCGAGATCCAGGAGTTGTCCATAGAGGGCCAGACGGTGAAGAACGTGATCGCCAGGCGCGGCGCAGGCCCCGAATGGATCATCCTGGGGGCGCACTACGATACGCGCCTGCTGGCCGACGAAGATCCGGACCCGGCGCGCCGGGCCGAGCCGGTGCTGGGGGCCAACGATGGCGCCTCCGGCGTGGCGGTGCTGCTGGAACTGGCACGCGTGCTGCCCAAAGACCCGGGCAAGGAAATCTGGCTGGCCTTCTTCGACGCCGAAGACAACGGGCGCATCCCCGGCTGGGACTGGATCCTGGGCTCACGGGCGTTCGTGGATGCGTTGGCGGGCCGTCCAAGCGCGGCGGTCATCGTGGATATGGTTGGCGACGCAGACTTGCAGCTCTACCAGGAGCGCAATTCCGACCCGATCTTGACAGAACAGATCTGGGCGATGGCTGCCCGGCTTGGTTACACCCAGTTCATCCCCGAGCCCAAATTCAGCATGCTGGATGACCATACGCCGTTCGTGCAGGCGGGCATTCCGGCTGTCGATATCATCGACTTCGACTATCCCTACTGGCATACGACGGCGGATACGGCTGAGAAGGTGTCGGCGGAGAGTCTCGAGGCCGTGGGGGCGACCCTGCTGGCATGGCTCCTGGGGGAATGAACCTGGCACGAATCCTGCCGTAAGGGCAGGCGTTCTGGCGTAAAATAGGCGTAGCATGCGCGTCAGCGAGTTGTTGAAGCAGATTCGAGAACCCTGGCTCAAGCGCGCCTCGCATAGTCTGTTGCGGGGCGAGGAGGGCCGCGAGGCGCTCGACCATACCCTGAGCCGGTTCTACGACCTGTTGCTCCAGGCGATTGCCACCGGGGACCCCGGCTGGCTAAAACCGATTCTGGTGGAGTGGGCCTCGCTGCGCACCGAGGATGAACTTCTGCAGGACGACCTTTCGCTCTCGCCGGTGATGGGCGCGCTGGTTACAGAAACCCTGGCGGTGGCGCGCCAGAATCTCTCGCCTGAGGAAACCAACGAACTCATCGAAGCGTTGATGCCGATCTTCACCTATTCCTACACCGAGATCGCCCGCCAGGAGATCGCCGTGCGCGTCAGTTACGTGACGGCCAAGCTGGTGAACGTCAAGGATGAATTGGAGCGGTTGGACCGCAGCAAGTCCGACTTCATCTCCGTGGCGGCGCACGAGCTCAAGACACCGCTGACCCTGATTGAGGGTTACGCCGCCATGCTGCGCGAACAGATCAAGAAAGAAGAGGAGACCTCGCCGCTGGTGCTGATGCTGCGCGGCGTGGACAATGGCACGCGGCGCCTGGGCGAGATCATCAACGACATGATCGACGTTTCGCTGATCGATAACGATCTGCTCATGCTTTCCTTCCAGCCTACCTGGGTGAACCGCGTGGTCGAACTACTGGTGGAGGAATTGACACCCCTGGCAGCAGAGCGGAGCCAGGAATTCACAATTACGCCCTTCGACGGCTGGCAGGAGATGACGTACGCCGATACCGAGCGCATCCATCAGGCGCTGCGCAACGTGCTGACGAACGCCATCAAGTACACTCCGGATGGCGGACGGATAGAGATCGGCGGGCGTAAACTGCCGGGCTTTATCGAAGTCACCGTGGCAGATACCGGCATCGGTATCGATCAGGAAGACCAGAGCGTCATTTTCCGAAAGTTTGGCCGTCTGGGCGCGGTGGCCACTCATTCCAGCGGCAAGACCAAATTCAAAGGCGGCGGCCCGGGCCTGGGCCTGCCGATCACCAAGGGCATCCTGGAAGCTCACGGCGGCACGATCTGGGTTGAATCGGATGGTTATGATGAGGCAGCCCTGCCGGGTTCGATCTTCCATGTGCTGCTGCCGCTGCGCGGCGAGCCGCCGGATGCCAAGGCCGCCCGGCTGTTCCAGCCGGTCCACGATACCACCGAAATCTGACGCCCGTATCCCCGGCGACAATGGAGAACTGACCGTATGCAGCCTGCCGACCGAATCTCCGGCTCCACGCCGTATTTTTTCTCCGAACTGGGCAAGAAGATCAGCCAGTTGCGTGAGAATGGCGTGGATGTCATCCGGCTGGACATGGGCTCGCCGGACCTGCCGCCGGAACCGTCCATTATCGCGGCCCTGATCGCGGAAGCGCAGAAGCCGGATGTGCACGGCTACACGCTGGGCAGCGGCGTGCAGAAGTTCCGCCAAGCGGTGGCGGCCTTCTATTCACGGCGATTCGGCGTGGAGCTTGACCCGACCCGTGAGGTCATCGACCTGATAGGCTCCAAGGAAGGGCTGTTCATCATTTCCCAGGTGCTGGTGAACCGGGGAGATGTCGTGCTGGTGCCGGACCCCGGTTATGGCGTCTACGCCGCCGGGGCGCAGGTGGCGGGCGGCCAGATCGTGCCGATGCCGCTACTGGCCGAGAATGGTTTCCTGGTGGACCTGGAGGCGATTCCGGCGGACATGGCCCGGCGCGCCCGGTTGATGTTCCTGAACTACCCCAACAACCCCACCGGCGCGGCCGCCGAGATGGGTTTCTTCGAGCGGGTGATCGATTTCGCCCGGCAGTACGACATCGTAGTCGCCCATGACGCGCCCTACGCCGACGTGGCCTTCGACGGCTACCGCGCGCCCAGCATCCTGCAAGTGCCGGGCGCCAAAGATGTCGCCGTGGAGTTCAATTCGTTTTCCAAGATCTACAACATGGCCGGTTGGCGGATGGGCATGGCCTTAGGGAACCGCGAGGTTCTGAGGTATATTGAGCATTACAAGAGCCTTCAGGATTCGGCCATCTTTGGGCCGATCATGAGCGCGGGGGTCGCGGCGCTTCAGGGAGATCAGGAATGGGTCGAGGAGCGCAACCAGGTGTACCAGGCGCGGCGGGATATCGCCCTGGAAGGGTTGCGGGCGGCGGGTTTCCAAGTTGCCACCCCCCGGGCCGCCCTCTATCTGTGGATCCGGCTTCCGGAAAGCACAAACAGCACAAAATTCTGCGCCCGCCTGCTTGAGGAAACCGGCGTCAGCCTCACGCCGGGAGTGGTGTTCGGCCAGTATGGCGAAGGCTACATGCGCCTCTCGCTGGTTACGGCCACCGAGCGCATCGCAGAAGGGGTGGCGCGCATCGGTGAATGGATGAACGGAAAAGCGAATGCCTAAGAAAAATGCACTGCCGACCACACTGCCGCGCGAGCGCGCCTTCCTCGTGGGGGTCGAGATCCGCGGGGAAGAGGGCCTGCTGCCGCTGGAGGAAAGCCTGGATGAGCTGGCGCTGTTGTCCGCCACCGCCGGGCTGAACGTGGTGGGTGAAGCCACCCAGCGCCTGCAAAGCCGGAACCCCAAGACGCTGATCGGCAAGGGCAAACTGGAAGAGGTGCAGGCTCTGGTGGAGGAGACCCGCGCCGAGGTGCTGGTCTTCGATGACGAGCTTTCGCCGCGCTATCAACGTGAACTTGAGGAAGTGTTCACCGATAAGGTGCGCGTGCTAGACCGCACCGCGCTCATCCTGGATATCTTCGCCCAGCATGCCAGCACGCACGAAGGCTCGCTGCAGGTGGAGTTGGCGCAGTACGAATACCGCCTGCCGCGACTGACGCGCGCCTGGACGCACCTGGCCCGCCAGGCCGGCGGAGGCGGCGGGCGCACCGGCAATGGCGGTGTGGGTCTGCGCGGCCCGGGTGAAAAGCAGCTGGAAGTGGATCGCCGCGACATCCGCCGCCGAATCGACCAGTTGAAAGGCGAACTTGAAAAAGTACGCGCTCATCGCGGGCGCTACCGCGAGAAACGCAAACGCGCGCGCATCCCGGTGGTGGCGTTGGTAGGCTATACGAACGCCGGTAAATCCACTCTGCTCAACCGTATCGCCGGCGCGGACGTGCATACCGCCGACCAGCTTTTCGCCACCCTCGACCCTACCACCCGCCGCGTGGAATTGACCGGCGGGCGCGTGGCCCTGTTCACTGATACGGTCGGGTTCATCCAGAAACTGCCCACGGCGCTGGTGGCGGCCTTTCGGGCCACGCTGGAAGAGATCGCCGAAGCTGAATTGCTGCTGCACGTCATCGACTCTACCCACCCGAGCGCGCTGGCCCAATCCGAGGCCGTGCTGGAAACGCTGGCAGACCTGGACGCCGAGCACATCCCGATATTGACCGTGTTGAACAAGATCGACCGGTTCGAGAATCCGGACGAGCAGGCCCAGGCGCAAAGCGATTACCCGGATGCCATCCCGGCCTCGGCGCTGACGGGCGCGGGCATGGACGGATTGCTGGCAGCCGTGCATCGCAAACTGTACGAAGCCTTCACGCCGGTCTCCGTACACCTGCCGTTCCAGGAGGGCGCGCTCATCGCCCTGTTCCATGAATACGGCCAGGTCGAGAAGGTGGAGCATACCCGCCGGGGCGTGCGGATGGAAGGGCGTCTGCCCGGCCGCCTGCTGGCGCGCTTTGCGCCGTTCGATGCCAACCGGATGCCTCTGGCCCTGGAAGCCGAGGAGGAGGAATGATGCAAGGCCTCTCGCGTTTGCTGGATGTAATGTCTGAATACCTGGCGCACCGCAAGGGATTGTTGCCATTGCTGGGTATCGTGCTGGTGCTGGCTAATCTTATCCTGAATCTGCTTCCCGGCATGGGCTTCCTGGCCGAAAGCGACCTCCTGCTGCACCTGGGCGTGGTGGTTGGCTTGTTCGGCCTGCTGCTGGCGCGGGCGTTGTAGGCGGAAGCGCCTCGACTCAGGGAAGCCTTGCGGGTTGCATCTGAGCCGCAAGGCTTTTTAAGTAGTCCGCCAGAAGTTTCTTTACAAGGAGTGCTTCACTATGCGGCTTGTTCGCCCCTGGGGGGCCTCAGGACTATTTTTAATAGTTGGCCGCTGTTCTTCTCCGGCGGAATTCAAAACTCTCAGGGCCAATTACACTATTCACGGAAACGACGATGCGGTCTGAGCACCTCCAGGAAGTGACGCATGACCTGCGGCGGGCCATCCGGGGCGAAGTGCGCACCGACCCGGCCAGCCGCATGCTGTACAGCACCGACGGCAGTATCTACCAGATCCTTCCGCTGGGCGTGGTCTTCCCGCGGGATACCGAGGAGCTGACCGCTATCGTTGAGATTGCTGCCCGGCACGGAGTTCCGCTGCTGCCGCGCGGCTCCGGCTCCAGCCTGGCAGGGCAGACCATCGGCACGGCGCTGGTCATCGACTGTACGCGTCACCTGAACCGCATTCTCGCCATTGACCCTGAGGCGCATACAGCCACTGTCGAGCCGGGGGTTGTTCTCAATGCTTTCAATGCCGAGGCTGGCAAATACGGCTTGCAGTTCGGCCCCGACCCGGCCTCCGCAGACCGGGCGACGTTCGGCGGCATGATCGGCAATAATTCCACCGGCGCGCACTCGATCCTTTACGGGATGACCAGCGACAACGTCCTGGCGCTGGATGTAATCCTGGCAGACGGCCGCACTGCCCGGCTGGAGGCGCAGTCCATTGGGGAGGCCGAACGCCTGGCGGCGGGCGAGGGCAGCCTGGCGGCGCTTTACCGGGCCAGCCTGGACGTACGGCGGCGATACGCCGAGGAGATCCGGGCGCGCTGGCCGAAGACCTGGAGGCGCGCTTCCGGCTATGCGCTCAACTATCTACTGGGCTGGTCGGCCAGCGCGCCGCCGCGCTGGGAGGAGAACGGGCTTGGCCCGGCTTACCCGCCTGTCCCGGACGATGGAATCAACCTTGCGCAGTTGATGGCCGGTTCAGAAGGTACGCTGGCCGTCTTCCGCCGGGCGCAGGTGCATCTGGCCCGAAGGCCCAAACACACGTGCCTGGGCGTGCTGGCCTACGACAGCATCGTGGCGGCCTGCGAGGCCACGCCCGGGCTGCTGGCGCTTGCTCCTTCGGCAGTTGAACTGATCCCGCGCGCCCTTATCAACCGGGCGCGGGCGGTGCCGGCCTACGCGGCGCGGCTGGGTTTCGTGCGCGGCGACCCGGCCGCTATCCTGGTGGTTGAATTCGCCGGAGACGACCCGCAGCGCCTGCTGGAGCAGACGCGGGCGCTGCGAACGGACGTTGTGATCGCCGAAACCACCACCCAGCAGGCCGAAGTGTGGGCGGTGCGCAAGGTGGGACTGGGGCTGCTGATGTCGGTGAAGGGCGACGCCAAGCCGCTGCCGTTCGTGGAGGACATGGCGGTGCCGGTGGAGCGGCTGGCGGAGTTCGTGCGCGGGTTCGAGCGCATTCTAGCCGAGCACAGCACAAGCGGGGACTTCTATGCGCACGCCTCGGCGGGCTGCCTGCACGTGCGCCCGCTCATCAATCTCAAGACCGAACAGGGCGTAGCGCAGATGCGGGCTATCAGCGCGGCGGTGGTGGAGTTGACGCTGGGGCTGGGCGGCGCGTTGAGCGGCGAACACGGCGACGGCCTCTCGCACGCCGAATGGCTGGCGAGGGGTTATGGCGAGAAACTGACCGCGGCCGTCGAACACATCAAGCGCGCGGCCGACCCGCACGGGCTGCTCAACCCCGGCAAGGTGATCAACAGCCAGAAGATGCATGAGAACCTGCGCTACGGGCCGGACTACCGCGCCGAAGCTTGGCAGCCGCTCCTGGATTTCAGCAACCAGGAGAGCCTGCTGGGGGCGATCGAGATGTGCAACGGCGCGGGCGTGTGCCGCAAGGACGGCGGGGTTATGTGCCCGTCGTTTCAGGCGACGCGGGAGGAAGAACACAGCACGCGCGGGCGGGCGAACCTGCTGCGGGGGATGCTCTCGGGGCGGTTCCCGACGGCGGAACTGGCGGACGAAGCGGTGCACGACGCGCTTGACCTGTGCCTGGAGTGCAAGGGCTGCAAGGCGGAGTGCCCATCCGGCGTGGACATGGCGAAGATCAAATACGAGTACCTGCATCACTACCACCAGAGCCACCGGCGGCCGCTGCGCGATTATCTGTTTGGCTATATCGGCGGGTTCGCGCGGCTGGGACGGACACTGGGGCCGCTGGGCAACCTGGGGATGGGGCTTCTTCCAAAGAGGGCGCTGGGGTTGGCGACGGAGCGCAGCCTGCCGCGGCTGGCGGGGAAGCGGTTCAGCGTGAAGGCGCAAGGCGAGGGCGAACGGGTGCTGTTCCTGTCGGACGCCTTCACGGAGTATTTCTACCCGGAAGTGGGCGCGGCAGCGGTGGAAATGCTCGAAGCCGCAGGCTGCGACGTGACAAAGCTGCCGCTGGTGGGCGCAGGCCGGACGCTGATTTCTAAAGGATTCCTCCCGCAGGCGCGGGCGCATGCCGTGCGGGCGCTGGCGGCGGTCGCCGCGCTGGACCCGTTAGGAACGATGCCGGTGGTCGGGGTTGAACCGTCCGAGTTACTCACGCTGCGGGACGAATACCTGGAGCTGATGCCGGGAAACGAGGTGGCGCGACGGCTGGCGAAGCGGGCGTTTCTGGTAGATGAGTTCATGGTGCGGCCGGGGCTGGATGGGCGGCCGCGGGCGGAGCGGCTGGCGCAGGCCGGGCGGGGGCAGAAGGCGTTGTTCCACGGGCATTGCTACCAGAAGGCGCAGCCGCCGGCGGATGACGGCTACCCCAGCGGGCCGGAGGCGACGAAGGTATTTCTGGAGGGAATGGGGTATCAAGCAGAAATGATCCCGGCGGGGTGCTGTGGGATGGCGGGGTCGTTCGGGTACGAGGCGGCGCACTATGAAGTATCGATGCAGGTAGGGGAACTGGCACTGTTTCCGGCGGTGCGGGCGGCGGGGGATGTGGCGTTGGCAGCGGCGGGCGTGTCGTGCCGGGCGCAGATCGAGGCGGGAACGGGGCGCAAGGCGGTGCATCCGGTGATGCTGCTGGCCGGTGCGTTCTCCGAGTAGGCCATGGGCTATACGCCATTTCCTGAGGTCGACGCGAGGACGAGCGATATCGACTTCATTGTGGTGACCGAGAGGCCGGTTGATGAACTGCAATTCCACGCTCTGGCGCGGATGCATGCCGAAATCGGGGTGAACGGGCCTTGCGGAGGGTTGAGTGGCGGGCCGGGGCAAGCCCCGCCCCAACGTGGGCGGCGGAAGGAATGGGCGCAGCATGCTGCGCCCCTACGGACTACGGACAGGCGGATCGAGGGGATTGAGCGAGGGGCCGGTTTCAAACCGGCCCCTACGGATTGGACGGAGGGGGTTTCCGGATTGACTGAGGGGATGGATATCAGGCGTCCTGCTTAGCCTCTTTTTCTTTGCGGCGCTTTTCGCGGGCCTCGTAGATCTTTACGGGGTCACCTTTGCTCAGTTCCCAGTCCTCGTCGGATTCGAGGGTAATTACCTTAAAGGCTTCGGCGTATTCCATCTCCTTGCCTTTGGCGGTCTCCCGCGCCCATTTGGTCATTTCCTCCCCCGGGTCCCAATCCATCATCTGGCTCTTGTGGGCACGCAGGGCCTCCAATTTCGTTTCCATTGTTTCGGAAATATCCACGTAGGTGTTGGCCTTGTCGTCCCACACGGAAATGTATACCTTACGGGGTTTGTGAGCTTTCAGTCCCTCGCGCTCCAGTTCCTGGAACACATGGGGCTGACCGGTGGCGGGGAAGGCGGCGTCGATGGCGGCGGTTGCGGCAGCGCGGTGATCGGGGTGGTTGATGTAGGTGTCTGAGGGGAAGAAGACGGTTGGGTCGCCGGCGATGATGACTTCGGGTTTGAAGCGGCGGATTTCGCGAACGAGACGTCTGCGGAGTTCCATGGTGGCTTCGACCATGCCGTCTGTGACGCGCAGGAAAACAACGTCCTTGACGCCGGCAACTTCCGCGGCGCGGCGGCTCTCCTCTTCGCGAATCTTCATCGCGTCTTCCTTGCTGATGGAGGGGTCAGCGATGCCGCCGTCGCCACTGGTGATGAGTACGTAGCAGATGCGTGCGCCGGATTTCGCCCAGCGGGCGGTGGTGCCGGCGCAGGAAAATTCGATGTCGTCCGGGTGGGCGACGATGGCCATGGCGCTTTCAGGGATGTAGGGGGTGCCGGGCATAGATAGACTCCGTGGAGGGTGATTGGCAAATGGTAACCGGTAATTGAGAATTGCAGCGAGGCCTGGTGGGTCAGGCGGGGCGAGTGAAGTGGCGCAGGCCAGAGGGCCCGGCGACGATCAGGTCTGTGGCAAGGCCAAGGAACAGGCCGTGGGCGAGGATGCCGGCGCGGGCGTCCAGCCGGGCGGCCAGCGCCGGCGGGTCAGTGATGGGGCCAAAGCCCGCGTCAAGGATGAAATTGCCCTGGTCGCTGGTGAATGTCGCGCCGTCCGGATTGCGACGCAGGCGTACCTCGGCGCCCAGCGATTCGAGGAACGCGGACTGCACCCCCCAGCCAAACGGGAGGACTTCAACCGGCACGGGCCAGTGAGTTCCCAGGACCTGCGAGAGCTTGGATTCGTCGACGACGATGACCTGGCGCCGGCTGGCCTGGGCCACGATCTTCTCGCGCAGCAGCGCACCGCCGCCGCCCTTGATGAGGTTGAGGCGCGGATCGGCCTCATCGGCCCCGTCGATGGTCACGTCGAGAATGGGATGCTCTTCGAGCGTGGTAAGCGGGATGCCTGCCTCCAGCGCCGCTCGTTCAACCGACAATGAGCAGGGCACAGCCAGCAGGCCGGGCAACTCGCCGGCGGCGCAGCGCGCAGCGATGCGATTCAGGGCATGGTTGGCCGTGCTGCCTACCCCGAGGCCGACCACCATACCCGGCTGGACGAATCCGGCGGCGTGATCGGCGGCACGGCGCTTGAAGTCAGTGAAGTCCATTATCCGAGTAAGTCGGCGATCTCGGCGAGGCGGCCGACGTCTTTTTCTTCGAGCTGGAATGTGACCACATGGCGGCCGGCGGCGCGCAGGGCTTCCGCATCGCCCTGGGCCTGGGCCTGTTTGAGCAGGCCAAAGGTCAGGCTGCTTTTGGACTGGCCGGCTTCATCGGGAATCGGCGCATCCTCTTCGGGCGGGGATACGAATTGGATGAACAATCCTTTTCCGGCATCGCCCTTGTGCAGCTGGCCGGTGGAGTGCAGGTAACGCGGCCCGTACCCCACCGTGCAGGCACAGCGAGTCCGATAGGCAATGGCAGATTGAAGCGCGTGCAGGATTTCCGTCGTTGCCGGGCGAGGGGTGAGGAACGCCTGTACGGCGATGTAACTGCCTTCATCCGCCTGGGCCAGCAGGGCTTCGATGGCCTCCGCGGACAGCTCCGCGGTTTGTGCTGGAGGCAGGGCGCCCTGATGGCGGTAGGAGTCCACGACCGCGCGGGCACGCACCTTGGCCGATTCCACGTCCGGTTGGTCGAAGGGGTTGACACCCAGTATGTGTCCCAGCACGGCAGCCGCCACTTCCCAATGGAAGAACAGCGCGCTGAGGTCGAATTCGTCTTCCAGAATGAGCGAAGTGACCGGGTGGCCGCGGCGGGCCAGGTTGGCGGCGGGCCCCAAGATGCCTTCTTCATCGGCGTAGGCCAGGACGATAAACTGGCGGTCCGAACCGTAGCGTTCATCATCTTCGATGTTTTCGCCCACCACCGGCAGGATGCCGGTGCCCGCCTTGCCGGTGCTTTCGGCGATCAGTTGCTCGACCCAATCGGCGAAGGGCGCGAGGTCGGGGGAGGCGCGGAACGTGAGCTTGTCGCGTCCGCGTCCGACGCCATGGCCTATGGATGCGCCCAGCGCCAATCCCAGACTGTTCTGGCTGTCCATACCGTCCTGGTGGGCGGCCCTGCGGGCCTCAGCCAGCAGGGCATCAAGCTCCACTCCGAGCAAGGCGGCCGGGACCAGGCCGAAGAACGAAAGCGCCGAATAACGCCCGCCGATATCCGGGTCGTTGAGGAACACCTGGCGGAACTTCAGCGCGCCGGCTTGCGCTTCCAGAGCCGACCCCGGGTCGGTGATAGCGATGAAGTGGCGGCCGGCGCTATGTGAGCCGACTGCGGCCTTGACATGGTTGTAGAAGTGTTTGAAGAGCGAGAAAGTCTCCACGGTGCCGCCGGATTTGGTGGAGACGATGAAGAGCGTTTCTTTGGGGTCGAGCGACTCGGTGAAACGCAGCACTGCGCCCGGGTCGGTGCTGTCGAGGACATGCAGGTCCTGCCAGCCTTCGGCCGGGCCGAACACCCTGGCGAACACTTCGGGGGCCAGGCTGGAGCCGCCCATGCCCAACAGCAGGGCGTGCGAAAAATCCTGCCGGGCGTCCTCGGCGAACTGGCGGAGGCCGGCGACCGCGCGGCTCATGACGCGCGGGCTGTCCAGCCAGCCCAGGCGGTTAACGATTTCCTCGGGTGAATCGGCCCACAGGGTGTGGTCTTTGCGCCACAAGCGTGCCAGGAAGTCAGCCGCTTCCAGATCGGGGAGGAGGGAATGGGGGCTTCGATCCTCGACCAGTAGATTCGATTTCAGTGCCATTCAGGTATGCCGTCCTTTACGCGGGAATTCTATCAAACCACGCGGCGAAACAGGTGGGCGCGGCCTTGCCGGCCGGCCAGTTCGATGGTTCCGGCCCTGGCGAGCGTCCAGGATATTTTCCCTGCCAGTGAGGCCGGGATGCGCAAGCTGGCCGCCAACTGGGCATTGGTGAACGGTTCTGGCAGGCGCGCCGGGAGCAGGGCGGCATAGTCGCCGAAACTCTTGAAGCGGCGGTCGCTCACCACGTTGAGCAGGCGCCTGGCGGCGATGCTCCACCCCTTGCGCCGCCAACTGCCACCGCCATCGTCCAACCAGACTTCTTCCATTTCCACGAAGGCCAGACAAACGGTGAGGTTCGGGTGCGGGAGCAGGTCGGCCAGGTGCATGAGTTCACGGAAGGCATCTTCGGCGCGGGCCTGTTTGGGCGAGCGGCGCGGCGGGCGGGCGGCACCATCGCGATCCACGCGCAGAATCCACTTGAGCGCCGGCAGCGGGTGGATAAGCGTGACCGGGCGAATCGGGAGCAGCGCGGCGAGCTTGGGGCGCAGGCCGCCCAGGTTGCGGGTCTGGATCTCGATGACCTGTTCACCGCGCAAGATATCAACGATGTAACCATCCAGGGCGACCTCCTGAAGATCGCCGGGGCGGGCATAATGGGCTTTCAGGCTGGCGTGCAGGGCGCTTTCGCCCAGTGTGCCGATAGGGTTGGTGGTTGTCATCTCGATCTATTCTACGTGACTTGCGCCATCCACGCTAACGAGGACATTCATGAGTCGAATCGGGGAGACCCAACGAAAATGCAATGTAATTTCAAATGACAGTATTGGGCGGCTCAGGTGTATAATCGGAAAACTGATTGGCCAAATCGAACCAATATAACCTGAATACTACGGATATGCCCAAGCATCTAAGCATTCGCTGGAAACTTCTGCTGCCGTTTTTGTTTTTAATCATCATGGTGCTGCTGGTGCTCCTGCCGGCTGTGCGGGGATTCGCCGGAAGTCGCATCGAAGATGAAGCCGACCGCCGCTTGGCGGACCTGGCCGCGTCGGTGTCGGCGTTGATCGAGGACTCCGAAAACCAGGCGTTCCTGAGCGCCAACTTTGCCGCCAACCTGAATGAACTCGTTGAGGCAGGGGATGATGTGGATCGAATCGCCGAAATCCTGGCGAGCACCAAGGAGGCCCTTGGCCTCCAGGAATTGAGCTATTTTGGGCGCGACTATCGTCCGGGCGACCTGCCGCTGTACTACGGCGGCCCAGTGGTGGCGCGCCGCCTGCAGGTGAGCGAAAAAACGACTCAGCTGCGCGACTTTCTCCTGCGGCAGGTGGTCGACAGCGGTATGACTACCAGCGGCGTGGTGCTGGCACCCCAGGCTTCGCAGATCATCGGCGTGGCCCCGGTGCGCGGCGGCCGGGGCGGCATCGTCATGGCGGTCATCTTCATCGACGAGGGCTTCGTCCAGCGCATCAGCGACATCCTCGGCGCGGACGTTTCCATTGTGGTCGATAACAGCGTGGTTGCCTCCACGATCCCCCAAGATACGGGCTATGAAAACCTGCTGACGACAGACTTCCTTGCCCTCTCAGCCGGGCCGTCAGGCACAAATCTCGAGTCTGGCGGAGCCCAATACCGCCTGCTGGCGCAGGTGCTTACTTTGGATGGCGCCGAGCAGGGCGTGGTGCTGGTGGCGCAACCCACGGAAGACCTCCTGCGAGTTCTGAGCGATATCCAGGGACTGCTACTGGTGTTCGCCGTAGTCGTGGCAGGGACAAGCCTTGTGTTCGGTCTGGGGGTGCTCAACAACTTCTCGCGGCCAATGGCCGAATTGGTGGAAGCGACCCGGCGGGTCTCTCAGGGCGATTTCAACTACCGGCTGGTGCGTCTGCACAACTTCATGCGCGATGAGATCATCGAGCTGGGCGAGAACTTCAACACGATGACCGAGCACCTTCACCGGCTGTATACCGGACTGGAGGAACGCGTGCGGGAGCGCACCGCCGAGCTGGAGGTGGCCCTAAGCGACCTGGCGGTGGCGCGCGATCAGGCTCTGGACGCCAGCCGCGCCAAGAGCACATTCCTGGCGAACATGAGCCATGAATTGCGCACGCCGTTGAACGCCATCATCGGTTATAGCGAAATGCTGCTGGAAGATTCACAGGTCTCCGGATACAAGGAAATGGAAAGCGACCTGGATCGCATCCTGGTCTCCAGCCGCCATCTGCTGCAATTAATCAACGACGTGCTGGACCTGTCCAAGATCGAAGCCGGGAAGATGGACATCTTCCTGGAATCGTTCGACCTGCGCACGGTCGTGAGCGACACGGCTGATACGGTGCAGACCCTGATGGCAAAGAACGAGAACGATTTCAGGATTAATATGGCCGGCCAGTTGGGCGAGATGCTATCGGATGCGACCAAGGTGCGCCAGATTCTTCTGAATCTGCTGAGCAACTCGGCCAAATTCACTCAGAACGGCCAGATCCATCTGGATGTGCGCCGCGACAAAGTGGACGAGCGCGACTGGCTCACTTTCCGGGTAAAGGACACCGGCATCGGCATGACGCCGGACCAGTTGAGCAATCTGTTCCAGGCGTTCCAGCAGGGGGATTCATCCACCACGCGGCATTATGGCGGCACCGGCCTTGGGTTGGCAATCTGTCGTCATTACTGCCGGATGTTGGGCGGGGACATCCTGGTGGAAAGCGAAAAGGGGGTGGGTTCTGTTTTCACGGTCAAACTGCCGGCGACCATGGAGCAGGTTACGGCGGTTCCCGGCGATGCCCTGGCGCGGCCTGAAGATGCCCGGCTGGCGGCCGCGGAGAGCGCCAAGGATGCCAACGGACGCTGCACGGTGCTGGTCATCGATGACGATCCCTCGGCGCGCGATCTGATGGCGCGCTTCCTGGAAAAAGAGAATCTGCGCGTGGTCACCGCCGAAAACGGCCGCTCGGGCCTGGAGATGGCCGGCCAGCTGAAACCGGACGTCATCACCCTGGATGTCGTCATGCCGGATCTGGACGGCTGGGCGGTGCTCTCGACGTTGAAGACCAACCCGGAACTGAAAGACATCCCGGTCATCATGGTCACCATGTTGGGCGACCGCAGCACCGGCTATATGCTCGGCGCGGCCGATTACCTTATCAAGCCCATTGACCGGGAGCAGCTTTCGCGGACGTTGCACAAGTACCGATGTGACGTCGGGACGTGCCGGGTGTTACTGGTGGAAGATGACGAGCCGACGCGTGTGATGATGCGCAGCCTGCTCACCCGCGAGGGCTGGCGCATCACTGAAGCGGAAAACGGCCGTGTGGCCCTGGACAAGGTCGCGCGGGAATTGCCCGACCTTGTCCTCCTCGACCTGATGATGCCTGAGATGGATGGGTTCGATTTCCTGCACGCGCTGCGGACAGTGCAAGGCGGGAGCGATATCCCGGTGGTGGTATTGACGGCCAAGGAATTGACCCCGGAAGACCGTGAGCGCCTATCCGGTTACGTGGAATCGATTCACCAGAAGGGCAGTTACGCCAAAGACCAGCTGCTGGGCGAAATCCGCGACTTGATCGCCCAGCACACTCAGACCTAGCAGGGATCGCAGACGCATCATGGCCACAATCTTGCTGGTTGAAGACAATGAAATGAATCGCGATATGTTGACGCGACGCCTGCAGCGCACCGGGCATCAGGTATTGGTCGCCACCAACGGGGCGGAAGGTCTGGACACCGCCCGCGCCAATCGTCCGGATGTGGTGCTGATGGATATGAGCCTGCCGGTGCTTGACGGTTGGGAGGCCAGCCGCCGCATGAAGGGCGACCCAGACCTCGGCATGATCCCGATCATCGCCCTGACCGCCCATGCCATGGCCGAGGACCGCCAGAAGGCTCTGGAGGCGGGCTGCGATGACTACCAGACCAAGCCAATCGACTTCCCGATTTTGATGGAAAAGATCGAGCGTCTGCTCAAATGACCTCTGCGCCTATGGATGCCAGCCCACCCCTAGCGCCTTCCGCAAAAGAATACTACTCGCTGATGCGCCATGAACTGCGCACTCCGCTGAATGCCATCATCGGCTACGGCGAAATGCTGCAGGAAGACGCCCGCGACTATTATCTGAACGAATACCAGGAGTCCCTGGACCAGATCGTCGAGCTGGGAAGAGAACTGAACATCAGCGTCCAGGATCTGCTTGGCACGCCTGAGATCCGCGAGACGCCTGAGAGCGTAGATGTAAACAGCCTGCGCCAGGGGGTGGTTGCCCGGCTGACGCCACCGGCAGAGAATTTGCTGGCGGTGAGCACGCGGCTGGTTCTGAAAGCCGACGCCGAGAACCAGTCCGTCGTCTCTTCCAATCTGGAACGCGTACATACTTCCGCCAAACGGCTGCTGGAGCTGGTGCGCCAGATCGAGAACCATCGGGGTTATGAGTGGGGCGATGGGGCGGATGGCTCGCAAAAAGCCCTGGACATGGTCCAGCAGTACCAGAGCTACGTTTCCACTCAGAAAAGTCTGGATACCGGCATCCAGCACAACCGTATCTCCGGCGGGCGCATCCTGGTAGTGGATGACAACGAGATGAACCGTTCCCTGCTTTTTGACCAGCTCTACCGGCAGGGGCATACGGTGGAAGTTGTCGACAATGGCATGGAAGCCATCCAGCGCCTGAAGGAAAAGGATTTCGATATCGTCCTGCTGGATGTGATGATGCCGGTGATGGATGGCATCCAGACGCTGGAAATTCTGAAAAACGACCCGGACACCCGCGAGCTGCCGGTCATCATGCTTTCGGCCGTGGACGACATGGACAAGGTGGTGCACTGCATCGAGCTGGGCGCCGATGAATACCTGCCCAAGCCGTTTGAGCGGGTGCTGCTGCGCGCCCGCATCGGCGCGGCGCTGGAGAAAAAGCGCCTGCGCGACCGCGAGCGCATGTATCTTGAGCAGATCGAACTGGAGAAGAAGCATTCCGAGGAGTTGCTGCGCGTCATTCTGCCGGAAGAGATCGTCACCGAACTGCGGGAAACAAACAGCGTTGCGCCGCGCCGCTACGAGGGCGTGGCGGTGATGTTCTGCGATATTGTGGGCTTCACGCCCTACTGCGAGGCGAACCAACCGGAAGACGTTGTTTCGTATCTGCAGGGCCTGGTGGAAGCCTATGAAGACCTGGCGGCGAAATACAAACTGGAAAAGATAAAGACGGTGGGCGATGCCTTCATGGCGGCCGCCGGCCTGCTCATCCCGCTGGAGAACCCGGTGGCGAACTGTGTGCGCTGCGGCCTGGATATGCTGGAGGCCACCCAGCGCGTCGCGCCGCACTGGGAAGTACGCATTGGCGTGCACGTGGGACCGGTGATCGCCGGCGTGGTGGGGCGGAAGAAATACCTGTTCGACCTGTGGGGTGACACAGTCAACACCGCCGCCCGAGTGCAGAGTTATGGAAAACCTGGCACGGTGTACGTGTCTCCCGAAGCCTGGAGCCAGATCGAGCGTTTTGGGGAGGGTAACTCCGCGGGGGTAGCGGAGATCCGCGGTAAGAGGCCGATGGAGTTGTTCCGGGTCGATGGAATCCGGTTTTCCAATTACTAACCTTGTGGAGGAGGATCGTATGAAACAGAGTAGGATGTGGGCAGGAGTCAGTCTGTTGGCCGCAGGCTTGCTGTTGTTCCTGGCAGCCCCGGCCAGCGCCGGACGGCCGGCGCAGTTCGATGACCCGCTGGAGCAGGGGGAGTACCTGGTGAATGCCGTCTGCATGGGGTGCCATACGCCGCTGCTGCCGGATTCGTTCACCGAATCGGATATGTCGCGCTATCTGGCGGGCGGCCAGCCCTTCGATCTTGGCCCGTTGGGCGTGGTGTTCTCCAAGAACCTGACCTCGGACGTGGAGACCGGGCTAGGCGGATGGACGGATGAAGAGATCAAAACCGCCATTCGTACGGGTGTAAGCCGGGACGGCCTGCATCTGTTCCCGATCATGCCCTACCCGTGGTTCAACAGCATGGCCGATTCGGACCTGGATGCCATTGTGGCCTATCTACGCACCGTGCCAGCAATCAACAATGCTGTGCCGCGTGTCCAGATCCTGCCGCCGGAGGCCCTGCCGCAACTGCCGATGCAGAGCGGCATCGTGGCCCCGGACAACTCCGACCCGGTGGCGCGCGGGCGCTACCTAGTGATGTCCGTCTTCCCGTGCAGTGATTGCCACACACCCGCCGACCCTGAGACCGGCGCGCCGCAATTCGAGCTCTTCCTGAGCGGCGGCCAGCCCTTCGAAGGACCGTGGGGCATCGTGTATGGCGGAAATATCACACCCGATGAAGAGACTGGCATTGGTGCGTGGACGGATGAGCAGATCGTTCGGGTGATGACCGAGGGTATCCGGCCGGACGGTCGCGTGGTGGTGCTGATGCCATCTCACGAGATCGCCAGACTGACAGCTGAGGATGTTGACGCCATCGTTGCCTTCCTGCGGGAAGGCGTCCAGCCGGTGAACCGGGTCGTGCCGGAAGCGGCCCTGAACGAGGGTTTCATCCAGTACGTCGAGATCGAGGAATCGCCGATGGGGGGCAACAACAACGTGATCATTGGCCTCGTGCTGGTGGGCGTATTGCTGCTGGCGGCGTTCGGCGTTTACCAAAACAGCAAACGCAAGAAACCTGAAGGGTCGTAAGCGGCCCATAGGCATCTTACGAGGAGAATCGCGCTGGAAGGCCAGAGTCCTTTGTAAAAGGATTTTCGATAGGCTACCTGGTCATGTAAGCGAAAATCAGGCCCCGTAACCGGGGCCTGATTTTTTCGCGGCGCAGACGCAGAGAAAGGGGAAAGGAGAATGGGGCTAACCGCAGCCGCCGCCGGATGGGCCGCGTTTGAGTTCCAGTTTGACCTTCTTGGTGAACTCGAAGGCGTAGCCGTGAGGGCTGGGGCGAGCGGCCGGATGGCGGGCGCCCAGCGCGGCGCTGAATGCCTGGCGCAGACTGTCGTCGCCGTGCGTGAACAGGGCGGCATCGTACGGCGCAGTCTCTTCAGCAAACAGGGACAGCCAGTAGTTCACGCCGCCTTCCAGGATGTAGACGTTGGGGACGTTCTCGGCCACCAGGTATTTCCAGGCCTGGGTGGCGGCGGCTTCGTCGTTGCTCATCAGGATGAAGACGGTGTTGCCGGGCTGGAGCAAGTACTCGTCCACATTCTCAGGAAGGGCCGCCAGGGGGACGTTGACGGCGTCTTCCAGGTGGAACAGGTTGTAGTCCGCCTCTGTGCGTACGTCGATGAGGCGAACGACGAGCCGGCGGTCGGCCTGTAATTCCAGCACTTCGCCGGGGTGAACCTGGACCTCGCGGTTATCCAGTTGGGCCTGGCGGGTTGCCGCCACTTTTGCCCACTTATCGGCGTTGGTGGGCTGGCCGATGACCAGCACGGCCACGGCTACACCAACCAGCGCCAGCGCGCCGTAGCGGCGGGCGCGCGGCTCAACCTTGAGGTCGCGTTTGCCGAAGATGCGCTCCAGATGCTCGCCGCCCCAGAACATGAACAGGGCCATCAGCGTTACGCCCAGCACCACCCAGCCGGTGGGCGCGTTCAGCCAATCCATGATGGTGAGGCGACCGAAGTAGGAGGAGTTGAAGAACGGTTCGTAGAAGCTGACGGTCTCGCCGAAGACGAAGATGCCGAAGAACACGCCGAGGAGGAATAAGATGCCATCCAGTTTGGCGGTGGCGGCGGCCACGACGGACGTGCCGGGGCAGAAGCCGCCGACGATGAAGCCCACGCCCATGATCAGGCCGCCGACGATGCCGGGCCAGAGGTAGGTGGGATTGACCCACACCAGGTTGTAGTCCAGCAGCCCCAGGCCGGAGGCGAGGAAGATGAGCACCATCGCCACCACAATGGCGGTGAACATCACTTTGAGGACGGTGAGGTCCTTGAAGTAGAACTGCGCCGCCAGTTTGGGTGAATGGCCGAAGCCGGAGATCTCCAGCGCGTAGCCAAAGCCGAAGCCGATGACAAGATAGACCAGGTAAGCACCCCAGACACCTACCAGGGATTCAAGGGGAAGCGGAAAAGGCGCCATGACTGCCTCCTCCTAGTTCCAGAACTTGCGCAATGTGTAGGCCAGCGCGTAGGCGCCGCCGAAGACGGCGAACATGAAAGCCCAGCTGCCGACGGAGAGGACTGCGCCGCCGGAGAGAGCCTGTCCGCTGGTGCAACCGCGTGCCAGGCGCGCGCCGAAGCCCATGAAACTGCCGCCCAAGAAGGCCATGAACCAGCGAGTACGATTGGAGATGTTGGGGCCTTTGTTGGTCTCCAGCTTGATGCGGCCGTTAAGCCAGCCGGAGGTCATACCGCCCAGGAACACGCCGGCGGTCATCAGTACGACCCAGTTGGCGAGCGGGTTGATGTCGCCGCCAGCCATGGCGAGCAGGTATGAGGTGCGGTCGACGTGCTCCGGGGCGATGAGGTCTTCGACGAACACCAGGTAGCGGTTCAGGCCGCCGGAGGCGCCCAGGCCGTTGCCAGTGATGAAAAACGCGGCGAACAGCACCAGGCCGAGCAACAGGCCGCCGAGGTAGGGATGGACGTAGGGTTTGGGCTGGCGCCGGGCGCGAACTCGGGCGGCCGCGCCCTCTTTGCCCTGCGTTTGGGTTGCAATGCTCATTTCAGGTTCCTTTCTCTCTTATCCGGTGTGCGTTTCCACTTCGTCCCAGCCGAGCATCATGGCCCGCATGCTCGCCAGCGGCTCGTGGCCGGTGGTGGTGAGATACACATGGGCGACGATGAAGGCGGCAAACAGCCAGGCCACCAGCGTGTGGGCGGGGGCCAGGAAGGGCAATCCGCCCAAGCGTGCGGCCAGGTCCGGCCAGCGCTGGGCGCCCCACATCAGCGCGCCGGTGAGGACCTGAAGCGGCAGGAGGACGTTAAGGATGCCGAAATACACAACCTTCTGGAGGGGATTGAGTTTGTTCTGGGGCGACTTCTCGAAGGGATGCGGCTCGCCGCGGAAGATGCCGCGCAGGTAGAAACGCGCCTGCACAAACATCTGGTCGAAGAAGCCGTAGGGGCGCGGGATGTACTGGCGAATCTCGCCGCTGGCGAGATGGTAGAACAGCGAGAGGGCGGCGTTGGCGACCAGCAGGAAGGCCAGCACGTTGTGCACCACCACCACACCGTGGAACGAGAAGGCCCTGAACATATCCGGCTTGTGGATGATCAGGCCGGTGACGATGAGCAGCAGGATGGTGATGGTCTGCATCCAGTGCCAGAAGCGCTCGTAGACGCCGTACATGTACACTTTCTCCACCGCCGGGGCGGCCGGTTTGCGCCGGGCAATAGACCACCAACGCAGCCCGCCGTGCAGGCTGACGCCGGCCAGCGTGCCAAGGAAGGCCAGGATGCCGAACCAATCCACCCAGGTGACCGAGTCGCGGCCGAGGATGTAGAGGCCGGCCTGTTGCGGAGCGGGCTGATAGAAGAGCGCGCTTTCGTTGCCGAGCATCACCCCGCCGGAATCGCCGGCAGCGACGAATTCGGGCAGGGTGTTTCCAGGGGCGTAGGCCGCCAGGTCGAACCCGGCGGTGAGAATGGAATCGGCGCTATGGCAGGCGGAGCAGTCTCGGATGGCCCACTCGCCGTTGGTCACGTTATGGTTGATGCTGTAGGCCTGGACTTCGGCCTGAATGCGGGGATCTTCGAGCCCAAGCGCGGCCAGGCGAGCGGCGATGAGCGCCACTTTTTCGTCCGTATCCAGGCGCAGTTCGAGGTCGCTCAACTGCCCATCGCCGTCGGCGTCAAAGAGAGCCAGGACTTCGACTGAATACGCGCGGCTATCGAACCAGGCGTCTTCCAGGTCGATCAGGCGCACCGGGCGGGCGGGGTCGCCGTAGACCCAGTACCAGGCGGTGACGAGATTGTAGGGGGCCAGAGCCGCGCCGCCGTCCACCATTTGCCGGGGAAGGATGACCGGCCGGTAGCCGCTGACCAGCGCGGCCGGGTCGGCCGGGCTGCCGTCTGTCCCGCGGAACTCGGAGAGGGGTTGATGGTTGGCGTCCAGCACGGTCCAGTCGCGCGACTGAAGAGCGGGCGCGTAGATCTGCGGGCTGTGGCAGGTTTCGCAGGCCAGGGCAGCCGTGTGGCGCTCGGCGTAGGGCAGCCAGGTATGGCTGGCGGCCGCGTCGTGGCAGGAGTCGCAGCGGCGCATGGTGTTCCACAGCTCGGGTGCGACGGCGCTCTGGGCGCTCTGGCCGCGGGCGAACTCATGCAGCGGCTGGTAGAGGTAGGCGCTGAGGTCCAGGCGGCGCGGGTCGAAGAGGAGATGCTCCGGCTGGCTGGCCGGGTCGCGCTGGGCCAGAACGGGGTTGTTGAGCGAGTAGTGGCAGTCCACGCACTCCAGGCCGCGCTCGGCGTGAATATCCCAGCTGCGGGTGATCTCCGCCTTGCTCTGGAGGTTGATGCCGGAGTTGGAAATACGCTGGCCGGAGATGACCTGGCCGGTTGTGAGGGTGCGCCAATCGGCGGCGAAGGAGTCGCCGAGCACGACAGGCTGGGAAAGATCGGCGTTGACCTGCCCGTGGCACAATCCGCAGTTGGCGGCGGCGGGGTCCTGGATGGCGACGAATTCGGGCTTGAGTTCGCCATTCTCCACGAAGGCATCTGGATTCCAGGCGTAGACGTTTCCGGCGGGAATCACCCAGCCGGTGGCTGCCAGCGTGGCGGTGTTGGCCCAGGCGAATCGCCCGGCCTCCAGGGCGGCGATGCGGGCGGCATTGTCGGGCTGGCTGAGGTGGCACAGGAAGCAGTTCATCTCCACCGTGCCGGAGGACTCCCAATCCCAGGCTTTCGTCTGGCCGGTGTGGGCGTCGAGGATGGCGGCTTCGGGATCCGAGGCGTCCGGGCGCAGGCTGGCGAGAGCCTGGCCGGCACGGCCGGTTTCGGCCGGACCGCCGCCCACATGGCGGGCGCCGTAAAGCATCACCCAGCCGGCGGTGGTGAGGTCGATGCGCTCATCGCCGGCCGGGGAGAGGTAGCGGTAGGTGATGGGGTCCCAATTGCCGAACTGGCCGTTACTGGTGTCCCAGATGCGGCCATTGGCGACCGCTCCGGGAGAGGAGAAGTCATCCAGCCCGGCGGCGGAGTGGAACGAGTGGCGGCTGATAAATTCGGCGTCGTGGCACTGGCCGCACGTGTTCATCGTCGAGACCGGCTGGCCGGATGAGAGCACGTTGACGCCATCGCTATCCAACAGGGCGAAGGTGGGGTGGAAGCCGTTGGTCTGTTCGGCGGGGGACGCGCCGGCGCGGCTGAGGGCAGCGCCGGTGGTGAGCAGCAGGGCAGCCGCGACCAGGAGCGCGCCCAGCCACAGATTCTTTCGTGAAAGAGGCGTATTTCGTGAGGAAGTCATACCTAATCCCATTCTATTCAAGGCGTAATGCGAGCGCCCCATTCCATCGGGTCACCGGCATAGCCGAGCGCGATCCAGTCGATGCGGCCGTTCTGGCTGTGGCAAGAAGTGCAGGTGAGGGCGTTTTCCTTGGGCTGAACCATGTGCGCCAGCGGCCAGTACATCTCGGTGCGGGTGAAACCGACCTGGCCACTCCAGGGCAGGCCTACGGTTTCCATGCCTTTCTCGAAGGCAGCGTACCAGTCGAAGTTCACCCAGTATTCGCCAACGGTCTGAGGCTGGACGAGATAGTTGAAGACCGGGTCGTAGGGCTGGTTGGCGGTGTGGACCTTGAAGGGCCAGATGCGCGCATTCGGGTCGTTGATGTCGCCGAGCGGCAGGTTGATCTCGGTCACGCCATCCGGGTCGATCGGATCGCCAAGGATGTAGCGGTCGCCGGTGCCATTCCACCACAGGTAGGTGGGGGTGAAATTGGCTTCGTAGACGAAGGAACCCTTGATCTTCAAGTAGATGTGCGGGTCTTCGGGGCGGTCCTGCCCGGCTGTGGACCAATCCCAATCCATCTTGGTGGCATCGCGCACCGCGCCCTGCGGGACGTGGCAGGTCTCGCAGGCCACGCTATCCAGGTGGGTATTGATGCGCTCGTCGGTATGCGGGGCCCGGGCGTGGCAGTCGGTGCAGTAGACCTGATTGGCGTCGTCGACGCTGACCGAGAGCGAACGGCCGGCGATCTGATGGTTGGTGGTGCGGTGGCAGTCGATGCACTGGAAGTCGAATTCGCCCATGTGGACATCGATGGCGGCGGTGGGGAAGTAGAGGGTTTCGTCCAGGTCGCCATGCTTGACGGCATTGCCGCCGCCGCCGTTGAAGTGGCAGGCGCCACAGTTCTGGCGGGTGGGCAGGCCCACACTCTGAGCGGAGGCCAGCAGGTCTACGCCTTCCACGGGCAGGCCGTAGTCGCCTTTCACATAGGCGCCGCTGTTGTCGTGGCAGGCCAGGCAGTCGATGTTCTCCGCATTAGCAAAGTCAAAGTCATTGTCTGAGAACCCATATCCGGCATGGCACGAGGTGCAGCCGCGCCAGTTGGACTGGATGCCGATGCAGTAGTTGTTGAGGGAGTTCTTCTTGCCGATGGTGACCGGGGCGTCGCGGCCGGGCAACAGCACCGGGTCACCCTCCCAGGTGAAGTGGACCGAATTGAGCATCTGCTCACCGGCGGCCGGATGGCAGGAGAGGCACTCACGGGTCACTTCCTGCCCGGTAGCAAAGGGACCCTTGACGATGGCGCTGTGGTCGGTGTGGGCAGGGTGGGCGGGCATGTCCGCCCAGGGATCGTCCTGCGCTCCGGCGTCCTTAGGCCAGAAGAGGGCCACTGGCACGATGATGAGGGCCAGGATGAGCAGCAGGCCGGCCAGCCAGATGTGCTTGAATTCTTTCATAGGTTGAGTTTCGCTTTCTCTGCGCAATATTTCACAATCTCATTGTACGCGCGGTTGGTTGTGAACGAAGGGACAAATGTCCCGCAAGGGAGGGGGCGTGTATCCTTATTCGGATAAGCGAATAAACAGATAAGATGGGGGAGGGAGTACTTGTACCTGGAATACCTGCTGTGGACATCTCAAGATACGCGAGTGAAGAGCCGGCGCGGTTCGATATAATCGGGCAAACGCAAACAAGGTGGAGCGATGACGAAAGACGGTGAATTGAAGAATTACATCGGCGGGGAGTGGCGGATGGCCGAGGCTGTGGAACGATTGCCGGTGGTGGACCCGGCCACCCAAGAGACGCTTGCGATGGTCCCGCTTTCGAACGGGGCCGAAGTGGGGCAGGCCGCTGAAGCCGCCCGGAGGGTCTTCCCGGGTTGGCGGGCCATGCCAGCGACCGAACGCATCCAGTACCTGTTCAAACTCAAGCCGCTGCTCGAGGGGCGGTTCGAAGAACTGGCGCGGGCCATCACGATGGAGTGCGGCAAGACGCTGGACGAGGCGCGGGGCGAGATGCGCCGGGCGATCGAGAACGTGGAGGTAGCGTGCGGCATCCCGCTGATGATGCAGGGTGAGTTCTCAGAGGACATTGCCCCAGGCATCGATGAGTTCATGATCCGCCAGCCGCTGGGGGTGTGCGCGGTCATCGCGCCGTTCAACTTCCCCGGCATGATCCCCTTCTGGTTCTTCCCGTATGCGCTGGCGTGCGGCAACACCTGCGTCATCAAGCCGTCCGAGCGCACGCCGATCACGATGGGCCTCGTGTTCGAACTGCTCCACGAGGTGGGATTGCCACCGGGCGTCGTCAATCTGGTGCACGGGGCGCGCGAGGCCGCTGAAGCGCTGCTCGACCACCCGGACATCCGGGCGATCAGTTTCGTGGGCTCAACCCCGGTGGCGCGGCACGTGTACGCGCGGGCGGCCGCTAACGGCAAGCGCGCCCAGGCGCAGGGCGGGGCCAAGAACCCGCTGGTAGTGCTGCCGGACGCCGACCTGGAGATGACCACGCGCATTGCCGCTGATTCGGCGTTCGGCTGCGCCGGGCAGCGCTGCCTGGCGGCCTCGCTGGCCATCACCGTCGGCGAGGCGCGCGACTTGTTCAGTGAGGCCATCGCCGACGCGGCCGCCAGCCGGGCGGTGGGCTACGGCCTGGACGAGGGCGTGCAGATGGGAGCGGTTATCAACCACGCCAGCCGGGCACGCGTCGAGAGCCTGATCGCGGAGGGCGTGAAGGAAGGCGCGTCGGCGCTGGTGGATGGGCGCGGGACGGTGATCGCCGGTTATGAAGCGGGGAGTTTCGTGCGGCCGACCATCCTGCAGGGGCTGCCGCCGGGCAGCGCGGTGGCGCGCACCGAAATCTTCGGGCCGGTGCTCGGGCTGATGCACGTGGATACCATCGAAGAAGCCATCGCGCTGGTGAATTCCGGGGAGTATGGCAACATGGCCTGCCTGTTCACCAGCAGCGGGGCGGCGGCGCGGCAGTTCCGCAGCCAGGCGGAGGCGGGGAACATCGGCATCAACATCGGGGTAGCCGCGCCGATGGCATTCTTCCCGTTCAGCGGCTGGAAGGAGTCATTCTTCGGCATGCTGCACGGCCAGGGGCGGCACGCGGTGGAGTTCTTCACGCAGACGAAGGTGGTGGTGGAGCGCTGGCCGGACGACTGGTCGCGGCGGTTTTGATGCGGGTGAGCAAGCGCCCGGTGAGACGCGGCGCGTGTTTCGTGACGTCTGCCCAAAGCGGGCGCTAGGGTCTGTATGCAAATTCAAATTATCTCGCCCTGAACCTGGTGAACAGGTTGATTTTCAAGCGAAAAACCGAGATTCTTCGCCGCTTCGCGGCTCAGAATGACATGCCCAAAATAATTTGCATACACGCTCTAGGGAATGATGAGAATCTGTCCGGGATAGATGAGGTCGGGGTCCAGAATCTGGGGGTTGGCGGCCAGCAATGCCCCGAGGGTGACGCCCAGACGTTCGCTGATGCGGGTGAGGTTTTCGCAGGGGGCGACGACGTAGCCGGCGCGGGTTATGTGCCCTACACCGCAGGGGCCAGGCGGGGGCGCGGGCTCCCCAGGCTCTGTATCGCCGCTGACTGCGGCCGGCAGAACGGTGAGTGTAAGCGGGAGCGACTCGGCGGACTGCCCGGTCGCGGGGTGGGTGGCTATGGCCAGCACAGTCAGTTCCCCCTGCGGGAGTTCGATGACGGCCGTCCAGGCTCCGCTGGCGTCCACTTCGGCGCTGGCCAGCAGGCCGCCACCCGAATTCATAACCACCGTGGTGCCGGGCGCAGTCGTGCCGCTGAAGGTGACTGGGCCGGCGCGGAGCGTATCGCCCGGCATGGGCCTGAGAATCACGGGCGCGGGGAGGACGGCTGCGACCGGATTGACGATGAATGCCTGAGGGTTGGTCTCCGCCAGGACGTTGCCGGCTGTATCCAGGGCCTGGGCGACGACCACGTGGCGGCCTTCGGGCAGTTCCGTTTCCACCCGCCATTGCCCGGCCGTCGAGAGGGGCGATTCGCCCTGCGGCTCGCCGTTGCTCAAGACACGGACAATCGCGCCGCCGCTGGCGGTGCCGACAAATGTGTTTGGCCCGGCGGCCAGTTCGGCGCTGGGCGGCGGCTCATCGAGGGTAATCGTAACCGGCGGAGGGAGTGTGGCTTCCGGCGTGTCGGTGGGGGCCGCCAGGGTGGGAGGCTGTGGGGTGGGGGTGACGGGAACGACGGGGGGCGCGCCGCGGAACACAAACAAAAGGAGCAACAAAATGAGAGCGACCGCCAGTTTGAACCCGTCGTAAGGCAGCCAGCTCGGTTTGGGCCGGGTCATGGGTGGCTCACTCGTGCTTGTCTTTGTGGGGCGGCCTGCGGCGGGGAGTGACGTCTTCGCGGGTGCCGGCGCGAATCTCGGCCAGTTCGCGGGCTTCCTGGATGAGAGCGGCCTCATCGGCCAGGTTGCGAATATCCGGACCGATGATGGTCTCCATCTCGGCCGGGGTGAGCGCGGCCACGCCTTCGAAGGTGTAAATGCCCGCGGCGTTGAGTTTGTCGGCGATCACCGGACCGATGCCGTAGATGACTTCCAGGGGGTCGCGGCGCTCGCGCAACTGGGCGCGCAGGCGCTCCAGTTCGGCGGAGGATGCGCCGCGTCGCCGCCAGTAGAGCCAGTCGATGACCCATTCGACCAGCCAGCCGATGAGCAAACCCAGGATAAGTGCCGTCCAGACCGTCATGACTCCTCGCCTCCAGCGCTCGGTGGCCTTATTTTACCCCGATTTCCGGGAGATTTCTTCCGTTTCGGCCAAGAACGCCCTTCCGTAAGTTCGTATTTCGGAGTAATATTGTATTGAGGGTACGAATATCGTAATCACGCAATCGCTGGACCCCATCGATACGGCCATCATCACCCACCTGCAACAGGACGGGCGCAAGCCGTTCACAGACATCGCCAAGGAACTGGGCGTTTCTGAGGGCACGGTGCGCAACCGGGTGAACCGGTTGGTGAAGGAGCGCATCCTCCAGGTGGTGGGCATGGTGGATCCCTACCAGCTGGGCTTCGACGCTCCGGCGCTGATCGGGGTATCCGTCTCGCCGCCGGACATCGACCGGGCGGCGGCCGAGATCGCCGAACTGCCGGAGGTGAGTTACCTTATCATGGTATCCGGCGACTTCGACCTGTACGTCGAGGTGATGTGCCGGGACCGCGACCACCTGGCGACGTTCCTGAACGAACGTCTGCGCAAGGTGGAGGGCGTGCAGCGCACGGAGACATTCCTGATCCTCAAGACCTACAAGTTGGCCTACGGCGCGGCGCCCAACCATCCGCCCGGCCAGCACTGAGCGCCCATCCAGGAGGAAGCATGTACATCCATGGGAAGAAGACCCAGGGGAAGGCAACCGAGAGCATCGCGGTGCTCAACCCGGCCACCGAAGAGACGCTCAGCGAGGCCTGGCGGGGCACGGCGGCGGACGTGGAGTCCGCTGTTGCCGCGGCCAAATCCGCGTTCGACGGCTGGCGCAAGACCCCGGCCAACCAGCGGGCTGGCATGATGCACCAGGCCGCGTCCAATATGCGTGAGCATCATCAGGAACTGGTGGAACTGCTGACGCGCGAGGAAGGCAAACCCATCCCTGAGAATCAGGAAGAGGTGTGGTGGACGGAAGAGACGCTCGACTATTACGCGGAACTGGGCCGCCATCAACGCGGGCTGGTGCTGCCGCCCGGCGACCCGGCCCAGTTCAATTTCGTCCTCGAAGAACCCTGGGGCGTGGTGGGCTGCATCATCCCGTGGAACTACCCGCTACTGCTCCTGGCCTGGAAACTGGCTCCGGCGCTGGCGGCCGGCAACACGGTGGTCATCAAGCCGTCGGAGTTCACCCCGCTCACCACGCTCAGGATGATCGAAGTCGCTTTCGATCACTTCCCGCCCGGCGTTGTGAATGTTGTGACCGGATACGGTGTGGAAGTTGGGGAACCGCTGGTGCTGCATCCAGACGTGCGCATGATCGCCTTCACCGGCTCGCTGGCGACCGGCCAGCGCATCGCCACGCTGGCGGCCCCGATGATGAAGAAGTTGCACCTGGAACTGGGCGGAAAGGACGCAATGGTCATCGGTCCGGACGTCGATATCAAAGTCGCCACCCGCGGCCTCGCGTATTCGGCGCTGTTGAACGCCGGGCAGGTATGCACCAGCACCGAGCGCGTCTACGTCCACGAAAGCCTCTATCCCCAGTTTACTGAGGAACTGGCCGAGTTCGTCTCCAGCCTGCGCCTCGGCAACGGCATGGATGAAGGCACCGATATCGGGCCGATGTTGCGCGGCCACTTCCGCGAGAAGGTCGAGAGTCATGTCGCGGATGCGCTGAAAGGCGGCGCGCGGGCAGTGGTGGGCGGTGGGAGGCCAACCGAGTTCGACCGCGGCTTCTTCTACCAGCCCACAGTGCTCGTTGACGTCAATCACAGCATGAAGATCATGAGTGAGGAAACCTTCGGCCCGGTCATCCCGCTGATGGCGTACAAGGATTTCGACGAGGCCATCCGACTGGCGAACGATTCGCCCTATGGACTGGGCGCGTCTCTGATGAGCAACGACCCTAAATTGGTCAAGCGTTTCTTCGAGAACGTGCAGGCCGGCACGGTGTGGATCAATGACCCGTTGACCGACAATTTCGCCGGGCCGTTCGGCGGGATGAAAATGAGCGGCCTGGGCCGGGAACTGGGCGAGGCGGGCTATCAGGAGTTCGTGCAGGTGAAGCACGTGCATTGGGATATGGAGGCGCAGGTGAAAGAGTACTGGTATCCGTATGGGAAGGAGGGGTAGGGGGAGATTGGTTGCTGGCGATCGATAACTGGTAATTGGTAAGAGGTAATTGGCGTGTTGACCCTTTGAGAGGACGAGATATGAGCGAACATCCAGCGTTGAGCAAAGTCTCCCCGGTCTGGTCGCGCAGCTGGACGATCATAGCCGAGCGCGGCGAAGGCGCGTGCCTGTACAGCGCCGACGGCAAAGAATACCTGGACTTCACCACCGGCATCGGCGTGACCAACACCGGCCACTGCCACCCCAAAGTCGTGAAAGCCATCCAGGAACAGGCCGCCAAGCTGCTGCATGGCCAGGCGAACATCGTGCTGCACCGGCCGATGCTGGACCTGATCCAGGAACTGGGCGAAATCCTGCCGGAGGGGCTGGACGGCTTCTTCTTCAGCAACAGCGGGGCGGAAGCGGTGGAGGGGGCGATGAAGCTGGCCAGGGCAGCCACCGGCCGGACGAACATCATCGTTTTCCAGGGATCGTTCCACGGCCGCACGGTGGGCACCATGTCGCTGACCACCAGCAAGACCATCTACCGGGGCGGTTACCAGCCACTGATGCCGGGCGTCTTCGTGGCCCCGTATCCCTATGCCCTGCGGTATGGCTGGAACGAAGAAGAGGCGAGCCGCTGGTGCCTGAACGAACTGGAGTACCTGCTGACTTCGCAGACCGCGCCGGAGGAAACCGCCGCCATGCTGATCGAACCGGTGCTGGGCGAGGGCGGCTACATTGCTCCGCCGAGGTCCTTCATGCAGGGGCTGCGCGCCATCGGCGACCGGCACGGCCTCCTGCTCATCGCTGATGAAATTCAGTCCGGTTTTGGACGCACCGGGCGCTGGTTCGGGTTCGAGCACTACGACATCGTGCCGGATATCCTGGTGATTGCCAAGGGCCTAGCCTCCGGAATGCCGCTTTCGGGCGTCATCGCCTCACAGGCGCTGATGCAGAAGTGGACGCCCGGCTCGCACGGCGGCACGTACGGCGGCAACGCCGTTTCGTGCGCGGCGGCGGTGGCGACGTTGCGGGCGATGAAAGAGGAGGGGATGCTGGAGAACGCCAAGGCGCGCGGCAAGCAGTTGATGGCCGGGCTGAAGTCCCTCCAGAAGAAGCATCCCCAAATCGCGGAAGTGCGCGGGCTGGGATTGATGGTGGGGGTGGAATTCCGCGACGGCGACGGCCAGCCGGACAAACCGGCCGCCAAGAGCGCGGTAAGGGGCTGTTACGAGCGCGGACTGCTGCTGCTTACCTGCGGCCCGTGGGACAACACCATCCGCTTCATCCCGCCGCTCATCGTCACGGAGGAACAGATCGACCATTCCCTCAGCCTCTTTGAGGCCGCTTTCAACGACCCGATACACTAAACCACCAGAAAGGTTCTTATGAGCATCCAGGGCACCAAGACCAAAGCGCTTTATCAGCAAGCCACAAGCACCATCCCCTTCGGCGTCAGTTCCAACTTCCGCTATTGGGGGCCGGATGACACGATGGTGATGACCAAAGCCCAGGGACCCCACATGTGGGACGCCGATGGGAAACAATACATCGACTATCGCCTGGGCTTCGGCCCGGTCATCCTCGGCCACGCCCACCCGGAGGTCAACCGCCGCGTGACGGAAGCCATCCAGGAGGGCACGATCTTCGCCTGGATGACGCCGCTCGAAATTGACATCTGCGAGCGCATTGCCCGCATGACCGGGATGGACATGGTGCGCCTGACCAACACCGGCACCGAGGCCACCATGCACTCCCTGCGCATCGCTCGGGCCCACACCAACCGCGAAAAGTTCATCAAGTATGAAGGCGCCTATCATGGCATGTGCGACTACTATCTCTACAGCACCGCCTCATCGCGCGCCAATGCCCTGGGTTCGCGCCGCAGCCCGATCCCGCAACAGAACTCTTCCGGCATCCCCAAAGGCATCAGCCAATACGTGTACACCCTGCCGTTCAACGACGAAGAGCGCCTCGAAGAACTCATCGAGCAATCCTGGCACGACGTGGCCGCGCTCATCATCGAGCCGACCATGGGCAACATGGCCGGTATTGCCCCGCAGCCCGGCTACCTCGAAAAGGTGCGCGAGCTGACCGCCAAATACGGCATTGTCCTGATCTTCGACGAAGTCAAGACCGGCTTCCGGCTGGCCAACGGCGGCGCGCAGGAAGTCTTTGGCATTCGCGCCGACATGGCGACCTACGCCAAGTCTTTAGGCAACGGTTATCCGATTGCGGCCATCGCCGGCAGCCGCGACGTAATGATGACCCTGGAGCCGGGCGCGGTGTCGCACGGCGGCACCTACGTCGGCAACGTGGTGGGCACCGCCGCGGCGCAGGCCGTCCTCGAAATCCTCGAAACCCAGCCGATCCTCAAGGAGATCGCCCAGCGTGGCAAGCAGTTGATGGACGGCATCGACGAGATCCTCACCGAAGCCGACATCCCGCATTGCATGACCGGCCTGCCTGCCATGTTCGGCTATATCCTGGGCATCGAGGAGCCGCCCGCGGACTTCCGCGCCTACGCCCGCGGCGACGCCGCCATGTATGAGAAAATCGCCATGCAGCTGATTCACCGCGGCGTGATGCCCGATGCCGACGGACGTGAACCCTGGTTCATGTGCCACGCCCATGATGATAAGATTATCAGCCAGACGCTGGAAGTCTTCAAGGAAGCCGTCTACGCCGCCAGGAATTGAGCCAGCCGAAGGAGCGTTCACATGAAGGTGCGCGAGTTCAAGCAATTCATCGGCGGCGAGTGGGCCGCCCCCGCCAGCGGCCAGACCTTTGAGTCGCTTGACCCCTCCACCGAAGAGGTCATCGCAACCGTCGGCCGCGGGGATGCGGCAGATATCGACGCGGCCGTGAACGCCGCGCGGGCGGCTTTCCCCGCCTGGCGCGACCGGAAACCCAAGGAACGCGCCCGCCTGCTCTACGACCTGGCGCGCGCCATCGAGGCGCACGCCGACGACCTCGCCCATTGGGAAACGCTCGATAGCGGCAAGCCGCTGCCGCGCGCCCGGGGCGAGGTGCTCAGCACGGCGCGCTATTTCGAGTTCTATGCCGGCGCGGCCGATAAGTACTACGGCGAGACCATCCCTCTCGGCGCGGACTACATCGACTTCACTCTGCGCGAGCCGATGGGCGTCACTGCTCACATCGTGCCCTGGAACTTTCCGTTGAACATGATCGGCCGGAGCGTTGCCCCGGCGCTTGCGCTGGGCAACACCGCGGTTGTCAAACCCGCTGAACAGACGCCGCTGACCGCCCTGCTGCTGGCCGAACTGATGCAGGAGGTCGGGTTCCCGGCCGGCGTTTACAACGTCGTCAACGGCTTTGGCATCGAAGCCGGCGCGCCGCTGACCGCCCACCCGGATATCGACTGCATCACCTTCACCGGCTCGGTTGAAACCGGCCGCATCATCATGAAGACCGCGGCTGAGCACATCAAACCCGTGGTGCTGGAACTGGGCGGCAAAAGCCCCAACATCATCTTTGCGGACACCGACCTCGGCCTGGCGGTGGCCGAAGCCGCCAAAGGCATCTATTCCAACACCGGCCAGGTGTGTTCGGCCGGTTCGCGCGTGCTGGTCGAAGCCGGCATCCGCGATGCCTTTGTTGAACAACTCGTCGCTCACACGAGCCGCATCAAGATCGGGCGCGGCGTGGACAGCCCGGAGATGGGGCCGCTGGTCAGCCGCGAGCAATATGAGCGCGTTGAGGTCTACATGGGCATCGGCCGCGAAGAGGGCGCAGAGGTGGCCGCCGGCGGCGCACGGCCGCCTGAATTCGACAAGGGCTACTTCTGGCAGCCCACCATCCTCGACCGGGTCACACCGGACATGCGCGTGGCCCAGGAGGAGATCTTCGGGCCGGTGCTGGCCGTTCTGACCTTTGAGGATGAAGCCGAAGCCCTTGAAATCGCCAACGGCGTCAGATACGGTCTGGTGGCAGGCATCTTCACCAACGACATCAACAAGGCAATGCGGCTGGCGCGCGACCTGAAGGCGGGGCAGGTGTACGTGAACGAGTATTTCGCGGGCGGGGAGGAAACCCCGTTCGGGGGATACAAGCAGAGCGGATTCGGGCGCGAGAAGGGCCTGGAGGCGCTGGCGAATTACTCGCAGGTAAAAAACGTCGCGATACGAATCCGGTAATCCGACTTGTATGAGAGCAAGTCCGACGCGACTCTCCAAGGCAAACAATCAGGGCGCAGGGAGTTGTTTCGCAACTTTTGGCTGCGCCCTACATTATTCTGCAAGCAGCGAGAAAGTTCTCCTCCTGACTATCGATCGCGATTGCGGCTGGCGTCCTCGCTGAAACCGTTCGGATAGCGCTTCCTCAATTTGTCCACGTTCCCCTGAGCGATGGCGCCAAGTTCCAGACCGCAGGCGCTGGCGGCCTCGGCCAGATACCAGAGGATGTCGCCCAGCTCATCGGCCAGCGTTTCCGGAGGGATGGCGTGCCCGTGGGCGGTGAGTTTCTTCACGAGATTGGCGAACTCCCCGGCCTCGCCCGCCAAGCCCAAGGCGGCGATGACCTTGCGGAAATCCCCTTCCCGGCCGGCGCCGGAGGTGCGGGCGGCCAACTGCTGGTATTCGTTCAGGCCAAGGTCGGTCATGCGGTCCTCCTGGGTGGTGTTGGGCCATTATAAAGTCCGGAGTAATTCGTTGCGGCTATAATCGTCTCATGTCTTTTCGGAGGAAGCCTTGATCGATTCGTCGTTGCCGCTCATCGACCTGCACCGCCATCTGGATGGCAGTATCCGGCTGGAAACCATCCTTGACCTGGGACGCAAGCACAACCTGCCGCTGCCCGCCTGGGATGTCGAAGGATTGCGCCCGCATGTGCAGATCACCGAACCCCAGCCGGGCGTGATGGCGTTCCTTGAGAAATTCAAATGGATGATCGGCGTGCTGGCTGATTATGACGCCTGCCGCCGGGTGGCCTATGAAAACGTGCTGGACGCGCAGCACGAGGGCATCGACTACATCGAACTGCGCTTCAGCCCCTGGTTCATGGCCCAGGGGCATGGCCTTGATCCGGCAGGCATCGTCGAGGCGGTGGTGGAGGGCGTGCGGCAGGGCAGTGTCGAGGCCGGCCTGCCGGCCAAGTTGATAGGCATCATCAGCCGCACCTACGGGCCTGAAACCGGAATGAAGGAACTGGATGCCTTGCTGACGCAGCGCGAGAATCTCGTTGGTCTGGACCTGGCGGGCGACGAAGCCAACTTCCCCGGCGAGCTGTTCGTGGAGCATTTCCGCAAGGGCCGGGATGCCGGATGGCGTATCACCGTGCATGCCGGCGAAGCGGCGGGCGCACCAAGTGTATGGCAGGCGCTGGGCGGGCTGGGGGCCGAGCGCATCGGCCATGCAACCCGCATTGGCGAAGACCCTGCGCTGATCGATCACATCGCAGAGCATGGGATTGGGATCGAGGCCAACCTGACCAGCAACGTGCAGACCAGCACTGTGCCAAGCCTTGCGGAGCATCCACTGAAGGACTGGCTGGCGCGCGGGCTGAAAGCCACCATCAACAGCGACGACCCGGGCATCAGCGCCATAGACCTGCCGCATGAATTCGAGCAGGCCGCCCCGGCCGCCGGGCTGACTGAGGAGCAAATTCGGCAGGCCCAGCGCAATGCGCTCCAGACCGCTTTTCTGACAGAGGATGAACGTGGGCAGCTGGTGGAATTGAAATCGCATAGGGGTGGCGCATACTGAAGGGAGTCAGGGAATGAAAACAGTTATCAGCGGAGGGACGGGGCTGCTCGGGTCGACGCTGGGGCGCGATCTTGCGAAAGATGGGCATGAAGTGGTGGCGCTCAGCCGTTCGCCGGAGAAGGCGCGAAACCTGCCGGATGGCGTGCGGGCGGTCGGCTGGGATGGGCGAACCGTAGGCGAGTGGGCCGGGGAACTGGAAGGCGCGACCGCGGTGGTGAACCTGGCGGGATACCGGCTGGCGGCCGCCAACCCGCTGACGATGCGCTGGACGAAGGTGCGGAGACAGCGCATCATTCAGAGCCGAGAAGACGCCGGGCGTGTGCTGGCCGAGGCCGTGAGGCAGGCCGCGAGCAAACCGAAGGTATTTGTGCAGTGTTCGGCGGTAGGGTTTTACGGAGTGCTGGGCGATGAGGAAGTGGATGAAACCGCGCCTCCGGGGAATGATTTCCTTGCGCGGGTCTGCCAGCGTTGGGAGGCCTCGTCCAAACCCGTTGAAGAGGCAGGTGTGCGGCGCGTCGTTGTGCGCATCGGCGTGGTGCTGGCCAACGGGAACGCGGCCTTCGACCTGCAAAAACTGCCCATCGCCCTGTTCGTGGGCGGGCCGATCGGCAGCGGCCGCCAGGTATTGCCATGGATCCACATTGACGATGTGGTCGGAGCCATCCGGTTTCTGATCGATTCTCCTGCGCAGCAAGGTGCATTCAACCTGACGGCTCCGGCGCCGGTGGCCAGCCGTGAATTCGGCCGGATGTTGGCGCGGCTGATGCGCCGGCCCTACTGGTTTCCGGTCCCGGCCTTCATGCTGAAACTGGCACTGGGCGAGGTCTCCACGGTGGTGTTGGACGGACAACGCGCCGTGCCGGCGCGGCTGCAGGCGGCGGGTTACCCGTTCCGGTTCGCTGCACTGGAGTCGGCGTTGCTTGACCTGCTGGGGTTATAAGCCGGTTGTGGAATGGGGGCGACGCGAGATACGTGTTGCGTATCAATGAGGAGGACATACAGGGGCGATTCACTCTGATAATTCGGACAAACCTGGGTGTTGTTGTGAAATATTACGCAATATATAATCGGGGCAGAGACCTATCACGATAAGGAGCCCCGAATGAAGAATTTCAGACCATCCCACGGCATCAGCACGATAGTGAACCATGCCGAAGAGGGTGGCAATCCGCATCACGCCCACGTCTCCCCCATCTTCATGACATCCACTTTCAGTTTCCCGGATGTCGCCACCGGTGCCGGCATCGTCAGCGGCGAACTGGACGGCTACGTCTACAGCCGCATCGACAACCCCAACGCCCGCCAGCTGGCGCACAAGTATGCGATCCTGGAAGGACTTGACCTGATTCGCGATCACCCCGACCGCGACCCGGGTGAATTGGTGGCGGGGCGGGTGTTCGCCTCCGGCATGGCGGCCATTTCCACGGCGCTGCTGGCGCGCGTGAGCGGCGGCGAGACCATCATCGCCCAGCGCTCGCTGTACGGAAACTCCTTCAGTTTCATGCACGAACTTGCCCCACGCATGGGTATCGAAGTCGTCTGGGTGGATGGCGGCGACCCCGACCAGTGGGAGGCGGCTTTTGACGCTCATGACAATGTCTCGCTGGTCTACGCCGAAACGCCCGCCAACCCCACCCTGGAGATCGTAGATCTCGCGCACCTGGTCGATCTGGCGCACGCCCACGACGCCTGGGTGATGGTGGACAACACCTTTGCCACGCCTTACTGCCAGCGCCCGCTCACTTTTGGGGTGGACATCGTGGCGCATTCCACCACCAAGTACCTGACCGGGCATGGCCTGATCCTGGGCGGGGCGGTGGTGTCTTCTCATCCCGATTTCATCGAACCGGCCGGGGAGCAGTTGTTCCTCACGGCCAAGATCCTGGGCGGCGTGCCCAGCCCATTCGATGCCTGGCTGGCGAACGTGGGCCTCAAGACCTTCGAGCTGCGTATGCAACGGCACAATGAGAATGCGATGGAGGTGGCCGAGCATCTCTCCCGGCATCCCAAGATCGAACGCGTGTTGTATCCCGGCCTGGCTTCACATCCCGGCCATGAGATCGCCGAACGGCAGATGCCGGGCGGCTTTGGCGGCGTACTCTCGTTTGAACTGCGCGGCGGCTACGCCGCGGGAGCGGCACTGATGGATCACGTCAAACTCGTGACCCTGGCTGTGAGCCTTGGGCTGGTCGATTCGCTTATCCAGCATCCGGCCAGCATGACGCATGCGCCTATCCCGCCGGAAGAACGGCTGGCGGCCGGAATCACAGACGGACTGGTACGGCTCTCCGTGGGGGTGGAGAACGTCGAGGACATCCTCGGCGACCTTGACCAGGCGCTGGATAGGGTATGAGCAGTTGGCCGTTAGGGCGGCCTGCTATTTCTAATCTCTTACGGCCGACTACTCAGCAGCAGCGAAACAAAAAGCCGCCTTCCTGCGAAGGCGGCTTTTTGTTCTTTGAGTATCTTACCGGCGCCGACCGGAAACCAGCGACACAAAATACAGCAATTGCAGGACGGCGGTGATGAGCGCGGCCACATAGGTGAAGGCGGCGGCATTGAGCACATGATTTACGCCGCGCTGCTCTTCGCCGCCGGAGATGATGCCCGAATCGGCCAGCAGGCGGCGCGCCCGGGCAGAGGCGTCCAATTCCACCGGCAGGGTGAGCAGGGCGAAGGCCGCGCCGGTGGAGAACACCAGCACGCCCAGCCAGGCCAGACCTGTAAGGCCAAAAATGAGCCCGGCGAAGATGAGAATCCACCCCAGCCAGGAGCCAATCTGCACAGCGGGGACCATCGCCCCGCGCAGGCGCAGCGGGAAGTAATCTTCCTGATCCTGGAGGGCGTGGCCGAGTTCGTGGGCGGCGATGGCAACGGCGGCCACCGAAGGCTGCTGGGCGACTGCCGGCGAGAGACGGATGACCTTGCTGCGCGGATCATAGTGGTCGGTAAGGTTGCCGCCGATCATTTCGAGGCGCAGTGAACGGATGCCGCCGCCGGTCTCCACGCCGACGCCGCGCGCCGCGGCGTGGTCGATCAGCCGCCCCAGGGCTTCCGCCCCGGTAAGGCCGCTGCCGTTGCGGACCTGGCTCCAGCGCCGATAGGCGGAACTCACGTACAGCTGGGCCGCCATCATCAGGATGAAGGTCGGCAGCATGACCATGAGAAGGTAGTCGGAATTGTAGAAAAACATGCCAATCTTCCTTACTGGTCGAGCAGCAGTTGCAGGGCCTGCTCCAGCTGCGGGTCAAGCCCGGCGTCGATATCTGCCTGGGTGATCTCGACGAGGATGTCGGGCGTCAGGCCAACGCCCTGGATATGGCGTTCGTCCGGCGTGAGCCAACGGGCGATGGTGATGCGCAGGGCGCCCTGTTGGGCGGAGAGTTCGATGGGTAACTGCACTGAACCTTTGCCGAAGGTGATGGTGCCCACCAGCGTCGCCCGGCCGTAGTCCTGAAGCGCCCCGGCCAGGATCTCCGCCGCCGAGGCCGTGCCTTCATTGACGAGGATGACGATGGGGATATCGAGGGCGCGGCCGCCGCTCTGGGCTTCGTATTCATCGCGTGCGCCATCCCCATATTCTTCGTACAGGACTATTTCGCCCTGTTCAAGGAATTCGGAGGTGATGGCCACCGCGGCGTGCAGGTAGCCGCCGCCGTTGTTGCGGAGGTCGATGATCAGCCCGCGCGGGTTCTGCGCCAGCAGCTCTTTGAGCACTTCATCAAATTCACGGGCGCTTTCCGCACCGAAGTTGTACAAGTGCAGGTAGGCGATATCACCCTCCAGCATTTCACTGTCGGTGGTCGGGATCGTGATGTGGGCGCGGGTGATCGAAACGTCGAAGGGTTCTTCAACGCCATCCCGCTCGATGGTGAGCACGACGACGCTGCCAGCCGGCCCGAGCACGCGCCGGATGACGAGGTTGCCGTCGATGCCGGTCATGTCGTCGCCATCCACGGCGATGATGCGGTCGCCCGGCTGCAGCCCGGCTTTCTCGGCGGGCGAGCCTTCCATGGGGGCGATGATGGTGAGGTACTCGGCGGTCGGGTCCACCCAGGCGCCGATGCCTTCATAGTTGCCTTCCAGCCCGATCTGCGACTGGTAGTACTCATCCGGATTCATGTAGGAGGTGTGGGCGTCGCCCAACCCCGCCACCATGCCGCGCAGCGATTCCTGCATCAGGACTTCGTAGGTCAGCTCGCCGCTCAGTTCTGCATAGGTCACTTTCTGCCATGCTTCCCAGAAGGGAAGGTAGGTCTGAACGGCATCGGCGGGCGTGCCGGCCTCGCGAGCCAATTCTTCTGCGGCGGGTGCGCCTGTGGGCGTTTCCAACCCGGACAGTTCTATCCCGGCCTGGTCGAGCGCGGCGGCAAGGCCGTCGAGCGCGCCCTGGACCAGGACATCTTCATCGATCGGTTGCTGGACGAAATTGTCCTGCAGGAGCTGGCGGGCCTCCCAGAAGGGGCTGAATAGGCTTTTCAGGTCGATGTCTGCCCCGATGGGGGTCTTGGTCTGCTCAGGGGGCGCAGTGACCGGCTGAGGTTCTTCGACCGGCAAGGCCGGCAAGTCGCCGATTGGGCCTGAATCCACCCGGCTCATAACCGTGTAGGCCAGGAAGCCGGCCGAGGCGACGCCAATGCACAGAATTACGGCGATGAAGATGCCGAGGCTCACATAGAGCAGTGTTTTGCGATTCATGGTTTCTCCAAAAGAAGGAAGTCCGGCCAACGGTCTCTCCGTCGCCGGCATCCAGATCCCAATCCCTCGCCAGGATAGCGGCGCGAGATTAGCGGATTATATGACAATTGTAACGGGAGTGTAAATTCCAGGGGGGGTGTCGTCAGGGAGAGTCTGCCTGACCGGGGTCTTCCGCCTTCAGTTCTTTCACCCGCCGGGAGAGTTCGTCGAGATCGTCATATTGTTTCTTCAAGGGATCTCTGGCGGTGCGCAGGGCGTTAATCAGCGTGCGGTAGTATAGAAAATCGATCTTGCGGCCGCTGCGAAGCATCCCAAAGATGGCAACATTGATGAGCAGCACGCCCCCCAGTATGAGGGCGACCACCAGCGTGGGGTTTTCCAGGCTCATCCGAGTACTCCAACGTAATTGTACCAGCCGCTCATCCATCGGCGTCGAAGCAACCGAGGCCGGATAAGGCATAGATGACAGGGATGGTGAATTGCGCATAGTCTGGAGGCGCGTTTTCCGTTACAAGCGCGGTGACCATGCCTAAATCGAAGGCCGGGCGCAGGTTCTGGGGAGTGTCTTCCACCATCAGGCAGGCCGACGGGTCAGAGACGCCGGCCAGATCCAGCGCGCGCCGGTAGGCCGCCGGGTCTGGTTTGTTCAGGTAGCCCAATGCCCAGACATCCACTACGCCGGCGACCAGATCGCGGATGCCGAGCGCGGCCAGAACCCTCTGGGCGTGGTTGCGGTCGGAGTTGGTGAAAATATATTTGGGTTGAGGCAGCGCGCGAAGTGTTTCCTGCAAGCGCGCGTCGGGCTGCAGGTAGCGCTCCAGCGGAAGGTCGTGTACGTAGGCCAGGTAGGCTTCGCTGTCGAGTTGGTAGTTGGCCTGGAGGCCGCGCAATGTCGTGCCGAATTCCCTGAAATACGATTGGCGCAGGCCGGGGATGTCGGCCGCCGGAATGCCGAGCACCTTTTCCATGTAGGATTCCATCCGGTGGGCAATCTCCTCCCACAGGCCATTGTTGTGGGGGTAGAGCGTGCCATCCAGATCGAGCAGGATGTGAGTGATGCGGCTCATCGAGGTGGTGTTGGGCGTTGGTTATCCCGTACTCTTGAACAACCGCTTCACCGCTTCAAGTTGTTTCTTGTCAAGGCCCAGAGCCGAAAGATCTTCGAGGTTGTTTTCTTGGATGCGGCGGCCAAGACCGCTGTATTGCCACATTTTGAGGTCTTCTTCCAGCGGTGAACCGATGAGGTCTTCACGCAGGATGCGACCGTCGGCCATGACGATGACGCGGCTGGTCTGGCGCGCTACCGCCGGGTCGTGGGTGACGACCACGAATGTCGTGCCTTCGCTGGCGTTGATGTCGTGCAGCAGGTGAATGAGGTCGCGCCCGGATTCGGAATCCAGGTTGCCAGTGGGTTCGTCGGCCAGCACCAGGGGCGGGTTATTAGCCAGGGCGCGCGCCACGGCCACCCGCTGGCGTTGGCCGCCGGATAGCTGGCTGGGCAGAAACTTCATCCGGTCTGCCAGCCCCACCAGCCCCAATAACTGTTCGGCGCGTTCGCGCCGTTCGGCGGCCGAGGTGTGGCCCATCATCGGCACCTCGATATTCTCGCGGGCATTCAGGGTGGGCAGCAGGTTGTGTAGTTGGAAAACAAACCCGACGGTGCGCGCCCGGAAAGCATCCACATCCTCGAGGGCGGCAAGGTCGTGCCCGGCTACCAGCACGCGCCCGCTGGTGGGTTGATCCAGCGCGCCCAGCATATTCAGGAGTGTGCTCTTCCCGCTTCCGCTGGGACCCATGATCGAGGTCATTTCACCGGAGGCAATGCGCAGATTCACATTGTCCAGGGCTTTGACGTTGCCATCCCCGTAGATGCGGGTGAGGTCGACAGTTTCGATGAGGAGTTCGTTTTTCTTAACCATGCTACTCGTCTGCTTCGATGTCCACGAAAGCGGTCATATCCCAAAGGAGCTGGTCGGGCGCGGAATCCAGGGCGATGATGACGGTGTAATTCACGCCGGCACCCTGAGAGGCTTTGGTGGCGATGCGAATGACCGTGCCTTCGAGGACGAGGTCCGGCAGAGCGTCAATGGTGATGGTGGCGCGGCTGCCGATGTGAATGCGAGCGACGTCGATTTCGTTCAGGTCGGTGGTCTGTATCTGGAGAGCGGACAGGTCGCCAATGAGGGCGATGGGCTGGCCGGGGCTGACCCACTCGTTGGCGCGCACGAACAACTGGCTGACGGTGCCGTCAAAGGGCGCTTCGAGAGAAAGCCGGTCCAATGCGGTCTGGGCGGCGGCCACCTGACTATGGGCGTTTTCCACGCGGGCCTGGGCGAAGGCGAGGTCATCGGGGTCGGGGCCGGCGCTGCGTTCAGTAAATTCCTGTTCGGCGCGTTCAAGCGTGGCCTGGGCGATTGCAAGGTTGGCTTGAGCCTGGGCGAGATCGAGTTCCGTGCCTGTGCCCTTCAGGTTGTTCCAGCGGCGGACGGCGGCGTCGTAGGCGTCCTGGGCCTGGGCGAGGGCGGCCAGCAGCGAAGCGCGGATAACGTTGTCTTCGGGTTTGGCGGCGTACGGCTCAAAATCGTCCTGGGCCTTTTCGAGGCGGTCGCGGGCGAGGACAACAGCGGCATAGGCCTGGTCGATATCGGTCTGTTTGGAGGGCAGTTCAACGTTGGTGAGCGCCCGTTGGGCATCTTCGACGGCGCGGCGGGCGTTGGCGACATCGGCCTGGGCCTGGGCGGCGGCGAGGCCGGCATTCTGGTGGAGAGAATCCAGGGCCTGCTGGGCGGCCAGTAATTCAAGTTGTGCGGCGCTGACAGCGGCCTCAAGCCCTTCCCCGCCGCCCAGGACGAGTAAAGTCTGGCCGGCGGTCACGGCGTCGCCTTCGGCCACAGCCAGTTCGACGACCACGCCAGCCGCCTCCGTACTAAGGGTGGCGTATTGCGTGGGGACAACCTTGCCTGTCGCGCTGACGATGGGCGTGAAGTCCTGGAGAAAAGGGGTCTCCGTGGGTTCGCCAGAACTGCCAGAGCCGCCGCACGCGGAAAGGAGGAGCATTGTGAGCAGCAGTGCAATGGTTGTGATGCGGGTAGCCATGGTCTTCATGTCGATCTCCTGGTCGCGTTTCATGTGCGATGATTGTTATTCGTAGCGCAATGCCTCTACGGGGCGCATGCGGGTGGCGCGGATGGAGGGATAGATGCCTCCCAGCGCACCGAGCGCGACTGAGAGCAGAAGCGCTTGCAGCGCGATGGCTATGGGTAGGATGGGGGACATCAGCCCGGCGGTTGATTCGGAGAGGCCCACGGCGGCAACCATGAGCTGGGCGATGATCAGCCCCAGCCCACCCCCCAACAGGCCGAGGAGCAAGGATTCCTTGAGTATCATCCCGAGGACGGCGCGGCGGCGCCAGCCGAGGGCGCGCAATGTGCCGATCTCGCGTGTGCGTTCCATAACCGCCATCAACATGGTGTTGGCGACGCCGATGCCGCCGATCAGTACGGCCATGAAGGAGACTGAGCCGAGCATAGCGTTGGTGGCCTGGATGTCCGGCATCTGGTCGGCAAACTCCCCGCTGAGGGAGGCATGAACATCGGGGAACTGGCTGTTTATTCGTTCGACGACCGCTTCGGCCTCGGCGGGGTTAACCAGTTTGACGCTGGTCATGGTGACTTTGCGCGGCTTGCCGGTGAGCACCTGGGCATCGCGGACGGTGACCACGCCGCCGATATCCACCCAGCCGATCCCGGTTTCGTAGATTCCGACGATCTTGAACCGGGAGCCGCCGAGGTCGAGGCTATCGCCGACGGTCTTGTCCAGGGCTCTGGCGGCGTTGGCGCCGATGATGATCTGGTGATTGGTGCGAAGCGGGCTGCCTTCGACGATGGTGAAGCGAGAAATAGCGAATTCGCCGGGTTCAAGTCCCTGAACAATAAAGAAGGCACTGTCCGGCAGCGACACAATGGAAAGGACAATGCCCGCGGCGCTACGGACCTCAGGGAGGGCGGCGATCTGGCCGGTGACGCGCTCGTCAATCACACTTTGGGATGTGTCGGCCACGTTGGCCTGGCGCAGGAAGATCTCCCCGCCGCTGCCGACGGGCAGGGTGCCAATGGAGGCCACCATGCCTGAAACCGATGCCTGCATGCCAGCCACCGACCCAATGGTCAGGCCAATGGCTGCCAGAGTGAGCAGCGTGCGGATGCGGCGCTGCCACAGGCTCTGCATGGCCATGCCGCCGATGGGAAATTTCCGCTGGGTGCCGCCGGAGCCGCCGCCTTCGTAGCGCAGGGCTTCCACCGGCTGAAGGCGCGCGGCCCGCCAGGCAGGGTAAATTCCGCCGACGAAGCCAAGAACCGCGACCACCAGGACGGTGGTCAGGAGCGTTTTGGGGGTGGGCTGGGGTGAGGCGCCGTAGACGACAAGATAGATCCGCAAAATGCGCAGGCTGAGCATGCCCAGAATGAGCCCGAGCCCGCCGCCGATAGAACTCAAGACCATGCTCTCCTGAAAAATCATCGTGAGCACGCGGCGGCTGGACCAGCCAACGGCGCGCAGAACGCCGATCTCGCGGGTGCGCTCGTAAACGGCCATGAGCTGGGCGTTGGCCATGCCCACGCCCCCGATGACGATGGCCATGCCACCCAGGAGGGCCACCATGACGTCCATCGATTCGCCGATGATCTGCTGGTCGGCGAAATCCGAAGCGGTGGTGATGGAAAGATCGGGCCAGATGCGGCTGGCGCGCTCGATGACCCGGTCACGATACGCAGGGTCCTTGAGCAGGATGTAGAAGGCGCCGACCTGACGCTGGCGGCCGAGCAGAACCTGGGCTTCTTCCAGGGCGAGTACGCCGCCGCCATCTTCAAAGCCCGAACCGGTCTCATAGATGCCGACGATGCGGTAGGTGGTGCTGGTGAGGCGCAGCGTATCGCCAACTTCCTTGTCGAGAGCCTCGGCGATAGCGCGGCCGATGATGATGGGGGCGCCGCGGCCGGTATGGGCCTCCGGCGAATCCAGGCCCACGCCTTCCTGAATCCTGAAGCGGTCGAGCATGAAGCTGCCGGGGGGATAGCCAAAGATAAAGAAATAAGGGGCGTCGCCGGCGGCGACGATGCCCTGCACCATACCCACCACATCGGCGATCTCAGACATGTTCAGGAGCTGGATTTCGAGGTCCTGGTCGATGCCGCTCAGACTGACGTCCACTATATCCGGCTGGGTGAGGACAAGGTCGGCCTTGCCGCCGGTGACGATCGAGTCGTACCCGGCGCTGATGCCTTCAGCCAGCGATCCAAGGATGACGATCGCCATGACGCCTACGCCAATGCCAAGGACGGTGAGCAGTGTGCGGCCTTTGCGCCGCAGGAGGTTCTTCAGAATCATGGCCTGACTCGCGGTGTTTCCCCCCGTCGGTTAATTGAGAACGGGCAGGAGAGGGGATTCCCGGTGCGACTCCAACCTTGAAAGTCTATCACCAATTTCCAGTGGGGCGAGTCCGCCTGCCCGACGGGAGTGCATATTACCGGGTAGGTGATGGGTTTGAGAGCGATTCTTTGCTCAAATGTGCGCTTATTCCTCGGCTAAAGCCTCGACTCCTGCAATACACCTCCTTGAACTTGCCACTCCTGCCCGGCGAGAAGCTATGATTCCCGCCTCAGCCGCGGCAGGAAACGCCCGGTGCGGGCTTTGTAGGCCCGGTAGACGTCACCAAAGCGGCGCTCCAGTTCAGCCTCTTCCAGCGGGGTGCGCAGGACGAGGCTGTAGAAGCCCAGCGGCATGAGCGCCAGGAGCAGGGCGTTGGCCGAGGCCAGGCCGATGCCCGCGTACATGGCTCCGGCAAAGGTATACAGCGGATGCCGGATGTAGCGATAGGGCCCATGCGTCACCAGTTGGTGGGCGGCGCGCGTTACAACCGTGGGGGTGATGTTGGCTCCAAGGCTGCGGAACATCCACACCAGCCCGGGAAGTGCGGCCCAGGCCAGTATGAGGCCTGCCAGGCGCAGCCCCGGGGGCAGGGGCAGGATCGCCCAGCGGTACCAGCCCGGGGCCGACAGCCAGGAGAACAGTGCGAAGTAAAACGCCAGAGCGGCGGTCACCCGGTAGGCACGGATGAAACGCCCCTCGCCGGAAAAGTCGATCTTGTCGCCACCCGCCGCGTCCGCCCTGCGGCGGTGAATGCCTGAAATGGTGAATGCGGCAAGAAGCAGAGCAACGATCGCGCCGCGGAAGAGATTTTCAGGGAGCATGCCGTCCTTTCGCGATGCTAAAAATAAATTTAGGAATAACTAAATTATATGGAAAAGGAAGACTTTGTCAAGCCCCTTGATGATCAGGTTTGCTCAGGCACCCAAATGTTCTCGAATGAATACGACCGCGTTCCCGACCCCATCTTCGCGGCGGATGGCCTCGCCCAGGGCGGCGGCGCGCGCCTGCATGCCGGCGTCCGTTACTGCCCGGCGGATGGCGGCGGCGAGGCGTTTGGCGGTCATGCGCTTCTGCGGCACGGGGGGCGGACCGACTCCCAGGTCGCGCACCCGCAGGCCCCAGAAGGGCTGATCGGAAAAGAAGGGCGTTGTGACTGTTGGAACGCCGGCGCGCAGCCCGGCTGCGGTGGTGCCAGCCCCGCCGTGATGCACTACGGCAGCCATGCGCGGAAACAACCAGTCGTGAGGCGCGGAGTCTATGCGACTTATATTTTTTGGCAAGCCGGCCATATTCAGCCCGGCCCAGCCGCTGAGCAAGACGCCGCGTTGCCCGGCCATTTCAAGGGCATCCACCACCAGTTGGGCGGCTGCGGCCGGGTCGCGCGGGCTCATGCTGCCAAACCCCACGTACACCGGTTTTTCGCCGGAGTCCAGAAATGCGAGCAGTTCATCCGGCGGCTGCCAGTTCTTGTGTTCTTCGAGGAACCAGTAACCGGTCACGCGATGCCATGCCGGCCAGTCGGCGGGCTGGGGCAGCACGCTGGGGCTGTAGCCGTACAACACCGGAATGCGCTCGCGGTATACCCGCTGAAATGGTCCCTGAAGGCCGTGCGGCTTGAGACCCAAGTGTTTCCGCCAGCGGCGGATATGGCGGGCCACCGGCCGGTAGAAGAGGTTGAGCATGGCGTGGTGGCCGAGCAGGTTCGCCATGCTGCCGGGGTTGAAATCCACCGGCATGAGCATGGGCGGGTATTCGCGCGTGGGGGTGATGGGCTGGAGGCCGGCACCCAAGACCGGCACGTTCAACGCTTCACCGATGTCGAAGGCCGCCGCGCCCAGGGCGGTGAACAGGATGGCATCCGTGCCCTGGCAGGCGGCCAGCGTGTCGTGGGTGACCTCTTCAACCAGCTTTTCCGCCACTCGTAGAAAGTGGCGGGCAAATTCGATGGGATTGCGTCCGGCCGAAAGCCAGCCCTGCACGTCGTCGGTGTGGATCAGTTCCTCGGGATTGCCTGCCAGGCGGCTGAACTCCAGTCCGAAGCCGCGGATGAAGGTCTCGAAATTTCCGTGGGTGGCGAAATTGATGTCAAACCCGGCGGCTTGCAGCCCAAGCGCAAGCGCTACCAGCGGTTGTACATCCCCGCGCGTGCCTACTGCCACCATTGTGATACGCAATCCGCAGTCCTCCAAGCGCGAGTTCGCCCCGCGCCAACGCGCCCGTATTTTACGTTAGATTTGAAGACCAGGCGGAATTGACCGGGGATCGAAATTGGGTCAGGATTTGAGATGGATGTGAATCTGGCCGGTAATGCGCGGCCCGAGCACCACCTTCTTGCCGCCCGTGACGGTGATCTCAAGATTGCCGTCGAATTCGGAGTAAGAAAGGATTTTCACCTCCGCTTCAGGGACAACGCCAAGGTCGTGCAGGTAGCGCAGCAACTCGGGGTCGGTGTCGCGCACGCGTGTGACCACGCCGCGCTGGGGCGGGCGGAGTTCGCTGAGCAGCGTGTCGGTGGCTTCCGGCAGGCTGAGGTCGTAGCCGGGGATGGGGTCGCCGTGCGGGTCGTGGTCCGGGTTGCCGAGGGCCGAAGCGATGGCGCGTTCGAACTTCTCGGAGATGACGTGCTCCAGCCGGTCGGCCTCGTCATGTACTTCGTCCCAAGGGTAGTCGAGAATCTGATGAAGGAAGAGCTCGAGCAGGCGATGGTGGCGGATGGTCTCGAGGGCGACTTTCTCGCCGGCGTTGGTGAGCATCACGCCGCGATGTTTGCGATATTCGACCAGCGGAGGTTCAGTGGCTGAGAGTTTCTTGATCATCCCAGTCACGGATGCTGGGGTCACATTCAGAAAGTGAGCGAGGTCAGTCGTTGTGGCGCGCGCCCCGCGGCTGGAGAGTTCGTAGACTGCTTTCAGATAGTCTTCAATGGACTGGGTGAGGTTTTCGCGCATCGAATTTAAACTTTCCTAATTAGTGTTACCTAAATTTGCAGTCATTGTACTGCTGATTTGCCCAGCCTGTCAACGCGAGCGCTTGATCGCTTTTCAATGCCTCCATCGGTTTCCGGCAGTGTCCAACTCCAATGGGATGAAGAGCGAGGCTTTAGCGGAGAACTCGCCACACGCTCGGCTAAAGCCTCGACTCCGATGCAATACCCGCGCGAAGGTGGACACTCGCCGGTTTTCCTGCGCCTTGACTCCCGCGACCTTGCTTGCTATGCTCGCGGTGTGCCGCGCATCCCCACTTTGTTCCTGGCTGTCGTTATTGGTCTCTGGGGCTGTGCAGGTGCAACCCAACTTACGCCCAGCCCCGGGGCTGTCTCGAGTCCCACGCCGGTCCCCTCGCCGACTCTCCCACCTCAACCTACCGGGACCGTTGCCGCATTCGCGGAGCCGCCCGGCTGCCTCCGCCCTCCGGATGACCTGACGCGGGTGGATGTGGGCGGTCATAGACTCAACCGTCGTACGCTTGCCATGCTCGAGCACGCGGCTACCCTGTATGACGGCGTTGTGGACCTTGCCGGAGCGGCCATCACTCAGGGCAGTTACACAGCCACAGAACCGCTGAGTTTCGGCACACATTCCGGAGGCGGGGCGGTGGATCTTTCCGTTATCTCACGCTTGAGGTGGGAAATCCTGTACGAAGAAACCCCGGCGCTTATTGCCGCCTTGCGCATAGCCGGATTCGCTGCCTGGCTGCGCCAGCCGGAAGAACTCGGCCCGCTTTCACCCATTCACATCCACGCCATCGCCGTCGGCGACCCCGAACTCTCCGAGGCGGCTGAGGCCCAACTGACAGGTGAGTTTGGCTATTTCCGCGGGTTCAATGGCCTGCCGCATGCAGATGGCATACCGATCCCGGATGCGCACGGCGGTCCGGTTGTGTGCCGGTGGATGCTCGACCTGGGCTATGCCGACCTGCGGGCGGGTTCGGGCGATTGAGCTCGGGTACGCGCCAGACTGATAAGCAGGACGCCTGCCAGCACTAACCCGCCGCCAGCCAACTGGCGCGGGGCGGGCAGTGTATCGAACAGCGCAAGCGCCCAGAGGATGGTGGCGATGGGGCTGAGCGTAAGCGCCACGGTGTGGAGGCTGAGCGGCATGCGGCGTAATGCAAGATAATACAAGCCCCGGCTTATGACCACATCGGTTGTCCCGGCCAGAATGAGCACCGGCCAGGCTGCCGCGCCGGGCCAGGCCAACCCGCCGCGCGCCGCCGAGAAGGCCGCCAGAAAGGCGGTCGTCATCATTACCCGGAAGAAGAAAAAATCCACGAAATCGATTCCGCTGCCGCCACGCTTGGCGACCGCGGCGTGAAGGGCATAGAGGAACGCCGAAGTAAGTACGAGCAATGAACCGAGGCGCAGGTAATCCCCGGCCTGGTAGGTCATCACAAACACGCCTACGATGGCCAGCCCGGCGCCAGCGATCTGACCGGGCGTGAGTCGCTCTCGCAGCCAGAAGACACCCAGACCAAGCCCCCAGAGTGTTCCCGTTTGGGCCAGCAATGTGGCGCTGGCGGGGTCAATAAACGCGACGGCTTCGTAGTTGATATTGGTACTGAAAGCGACCAGCAGACCGACGGAGAGAAAGAACCCCAATCGCTCTCGCAGTACTCGCAGGTGGAGCCGACGCGTGACAAGGCCGAACAGCCCGATTTCCAGCGTAGCAACCGCGAGGACAACCAATGCCGAGATGCGCGGCGAAACATGCGGCAGGAGCATGCGCGCGAAAATAAAGTGCAGGCTGTCTACGGCCAGCAGTGCCGCGAGCAGGGGAACAATAGGTAACCGCGCCAGCGGAACGGGCGGGTCCGTCACGGAGCCCAGAATGCCAGCACGCCCTCCAGGATGAACGAAACCAACCTCCCTCCGTCGATCTCGTACTTCCAGATGCCTGGGGCGCGGCCGCCCGGCTGCCCGGCCAGCAATAAGGCGTCGCCGGCTGGCGACCAGATGCTGTCAGAATGCTGGTATTGGTCGAAGAGAATCAGCACCCGCAAGAATTCGGGAGTAGGCACAAAGTGATCAACCAGCGTGCGGACGCTCAGGTTGTCCATGTCCAGAAGCGTGACGGTGAGGTAGGCGGTCTGTCTCTGGAGCGCAAGGCGCGGGGCCGGGAGGCGGCCTTGCTGGAAATCGCCCGGCAGGGTGGCGGAAAAGATCGCCAATTGATCACCTGCCGGCGACCAGAAGAAGGCGATGGCATTAACTTCGGTGTTCTTGTAGACGAGTGTGTTGTCGTACATATCCAGGACGCCCAGCGGGCCGCTGAGGGATTCGCCGGGCAGATGGCGGTTGTCGATGATCGCCAGATAGTGGCCGCTGGGGCTCAGGCCAAAGGCCATCTGGCCGTAACCGGCGTAGAGGGTTTCACGGGCGCCGGTGCGCGAGTCCACTTTGCGAATCGCCGTCCGGCCGTCGTGATCGAGGCTCCCGGCCACGATACTTCTGCCGTCCACCTGGTAGGCGGGGGCCTGGAACCAACCCGGCGAAAGACCGAGGGAGTGCAGTTTTGGCTCCGGCTGATGCGGGTCGAGGAGGGCGACCTGGCCCCAAGGCGGGCCGCCGAACCGGTGAGTAACCAGTTGGGCGCCATCCGGCGAGAAGTCCCAAAAGAACGGCCACCCTGTGGCAAGGATTTCCGGGGGCCGACCCTCTTCCACCCACCATAGAATCTGCGAGAAGGGACGGTCTCCCTCGGCAAGGAAGGAAAGGTGTCGGTTGTCAGGCGACCAGTAGTGGTGAATCACTTGCTGACCTTCGCCCTGGAAGACCTCTGTCCGAATTCCGCTGCTGAGATGATAGATCAGCAGGCGGTCTCCTTCAGCACGACGCTCCACATACGCCAATCGGGTTCCGTCTGGCGACCAGGAAGGGTGCTTGAAGGTGCGCTGTACATTGCTGCCCTTCGTGATATTTCTCGCATTGCCCTGCGAATTCGACAAGTAGAGATTGCCATCCGTCCCGACGATGACGATCTGGCGTTCAACGGCTCTGATCGCATCGTGATGAGCGCCCTTCTCAGGCAAAGGGCTGAAGAGCGCGCCGTCAAACGGCGTCAGCGCGACACAGGAAATCAACAACAGGAAGGCGAACCATGGAAACACGAATCTAGGCATGATTTATGGCTCCCGACTCTCTAAGGCCAATCTCACTGTACAGGAGTCAGATTAAAACCAGGTGAAAATCCCCGGCCTGCCTTAAGACCTGTCTGGCAGCAATTGGCGTGCAGCGAAGCGACAAGCGTCTCAAGTCACACCATCCGGAAACCTCAGCCGCACTCGCGTGAATTGCCCGGGTTCACTCTCCAGCGCCAATTCTCCGCCGACCACCGCCATGAGCGTACTGTGCAGCGCCAGGCCATGCCCGCCGCTCATATCCGGCTCGGCCGCCAGGCCCATGCCATCGTCCTCGATCAGGAGTTGAAAGCCATGTGTGTTGCCCAGCGCCACCTTCAGGTGCAATGGCTGGACGTCGGCGCCAGCCCGTGCGTGCCGGGCGGCGTTGCGGATGGCCTCGCGTGCGGCGTAGAACAACGTCTCTGCCGCCACTGGCGGCAGTCCGGCGGCAGTCCTTTCTGCTGCTGGGTCGGTTTCCCAATGCACCGATTCAAAGGCCTGGCCCAGTTCTTCATCGACCAACTGACGCAACGCGCCCACCAAGCCCAACCGGGCTACCTGCGGGCGACTGGTTGCCGGCATCGCATGCAGCAGCTCGCTGATGCGCCGGTGGGCATCGGTCAGCAGTTCGATGATCTCTTCGGAGTGGCCGCTGGCGGGTTCTGCCGCCAGTTTCAGCAGCGTGGTATGCAATTGCGGCAGGACTTCATCGTGCAGCGTCCGCCGGGCGCGCTGGTCCAGGATCTGGCTTTCGGCCATGCGCTGGCGTTGCAGAGACATCAACCGCTGGGCCGCCTCGGCGCTGGCCTGCCCATCAACAAGCCGTTCACCGCTGGCCTGAGCGACCTCGATCTCCTCCTGGGTATACAGGCCGCCGTCGCGTTTCTCGCCCAGCAGCAGGACGCCAGTCTGGCCGCGCCCGTTCCACAGCGGCACGGCCCAGGCCGCCCCGCCGAACCGCCCCGGGTCCACCGGCGCGGCTACCGGCGCCGCGGATGCAAACTGCGCCATCAGTTCTGCCAGCCCGGCGAACTCTGCCGACCGCCCCGCAGGAAAGCTCAATGGGGGGCCGGCCAGCGCGGCCATCGGTCCCCATGCCACCAGATAGGCGACGCGAGCGTCAAGCACGTCCCGACACAACGCTTCGAAGGGGACCTGAGGCTGGAATCCTGCTTCACTTATGCCGGCACTCACCAGCCGGTCGAAGAGCCCCTGGCTGGCAACGAAGGGGCGAAGGTGTTCGATGTAGCGCTCGCGCTCTGCATAGGAGCGCCATGAAAGCAATGCAAAGAAGGCGGTCATCAGCAGAGTAGCCAGGAGCAGCAGATAGATCTCTCGCAGGTGCAACACGAGGAGCAGCGATACCAACCCGCCATAGCTCACTGACAGGGCGATGGCCCGCCGCCACTGGCGCAAGAACCCCCGCCGGGGCAGGGTCTGGCCGGTGAAGACTTCGTAGGCCACCACGGCCTGGCCCAGCAGCAGCACCGCGAGGAATATCAGGCCGGCGATCAAAAAGTCGAACAATGCCAACACGGTTGCCTGCTCCAGGAGCCTCGCCCAAGGAGGACCTAGCGCATTCGGCGCCAGAGTCGCCGCAATTAGTGCCATGACGATTGCCACCAGCAGACTGACGAACAAAAAAATGACTGCAACGCCCTGCAGCCATGGGCGCGCTCGCTCGCGGGCCAGTTCGCCCATTACCCGGCTGCTGGGGCCCGGCCGTCGCAGGGCGTCGATGGATAGCAGGATGGACAGCACGCTGTAGACCGGATATAGCACCACGATGACCGGCAGTTTGGCGACCGCCAGCGCGCCGGAAGGGTTAAGAAGGGCGGCCTGTTCGTAACTCCTGAGCGGGTTCGACACCACGAGGGCGGCAAAGAGCACGAAGCCCAGCATGGTGGTCAGGCGGAACCAGCGCCGCTGGCGGCGGTTGAGGTCGGCGGCCCGGTCTTCCCAGTATCCCGCGTACCACAGCGTCATCAGATACCAGACGAACGGAAGGCCCACCACGGGCACCCAGCCGATGCGCCACCAGAAGGCCAAGCCTTGAGAGCGGAGGTCAAGCCCATAGCCCAGGATGGCGGTGTGGGCGATGAAGAAGAAGGCCCCCATAAGCAGTCCAAATCCGGACAGCCAGGCACCCCAGGTGCGCCGCTCAGCGGTGAGCAGCACGGTCAGCCCCAGCCATGCCATCAGAATTGTATTGGCGAACGAGACGGAAAAGATGGCCCAATCCAGCAACAGGCCGGCGTTCATTCGCCCTCCCAGGGCGCCCACTCGCCACGATCATCGAGCACGAATGGGTTTCCGGCCTCGTCCCATTGCAGCATTCGCCGGACGCGGGCGATGATGGTGGCACGCGTCCGGGCGATCTTTTCATCCGTGGCATTGGCGTTCAGGCCCCAGGCGGCGTAGATCTGGCCGTTGGCGCGGCTGATGGTGCGTTTATCTTTGAAACCCATACGGGCGGCGATCTGTTCGTTGGTCATGCCCTGGGCGAGCATTTCGGCCACCTGGCGTTCGCCCGGCTCGAGCAGTTCGAGCGGGTCATTTTCATCCCTGGCGCGCACTTCCTGTACGCGCGCCTCGATATCCGGGTCGATGAACGAGCGGCCGGCGACCGCATCCTGCAGGAGCGGCACGATCATCTGGGGCAGGAGGTAGTTGGATTTGCGGACATAGGCGTAGTGGCTGAGGATGCCGGAGCCGCGAAAATCGCGGTAGTACTGGTCATCGTCCTGGATGGAATAGAAGACCACAGGCAGGCGCGGGAATTCCTTGCGTATAGCCACAGCGGTCTGGATGCCGTTCATCTGTCCCGCCAGCTGGACGTCCATAAGAATCACGTCGGGTGGGTCATTGAGGCAATGTGCCAGTGCGGTATCGCCGTCGCTCGCGCCTCCACATACTGTAAGCGCGCCGGTCTTCTCCAGACCCTCGCCGATGGCCCGGCGGAGTTTCTCATTGTCTTCCACGATGAGCGTTCGGATGAGTTTCATGGGTGACAGTTTCCTGGGACTTTTCGTAAGCCTAATCCTGCGGGTGCATGTCAACAAGCACCTGTGTGCGTGCACCTGTGGCGAAGGGCATTAAGATTGTAGCAGAATGACTCAGTCCAAGGAATCACTTCAACGCTACCGCCAGTATCTGGAGGACCTGGCCGGGACGAGGCGAGGCAGGCCGGAGGGGTTCTTTGGCCCTGGCAGCATGGCGTGGCGGGTGAACCGCGAGGCGGCGCTAGGGCTGGGCGGGTTGCGGGCGCTCCTGATGCAGGTGGCTCACCCAGGAGTGGCGCAGGGCGTGGCGGAACACAGCCGCTATCGCCAGCAGCCCTATCAGCGGGCGTACAGCACGCTAAAGGCCCAGCAGTCTATTGTCTTTGGCGATGTGGCGGAGGCCGTGGATGCGCTGCTAAAGATGTATGCCCGCCACATGGCCGTCTCGGGCGGTACATACCGGGCGCTCAACCCGCACCTGCAAACCTGGGTATGGGCGACGCTGATCGATTCGGCTTTGTATGCCTATCAGGAGTTCGTCGCGCCGCTGACAGAGCACGACGCTGAAAGACTCTATGCGGAGAGCCGGGTGTTCGGGCAATTGCTGGATATCCCGGATGAGTTGATGCCGTTCTCGTACGCGGCGTTCAACGCCTGGATGCAGGAGCAGATGAACGGCGATGTGATTCGGGTATCGGGGACAGCCGAGCACATCGCGGCGGCATTGCTGGCATTGCCGACCCGGGCGGCGCGACCATTAAACCGGCTTTGGGCGGCCGCCACGCTCCCGGATGTGCTGCGAAGACAATACCACCTGCCTGAAGCGTCGCGTTCATGGCCGCACGTGGCAAGATTGATTCGAAGAACAGTCCAGGCGCTGCCGGCGAAATGGCGAATCGTTCCGGCCTACTGGCGGGCGTTCGAGCGCTGCCGGCGGGGTGCGGCTGACGAGATCGCCCGACCGAGGTGAAGGTCATCGGAAGATCCGGTTGTTTATGCTCTAACGGTGAGACCAGTTTTCAATTGGCTCGGTAGAACGAATGATGGGCATGCCAGCGCGCTGAAAAGACTGGAAGGCTACATCGGCATCCTCGCTGTAATCGATGACTCCCGGGACGACGACCGGCGAAGTGCAATCTTCCAGCAGGTAGACCTTGCGCGCCAGGGCGGGATCGGTTTTCTCAAGCGCGCCCAGCAGGTCCCTGATGGTGAAGGCGACGCAGTGGCTCTTGGCCTGGCCGGTGATGATGACGGCATCGTACTCATTGACAAGGCCAAGCAGCTTCTGGTCGCGTTCCGCCAGGCGCGTTCCAGTCCGGTCATGATCCACCTCCGGGCCGATGGTTGAGTAGTGCTCGGTGAGTGGGTGGAAGCCCTTGATGATATGGCCGGGTGGGCTGAAGCGGGCTATCGAATGGAAGAAGACGGCTTCTTCGACTGAGGGCACGAGGGCATGGCCCAGTCCGCCCAGCATGGCATGGTAGGGCCAGACAGTGAGGTCGTAGCGCGCTTTTTCCGTCAATTGGGCGACGTAGTATTCAAGGTGGGCCTGGCCTTCCTGCGGCGTGAGACCCAGGCTACCGGCGATGGAGGGATTGAAGCGCCAGCGTCCCTGTTGGATATCATCTTGAGTGATCAGCGTGTAGGCGGCGGGGTGCTCCCCATTTGCACCCACCAGAAACGTTGGGAAAAAGATCTGGTAAGCCTGGTGGGTGTCCATCGTCATAGAAATGTGCGTAATGATCCCCAGATTGCGGTAGATGAACTCGCATAACCGCCGGTTATCCTCCACCGCGCCCATGCCGTTCCTTCCGGCGACGAACAATTCGTAGTCCGGAATGCAGAACGTGTTCTGGACATCCACAAGGAACAGGGCGACCCTGCGCGTGTCTTCAGCCGCCGGGTTCAGAGAATGCCTTTCGCGCCAGGCGGCAGCGGCTTCGGCCCGCTCCTGATACGGGACTCGCCATACCTCGCCGACGCGGTCCGGTTGGTAGTGAACAGGGATAGGGAGTTCAGTCATTCGTCTTCTCCATTGCCGCGGTGAGAGGCCGCAGCCTTTTGCACCAACTCCTGTTTAAGCGCCCAGAGTCGGGCAGATACCGAGACATGGTATTCGTGTGGAATAAGCAGGCGTTTGACGCCCGGGTCCAGCCGTTCCAGGTCGGCATCCCGCTGGCGGCGAAGCGCCGGGATGTCTGGGAATTCATAGCAGAGCGCGCCGGCGCGCGTGACCTGGACGTGGAGTTCTTCCACTTCTGAGCAGGCGCCGGCATCCACCACGCGCCACTTATGTTCGTCGTTCGGGTCGCGCAACGTGATGGTCTGTCCGTGTTCGATAGTCTCGTCAGCCAACGCAATCAGATCGGCGCTGGCCTTGCCGCGGGCGTCGTAGATGCGCCAGAGGCGCTTGCTGCCCGGATTGGTAGTCTTTATGGAAGACTCAGATAGTTTGAGGGTCGGCAGCCACTCGCCCCGGTTTTCCACCGCAGTGAGTTTGTAAACACCGTCCAGGGCGCCGTCGCCCTGAGAGGTGATCAGGCTGGTGCCGATGCCATAGACCAGACGGTTGATGACTGCATCGGCTTCGACGCCATAACGGGGCGCTTCGTCCCGAATTTGGGTGACGATCTGCCAGATGACGAGTTCATCCAGTTGATTGCTCAAGACGATTCGAACAGCGGGGAATCCGGACGCATCCAGCATTCGGGCGGCCTGAATGCTGAGATACGCCAGGTCTCCAGAATCGAGGCGGATGCCGAGGGGCGTGTGGCCGCGGCGTTTGAGTTCCTCAAAGACGATGATGGCATTCGGGATGCCGCTTTCAAGCGTGTTGATCGTGTCCACCAACAGGATGCAGTCGTCAGGGTAGATCTCAGCGAAGGCCCGGAAGGCATCCAGTTCCGTGCCGCCCAGCGCGATGAAGACCTGTACCAGACTGTGGGCGTGGGTGCCTTTGGGGGGGAAACCGAGCACATGGCTGATGCCGACATTTGAAGAAAAATCGGCCCCGCCGATGAGCGCAGCGCGGGCGCCGGCGTTAGCGGCCAAACCATGGGCGCGGCGCAGCCCGAACTCGAGCAACTGCCGCCCCTGGCCGCTTTCGCGCATGCGCGACGCCTTGGTGGCGATCAGGGTGGGGTATGTGAGGTGGTTGAGCAGGGGCGTCTCCAGCAGTTGCGCCAGCGCCAAGGGACCCTCCACCACGGCCAGCGGCGTACCCGGATGCACAACGCGCCCCTCGGGGACGGCCCGCAGGTCGATATTCTCGTAATTGCCGCTGGCTTTCAGCCAATTCAGGAAGTCGGGCGCGAACAGAGGCCGGCCGGCATTGTTCTTCTGCCCGCGCAGGAGTTCCAGCTCATCATCCTGGAGGCTTACCGAATGCATCCAGCCGACCAGCCACTCGAGCCCGGCATTGATGCAGTAGCCTGCTTTGTGGGCGCCGTAATCCGGATAGGAGCGGAAAAAGTAGTCAAAGGTAGCTCGGGCCGTATGCAGCCCATGGCGGTAATAGACCTGCGCCATCGTCAGCTGGTACTGGTCGGTATAGAGGAAACCTTCGGTGATGCGCTTCTGGTTGGAATTCATGCTGAATGCCCTGTCTAACGGGCCGTGTGCATTATACCCGCGGCAATTGCGGTAAGATGAACTTGTGCTGTCGGCCAGCCTGGAAGCGCTCATCATCAGCGACCGAGTATCGGACTATCTCTACGATGCCGATGCGGCGGCGCGGTTCCCCGGCGTGGATGTGGTGATCTCGTGCGGAGATTTGCCCTATCACTACGTCGAATTTGTGCAGGACGCGCTGCGGGCGCCTCTCTATTACGTGCGCGGCAACCATGCCCAGGCGGTGGAGTACGGCGCGGAGGTGGACAGGCGCGGGCCACAGGGCGGAGTGGATCTCCACCGCCGGACGGCCTGCCACCTGGGACTGCTGATGGCCGGGTTTGAAGGCAGCATCCGCTACCGGTCCGGAAATTACCAATACACGCAGACAGAAATGTGGACGTTCGTTCTTGGGCTTACCCCCGCGTTGCTTTTCAACCGAATCCGCTATGGGCGCTACCTGGATGTACTGGTCACTCATTCTCCGCCCTGGGGAGTCAACGACGGGGCAGACCCGGCTCACCAGGGTTTCAAGGCGTTTCGATGGCTGCACCGCGTTTTCCGGCCTCGATTTCACTTTCACGGCCATATGCATGTGCTGGGCAGCCGCCAAAGCGTGGAGAGCATGTTCTTCAAGACGCAGGTGATAAACACCTACGGTTATCGACGTATGACGATTTCCACGAGCGAACGACAAACACGCCTGGAGAGTCTATGAGCGACAGCCATTCCAGCGGTCTGGCGCGGGCGGTCCAGGATTTCCGGGAAGCGCGCCGCAAGGCGGCCTTGCAGAAGGTCATGGCGCGGGTTACCGGGCGCTCGGACAGCCTGCTTTCCTTCGATGACATCGAAGATAAGTTGCGCCTCGGCAGCCCCTATCGCCGTTACCTGGATGATATCCCGCTGGATTCGATCATTGGCAGCGTGGGCCGCTATCTGGATTTCAATCGTGAGTTCCTGCCGCTCAGCGATAGCGATGAGAGCCGCTGGGCGCGCGTCCGGGTGGCGTTTGAAGAGCAGGGGCTGGCTCCGGTGGAGGTGCATAAAATCGGGGAAACCTATTTTGTCCTGGATGGCAACCACCGCGTTTCGATCGCCCGCCGGATGGGGGCCACGCACATCGAGGCGTTTGTCAACGAATTCGCCACCAAGATTGCCTTCACTCCGGAAGACGAATTGGATGATGTCCTGCTCAAGGCGGAAATGGCCGAGTTTATGGAAGCCACGCAAATCCGAGCCATCCGGCCAGAGGTAGATCTGAGCGTAACAGAGCCGGGCATGTACCGGGAAATTTATGAGCACATCCAGGTGCATCACTACTATCTGGGCCTGGATTGGAAACGCGATTTCAGCCTTGAGGAAGCCGTGACGAGCTGGGTGGACACGCTTTACCTGCCGGTGGTGCGGCTGATCCGGGAGCTTGGTATCCTGCGCGATTTCCCGGGGCGGACGGAGGCGGACCTGTACTTATGGCTGACGCGCTACCAAGCGGAGCTGGCTGAGTCGCTTGGCTGGCGGGTGGAGCCGGAGCGCGCCGCCAGCGATCTGGTCGAGCGCATGAGTTCGACACCGCGGAGGGTCTGGGCGCGAGTGCGGGCGCGGCTGTTGGATTGGCTGACCCCTGACCCGCTGGAGGGCGGTCCGCCCCCCGGGACCTGGCGCACGCGGGCATCGCAACAGGTATCGGAACAACGCTTATTCACGTCGTTGCTGGTGGCGGTGAGCGGCGAACCGGGCGGATGGACGGCGCTCGACCAGGCGATTGCCGTGGCACGCCGCGAAAACGCATCCATCCGCGGACTGCATGTTGTACGGGCGGCGGAAGACATGCAAAGCCAGCGGACCGAGACTATCCGAGCGGAGTTCGACCGGCGTTGTTCGGCCGCGGGCGTGGAGGCGGAACTGGCCGTCGAGGCGGGGTCGGTGACGGATTTGCTGGTGCGCCGGGCGGTATGGACGGACCTTATGGTGGTGGGGATGAGCCATCCGCCGGCGAGATCGCCGCTGGGAAGGCTGCGGTCCGGCTTCCGGGCGCTGATCCAGCGCAGCCCGCGCCCGGTGTTGGCCGTGCCAGCGGCGATACGTGAATTGAACTGCACGCTGCTGGCCTATGACGGCAGCCCAAAGGCAGAAGAGGCCCTGTTCCTGGCCGCCTATCTGGCAACGTGCTGGAGAACAGATCTGTTGGTGTTGCCAGATACTTCCAGCCTCAGCGCGATGCGGCGCACCGAGGCGCGCGCCAGAGCCTACCTGGAAGAGCAGGGAGTCAGCGCGCGCTATCTGAGCATCTTTGGCAACGCGGCGGAGGCGACGCTGGGCGCGGCGCGTGAAAATGGCGTGGATCTAATCGTCATGGGCGGGTACGGCAAAGGGCCGTTGATGAGTATGTTTTTCGACAGTACGTTGGACAAAGTCCTGCGAGGACACCGCAAACCGGTCTTGATCTGCCGCTGAAGAACGCGACTCGCTACGCCCGGTTAGAGAGCGTTTTTCTTGCCGGCCTTTCGGCAAGGATCTCCTGATACAACCCAACTATCTGCTCGGCAATCAGCCGCCAGGTATAGCCCTGGGCCAGTTCGGCGGCGTTGGCGCCCATCGTTGCGCGGGTTTCCGGCTCGTCCAGCAGGAGCGCAAGCCTATCTGCCAGGGCGGGGACATCCTGATCGGGGACGTGGAAGCCCGTAACGCCATCCTGAATCAGGAAGGCCAGGCCGCCCACCTGCGAGGCAACCACCGGGGTGCCGCAGGCCATGGCTTCGAGGGCAACCATCCCGAAGGATTCGTAGTGAGATGGTACAACCACGACATCCGACGCCGAATAATAGTATGGCAACACGTCCTGGCCTTTTTTTCCGAGGAAGGTGACAAGATCCTGCAAGCCCAGTTCTTCGCGCAGGGATTGCAGCCGGGTCATTTCCCTGCCCAACGCAGCTTCTTCTGCGGCTGCATCTCCTCCGATGATCGCCAGACAGATATTGTGCCGTTCGAGCACACCCCGCTGCCGGAGGATGTTCAGCGCCCGAATCAGCGATTCGATGCCTTTCAAGGGCTCGATGCGGCCGACGAAGAGAAGTATCTTGCCCTTGTCCTGGGCGTTGATGAATTCGCGGGCTTCATCTTTGGGGATGGGATAGAAGTGGGTGGTATCGACACCGGGAGGGACGATGCGCACATGGTCGGTCCGAACCTCGTACAGCCATTGAAGCTGGGCCAGTTCGGCAGGGGTAGCGGCAATGACCTTGTCGGCGGCACGGACGACCTCGCGTTCTCCCCGGATGCGATAGTCGCCTTCGCGCTCGCCATCTCCAGCGATGCGGTTCTTCATCAGGCCGAGGGTGTGGAACATGTGGGCCATCGGCACATTCCAGATCTCTTTCAGCGCCCGCCCGGCAATGCCGGACATCCAGTAGTGGCTGTGAATCAGATGATAGCCTTCCCCCTTGCGCCGCGAAAAGTCCAGAATCCCATTCACGAACTCATCCAGATGCTCGGCGAGATTTTGCTTGGGCAATGGGATCTCCGGGCCGGCCGGGACGTGGACGACCCGGTTGCCGTATCCCAGATCGTGCACGACATGCGGGACGTGGACGTCCTGCGACCGGGTGAAGACATCCACATGGACACCCTGGCGCCCCAGTTGACGGGTAAGTTCACGCACGTACACGTTCATCCCACCGGTATCCTTGCCGCCCAGGACGGCCAGGGGGCAGGTGTGGTATGAAAGCATGGCAATCCGCAGGGCGGGCGAGCCAGGGTTGTGTGCGGATGTGGTCTTCATGGAGTTCTAGCGTTTCGCTCTCTCGGGATTGGCGGCGGCTGGTATAATGGCCAACGCTCCCCGCAGGGAGCTGTGCCGCCACCATAGCTCAGCTGGTAGAGCAAACGATTCGTAATCGTTAGGTCGTGGGTTCGAATCCCACTGGTGGCTTATCCGGCGCGTCCCGTTGCCTCTGGCACGGGACGTTTTTGTTCCCAGGAGCCTCATGATTGCGCCGGAAGCCGGTACTGCAGAATGGCCGGGTGAATCGCATTCGGGAAGAACACGAAGACAGTGTCGATGAACGCGATGCGCTTGCCCTTGTCGCCCGGCGGGTTGCTGGTGTCGAAGCGAATCGGCTGCTGGAGCAAACTGGCGGGGTTCTGGACGATTTCCGTAATGTTCATGAAGGGCGCGGTTCTTAAGTAGTCCACCGAAAGTTTTTAGACAAGGGCGCCCTCAAGTTCTGGCCTGTTCGCTCTCGGAGAACCTCCAGGACTACTTTTAACAGTTGGCCATTTGGGCGCACTGCTTTTTTAATCACTTACGGCCAACTACATAGTGCAGACGGCTGCCATTATAATCGGGGCATGACCAAGAATGCCCACACCCTCGTGATCGGCATCGCGGGAGGCACCGGTTCCGGCAAGACGACCGTGGCAAACGCCATCCTGGATGTGGTCGGACGCGACAAAGTGGCCTATGTGCCGCACGACGCCTACTACAAAGACCTGAGCCTGCTTCCGCCGGTTCAGCGGGCGGCTGTCAATTTCGACCATCCGGATTCGCTGGACACGGAATTGATGACCAAGCAGATCAGTCAGTTGCGGCGCGGCCAGGATGTGCACCTGCCAATCTACGATTTCACGACCCACACGCGCACCCGTGAATCCGTTCATGTCCCGGCGCGGCCAATCATTCTGGTGGAAGGCATCCTGATCTTTGCGGAACCGGCCTTGCGCAAGGCGTTTGACGTGAAGATTTTTGTGGATACCGATGCGGATATCCGTCTGATCCGCCGATTGGAGCGCGACATCAGCGAGCGCGGCCGCACGACCGAATCGGTGCTGCACCAGTACCTGAGCACTGTCCGGCCCATGCACCTTGAATTCGTCGAGCCTTCCAAGCGTTACGCGGATGTGATCATCCCGGAGGGCGGCTATAACCAGGTGGCCCTGGATATGGTCATCGCCCGAATCGATACACTTCTGCGGAGCCTGCCGGATGGCGAAGGCAAACCCAAGAAGAGCGCCAAGAAGAAGCAACTGGCCTGAACAATTCAACTCGGCAAGGAAAGGAAACCAGGATGGCAACGGAAATGCAGTGGAGCGCCCCACCGGCAATGGAGATAGACCCCAAGAAATCCTACCATGCGGTCATGAATACCGCTGCGGGTGACCTGAAGCTGCGGCTTTTTGCAGCCCAGGTCCCAAAGACGGTCAACAACTTCGTTTTCCTGGCACGCCAGGGATTCTACAACGACACCACGTTCCACCGCGTCATTGAAAATTTCATGGCTCAGGGCGGCGACCCGACCGGAACAGGCCGGGGCGGCCCGGGCTACAAATTCGAGGATGAGTTCGACCCGGCGCTCAAGCACTCCGGCCGCGGAACTCTTTCGATGGCCAACGCCGGGCCGAACACAAACGGCTCACAATTCTTTATTACCCATCTTGATACACCCTGGCTGGATGGAAAGCATGCCGTCTTCGGTGAACTGGTTGAGGGCGAGGATTCGCTGATGGCAATCGAGAATGGCACGCGCCTGATCTCCGTGACTATCCTCGAAGAGTAGGCGGGTGAACTGACCAACCCGGGCGTGCCTCAGGCTCGACAACACCAGCGCCGCGCAGGCATCCTGCGCGGCCTTGCTTTGGTCTTTGTCATCGCAATCAGCGTGGCGGTTTTTCTGCTACCGGAAAGCGAAGCGGAACGCCTGAGGAATTACGGCTATCCTGGGATATTCCTTTTTTCCATTCTGGCAAACGCCACCGTGATTCTCCCGGCGCCGGGCTTGCTGCTGGTGTTCAGTTTCGGGGCGCGCTTTCACCCCCTGGGGGTGGCGCTAGCAGCCGCGGCGGGCGCGGCCATTGGCGAGCTCTCCGGATATCTGGCCGGGTTCGGCGGGCAGGCTGTCTTCGAGCGTGCCGACGTGTACGCCCGGCTCGAGGGCTGGATGCGCAAGAACGGCCCGCTCACCGTTATGGCCCTGGCTTTCGTGCCGAATCCGTTCTTCGATCTCGCCGGGATGGCAGCCGGAGCGCTGCGTATGCCAGTGAGGTCTTTCCTTTTCTGGGTGTTCTGGGGCAAACTACTGAAAATGATCCTTGTAGCGTATGCCGGCGCCGAGTTGGCCGCTTTGCCCTGACCGCGGCGGTTACTGGGGAAGATTGTAGTAGTTGTATACCACCCGGGCGAGGTCGGCGATCAGCGCAGAGATGGGCTCCCAGACCAGTTGGACAGGGTGATGGAAGAAGATGACAAGAACGTAGTTGCCGCTGGGGGTGAAGACGATGCCGGCATCGCCAATGGTCGTGATTGCCCCTGTGAGGTCAGTGACCCAACCGTGTTTATGGGCGATGCGAGTACCTTCCGGCGTGCCGGCGGGGATGAGGAACGGCACGAAGTTGCGGGAGAGGTACTCGACCATCTGCTGGCATTCATCCTGGGTGATCTCGTCGGGGAAGACGGCCACCAGCGCCCCGCCGCCATTCTGGGCGCAGTGGTAGATATCTTCGAGCAGCATTCCCAGCTCAAGCGGAGTCGTCTGGTTGTAGGGGTCGAGGTCGGTAGGGAGGTCGGTGCGCGAATTGGCTTCGGTGGTGAAGAACTGGAGTATCGGCGAACCGGGCCGGAAGTAGCCGGCCAGGAAGGTGTTCATCAACCCAAGTTCCTGCATATCGGCGGTGACTTCCAGCGGGCCGCGGAATTGATTGATATAGCCTTCCATCAGCCAATCGGCCGGATCGTTGCCGGATTCTTCGATCATGCCAGCCAGGAGATTATAGGCTTCCTGGCCGGAGTTCTCATCCACCCGCCGGTAGGCGGAGATCATGATGGGAATCTTGATGGTGCTGGAAGCGGTGAAGGCCACATCCGGCGGCATCGGGACAGCCTGCCCGGCGTTCTGAACAAAGTAGATTTCCTGGGCGGTCTGGAGATCGAGCAAATAGATCGCGGCCACACCGTCGAACTCACTGACATCCAGGGTTTGCTTCAGGAAGATTTCCAGATTCTGGATGGAGGGGCGGGCAGGGCTGGTGCGGCGGACCGGCAGGCTTACCACCCTGCGAGCGGGCGAACGCAATGCATCGCCGACCTGGACGAGGGCCGCATCAGTATCGATCTCAAGGCCGGGCGAACCGGGGGCGAAGTTGAGGGTGCCGGTTTGCGGGCGGGCCGAGGAGGCGGGCCGGTTGTAGCGCGGCGCGATCTCGCTTTCCAGATACGTCCGCAGGAGGGCTTCGGAATAGGTTGCGTCTAATGGCACTTCCTCGGGGAACCCACGGTTACCCCACAGGTAAGCCCAGAATTCCGACCAGAACGGGCCGCCGGTGCGGGCCAAGTCGGCGGCGGCCAGCATGCTTTCCAGGTTGAGCGCAAAGCCCACCTGGGCGGGGTCGAGGTGAATGCGCTGGTCTTCAAACTGAAGTTCAACGGGAAGATTGTAGGCTGCCAAAAGGCGCTCGGCGGCCTGCTCGCGGGTGAGGTTGCCGACCGGCACTCCGCCCACCGTCAGCCCGGCGGGGTAGGTGATGCGAGAGCGGCTGAACACAATCAATTGGATGGCGAGCAGGACGATGGCGGCCAGGACAAGGCCGATGAAAAACAACTGGATCACGCCTGAGCCACGGCGGATTTGCATGCAGAAACACTCCTTGAGTAAGCCAATCAGGGAGTATATCATACGGGGCTGTAAGAGCGTTTCTGCCAACCGCAAGGTGAGTTAGAATGAATGCATGACAGCCGCCTCACACTCACCTTCATTGCCGTCCGGAAGCTGAAATGCTGCGATCACTGCTGATTTCTCTTTCCAAGGCCGGCTGGATGAAACGAATGGTCATGGGCTGGGGGATCGCCCGCCGGGTCGCCCGCCGGTTTGTGGCCGGGGAAACCCTGGTGGATGCCCTAGATGCCGTCAGGGCGCTCAACCAGAAGGGGATGAGCGCCACGCTGGATCAACTGGGCGAAGACACCACGACGCCCGGCGAGGCACGCGCCACGACAACCCAGATCATTTCAATCCTTGACGCTATCCACAAGAGCGAGATCAGGGCGAACCTCTCGCTAAAGCTCACCCAGATCGGTCTGGCGCTCGACCGCGACCTGTGCGCGGAGAACCTGCGGCGAATCCTGACCCACGCCCGTGAACTCGGCATCTTCGTGCGGGTGGATATGGAGGATTTCGGCTGCCTGGAGCCGACCCTGTCCCTCTACGAAAAGATGCAAGCCGAAGGGTTTAATAATGTCGGCATGGTGATTCAATCGTATCTGTATCGCAGCGAGGCGGATGTTGCCAGGCTGCTGGAGAGCCAGACTCGCATCCGGCTGGTGAAAGGCGCTTACAAGGAATCCGACCAGGTTGCCTTTCCGAAGAAGGCGGACGCGGATGCCGCGTTTGACCGAATCACGGCGTTGCTCCTGCAAGCCTCGGCCACGGCCGGCGCGCCGATTGCCAGCCCGGACGGTACCTGGCCGCCGATCCCGGCCATCGCCACCCATGACGAAAGGCGCGTACAATTCGCGCTTGATCTGGCGCACCGGCTCGACCTGCCAAAGGAACGAATGGAATTCCAGATGCTCTATGGCATCCGCAGAAACCTGCAGGAAGCCCTGTGCGAACAGGGCTATCCGGTGCGCATCTACGTGCCATTTGGCACGCAGTGGTACCCGTATTTCATGCGACGGCTGGCCGAGCGCCCAGCCAACCTGTGGTTCTTCCTTTCCAGTCTGGTTCGGCGGTAGTATCAGAGCCCTCCAACCATGCGAAAGCCAGAACTGATTCTGCTGTTGTGCCTGTTCCTGGCGGCCTGTTCGCAGGGCGTGCCCAGTATTCCATCCCTTACCGGGACCGCCACGGCGGCGTCTGCCATCACGGCCAGCCCAACGGCAGCAATGACGGCAACGCTGACGGCAACACTGACAGAAACCCCAACACCCACGATAACCCTGACGCCGTCGATCACGCCCACTCCGACGTTTGCACTTCCAGAAGGCGTCGTGAAGGTGGCCCAGGCGTTCTGCCGCTATGGGCCGGGCAAGGCGTATCTGCCGGCAAACGACCTCGTGCAGGGCGACCGTGTCATCATTGGGGGCAAGGACGCCACCGGGGCGTGGCTGTTCGTCAAACCGGACTTCATCGACCGTTATTGCTGGTCGGCTGCCTCGAATTTCGAGATCAGCGGCGACCTGAGGACTGTGATCGTCCAAGAGACCCACCTGCCTAAATCGGGCTTTGTGAACCCGCCGACCGGCGTTTCGGCGGTGCGCACGGGCAACCAGGTGAACATCACCTGGGATGCTGCGAATTACATCCCGGTCGGCGACCGGCGCGGGTATCTGCTGGAACTCACCATCTGCCAGAACGGCGCGTATTTCTTTTCGGCCTGGCATACCGATGGGACCAGCTTTACCATTCAGGATGACGCGGGCTGCAGCGCGCCTTCGAGCGGGCTGCTGTACATCGCCGAAAAGCACGGCTATTCTGAACCGGTATCCATCCCCTGGCCGTAGATCGGCCACTCCAGGAGAACCATGTCCGACACACCCACTGAACTGTCCGATAAGCTGGCCCGTGAGGGCCAGAAATCGCTCGAGTTCTTTCGGGCCATACCGGAATCAAACTGGACCACCCGCGTCTATCAGGATGGGGCGCGCTGGGATGTGCAGCACGTGCTGATCCATCTCGCTGAGACGGAAGAGGACATCCCGCGGCTGATGCGTTCCATCCTCTCCGGCGGCGAGGGCGTTGCCAAAGGATTTGACATCGATGCGTATAACTCAGAACGCGTCGGCAGCGCGCAGGCGGCTACCCCCGAGGACTGGCTGGCGCGCTTTGCCGCCCGGCGCGCCGAAACGGTGGCCTTTGTGGGCGGCCTGACGGAGACAGACCTGCAGCAGCGTGGACGACATCCTTTCCTGGGGGAAACGGAGATTGTTGAGATGATCAGGCTGATGTATTTGCATGTGCAGATGCACCAGCGCGATGTCAAACGCGCGCTGCACGGTGGGTGAGCAGGTTCTGCTCCGGGGGCGTTGGTTATAATTCGGCAAGATGCAATGAAGACCGACATCATCCCCGACGTCGCGGTGCGCCGGCTAACACCACAAGGAGATCTCCTGGTGTTGTTGCGCGCTGAAGACCATGTGCTCAGACGGTTTGGGCAGGCGGAGTTCTTCAGCCTGCCTGCGGGCAGCGAGTTGGACTATCGTTTGCGGGATGACGCCGATGAGTACGTTGCCATCCTGCGCGGCGCGGCCGCGCTTGAACTCCTGGATACGCGCCTTGAGTCGCCTGCTTATCAGATGGGAATGAAGATTGAGGAGAGCGCACCGTTCGCCGTCCTGGTGCCCTGGGGTGTGGCCGTCCGATTCCATGTGGCGAAGCCTATTGACGTGGTCAGGTTCTCGACCCATTCCAGCGGGGAGGGGGCCGAGAGATCCCGCTGGACGGAGGATGAGTTGCGTTCGCGGGGAGGGAACCGATGAACCCCAACCCATTCAGATTGTTCTGGCTTCTGGCGCGGCCGTTGCTGTTGCTGGCGGGCCTCTCGATGTCTTTGTTTGGCCTAGGGGTGGCGCGCTATCTGGGCGTTTCGATAGAACCCGCGCCGACGCTGCTTGGCCTGATGTGGGTATTGTCCCTGCAACTGGCTGCCCACGTCTTTACAACGTACTTTGCCCTGCCTCACTCCCCCGCTGAAGAAAATCCGGCACCCTTCGGAGACCTGTTTGGCCGAGGGGACGGACTTCTCGGCAACGGACCGGGGCAGCTGCCGCGCCCGGCCGGTCTGTTGGCCGGCATGGGCGCGCTGGGTCTGGCGGCGCTGGCGGCTTTTGGTCTTCTCTTGCAGCCCACCACTTCGCCGGCGCTCATGGCCGTGATGGGGCTGATGGGAGGGACGGTTCTGGTCTATACGCTCCCGCCAGCGCGGCTGCGCAGCCGGGGGTACGGTGAGTTGCTCGTGGCCGTTGGTTTTGGGAATCTCGTGCCGCTGTTTGCGTTTCTGGTTGTGACGGGCGAGGTTGATCGGCTGGTTGCCATTGCCGGATTTCCGATAACGTTCTTGATCCTGGCGATGGCGCTTGCGTTGGAATTCCCAACCTACGCGTGGGACCAACACCTCGGCCGCCAGAATCTCATGGCGCGTCTGGGGTGGGAGACCACGATGTCTCTGCATAACTATCTGCTGCTACTGGCTTTCCTCTGGCTGGGTGCATCGGTGTGGATCGGACTGCCCGCCGCAATCGTCTTACCGGCCTTTCTCCCTCTGCCGCTGGCGGGATTACAGATACTTACCATGCGCCGCATCGCACTGGGCGGCAAGCCAAACTGGAGGGCGCTGACGCTCAACGCCGCGGCTATCACCAGCGGGGTGATCTACCTCCTGGGATTCGGCTTTTGGACACGCTGAGATGCCGGAGTTCTTGAGGTTGGAGTCGCCGCCGGAGGCTGCGCGGCGGTTCCTATCCGAAATCACCCATCGGACAGGAGCTGAGGTAATCCCAAGCGGACAGGCGGCCGAGCGGGTGCTTGCGGTTGCCGTCATCGCCTCTGAGCCGCTGCCGGCTTTTGCGCGCAGCACTGTGGATGGCTACGCCGTTCGGGCGCGCGACACGCATGGGGCTGGCGACAGCCTGCCGGCGTACCTGCGTCTGGCGGGCGAAGTGCGCATGGGCGTCGAGGCCGAAAGGCCCATCCAGCCGAGAGAGTGCGCCCTTATCCACACTGGAGGGATGCTGCCGCCCGGAGCGGACGCGGTCTTGATGCTCGAATATGCGCAGGCCGCGGGGGCGGATGAAATCGAGGCCAGGCGGGCCGTGGCAAGCGGCGAGAATATCGTGCAGGTTGGCGAAGATATCCAGCCGGGACAGGTGGTTATCCCCAGCGGGCAAATGCTGGGGCCGGCCGAGATCGGCGGGTTGATGGCACTGGGAATTGCTGATGTTGAGGTCGCCCGGCGACCTGTGGTGGGTATTCTCTCCAGCGGCGACGAGGTTCTCCCGCCAGAAGAAACGCCCCGGCCGGGGCAGGTGCGCGATGTGAACTCCCATTCCTTGAGCGCCCTGACGATCCAGGCGGGCGGCGAACCACGCCGGGGCGGAATCGTCCGCGACGATATCGACATCCTGACCGCTGTGGCGCGCGACCTGCTGGCGGATTGCGACGCGCTGGTGATCACCGCCGGTTCTTCGGCCGGCGCCCGAGACCTGACCCGCGAGGCGGTCAACCGTCTGGGGGAGCCTGGCGTGCTAGTGCATGGCGTCAACGTCAGGCCCGGCAAGCCAACCATTCTGGGGGTGTGCGGCGGCAAGCCCGTGCTCGGGCTGCCTGGGAATCCAGTCAGCGCACTGGTGGTCGCCCGGCTGTTCCTCCTCCCAGCGCTGGATGCGCTGACGGGCAGGGTCGCTCCCCCAAGCCCTCAGGTCATTGCTCGGGTAACGCTCAACCTCGCTTCGCAGGCGGGGAGGGAGGACTGGATTCCGGTGACGCTGAAATGGGAAAACGGCGAGTGGCTTGCCGAGCCGATTTTCAGCAAGTCCAATCTGATCTTCAGCCTGGTGCGGGCGGACGGCTTGTTGATGGTCGCGCCTGATTCAACCGGGCTGAACGCCGGTGAAGCCGCTATGGTGCATTTGATATAGGGGCGGGCATGGTGTATCTGAAGGATATTCCACTCGAAACTGCGCTGGTAAAACTCAACGCTGCGCTGGCGGCTGAGGGCCTGGCTGGAGTACTGGGCGTGGAGGAGATTCCATTGGATGAACGCGCCTCCGGCCGCGTGCTGGCGGAGCCGGTGTGGGCGAAACTCTCTTCGCCGGCCTACCATGCCAGCGCGATGGATGGTTTTGCAGTGCAGGCGGCAAGCACCGCCGGCGCAGGACCAGCTACCCCGGTGATGCTGGCAATCCCAGGACAGTCGACCTACCTGGATACCGGCGACCCACTGCCCATTGATCGCGATGCCGTCATTCCGATTGAGAACACCGAAGCCCTGGGCGCCGACGGCCAACCAGCCGAGGATGTTCGCCACCCGGCGGCCATCCGGATACGGGCGGCAGTCGTTCCCTGGCAGCACGTCCGGCCGATGGGCGAAGATATGGTGGCGAGCGAGCTGGTGCTGCCCTCCGGCCGGGTCCTGCGGCCGGTCGATCTGGGGGCAGCGGCCGCCTGCGGCCAGACAACCCTGAGAGTGAGCCGCAAGCCGCGCGTGGCCGTGCTCCCGACCGGTAGCGAACTGAAGCCTATCGGCGCTCCGGTTGCCGAGGGCGAGATCATCGAGTCAAACTCGGTGCTTCTGGCGGCGCAGGCGGCCCTCTGGGGCGCCGAGGTGACGCGGCTGGACATCTGCCCGGACGACGAAGAGGCCATCAGGCAGCAGGTGCGCGCTGTAGCCGGCGAGCATGACCTCATCCTGGTCAATGCGGGTTCCTCCGCCGGTTCGGAAGACTTCACCGCCCGGGTGGTAGAGAGCCTCGGCCAGCTGCTGGTGCACGGCGTTGCTCTCCGCCCCGGCCATCCGGTCATCATCGGAATTGTCAGGAGCGGGGAGAAGCCGGTTGTCGTTGTGGGTGTGCCGGGTTTCCCGGTCTCGGCGGCGCTCACCGGCGAGGTCTTCGTGGAGCCGCTGCTGGCGCGCTGGCAAGGACGCGCGCCTCGCCGACCGGAGGTGGTTGAAGCCGAGATCACGCGCAAGCTGGTGTCGCCCGCCGGCGACGATGATTACGTGCGCGTGGCCGTGGGCGACGTGGGGCGGCGGCGGCTGGCGGCGCCTCTGGCACGCGGCGCGGGCGTGCTGTCTTCGCTCGTCCGGGCGGATGGCATCGTGATCCTGGGGCGCGGCGTGCAGGGCGTATCGGCCGGGGACACGGTGCAGGTGAGGCTTTATAGCCCACGCGCGGCGCTGGGAGAAACCATCTTCGCCACCGGCTCACATGACCTCACGCTTGACCTCATCGCCCAATACCTGGCCGGGCGCGGGCGGCGGCTGGTGACGGCCAATGTCGGCAGCCAGGCGGGCCTGGTCGCGCTTGGCCGAGGTGAGGCGCACCTGGCGGGCAGCCATCTACTTGACCCTGAAACCGGCGAATACAATCTCGCCTTCCTGCCGCGCTATCTGCCCGGCGTGAGTGTAAGAGTAGTCGGGCTGGTGATGCGCGAGCAGGGCTTGATCGTGAAGGCAGGCAACCCCAAGAAGTTAAGGACGCTCCTTGACCTTGCGCAGCCCGGCGTGATATGTGTGAATCGCCAGCGCGGGGCAGGGACGCGCGTATTGCTTGACTACCTGCTCCAGCAGAACGAGCTCGCTCCGGAAGCGCTGGCGGGATATGAGCATGAGGTGTACACCCACCTCGGGGTGGCCGCGGCGGTGGCCTCGGGCCAGGTGGATTGCGGGTTGGGCGTAGCGGCGGCTGCCCACGCGCTGGGGCTGGATTTTGTTCCGTTGCACCGCGAGCGCTATGATATTATCGTAGCCGTGGAACATGCGGATAGCCCATTGCTTGAACCTCTGTGGGCGGCACTGAGCGATGCAGGGCTGAAGGAACAGATCAGCGCGCTCCCCGGCTACGACACTCACATCATGGGCGAACTCATCGCGGAGGCAGGTTAGGATGGTAAAGGCACTAATCGTCGAGGATAGCCAGACGGCAGCGGAAGGATTGAAGCAGATCCTGAGCCTTCTGGATATCGAGGCTCAGGTAGCCCTCGGACCGCGACCAGCGATGACCTTACTGAAAGAGATGACGCCCAACGTGGTCTTTCTGGACGTCAACATGCCGGGCGTGACCGGCTTTGACGTGCAGGGGTATCTGCAACGTGAACCGCGTTTGAAAGATGTGCCGGTCATCTTCGTCTCTTCGGAAGACCAAGCGGAGACGCTGAACCGGGCCAGACAAGCCGGCGCGAAGGCCTTCGTGTTGAAGCCCGCCACCCTGGAGAGCATCGAGGCTGCTCTGAAACTGGCAGGCCTGGAAGCGAAAGACAGGTAAGGAGAGCGCATGCCCATAGAGGTGGAAGTGGGACAGCCGGCGCCGGATTTTGCGCTGCCGGATGAGAACAATAATGTGCATCGTCTGGCTGATTACCGCGGCAGACCCCTTTTGCTGTATTTCTATCCCGAAGACGATACCCCGGGCTGCACCAAGGAGGCCTGCAATTTTCGGGACGACTATTCGGCCTACCAGGAGGCGGGCGTCGCAATCCTGGGAGTGAGCCCGGATAACCCGAAGTCGCATGCCAAGTTCAAGAAAAAATACGATCTGCCTTTCAGTCTGTTGGCTGACGAAAACAAGGAACTAGCGGAAGCGCTGGGCGTATGGGGCGAGAAGACATTCATGGGCAAGCACTATTTGGGCATCCTGCGAACCACGTTCCTGATCGATGGGGAGGGCAGAATCGCACGCGTGTTTGAAAACGTGCGGCCGGCCGAGCACAGCCAGGAAGTACTGGAGGCGGTGAAGGAGCTGGGCTGATGCATGTTTGAGGGGGAGCGCACGGGAACGCCAACCGCCGGGGCCACGCCCGCGCTGTATTTTTCCCACTTTTCCTGCTTATGTTTGTGTGTTTGTGCTATCGCAAATCCTAATTGAATTCGCGCGCCCGTTTATTGTGACGGATTTTGAATTGTGATATACTGCGGTTTGTTCTGTTCGGCACAATAGAGTTTCTTGGTCAAATTTGGCTGAAATGCCTGAAGGCTGATTTCAAAGGCGCGGCCTGTGATAGCGCCTTTGCGGCCTGAGAAACGCGCGAAGAAGCCGCGAAGTCCTGGAGGATGTGCGCATGAACAAAAAGCTACTCAGCATTGGCGAGTACGTGCTGGTCGCAGCGCTGGTGGTGGCTTCCACCTATTTCCTGGGGGCAAAGGTACTGACCAATGAGTTCCTGCTGCCGATGCAGGCCAGCGAGCAGGCGGTTGTGATCGACGAACTGTTCGGAATCCATTGGTGGCTGATCGCTTTCTTCTTTTCCCTTATTGTCGTTTTCATGCTGTACAGCGTTTTTCGCAGCTTCATCGTCCATGGCTTGCGGCCCAAACGGGAGGGGTTTGGCGAGTATATGGAGGGCAACGCGCGCCTGGAGGTGGTCTGGACTGTTGTGCCGCTGGCGCTGGTTGTCTGGATAGCGTTCCTGGGCGCAGATTCCCTGGGCAAGGTGGAGCGGCGTTACGCCGGCCCGGTTGAGATCAATGTGATCGGTACGCAGTGGTCGTGGCGCTTCGAGTATCCAACCGAAGAAGGCGTCAGCGTCGTATCCGACAAGTTGTATCTTCCGGTGGACAAACCGGTCGTTTTGCATTTGCAGTCGACGGACGTCATCCATTCGTTCTGGGTGCCGGAGTTCCGGGTCAAGCAGGATGTGTTGCCAGGTGGCGAAGCCTTTACGCGCGATCTGCGCATCACCGCCACCGAGATTGGCGCTTACAAGGTGCGCTGCGCGGAGTTGTGCGGCGAGTCCCATTGGAGCATGCAGGCAGATGTTCAGGTCGTGTCTGAGGCTGAGTATGAAGCCTGGCTGGTCCAGGCTGGAGAAGACTGCGGCGATGAAGCGGTTGCCTGCGGCCAACGTTGGGCTACCCAGTTCGGCTGCGTCAGTTGCCACCAGGCCGCCGACGGGCCGATTGTCCCGACCACCGGCCCCACCTGGCTGGAATTGTTCGGCAGCGTTGTCAGCCTCGATGATGGCAGCACCGTGACAGCCGACGAGACCTACATCCTGAATTCAATCCTTGACCCGAACAGCCAGATCCATGCGGGTTTCCGTCCCGATGTAATGCCCAAGAACTTCGGCGAGTTGTTGACCGAAGAGCAGATTAACCAGATCATCGAGTTCATCAAGTCGCTGGGCCAGTGAGCGGCACACTGAGGAGCAAGGCATGTTTCTGAGAAGCGCATTGTTCAAAGGTTTGCTTGGCCAGGCCGTGGGGACCGTCATCGGCGTGGCTTTCGTGTGGATGCTGCGCATCCTGTTCGGAGCCGCCCCGGCGTTTCCCTTCGACGCGCACCGCGAGCCCGCGCTGGTGGGCGGTGCGGTCATCGGTGCAATCAGTTTCATGGTGTTTGCCGGTGTATTCGACGACTGGTTCAAATGGACGCGCGGCGAGTCGACTCCCGATCATCATGAGCCGGACAAAGACAAGCCCGGCTGGTGGCGTTATTTCAACGTGGACTACGACCACAAGATCATCGGCGTGCAGTATGGCGTGACCTCGCTCATCGTTCTCGGTGCAGGCGGCATCCTGGCCCTGCTGTTCCGAATCGAGCTTGCTCAACAAGGAATCACGTTCCTGAACAACGAGGTCTTCGACCTGCTGTTCATCGGGACTGAGTGGTACCAGCACACTTCAGCGGCGGACCTGTACAACACGTTCATGAGCCTGCATGGGATGGTGATGATCGCCAGCATTTTGCTGGGCGTGGGCGCGATGAGCAACTACCTGGTGCCGCTGATGATCGGCGCCAACGACATGGCCTTCCCGCGCCTGAACGCGTTCGCTTACTGGGTTAACGTGCCGGGCGCGTTGCTTCTGCTGAGCAGCCTGTTCCTGGGCGGCTTCGACACCGGCTGGACCGGCTACCCGCCGCTCTCCGTGCGGGCGCCCATCGGCGTGCAGATGTTCCTGCTGGGCGTTTACCTGGTGGGCCTTTCCTCGATCTTTGGGGCTATCAATGTCATTGTCACGACGCTGCGGCTGCGCGCCCCGGGCATGACGATGTTCAAAATGCCCATCTTCGTGTGGGCGGCGTTCGCCACGGCCATCATCCAGTTGACCGCCACGCAGTTAATCGGCCTCTCGTTCCAGTTAGTCATGTTCCAGCGCCTGCTGGGCATGGGCTTTTTCGATGGTACGGTGGGCGGCAACCCGATCCTGTTCCAGCATTTGTTCTGGTTCTACTCCCACCCCGCGGTATACGTGTTCATCCTGCCGGGACTGGGCGTCATCAGCGAGTTGCTGCCGGTGTTCACGCGCAAGCCGCTGTTCGGCTACAAGTGGATCGCGCTTTCATCGCTGGGCATCGCGCTGGTCGGCTTCTTCGTGTGGGCGCACCACATGTTCACGTCTGGCATGACCTCATACCTGAGACTGCCTTTCATGTATAGCACCCTGCTGGTGGCTGTGCCTACCGGCGTGAAGTTCTTCTCCTGGGCCGGTACGTTGTGGCGTGGCAAGATCCATCTGGATACTCCGATGCTTTTCGTCCTGGGCTCGATCGTCATCTTCCTGCTGGGCGGCGTTTCCGGGCCACCCAACGGCACGGTCGCCACCGACCTGCACCTGCATGACACCTATTGGGTGGTGGGGCACTTCCACGATACGATGTTCGGCGGCTATATCTTCCCCTTGTTCGCGGCCATTTACTACTGGTTCCCCAAGATGTCCGGCAAACGGCTGAATGAGTTCTGGGGCAAGGTGCACTTCTGGGTGATGTTCCCCGCTTTCCTGGTGATGACCCTGGGCCAGATGTACGTCGGCCTGCACGGCATGCGCCGCCGCATCGCCGACTATGATCTCGGCCCCGTGGTGGAAAACGTTCAATTCTGGATCACCATCGCGGCCTTTGTCATTTTCTCCTCCATCCTGATCTTCCTGGTCAACGCCTACTTCACCGCCAAGCGTGGCGAGGTAGTGGAGGGCAACGTATGGAATTCGCGTTCTCCGGAATGGCAGATTCCGAACCCGGCGCCGCTGCACAACTATTCCAAGCAGTTTGCGGTGATTGGCGAGCCCTACGATTACGGGCATGGAGATGAGTACGTGAATATGAATCCCGCGCCGTCGCCGGCAGGCGATTGACAGGCCGGCGAGACGAGGAGCAACTACTATGGCAAAAGACAAAGAGGTAAAGTCGGTGGATGAGCGCCGCAAAGAGGTTCTGCGCAACGGGGCTATCATCCTTTCCCTGCTGGGCGTGCTGACCTTCGGCGAATTCCTGGTTGCGGTCATCGCTCCGCCGTGGACCTTCATTCTGTGGATCGCGGCGCTCTGGAAAACGTTCTACGTGGTGAAAGATTACATGCATATCGGCCGTGTTTTTGGCGGCGACGGGGAGGCCCATTAATGGCGGCGCATGCAGCGAATTATCTGACAAAGACGGCCAATAACCGCCTGGGTTTGTGGCTGTTCATTTTGTCCGACTCGTTTGTCTTTGGCGGCCTGCTGGTGACGCGCTTTGTGCTGCTGGGCGACCAGCGCCCGGAATTGAGCCAGGGCCTTGGTCTGGCCGTGACTCTCATCCTCCTGCTAAGCAGCTTCTTTATGAACCGCGGCGAGGTGGAGATGGCGCACGGGAATCAGAAGGGTTTCGTGCGGAATACGACCATCACGCTGGCGCTTGGCATCGCCTTCCTGATCGGCGTGGTCGGCGTGGAATGGCCCCTGGCAGCCGCGCACGGCCTGACGACCGACTCGAGCGCCGCCGGCGCCGTGTTCTACATCATGACCGGCTTCCACGCTTTCCATGTGCTGACAGGCGTGTTCTTGATGTATGTTGTCCTGCGATTGGGCCGCAAGGGTCACTTCACGGCCGAGAAGCACTGGCCGGTGGAGGCCGCGGCAGTCTACTGGCACTTCATTGATGTGGCCTGGATCTTCTTCTACCCGGCGCTCTACCTGATGGGGTTGGTTGCCGGCTAGCCTGATTGGCCGCATTACCTGATGGAGGAGGGTTTGCCGATGCAGCCAGTATTCGGCAGACCCTTTCTTTTTCGATGGTGGACAGGAGCTTTCGATGAAAGGCCGTGCTGTTTGGGTGATTGCCGCGCTGGTCGGGTTGGGGGTGTTGGCCGCACTGGCGGCGCGGTTGACCTCGGCTGCCAATTACAGATTTCAGGGTTCGGTCATCGAGCCGGCCCTGGCGGCGCAGGACTTCTCGCTCCAGAGAACGGATGGAGGCCTGTTCCGGCTCAGCGAACTACGCGGCAGGGTGGTCGTGATGTTCTTCGGCTACACCAACTGCCCGGATATCTGCCCGACCACGATGGCGGACTTTCGCGTTGTGGAAACCGCCCTGGGGCCGGATTCCAGCCAGATTCAGTTTGTGTTCATCACCGTGGACCCGGGACGAGATACGGCCGAGGTTGCCCAGCGTTACGCTGAAGCCTTCAGCCCGACGTTCATCGGTCTGAGCGGCAGCGAGGCAGAACTTACCCCGATCTGGCAGGCGTATTACGTTTACGGTTCACCGCCGGGAAGCGCGGGTGGTGGATACACGGTGGAACATACGACCCGCGTTATCGTGGTGGACAAGGCCGGCAACTTTCGAATGACTTTCCCGTACGGCCTGGGGCCCGGCGCAATGGAGAGTGACCTGCGCTATTTGATCAAGGAAGATCAGTAAGTCTGTCCCTTCAATGAGAATCTAAAGATGAACCGAGAAAACCTATATCCGTATCTGCGACGCCTTGCTATCGCGTTCGTGCTTTCACTGGTGGGCGCGTTCCTGGTGAGCGAAATTGCCTTTCGCTTGCAGCCCAACAACGTGGACCGCGCTCCGCAGGCGATCGAATTGGTGATTCCGCCCGGCACGGCGGATGCCGTCGCACGCGGCGAGGCGGTTCCGACCATCCCGGAAGAACTCGTCTTTGTCCTGGGCGATGTCCTCACTGTGGTGAATCAGGATACGGTCACGCATGAACTGGGGCCGCTGCTCATCCCGGCAGGCACATCCGCCAGCATGCCGATGGACCATGCCGACAACATCGCCGTGAGTTGCTCCTTTCGACCTTCAGCCTACCTGGGGCTGGAGGTCAAAGAACCAACCACGCTGAAGACGCGGCTGCTGGGATTGTCGTTTGCTGTGCCACCAACCACGCTGATGGTGTTTCTCTATAGCCTGGCGGCGCGACCCATCGCACCGCGCCGCGACGGGGACGAATGAAGCTTATTGCCCGACTTTTCAGCCGCCAATGGCTGTTTGCCACGCTGCTGGCAGCGGCCGGCTGCGCGGCGATGGCGCGCCTGGGAATCTGGCAACTGGACCGGCTTGCCCAGCGGCGCGAATTCAATGCCCGCGCCCTGGCCTGGGTGGATGCCCCGCCGCTTGAACTCGAGGCGGAGAGCCTGGAGAACGACCTGTTCAACATGGAATACCGCCCGGCGGTGGTGACCGGCGACTACGTCTTTGAAGAGCAGGTGGCGCTCAAGAACAGGCAGTTCGGCCCGCAACTGGGTGTCGTGCTGCTGACTCCGCTGCGAATCGCCGGGACAGATATGGCGGTGCTGGTGGCGCGCGGTTGGATCCCCCAGGAGGATGCCAACCCGGATGCCTGGAGCACGTACGACCAGATCGGCGAGGTGATCGTGCGGGGCGTGCTCAGGCGAAGCGAATCGGAAGGCGATTTTGGCGGACTGGTTGACCCGACGCCATCGCCGGGTCAGGGACGACTGGACCTTTGGAATTCTGTCAATGTGGCGCGCATCGCCGGGCAGGCCGGGCTTCCCCTTTTGACCGATGTCTATGTACAATTGATTCCAGATGCGGAGACTGCCGTGAGTCTCCCATACCCCCTGCCGCTGGAGCTCGAAATCAGCGAAGGGCCGCACGCGGGCTATGCGGCGCAGTGGTTCATATTCGCGGTGATCCTGGCCATTGGCTATCCGTTCTACGTATTGCGCCAGGAGCGTTGGGAACATCGCGAGGCCGTGGAGGAGCCGGCTGATCTGCCGGAAGGATGACCAACCAGAATCCAAACCAGTTAAGTCAAATCGGAAAAACGCGCTACCTGCTGCTGTGGTCCTGCATTGTGCTGTTCCTGGCCATTGTAAGCGGCGGGGTCGTGCGCGTGACGGGATCGGCCTGCCCGGACTGGCCCACCTGCTACGGGAGCTGGCTGCCACCGCTGGACGGGCCGGCCGCATTCGACTACATCCACCGGCTGGCAGTGGCGCTGAGCGCCCCGCTTCTGCTAATCGCTGCCGCCGGAGGTTGGACCTGGGCGCGGCGGGCCAGGTTAATCAACCTCCCGGTCTGGCTGGCGCTGGCACTGGTGGCGCTCCAGGCCGTGTTGGGCAGCACGCTGCGGGGCGACTTAGTGGCATGGGATTCGACGCTGCACTTTGGGCTGGCGCTCCTGGCGCTGGGACTGGTCGTCCTGGCGACGATCACGGCCTTTGTGCTGCATCATTCGCCAGAGCAGCCCGCGCGGCTGGCCTTCCGCAGTGGGTTTGCGCGGAGTGCGTTGGCCTTTTTCGGTATCTTGTTCGCGGTACTGGTCAGCGGCGCAGCGGTAAGCGCCATGCGCGGCGAGATCGCCTGTTTCGGCAGGCTGTTGTGCGCCGGCGCGCTACCCCCGACCGATCCGACCGGCTGGATCTACATTGGCCATCAGCTGGCGGTTGGGATTACGGCGGTCTATGCGCTGGTCTTCATGGGACGCGCCTGGCGAACCCAGCGAACGCAACGGGCAATCCTCTCGGCCGCGACGATAGCGGTGGTGCTTTTCTTCACCCAGGCGGAGTTGGGTGTGTTGAAAACCGTGCGAGCCGGTTCGCTAGACCTGCTGGGTCTGCACACCGTGACCGCAGCCGCCTTGTGGGCCGCGGCGGTTGTGCTGGTAGCGTTTGTGGGGCTATATGCCCGCAGCGAGGAAGAGGAGGCCGAGGAAGCCGCCTGGCCGCTGGAGTGGAAGCAGCGGCTGAAAGATCTGTTCGCGCTGACAAAGCCGATCATCGTCATCCTGTTGTTGGTGACGACTTATGGCGGCATGGTTATCGGCGCAAAGGCCATCCCTTCGCTGAGCCTGACATTCTGGACCTTGCTGGGCGGCGCGCTGGCGGCCGGGGGTTCCGGGGCGGTGAACCAGTACATCGATCGGAGCGTGGACCAGCGAATGACGCGGACGGCCAAGCGACCCATCGCGGCGGGGCGCATAACACCGGCGGAAGGCATCGCCTATGGGTTCGGGTTGCTGGTTATTGCATTCTTTCTGATGGCCGGATTCGTCAATCTACTGGCGGCCCTGCTCAGCCTGGCGGGCATGTTGTACTATGTGGTGCTGTACAGCATCTATCTGAAAACGACGACAGTTCAGAACATCGTCATCGGCGGCGGGGCGGGGGCCATCCCGCCGCTGGTGGGCTGGGCGGCGGCTACGGGCCGGCTGGATGTGCCAGCCTTGCTGCTGTTTGCCATCATCTTCATGTGGACGCCGCCGCATTTCTGGGCGCTGGCGATCGTGCGCGCCAGCGATTACGCCCGGGCGGGCATCCCGATGCTGCCAGTGGTGCGCGGCGAGAAGGAAACGCGTCGCCAGGTGTTCATCTATACGGTTGAACTGGTGGCGCTCACCCTATTGATGTGGTTCTTCAAATTCGCCGGAGTCTTCTACCTGGTGTGTGCGCTGATCCTTGGGGGATATCTCATCTACACCGCCTGGCGCGTATGGCGGGTGGGCGGCAACAAGCTCGCCTGGCAGATGTATCGCTATTCAAGCATGTATCTGGCGCTTTTGTTTCTGGCGATGATGGTGGACGCTCTCATCTGAGGGGAGGTTGAGCGGCCAAGAAAGAGGCTGGGCCGCTAAACGACGTCCACCTGCGTGCCGAAGCCGGCGCGATACCACTGCTGCGGCTCGATGACGGGGGTCAGCCAACGATAGAGCCACTTGGCCTCGTCCAAGCGCATGTTCACACAACCGTGACTCATTTCGTTCCCGTAATTGTCGTGCCAGTAGGTGCCGTGGAAGGCCACGCCCGTATCCTCAAAAAAGGACACCCACGGGACTCCGGGCAGTTCGTAGGCCTGGATGTCGGCCGTGAGTTTGCCATCGCCCATGTGGCGCACCGGGACTTTGAGATGCACATTGAACCTGCCACGCGGCGTGGCGGTTGAGACGCCATTCGAGGTGGGCAGCAAGTTGGGAATGCCGGTGGCGATCTCAGTGTGGAGGACGACTTCGCCGCCTTCAAAAGCGGTCAGAGACTGATGCTTGATGCTGACGGTGACGCGTTTTTCGTGCGGCGGCACATCGGCCGCCAGCGGAGTGAGTTCTTCGGGCGAGATGAAGCGGGCGTGCCGGGCGGAGATCCAATAGGGAAGTTTCAGCAGGTCGTCGGTGATCTCGTACCACATTTCGCCGTCCGGCCCGCTGTCGATATCAGTCACCCAATGTACGGAGCCGTAATACAGGCGGTACAGATTCTCCCAGCCATAGAACTTCGTGTTCCTGAGCGATTGTGTAGCGGGCACCATGATCTCGGCCAGTTGCCCGCCCTCGGGGATGCTGTAATTAGGGGTCTGGGGCTGGTCCTGCACCGGCTGGAGATAGGCGGTATGGATGTAGCCCTCAGGGATGCGGTACCAGCGCGGATTGAACTGCGGGCCATAGGGGGACACCAGGCGCTCGTGGACGGCAAGCAGCGTATCCCGGCTGAGGCGGCCAACCTCATCGCTGGAATAGGATGGTTCCTTATAGACCTTTACTTCGCTTACCGTCACGCGCACAACGCCCAGGCCAAGCGGGTGGTTGAACACCGCCGGGTCGTAGAGATCGTAATCGCCCAGGTGGGGTCTGAAGGCCAGGCCGCCTACGGCGGCGGCGCTGATCTTCAGGAATTCGCGCCGGGAAAGTGGGTCAGGGGTCATTGGAATGCAAGACGAATGCGGCGAAGGAGCCGTTACGTTATGGATGGTTGTGCGAGCCGGGAATCATGCCGGCTTTGGAGCCGACCTGCCGCAATGGCTCAGGGGGCGGGCTCGAGAGCCAGCGCGCCAGTAGCCTTTGCATGGGCCTGTCCCATCAGGTGGCCGTAAACCGCCAGCCCGAACGGGGTTGTAATCAAGACTCCGATGAAGCAGGCGATCACGCCGACCGAAGCGATCAGATTGGAAAGAAAGCCACCCGCCAACGCGGTCAGCAGGAAACCGCCGGCATTCTTTTTGAAAAGTCCAAAGGCAAGGTTGGGGCGGAGGAGTTCGCCGAAGCCGCGCCCTTCAGCGACCAGGCCTGGCAGCGGCAGCAAGAGCAGGGCGAGCGCGATGAAATACAGGCTGTACATGCCGCTGGCACAGATCAGGACTACCGTGTTGAGGGTCTGGGCCGTATCGAAATCCAGGTTCTGCCCGGAAAGCGCGACAACGGCAAGCGCGCAGCCAATCAACAGAAAGGCCGGCAGCATCCAGACGAGGCCAACCCCGACCAACTTCAGCCCTTTCATGAAGTACCCGCCTATGTCTTCCCAACCCGGCAGCGGCTCGGCGTGATTACTGGACACGCGGTGGATAGTTTCTACCCACCAGCCCACTACGATTGGGGTCGTGAATCCCAGTAGAAGGAACAGACCGCCCATTGCAAGTTTTTTGAACCAGTTCTTGTCGGCGGTGACGAACGAAAGCGCCTTGCCAAAGTCCATAACAGTTGCTCCTGTGGTCGAGTTATGCTGAGTGTAGCACAGCCTCCGAGCCGCTACAAGCGGTCATTCAAGAGGATTTGTTATAATCCCGCCGTTGTCACGAAAGAAAACCCACTCTGATGATCCCAGACTTAGATATCCTGACCGGCCTGAAGGCCGTCCTCATCCTGGCGCTGGCAGGAATGCTGGCCAGCCTATGGGGCGGGGTGCGTACCCTGCAAACGGCGCGCACGCTTCCCTACTTCCGCATGCGCCGCAACCGGCTGCTGACCGGCTGGCGCCTGGTGGGGCTCTCGTTTGTTCTGGGATTGACGGCGCTCGTCGTCCAGGTGATGGGTGAACCGGTGGCGTATGATCTTTTCACGCTATCGGCAACCCCTTCACAGACGCCAACCCTCACGCTGGTTCCGAGCATCACGCTTTCGCCCACCCTCACGCTCTCGCCAACGATCACGGAAACTCCCGCTGAAACCCATACGCCCACGGCCACTCCGACGGCATACATCCCGCTGGCGGTGGAGGCTCAATTCACCAGCCTGGTGACGCCTAACCCCGATTCGGTATTCAGCCCGCTGACGTTTGCGCAGGGGCTGGACGCCCTCTACCGTCCCATTCGAGAGGCGACCGAATTCGCCAACCCGGTTGGCAAGCTCTATGCGCTGTTCAGTTATGACCGGATGCAGGATGGGGTTCAGTGGACGGCGCTGTGGTATCGGGAAGGCGTGCTGATCTACTATGAGACGAAGCCGTGGGATGGCGGCACCGGAGGCCTGGGTTATTCGGACTGGGCGCCGGAGCCGGAAGAGTGGCTGCCGGGACGATACCAGGTGCAGGTATTCGTGGGCATGGAAATCAAGACGCAAGGCGAGTTCGTGGTGCTCGGCGAGCCCTCCACGCGCACGCCCACGCCGACCGCCACCGCCACGGCCACGCCGACGGCGACCATTACACCTACGTGGACACCCTGGCCAACCTGGACGATCACAGCGACTGCATCGCCCTGGCCGACCGCCACGCCGATAACGCCCTCAGCTACCTGGACGCCCTGGCCGACCCAGACCCGCACGAATACGCCAACCCCGTGGGGCGGGTACTGACCCATGCGAAACGTGGCGACGCTGGCAGGCATCTTCCGTTACCCGGTGAAAGGAATGCGTGGGCAGGTCCTGGAGCGGGCCAACCTGGGCTGGCACGGCCTGGCGGGTGATCGCCGCTTCGCATTCTTGGACGGGGAAGACGACCGTAGTGGGTTTCCCTGGCTTACGGGCCGCAAGTCACCCGGAATGGTCCTCTACCAGGCCGCGTTCGCAGGTGAAGAGGACGAAGGTCCGCCGCAAATTGTGACGGTCACCAACGCGCAGGGCGACAGCCATCACCTGAACTCTGAGGCCCTGCTTGCCGAATTGACCGGTCTGTTTGGGCGAACCCCGCAACTGTTCCGGATGAAACGCGGCTGTTTTGACAGCATGCCGGTCTCCCTGATCAGCCGCTCCACGGTTGCGGGGATCGGCGAACAGGTGGAAATGGAGCTGGACGCGCGTAGATTCCGCCCGAATCTGTTGATTGACATCCTGCCGGGTCTGGCGGAGCGGGAAGAAGATTGGATGGATGGGCTGCTGGTCTTTGGAGAGCGGGAAGACAGCCCGCGGCTGCGTCTGAACCGGCCGAACAAGCGCTGCGTGATGATCACCCTCGACCCCGAGACAGGGGCCGCCGCTCCGGTGATCCTCAAATACGTGGCCCGGTCGCGAGACGAATGCGCCGGGGTGTACAGCTCCGTCGAAAAACCGGGTGCATTGATAGCCGGGGAGTCAATTTTTCTCATCTGATGCCTACGCTCACAGCACAGGGGACTGACCAATGGGCGGGACAAGACATACGCCTCATTTCCAACAGGGCACCTGACCCTTTCTAACCGCTTTCAAGAGGCATAGGCTTGGTATGGACGTCTCTCTAAGGCTGGAGGTGCTCTGTGTTTAAGACCATATTGATCCCCCTGGATGGCTCGACTCGAGCCGAGAAGATTCTTCCCCTGGTAGAGGAATTGGCCCGGGTAACTCAGAGCAGATTGCTGCTTCTGCAAATTGTGGTGCCTGTCTACTACGTCATGGACCCCCAAGTCTCCTACGTGGATATTAACCTTGAGCAAACCAAGTTTCTGGAAGAGGAAGCCAGAGAATACCTTGAAGGAGTATGCGCAAAGTTGAGCGCCACGGGACTGAGCGCGGAAGCCCTGGTGCGGCAGGGACCTGTCGTGGAAACGATCATCGATGTGGCGCAAGAAACCTCTGCCGATGTCATCGCGATGGCAAGCCACGGGCGTACGGGCCTGGCGAGGGTTTTCTACGGCGGCGTGGCCGCAGGCGTGCTCCAGAAGGTGGATCGGCCGCTGCTGCTCATTCGCTCGCGCGATGACGATTAGGATGGGATTTGGGGCGACGGCCTGCGGAACATATCCTCCTCCTGATGGCGGATGGCGATTTTAGCGGCACAGATTAGAATTGGAACACATTCCCCGGGAACTTTTCCGGGGCCCACATCGTCATTGTTGAAACTTTGAGGAAAGGATGATTTATCTATGAGTAAAAGATTGTATTTCACGGGGGCAGCGCTGGCGATCGCCAGCCTGGCGCTCGGCGCCTGCGGGGCGCTGTCGCCGACCGGGGCTGCGTCAACGGCGGCAGAAGCGCGCACGCTCACGGTCACGGGTTCGGCCCAGGTGGCGCTGACGCCTGACATCGCCTATATTCAGGTCGGCGTGCACACCGAGGGCGAAACCGTCGGCGAAGCGGTGAACACCAACAACAGTCAGGTGGAGTCCGTGAAGACCGCCCTGCGGAACATGGGCGTGGAGGACAAGGACTTGCAGACCTCCAACTTCAGTATTTACCAAACGGACAAATGGAGTCCGGATGGCACCACCTATGGCCGGGTGTACTCGGTGGACAACACCGTCTATGTGACCGTGCGCAACCTGAGCAATATGGGGGCGCTCCTGCAGGCGGCGGTGGAGGCGGGCGCCAACAACATCTATGGCATCCAGTTCGACGTGGCGGACAAGCAGGCCGCCCTCGAGCAGGGTCGCGGCCTGGCTGTGACGGATGCGCAGCGCCAAGCCGCACAGCTTGCCGCGGCGGCCGGGGTTGATCTGGGCGAGATCCGTTCGATCACCCACTATTCGGGCGCTTATGCCACGCCGTTCTACGGCTATGGCGGCTACGGCGGCGGAGGCGGCGAGGCTGTGTCGATCTCGGCTGGGGAGCTGATGCTTCAGGTCGAGGTGAGCGTGGTATACGACATCACCCCCTAGGCTCAATCACATAAGGGCGTCTTGGAAGGCGGAGGCAACTCCGCCTTCTTTGTTTTATCAGATGCCCTGGGAGCGCAGCGCGGCGAGCGCGGCCGCGTGCAGGCGGGCGTTGCTGGCAAGTACGCCGCGATTGGCCGCCAATGTCCGCCCTCTGGTGAAATCCAGCGCCTTTCCGTCAAGGTCGGTGATGCGCCCGCCGGCTTCTTCGCAGATGATGGCGCCGGCTGCCTGGTCCCAGATCTTCTCCCGGTAGTCGGGTTGTTTGGGCGAGATAAGCCGAAATAAAAGGTCGCCGTGACCGGCGGCCAGGATGGCATACTTGGCCTGGCTGTCCAAGCGCAGTGGTTGTGCGCGGGCGCCCATGTTCTCGGCCAGGATATCCAGCTGGCTGACATTGGTGTGGCCGGCCTCAAAGGAGCGCAGCAGCCGCGCCTGCACTGGGTCTTCGATCTCAGAGACGGACAGGCGGACGAGTTCGCCGGGGGCCGCAAGGCTGGCGCACCACGTTCCCTGGCCGCGCACGGCCACCAGCAGGGAGCCCTGCCCGCCGATGACCTCGCGCCAGCCGTCTTCCAGATTCGGGCAGGCCAGGGTTCCAACGGTCACCTGCCCGTCTTGCAGAAGCGCAAGAGCGACGGCATACTGTTCGCCGCGGAGGAAACCCTTGGTGCCGTCGATGGGGTCCAGGGTCCAGAAACGGGACGCGGGTTCGGCGCGGCCCAGGTCGATCCAGCGGGCCACATCGTCCACGCCGGCTTGCGGAAGCGCGGTGCGAACGAATTCCGCGACTGTCGAGAGCAAGCCCTGCCCAGCCTCCCGGGTGAGGAGACTGGATTCCTCTTCGCCCACCAGAGGGTCGTCGGGGAAAGCCTGCGACAGCCGATGGGCGACCAGGGCCTGAGCGGCAAAATCCGCGACAGTCACAGGCGAACGATCATCCTTGGTCAGTGAACTACCAGCCAGGCGGGACTGTATCTCCCGCACCAGCAGACCGGCGGCGCGCGCCGCCTCCAGGGCGAATTTGACTTCGGGCGAATTCAGATTAATCACTTGGCTTTCCTGTTCAATCCATTGGGAAGGGCGTTTGACCGGCGTATTATACATGCTTGGCGAAGTGAGGTTAAAATGATGGAATGGTATTCGATGCTTTCAGGAAGAAGCCCAAGGAGCGAATCGTCATCGTTTCGGGATTGCCGCGCTCTGGCACGAGCATGATGATGCGGATGCTCGCGCACGCGGGCATTGAGCCGCTCACGGATGAGCAACGCGCGGCGGATGCAGACAACCCGCGCGGCTATTTTGAATTCGAGCAGGTGAAGGAACTGCGCAACGGCGATACCCGCTGGCTGCGGCAGGCGCGCGGCAAAGCGGTTAAAGTGATTGCCTTCCTCGTGGAGTATTTGCCGCCGGAATTCGACTACGACATACTCTTCATGCGGCGAGCCATGCCGGAAGTGCTGGCTTCTCAAAGGGAAATGCTGGTGCGGCGCGGCGAGGAGCCCGACGCTGTAAGCGATGCCGAGATGACGCGCCTGTTCGAACAGCACATGGCGTCGGTAGTTGCGTGGGCCAAGCGACAGAAGAATATCCGCGCTCTTGAAATTGATTACAACCACATGATGCGGGATGCGCGGCCGCAATTGCAGGCACTGGCGAAATTCCTGGAGGGCAGGGTGGATGTGGAGCGCATGCTGGATGCCGTCGACCCCAAACTCTACCGCCAGCGAGGAAAGTCATAAAAAGCGGCCGGATATCCGGCCGCTTTCCAGGTGGCGGGGGATTTAGAGAACTCCACCCCGGTCAGAGCGCCTCGTAGCGAGCCACGCGTCCCCCGATTACGTTCAGGCTGTCAACCCAGAACTTCTTATCTGTGATGTCGATGCCGAAGCCCAGCGCCAGTTCGGTGGCGGTACCTTCGCCGGTGCCGGCCAGCAGGGCCTTGTATTCAGGGACGAAAGCCGCCCCGCGTTGTTTGTAGATGGCATACAGGCCGGTGGCGAACAACAGGCCGAACGTATACGGATAGTTGTAGAACGAGAGGCTGGGGAAGTAGTAATGCGGCTTCCAGGTCCACATATAAGGCTGCAAGTAGTCTGAATCCAGGCCATCGCCATAGGTGGCCTTCTGGGCGCGCGCCATGATGTCACAGAGATCTTCGGCGGAGAGTTCATTCTGCGCGCGCCGCTCGAAAACCCCCTTCTCGAACAGATAGCGCGAGTAGATATCCACAACAACCTGGCTGGCATCGATCAGGTCGTTTTCCAGAATTGCCAACTCCTCTTCCTTGCTCTGGGCATTTTCCAGCGCCGCGTCGGTGATGATGGTCTGGCACATAATGGATGCTGTCTCGGCCATAGTCATAGGGGTGTTTTGCTGAAGCATCGTCTTGCCAATGGCGCACTCGTTGTGGAAACCGTGCCCGAGTTCGTGGGCCAGCGTTCCAACGCTGTCGAGCGAACCGTCGAAGTTCAACAGGATGCGGCTCTCGTTGACGGCGGGCAGGCCCATGCAGAAGGCACCGGCGCGTTTGCCCTCCCGTGGCCCAACATCGATCCAGTTCTTTTCTACGGCCTTTCTGGCGTAGTCGGCCAGGCTGGGCGAGAAAGCGCCGAAATGCGTAATGACGAAATTCGCCGATTCCTCGTAGGAAAAGACCCGCTCGGCCTGCCCCATGGGCGCAAACAGATCCCACCAAGGGAGCGCGGTCTTGCCCAGACGTTTGGCCTTGGCTTTGAAGTAGCGCCGGAACATGGGGAAGGACTCTTCCATGGCCTCCAGCATGGCGTTGAGCGTGGCGCGGTCGATGCGGGACATGTCCAAGCTGGCGTGGATGGCGTCTTCGCGACCGCGCATGCGGCTGAGGACGTTCTCCGAGCCTTTGAGGCCGTTCATGCAGGCGGCCAGCACGTTCTCGACGGTCTTCCAGGCCTGGTTCTCGGCCTCGTAGCCGCGCCGGCGCATAGTTTCATCGGCATGCGACCTCAGGTTGAGAATCCAGGTGATGGGTTTCTTTTCCGTTTTGCCTTCTTCGGTTTCTATCTCCCATGTAAGCTGAGAGGTCACGACGCCGTGGAGTTTGTACCAGCCTACCGGCCCGCTCAGGCTGAGTTCGGCGGCCAGGGCTTCTTCCGGCTGGCTCATCAGGTATTTGGACTGCTCAGCCGTCTCTTTGAGGTAGAAGGCATGGTCATGCGCGCTGCCGCCCTGAGAAATGATCTCGGGCAGAGCCGAGGCCAGTTTGCCGATCTGGGCGGTGAAAAGCGTGTCCTGTTGCTGGAGGCGGACCATGTGAGGCTCCAATTGGGACATCAGCCTCGGGGCAAGGGTGTTGAAGGAATCCGTGGTCAGGATTGAATGCAAGTACGCCTGCAATGTAATCGCAAGCTCGTAGGCCGCGTTCGAGCGGTCAATGTAACCGCTGACGATGCGGTTCAATTCGACCGGATCCGCTGCGGCCTTCAGTTTGCCGATCTTATTCTTGCGGACATACGCCTCCATCTCGTCGGCCATCTGCGCCAGTTTCTGCATATCGGCGTTGAATTCGGCCGACTCCATGCCGGGATAAACATTGCTGAGATCCCAGCGAGGAAGTTCCTTGCTCATGACGGTTTCGGTCACTGCGTTCTCCTTTGTTCCGGTGAGTAGGATTGAATGAAATGTTCGGCGTAAAATTCGAGCCAGGGCGGGGGCGGGGATTTCTTCAGCCGCCGGGTTTCCAACTCCTCAAGTTCTCTGGCAAGGGCGCTGTGGGAGAACCACGTCCCCAGCAGCGGGCCGAGTTGATTCAACAAATGACTGGCGTACCACTGGGCCCACTCCGAGTCTTCGCCATCAGCCGTATTGAACGCCTGATGGTGAGCATCACCGGCCAGGGCAAATATCCGGATAAGTTCGCTGCGCAAGGTGCTCATACGCCCAAGGTGGAATTGTAACAAAGAACTTGCGCCAACATGGTATAAAGCCGCAATGGGCGAAAGAACCTATCTGGTGACCGGCGCGAACACCGGCATCGGATTTGCAACCGCGCTGGGGCTGGCCGAACAGGGGCAGAAAGTGGTCATGGCGGCCCGAAATATGACCCGCGGTGAACCGGCGCGCCGTGAAGTGATCCGGATGAGCGGAAACGAGGATGTGCATCTGATCGCCGCTGATTTCGGCTCATTGGCAGACGTGCGGCGTATGGCCGATGAGTTCGCCCGCGATTACGAGCGGCTCGAGGGGTTGATCAACAATGCTGCTGTGATTCCGCCCACGCGCCAGACGAGCGAGGACGGCTTCGAATTGCAATTCTCCGTCAACCACCTGGCGCCCTTCCTGCTCACCAACCTGCTGCTGGACATGCTGAAAGCGAGCGCGCCAGCCAGGGTGGTGAATGTCTCATCCGACGTTCATGCCGGCGGCCGAATTGACCTTGACGATCTGCAATCTGAAGCCGGTTACCGCCCCAACCGGGTATATGCCAGCACAAAGTTGATGAACGTTCTATTCACCTTTGAACTGGCGCGCAGACTGGCCGGAAGCGGGGTGACGGCGAACGCGCTCCATCCGGGCGTGATCAACACGCAGTTGTATCAGGCCTACATGGGCAGGAAGGCTTCGCCCGAAGACCTGGCGGACTGGCGCAGAGGAGCCGAGACAGTGCTGTATGTGGCGACCGCGCCCGAATTGGAGCAGGTGACCGGGCTCTATTTCAGTAACCGGCGCGTGGTGCCGCCTGCGGAGGCGGCGCAGGAAGAGCGATTGGCGAGGGAGTTGTGGGCGCGCAGCGCGGCGTTGTGCGGGCTGGCCTCTTAGCTCTCAAGGTTGTCTCGGAGGCACCTGGCTGGGCGGACGCAGGAACGAAAGGATCTCTCCAATAGTGGCGTAATTGGGGCCAGCCAGGCGGCCAACTGGGGCCAGGGCGCGGGTATTGACGTGATAGTTCTCATCCAGGATGGAGTCGTCAATATGGAGGTAGACGATCTCGCCCAGCACCACCCAGGCTGAGCCCTTGCCGCCGTCTCCTACCGGGACGATGTTACTCACCCGGCACTCGAAATTGACCGGACTCTCGACCAGGAGAGGCGGCTTCACCAGGGTGGATGGCGCCGGGGTAAGCCCGGCCAGTTCGAATTCGTTGATCTCCGAGGGCAATTCCGTGGCGGTGATGTTCATCGCGTCCAGCAGGTTTTCGGTGACGATATTGACAACGAACTCGCCGGTCGCCTTGACGTTGTTGTAGGTGTCTTTTGGGGCGACATCCACGCCGCGCACGCCGGGGCAGAAAAGCAGCGTGGGCGGCCGTGAACAGACGGCGTTGAAGAAGGAGAACGGGGCCAGATTGGGCTGTCCATCGGGGCTGATGCTGCTGACCCAGGCGATCGGGCGCGGCACCACCAGGCCGGTTATGAGTTTGTAGACCTCTCGGGTCGGCAGGTCGTTGGGGGAGATGTGCATTTGCTTGATGAGCGGTCCGAGCGCGGTGGCCGCTACTCGCCGCTGCCTTCCAGCCAGGAGGTCTGATACTCTTCCTTTTCGAATTCCAGCGCGTCGGTGGTCAGGTGCAGGGGGTAAAAGGTGTCCACCATCACGGCCAGTTCATCGGTCTTCTCCTTGCCGATACTGGCTTCGGTGGCGCCGGGCTGGGGGCCGTGCGGCAGGCCGTAGGGGTGCAGGCTGATGTCGCAGCGGTCAATCCCTTTGCGGGACATGAAATTACCTTCGGCGTAGTAGATGACTTCGTCCGAGTTCACGTTGGAGTGGTTGTAAGGAGCCGGGATGCCTTCCGGGTGGTAGTCGAACAGGCGCGGCACGAACGAGCACAGCACGAAGTTGCGGCCCATGAAGGTCTGGTGCACGGGCGGCGGCTGATGGATGCGGCCGGTGATGGGCTCGAAATCGTGGATGCTTAAGATCCAAGGATACAAGTAGCCATCCCAGCCGACGACATCAAAGGGATGGTGGTCGAGGATGTGGCGGGAAATGCCGTCACGCACTTTGACACGCGTTTCGAATTCGCCGCGCTGGGTGTGCACCTCCAATTCCTCCGGCAGGCGGATGTCGCGCTCGCAGTAGGGGGAGTGCTCCAGCAGCTGGCCGTACTCATTGCGGTAGCGGCGCGGCGGCTCGATCTGGCCCGGGGTCTCGACGACGAAGAAGCGCGCTTCGGGGGTGGTCAACTCCATTTGCCATGTGACGCCGTAGGGGATGACGACATAGTCGCCGGAGCGCCAGGGCAAGCGGCCAAACTGGGAGTGCAAGATGCCTTCGCCTTCGTGAGCGAACCAGCACTCATAGGCCTGGGCGTTGCGGTAGTAGTAGTCCATGCTCTGAGCGGGCCGGGCGACGCCCAACGTGACGTCGTTGTTGCCCAGCAGGGTGCGGCGGGCAGAGACCGGGTCGCCGCCTGCCGGGATGTCGGTGGTGCGCAGGGCTCGGTGGCGGATGGCGCCGAACTCGGCATATTCTGGCCGCGCTGGGCCGAGATACTCGGACTTGAGGACGCGCGGCGGCAGGAAGTGGTGGTACAGGATGGATTGGATGCCGGAGAATCCCTCCAGCCCCATCACCTCTTCGCGGTAGAGGGCGCCGTCCGGTTTTTTGAACTGCGTGTGGCGTTTGTGGGGGATACTCCCCAGGCGATGGTAGTAAGACATTGCACACCTCCAGGTCAGACGACTCGATTTTTCAGAGTTCCTATATTTTCGATTTCCAGTTCGACCACATCGCCAGGCACCAGCCAGGGGCCCTCGCCGCGGGTTGTTTCCAGCAAGCAGCCGGTGCCGACCGTGCCGGAGCCGATGACGTCGCCGGGATACAGCATCACTTCTTCTGAGGCTCGGGCCACTATCTGGCCGAAATCATAATGGATGTCCTTCCAGTTGCCGCGCGAGCATTCGGCGCCGTTGACGCGGGCGGTCATCGTCAGGTCATACACGCCCGGCCGGCCGGTCTGGCGGGCGGCCAATTCGTCCGGCGTGACGATGCACGGGCCGAAGGATGAGGCAAAGTCCTTGCCTTTGGCGGGGCCAAGCCCCACTTTCATCTCGCGGCGCTGTACATCGCGCGCCGACCAATCGTTGAACACGGTAAACCCGAAGATGTGCTGCATGGCATGCTCAGGTTGGATATCCTTTCCGGGCGCGCCGATGATCGCGGCGACCTCCAGTTCGTAATCCAGGGCCTCGGTGTAGCACGGTCGGGGCACGTCTTCGTCCGGGCCATAGACGCTGAAGGGGTTGCTGAAATAGAAGACCGGAAACTCATACCATTCCGGGGGCACCGTCCGGCCGCGGTTGGCATGGGCCGTGGCGACGTGCTGCTCGAAGGCGTAGAAGTCGCGCAGGCTGTTCGGGCGGAGCAGGGGAGCATGCAGTCTCACTTCGGACAGGTGATAGCCGGTTGTGCTGCGACTCTCTGCCACGCTGCGGGCAGTTTCCCAGGCGGCCGGTCCGGCGGCGATGAAGGCGAGCATGTCGTTGGGGAGGGAACCGCGACCGCCGAGTTCCAGGACCTGGTGCGACCCGGACAACCAGACGCCAACGCGGGGCGAGGCGGGGTTGTGGGACAACGAGAATGTGACCAGGCGCATACGCGTGGCTACAAGTTGCCGCGTTTTTCCTGCTCGAGTTCCAGCGACTCGAACAAGGCTTTGAAGTTGCCCTTGCCGAATCCGCGTGCGCCGCGCCGCTGGATGATCTCGACGAACGAGGTCGGGCGATCCTGAATCGGGCGGGTGAACACCTGAAGCAGATAACCTTCGTCGTCGCGGTCCACCAGGATGCCCAGTTCGCGGATACTCTGGAGGTTTTCCTTGATCTTGCCGACGCGCTCCGGCAACAGGTCGTAATAGGCGTCCGGAACGCGCAGGAACTCGATGCCGTTGGCGTGCAGTTTTTCCATAGTCGCAATGATGTCGCCGGTCTGGAGGGCGATGTGCTGGACGCCGGGGGAGTAATAGTAGTCCAGGTATTCTTCGATCTGGCTTTTCCTTTTGCCCTCGGCGGGTTCGTTTATGGGGAACTTGATGCGCCCGGTGCCGTTTTCCATCACCTTGGACATCAGCGCGGAATACTCGGTGCTGATGTCCTTATCGTCGAAGTGCAGCAGCTGGCGGAATCCCATCACCTGGTGATACCAGTTGACCCAGTAGTTCATCTTGCCCAGTTGGACATTGCCGACCATGTGGTCGATGGCGACCAGGCCGGCTGAATTGGCTTCCATTTCGAGGGGACGGTAGGTTGGGGCGAAAACGCCGCTGTACTCGCTACGGTCAACGAAGGCGTGCAGGACATCCCCGTAGGCGTGGATGGCGGAGGTGCGGTAGCGCCCGTTCTCGTCGCGTTCTTCGCGGGGTTCCCAGGCCGGGCGGGCGCCGCGGCTGGTAGTGGCTTCGAATGCCTTCTCCACGTCGTCCACTTCCAGGGCGATGACTTTGACGCCGTCGCCATGCAGCAGGTGATGGGCGGCCAGGCTGCTGGAGGGGCCGTAAGCCGAAGAGAGGACGAATCGAATGTGGCCGCTTTCCAGAACATAGGAGGCAAATTCGCGGTTGCCGGTCTCCAGGCCGGAATAGGCCACCGGTCTGAAGCCGTAGGCCTTCCACCAATAGTACATGGCGTGTTTGGCGTTGCCCACGTAGAAGTGCACGTGGTCGATGTTCTTGAGTTTGAGGAAATCGGCTTCTTCGGTGATGGGGCGCGCTACGCTTTTTGGAGACTTTACCTGAACCATCGGGAGCTCCTTCCGGTCGTCCAAATTGGGCCAACGACAGCCGCTTTCAGATGACGAAATTGGGCTGTGCTTAAATCCATTATAAACGAGGGCGTCACTGCGAGGACGCGGGGCGCGAGAATCCGTCCTGCATCGCGTACAGCAGGACGCCCGCGGCAACGCTCAGGTTGAGGGATGAGACATGGCCCTGCATGGGCAGCCGGACAACGACGTCGCAGAACTCAACGTGTTCCGCTGAAAGGCCATGCCGCTCACTGCCCAGCAGCAGGATGGCAGGCTGGCTGAATTCAACCGCGCGGTAGTCCCGGGCAGCGCGTGCAGATGTGCCGTAAACCTGATATCCCTGTCGGCGACTCCAGTGAGCAAAGCCTTCGAACGTCGCCTGGGCGACCGGCAGCCAGAAAAGCGCCCCCAGGCTGGCGCGCACGGCAGTGGGGTGGGTCGGATCCACGCCCCCGTCCAGCAGAATCAATCCGCCTGCGCCGACCGCGTCCAGCGTGCGTAACAGGGTTCCAACATTGCCGGGATCCTGGGGGGCGACAGCCGCGGCCAGCCAGGGGTGGGTGGCCGCGGCGAGTTCGTCCAACGCGGTCGGGCGGCAACGGGCAACCGCCAAGATGCCCTGGGGGTTGTCTTTGGTTGCCAGCCCATCAAAGACATCCGCGGCGACCTGGAAGCCTGGGATGTCCTGCATTGCGGCGCTTTCCAACAATGTTTGCGCATAGCCATCATCTCTAAAGTCCGGACTTGTCAGAAAAAATTCAAGCGGATATCCCGCTTCCAGGGCCGCGCCGACATGGGCGAGGCCCTCGACAAGGAAAAGGCCGGTCTGTTCGCGATTCTTCCTGCGTATCAGCCCGCGCGCCAATTTGACCTTTGCGTTATTTCGTGAGATCAACTCCACACTTCTATTCTACCGCCGGCCACATTGATAGGTTTTGCGAGATGGGGCTGGCTATACTGCGGATGGCCTGTTCCACTGCGCCGCGTTCTTTTGCTGACCAGATGCACGGAAAGAGGAAAACCGACTCGCATGAGTTCGTCCCGAATCCCCGGTTTCTACAACCTCTCGGTGGCCGCGCGCCGGGAGCGGCTGGCTGCTGAAACCCGCCTCTCTGTTGAAGAACTGGCCGCGTTCGATGCGCAGGGCTTGTCCATCGAGCAGGCCGACCACATGATCGAAAACGTCATCGGTGTGCATGGGCTGCCGCTGGGGGTGGCGCTCAACTTCCTGGTCAATGGGCGCGACGTACTGGTCCCAATGGCGGTCGAAGAACCCTCGGTGGTGGCCGGCGCGTCTTTCATGGCGAAGCTGGCACGGGCGGGCGGCGGCTTCCGGACGGTCGCCCCGGAGCCGGTGATGATCGGCCAGATGCAGCTGCTGGACGTGGATGATTTGCAGGCGGCGGCTGATGCCATTCTGGCCGAAAAAGAAAGGCTGCTGGCTGAGACAGCCGAGATCGACCCGGTCTTGAAAAGACTGGGTGGAGGGCCGCGCGACCTTGAAATCCGCCGCATCGAGCAATCTCCAATCGGGCCATTTCTGGTATTGCACCTGATCTACGATGTGCGCGACGCCATGGGAGCAAACGCCATCAACACCGCCTGCGAACGGCTGGCCCCGCGCATCGAAGCCCTGAGCGGGGGGCGCGTGCATCTGCGCATCCTGAGCAACCTGGCTGACCGGCGCGTGGCGAGAAGCGAATGCACGATACCGCTTTCCGAGCTTGCCTTTCAGGAGTTCAGCGCCGAACAGGTGCGGGATGGCGTTATCGAGGCCTGGGCGTTCGCGGCAGCGGACCCCTACCGGGCTGCCACGCACAACAAGGGCATTATGAACGGCGTGGATGCAGTGGTGATCGCCACTGGCAACGACTGGCGGGCGGTGGAAGCCGGCGGGCACGCCTATGCTGCCCGCAGCGGGCGATATACCTCGCTGAGTGAATGGGGCAAGGATAGAGAGGGGAACCTGGTGGGCAGGCTGGAACTGCCGATAGCGGTGGGCATCGTGGGTGGAGCCACGAAGGTGCACCCGGCGGCGCGGGCGGCCTTGAAACTGATGGGCATCGAGAACGCCGGGCAACTGGCGGAGGTGATCGTTTCCGTGGGCCTGGCGCAGAACCTGGCGGCGCTACGGGCGCTGGCGACCGAAGGTATCCAACGCGGCCATATGGGCCTGCACGCCCGGCAGGTGGCTATCGCGGCCGGCGCGGAAGGCGAACAAATCGAAAGACTGGCGGCGCAACTCGTGTCCGAAGGGGCCGTGCGGAGCGACCGCGCCGAGGAAATCCTGAAGGAGTGGCAGCATAATGGCTGACATGGAGAAATTGCTCAAACCTGAACACCCCGTTGGAATCGTCGGTTACGGCGCGTACGTTCCGCGTTACCGCCTACCGGCCAGCGAAGTGGCCCGTATCTGGACCGACGGCACTGGCGGCCTGCCCATTAAGGAGAAGTCCGTACCAGGCCTGGATGAAGACGTGGTGACGATGTCGGTAGAGGCGGCGCGCAACGCGCTGCTGCGAGCCGGAATCCCGCCGACCGAGATTCGCGCGGTGTGGGTCGGTTCTGAATCGCACCCCTACGCGGTCAAGCCGACCTCCACCATCGTGGCCGAGGCCATCGGCGCGGTGCCCAACACGCAGGCGGCGGATTGGGAATTTGCCTGCAAGGCAGGCACGGAGGCGATGGTGGCAGCCATGGGGCTAGTTGGTTCGGGCATGGCGCGCTATGCCATGGCTATCGGGATGGACACCGCCCAGGGCCGTCCGGGCGACGCCCTCGAATACACGGCCGGGGCGGGGGGCGCGGCCTTCATCCTCGGCCTCGAGGAGGATTCACTGGCGGTGATCGAGGCCTCGTACTCTTACGTCACGGATACGCCCGATTTCTGGCGGCGCGCCGACCAGAAGTACCCGGAACACGGCCATCGCTTCACCGGCGAACCGGCCTACTTCCACCACATCGTTTCGGCGGCCGAGGCGGTGATGGAAGCGACGGGCACCAAGGCGGAAGATTACCAGTACGCTGTCTTCCACCAGCCTAACGCCAAGTTCCCGCAGCGCGCCGGCCAGATGCTGGGCTTCATGCCGGAGCAGATCGAGACCGGGCTGCTGGTGCAGGATATCGGCAACACGTATTCCGGCGCGGCCATTATTGGCCTGACCGCTATCCTGGACATCGCCAAGCCCGGCGACCGCATCCTGATGACCTCATTCGGCTCCGGGGCGGGCTCGGACAGCATGGTGATCCGGGTGACCGAGCGAATCGATGCCAGCCGCGGCAAAGCGCCAACGACCCAAGAGTACATAACGCGCCGCACGGAAATCGATTATGCGCAGTATGTCCGCATGCGCGGCAAGCTGACGATGAAATGAGCGATAACGAGAGTGTCTGCATTCGATGACAAAGAAGAAACGAGTATCCCTGATGAACGAGGTAGTCATTGCCGGCGTCGGCCAGACAGCGGTGGGCGAACATTGGGATGTGTCGCTGCGTGAGCTGGCCTTTGCGGCGATGGAAGCGGCCCGCGCCGACGCGGGAGGCTTGAAGCCCCAGGCCCTGTATGTGGGCAACATGCTGGGCGCGGCGTTGTCGCGGCAATCGCACCTTGCGACCCTGCTGGTGGATTTCGCCGGCCTGCAGGGGGTGGAAGCCCTTACCATAGAAGCGGCAGGGGCCAGCGGCGGCGCGGCCCTGCGCCAGGGCTATCTGGCGGTGGCGAGCGGGGCAGTGGATGTGGCCCTGGTGCTCGGCGTGGAGAAGATGTCCGACCAGACCGTCTCCAGCGTGGAGGCGGCGGCGGCCACCGGCACGGACGCGGATTACGAGGCCGAACACGGCCTGACGCTGACGGCCCAGGCGGCCCTGCTGATGCGGCGCTATCTGCATGAATTCTCGCCGCCACCGTTCGCGCTGGCCGGGTTCCCGGTGACGGCGCATGCCAATGGCGCGGGCAACAAGTATGCCATGTTCCAGAAGGCGATCAAGCCGGAGACTTACCAGAAGGCCGGTTATGTGAGCGAACCGCTGAACATGTTCGATGTGGCCCCCAGCGCGGACGGGGCGGCGGGGGTGGTGCTCGCCAACCCGGCCATCCTGCCGGAAGATTTCGGGCACCGGCGGGTGCGCGTGGCGGGTTCCAGCCTCGTTACGGATACGCTGGCGCTGCACGACCGGCCGGACCCGCTGGCGTTCCACGCGGCGCGGCTGTCGATCGAGCGCGCCTGCGCCCAGGCGGGCCTCAGTCCGGCCGACGTGGACCTGTTCGAGCTCTTCGATGCCTATTCTATCTATGCGGCTCTGAGCCTGGAGGCCGCCGGGCTGGCCGAGCGCGGCCAGGGCTGGCAGTGGGCGCAAAACGGCGCGCTGACCCTGACGGGCAAGATGCCGATTGCTACGCTGGGCGGCCTGAAGGCGCGCGGCAATCCGGGCGGCGCAACCGGGGTGTACCAGGCGGTGGAAGCCACCTTGCAATTGCGGGGTCAGGCAGGCGGAAACCAGGTGGAAGGCGCCCGCACGGCGCTGATCCAATGCCTGGGCGGCCCGGCCAGCACCGCGGCGACGCATGTGCTTGCCGCTGGCAGTGACCCGGCCTGATAGGTTTTGATAGCGCACCGAACGTAGACTTAGACTGACGTAACCCAAGGAGAGTGACATGGACATCCCGCGCCATTGGCGATTGAAGAAACAACGATATGCACTGGTGGGCGAAGTGTGTGGCCATTGCGATACCAAGGTGTTCCCGCCGCGCGACATCTGCCCGGCGTGCGGCGAGGAGGCCAAGACGCTCTACCAGTTCAGCGGCCGCGGAGAAGTGTATTCCTACACGACAGTGTACGAAGCGCCGGCGGGGTTCGAAGAAGGTGCGCCGTATACCATCGCGATGGTGCGTCTCGCAGAAGGCCCGCTGGTGACCGCGCAGTTGACGGACCTGGAGGAGAAGCGGGTGGAGATCGGCATGCCGGTGGAGATGGTGACGCGCAAACTGCGCAACGCCACCGACGAGCGCGGCATGCTGGTGTATGGCTACAAATTCAGGCCGGTAGTTGCCGTTCCGTAGTGGACGTTGTATACGAGCAGAGCGACAAAGCGTCCTCCATCGATGGAGGACGCTTTGTTATCCAGACCTGAGCACATGAAGAATCCAACGGGCTACGGACTGCCTGTGGCCCGGCGAATGAGCTCCACTCCGCTATTGCTTCGTCCTTTCAAATTGTGTATGATTCAATCATCAAGGTTGATGGGGGTAGGGTAATGCCGGGGGGCGCGTTGAACCGGGTTGTGTATTGATTGCGGCTGCTAAGTAGTTGGCCGTAAGTGTTTAGAAATAACGATGCGCCAAAACGGCCAACTATTAAAAGTAGTCTAGAAGGTTCTTCGAGGGCAAACATGCTGGATGTTCAGACCGTCCTATTTTAAAGACTTTCGGTGGACCACTTTACATCAGCCGTTAATTCGTTTCGATGTCGTATATGCGATGATGATATGGAGGAACAAATGAGCCGCAAATCTTTCCCGCCAGCCATTGTTTTAATATTGACCCTATTGTTTTCTATTGGCTGCAATTTGCTCACTGGAACATCACAGCCGCAGCAGATGGGAACGATCAAGGTCGTCAACACTCACGTCAGAGGCAGTGATGCATTCCCAGGAGGGAGGGGCCTACCGGATGCCCGCGAGTATGGGGTCTGTATTATCACCTATCCGCCTGTTGCCGGACTAACCAAGCCCACCTTCGACATGATTTTAGCCAAGGATGGAGGGGAGACCACCTATGCGCTGCCAGCCGGCGTCTATATCGTGCAGGAATGGCAATTTGACTCGGAGATCAACGACGATCCGCTCTATTCACCCGCTATGAAGACCTATGTTCGTCCAGTGGAGACTATCGTTCTCGAGGCGGATGAGACAATTGTGTTTGGGAGCGAGCGCACCCTGCCGCAGCCGGGCGACTTTGTAGAAGGGAACCCCATCAACCCCAATTGCGGAGGAGCGGCCGCGGGACCGGGCGTGTTTCCCACGAACACTCCTGAGACATCCAGCGAGGAAGAGTTCTTCGCGGTCAGGAGTATTGGGGCAGCTTTCAATGGGGCGACCGCGCCCACCACATTTGCCATCGATGATTCGTGGCTTGTAACGCTTATCATCACCTATCACTGGAACGGCGGCCAGGGGGCGGAGCCGGGAACCATAGGCTTGCAGGACGCGAACGGCAATCTTTATGGCCCCTGGCAGGCAAGCGGAACGCCGGGGCAAGGCGGGGCCCCGAATGCCTACTGGACCGTGAATCCGAATATCGTCATCCCCGCCGGCACCTACACCGTGATCGACTCCGATCCGGACACCTGGGCGCAGAACGATGAAACGGGTGGCGCAGGCATGGCTTGGGGCAGCGGTATCCGTCAGAACAACCCGTGATAGAGCGCACTGATGTGACAACATAAACACTCACCCCCCGCCCATCGTGTACCCCATACCCATATCCTCTGTTGTGTGGGCGAAACCTGCCCAATACAGCGTGCACTGGACTTGTGGGAGTCGGCGCGTTTTCAGGCGGGTTCCGTCAAAGCGGCGTTGTCACGTCCCACCCCAAGCCAGTAACGCAATCCGTTGGGCGGCAAGAACCGGCACATCGCGAGACGCCCGAGGCATTCAAGAATAGAGACTATTGGTCTGTTGGCTGGCATGAGCCGAAGGCGGTTTTGTTTTCATAACGTGGCACTGAACCTGCACGTTGTCTGAAAATGAACGGCGTTTCGGCTTGCCCCGCCTGCTTGCCTGTGCTACATTCACTTGTAGAGATTCAAACCTCGAATTAAACGCCGCGTGCGCCGGTCTCTCGGAGCGAATCATGAACAGGAAACCACTGGTCGTTGTAGCGCTGATCGTCTCAGCCATGCTGTTAAGCGCATGCAGGCAGGCCGCGTCCGTGGCGCCTCCTGCAACCCAGGGTGATGCCGGAGCGCAAAGCCAGCTTGAGGCGATCCTCAACGCGGCCGGCACCCAGACGGCCCAGGCCGGCGGCCTGGGGCCCGAGCAGGGCGGCGGCGCCAACGAGACCGCTGAAGTGGGAACCGGCACGCCCGGCGCTTCCGGCGGATTGGCGACGGCCACTCCCACCCCAAAGCCAACCGAAGAGCCGCTGGAGCTGACCGTCCCCGATAAGTACACCCTCCAGAAAGGCGAATTTCCCTATTGCATCGCCCGGCGGTTCAACATTAATGCCGCCGAACTCTTGAACGCCAACGGCCTGAGCCCTAATGGCGTGTTCCAGCCGGGGTTGACGCTGACCATCCCCAAGAACGCCGCCCAGTTCGACGGCGAGCGCAGCCTCGCGGCGCACCCCACAGACTACACCGTGCAGTCAGGCGACACTTTCTACAGCATCGCCTGCAAGTTCGGAGACGTCTGGCCGGAAGAGATCGCCACCGCCAACAACACCAAGGTGACCGCAGAACTGAATGCCGGGGAAGTCATCAAGATACCCTAGGGGCGCTCCCCGACGACCGTTCCCGGAGGCGATGGTTTCATCGCCTCCGAATTTCCTAGAAGCCGTTTAAAAAGGGTTGATGCTTGCTCAAAACGGGATTTCCAGGAACGATAGACACAGCAAATCGATGCGTAGGGGCGACCCTTCGACTTCGCTCAGGGCAGGCTCTGCAGATCGCCCCTACCCGTGTTGCTTACCCTTTCAAAGACTTCTTAAACAGGTTCTTACAAACAGACGCGATGTTCAAACAATCCAGCAGCCAGATCGTACATCAAGGAAAAGTGATCAGTGTGGCTGTTGAACGGGTGACCTACCCGGATGGCCGCGAGGCCTACTTCGACATCGTTCACCATCCGGGCGCGGTAACGATGCTGCCGCTCGACGTACAGGGCCAGTTGTGGCTGGTGCGGCAATATCGGCAGGGCAGCCGGGGCATGCTGCTGGAATTGCCGGCCGGAACGCTGGAGCCAGGTGAAGAGCCGCTGACCTGCGCCGGGCGCGAATTGCGGGAAGAGATCGGCCAGGCGGCCGGCCAGATCGAATTGTTGGGTGAGTGTTTCCTGGCGCCGGGCTATTCCACGGAGCGGATGTATTTCTATCTGGCTACCGATCTAGTCGCCGCGGCGCTGGAGCGGGACGAAAACGAATTCATGGAAATCGAGCGCTACCCGCTGGCCGAAGTCTGGCGTATGGCCGCCGCCGGCGAAATTCGGGACGCGAAGACCCTGGCCGGGCTGGCTCTGCTGGCCGCGCGAAAGGACGATCTATAACAGGCGTATCTCCCGAAAAGCCACTTGCGTACCGCAATCCTTTGGGCTATAATCCGGTCAACATTCCCCTGCTTTGAGAAATCCACAATCCGTGACAATAGAGAATTGACGCTGTCTGACCGTTAACGCCGCATCGGGGTTCTTGTGCGGCGTGAAGAGCGCTTATCAACCCAATCCATCTAGAGAGAGCATCATGGAAATCATAGAAATGGAAAAGAAACCCCTGGCGGAACTGCGCGGCATGGCTAAGACACTGGATATCGACCGCGCCAACCGGCTCAAGAAAGAGGAGTTGGTGGTGCGCATCCGCCAGGCCGAAGCCGAAAAGGAAGGGCTGGAAGTGCGCGGCGGCATTCTGGAGATCATGAATGAAGGCGTCGGTTTCCTGCGCACCAATCATTATCAGGGCGGCCCGGAAGATGTCTATGTGTCCCAGACGCAGATCCGGCGCTATGGCCTGCGCCCCGGCGACCTGGCAATCGGCCACGTACGGCCGCCGCGCGAATCGGAGCGGCACTATGGGCTGCTTAAGGTGGAGTCGATCAACGGCCTGCCCGCGGATGACGCCAAGCAGCGCCCCAAGTTTGAATCTCTGACGCCGATCTTTCCTGAAGAACGCTTCGACCTTGAAACTCACCCGCGTGCTCTTGCGAACCGGATGATAAACCTGATTGCCCCTATCGGTCGCGGCCAACGTGGGTTGATCGTCTCTCCGCCCAAATCGGGCAAGACCACCATCTTGAAGGAATTGGCGAATGCCGTCTCGACCAAGTATCAGGATGTGCATTTGGTGGTGGCGCTGATCGGCGAACGCCCGGAAGAAGTCACGGATATGGACCGCTCGGTGGATGCCGAGGTCGTGTCTTCCACCTTCGACGAACCGGTCACCTCGCATGTGCGCGTGGCCGAGATGGTGCTGGAACGTGCCAAGCGGCTCGTGGAGGTCGGGCGGGATGTCGTCATCCTGATGGATTCGATCACGCGGCTGGCGCGGGCCTATAACCTGGTGGTGCAGCCATCCGGGCGCACGCTTTCGGGCGGCATTGACCCATCGGCGCTCTATCCGCCGAAGCGTTTCTTCGGGGCGGCCCGCAACATCGAAGAGGGGGGTTCGCTTACCATCATCGCCACCTGCCTGGTGGATACCGGCTCGCGCATGGATGACGTGGTCTACGAAGAGTTCAAGGGCACGGGCAACATGGAATTGCATCTGAGCCGCAAGCTCCAGGAACGCCGGATCTTCCCCGCCATCGACATTGAGCGCTCCTCCACCCGCCGCGAAGAATTGCTGCTTGGACCGGACATCACCCCGCGCGTCTGGCTGATGCGGCGGATGTACTCGCAGATGGTTGCCGACCCACCCCAGGGCGCCGGACTGGGACAGACCCAGGCCACAGAGGCCATTCTGAGCCAGCTGTCCAAGTCCGACAATAATATCGATTTCCTGGAAACGCTGAACGAGGCGTAACTCCGGTGGGTGAGCAGGTCCCGGTCAGCGGTCAGCCGCAACCCGAGCGCCCGGCTCCAGCGCCTCCAGATGGGCGGGCCGGGCGTATCTTATGGGCTGTGGCTGCTGGCCTGGCAGCGACCGCGTTGCTGCTGGCCCAGCGCGCCAGCGGGGGCAGGGGCTCATTTCAGAACCTGCCGACCCCGATACCCGTCTCCGGCGACGGGGGAGCGCAAATCGATGTCCCGGCGCCAGCGGAAGTGCATGGTTACGCTGCCATTCAGCGTCAGGCGGCGCCAAACACCACACGGACGGGCACTGACCGCTATCAGGCGGTTGCCTATACGGTGGAATACGGCGATTCGTTGTTCAGCATCGCCCAGACTTTCCGCATCCAGCCCGAATCGCTTCTATGGGCCAATGAAGAAGTCCTTGGCGGCCGGCCGGATCTCCTCGAACCCGGCATGCATTTGAACGTGCCGCCAACCGACGGGGTTTACTATCGCTGGCGCGAAGGCGATACCCTGGAGGCTGTGGCCGAGAAGTTCTCAGCCGAGGCGGCGGCCATAATCGACTGGCCGGGCAATCCAATCGCCGATCTCACCAACCCCAGCATTCCACCAGGTGTCTGGGTGATGATCCCGGGCGGGATAGGTGAGTTCCAGCAATGGGTGTTCCCGGATATCGCCAGCGCGGGGCAAGGGGTTTCCAATGAACTCCTGGGAGCCGGGGCGTGCAGCGGCGACTTCCCCGCAGGGAATGGCAGCGGCATATTTGTCTGGCCGTCGCCGATTCATAGCGTGGTTGGCAACGACTACTGGGACGGCCATCGGGCGCTGGACATCGCATCCGGCGAGGGTATTGGCGTCTATGCCGCAGACAATGGAGTGGTGCTGTTTTCCGGCTGGGCAACGGGCGGCTATGGGTATATGGTGTACATCGACCACGGCAACGGCTACAGCACCCTGTATGCCCACCTGAGCCAGGTTAGTGCCCAATGCGGCCAACTGGCCGCGAAGGGGCAGGTGATCGGCACCGGCGGCAGCACCGGGAATTCCAGCGGGCCGCACCTGCATTTCGAGGTCAGGTTCCAGGGTGGTTTCCTCAACCCCTGGCAGGTGCTGCCGCCGCCATGAGTGTTTCGGGCACGCCCTTTTGGTAAGAATACGTGTGCGGGCGAGCGAAGAATAGCCGTTGGCTTTCAGGCGGGTTCAAGTTGACAAAACATTTCCGCCCGACTATAGTTTCCAAAAGCCCTAACCACCCCGGAGGCGACCGAAATGGGCGTGCTCATCCCCAGTATTCCCTATAAATCGCAGATTGACCCGGATGCCAGCGATTTCCGCAATGATTGCGGCCCTGCCTGCCTGGCGATGGTCTTGAATGCTTTCAACGTCGAGGTTTCGACCAATGCGGTGTACCGCAAAACCGGCGCCAAGGCGAACGGATTTGTCAGCGTCAGCCAACTCATGCGCGCCGCCCAGGCCTACGGCGTGCCGTTTGACTACTTCTCGGGCTGGAACGTTGAGAAGCTGAAAGCGGCTGTCAAACAGGGGAAGGCGGTCATCCCTCTGGTTCATTATGGCAGCTGGTCCAGCACGGGCAAGACGCAGTCAAATTTCACCGGCCCGCATTTCGTAGTCGCGCTTGGCTATGATGACCAGCATCTTTATGTCCACGACCCGCTCTGGTGGGGCAGCCGTCGGAAGGAGGGCGAACGGAAACGCTGGACGTACAAAGAGTTTACGAAGGCCTGGAGCGAGTGCAGCAAGGACGGCAACCGCAACTTCTCAGGAATTGTATGCACGCGCACACTTTCCACTGACGCCTGGGGACAGGATGTCCCGGTGGGCCAGCCGACGGAGCCTCCACCGCCCCCACCGTTTCAGGTGGATCCTGTCACGCAACTGCGGCTGAAGGCGTGGGCGGCCTATCACAAGATCCCGTTGCCTGAGATCAACAATCCAGCCGTCGCCAGCGCCTATATGACGGCCATGGGAACCTGGGGGCTGCGCGTGGCCGTTCATCACGTTGAGGAAAGCGACACGCTTGGTCTGATCGCCCTACGCTATTATGACGACCCGCTGAAGTGGGATGTGGTGATGTACTTCAATGGTCTGGCACCCGGGGATACGATCTACGACAACGACGTCCTGATCATCCCGGAGCCGCTTGAGAAACCCAAATCCATCGCGACCGCCGACGTGCCGCAGGGCGGCACATTCACCCCCGGCACCGGGCTTACGGAAGAGAACCCCCAGCCAGCCTGAAAGCCCCGCGTTCGCCAGCCGTACTGGCCCCAAGACTGGAATCCTTTGAACGAGGCCCCGCATGCGCGGCCTCGTTGTATCACAAGCCATGGACTCCCTTGTACTTGTCTTTGAGAAAGTCCAGAAACGGCTGGATGAGCGGGTAAAGGATTGCCATAGCGTGAGCGACTCCTGTATCATGGTGGTGAGCGTGTACGACCGGACTGGAGAATAGCGCCAATGCCATCGACCAATGAAATCCTCGGGTTGATCCTCGGCGGGGGACGCGGCGCGCGTCTTTATCCGCTGACCAAGCTGCGGGCCAAGCCGGCTGTGCCAATCGCCGGCAAGTACCGGCTGATCGACATCCCCATCAGCAACTGCATCAACGCCGGAATCCACAAGATCGCCGTGTTGACGCAGTTCAAATCCGTCTCGCTGCATCGCCATATCGCTCAGGCGTACGCATTCGACGCGTTCAACCGCGGCTGGGTGCAGATCCTGGCTGCCGAGCAGCGCAGCGGCGACCCGGAATGGTACCAGGGCACGGCTGACGCGGTGCGCAAACAATTGCTGGAGATACGGGCGGCCGACACCGCCTACACCCTGGTGCTGGCCGGGGACCACCTGTACCGCATGGATTATGATGAACTGGCCGCTTACCATTGGGAGAACAACGCTGAGATCACCGTCGCCGTCCAGCCTGTGCTCCGCAGCGAAGCCGCGCGCTTCGGCCTGCTCAAGACCGAGGCGGATGGCCGCATCTCTGAGTTTGCCGAGAAGCCCCAGGACCCGGCGGTCCTGGAGCGCTTCGTGAGCCGGGATGATGAGGCCCGGCCTTTTCTGGGTTCGATGGGAATTTACCTGTTCAATACTGAAGTGCTGGTCGACTTGCTGGAGAGCACTACCGATACCGACTTTGGCGGCGAGGTCATCCCGCACGCGATCAACACCCGCCGGGTCTTTGGCTATCATTTTGAGGGCTACTGGGAAGACATCGGGACAATACGCTCATTCTATGACACCAACCTGCGCCTGACCCGGCCGGATACTCCCTTCAAATTCAATGACCCTGAAGATCCAATCTACACGCGCGCAAGGTTTCTGCCCGGTTCCATTGTGGCCGGTGCCATGCTGGAGAATGTCCTGATGGCAGATGGCTGCACCATCGGCCGGGCTGAAATCCACGATTCGGTTGTGGGGCTGCGCAGCTGCATCGCCGATGGCGCCAGGATCACCCGCAGCATCATCATGGGGGCAGACTACTATGACAACCCGGAAGCGCGGGCACAGGGCGAAGGTATCCCACTTGGGATCGGGGAGAATTGCCAGATCGAGGGAGCCATCATCGACAAGAACGTGCGCGCCGGGGGGGGTGTGGTGATACGGGCATTCCCGCTGGGCACGGAATTGGATGCCGGCGATTGGGCGGTGCAGGACGGAATCGTGGTGGTCGCCAAGGGCACCGTTCTCCAGCCGGGCGCCTATATTGGCCCGTGAGGGACGGGATAATGGTAAACTGACGGCGACAAACCGCTTTTCAGCCTGAGGAGAATATTATGCAATACCCCTTGTCGATGTCTTTCAAAGTTGTGACGCTCGTTCCCCAGATCTACATCGCGGACGCGAGCGGAAAGATGATGTTCTACGTCCGGCAGAAGCTGTTCAAGTTGAAGGAGGCCATCACTGTTTTTGCTGACGATACTCAACAGCAGCCGCTGTACAAGATCGGCGCGGACCGCATCATCGATTTCTCGGCGCGTTACAACTTCTCCGATCTGGCCGGCAACCCGCTGGGCTCGATCAAACGCAAGGGGATGCGCTCGTTGTGGCAAGCGCATTACGAAATCTATGATGGGGGAGGGGAGACGCCGAAATATACGATCCGCGAAGAAAACCCCTGGATCCGGGTGGCCGATTCCTGCCTGGAGCAGATTCCGCTCGTAGGGTTGTTTGCGGGGTATTTCCTGAATCCCTCATATCTCGTCACTCGCTCGGATGGGCAGGGCGTTATGCGCCTGACCAAGCAACCGGCCTTCTTTGAGGGCAAGTTTAAGATCGACCGCCTCATCGAAATCGATGAGCTCGAGGCAAACCGGCTTCTGCTCGGACTCATGATCATGACGTTGTTGGAACGAACCCGCGGATAGTTCAAGCGAACCGGCCCGGCAGTATTGCCGGGCCGGTTTTCATTTTCGTCTGACATCGCCGTCTGTCTTGAAGAAACGCGCTTCTTCGTGGTCCATCGGGCCCGGCTTGCGCCAGGCGAAGCGGGCGGCGAAGTGGTTCTCCCGGCCTTCGGCCACATCCGCGGTGATCTTCCCCAGAACCGGGGCAAACTTGAATCCGTGGCCGCTTCCGCCCGCGCATATCAGCAGACCTTCGCGCTGAGGGTCGAAATCGATCCAGAAGTTCCCGTCCCAGGTGTCACAGTACAGGCATAAGCGCTCGAACAACTTCGGTGCGTCCACGAGAGCCGGGAAGGTGTCACGGAAGAAGGCGCGGAATTTATCTTCGGTCCCATCAGGAATCCGGCGCGGCGCATGAGGGTCCACGCGCCAGCCGGGGCCGTGATTGGCCACCTTGAGCGTGCCGTCGTCTTTGGCAGGGAAGCCATACCAGCCGGTGTTGGCGATATCGGCGTTCCAGACCGGAAAACCTGGCGGCTGGAAATTGGCAAGATCGGGAACTTTGAAGTGAAAGACTGGCTGGCCGGTGGCCCACATTGCGTCGGACAGATGCGGTAGGAGTGCGGGCGTCCATGCTCCGGCGGCCATCAGGACGATATCGCCCTGGAACCGCTCCCGGGATTGTGCCGCGAAACCGCTGACGCGCGAGCCGGATTCGAGGAGATGCTGAAAGCGGACGCCTTCGTGTAGCACGACACCCGCCGCCTGGCATTCGCGAATCAGCCAATGCACGACTTCGCCACTTTCTGCCCAGCCGGCGCGCGGGTTGAAGTAGCCCTGCGGGTAGTTCTCCGCCTTCCAGGCCGGGTAGCGGACGGCTAATGTTTCTTGATCGATCGGCTCGACGGGCAGACCACGCCGCAGCGCAACCTGGTAGCTATCGTACTCAAAGCCGCCGGGTTTCCAGTTGTCGCGCGAGAGCATCAGGAAGCCGGTCTGGTGCCACAGCGGCCGCTCAAAGCGCGTGTTCCATTCATCCCAGCCCTCAAAGGCCGCGAGCATCAAATCCCAGTAGAACTTATCGTTGCCGTAATCCATCCTCAGGACCTTGCTGATGTCGGTCGAGGCGGCATCCGGGTGAGGCAGCGGGCCGGGGTCAAACAGGTGCACGGCGTGGCCGCGCTGCCGGAGTTCCAGCGCGGCGGTCGCTCCATAGACGCCCGCGCCCAATACCAGGATGGTTTTGATCTCTTGCAAGTCGTCCTCCGAATGGCGTTTCCCAGATCGTATCTGCCCGCTGGGGCGGGACCGAGACGCTACTTGAACACTTTTTCCCCGGCGGGGATGGCGACGTTCAACCGGTTCTCTCTGGGCGGAATAGGGCAGGAATACAGGTCATTGTAAGCACAGTAAGGGTTGTAGGCCAGGTTGAAATCGATTTCCAATCTGCCATCGGACAGGGTGTCCGGGTCCAGATAGCGGCCCGCCCCGTAGGTTTCAACACCGGCCTGGGCATCCACGAACGGGAGAAAAAAGCCGTGCCGGCTCTGGTAGACCGTCAGCTCGGCGGACTGGCCAGCCACCTGAAAATGTATCTTTCCGAAACGCGTGTACGTCTGTAAGTCGCCGGTGGAAGTCAGCATCTGGATGGATGCTTTGTCTTCGAACTCTTCGATATCCAGTTCGAAGCGCAGATCCGGGTTTTCGTCGTAGTAAAGCAGTCCGGTGAATTCAGCGCGTTGCTCGGGCGTCAGCGGGCTGTGCGAATCATGTTTGAAGAAATGGTCTTTTTCCTGGCGAAAATGCGAAAGGTTCATTGAGTCTCCTTGATGGCGAGATGGTCGAACTGATATTACCTGGTCGACTGCCGATGGAGATTCCTTACGGGACACTCTTCAGACCGCCTGAGAGGGAACCAAACCGGGCGAGGGGGTGTAATTATAATCAGACCATGGTCATCGATGCGCGCACCGAAGAGCAGCGCACCATCGCCCGCGCCCGGAACGGAGACGCGGCTGCCTGGCAGGCGCTGGTGGAGACGGAACTGGAGCCGGCCTTCCGCCTGGCCTATTTGACGCTGGGTGATGCCGCCGAGGCCCAGGATGCCGTGCAGGAGGCGCTCATCCGGGCGTGGCGCGGGCTGCGGCGGTTCGATCCGGCGCGCCCGTTCCGACCGTGGTGGTTGCGCATCGTGCTCAATTCAGCCCGCAACCGCCGCCGTTCCCTGGGGCGCTACATGTCAGCCCTCCAGCGGGTGGAGGTGCCGCAAGCGGCGACCTCGCCAGAAGACCGGGCAGCTCAGGGCCAACTGACCGAAGCGTTCCGGCTGGCATTGAAAAGTCTCAATCGGAACCATCGCGAAGTGATCCTGCTGCGCTATTACCTTGATGTGTCGGTGGTGGATTGCGCTGAAATCCTGGTTGTGCCGCCGGGTACGGTCAAGTCGCGCCTGAACCGGGGCCTGGCCGCGCTTGAAAAACGCCTGAAAGAGCATTTCCCGCATGTGACAAAGGAATGGGCCGATGAACAAACCTGAAGCATTCGAGGCGCTGGTGAGCCGGGCGGCGCGAAATCTGGTTTACCCGCCCACGCCAACCTTTGACCTGACCGTTTCTCAGCACTCCCCACGAATGGCGTTCCTGCGTCCGGCAATCGCGCTGGCGGCGCTGGCACTGGCGTTGCTGGCTGTCCCGCCTGTGCGGGCGCGTCTGTTCGATATCCTCAGGTTGGGCGGAGTACGAATACTGCTCGAGCCCGGAGAGGGTCAGGAAACTCAACAGCCCTTCGAGCCAGTGGACCTCCTCTCGGGTCAGAGCCTGAGCGGCCGCACTACACTGGCGGCCGCACGGCAGGACGCGCCATTTGCCATTCCCCTGCCTGCCTATCCGGCCGGGCTGGAGGAACCGGCGGCGGTCTATCTCCAGGATATCGGAACCGGGCCATTCGTCATCCTGGTCTGGCCCAGCGTCGAAGATGCTCAACGCGTCGGTTTCGTGCTGTACATCCTGGGGCCGGGAACGGAGATCAGTAAGGGCCCATTGGAGGCCGTCCAACATACCCTGGTCGGCGGGGAAGCGGCGATCTGGACGGAAGGCCTGTATCTTGTGGATGTGCAGGGCTTCCACCAGCCTGTTCGGCTGGTGGAAGGCGGCGCGCTGATCTGGACGCTGGGCGACCTGACCCTGCGGTTGGAAGGCGCAGGGTCGCTCGAAGAGGCAGTTCGAATCGCTGAATCGATTCGATGAAAGAGCGGTTCAGCTCCTCCGTCTACGGAAACCGCGCAACAACAGCCAAAGGCCCACCAACAGGATGCTTGCCGGCCAGATGAGGCCCGATGCCCGCGGGTCCTGGTTGAATCCCAGCCACAAGCCAAACGCGAGTAAGACGAAGGCCGGGATGATCGCCCATTGGAGGCGGCCATAGGGCGTGGGAAGCAGCCAGAGAACAAGAAACGTAAGGCCGAGGCCGACAAAGAAGATCCCGTCCGTGGAGAAACCGCCAGGAGGGAACGCCTCTGCGGCGGAGACGATTCCGAGCGTGATGAGCAACCCCCCGGGGATGAGCGCCCACCAATTCGTGCGATTGAAGAGGTAGACGAGGACGAATGCCAGCCCGGCGCTGCCCAGCGCCACCAGCCCGGAGAATCTCAGAGCGACCTCGGGCAGGAACAGCTCCATGAAGTTGGCGGCGGACAGACCAAGCAGGGCCAGGCCGGGAATAAACCACCACCACTGGTTGCGGCTTCTGAGCGCCAGGCCGGTGAAGAGGATGCCTGACAACCCCAGGGCAATGCCCCAGATGGCATTACCGACCGTCCCGGAAACCAGCCCCAGAGTCTGGAGCAGCAACAGACCGCCGAGCAGCACCAGGAGCCCTCCAATTGCGGCACGTGAGAGTCTAATCATAGGTCCTCCTTGACCATCTGTTTTATGGAACCTGCCCGGCCGCATAAAAGGTCGGGACGAATAATACTCGTTCTCCAGTCGACCAGGCCTTCCGGTCCAGCGATTCGAGGACGTCAAGCGTGGCGGCCTGCATATGGGGCGCGAGATCTGCGCGTAACACCGCCCATTCCATGTCCACTTCCTCAGGCGCGGCCAGTCCGCGCCGTTCACTGCCCAGGACACCCCATTGCACCGAGGCAAGCCCAGCCTCGGCGAACAGGCCGGGGAGGACACGCCCGAGGGTAGGGTTGGCCCCCTGGCTTATGAGGGATTCGCGCTGCGCCGCGCCCAGCGCCTCAAGCCCGGCCGGGCTGTCCAGCCGGCCGCCGTAATCTGGCTCGGAGAATGCAAACACCCAGCCCCCGGAGCGAGTGACCCGGCGCATTTCGGCCAGTACCTGCCGGGGCTGGCCGACCCACAGCAGGAGGTAGTGGCAGAAGGCAGCCTCGACCGACCCGGTGGCAATCGGCAGAAGGTGAGCATCTGCGGCGGCCAGATGCGCTCCGGGCAGAAGCTCTCTGGCAAAGCCCAACCTTGCCAGGTCGAGGTCGATGCCAGTCAATACGAATCCGGTGGGCAGGTCCGAAAGAGCCGCGCCCGTTCCGCAGCCGACCTCCAACACGCGCGCACCTGGCGTCAGGCCTGCCTGCTTGAGCAGGTAGTGGCGCAATGTATGCGACCAGCCAGCCTGCTGAACGAACCTGGCGTGCCATTTCTCAATCGAAAGGGACATGCTGCGATTATATACGCAGGCTTACTTGAGCTGGTTGCGCACCCTGGGATTGGCCCCAAAACAATTCAATAGGATGGCGGGAAAAGAATCTGAATGCGGGGGCTTAGTCTCCCATGGCGGTAATGAATTCCCCGGCCGTAGTAAAACGTCCGTCCGGCTGCTTTTCCATGGCTCGCTGGATCGCGAGGGCGGCACCTTCCGGTAAGTTCGGCGCAAGCTCACGCGGATCGGGCTGGGGCTGCATCAAATGGGCCATCACCATAGCCCCAGGATTGTTATGCTCAAATGGCAGCCGGCCAGTGAGCAACTGAAAGGTCATCACGCCCAGGGCGTAAATGTCCGCTCGGGCGTCGACCCCCGCCGCGCCCTGGATCTGTTCCGGGGCAATATAGTCGAGAGTTCCAATCATTCCAGATTGGGTGAGCCGGGTCCCGGCTGCATAGCTCTTGGCAACGCCAAAATCCATCAGCACGGCGCGTGTGTTTTGCCCGCCGCCTGAGGCGGTAACTTTCTCTACCATCACATTGGAGGGCTTAATGTCGCGATGGATAACGCCGCTCTGGTGGGCGTAGTCCAGGGCGGAGGCAACATCCTCCAGCAGCGAAAGAGCCTCCTCCAGAGGTAGCCGACCCCGTTCCCTGAGCAGGCGGGAAAGATCCATGCCATCTATGTACTCCATGACGATATACGGTTGCCCCGCATGTTCGCCGATTTCGTGGAGAGTGACGATATTAGGGTGCTTCAACCCGGCTACTGTCTGAGCCTCGCGCTTGAGGCGGCGTTCGGCGTCTTCGTTTCCGGCGGTATGCGAGGGCAGAAGTTTTATCGCCACCTTCCTTTCCAGGCGAGGATCATATCCAAGATAGATCTCGCCCATCCCGCCGCGGCCGAGGAGCGTCAACTCGGAATAGTTGCCAATCGTGGTTGTCAGATTGCCGGTAGGGAAATAGACTCTCTCTGGCCTGCTGTAAGCCTTGGCTGCTTCCTCGTAATCCAGTTTGATGCCGTACAACCGCTGGTCGATGGTGTGTCGCAGCATATTCCTTGTTGGGCCGAAGAGCGCAACGATAGCCCCCGCGCTCACCGCCGCGGAGAGGAAGTCCTGCTCTTCACCGAAGACCAACGCGGTCAGGGTATGCAGTCCGAAGAAGGCTCCAAGGAAGACCCCGGCCAGCAGCAGGGAGACTATCCCGTAGACCAAAGAACGGTTAATGATGAAATCCACATCCCACAGTCGGTGGCGTAGCATGGACCTGGCCAGCGTCAATGGGAGCATGCTTAGGGGCAATGCGGCGAATAGCGGAACGCGAATCATGTGGAAGAGGACGGATTGCATCACCGCCGGACTTAATAGGCCGGGAATTATGCCGATGGATGTCAGCCCGAGGAGGGACACAAATCCCAGTGAAACCCACTTGGTCTGTTGCCGCTGTGCCGGGGTGGCAACCCGGCGAAAGCGGTAGATTTGGGCGGATGAGCCAAGCGTCATGGTCAAGCCCAGCACCGCGAAGAACGAGCGGCTGAAATAGACCTTGGAGCCCGAATCGATGAGCACCCAGATCAGAGCCAGGATTGAGGCTCCGGCCAGCCACTTTGACCATTCCGGAACGAACCGCCCGCTTGGGAAGACAAAGAGGAAGATCACCAGCGCGCCCCATCCAATGGCTTGGAGCAGCAATAGCAAAGGGAGCAGACGCGGCTGCAATACGATCAGGCTGCTGATTTCCGGGCCGAAGGTTGCGCCAATGGCCAGGAGCATGGTGGCGGTGAACAATACCATGCGGTTATCCGAACGGCGCCAGAAAATCAGAACTGCGGTCGCCAAAAAAACCGCGGTGACCAGAGTGTCTATGGCAATGAAATACCAAGCGACGAAAGAGCCGGTCAGGCCGATTGATTGAACGCCTACTGCCGCCTGAAGTTCAAATGGAGTGCATGGTCGCGAGTCGCAATCTGAAGTCAAGGCCCGGAAGTGGGCGGGAACGGCCGCCAGATATAGCCAGACGGCGAGGATTAGCAGGGCAATCCACCCCGAGCGGGCCAGCACAAGCCAAAAGCCGTTCAATCGCCCGGTTGTATCCGTCTTCGGAATTCTCTCGCCCTCGGGCACCTTCATGAAGACTCTCCAGTGATGTTTCGTGATGCTACTTACAGGCAGAACGACTTGGTCTGATTATCGCGCCAAACTCGACAATAGTCACTATCTTGAGCAGATATGTCCTGGTAACCGCAAAGTCCCCGAGGCCAGGCCAAGCCTCGAAATTTGGTATATTATGGGGCAATGTTGATTTCCCCCAATTGGAGTACCTGATGACTCTCCCCGACCTGTTGGAAAGAGCGCCCGTGCTGCAGGGAATACGAGCGGAACTGGCCGCCTGGCAATCGTTGCTAAATAGTGAGGTGGAACCGCGCCCCGGCCTTTACACATACCGCTATCAGGCCCCGAACGGACGACGGATGCGATTGCACTTGCGCATCGAACCCGGCGGGCAAGGGGTGCTGTTCGTGGATGTCACGGATGTTATCCACTTGAATGCCACGGCGGCCGCCATTGCCAAGATGGCCCTGGATGACGTTCCGCGGCGGGGAGCACTAGGCAGGCTGCTAAGGGGATTTGGCGATCTTTCCGCCGAGCAGGCGCGCGCCGAAGTAGAGCGCGTTTACCAGATCGTTGACCACTTCCGCTACCACACCGGCGATTGCTATACCTGCGCTCTGGGCGGGATGATGGAAATGTCGCCGTTGTTCAGCATCGAGGTGAATGCGCCTTACAAGGTGGATATCGCACTGACCTACGGCTGCAATAATGGCTGCCCGCATTGCTATAACGAGGCAGACCGGCTGAGCATGCCTTCGCTGCCGCTGGATGAATGGCGACAGGTACTTAATAAACTGGCCGAATTAGGCGTGCCGCACATCATCCTGACAGGCGGCGAAGCCACCCTGCATCCCGACCTGCCTGAGGTCATTCGCTACGCGGATGGATTGGGGATGATCGTCGGTCTTAACACGAACGGCCGCCACATTGCCCAGGAAGACTACATGATGCGGCTGGCCGAAGCGGGGTTGAACCATGTGCAGATTACGCTGGGGTCGAACCATGCTGAGATTCACGATGCGATGATGGGGGCCAGGTCGTTCCACCAGACGGTGCGCGGCATGGAAAGCGCGGTCAGGAGCGGAATCTACGTCATCACCAACACGACTCTGATGCGCACCAATATGGATCACGCTGAAGAAATCATCGACTTCATCTACGAAAAAGGCATCCGCACATTTGCCATGAACGGCATGATCTACTCCGGCGGCGGGTTCGCGCACCCCACGGCGATCCCCGAGGAAGAGATGCCGCCTTTGCTGGTGAGGGTGCGCGAGCATTCCGAAAAGAAGGGCATGCGCTTTCTGTGGTACACCCCGACCGAGTATTGCCGTCTGTCGCCGGTGGAGCTGGAAATCGGGGCCAAACGCTGCAATGCTGGCGAATACTCTCTGTGCATCGAGCCCAACGGCGATGTCCTGCCATGCCAATCGTACTACGTCTCCGCCGGAAACATCCTGCACGACCCCTGGGACCAGATCTGGCAGGGCGAGCTTTTCCGTTCCTTCCGCGAGCGGGGCGAAGACCCGGTCTGGGCCGGTTTGCCCGAGAAATGCTGGACCTGCCCCGATCTGCCGCTGTGCGGGGGCGGCTGCCGGATTGAGCGCGAAGCCAGAGCCGGGGTTCGGGTGAGCGAACAGGGTGGAGGCGGCTGCTCCGGTTGCAGCGGCTCCTGCGGTACCGGCGGTTCGGCTTCGATGGTGCGGGCTCACGCCCACACTGCCGGGTACATCCCTTCCGATGGGTATGTGCCGCCGGCCAGCCAGGTGAGCACCCGGGTGCGCTCCAGCGGAAACATGTCGCTCATCACCCTGGATGACATCCCGGACGCCTCAAACTGAAATGCTGATGTCACTGCATGTTCGCTGATAACCGAATCGTTCTCTGGCTGGCTGCGGCGTTGTTTTATGTTCTCTGGTTGTTGAGCCTTTACCGCCGTTTCTTGCCGGCTACCTCCAATTACTTGATCTGGATTTCCACCGGTCTGGTGATGGCGGTATCGTATTTTCTTCCGCTCATCGGTTTCCTTATGCTTGGAGCGCTTGGGGCGCTGGAAATCACTCTACGGTTCTCAAGGAAAGGAAACTCACCCAGTTATGCGCCAGCCAGCGCCCGGTTTGAGGGCGGTGGAATCAAGCGTGGGCTAACCGGGCCGGAGGCGGCTGTCCTGTTAGGGAAACCGTTGCACGTTATCCTGGCTCTGGCCCTGGTAGACATGCTGCATAAGGGCTTGCTGCTGCTCGGGACAGGCGCGGCCCTGCAAGTATCTCCGGTTGAAACGATGCGAACCCGGCAGAGGTCCCTCAATCCAGAGATCCGGTCTGAGATGAGGCGCAAGGCCGCGCAGACGCTTGGCAAGACCCTGCATCCATTCGAGGAGCCAATCCTGGAGTTGCTCGAACAGCAGGCAGGTGCTCCCATCGGAGGAATCGATTTCGGACTGGCGGTTTTGCCGCTGGTGGACCACGTTGCCCGGCGGGTGGGCGGATACGACCTGGCTGAAACGCGAGAGTACTACCAACAGATCATCAAGAGGGCGCCGGTGGAGGCACGCTCGGAAGGAGTATTGCAGAAAGCACGTGAGAAGATATTCGCCCGCAATCTTGCCTGGATTCTCCTGGACGAGAACTATGCCGGAATCCTTGACCAGCAGGATTATTCCTATGCTCCCATGTGGCTGGCCGATGCGGAATTGCCGGGGGCGCCAAGCCTGGCAGGGTGGTTTGCCGAACTGGTCGAGGCGTTGGAGCGTTCTGTGAATGCGGACGATCTTTCACCCAGATTGGGAAAAAGCCTGGACACCGTCTCCGCCAAGCTGATGACCGACATCGCCCAGGCGACGTACTACGGTTAGGCTGTCACGGTCCGCTGTAGAAGAACCAATCCAGCCAGGCTTGCCAATTGCTCGTGGTTTCCTGCGCCGGTGTGTTGGCGATGTCGGGTTCAGGCGTAAACCCGGCTGCCGCCAGGGGAACGATCGGGAAATCGCCGGGCCGGACGTAATGTCCCTGCTCGCGGGCCCATTCTTCAACAGCCGGTTCGGAGGTGGCATAAGCAATGGCGGTCAGAAGAACCGATTGAGTGCCCTGCAGACGGTCGAGCTCCGCCTGCTCAACCTCGCGCTGCGCCCGGAGACGCGTGAGGTCGGCCATCCGGTTGTTGAAATCCATTACCATCAGGAATAGGAGCAGCAGCCCCAGCCCCGCCAGTATCCGTTTTCCGAGATTTCCAAACCGTTCCATCAGCCTAATGTTACTCCAGGGGTGGAAAGCGTGCAATCTGCCGGCTGCAAGAATCGCGCCGTGGCAACAAAAAAGCCCCATGAGGGGGCTTCCTGTGCCGAAGGTGGGACTCGAACCCACATGAGCGTACACTCACTACGCCCTGAACGTAGCGCGTCTGCCAGTTCCGCCACTTCGGCATGCAGGGGAGTATTCTACCATCCAATGGGGGCTTGTCAACCGGCTACAGGCCAAGCCACTCGCTGGCCGCCCGCGGCAGGTCTTCCATCCGCCCGGCTCGGAAGGTGCAGACTGGAAGCGATTCGATAAACATGCGGCCGTATTGCTTGGTGAGGATGCGGCGGTCGAAAATGGCTACCACTCCCCGGTCGAACTGTGTGCGAATCAGGCGGCCAAATCCCTGCCTGAAGGTCAGGATGGCTTCCGGCAGGGAGTATTCGTAAAAAGGCTCATCGAACGATTCGGAGCGCGCGGCCACTATGGGGTCGGACGGCACCGCAAATGGCAGTTTGACGATGGCGAGCACTGAAAGCGCCTCGCCAGGGATATCCACGCCTTCCCAGAAGGCGCGTGTGCCGAGCAGTACGGCCTGTTCGCTCGAGCGAAAGTTCTCAAGCAATGATGAGGCCGACGCCCCCTGGCCCTGTTCGTAAACCAGAATGCCGCGGTCCGAGAGCGGCGCGCTGATGGCGCGGGCGGTGGCCTGCAGCTGCGCATATGAGGTAAACAACACCAGCGCCCGGCCGCCGGTGGCGGCACACAACTGAATCAGACCGTTCTCGACGGCATGCTGATGGCCGCGCCGGTCGCTTGGTTCCGGGATGTTGTTGGGGACGTAGAGCAGCGTGGACGATTCGTAGTCGTAGGGTGAACCGAGTGAGAGTTCCTCGGCATCCCAGGCCCACAGGCGATTGCGAATGTATCCGAATTCGCCGCCGGCGGTCAGCGTGGCCGAGGTCAGGGTGATCGAATCTTTCTCATGCCAGAGGTGTTTTTCCATCAGGCTGCCGATGTGCAGAGGCGCTGCCTGGAGGGTGACCAGGCGCCGCTGGGGGTCGACTTCCGCCCAATAGACGGCTTCCGGCGATGGTTCGAAAACGGTGGCATTCAAATTGGCGTCGTACTCGGCAAGGCGGCGGTACACGTTCTGGATGTTGCTCAGCAGATCTTCGATCTCCTCTATGCCGCTCTCGGCCATCTCGCTCAGCGCCTGGTTCACCTGTTCCAGGGCCTGGAGGAGCGGCGACAGGGAATTGCGAGCGTCATCCCATGCGGTTTCGATGTTCAACCAGGATGGCTGAGTGCGGGTGGCCGGGACGATTCGTTCCTGGTGGCTGTAGCTTCCCAATTGGCGGCCGTCGCGCTGCTCCTCCAGAAAATGGTCGAGCGCGACGAAGAACCCCTTTACGGCGTTCTGGAATTGGAAGGCCTTGTCGGTGGCGCGTTGGACGAGTTCGTTCAGCGCCGCCAATTGGCCGGGGTCAAGAACCTCCTGGGCGACAACCAGTACACGGCCGAGGTAACCGGCATTTGGGCCGCCCAGCTCGCGCAGGGTTCGTTCCACATCGATCTGATTCACCTTGAAGGACAGCGCGTTGGTGGTGGCGGCTTCCATGTGATGGGCCTCATCGACGATCAAGTGCCGGAAGTCGGGGAGTACGCGGTTGCCAGTAGACACATCCGCCAGCAACAGGGCATGGTTGACCACGATGAGGTGGGCGTTCTGGGCCGCCTGGCGCGCCCGGTGGAACGGGCAGATCCCGCCCATGCGGCGCTGGCAGGTTTCGGTCGTGCAGGTCTCATCGTTGGCGGAAATCCGGTTCCAGACGGCGCGTTCGCCCGGCCCGGTGATGTTGATCTCGCTGAGGTCGCCGCCGCCGTCCTCATTCAGCCAGATGAGCATCTTGGCGAGCACGCGCATCTCTTCGGCGGTTTCCGGCTTCTTGCGCCGCAGGGCGTCCAGGCGGCGCGGGCACAGATAGTTGTTGCGGCCCTTGAGCACCGCGGCGTTCAGACCATCGCCAACCACCTGCATGAGGCTGGGGATATCCTTGTTAATTAACTGGTCTTGCAGGTTGAGCGTGTTCGTGGAGATCACGACCCGGGCGTTGTTGAGCAGCGCCCAGGCGGCCGCCGGCACCAGATAGGCCAGCGATTTTCCGACCCCCGTGCCAGCCTCCGCCAGCAGATGCCGACCCTCACTTAAGGCCGTGGCGATGGCACGCGAGAGTTCGACCTGTTCCGGGCGGTGCTCGAATTGTTCGAACAATTTTGAGAAAGGGCCTCCGTGCTCCAGGAAGGAAGCAACTTCCTCGATGTCCAGGGGCCGCATTACCTCTCTTGGCTGGAGCGGTTCCTTTTCCGGCGGCGGTGGTGACTCAAATAGCGGCCCATGGAAAGCCCGGCCGTGCTTGCCCAGGCTGGCCTGCTCGCGGCCGCGCGCCTTTAGGGCATCGCGAAAGACATGGTCGGCGCCCCAGGGCAAGTCCTCTCCAAGGCGGACGATCTCCGCCAGGATATCCAGCGGAAGTTCCAGGGCCTTCTCCTGCAACCGGTTGAAGACCTGCATGGTGATGCGGGAATCTTCCATGGCACGATGGGCGGTGGGCATGGGGATGCCCAGATGTTGAGCCAAGGCGCCGAGGTTGTAGCGTCCCGCGCCGGGCAGCAACACCGAGGCGAGGTCGTACGTATCAAGCAAGTCGTTGTATTCGAAGAAGCCCTGGGCCCGGAAGAAACTGACGTCGAAGTTTACGTTATGGCCCAGGATGGGCAGGTCAGCTACAAATTCCTGGAGCTCGGGCATCACGGTGGCCAGGCGCGGCGCGCCCTGGAGCATGCCGGTGGTGATGCCGGTCAGCCGGGTGATAAAGGCAGGGAGTTCGCGGCCGGGATTGACGAGCGTGGTCCACTCATCCTCAACGCGCCGGCTGTTGAAACGCACGGCCCCGATCTCAATGATCGCGTCGCGGCGCGGGTCGAGTCCGGTGGTTTCGATGTCGAGGACGACAATGCTGGACATGGGCGGGATTATATCACGCGGCAAAACAGATGTTCTGAAAACAAAAGCGCTCCGGCATGGGTCGGAGCGCATGGGTGATATTGAACCTCACGGCTGCTTACTGAACGCCTCCAGAATGCGGGTAATGTGGCGGGCGTGCTGAAGGTATTGGTCAAGCCGGATGTTCTCGTTGGGGGCATGAGCGCGGGTATCCGGGTAGCCTAAACCGGCAGTTGCCACCGGCACGTTCAGGTAGTGAATGAACGCATGGTTCGGGCCGGAACCGCCGGTCATCGGGTGCAGTTCCATGGGCGATTCGTAGATCTCTTCCGCGGTCTGAACGACCAGCTGCAGGAAAGCGTCGTCCGGGTCGGTGCGGCCGGGCGCCTCGCCGCCCAGATAGGTGATGTGGACATCCTCGAACCCCTGGGCGTCGAGGTGGGCGCGTAGTTTGGTCAGAGTTTCCTCGGGCGTCTGGTTCGGAACGAGGCGGAAATCCACCTTGGCGGAGGCTTTGGCCGGGAGAACCGTCTTGCTGCCGGGTCCCTGGTAGCCGGCTGTCAGACCGCAGATGGTGCACGAGGGTTCCATCACTTCCTGGGTTCGCAATTCTGCGCCGCCGGTGGCGTCTCTTAGGAAGGCTTTGACGCCGTAACGCCGGTGGTATTCTTCGGCGATCTCAGGCAGTTTGGAGAAAAGTTCTTTGTCGCGCTCGGTTGGAGGGATCACGTTCTCGTAATAGTTTGGGATACGGATACGTTCATCTGGCCCCTTGAGCGTGCTGAGCGCCCAGACCAGACGCCAGGCGGCGCTCGGGAAGATCGTGCCGCCCACGCCGGAATGTACGTCCTGGCTGAGGCATTCAACCGAAAGTTCGACGTAGCAGATGCCGCGCAGGCCGGCGTACTGTATCGGGACGCCGCGGTGGTCTACGTAGCCGAATTCCCAGATGCAGGCATCACCAGCCAGTTTCCCGGCGTGTTCTTTGATGAAGGGCGGGAGGTTGACGCTGCCAATCTCCTCCTCGCCCTCGACGATGAATTTGATCGTACAGGGGAGTTCACCTTCCGCGGCGAGGATGGCATCCAGGGCGTGCAGGCGGCTGGTGATATGGCCCTTGTCGTCGCTTACGCCGCGGGCGTAGAGCTTGCCGTCTCTCAAATCGGGTTCAAAGGGGGGGCTATCCCAGAGTTCAAAGGGTTCGGCAGGCTGGACGTCGTAATGATTGTAAAACAGGAGGGTCTTATCTGCTTTGCCTTTGCGCTCGCCGTACACAACCGGCGCGCCGGCCGAAGGCATAATTTCGACCTGAAAACCGCGGCGGGTGAGCATACTCGCCACCAGGGCAGCGGCTTCCGTCTGGCCGGTATTCTGGGCGGCGATGCTCGGGATGCGGCACAGTTCCGAAAGTTCTGTTATGCTTTGGCTCAGTTTCTCTTCAAGGTAATGGTCAATCTTCTTGAAATCCATGGACGGCTCCTGTTCCGGTGAGCGATGCAATCCGAGTATATCAAAAACCAGCTTCATATGAGAGCAAGGCCTGGGGGCATACCAGGTCCGCGCGCCTTGCGGTTCACTGAGGCGGCCGGCGCTTCACCTGGGCCATCCGGCAAACGACCTGACGATGGCGGTTTTAGATTGAACCGCCCTGCCTGGCGGTACCTGTTCGGCCTGTATCGGGATGACAAATTTGCGATAGCGCTGAGCGTGGCGGCGGCCATCGGGCAATCGCTGGCGCTGGTTCCGATCGCGGCGCTGGTGCGGCGCGCGCTGGATGAAAGCATTCCGCAGGGGCGGACAGGTGAACTGCTGCTGATGGGCGCGCTGATGCTGGCCCTGTACATGGGCAATGCCGGATTGAACCTGTTCAGCCGGAACAAAGTGTATTGGATCAACAAGCATGCCGTGGAGCGGTTGCGGCAGGAGTTGATCAAAAAATACTACGCGTTTTCCCGAACCCAGTTGTATGACATTGACCGCAGTCTGCTTCATACGGTATTGGTTGAAGAGGCCAACCGAATCGACCAGATGGTCTCATCGCTCCTGGCGAACTTCCTCCCCGCCTTTTTTGTCAGTCTGTTCCTGGGAGGAATGTTAATCTACCTGAACTGGCAACTTTTCGTCACGCTGGTGCTGGTCGTGCCGGGGCTGGTCTTCCTCATCCGGCGCCTTGGCAGAAGGCTGCGCGGGCATGTCCGCGCTTTCCATCGTTCGTTCGAGGTGTTCATTCGCGGGGTGCGCTTCTTCCTGCGCACGATCGATCTGACCCAGACCCAGGCCGCCGTGGCGTATGAGACTCGCCGCCAGTTTGACAACCTCTCGGATCTGCGTGAAAAGGGCTATCGCTTCCTGTGGATGACGTCGGTCTATCGCACATCTCAAGACCTACTGGTGACGAGCGCGGGCGTGCTGGTGCTGTTCATGGGCGGTTGGGGGGTGATCTCAGGCTGGATCTCGATGGGAGAAGTGATTTCGTTCTATGTCACTTTGGCGCTACTCACGCGTTATCTATCCAGTTTTCTTGGAGCGATCACGGATATCGTTGTGGGCAACGAATCGCTGACGACTCTTTACGACCTGCTGAAAATAGAGCCTGCGCCGCCATATCGTGGCGCGGATATATCCGTGTTCCAGGGTCGAATCCGGTTTGAAGGGGTCAGTTTTGCGTATAGCCGTGAACACCCAATCTTCGTCGATTGCAATCTGGACATCCCCGCGGGAATGATCACGTCCATTAGCGGCCCAAACGGCTCCGGGAAGACCACACTCATTAACCTGATATTGGGCTTCTACCGACCAGATAGCGGTGCGCTCTATGCTGATGGACTGCCCTATGAGACGCTTGACGTAGCAGCACTCCGCCGCCAAATAGGCGTGGTGCCGCAGAATCCGCTGCTGTTCTCTGCTACAGTTTCAGAGAACATAGCCTACGGTTTCGTTTCCGTTGATGAGGCGGAACTCGAAGAAGCCGCCTTATCGGCCACCGCGCTGGATTTCGTTCGCGAGCTCCCGCAGGGATTTGAAACGCTGGTGGGTGAAGACGCGTTGTTCCTCTCTGGCGGGCAGCGCCAACGCCTGGCCATTGCGCGCGCCTTGCTCATCAAGCCAAGGTTTCTGATCCTGGATGAGCCCACGAACCACCTGGACGTCCCAGCCGTTGACCTGTTGATGGAAAATCTGCGCGCGTTACCCTATAAGCCGACGATTCTGCTGATCTCTCACGACCCTGAGGTCGTCAAACACGCTGACCATAAATTCATGCTCCGTGATCGGGAAATCTTCAGGGTCGAGGCGCAGGAACTCCTAGAGAGAACCGATAGGTCGACAAACCGATGAAACTTGTTATCAACATCCCGTGTCTGAATGAAGAACAGACACTGCCGTTGGTATTGCGGGAGCTGCCACAGGCGCTGTCTGGCGTGGATGAAATTGAGATACAGGTAGTGGATGACGGCTCAACCGACCGCACCGCGGGTGTCGCCAGGGAATTTGGCTGCCGCGTCATTCAGCACAAGCGACATCTGGGCCTGGGCCGCGCCTTCAACACCGCGGTCTGGGGAGCGCTTGAGGCGGGCGCGGACATCATGGTGAATACGGATGCGGACAACCAGTATCCGGGGCGTTATATCGAAGAGTTGATTCAGCCGATTCTGCATGGCGACGCGGACATCGTAATCGGGGACAGGCGACCCGGCAACGTCGTCTATTTTTCATGGGTGAAGCGGCTGATGCAGCGAATAGGCAACTGGTTGGTTCAATGGCTTGTTGGGGGGTATGTGCCGGATTCGGTATCCGGCTTTCGGGCTTATTCCGCGAATGCGCTACTCAACCTTAATGTCTATACCCGCTACTCCTATACGCTGGATTCGCTGGCCCAAGCGAGCCGCAAAGGATTGCTCGTAACCTGGGTCCCCATCCAGACAAATGCGCCAACCCGGCCCTCGCGGCTGTTTCGCAACATCTGGGGCCATATGCTGCAATCAGGGTTCAATCTGATGACCGTGTTCGTCATCTATGAACCTTTCCTGTTCTTCTTCTTCACGAGCATGCTGTTTGCCGGGCCGGCAAATATCCTGGCCGTACGGTTTCTGTATTTTTACTTCCTCGGCCAGGGGAGCGGGCATATTCAGTCCTTGATCTTTGCCGCGGTCGGGTTCACGCTGGCTGGCCTACTGTTCGTGCTGGGTGTCTTGGGGCATCTCATCGGTCACTTGCGAAGATTATTGGAAGACATCTATTCGCTTCAAAAAACACAATTTCTATCCAAAAACGAGTATTAGGATAATGTTGACAAATAATGTAGACTACCGTATACTCTAGCCAAGTGTGCTTATTCGCCATTGGAGGTGAGTCGTGAGCAAGAGTTTGAAGACCTTATTGAGCCTTGGCCTGGTAGCCCTGGTGGTTCTGGTTGCCGTGATGGCTCCGGTGAATGCCAGGACCGCGCTGGCGGTGGACTACTATGAAGATGAGCCACCGCCCGACGCCGGAACGCAGGGCCGCAATCGGGCTATCCTCTGGCACTACCACCTGACGGACCCCGCTGGTAAGTGCAAGACAGAGAACGACTGCGGTCTGTGGTTCACGGTTGGCTACGGCCCCGACCCGGACGGCGTGGAGGATGTCGTGAAGGTCGGCTCGAAGGGCAACACCATCGTGGTGTGCCGCGAGTACACGGGCGGCGGCAGCCTATTTGTGGCCAATGGCTGGGGCCAACGCCTGGCTGGCAACTGGGTAGAGTACCCGACCTTTGAGCACGAGGACGGCACCACCTGTGCCACCATCACGGGCATCAACGGCGACTTCTTTGTGGCCTACGTGCCCTAGTCGCCCAACTGCAGCAACTGTAGTATGCCAGAGACCGGCGTTTGCCGGTCTCTGTTTATTTTCTACTCGCAAATGACTTCGTAAACTGCGAAATATTCAAGCCGAATCTCCTGGAAGCATTCCGGTTGAAACGGCGTCAGGTTGGAATCTTCGAGGCTGACCAGCAGGTAGAGGGGTCTTGGGAAAACTTCCAGGAACTGAAGGCGGGCGGCGGTTTCGCTGCGTCGGAACATCTGCCATTCGACGGCGGAGTAATCATCGTTGAGCATAGTGGGAGCGATGATCTCGAAACCTGTCCAGCCAACGGCCCACGTAGCGTACGACGGATCCAGGGTGAGGAGACTCGCTTCCGGGGGCAGGAGCGTGTCCAGGGCGTCAATTTCAGCCAGCTCTTCCGCCTGTATGAGCGGTTTTGTGTCGAGTGAGCGATTGGCGACATGTACCCCCATGAGAACCAGCACAGCCATGGCGGCCCAGCGACCCCAGGCTCCGCCTGACGTGAGACCCGATGAGCGGAAGAGCCCGAGCCAGCCGATGGCCGCGAAAAGAATGAGGAAGATGTCAAAGTATATCAAGAACCGACGGTAGAAAAATAGTTTCAACCCGATGATGGCGGCGAGGACGAGCGTGGCGACCACCAGGCTTCTGCTCTGGCGCGCCCTCAGCAACCCTGGGAGCCCAAGCGCAAGCAACGGCGCATTGAAATTGAAGTAGACGATAGTGTCCAGGTATTGGCCGGCGTTGGCCGTGCCGCCCAGTTGTATCTCGCTCACCGAACGCAGGAAACGCGATGCCTGCCCGAAGATGTAAACGTCAACCCGGTCGTAGTTGGTAAGAAGCGTCAGGCCCAGAATGATGAACCCGTTGGCCGCGACCCACAGGCGCTCGCGCCAGGAGGTTTCACGAAAGCGCATGAGCCAGTGGAGCGCGTACGCCAGGCCAAAGAGCGCTAACGCCAACTGATGCATCCCGGCAACCAGAGTGCCCAGGAGGATCAACCCCCAATTCAACCGGTTCGCGTCGTCGAGCGTGTGCAGGGCGAACACGAGGAAGATGATGCCAAAGGCGTTCTTATAGTAGTTCAGTTGGAAGAGATCAAACTGGGTAATTGAAACAGAGAACAACAGCGCGGCCACAATCCCTGCATCCTGCCCGAAGAGTCTGCGGCCTTCCCGGTAGAGAACAAGCGCTGTGAGGGAAGTCACAAGAATGAAGATGGGGATATTGACGATGGTGAATCCGAAGATGGCGGTGAGGCCGTGCATCAACAGGGTGAAGGGCAGCGGGTAAATGCCAGACCAGACCGCATCGTTGGGCCTCTCGAACAGAGCCTTGTACAGGCCGGGGTCGAAGCCCAATGGGACCTGATTATCTATATAAGGTAATGACCGAATTGCCAGCGCGAACAGGAACGCACCGATGACCCAGACCCGGCTGAGTTGCGGCTGTTTGTCGGCAGTCTCTGTCAGTGCAAGGCCCAGTAGGCCAAGTATCAGGGCGATGAACCACAGGTTAAAGCTATCGGGAACCCCCAGACCGAAGGCGCGCAGGCCGTAGAGCACCAGAAAGACAATCCACAGGAGCCTATGGGTATCCTGAAGGGCGGGCCTGGCAGCCCGAAGCCATTGGGCCAGGGTGGCGCGGATCTCAATGGAATTCATGGGGAGAGTTGCCGGGTTCGCGACTCTACGGGGAGTCGGACGTTCATGCGTGTGGGCGGTCAGGCGGGTGGAGCCCAGGTGAGTTGAAGCCTCCAACTCCGCCTGAGAGTATATCGCGATACAACTGGCGGTAGACCTCTATGGAGTGAGACCAGCTGAAGGGCAGGCCGGCGGGGTCGACCCTGGGGCGGGGCTGGCGCAACAAGCGCGTGAGCATTTCGGCCGAATCGTAGATGGCGATGCCCGCTACAGTTTCTGCGAGCTCCCGGTGGGAAGGGGTGTCCGAGGCCAGCACCGGAATACCGCAGGCCAGGTATTCGAGAATCTTGAGGGGATGATTGTAGTCATAGACGATGTTGGAGGGGTAGTGGCAAAGCCCGTAATCGAAGCCGTTGACCAGAGTTGGGACTTCACTGTGAGGCCGGTCTCCAAGAAAGTGGACGCGCTGGCTGATGCGCAGGTCTTCGCAAAGGCGTTCCAATTCCTCGCGTTGCTCGCCATCGCCTACGAAGGCCAGATTTACCCCCGGCGCGGAGCCCGATGCCGCGCCAAACCATCTGAGAAACCGGTCAAGCTCGCGGGCGCGAGTCAAGTTCCCGGTGTAGCCGATAAGGATGTCTTCCGGCGCGAGGCCGAGATCGGTTCTGAGAGTCGATGGCCGCGGTTGGAACGTATCTGTATCCACCGCCGAGCCGAGAATGGTCACCGGTGTGTCTCGACGGTACCCGTAATGGGCTGCGTAGTATTCGGCGAGCCCGCGGGTAACAAAGAGCAAGTGATCCGCGAATCGCAATAAGCTTCGCTCCTCGATTGTCAGGATGGCCTTCGTCGGGCGGTACCAGAGCTTATCGAGATGGCGCATGGCGAAGATCATCTCGATCCAGGGGCTGCGCACATCGTAGAGAATCCTTACTTCGGGCGAAATGAGTCGCTTGAAAAGCGCTGCGGCCAACAGCGAGGAATTGGGGTAGAAGCAGTGCAGAAGGGCAATCGGCCGGTTTCTGTGTTCGCGGAGAAGAATCTGGAAACAACGAACTGTGAAACGCAGATTGTCTCGAACGCGATACAGCGAGCCGGAAACGTGGTGCTGCGTGTCCAGGGTTCCCAAGCGCTCCTGTATACCCTGTTCTGCTGCTCCGGTAATCGCGTTGAGCGAAAATTCGCCGACCGGGTCGAAGTACTTCAGGAAGTTCGTCAGGTAGATTGAGAGAGGTTGGCTGGCCCCCAGAGGTGAGTTCTGGAGGATGAAGACCCGGGGCGGGAAGGCTGGCATGGATGGATTATACGTGGTTTGCTCAGAGTGAAAAAATGCACTATACTGGCGTGGGAAAGGAGTGTTCAATGCAAAAGAATGGGCAACTCGCAATTGCTCTGGCGTTGATTGTTATTGGCGCGCTCTTCCTTATGGCCAACCTCATGAATTTCGATGTCGGCCGGATCTTCTGGCCGACGGTTCTGGTAATGGCCGGCCTGGTTCTGATCCTTCGCCCGGTGTCATTGGAAAAGACATTCAAGCCGTTTGGGTTGGAGCGATTCGGGGCGTGGGAGCCTGGCGATGCAGAATACGCCATGTTCGTGGGCGAAATCGACCTGGACTTTGGACAGGCGACGCTGAAGGATGGCGTTACGAAACTCGGCGTAAAGGCGTTTGTGGCAGACACCGAACTGCGTATTCCGGCCGAGATCGGCGTGCGATTGATGACCAGCGCTTTCGTGACCGATTCCAATATCAACGGAGATAAGATGGACCACATCTTTTCCGGCGTTTCACACAAGTCCGAGAACTATGACGCCGCGCCGAAGAAGCTGGATGTCGACCTCACAGGTTTTGTCGTAAGTCTGAAGCTGCGACACGGTTGAAAAGCGAAGAGCGCCCGAGGGCGCTCTTTTTCATTGTCAGGATCCCGATGACCTCGCCGTGAACAACAGGAAAATTCCTCCGGCGAGCAGAAGAATCGGCAGCATCAGGCCCCAACTCAAGTTGAATAGAAATGTGCAGGCGACTGCGATGAGCACGAGCCCCCAGAAGGCGCGGCTGCGGGCACCGGGGGTGAGTTGGGCCTTCTGGCGGTAGATACCCCAGGCTTGCGTTAGATTGGAAATACCTGGCACCAGGATGAAGACCGCCCACCAGTTGTTCAGATGGATGAACCGAAAATTGGTGAAATTCTGAAACAGCATGAGTGTGCCCACGACCAGCAGCACCAGCCCCCAAATCCATGTCTGGCTGCCGGACCAGCGCAATTCAAAACCTCTTTCTCCCTCCGCCTCATTCCGAGAGGGTTTCTCTTCTTTGTTGTAGCCCGAGTCTTGGTCGCTCACAGTGGCCTCCAGTGGGGTTCTCTAGACAGATATACGTATTCAGCGGTTCATGGTCGCGTCTAAGGCTCCAGCGCTTGCAGCATCAATTCGAGGACCTTGATCTGATCGGGAATCAAGACGTAGGCACCGGAAACCGGAAGTCGGACGACCTGCACCATCCCCGGCTTTATCGCATAGCGTTCTACCCGGGAGGTGTCTGATAATTGGGCGGCCAGTGGGATAAGCGGCAGCAGATCTTCTAACTGGATATCGGTAACCACATAGCGGTGATAGAGGTTATACAATTCGCTGGCGCGGTTCAGCCCATCCAGCGAGAGCAGGCGCTTGAAGATGGCTTCGAGGACGGCCTGCTGGCGTTCGGCGCGGTCGAAGTCGCTGCTGGTGGCGCGCGATTGTACATACCACTTTGCCGTCTTGCCGTTCATGGTGATCCAGCCTTCTCCAACCGAGTATTTCCCTCCGGCAAAGGAGGGGTCGGAGAGCGGCTTTGTCACATAGACTCGAATTCCCCCAAGGGTATCGATCACCTTAATGAATGCTTCCATGCCAATGTTCACGTGGTAATCCGGACGGACGCCGAAGTTGTACTCAAATGCAGTCTTCAGGAGTTCGTAGCCGCCGGTGGGCTGGATGGCATTGATCTTCATCATCGAATAACCCGGTGCGTATACATACAGATCGCGCGGGAAGCTCGTGACGCTGGCTGTACCGGCATCGGGGTTGAGGGTGAGCAACAGGATGGTATCCGTGCGGGCGCCTAATTTCCGGCGATAATCGTTGCCCAACAGCAAGATATTTATCTGCCCATCCGGGAGGGGGATGATCCCGACCGGCGGAGGAATAGGGACGGAAGGCCAACTGCTGGGGCCGGGGTATTTCCCCCATGTGACCGGAATCGTTTCGCCGCGCTGGTTGACGAGCAGCGGGAAGGGGGTTGGACTGCCGGCTGGCGTCTCGCTGGCGAAGAAGCGGGGCGGCTGGATGCCTAACAGGCGGCCGGCCGCGGTTGGAGAGGCTAACGCGCCCGACTCAGGCGTCGCCGTAACGAATTCGGCGTTTTGGGTTGGCAGGGGGATATCCGGCGTGTTGGTTGCGCGCGAGCCTGGCAGGGAAGCGTTACCGACGGCCTGGAGTCCGAGGAACGCTACCAGAAGCAGGGCCAAACTGAGAAGATAAAAGGCGTTTCTGAGCCGGCCCAGCGCCGACGACCCGGTCTTTCTCACAATTTCGAGTATAGCATTGGCGGTTGCCATTTCGCCGGGCGACAATGGCCTTCTCAAAGTCGATTGACAAGAGAATCTCTTTGTGCTGCATTGGCCCAAAACAGCAGGATTTTGGGGGTTTTCATTGGTCAGGAAGGCCGGGAACGTAAATGGCGTAGCGTAAGGGACAGGTTTATAAACCTGTCCCTTACGCTTTGAGAAAGCCATGGATGGGCGACCAGGGAGTCTTTACACAGAACAGATGTTCAGATATACTGAGCAAACTGGAGACACGATGATCTTCCGCATTAACACCAGAGGGCAGTGTTATTATTTGAAGCGCGCGGCCGTTGGATCTTCGTCGCGCTTCGTTTACTGCTTCAGCTGTGAACTGTCGGCGGAGACGGTTGAATCGTTGCCCCCACAATTCGCGGTCGCCGAGACTCGAACAGGCCTGCCGATAATCCGACGGGTGGAACAGCCCCCGGACCCATTGTGCTATACCAACGTCAGGAGATGCCAGCATGTGCAGGAACATCCATCGGTTGAGATACATTGACCGGACGGCCACACAAGAAGAGTATCTGGCGGCCGCCCGTCAGTATGTACGCAAGGTCAGTGGATTCCGCGAACCTTCCAGGGCCAACCACGAGGCCTTCGAGCGGGCGGTGGCGGAAATCGCCAGGTCAACACAAGAGCTGATGGATGGCCTGGTGGTGCGCGGCGTGTGAGGCGTTCCTGTTGTCCTTCGGGATTTGCACAAAGGCGGCATCTGGATTAGAGTCGGGGGAAAGGTGATAACGAATTGGCAAGTGCGCAAATGCGGTCAAGAATAAGTCTTGGTGTTCTCTTTAGCATGCTCATCCTGGCGGCCTGCGCCGCAGTCCCTTCCGTCAACGCGCCCGGTTCTGCCGCGACCAGCCCAATCCCGGAAGACAATTCCCCTTCGATAGAACTGAAACCGGGCGATGGCGTTCAGGAGACTGAAGGCACGCCGCCCGCTCCGCTTCCGACGCCCACGCTTGAACCGACATCGACAAACATTGCACCTTCCGCCCAGGATTTCGTTGCCCTGGGCAATCAGGCCTACTACTCCGGACAACTTGACGTGGCGCTGGCGTATTACTCCCAGGCTCTGGCGATGGAGCCTGGCGATATCCGCGTGTATCTGGGGCTTGGGCAGATCTATATCGAGCAAGGAGATTACGACCAGGCCTGGGAAGCGTTGAACAGAGCGCTGGAAATCAACCCGCTTTCCGCAGAGGCCTATGACCTGCGCGGCCAGTTGAGCTATGAACTGGGAAACCGCCAGCAGGCGCTCGAAGACTTCAGCAGGGCCATCGAAGTGAATCCTCTGTATGGCCTGGCGTACCAGAACCGGGCTTTAGTGCAGCAGGAGCTTGGATTTCCTGAAGCGGCCATCATCGATTTGCAGGTGTACCTGGCCCTGGCGCCGGATGCGGCCGACCTGGAGATCGTAGAAGAACTGATGGCCCGCCTGCTTGACCAGACGCTGCCCTTCACAGCCGACCGCGAGGGGCGATTGTTTGCGGACGATTTCTCTGACTACACCAGCGGCTGGTTGAATAACCCCGACCCCTTTGGCCTGGCCTCCTACAATTCGGGCGGGTACCGCATCAATATCCCTGTGGCGGAACGGGCCGTTTGGGGCACCAACGATTTCTGGGCGCGGGACATCCGCATTGAGGTGGATGCCCGCAAGATCGGCGGATCGGACAACAACCTGATCGGCGTGATGTGCCGCTACCAGGACATTGATAATTTCTATGTGTTTGTCATCAGCTCCGATGGCTATTATGGCGTGGGCAAGCGGGTGAATGGCGGTCCGCTGGAACCTACTTCGGCCGGGCAGTTGCAGTTCAGCCGCGAAGTGCGACAAGGCGATGCGCTCAATCATATCAGTGTAGAATGCATGGGCGACCAACTGCGGCTGTATGTGAACCACGATCTGCTGCTGACGGCAACGGATGCATCTATTCCTGCGGGGGCAGTGGGTCTCCTGGCGGCAACCTACGCTGTGCAGGGCACCGACATCATGTTCGACAATTTTGAAATCTACGAAACTCCCAAAGAACCCTGACCTTTGCTCTTGAGCTGGCAGGACGCTCTGGGGTGTCATAGCGCCGGGACCTGCTGTTCGACCGTTCCGGAAACGGCGGTCCGGGCTGACGTGGGGTATAGTACTCGTAGGAGGAAGATCCTTTGGCGCGCCAGACCTTCATCAGCTACTCCAAGAAAGACTCCAAGTTCACTCTGAAGTTGACGGCCGATCTGGAGGCTGCCGGACACCGCATCTGGATCGATCGCGACAAGATCGGTGGCGGCCAACAATGGCGACGCACCATCGAACAGGCCCTCAGCGAGTCGGCTGAAATGGTGGTGGTCATCTCACCCAACAGCGTCAAGTCGCGCTGGGTACAGCATGAGAGCTCGGCTGCCTACGCCAATGGAAAACCCATTATCCCGATTCTGATGGCGCCGGTATCGAGCAAAGAACACTTCGTCTGGATGGATGAAATCCAGTTCATCGATTTCTCCGCTCAGGCGTATGAAGCGGCATTGGCGCAATTGCTGAGCGCGTTGCAGCCGCCCAATCCGATTCAGGATCTGCTCGACCAGCAGATCATCGCCTATCGGCAAACCGGCGACCTGCTTGGCGAGGCGTTGCTGGCTTTGCTCGAAGAGAATCGGGACAAAATCGTCGTGACCCCTGAAGCCCAGCAACTCATCGACGAAAGCAAGAAGGCAGTCCGCTTCAGGCGGCAGCTTCTCCGCGGGGGTATCGGGTTGGTGGCGCTTTTGATATTCCTGGCGTTGGTTGCGGTAGGGGCATCCTACCAGGCCAGCCGAAACGTGCAGAATTCGCTGGCAACGAACCGGGCGGCGCAGACGCGCATCGCTGATGTGGAAACCCAGGGCGCGGCTGTCGGCGCGCGGGCGACGAACGCCGCGCTGGAAGCCACTGCGCAGGCGGGCATTTCGCAGGCCGAGATCGCTGCGGCCCGGACCAGGGCCGCCGAGGTGGCAGCCCAGGCCGAACAGGCGCGCACTGAAGTGGCAGAAGCCGAAAGGAAAGTGCTCGAGGCCGAGGAGGCGCTGAAGGGCGTGTTCACTGAGTCTGGCCTGGTGGTAGTCTCCAGAGGCCCGCGGGCATTGGTGAAGGCCGGCGCGCTGATTTGGGTCGTCAATCGGGATTCCGATTCGATTCAGAGCATCAACCCCTTCAATGGCCGAGTCAGCCAGCCCTTGCTTGTTGGCCGCCAGCCGGCGGCGATCACGTATGATGGCCGCTCCCTGTGGGTGGCCAACCAGGGCGATGACACGCTCTCCCGGGTAGACCTGGTGACCCGCCAGACGACAACCTACCCCGCGGGAGATGGCCCGCGGGCGGTGCTGTTCGCCGCCGGCAGTCTGTGGCTGGCAAATGAGTTCGAGAATAGCGTGAAGCGCATTTCCATCCTCAGCGGCGAGGTGGAGGCAGTCATTCCGGTTGAGGCAGGACCGGTGGCCCTGGCGTACGATGGCGTGAACCTATGGGTGGCGAGCTTTACCGGCAATGTTGTCAGCCGCATCAGTCCTGCCAGCTTGCGCGTGACCCGAACGATTGCGGTGGATACCGGTCCGGGCGATCTGCTGTGGGATGGGGATTCGCTCTGGGTGGCCAATCGAGTGGCCGACACTGTCCAGCAGATCGATACGCGCAATGGGAGAGTATCACGAACCACCCCGGTGGCTGATGCGCCGGCGGGGCTGGCCTTTGATGGCACAAACATCTGGGTGGCGGCGCGTGGCGCAGACCTCGTCCAGCTGCTTGACCGAAGTACCAGCAGTGTGCTTGCTTCCTACCCGGTTGGAGATTTCCCCAGCGCGCTGCTGTGGGACGGATCGGGGCTGTGGGCGGCTAACATGGATGACGACACGGTTCAGAGAATCGACCGAACGGCGGGCGCAGTTTCCCAGGAAATCCGCACCGGCTACGAGCCTGGGCCGCTGCTCATGGCCGGCGGCAGTCTTTGGGTGGGCTGCCTGGCGGATGGGTCGGTTCAACAGATCGATGTCAAGACGAAGGATGTGATCGCCGGCATCCAGATCGGGGGTCAGCCGTCGAGCCTGGCATTCGATGGCCGCCGGCTCTGGGTTGGGGATTTCGCCAATGACCGAATCGTTGCCATTGCGGACCTCACAGGCAAAGAGCCGGTCTTTTATGGGGCAGACGCGACCCAAAACGCGCAAATAGTCCTGTCGGTCGGCAATGGACCTGTAGACCTGGTCGCGGCGGGGAATACCCTGTGGGTGGTCAACCAACTGAGCGATTCGGTGATGGCAGTGGACCTCGGCAGCCAGACCATTGCCAGGACCTTTCCGGTCGGCGATCAGCCCAGCGCGTTGGTACTTGCGGATGGGGTGGTGTGGGTGAGTCACCGGGCTGATGGCACACTGCGAAAATACACGCCGGAAGGCGGAGAACTGCTGTCGGTGCCTCTGGAAGGAGCCATATTGGCCGACCTGACCTGGGATGGGACGGCGCTCTGGGCAGCCCTGGAGAATATGGACCAGGTCATCCGGGTGGACCCGGTAGCGGGCGAAATCCTCGATCGCATCCCAGTTGGCGAAGCTCCCGCTCAACTGGCGATTCTGGGCGGCTGGCTGCTGGTGACCAACCGCGACGCGGACACTGTGCAGTTGATTGATCTAACAGCAGGCGCGCTCCCCCAAACCGTTCAGGTTGGCGACGCTCCGTTTGGTCTGGTGGGGCAGGATGAGAGCATCTGGGTATCGCTGCAAAGCGATAATGCTGTACAGGAGATCAGTCTTCGCATTCTGAGTCTTGTCTTCGGTTGGCCTTGATCAGACTTTCACCGGGCGTGCCTTACCGATAGAATTTCCTGCTGGCGCAGTATGATAGAATCTTCTACGATGAGCCCGGAGTCTCAAAATGTGGCCAAGGCCCGGAAACCGCTTCCGCCGCCCAATCCCGTAACCCGTAAAAGGCATCGCGCTCAGGTGCGTACGCAGATCGCGATACCTCTGGTTCTGGCGGGGTTGATCCTGGCGGGTGTGATCTACGCGGTTGCCAGTCTGCACCTTGGTTCTGCAGTTGTTTGGGCACAGATATCCATGATTCTCCTTGGTTTGCCGGCGCTGGCTCTTGGTGGGCTGGCTTTGCTTTTTGTCATCCTCGCCACCATTGTGATAACACAAGCCCTCCACCTCCTGCCGCCATACACCAGCAGCGCACAGCAGGCGGTATTGAAATTGGAGCAGCAGATTCGCGCGGGCGCCGATGTTTCGGTGAAGCCGATCATCACGATAAAGAGTTACCTGGCCCTGGTCGAGTCGCTGTTTGGCCGCGTGAACCGCGGAGGTTGAGCCAATGCCAAATAACAACTGGAAGCGAAACGCGCTGCTACTGGGCGGGCTGATTGGCGCCGTCATCGGCGTGGCGGCGGCCCAGATGCTTGTGCGGCAGGCAGAGGCAAGCGGCGACGAAAAGGCGCTTACGACCGGCAAGGGGCTCCAGATCGGTATGCTAATTCTCGGCCTGCTAAGGCAGTTGTTGAGCCTCTAGGCTCCCCACGGCTCTTCGAAGCCGCGACCCCGGTTTTCTACATCCCTTATAATCCTGCTGATGTACCAGGCCGCGCCGAATTACCTGCTGTTGGGTGAGCTGCGCCGCGAATTCATTCTCACGGCGGATGGGCGGGCCCATCTGGACCGACTGGGCGGCAATGCCCTCTATGCGGCAGGCGGCCTTGGCATCTGGGCGGCCACGGATGAAGGCATAGGGCTGGTGGCGCGCGTGGGAGAAGACTATCCGAGGGATTGGCTGGAAGTCATCCGTTCGCGGGGCCTTGATATTTCCGGGGTGCGGGTGCTCGCTGACCCTCTCGACCTGCGGCTGTTCGTCGCCTATGGCGAAGCAAACGCCCGGCATCTCGATAACCCCGTGGGGCATTTTGCCCGCCTGGACATCTCTTTCCCGCGCGCTCTGCTCGGCTACGACCCGACTGCTCTGGCGGATCAGCGGGCAGAAGGCGCCCCGTCAACAAGCCTTCGCAGCGGCGACTTGCCTGACAGCTATCGTCATGCCGCGGCTGCCCATCTCTGTCCGATGGACCTGATGACCCACTCGCTGATGCCTGCGGAACTGCGCCGAGCTGGCGTCAGCCTGGTTACGCTCGACCCCGGTTCAGGGTATATGCGACCTGAACACCTGAGCAAGATCCAGGCGTTGCTGCCCGGATTGACCGCATTCCTTCCCGGCGAGGAAGACCTCCAGGAGCTGTTTCGGGGCAAAACGCGCGATGTGTGGGAAATGGTGGAAGGCATGGCGGCATACGGATGTGAATTCATCATCGTGAAAACGGGTGAGCGCGGCCAGTTGCTCTTTGATTGCGCCGCCAAGGCGCGGTTTGAGATTCCCGCGTATCCTAACCGAGTGCTCGATCCAACTGGAGCCGGCGACGCCTTTGCTGGCGGCTTTCTGGCCGGTCTCAAGCAGACTCATGACTCCGTCCAGGCGGCGCTCTATGGGAGCGTGGCCGCATCCTTCGCCGTTGAGGGAATTGGCCCTTTCTTTCCCATGGATGTCTTACCGGGCTTGCAGCAGGCCCGCCTGGAGGCGCTGGCTGGAATGGCGCGACGCATATGATCGGGCCGGATTCACTTGCCAGCCGGGTATTGAATCTGGCCCAGAGAATCCAGCAAATTCCTGCGCCGACGTTTTATGAACACGAAAGGGCGCTGTTCGTCGAGGGCCTCTTCCGCTCTGAACAGCTGGCCGATGTTTCTCGAGATGAGCTGGACAATGTCTACGCCCGATTGCCGGGAGAATCGGACAGGGATTGTCTGGTTGTCAGCGCCCATCTGGATACCGTTTTCCCGGCTACGGAAGACCTGACCCTCACCATTGAACCGGGGCGTATCAGCGGCGCGGGGCTGGGCGACAACAGCCTTGGTGTGGCGGGCCTGCTCGGCCTCCTCTGGGGACTGCGAGAGTCGTCACAAATCCTCAGGGGGGATCTGTGGCTGGTGGCGAACGTTGGGGAGGAGGGCCTGGGCAATCTGCGCGGCATGCGGGCCGTTGTGGATCGATTCGCCGACCGGCCGGTGGGTTATGTCGTGCTGGAAGGCATGGCTTTGGGAAAGATTTATCACCAATCCCTGGGTGTGGAGCGGTTTCGCATTACCTGCACGACTCCCGGCGGACATTCGTGGGTAGATCATGGCGCACCCTCGGCGATTCACGTATTGGCGGAGTTTTGTCATACCCTCCTGCAAATGGAACTGCCCAAGGAGCCGCGCTCCACACTAAACATAGGGCGAATGAGGGGCGGCACCTCGGTAAACACTATTGCAGCGGATGCGGAGCTGGAGATTGACCTTCGATCGGTGGAGGCGGTTGCGCTGGCGACTCTGGTTGCCAATGTTCAGACTCTGGCGGCCAGGATGACGCGGCCCGAGGTCAGCATCGCCGTTGAGCCCATCGGCCAACGCCCGGCAGGGGGCATTCCCGGCGATCATCCGCTGGTCGACCTTGCCGCTGATGTTCTGCGAGAGGTTGGTGAAGAGCCGGAGATAGCCATCGGCTCAACGGATGCGAATATACCGCACAGCCGGGGTCTGCCGTCCATTTGTATTGGCCTGACGCGGGGAGGCGGCGCACACACCCACAATGAATTCGTCTATCCCGAATTGCTGGAGCGCGGGCTGCGCCAGTTGTGCGTTGTAGCCACGCGTGCGTTCGCGTTGTCCGGCCGGAGCGCTGTAGATGAATCTCCTCCCGGGCCCAGGCCGTAAGAATCCAGCGGCTAACCCCATCGAAAGCCCGGCGGCCGCATGAACAGCTTAGGCGATTTGTTCTACGCCCACCCACGGCAGGAGCCGCGACAATGAAAATTCAGCAAACGGGTTTTGACCCGGGAGGTATGACAATGGGCGCTACAGTTACATGGAAGCGAGAGGGCCTTGCATTCGCAGGAACAGCCGACACCGGTCTCACTGTGGACCTGGCATCGGCGCTGGATATCGAACCGAGCCTGGCCGGGTTCCGTCCAATGGAAATGATGGCCGTGGGCCTGGCAGGGTGCACCGCCATGGATGTGATTTCGATCCTGACCAAGAAGCGTCAGGATATACGTGATTTCCAGGTGAACATCATCACCCGGTCGGCTGAAGAGCATCCGCATGTGTGGACGGCGGTGAAGCTGGAATATGTGGTGGCGGGGCATCAGATCGATCCGGCCGCGGTTGAGCGGGCGATAGAACTGTCGCGCGAGAAGTATTGCCCCGCTCAGGCAATGATCCGGCAGGCGGTGAATATCGAACACAGCTATCGAATCGTTGAAACTGGCGGCAGCTGACCGCTTGGGCGGCTTTGACATTCGCCGTGAGTGCGAATACAATGAAACCCATCCTCGGCTGGATGGGAAGACTTTGACCAAGAAACAATTGATCGGCCTGACGGGCAATATCGCCACCGGCAAGAGTGTCGTGCGCCGTATGCTGGAACACCTGGGGGCCTATGGCATCGACGCCGACGCACTCGGCCATCGCGTCATCTCGATGGGCGCGCCCGGATACCAGCCTGTGGTCGATGAATTTGGGAAATACATATTGGATGAACGCGGCGAGATCGACCGGACCAAGTTGGGTAATCTGGTGTTTTCCGACCCGGCTGCGCTCGCAAAGCTGGAGGCCATCGTCCATCCGTTTGTGCGTCAGGCGATGGATCACCTGATAAAGAATTCTTCCCAGAACGTTGTGGTTGTGGAGGCCATCAAGTTACTGGAGTCGCCATTGCGCGAACGAATGGATTCGATCTGGGTGGTTACGTCGTCGGAGGAGGCGCAGATTGGCCGCCTGGCGCGTAAACGCGGCATGAGCGCAGCCGACGCGCGCCAGCGCATGGCCCACCAGACTGCCCAAGGCGAGAAGGCCGCCGCGGCGGATGTGGTCATCCATAATGATGGCTCCGTTGAGGAAACATGGCAGCAGGTCTACGCTATTTGGAAAGGCCTCTTCCCCGATGAAGAAACCCAGCCGCTGATGAAGGCGGTCAGGCCGGTAGCGTCCGGCCAGACCGCGGCAGCCGCGGCGTCAGGCGCGGCCGGGTTGGATCTCACCGGCAAGCAGTTGGGCGTGATGCGCGCCGGCCCCAGACAAGCGGAAGAGATTGCCGCTTTCATCACCCGCCTGAGTGGCGGGAAGAAGAGCCTTTCGCGAACTGACGTTATGGCCCAATTTGGGGAGAAAGCTTATATGCTCTTGCGGGCGGATCAACAGATTGTGGCGCTGGTGGGTTGGCAGGTGGAAAACCTGGTGACCCGAACAGACGACCTGTGGGTCGAACCTGCGATTTCTATGGAGACCACCCTTGAACACCTGTTTGGCGAAGTGGAAAGCGCCTCCAAGGAGCTTCAGGCGGAGGCCATTCTGGTCTTTGTTCTCGATGGGCAGGCGCTCGAGAAACGCATGTGGGAGGGGTTGGGCTACGAGCAGCGCGTTCCTGAATCGTTGGGCGTCAATGCCTGGCAAGAGGCTGCCCGGGCCTCTATGCCAAAGGGGGCCGTAATGTACTTCAAGCAACTGCGCATCGACCGGGTGCTGCGCCCGATCTGATATGTGGGTTGCGTATACCACGGGGGCAGAGTACCATTAAGATAAACGGCACCGGTAGGATCGAGTATCCATAGTGGTCAATCTCCTTGAGAACCTGGCTTTCATTTTCGAGCGCCTGACGTGGGTGAGCGTCATCGACATCCTCTTGGTGGCGAGCATCTTCTTCGGCATCCTGGTATTCCTGCGCGATACGCAGGCGATGGTGCTGTTGCGCGGCGCGCTGCTGCTCATTATCCTGGTGAGTCTGTTAACTGCGTTCATCGATCTTCCGGCATTTGGTTGGCTGATCGCGAACACACTCCCGGGGCTTGTTGTGGTCATACCGGTCATTTTTGCCCCTGAAATTCGCCGTGCGCTGGAACGCCTGGGCCGGGCAGGGAATTTCCTGCCGACCACGCGCGTACGCGCTCAAACCAACGATGTGATCGAGGCGGTCGTGCGCTCGGCTGCGCGGCTTTCCAATCGCCGGCACGGGGCATTGATCGTCCTGCAGCGGTTTGACAGCCTTGAGGAGTACGCCAGCACCGGCGTGGCCCTGAACGCCGAGGTCACCTCGGAATTGCTGCTTCAGATTTTCTACCCGAACACGCCTCTGCACGACGGCGCTGTGGTCATTGGGGGCGACCGTGTATTGGCGGCGGCCTGTGTGATGCCGCTTTCGGCCAGCGGGGTGTTGGCTGTCTCTCCGGAAAGGAGCATGGGCCTGCGGCATCGGGCGGCGTTGGGATCTTCAGAAGTGAGCGACAGCGTTGCGGTGGTCGTTTCTGAAGAAACTGGTGCGATATCGGTGGCCACCGGTGGGCGAATGATTCATCGCCTGGACAACGAGCGTTTGGAAGGCGTTCTGCGTGCGCTGTACCGGCCTCTGGAGCCGGGCCTCAGCCTGGAGCGGGCGCTCTATCGCTGGCTGCCGGGCCTGATGCCGGACCCTGAGGCTGGTGCACAACCGGCCGGGCAGGTGGAAGAATGAACGATGCGCTGCGCCTGATCCTGCGTATCGTCTGGCGGAATCTCGGGACGTTTCTGCTGGCGCTGGCGCTTTCGGTGGCGGTCTGGGTCTCGGCGGTAGTGGCGGATGACCCCAATGTCGAGCGCCCCCTGCCGCGCTCCCTGACCCTGGAACTCCGTTCGCTCGGGCCCGGTTTGGTCGTGGTCGGTGAAATTCCGGATCAGGTATCGCTGCGGCTGCGCGCGCCTCAGTCGCTCTGGGATCGGCTGACCACCGAAGCTGGAATCCTGAAGGCCTACCTCGATCTCTCCAGCCTGCAGCCAGGAGAGCACGTTCTGCCGGTGCTGGTGGATATCGGCATCTCCCCGGTGCAGGTACTCCAAAGGTTGCCCACTGAGGTCGCTCTGACTGTGGAGCGACTTGTGTCATCGACGTTCCCGGTATCGCTGGAGGTCCAGGGAGAACCGGCGCTTGGTTACGTGCGTGAGCAGATCTCAATGGATAACGAGACGGTCAGCGTGTCCGGCCCCGAATCGCTGCTGACGCAGGTTGACCGGGTAGTAGGGGTGCTGGAAATCAGCGGAGTCCGGCAGGATGTGATGGCAGTGGTGACGCTACAGGCGCTGAATGGCGACAGCCAGGTGATCAGCGGGGTGAGCATCGAACCTGAGGAGGTCTCCGTCGCACAGACCATCCGGCAGGCTGGCGGATATAGAGATTTGGCTGTCAAGGTGGAGACGCTGGGACAGTTGTCCAGTGGCTACCGCGTTACCAACATTTCGGTATCGCCGCCGACTGTGACGGTCTTTTCCCAGGACCCGCAGCTCGTGGCGCAAATGCCGGGCTTCGTAAGCACCCAACCCCTGGACCTAACGGGCGCTGATGATGACATCGAAACCCGGCTGGGCGTGATTCTGCCGGACGGGGTCACGTTGGTGGGCGATGAACGCAGCGTCCTGGTACAGGTTGGCGTGGCGGCGATAGAAACCAGCATCCAATTCTCCGTGGAAGTAGAAGTGTTGGGGCTTGGGCAGGGATTGGCGGCCGAAATCTCCCCGCCCACCGTGGACCTTATCCTGTCGGGCCCGCTGCCGGTGCTCGATTCGCTCACGCCGGAGGACGTAAGGGTTTATGCCGACCTGACAGGTTTGGGCGAGGGGACGCACCTGGTTGAACTTGAAGGCGAGATTCTGCCCACTGGCGTGAGAATCGATTCGCTTACGCCCGCGAACGTAGAAGTGGTAATCACTCAGGCCGGTTCTGATACATCCGGTTTGCCCCTGGCTGGCTTAAGCGGCGGGGCAAGTCGCGGCAACCTGATTTGGATCTGGTGAGCGATGATGGCAAAGCCGATTGTAGCGCTGGTGGGACGTCCAAACGTTGGAAAGAGTTCATTGTTCAACCGACTGACGGGAGAGCGGCTGGCTGTGGTTGACGACACGGCCGGCACGACCCGCGACCGCCTGCATGCCGATGCGGAATGGATCGGGGCAGAGTTCGTTGTGGTGGATACCGGCGGCATTGATCCCATTCATGTGAAGGCAGGTTCTGGACGCCAGCCGCTCTCGATCGACTCTGCCGAATTCATCAAGGAAATTCGCTTCCAGGCGGAAGCCGCCATCCGCGAGGCTGACGCCATCATCTTCCTGGTGGATGTGGAGTCGGGAGTCACACCGGCCGACGAGGAAGTGGCCGGGATCCTGCGCCGGCATCAAAAAGACAAGGCGGGACAGCTGTGGCCGCCGGTGTTCGTGGCGGCCAACAAAGCAGATACGGGTGAGCGACGAAACCTGGCGCTGGAGTTCTATTCACTGGGGATGGGCGAGGTCTATCCGATTTCTGCACTGCACGGTACTGGTACAGGCGACCTCCTCGATGCGCTTGTAGCGGCACTGCGGCCGACTCTTGAGGCGCCTGAAGAGGGCGAAGATGAATCGGTCAAGATCGCTATCGTCGGCAAGCCCAACGCCGGGAAGTCCAGCCTGCTTAACAAGCTTGTTGGCCACGAACGTGCCATCGTGAGTGAGATCGCCGGCACGACCCGGGACGCTATCGATGAGCAGACAGTATTCGAGGGCATTCCCGTCACCCTGATCGATACGGCCGGAATCCGCCGGCGCGGCAAGGTCGACCCGGGCGTGGAGAAGTACAGTGTGATTCGATCCATGAAAGCCATCGAGCGCGCCGATGTCGTGCTGCTTGTGATCGATGCGACCACCAGCATCACCAATCAGGATCAGCACATCGCCGGCTACATCCTCGAGGCCTGGAAGAGCGCGGTTGTAGTGGTCAACAAGTGGGATATTGTTGAGAAGGATACCTTCACGATGGAGGCCTATACTCAGAAACTTCGCCAGCAACTGAATTTCATGGATTATGTTCCAATCCTGTTCGTTTCCGCAAAGACCGGCCAACGATTGAATCAGGTACTTCCCACTGCCTTACAAGTGCAGGAGGAACGACTGGTTCGTCTGCCAACCGCCGAGATCAACCGGGTCTTGCGGCAGGCCCAGGAGCGGCATTCTTCCCCTGGCAAGGGCGGGCGACAACTGAAGATCTTCTACGGCACACAGGTGCGTTCAGAGCCGCCAACGTTCATGATCTTCGTCAACGACCCGAAACTTCTTCATTTCACCTATCGTCGGTTTCTTGAAAACCAGCTTCGGGAAGCCTATGGCTTTCTGGGCACGCCGATCAGGTTTGTCTTCAAGAAACGCGGAGAGAGCTAGTAGTTGGCCGTAAGAGTCTTGAATTCCGTCGGAGAGGAGCAATCGCCACTATGAAAGTAGCCAGTAAGCATCTTACGAGGAGAGTCGCGCTGAAGGGTCGGAGCCGCCTGCAAAAAACTTTCGGTGGGCTACTTAGGGCATAGGGCATGACTGATCGTCAACGCGCGCTTGTTATCGCATTGCTGGTGGCGGGGACCGCGCTCGCCTTTGTTTTGAGGGGCGGGAATACCATTGCTATCCTCAACCGCACGTCCCGGGACATCTGTGAGGTGAATTTTTCCTACCGTCCGGATGAAGACGGCTGGGGTCGGAATCGACTGGGGGGAAGAATTCCACCAGGGCAATCACGGGATGTGCAATTGCCACTGTACTTCGGTTGGCTTGAACCGACCCGCGCCAGTGGCTTCATGGGGCGGGTGGCCGATTGTGACGGCGAGGAAATCGAAGTCGTGTTTGGAATCTCCGAGAAACTCCATATTTGGGAAGTGCGTTGAGCCTGTCAAACGCCACTTGACATACGCCACAATCCTGTGTATATTAGAATGTGTTGGTATATCATGGTATATCTAGGGTGTATTGATGACTGTTGACACCACGCGTCCGCTCTACCAGATCGTGGCCGACCAAATCCTGCATCGGATTCAGTCCGGTGATTGGGAGGTGAACAGGCGGCTGCCGTCTGAGGCGGAATTGTGCGCCATGTTCGAGGTGGGACGGAACACTCTGCGGCATGCGTTGAGCGAACTCGTTGACTCGGGAATCCTGAAAACGGTACATGGGGTGGGGACATTCGTCATGGATGGGCGCACCGCCAAGACAGCCCAATACCTGTACGGATTCAGCCAGGAAATGCAACTGGCGGGCAAAGCGGTGGTCAGCCGGGTGCTTGAAAGCCAGTTGCTCGAAGCCGATGCTTCGCTGGCCCGCCGGCTGGAAATCCAATTGGGCGCGCCGGTAATGTTTCTGCACCGCCTGCGAGTCGTCGATGGCGAGCCAACCGCACTTGAACGGGCGTATCTGCCGGAGGCGCATTTTCCGGGTTTGCTGGATCTGGATTTTTCATCCCATTCGCTGTACCACATCCTGGCCGAACGCTACGGCTCACGCCCGGAGCGCGCCGAGCAGGAGATCGAAGCCGCCCTGGCGACGGATAGGGTGGCAGAGATGCTCCAACTCACGCCGCCGGCGGTGGTGTTGGTCGTTCATCGCGTGACGCGCCGGGCGGATGGGGCGGTGATAGAATTTGTGGAATCCGAACTGCGGGCTGACCGCTTCCGCTTCTTTGCTGAATTGAAACTCAGGGCCGGGTTGGATCCGGTCGTCTTCCAACGGCTGCCGGTGAGCGCGGCCCGCTGAAAGGAATGTTGTGCGCATCCCCTCTGATGCAGAATTGCAGGTCATCGTCAAGGAGGTCCTGGCGCGAACCGCGAGAGGCGAACCAAGACCTTCTCAGCCCGGGCAGCCGCAAGCAGACCCCGGCCGGGTGGTGGCCCTCGGGGCTGACCATGGTGGATATCCGATGAAACAGTCGCTGAAGGAAATGTTGGAAGGCAAGGGGTTTGCAGTCATTGACTGCGGCACAAACAGCGTCGAGGCAGTGGACTATCCAGATTATGCCCTGGCGGTGGCACGCGAGGTTGCGGCTGGCAGGGCTTGGCGCGGCATCATGGTGGACGGCGCCGGAATTGGCTCCTGCATGGCGGCCAACAAAGTCCCGGGCGTGCGCGCCGCCATGTGCTACGACCACGCCACGGCGCTGAACGCGCGCGAACATAACGACGCCAATGTGCTGACGCTGGGCGCGGGGATGATCGGTATGGCCCTGGCCCAGCAGATCTCTGAGACATTCCTGGCGACTGAATTCGGCGGCGGGCGGCATGCCCGCCGGGTGGACAAGATTATGGCGATAGAGAACGAGCAGGCGGCGAGATGACTATGGAAACAAAAACTGTGGATGTCGAGAAACTGGTCGAAATTGTGACCCGCGAAGTACTTTTGGCCCTGGCCGAGCGCGAACAGACGCACGTTCATGGCGACCATTGCATGGAGGAGTGCGCCGAAGGCATCTGTGTGCGGACATGCTTCGACCGGGTTGGACGCGTGGTAAGCGCAGGGGCCTCGCGCCTGACTTCGTCACTAGGCGGCATCCCGGATGACCCCGGTATCGCACCCATGATCGATCACACCCTGCTCAAGCCGGACGCCACGGCCGACCAGATCGCCCAATTATGCTTCGAGGCCCGTAAATATGGATTTGCTTCGGTGTGCGTGAACCCCGCGTTCGTCAAGTTGTGCGCCGACCTGCTGAAAGGCACGCCGGTCAAAGTATGTACGGTCATCGGCTTCCCATTGGGGGCGTCCGCCACGGACGTGAAGGTCTTTGAGACGGAGACCGCATTGCGGGATGGCGCAACGGAAATCGATATGGTCATCAATATCGGCGCGCTGAAAGCACGCGACCACGACCCGGTGGCGCGAGATATCAATGGCGTCGTGCGGGCAGCGCATGCGGCCGGCGCGCTGGTGAAAGTCATCATCGAGACTTCTCTGCTCACCAATGAAGAGAAGGTCGCCGCCTGCCTGCTGGCCAAAGAGGCTGGCGCGGATTATGTAAAGACGAGCACCGGCTTTGCCGGAGGCGGCGCGACGGTGGAGGACGTGGCTCTGATGCGGCGGGTGGTTGGCCCGAAGATGGGCGTGAAGGCCAGCGGCGGCGTGAAGGATTACGATGATGCCCAAAGCCTAATCGCTGCCGGCGCGACCCGCATTGGCGCCAGCGCCGGTATCAAGATCGCCCAGGGCGAGAAAGATGCCCTTGCCGAAGTGAAGAACCCCGCCCCCGTAGCAGAAGCGTATTGAGCGGAAGCGACCAATATGCAGATCGCCAGAGTCGTCGGCACAACCATCTCCACCGTGAAAGATCCGCGTGTGCGCGGCCGGAAGCTATTACTCTGCCAGCCCACGGATGTAACCGGGAAAGAGGTATTGGGCAGGAGTTTCGCCGCCGTGGACGTGGTGGATGCCGGGACGGGCGACCTGGTGCTGGTATGCCACGGCTCCGCCGCCCGCCAGACGCCCCAGACCAAAGACGCGCCCGTGGATTCGGTGGTGATGGCAGTGTTGGATTCGATGGAACTGGACGGCGCGACCGTCTTTCGGAAAGAATAGGTCATGCAGATCGCCAAAGTCATCGGCACAACGGTTGCCACCATCAAGGACGTAAAACTGACCGGGCGCAAACTTCTCATCCTCCGTCCGACGGATGAAGCCGGGGCGCTGCACGGCAAGGCTTACGTGGCGGTGGATACGCTGGACGCCGGCATCGGTGACCTGGTGCTTACGGCGCACGGTTCCAGCGGGCGGATGACGGATATTACCGCCGGAAGCCCGGTCGACGCGGTCATCATGGCGGTCATCGACCATCTGGAAGTGGGCGGCAAAGTAACCTACCGGAAGGAGTGAGCCATGACCGAACTTGATAAGGATCTGCGCTCGATTCAGCAAGCCCGCCAGATGGTGGAAAAGGCCCGCGCGGCGCAACTGGTGTGGGCCAAAGCCACCCAGCAGCAGATCGATAAGGTCTGCGAAGCGATGGCGCAAGCGGCCTTTGGGGCGGCCGAGCGACTGGGGAGAATGGCCGCTGAAGAGACTGGCTATGGCGTCCCGGAGCACAAGAAGCTCAAGAACGAATTCGGCTCCATGAACATCTGGCGCAGCATCAAGGACACAAAAACCGTGGGCGTGGTGCGCCACGACCCCGCCAACAGGATCTACGAGATCGCCTGGCCGATGGGCGTTGTGGCGGCGCTTACTCCCAGCACCAACCCTACCAGCACGGTGATGAACAAGACTCTGATCTCGGTCAAGGCCGGCAACGCGGTTATCGTTGCGCCACATCCTTCGGCGGTGAACTGCTGCGGCGAGACCTCGAAGGTCATGGCGGCCGCTGCCGTCCAAGCGGGCGCGCCGGAAGGGCTGGTGCAATGCATGTCCGAGGTCAGTCTGCCCGGCACCCAGGAACTGATGCGCCACCGCTACACTGCCGTCATCCTGGCGACGGGCGGCTCCGACATGGTGAAAGCCGCCCACTCCGTCGGCAAGCCGGCCTATGGCGTGGGGCCGGGCAACGTACCGGCGTACGTCGACCGCAGCGCAGACCTGGAGCGGGCCGCGCGCTATGTCGTTGCCAGCAAGGCGTTTGACTACTCCGTCATCTGTGCTACCGAGCAGGCGATTGTGGCCGATAAGCCCATCGCCCGGAGGCTCAAGGAATTGGTTGTGGCTGAGGGCGCGTATTTCGTTACCCCAGGGGAAGCCGATTTGCTGCGCAAGGCATTGTTCTTTGAGAATGGGGCCATCAACCCGCAATCGGTCGGCAAGTCGCCGCAGTATCTGGCGGCCATGGCAGGTTTCAAGGCGCCGGATGCCGCCCGCATCCTGGTTGTGGAACTTGACCGGGTGGGGCGCGAAGAGCCGCTCTCGCGCGAGAAGCTGACCACGGTATTGGGCTGGTACGAAGCAGACGGCTGGGAGGCGGGCTGCGATATCTGCCTGGCTCTGATCCATTTTGGCGGACGCGGCCACAGCCTGGTCATCCACGCCGAAGACCAGGACGTGATTATGCGCTTCGGGCTGGAAAAGCCCGTCTTCCGCATTGGGGTCAACACGATGGGCACGCTGGGCATGATCGGCCTGACGACGGGGGTGGCGCCCTCGCTCACGCTGGGATCGGGCGGGGTAGGCGGTTCGATCACGGGCGACAACATCACCGTTCAGCACCTGTTCAATATCAAACGGATGGCCTATGAGACCACGCCGCCGCCAGATGCGGCGCTGCGGCCGGGATTGGTGCCTGCAGGCAACCTCCACGGCCCCAGCCCGGCAGAACTTGAGGACATGGTACGCCAGATCGTCAGTGAAACTCTCGCGGGCCGCCCGTGAGGATCAGAAGAGCAGTGTGTCGGCGGCCGCATTCCGGCCGTTAGATCGATGCTGAACACAAAACCCGATTCAAAGGAGCAAAAGCATGGCACAGGATCCAAATTTCATCGCTCTGGGGATGGTTGAAACCCGGGGCCTGATCGGGGCCGTTGAGGCGGCTGACGCAATGGTTAAAGCCGCCAACGTTGTCTTGATCGGTTCAGAGTATGTGGGCGGAGGCTTCGTCACTGTGATGGTGCGTGGCGACGTCGGCGCCGTCAAGGCTGCCACAGATGCCGGGGCCGCGGCCGCCAAGCGCATTGGCGAGCTGGTATCGGTGCACGTCATCCCGCGCCCGCACGAGAATGTGGAAATGATCCTGCCGCAGAGCGCCAAGGGCGGCTTCGGCGGACGTTCCGGCGAGAAGAAATAATCCGTGCTGGTTCAAGCCGGATTGACTGAGCACCTCGCGCAGGCTGCCGCAGTCATCCGCTGGCTGGGCGACGCTGAGCCGCCTCCGCTTGGTTACCCGCCTCAAGGCGAACTACAAGTGGGGGTGGACCTCGGAACGGCCTACCTGACGGTAATCGTCGCCGATTCGTGGGGGATGCCGCTGGCGGGCGAGTACCAGTATGCCGAGGTGGCGCGCGATGGGCTGGTGGTTGACTTCGTCGGGGCGGTCGACCGCCTGAAAGCCTGTAAGGCCCGCCTGGAGCGGCGGCTGGGGCGGGACCTCGAACACGCTCACAGCGGCTATCCGCCCGGCGTCGGACCGGCGGAAGTGCGAACCACGGCCAATGTCCTCGAGGCGGCCGGGTTCCGGTGCAGCGGCCTGACCGATGAGCCAACGGCAGCCAATGCTGTCCTGCAACTGCACCGCGGGGCGGTAGTGGACGTGGGCGGCGGCACAACGGGCATTGCCGTCGTGCAGGATGGCAGGGTTGTGTACACAGCCGACGAGGCCACCGGCGGCACGCACTTTTCGTTGGTGATCGCCGGCGCTCTGGATATCGATTACGAGCGTGCCGAAAGCCTGAAGACTGACCCTGCGCGGCAACCTGAGTTGATGTCAACCGTCAGGCCCGTCATGGAAAAGGTGGCCAGCATCGTAACGCGGCACATCTCGGCCTTTGACGTGCCAAGCATCACGCTGGTGGGCGGCAGCAGCGCCTTCCTGGGCATGGCAACGGTTGTTGAGGAGTACACGGGCATCCCGACACAAGTGCCTGATCATCCGGCCTTCATCACCCCGCTGGGGATGGCCCTGAAAGACGCTCCAAGCGCATAAGGAGACTTGTATGGCAGATAATTTCTCGCTCCGCTGCTACTGTTACCTGGATCGCATGCAGCCCCAGTACGCGGCGTTTGTGGGTACGGTCACGCAGGGCGATCTCCCCACGGAAGGGATGGCGGCTCTGTATGTGGAAATGGCTCCCGGCAATGAGGCCTTCCGTATGGTGGATATCGCCGTGAAGAGCACGGAGGCCAAACCCGGCGCGCAATTGGTGGAACGCGAATTCGGCATGTTCGAAGTGCATTCCCACAAACAGTCGGACGTGTTGGAGGCCGGCCGCATCGTGCTGGACCGTCTGGGGTTGAAGGAAAGCGACCGCATCAAACCTGAAATCGCTTCGACCCAGCTGATCACCAATGTCGACCCGTATCAGGCGCAATTGCTCAATCGTTTTCGTCGTGGAAGCCTGCTCGTGCCGGGCGAAACCCTGTTGGTGGTCGAGGTGGCGCCGGCTGCCTATATCAACCTGGCGGTGAACGAAGCCGAGAAGAAAGCCACCATCAAGCTTCTGCATGTATCCTCCGTCGGGCGCTTTGGGCGCATGTGGCTTTCCGGCAGTGAAGCGGAGATGGTCACGGCCCGGGATGCCGCCATTCAGGCGATGGAGAACGTGGAAGGCGTGAAAGGGTGATTGGAGGGAGCCGATGCCGAAGACATTCTATACCGAACGGGATATCGAAGACCTCAAGACCAGGGGCGTGACAAGTCTGGTCCTGAGCGATGATGTGGTTATCACCGATCAGGCGCGCGAGCGCGCCATGAAACTCGGGTTTGAACTCATGCGCGAACATGACCAGCCTATGGCGGCTCCGGTGCGGCCTTACATTGCGAGCCAACCCTCGCCGGCGGCTTCGCCGCCCCGCCCGGCTGCCCCGTCAGGCGCGGCAACAGAGCTGGAAAAACGCGTGGTCCAAGCTGTGCAGGCCCGGCTGGGCAGTTCGGTGGACGCCAAGCTGTTGGAGACGATCGTCAAGCGGGTGTTGAACACGGTGGGCAGAGGCTGATATGCTCTTTGGGCGGGTACGCGGGACGGCCATCGCCACAATCAAATACCCTGACATGCGCGGGATGAAACTCTTGGTTGTGGAGCCATTGGACCGCCGCCTCGAACCTGCCGGGCCGCTGCAAGTGGCTGTGGATGTTGTGCAGGCCGGGATTGGGGACCTGTGCGTGATGGTGCGCTCGCGTGAGGCTTCGCTGGCGATGGAACTCCATAAGTTCGTCCCGGTGGATCTGGCGCTGGTTGGAATCGTAGATGAGTTGAACGTCCGGCCGGATGGCGAATTTGACTTTCGGCTCCGGCCGGGGCATGTCAGGTACACCTGATGGATAATGCATTTCGTCTCTTCCGCTTTCGGGGAATTGACGTGCTGGTCCACGTCACATTTCCCCTCATCCTCATCTGGGCGGGTCTGGCTTACGGCGTGTTTGAAGGGCGCGGCGTGGGGGGAGCGGTATTTGGCGTGCTGGTCACGCTGCTCCTGTTTGGCATCGTCCTGCTGCATGAATTTGGGCACAGCCTGGCCGCGCAGGCGTTTGGCGTGGAGGTGAAACGCATCATCCTCCTGCCATTGGGCGGCGTGGCGCAATTGGGGCGCATCCCCGAAAACCCATTACAAGAATTCGTGATTGCCATTGCCGGCCCGGCGGTCAATTTTCTGCTGGCGATTCTGATGATATGGGCGCTGCCTCTGGAATCGGGCGGTCTGAGCCTCCAGACTCTGCGAAACCTCCTCGGCAATTCAAGCGGGCTGAATGCCGCGGCAGTCCTCAATTACCTTTTCGTTTCCAATCTTTTCCTGGCAATTTTCAACCTTGCACCCGCCTTTCCCCTGGACGGCGGCCGCGTCTTGCGCGCCTTGCTGGCTGCGCAAATGGGCTATGTGCGCGCCACCCGCATCGCGGTCGGCATAGGGCAGTCGCTGGCCTGGGCGTTGGGCTTATGGGGGTTCATTTCCGGCAATCTTTTCGGGATCCTGATTGCAGTCTTCATCTATGTGGGCGCCCAGCAGGAAGGCCAAATGATCATGGTCAGGTCGGCGCTTGGCAATCTGACCGTCAATGAAGCCTATTCGCGCCGGGCGGTCGCCGTGACGCCGCATCAAACGGTTGGCGAGGTCGCCCAGATCGTACTACAGTCATCTCAAAGCAATTTTGCGGTCTGTGAAGGCAGCAAAGTGGTCGGCATGCTTTCTTACCCGCGCCTGGTGCGCGCGCTCGAGTCGGATGGGAAAAATCAGCTCATCGGGACAGTGATGCATCCTGACGTGGTAGGGGTGCATCCCGAAGACAGACTCTTTGTCGTGCAGCAGAAGATGCTGGAGGCCAATCAGGAGGCTTTCCCGGTCATCGCTGACGGGGCATATCTTGGCCTGATTACACGGGGAGATCTCGGCGAGGCCGTGCGGTTATTGGCGGCCCTCAAGGAGGCCGGATGATCCTTGGCAAAGTGGTCGGGACAGTCGTGGCCACGATTTCCCACCCGCATTTCAAGAACCGACGGTTGCTGGTGGTTCAGCCGCTGACCCTCGCAGGCGACCCTCCTGAGGGAGACTTCATCGCCCTGGATACTTCCCAGGCAGGAATCGGGGATACAGTGCTGGTCAACCGGGAGGGCAATGGCGCCCGCGGCGTCCTGAACAACCCGGATGGTTGCGTGATCTCTATCATTGTAGGGATTGTGGATTCGCTCTACCTGGAAATGGCGGGGAGTGGCTGACCAAGCGGGCTCCAACCTTGCGAAGGTTTGAAACCTTCGCAAGGTTCAGTGCGGAATCCATTCAACTTTCAATCCTGCCCCACGACCTTGGATACTCCCAAACTGCGTGGCTGCGGCGGGCTGAATGGTTTGGGGTGTATAATGCCCGGCTGTGGAAAGGAACAAGTTGTGTCCCAATTTACCCCGCTGATCAGCCCTGTCCAGGAAGAGCCAGTACCGGAAGTCGCCCGGGGCGCAAGCTGGAAGGCGTTCTTCGTCGAAACGCTCCAGACCATCGTCCTGGCGCTGGTCCTCTTCGTAGGCATCAATGCGTTCACTGCCCGCATCCGGGTGGATGGTCACAGTATGGAGCCGTCGTTTCACCACAACGACTACGTTATTGTCTGGCGGCTGGCGTACCGCGTGGGTGAAATCGAGCGCGGCGACGTGGTTGTATTCCCATATCCCAACAATCCGGAGGAGGACTACATCAAGCGCGTCGTGGGCCTGCCCGGCGATGTGGTGGCGATACAGGAAGGCCAGTTGCTCGTCAATGGCGTTGCTGTAGATGAACCCTATCTGGCGGAACCCATGTGGCGCAACTTTCCCGAGGTCGTCGTTCCGGATGGGTCGGTGTTTGTGATGGGCGATAACCGCAACGATTCATCTGACTCGAGACGCTGGGGGCCGCTGTCGATCGAAGACATCCTGGGTAAGGCGGTCTTCGTTTATTGGCCGCCGGGGGACATTAAACTCGTTCCACACATCTGGCCGGAGGCCTCAGCGGGCGGCTCCGATTGAACTGCTTGACCCACCGCGCGCCGGATGGTACAATCTGCCCGCTTTGCTGACGATGCCCCCATCGTCTAGGGGACCAGGACGTGACCCTTTCAAGGTCAAGACCGGGGTTCGAATCCCCGTGGGGGCACAGAAGTGACGGCGGCTCGTTGGCCGCCGTCACTCATTTAACGCTGCCGCTTCGCACCGACTATAATCCGGTCAATGAACGAACCCATTGAGATCTCTGCGCGCGAGCAGGCGATTGGCGGCAGCTGGTGGGATCTGTTCCTGTATCTCTTCGGCGGCTTTGGCCTTTTTGTCGCTGCCAGCCTTGCGCTGGCCGGACGATTTGAACGAATCGACCTGCGGGTGACTCTGGCAGCGATCCTGCTCAACGTGCTCTTTATCGGCGGCGCGCCGTATGTGCTGGGCATCCTGCGCGGCCGGCTGGACTGGGCGGAATTGGGACTGCGCCCGCTCCGGTGGAAACCGGAGTACGGTCTCGGAATCTTTCTGACCACGGCTGTGCTCCTGCCGGTGCGGGCCGCGCTGGCATTGGGCGTGCAATTGCTGGCGGAAGGAGGCATGGCGAGCGTTGAGGCCCGCGCCGCGCTCATCTTCCCGGATGGCTTGAACCTGGCGGGCTTTCTGGTTGCATTCCTGGGCGTCGGCGTCCTAGCTCCCTTGGCTGAGGAGTTCTACTTCAGGGGTCTGCTGCAGGGTTGGTTTCGCCAGCGTTTGCCGGCACTGCCCGCGGTGACGATCACCGCACTGCTCTTCGGCCTGGCGCATTTCGATTCGCCCGGGGTGGCGGCTTCCGCTTTTTTGCTGGGCCTTGTTATGGGCTGGGCGTATGAGAACACGCGGTCGCTGGCTGTCCCAATGGGGATGCATGTGTTGACTAATTCGGTAGCGATCCTGATCGGCGCGGCGGCAATGCTTCTGCAAAATGCGCTTGGAGCGCCGTAGGGACCGGGCAAAATCCGTCCAGCCTCCGAGAAGGCGGCGACCCCGTCTTGGAATGTGAGTGTACAATTGCTTCATGGAAGGGAAAGGCTCCAACGAGGCAGAGCTCCTGGCAAAGGCGCAAGCGGGGGATACGCAGGCATTTGGCGAACTCTATGACCGCTACTTTGACGAAATCTACCGGTTCCTGAACGCGCAGGTCTGGCGAAGCGAAGACGCCGAAGATCTGGCGATCGAGGCGTTTACCCGCGCCTGGGAGTATCTACCTCGCTACCGCGACCGGGGCCACTCGTTTTCGGCATTCCTGTACAGCGTTGCTCGCAACGCGCTCATTGATCACTACCGGCGGCGCAAAACCCGCGCCGGACTTGAAGTCGAAGCCGATGATGCCTTCCCGGACACCGCCGATCTGCCGGAAGACCAGATCCTCCTTCAGCGCCAACGACGGGAACTTATCAACGCGTTGAGCGACCTGCCTCCGGACTATCGCCAGGTGCTGGTATTGCGCTTCATCAACGAGGAACCTCTTGAGGATATCGCCCGGATCTTGAGGCGCTCGGAAGGGGCAGTGCGCGTACTTCAGCATCGCGCCCTGAAGGCGCTCAGAAAGATACTGGAAGCGACCTCTGCGCAAGAGTTGGTGGAGTAACAATTGCAGACTTTATCCGTTGACCAGATTGAAGCCGCAAGGTGAGTTTATTATGAAGGAATTCTTCTCGTCATTATTCGGACTGAGCGCGAACCGACCAAGGGAGCGCGATGATTTTGCCCGGAAGTGGCTGCAAAGCCGCCGGGCTGCGCTGGATCCCGATTCTCGCCGAAAGGCAACTGTGCGGCGGCGGCTGTTGAGCCAGTTAAAACCGCGCTCCCAAGGCATCGGACGCGGGTCGCGGCCGGTTGGGTTTCGACTGGGAATGGCGGGCGTCGCCGTGGTTGTGTTGCTCTTATCCATGTTTGGGATAGTGGATGCTTCAGCCGCCGCGCTGCCGGGCGACGACCTTTTCCCGATCAAATTGCTGGTCGAAGACCTGCGAATGGCAGCCGCCTTAACGCCCGAGGCGCGCAGCGATGTGCTGGCGGAACGAATCGATGCCCGCCTGCTGGAGATCGTGCAGTTGCAGAGCCGGAGCGATGAAGCCGGCGTGGCCGAGGGCCTCTCTTTGCTGAAGTCGCTCCTGCTTCAATCTGAAGCAATCCCTGCGTCCCTGGCGCTGGAAGCCAGCCTGGCACATAGCCAGGAAGTGCTGGTGAATGTCCTGTCAGACCTTACGCCCCAAGCCCAAGGGGAGCTTGAAGGCGTCCTTCAGGCCCTGCATTCTGCCAGTGAAAAGGCTGGTATGCCGCCATTTTCAGATGAACCTGAGCCAAGCGCCCTGCCGCCTGAACGACCAACGACGAATCCCACCCCGACGCTGACCGCTGAAGAGAGCGCGGCGGAAGAAACCCCAGAGATTCCGGGTGCAGCCACAGATACCGCGGTTGCCAGCGTTACGCCCACCTCGCCGGGCAATTCCGGCGGCCCGCCGTCCGGGACGCCCGGTGCGGGAAATGGGAATTCCGATTATGCCCACGGACGGGAGGATGAGCATCCGGGGCGAGGGAATTCCGGCGGCGATGATGAAGATGACAGTACCAATGGCACCCCTCCGGGGCATGGAAAAGACAAGAAAAATGAGGATAAAATAAAGGGTGGTAAGGATTAGTCTTGGAGGTTTGCAGTGATGTTGGGGCGCAAAGACCAACTCAGCAAAACGAGACAGCGCGGCCAGGGTCTGGTGGAATTTGCGCTGGCTCTTCCGATTCTGTTGCTGCTGTTGTTTGGCATCATCGAATTTGCCCGCTTGATGTTCATCTACACAGTTGTGGCGACCGCCAGCCGCGAGGGCGCGCGCTATGGCGCTTCGGTGGGCAGCGGCGGCGGTACGGCCCAGTACATGGATTGCACCGGCATACGCAACTATGCCGTGCGCATTGGCGCCCTGGCCGGGATGACCACCGGCAACATCGCTATTTTGTATGATGATGGGAATGGCGTAGTCACGCTCCCCAACCCGCCCAGCGTGCCGACCGCCAGCTATGATTCCGGTTCCGCCGATGTCACCCGATTTGCCAGTTGTGAAGCGCTGGTGGCGTCCACGGACGACGTGACGCTCGGCGACCGAATCATCGTCACGACCTGGACGACCTTCACGCCCATGACCGGCCTGATCCCACAGATACCTACGTTCACGATCTCATCAACCAGCCGGCGCACCATCCTCAAGCAGGTCGTGCTGGTGGGCAATGCCGGCGGTGGGGGCGGGGGTGGAGGCGGTGGGGGCGGGGGCGGGAACACCGCGCCGACGGTAACCATCAATTCCCCATCCGGCGGGGAGACCTTTGCCAATGGGGCCACCGTGATGTTCACCGGCACGGCCACGGATACGCAGGACGGAAACATCAGCGGGAACATCTCCTGGAGTTCGAGCATTGACGGCAACCTGGGCACCGGCGCCAGCATCAGCACCAGTTCGCTGACTCCCGGAAACCACACAGTCATCGCCACTGTCACCGACGCGGGCGGCCTGCAAGGTTTTGACAATGTGAGTTTCACGGTTTCGTTCAGTTCCAATACGCCGCCATCCGTGGCGATTACTTCCCCGGCTAATAATACCTACAAGGATGAAGGCCAAACGATTTCATTTGCCGGTTCAGCCAACGACGCCCAGGACGGCGACATCAGCGGGAACATTGTATGGACCTCGAGCCTTGACGGAAATATAGGGAACGGGTCAACCTTCAGTACGGATACGCTATCAGCGGGGACTCACACCATCACGGCCACCGTGACCGATTCGGGCGGGGAATCGGGGTCGGCCTCCATCACGGTGCAGATTTCGGCTGCGGGGGTTGACGACCCGCCGATCATGACGATCACCTCGTCGCCGGATGGCTTTGAGTTCGCTTATGGGACGACCATCACCTTTACCGGCACATCCATCGACCCGGAGGATGGCAATATCAGCGCTTCCCAGGAATGGAATTCCAGCCTGGATGGAAGCCTGGGAACCGGCGTGACGCTGACCACCTCGTCGTTGAGCGTGGGCACGCACACCATCAGCGCCACGGTGACGGATTCGGGGGGCAACGTGGTCACAGAGAGCATCACCATAACCATCAACACCTCGCCCGAGCCGCCGGTCTTCGCGGATGTAACCGCCAACAAGTCTGGCAGCACCTGCCAGAACGCGACGGTTTCGTGGACGCTGAACGGGGCCTGGACAACGAACCCCGGCTCCAACCCGATCAGTTACCAGATCCAGGTGGTCGGCGGCGGCACTGGCTCCACGACTACCCTGTCCTGGAATACAGGCTCCCTGGGCAACAATGAAACCCGCGAAGTGAACGTCAACGCCGTTTTCACCGGCGGGCCATACAGCAACCCGCTCTTTATCTCGTTCAAGTGCCAGGGCGGGTTTATCACCGACGTCACTCACAGCCCATGATGCGCATAGACATGAACGAATCGAGAGCACATTTGCTGAGAGAGCAGGAACGCGGCCAGAGCCTGGTCGAGTTGGCCGTTTCCATGGTGCTGATCATGACCCTGCTGGCGGGGGCAGTGGATATCGGACGCATCTTCTATACCTACGTTTCAATCCTGGATGCCTCTCAGGAGGGAGCGGTCTATGCCGCCATCGAGCCGGGCGTGGATGCCGACATCATCGCTCGCGCCACCAACTCTTCAACCGCACCCATCGACCTGCGTAATGATCCCAACGTTTCGGTTACGGTTTCCCCGGTGGCCGCTTCGCGTTGTGCGGGGGCGCAGGCGACAGTGGCTGTCACATATAACTATACATTCACAATGCCGTTCGTCGGAACCTTCGTGCCTTTCGCCAGCATCCCCATCACCGCCACCACGTCGTCCATCATCTTGCGCGACGATTGCTGAACTAAAAGGCGGCCCGGAGGCCGCCTTTTTCTGTCATTGCATAAGCTCGATGATGGGCGGGACTTCGAAGGTGCGATCCTCGTCGTAGGTGACCTTGAACGAGCCGCTACCGTTGCCTTCCACGCGCTTGCTGATGACCTGCCCGACCACGCTGGTCTCGTCGGAACTGGAGCCGCCGCCGCGGGCCTGGACGGTGGAGTTGATGGCGTAGATCAGCCCGAAGATGGCATCGCCGCCGTTGCCGCGCACTTCGATGCTGCTGGAGTTGCTGCGGCTGACAAAGATGGCGATGCCCTTGTACGTGCAACTGGCCGTGCGGTCGCCATCCGTGCCGAGGCAGTTGTCGGCGGTGGGGGCTGAAATCGTCATGCCGGCGTTGCCGGTAAAGCGCAGGCCGCCGTCGATGAAGTAGAGTACGACTCCATCGCCGGAAAGTCCGCTGTTGCCGCTGAGAGCGAGATCGCCGCTGATGCAATAAATCCCAGGGTCAAGCGTTCCGCCGTTTCCCAGGTCGCTGCCATTCACGTTGCCCGGAGTGAACACTCCTCCGCTCTCCGTGCTGCTGGAGGTGCACTGAGGTTCTTCCAGGAAACTGAGCGGGTCGTCTATCGGTTTTCCATTGTTCTGGCCGGTGTTGATCGGGTTGGGTGAGACCATCCCATTCCCTGAATAGGTGTAGTTGCCAGTGCTGTTGATGCCGGTATCCGAGGTGATGCCGTAGCCGTTGTTGCCGGGGTCGAGGGCGCAACTGCTACCGCTGGTCTCGGTGGTATTAAGCCAGATGCCGCCGCCGAAGGCCTGTACGCCGCCGCTGTTGCCGCCGCCGGTGATCTCGATCGTATTGTCCCCGTCCTCCGCGCAGTTGCTCAACGTGACGATGGCGTTGCCGGTGACCGGCGAGTTGCGACCGTAGGCGCGGGCCACCGCTTCGACCTGGTTGGCGAGCTGGCCGGACCACACAAATTGAATGAGCGAGGTATCTGTGAGGGCCCAGATCTTGACCTGGATGTATTCATCGTCCCCGGCGTAGGGGCCATCGGCGGGCGGGTAGTTGACCGTGACGGTGTTGGTGGTGCCGTCATTATTGAAGCCGTTCACCGCCGCAAGCGCGAGGGCATCTGCGACCTCATCGCCTTCGTTGATGACGGCCAGGGCGGCCGCCAGGGCGGCGTTATCGGCGGCGTTCTGGGCGTCGCGCCGGTCGGCGTAGACACGACCGCCATCGATGGCCAGGGCGGTGAAGCCCAGCAAGGCGACCATAACAGCCATGATCAAGACTATCGCCTGGCCACGCTCGTAACCACTTGTGGAATGCATAGGATAAATTCCTTTCTCCAATAAATCGTTTATCCCGCTTCTTGCCCCTGGCCCGTCCCTGCAAATGTGGAATGAATTATCCCATAGTTGCCTTTTTGCGCGGCCGGGCAAATGGCACTTAAGTACTAGTCGCCTGGTGATAGGCAAAAATCGAGGCGGCCAATGCCACCTGGCCGCCTCGATAGGAATTTCCGAACTCCTTTGGTTGTTGTCTATTGTTGCAGTTCGATGATGGGCGGGACTTCGAAGGTGCGATCCTCGTCGTAGGTAACCTTGAACGAGCCGCTGCCGTTGCCTTCCACGCGTTTGCTGATGATCTGCCCGACCACGTTGGTTTCATCGCTGCTGGAGCCGCCGCCGCGCGCCTGGACAGTGGAGTTGATGGCGTAGATGAGGCCGAAGACGGCGTCTCCGCCGTTGCCGCGCACCTCGATGCTGCTGGAATTGCTGCGGCTGACGAAAATGGCAATGCCTTTGTACGTGCAGGAGGCGGTGCGGTCGCCCTCGGTGCCGAGGCAGTTGGAGTCAGTGGGGGCCGAAATCGTCATGCCGGCGTTGCCGGTAAAGCGCAACCCGCCGTCGATGAAGTACAACACAACGCCCTCGCCGGAGAGCGCATTGTTGCCGCTGACGTCTACATCACCGGAGATGCAGTAGATTCCCGGTTGCAGTACCCCACCATTGCTCAGGTCGCTGCCGTTGATGTTGCCGGGGGTGAAGTTGCCACCGCTCTCTGTGCTACTGGAGGTGCACTGAGGTTCTTCCAGGAAACTGAGCGGGTCGTCTATCGGTTTTCCGTTGTTCTGGCCGGTGTTGATGGGTGTGGGAGACAGGTTGGTCTCGCCGGAGTAAGAATAGTTGCCCGTGCTATTGATGCCTGTGTCCGATGTGACGCCGTAGCCGGTATTGCCGGGGTCAATCGCGCAACCGCTGCCGCTCTCGGTGGTATTGATCCAGATGCCACCGCCATAGGCCTGCACGCCGCCGCTGTTGCCGCCGCCGGTAATCTCAATTGTGTTGCCGCCATCCACGGCGCAATTGCCGAGCGTGACGATGGCATTGCCGCTGACCGGCGAGTTGCGGCCATAGGCGCGGGCCACGGCCTCAACCTGGTTGGCGAGCTGGTCAGGCCAGACGAACTGGATGAGCGACGTGTCCGTAACGGCCCAGATCTTGACCTGCACGTATTCATCGTCGCCGGCGTAAGGGCCATCGGTGGGGGGATAGTAGACCAAAACGGTGTTTGTCGTTCCGTCGTTATCGAAACCATTGATGTCGGCGATGGAGAGCGCCGCGGTCGTGTGGTTGCCTTCGTTGATGATGGCCAGGGCGGCCGCCAGGGCGGCGTTATCGGCAGCGTTCTGGGCGTCGCGGCGGTCAGCATACACCCGGCCGCCATCCACCGCCAGCGCGGTGAATCCCAAGAGGGCGACCATGACGGCCATGATCAGGACAACCACCTGGCCGCGTTCGTACGTGTGGATTGTATTTGTCATGCTGCACCTCTTCCCATGTTGCGTGTCTCTTCAATATTAACGCCAAATCCTCGAATTAATTACAAAGATGAATGACAAATTGGTACTACTTGCAGTTCTGTCATTAACCTGGCATGTTGGCGATTGTGGCGGCCCGCCGTTTCCGCCGCTATACTGAGGGTAAGAACGAATCGTATTGCTCGATATTGATCCTCCGGACTGGAGCGTAGCGGTCCGCGGAAGCCTGAAGGGAATCCTTCGAAGAAACTGGAGCATGGCAAAACCTGAGAGGAGAAACCAGACCTGTTGAAGGAGTTCAGAGAATTCGCTTTGAAGGGCGATGTGCTGGACCTGGCAATCGGAATCATCCTGGGAGCGAATTTCAACGCCATCGTAAATTCGCTTGTCCAGGATATCGTTATGCCGCCGCTAGGGATGCTATTGGGAGGAGCAGATTTCGCCCAGTTCGATTTCCTGTTGAAGCAAGGCATTCCGGCCGGGCCATATGGTTCGCTGGAGGCCGCTCAGGGCGCCGGGGCAGTCACGTTAAATTACGGTGCATTCATCAGCGTTCTGATGAGTTTCCTGATCATTGCCATCGTGCTGTTCTTCCTGGTGTGGGGAATAAATCGATTCCGCTCCAGACTGGAAGAAGGAGTGCCCTGAGTTCTGAAAACTCGGAGCAGATTTTAGTTTCGCAGTTTATGTGCGGATACTATAATTCTGGTACGACTTGTGCAATGTATGCTTTGCAGGCAACGGCCTGAACAGTGCTGGAGGCTTCTCATGCGCGACAAAAAACTATTGACCCAGATCACGCTGCTGGTATTGCTTCTGGCGGTAGGTTTCGGCAGCAGCCTTCAGGCGATTGCCCAGGATGGCGACGTTCAGATGAAATCGCAGAGCATCGCCGCTGGCAATAGCTACGATATCTCGATCGGCAAGGCCGGCGTTTATCTCAGCGAAACACTGATGACGGGGACGATCGTTATTACTCGGGAGGAATCCGTCAAGGCGCACTCCGGCGGTTGCCGCCTGTCGATAGCCACCTATCCCTGTGGAAACCGTTCGCATCTCATCGTGTGGCAGCAGCGCATGCTGGAGGTTCACGTCTACCAGGAAGGCGGCAAGGAGTATCCCTTTATCAAGGGCCTGGCCTACGTCTATTTCAACCTTGATCTCTTGACCCGGCGCGCCTGGGAAAAGGACAAGGATGGGCGAATGAGCATCTGGTGGTGGGATGCATTCAATATCAAATGGGTGAAATGCCCTACCTTTCTCAAGCGCGATGCCAGCGCCCCACAGGGCAGACTTGTGTGTTACCTGGAAGAAATGGGCACGTATGGCCTGGGAGTCAGGCAGGAAGACCTGATTATCAAGTTGATCAAACTGGGTATCATTACGGTCACTCCGACCAAGAAGCCCTGATCACTGTCCGGGATGTGCCAGGTCGAGACCGCTCCGATGGGGCGGTCTCTTTGTTTGGGCGGACCGAGGTTGCCAACAACTTGCAACCGGATTGAGCCGTCTCCGTATATACTGGTAGCAGCCATGTTGCATGGGAGCAGGACATTGCAATCCGAAGAATCTGAATGGTTGACCCTGGCCCGGTCGGGTGATGACGAGGCCTTCGCTGAACTTGTTGAAGCCTACCAGCGGCCAGTGTACAACCTATGCTACCGGATGCTCGGCAACGCCGGCGATGCCGAAGATGCCGCGCAAGAGACCTTCATCCGCGCTTATCGCGCGCTGAACAGCTACGACCCGGCGCGCAAATTCTCGACCTGGCTGTTGAGTATTGCATCCAACTACTGCATAGACCAGCATCGCCGTCGCAGGCTTCAAACGTTTTCATATGATGCGCTGCCTGTGCCGGAGATCGCCGACTCTTCGCCGGGATTGGAGAGCCATGCGGTTTACCACCAAGATCAGGCGGTGGTGCAACGGATGCTGGCCCTGTTGGGGCCGGTGGACAGAAACGCGGTGATCATGCGTTATTGGTATGAGTACTCCTACGAGGAAATCGCTGAGGCGCTGGATCTGTCCGTGAGCGCAGTCAAGAGCCGGTTGCATCGCGCCCGGCGGGAGTTGGCTGCCGGGTGGAGCCAGGAGGAACGAACTCTTGAGGCCCGGCTGGAAAGGAAACAACATGAGTCACCCGCTTATTGAAGAGGGCAATTTGAATCAGGTCTGGGAAGAAATCGAGGTCGCGTTCGGCGGTGCAGGATTTGTTCAACCCGCTCCCGGTTTCTCGGCGCGGTTCCGGCTGCGGCTGAACGCGCGCCGCGCTGCGGAAGAGCGCCGCCGGGGCTTTCTGGTAGCGGTTCTGTGGATAGGCGTGGCGCTTCTGGCGGCTGCTGTGTTGGCCTGGCTGTTTGCGCCAGTGCTCGCCAATCCAGTCGATCTGTTTTCGAGGGCGATTCAAAAGGGCTGGAACGTCCTGACCTATCTAGGCACTCTGCTGGCTATTGTATCCTCAGTGTATCAGTTCCTGCCCGATCTGGTCTCGCCTTCGCTGGTCTACAGCCTCCTGGCAGTGCTGGCGGCAGCGGCAAGTTGGGCCTATTCCACGCTGCGGGATTACGCATTTGTGCGAGGTGTGCGGTTATGAAGATCCAGAAATTGCTGATGGCATTCATGATGATGTGTTTGCTGCTGGTTTTCCCGCAGGATGTGAACGCGGCTGGTTTGGGCCGCCCCGTGCTGGATGACCGCATTATCATGGGAGGCACCTTCACGCTGGAGGCCGGTGAAGTGCAAGATGGCAGTCTGCTGGTATTGGGCGGCGTGGTGCAACTGGAGGCAGGCTCGCGCGTTGCGCGGGATGTCGTCGTGCTGGCCGGCACGGTCTCGATGGCAGGCGAAGTCGAGGGCAATGTGGTGGCGATTGGAGGGGTCGTAGCGCTGGCTGAGACTGTGTTCATCCATGGTGACTTGATCGCCCCGGCGTCGGTTGTCAGCATTTCTGAAGCCGCGGTGGTCGAAGGACAAATAATGACCGACCTGCCCGCGCTCCGCGTCACGCTGCCGGAAGCGCCGGCTGTGCCGCCTGTTCCCCAGGCGGAAATCAGCCGGCCTGGCGCCATGAGTCTGGTCCTGGAGGCATTACAGCCTTTCTTCAGGGGCGTCTGGTTGATCTTTGTGTCGGCGGTTGCGGCGGCGCTTGGCGTGCTGGTGTACGTGTTCCTGCCCCAACAGACCCGGCTAGCCAGCGAGGCCGCCGGCGCGCAGCCGGCTGTAGCCGGCGGCGTTGGATTGCTTTCCATCGGGCTCTTGTTTCCGCTGGCTTTCTTTCTGGGCATTACAATTCTGCTTATCCCGGTTTCCGCCGCGCTGCTTCTGGTGGCAGGCATTGCCTGGGTATTCGGCTGGATCGCAACCGGCCAGGAGGCGGGCCGAAGAGTGGCTGAAGCATTCGGCCAGGATTGGAGCACGGCTGCCCAGGTGGGAATCGGTACATTTGTACTCACGCTAGTGGTCGGCAGCGTCGGGCTGATCTTCTGGGAATTTCTGGGCGTGATCGCGCTGATGATTGTGGGGGGAGTGGGAATGGGTGCGGTGGTGCTTACCCGTTTCGGCACCCGCTCTTATGAGTCACCTGCCGTGCAAAACCCGCCGGGCCGGCCCGGAATCGACTTCTGAAAGCCGTACTCCGGGGAGCGGAAAACCTTCATGTTATACTCGCTCGCAAATGAAGGCGAGTAATTATTGTATCTGTGAGCAACTAATCCATAATCCCGGGGTTATCCTGAGTGAGTCTACCTGTGAGGCCTGGTATGGCGTCAGAAATTAATGATGACGACGCGATCGGCCGGGCTGCCCAGGGAGATCGTGAGTCGTTTGGATTGCTCTACGACCGCTACGTAGAGCGAATCTACAATTACATCTATTATCGCACCGGCAACCACCATGATGCTGAAGACCTGACGGCAAGGGTGTTCACACGGGCGATGAAGCACATTACCAGCTATCAGGACCGCGGTGTGCCGTTCTCCGCCTGGCTCTACCGAATCGCTCATAACCTGGTGGCCAACTGGCATCGCGACAATAGCCGCCGGCAGGAACTACCGCTGGAAGATGGTTATGGATTGACGGGCGAAGTTGAGATGCCGGAGGCCCGGCTCATGCGCTCCGAAGAGCAACGCGCGTTGCTCCAGGTGATCTACGGCTTGCCTGAGGACCGCCAGCAGTTGCTGATCCTCAAGTTCGTCGAGCATCTTTCGAACGCCGAGATCGGCAAGATCATGGGCCGCACAGAGGGCGCCGTGAAGAGCCTTTATCATCGGACATTGCTCTCGCTGCGGGACGAGATTGAAATTCGAAACGAAGAACAGAGGAAGACAAATGGGCGCTGAAAGCCCTCTGGAAATGAAGGTGAACCATGAACATAAGAACGCTCTTTAGCCGTTTGCAGCATAAGGATCTGTCCCGATTGGAAGCGCGGCTAGATTCCGCTTTCCGCCCTGTCGGCCCGCGCCCGGAGTTTGTAAAGCGCCTGCGCTTTGAACTTCTGCCGCCTGCCAGGCGGCACCTGCTCGGGATCGCGGCCGGGGGATGGCAGGTGGTGATGCTGACAGCGGCCGGATTGGTGAGCGTCGCATTGTTGCTTCATAACGGTCTGCGGATGGCTGCCGCGGTTCTTGGCGCTTTAGGGCTCCTGCGGCACGCCCGAAAATCCAATGCGGCTCAATCCGCCGTGCCTATGAAGACCGTTCGACAGTGACAAGAATAAACCGGCTCCTGAGAGCCGGTTTTCATTTCACCAAATCGATTCGGAACTCCAGCAACTCCTCGACCAACCAGTGCGCTTCCTGCACCAGGTCGATTTCAGGGCGGGGCCAATACGAATCTTCATGGGCGGTTTCTTTGACCACGCGCTGTTGAAGGTATTCCAGCACCTTCAAGATGTTTGGAGGCGTTGCAGGGTCTGCGCCCAAGTACCGGATGTGCTCAATGGCGCTGGGCGTATCCAGGAATATCCCTTTGGCATTCAGCGAAACCTTGATGGCCCAGCCGGCTGCCCGACGGGCGCACACTCGCGCCAATCCCTGGTTGCCGGCGGCCCGAGCGCGATAAGCACGTTCCAATTCCCGTGGGATTGACTTTAGCAGTTCAGCGCTGTTTTCAGACATGAGAAAGCCGCGGATCCTTGAGCCTATGGGAGGCATCTGGAAGTTTACCCTAGGATGCCATTCTTCACAGTCTTTGATTCGCTTTGCTTGACAAAACCATATCGCCAGTGTATAACCTGTCCATGTTTTATGACGGCTTTGCGAGATTCACCCGAGCAAGCGTTCCCGCCCCTAGCCCGGCCTTCGGGCCGGTTGCCGCGCGCCTCGGGGCTGGCAGTTAGCAAGTTTGCGATTGTATTGACGCAATTCTGCCACTGTATGAACCAAGCCCCGAGACTTCGGGGCTTTTGTTATTCCGAGCCGAGGGCCGCAATCCGATTGCTGCTATCGCATTTCGAAATCCATAGTACGCTGCAAGAGGTGTTCTCATGAGAATGTCACAGGTATTCGGCCAGACTCTGCGGGAGGCACCATCCGATGCCGAAGTTGCCAGCCATAAACTCCTGGTGCGAGCCGGAATCATCCGCCAGTTGGGCGCGGGCATCTATACGCTCATGCCGTTTGGGAAGCGTGCCACCGATAAGATTGAACGTATCATGCGTGAGGAGATGAACGCCATCGGCGGGCAGGAGATCTTCATGCCGGTGGTGCATCCGGCTGATCTCTGGAAGGAAACCGGCCGCTGGTACAAGATCGGCGATGAAATGAGCCGATTTCGCGACAAGAATGAGCGCGATATGGTGTTAGCGATGACCCATGAAGAAGTGGTCGCCGACCTGGCTCGTAAAGACATCCAATCCTACCGCCAGCTCCCGCGCCTGATCTACCACCTTCAGAGCAAGTGGCGCGATGACCCCCGGCCGCGCGCCGGGCTGATACGGGTACGCGAATTCACGATGAAGGACTCATACAGCCTCGATGCGGATGAGGTTGGTCTCGACGCCCAATACCGGGCGCATTATCAGGCGTACTTCAACATCTTTCACCGAGCCGACTTGCCTGTGGTTGCGGTGCTCGCGGATGTCGGGATGATGGGCGGGAGCATGGCACACGAGTATATGTATCTGACTCCCATTGGCGAAGATACCTTGCTGATATGCGACAACTGCGGCTATATGGCCAACCGGCAGATCGCCCGCTTTCGCAAGCCAGCCGCGGATACTGAAGATCTCAAGCCGCTTGAAAAAGTTGCAACGCCGCAAGTGACGACGATCGAGGGCCTGGCTGAGTTCCTGGCTGTGCCGCCTTCCAGGACAGCGAAGGCCGTATTCATGATGGGTACGTTCATGGAAAACAACCAGGATTATCAGAGGCTGGTGTTTGCGGTCGTGCGCGGCGATATGGAGCTCAATGAGACAAAACTGGCGAACGCGGTCAAGTCCAAAGAGCTTCGCCCGGCTCATCCGGAGGAGATCGCTGCTTCCGGGGCGGTGGCGGGCTATGCCTCTCCCATTGGGTTGGAGAAGGAGCAGATTCTTATCGCCGTTGACGAATTGATCAAGGACTCGCCAAACCTTGTGGCGGGCGCGAATGAGACGGACTACCACTTCCTAAACACCAATTACGGCCGGGATTACGAAGCCCACATCATCGCTGACCTTGCCTCCGCCGAAGAGGGCGCCGCCTGCCCGGATTGCGCCGCGCCGTTGCGTACCCGCCGCGGCGTTGAGGTCGGCAACATCTTCAAACTGGGCACGGAGTACACAGCAGCGCTTGGCGCGACCTTCCTGGACAAAGAAGGCCGCGAGCATCCAATCATCATGGGGTCGTATGGCATCGGCTCGGGACGACTGCTTCAGTGCGTTGTAGAAGAACATAATGATGAGAAGGGAATCATCTGGCCAATCACTGTTGCGCCTTACCACGTCCATCTGGTCGCCTTGCGCGGCGGCGAAGAAGCCGCCGAACGGCTGTATAAGGAACTGGCCGTGGCCGGGCTTGAGGTACTGTACGATGACCGGGAGGAATCCCCGGGCGTGAAGTTCAACGATGCCGACTTGATTGGCAACCCGATTCGCGTGACCGTCAGCGCCCGAACGCTTAAGGAAGGGGCGGTGGAGATAAAGCTGCGCCAGAGCGACGAAAGGATGCCGGTGCCGCTGGTCGATGCGATTCAGAAGGTTCTCGAAGCTCGGGAACGCCTGGAGGAAACGATCGCCGGTACGGTCGTCCCGGTTGAGACGGATTTCTAGGCAGTCGCCGGCCCTCCCGCGTGGAGGGCCGTTTCTTTGCAACCCTGGTTCATGTTTTGCCGTAACCAGTACTGGAACTCAGGCTTTACAAAGGAGAACTATGGATATCGCTGTAGCACTGGGGGGCGGTGGGGCGCGGGGAATTGCTCACCTGGGCGTGTTTCAGGGATTACAGGAGCGGGGGTACAGGGTCAGGGCGCTGGCTGGCACGAGCATCGGGGGACTGATTGGCGCGCTCTTAGTGTGCGGGTACGCGCCCGAGGATCTGCGCAGTCGATTCTGCAAGTTGGACCAGCGCAAGTTATTCGGGCAGCGGCGGGGCGATCTGCCTTCCCTTCTGGGTATCGCGGGTCTGGCGGCGGTCCTGGCTGATCTGTTGGGTGACCGGCAGTTTGAGGACCTTCCCATCCCGTTCGCAGTCACTGCTGTGGATATTCGCTCCAACCAGGCCGTAATCTTGAAGAAAGGCCGCATCTTTGACGCGGTGCTGGCGACGATCGCCATCCCAGGTATCTTCCCGCCGCGGCCCTGGGCCACGAACCGGTTGCTGGTGGATGGGGGCATGATCGACCCGGTGCCGGTCGATGTCGTCAGCGCCCTGGCGCCAGGCCTGCCCACAGTTGCCGTGCCTCTGGCGGCGGTCCCGGATGAGCCGGTCGAGTTGCACGGGATGTCCCTGCTGGCGCCTATCCCTGGGATTGACTTCATCAGCCGACTTCGTATGGGGCAGGCCCTTCAGACCTTTCTGACGGCCTGGGAGACCTCGACCCGACTGCTTACCCAGATGCGCCTGGAGAACGACCGGCCGGATGCGATTGTGCTCCCGCTGGTGGACGATATACACATCCTGGGCGAAATCGACGTGAATGATGTGCATGAGCGCGGCCTTCAAGCCGTTGCCCGGGCAGAAGGCAGCCTGGCGCGCCTGTCGAACTGGCGAACGAGGTTTGCAAAGGCGCTCCGGCTGGACCGCATCTCGGTGAGGAAATCTCTGGATGGGTTTGAGTAATGCGTGACCTGCGCGCGTATGCCCGGCAGACCAATCGGCGCCTTATACTAGGGTTTATCCTGTTGATCTTTCTGGTGGGTGATGGCCTGATCTACCTGGGCTACGGCTGGGCTGCGGCCCTCTCGGGGCTAGCGTGCATTGCCGCGGGCTTGCTACCTCTATTTCTGATCTGGCTGGTGCTGGAAATCATTGACGGGATTGTGCGGAAGGCGAATGAACAATAATATCCGGGCGATTGAACTCGGTCCCTGGATGTTGAAGGTCTTCCAGCCGGAGTCTGCTGCCGGTGCAGCGGCGTTCCTTATGCTGCATGGATGGACGGGAGATGAGAACTCGATGTGGGTCTTCGCCAGCCAGTTGCCGAGCGCATGGCTGATGGTTGCACCGCGCGCGCCTTTTGTCTCCTCACATCCCGAATTCGGCGGATATTCCTGGGTTGAGGAAAAGTCGGGCGTCTGGCCCGCCTATGGCGATTTCGATTCGGCAGTCGCTCGCCTGAACGAGTTGCTGTCGCTGCTTAAAGATACGTATCCGAGGGCGGATTTCACTCGTATCGACCTGGCGGGCTTCAGTCAGGGCGCGGCGCTGGCGGCGCGGTTCGCGCTGGAGCAACCGGAGCGTGTGCGGCGACTGGCGCTTTTGGCCGGTTTCCTGCCCGAGGGGACTCCGCGCAGCCCGGCGAACGATTCTCTGGCCGGGCTGAAGGTGTTCATCGCGCATGGCAAACGCGATGAGACGGTCCCGGTTGACATGGCGCGGGCGGCAGTGTCTGAGTTCGAACGTGCAGGGGCGACGGTGGATTATTGCGAATCAGACGTGGGGCACAAGCTGGGCGCAGAATGCTTCCGGGGTTTCAAATCCCACTTTTCGTGAAAATGGGTTAGTCGAACTGCAGAAAATGGGGAACGCTGCCGGCGAGAAGGAGCAGGAGCCCCAGATGCCGCCAGGGTACCCCGACTTCCTGTTGAGGCGCAACCTTCCTGTTGAAGAATTCCCCAAGGTCGGAGAAAACGAGCAGAAAACCGCCCAGCGATACGGCGAACGCGCTGGCAGGCAGCCAGTTGCGGTCGATGAAGGGAAACAGCATTGCGAAAAAGCCCATCAGGACCGAGAGAACCTTGATAAACTTTGCCGCTCCCTGAATTGGCGGTGCGCCCTTCCAGATGCGAAAGCCGACCGGTACCAGGGCGGCGGACACGATGAAGACCGGAGCGGACGCGTAGGGTGGGAGCGGGATGACCGTGAACGCAAGGAAGAGGGCAAGATTCTGGATTGCTGGCAGCCAGCCCAAACGGCCAACCTGCCTATTGGGAGATGCTGCCAAGCCCGCCCGGAGAGTCTCCAGCCCCAAGACCAGCGCCACAAACCACACTCGCCGGGCGTCCGGATCCGAAAACCCGAATGGGTTCGTATAGGCCAACAGCCAGACGAACATGAACGCCAAAGATGCCAGTCGAATGAACCGCCCCGGGCCCCTATTGGCGCCGAGGTTTGCCGCAGATTCAACGATAAGCAGGAAAGCCGGAATCAAAAGCAGGATCAATTCGACCGCCTGTGCTTGAACCCGAACTGCTTGAGGACGCGGTCGTCGTTGCGCCAGTTCTTGCGGACCTTCACCCTGAGTTCAAGATGCACTTTGCGGCCTGACATCTCCTCAATGGCTTTGCGAGCGGCTATGCCCACCTTCTTGATCATCGCGCCGCCTTTCCCCACGACGATCGCCACCTGGGATTCGCGTTCAACGAACAGCGTGGCGGCGATATAGGCCCCCGAATCGCCGCGCTCTGTAAACTCGTCAACCCTGACGGCGATGCTATGGGGCACCTCATCGAGGAGGATATCCAAAGCGGCCGCGCGAATCAGGTCGGCGGCGATCTCACGCTCGTAATGATCGGTGATCTGTTCTTCGGGATAGAAAGGCGCATGGATTGGCATCAGGGCAGTGAGAGCGTCCCAAAGGTCATCCAGACCCTGCGCCAGTAAGGCGGAAACTGAGAAAACTTGCGCTTGTGGGAAAACCTGCAAGTACGCCGCGCCTCTTTCTTCGAGGAGGTCTTTCGCGAGGCGATCAATCTTGTTCAGAGCAAGGACAATCGGTTTCTGGAGGTTGGCGCTGCGAAACCGCTCGGCGATAAGCCTGTCTTCTTCCGTGGGTGCAACGCTGCTGTCCACAACGAGCAGTACGGCATCGCAGGATTCGAAAGCTTGCAGGGCTTCCTGGTTCATCAGTTTTCCGAGGGAATGATGTGGAACGTGAATGCCGGGCGTATCAATCAGCACGATCTGCGAGTCGGGGCGGGTGATGATGCCCAATTGCTGGCGGCGGGTGGTCTGTGGGCGCGGTGTAACGGCCGCGATCTTTTGCCCCAGCAGGGAGTTAACCAGGGTGGACTTGCCCACATTGGGCCGCCCGACCACCGCCACGAAACCGGCGCGCCGCTCATCTGGATTGATCATGCGGCGATTATACCGGTTGTTCGGTGGCGTGCTCCGTGCGCGGCTTGACAGAGGAATGCACCTGGGCTATAATCCGGCTTTGCGACGCGGGGTGGAGCAGTGGCAGCTCGTCGGGCTCATAACCCGAAGGTCCCAGGTTCGAGTCCTGGCCCCGCTACCTGGTTGAGACCGTGGATGAACAATCCACGGTCTTTTTGTTGGCCCGACAATCTGCGGGCACACAAACTACTCTCTTTTGGGGCAACCGGCTCACCGAAGAGATGCAGATCGGCGCGAAGACCTACGCCTACGACACCGCCAACCCGTTGGGCGATGCGCCGGGCGAAGTTATAACTGGGGCGCCAACGGCAGCCTGCTCCTGGAATAGCTTTCCAACACGGGCGGGTTTCCAGGCTTGTGTTCTGGCCAGGCGCGGCTCACGCCATTTGACGCAGATGGAAAATGTCTCTATCAAGAGTTGTATGCCACCGCTTCCCTATCCTTGACTCTCAAGAGGCGCTGACGCGGTACACTTTAAGGAGTTCTGAACTCTTCTAGCCAGATGCTATGATGATCAAGTCGCTACCCCCTGACACTACGCTCTACCCCGTGCCGGTTGTACTTGTCACCAGCGCGTTTGATGGCGTTGAAAATGTCCTTGCAATCAATCGAATTGCCAGCGTCAATGCGGAACCACCGATGCTGGCGATATCGATCCGTCCGGGTCGAGCCAGCCACGCCCTCATTGAGCGTTCGGGGGAATTTGTGGTCAGTCTGCCGTGGCCCGAGATGGAGGTGGTGACCGATTATGTTGGCACAACAACGCTAAAAAGAGTGGATAAATGGCAGGCATCCGGCTTGCGGAAGCAAACCGGAAACCTCGTCAAAGCGCCTCTCTTACTGGATTGCCCAGTGAATATCGAATGCAAGGTTTTCAATATTTTGAGACTGCCCTCGCATTCGCTCTTTGTTGCAGAAGTGCTCGCGATACACGCGGACGACACGGTTATCGGTAAACGCGGCGAGGTGGATTGGGATCTGATCAGGGGGGGATTGGCCTATCGAGCCGCCGTAGTTCGAGAACGCCCGGTCGCGGACATTCGCCCACATGAATTACTTGAGAGGCTGATAGCCCTACGTTCCCGAAACATCACCGGCGATTAAGCAGAAGAGCTCTCCAGATCGGAGAGCTCTTTCGGGGAGAGGAGAGGAGGTATATGTCGAATCAGTGGTGGCGATCGTGCTGTTGATGATCGTCCCGGCTCATATATTTTTCCGGATCCTTGTCAAATGCTGCCTTGCAGCCCGGTCCACAGAAGAAGTACTTCTGCCCGCGATACTCAGAAACCAGAGTCGTAGTAGTTTCATCCACTTCCATTTTGCAAATCGGATCAATGGCCATTGAAGGCTCCTTTTTATAGGATTCGAGCACTGCCCAAAATATACCAACAATCTACATATTCTGGACGCGCCAAAAGATGCATACTGCCATAAGCCATTATGCTTATCGGAATACTGGCTTGATGTCGGAGTGACAAAAGCGAGGATTGCGAGTGCGATCCGGAAAGACCTGGTTTGAGGTGGGTCTGTCACTTTCATAAGCCAAAACGCCTATGCATTTATAGCAACTTGGCGCTGGATACTCAACGAATGCCCCCGTATACTGAAATCCAGGAAATGCGCGTGCTCGTCGTTCCTGTGTTTGAACTGCACACTGGACTGGTCTTTCCCGCAGAGCAGGTCATCGCTCCAATGCTCGCCTGCGGGGGACTTCAGTTAGGAAACACCACATCCACGAGGTTTCAGATACCCTATGATCACCATTTCGATTGACCCAATCATCTTCCACATTGGCCACTTTGCGATTCGCTGGTACAGCCTGATTCTCATAGCCGCTATTTTGGTCGGCATCTGGCTGACGGCGCGGGAGGCGGAGCGCAAAGGTTTCAATAAGGATGACATTTACCCTGCCGCCCAGTGGATTGTCATTGGCGGGTTGATCGGGGCGCGCCTATTTCACGTGCTTGATCATTGGCCACACGAATACGCGGCGAATCCCATCCGCGCCCTGTACATCTGGGAGGGCGGGTTGGCCATATGGGGCGGGCTGTTCGGCGGACTGCTTGCAGGCGCGCTGATCGCCAGGCAGCGCGCCTGGCGCTTCCCCAGATTGCTGGACGCGGCCGCCCCCGGTCTGGTCTTGGCGCAGGCCATTGGCCGCATCGCATGCATCATTACCGGAGACGCGATGGGCAAACCCACGAACGGCCCATTCGGCTTTGCGTATACCAGTTCAAACGCGATGGTGCCGCAGCTGGGTGTGTACTATACGCCCATGCCCTTTTACGAACTCGTGGTCAACCTGGGGATATTCGCAGTGCTCTGGGAAATGCGCAAGCGTAACTGGTCTGATGGGAGACTGTTCCTCGTCTATTTGACCCTCTATAGCCTGGAGCGTTTCTTCCTGGCTTTCACCAGTTCCTATCGGGTCATCGCCTTCGGCCTGACGCAATCACAGATTATGGCCATTATTGGATTTGCCGTTGGGTCGGTCTTGCTGACATTCCTGCCGCGCCGGTTGAGGGCGCCCATGGCGCGGGGCTAGGGTAATCGCCCAGTTGGTGGAAGGCGAAATGGGGAACCAGCAAGAGCATAAGAGTAGCGGCGACAAACACGATTGCTTGCTTACTGTTCCTTCCCTATCCGGCCGACTTGATAAAACACATACCCATAGGTGGCCCAAATTCCCCCCAGCACCACCAGCAGCGTCAAAGCAAGGACCAGCGGAGGCGCGGGCGAAGATAGTGCTCCCAGGGGGTGTTCCATGGGCGTGCCGGTAACAGCCAGCCGCGCGCTGGTCTCTGCATAGGCGAGCCCATTGCCACCCTCGAACGACGCTGTTACCCAGATCTCCTGATTTCCTGCGGCGGGAATTCTCATCACGGCGCTGCCGTCATCCATGGTGACCGGGGCACCCAGGTCCAATACCCCGCCCACAGATGTGCTCTGGGAAAAGACTATCGGAACGCCGCGCATTGGATTGCCGCGCGCGTCCATCAGCGAAACTCGCGCCAGCACGCTGCCATCGTTGCGGGGTTCAAGCGTGATAGTCAAGATTGACGCGGCGCCGGTGGCTCTCGGCTTCACTACCCTGATCTGCCCTCCTACCAGTCGTTCCATTCCGACACAGGGAACGATGCACAGGATGCGAAGTGTGCCCGTTTCTGTTGCGATGAAGGTGATCGTGGCGCGCGGGTTTTCTCGACTGACCACCACATCGGGGAGATCCAGCTCAAGTCCCTCAATGCGAATGATGTGCGGGTTGTCGCTCGCCAATCCAAGGTCGGCGTAGATGAACGTCAACGTGACTTCGTGACCGGCTTCAACTTCAACGGCAAAGTCCGGGGCGCCTTCAAATCCGAATTGTCCCACCGAGATGGAGATGCCCTGCGGATGAGCGTGAACTCGAAAAGGATGAAGGCTGGCAGCCAAAAGGGCAATGCTCAGGGCCAGCGATAGTCTGCGCTTCATTCTCACACCTCCGGGGAAGCCGCAGCCGGCGTGTGGGCATGCCGGACCGGGACGGGGATTTCTTGGATGGATTCTCGCTGTTCTGTTTCCCAGACGCTTACGATTGGAAACAAGCGCGAGAAGAGGAAGTAAACCATTACGAAGCCGGCCATGGCTCCTGCCGTGATGCCCCACTCAACCCAAGTGGGCTGATAGAGGCCAATTCCCAGCGCCGGCTCGTGGGAAGACAGATAGGGGTGCTGAAGCACGGGAACGACAATGATGTACCGTTTCAGCCACGCCTGGAGAACGATGAGGCCGGAGGCGATGACCGCGCAGGCGACGGGACGGGCCTGCAATCTTGGGAGCAGTGATAAGGCGAACAGCCCTGCCCCTGCAATTCCTGCCCAAAGCAGATACGTCGCAATGTTCGAGTTCTGCGCGGGCAGGAATCGCGAAGCGCCAAGAGCGGCCACCGCCAGAACAGCGCCGCCAGCGCCGAGCGGAATGGGTCGCAACCACGGCACAGTCCGCGCCCGGGCCAACATGCCGATGGAGGGTAGCATCAGCAAAATAGCCGGCACGATAAGCCCAACGACCTGGGTAAACCAGAATACGGGCGCCAATCTTCCCGTGAAAAGCTCCATCAGCAAGGCGCGTTCCCCCAATTCCATCTTGTACGCTGCCGTGGCGTATTCGGCGAGGTTGAAATAAAGATATACGAGATCCAACACCAGAACAAGCGCCGCCATGTTCCTGAAGTGGAGCGGAGTGATGTAAGTCTCGAGGTGGTACATTCTGCGAAAGACCGCCATCGCCAGGACAACGGAGGCTGCCCCTGAAGCGAGCGCGCCGGCCACAAAATAGGGACCGAAAATCGTCGAGTTCCAGCCCGGGCGCAATGTCATGGCGAATATCCATGAAACCACCGTGTGTACCATAATCGCGATGGGAAGGATCAGCACGGCCATCGTATTCATGGAATGCTCAAGGCGTTCGTGCTGCTCAGGTCGGGCCTTCCAACCCATGGCCAGCACCCGATAGAGCCACCGCCGCCAGCCCGGAACGTTCACGAGTTTGTCGCGCATCAAAGCCAGATCGGGAATCAGCGGGAGGTACAGAAAGATCGACGATCCGACAAGGTAAGTCGTGATGGAAAGTATGTCCCACAGGATCGGCGATTGCAGGCGGCCATGGGAAATCAAGTTGGCGATCCGCTCGGGCCGGCCCAGATCCAGCAGCGGCATGAGCGCGCCGAACAACAGCGCCGCGAAGGTGATCGCTTCCGCCATGCGCGTGATCGGATAGCGCCATTTGGCCCCCGTCAGGCGCAGGATGGATGAAAGCAGCGCGCCCACGTGGCTGATGCCAATAAAGAAGACGAAGTTGGTGATGTACAGCCCCCAGGAAACCTGGTCGCGCATTCCCGTGACGACGAGACCCTCCCGAAGTTGTGTGGCGTAGGCATATAAGCCAAAGATACCCACAGTTGAACAGATCGCGAGAACAAGATATGTGCCGCGACCCCATTCCATGACAGGTTTGAGAAGTGCGTATTCGTGTTCGCTAAGCGCTGTTCCAGCACTTGCCTGGTGCATGGTATTGTTGACGGCTCGGGTTGACATCACTCGACCTTTCTTATCCTTGGAAACCATCAGAATCATTCGCTGACAAAGTCCTGGGCGGCAAATACCACACTCGGGGCTCCGTCCCAAGTTCTTCGAGGTGGCGGTGGGCCGCCCCGCTGTCCAGCATCTCACTCAGGCGGTAGGTTTCCCCCAGACTGTTGGTAACGGCATCTTCGTGCTCGTCTCCGAAGTAGATGGCACCCTGTGGACAGGCGGCCCCACAGGCGGGGATCTGCCCCTGGCGGGTCAGCGCCGGGCAAAATACGCACTTCTCGACCACCCCGCGCCGATGAGGAATGTTCGTCTCGACCGAATAGGGTTGGCTGAGTTCCAGTTCTGTGTGTGGAGGCTCGCCCCAGTTGAAGTAGCGAGCAGAATAGGGACAGGCGGCCATGCAGAACCGACAGCCGATGCACAGTTCCTGGTCGATCAGCACAATACCGTCAGAGCGCTTGTATGACGCGCCCACCGGGCAGACGTTGACGCAAGGTGGGTTGTCGCATTGCATGCAGGGCCGCGGGAAGAAATAGGCACTAGTCGCGCTTGAATGCTCCAGATTGTAGATCTTGATCCACTCCTGCCCCGGCGGCACGAGGTGCATGGCCGTGCACGCCTCGGTGCAGTTTCCGCAACCATCACAACGCGCCAAGTCAATGACCATTACCCAACGCCTGTTCTCGGCGCCGGGGTCTCCAGGGTGTGGCCCTTCAGCGAGCGTCGACCTTGCTGCAGAGGCGACCGACACCCCTGCAGCCGAGGTCCCGGCCAGAGCGGCCCCTGCGCCCAGGAGCTTGAGAAGCTCTCGGCGCGCCAGGGGCTTCGTTTTGGCCGGTGTCATGGGTTTGCGATTCTTGGGTATATTCTCGGTCACTGCTAGTGCCCTTCTTCCAGCCCGAGCAGTTCCTTCAACTCATGCCGGGTGGTCCCGCTCTTGCCTGTTTCAACTGCCTCGAGCAACTCTTCATATATGGCTATTGCCGCCTCATCTGTGGCGATGGCCAGCGCCTGCCCCAGGTGGTTAATCGCCGCCTCGCGATCCATATCCTCATAGTCTTCAATCGCCTCGTACGCCGCGACAAGATGTACCCGTTCTTCCTCGCTCGGCGAAATTTCAGGATGGGCTTCCTCGCCCGGCAGAGATGCAACGAACTCGGCAATCAACTGCAGGTCGGCATCAGAGAGCGCTTCGGATGCAATGGCTTCCATATCCCCGACGGGATTGCGGACCTGCTCGATCACTTCTTCAGCATCGTGGCCGCCAATCCCCGGCGCTTCATCTGTTCCGGTTCCGTCTTGGCCATGGCATTCGCCACAATTCAGGGCAAAGAGCGGCTGTCCTGCCGCTGCCCCGGAAATGGCTGCCGGCTGCGATGCAGGGGAATCCGCTCCACCACAGGCGGTCAGGATCAGGCTGGTCATGGTAATCAATGGGATTAGTCTGCGCCGCATTGGAATCTCCTTTTGCCTATTGGCGTCTCCCATGTCGTGGGGCCCTTCGCGGAAAACCTCGCGCCGCATTCAATGGGCGGTGTCGTACGGCTGCACGAGCGGGGAGAGCGCACGTCGTTGACTCTTGCACTCAGTGTAGCAAGCGAAGGTCTAGATTGGGTGTAGGAAGGGTGTGATTTGAGTGTGGATTACCGGCGGGCTGGCCGATGGTTGTAGCTATTCGAACCGATAGCCAAATCCACGCTCGGTGAGGATGTGTTTTGGATTCCCGGGATCCGCTTCCAGCTTTTTGCGCAATGCCCAGATATAGTGTTTGACGTGTTCCATCTCACCCGCGTACGCCGCGCCCCAGACAATCTCCAAAAGCCTCTCGGTCGGCACGGTTCGGGGCGCGTTTTTGGCGAGCGCTTCCAGAAGGCGGTATTCGATCGGCGTCAAGTCGATGGCGTTGCGATCGATCGTTACGCGTTGGGCGCCAAGGTCAATGGTAAGATTCTCGCTCGCCACAATACGAGTGGGCGAATCGCCTCGGTTCGCACGCGCCAGAACTGCTCCAATCCTTGCAGTCAACTCGGCAAACGAGAATGGCTTCGTCACATAGTCATCTATCCCCAGGTGGAAGCCGCGTAACTTGTCAAACTCTTCACTCTTGGCGGTAAGCATGATGATCGGTGCCGCGGAGCTTTCGCGCAGGCGCTCACATACTTTCCAACCATCCATTTTGGGCATCATCACATCCAGCACCACGAGGGTTGGCTCGTGATCTGCAGCCATACTCAGGCCGCGCTCGCCGTCATTCGCTGAGAGCGGCTGATAGCCGGCGGCGGCCAGATGTTCCGACAATAACGTTGTCAGCGTCAGGTCATCGTCGATGATCAGTATGACAGGTGGGTTTACGCCGGATCTTGCCATATTGGCAACGCGAAAGAGAAAACGGCCCCGCCGGATGGATGGTTTTCCGCCCAAATGCGCCCGTTCTGCGCCTCAATCAGTCGCTGGCAAATGTATAGACCTAACCCATAGCCGTAGGCGGACTGCGAGTCTCCGCTGCTGAGACGGTAGAACTTCTCAAACACACGATCGAATTGCTCGGGCGGCAGTCCTGCGCCACCGTCTCTAATCGATACAGTCACCTCACCGATGTCAGCCTTCAGGGAGATATGGATAGGTTCCCCTTTGGGAGAGTATTTGTCAGCATTGTCGAGCAGGTTAATGACCACTTCGACAATGCGGTCGTGGTCTCCCAAAGCCAGCGGGATATCGGGGGCGGATTCAAATTCGATGGGATGTCCCTCCAGACGGGCCGAGACCTGCTTGATCGTTTCCTGAAGAATCGGACGAATCGAAACCGGCTCAACCTGCACTACGAGTTCTCCCGCTTCGATGCGATTTGTGTTGAGTACGTCACGAACCAGACGGTCCAGACGCTCAGTCTGCTGTTCGATGATCCCAAACATCCGTTTGCAGGTGGGGTGGAGGATATTGCAGTCCGTCTGCATCCTTTCCAGGGCGCCTTGCAGGTTGGTCAACGGCGCCCGCAACTGATGAGAAACGAGTGAAACGAAATCGGTTCGCACCTTGTCCAGGTGTTGCAAACTCTGGTTGGCTTCCGCCAGTTGCTCGATTTTCTCTGCCAGCTGGTGGGTGCGTTCCTCCACCTGCTGGTTCAACCGTTCATTCAGGATGCGAATCTCGTTTTCACGCTGCTTCCGAACGGTAATGTCGCGCACGATGAGCGAAATACCCTGCTCCCCGCCGGAGATGCGAGTCGCTGTAATCTCTGCCTGAAATTGGGAACCGTCCCTTCGAAAACACACGGCTTCGTGGCCGTGAACGACACCGGTGTTGGCAGTCTGTTCAAGCAGCCAGGCGCTTTCGCGCAAGGCAGCCTCGCCCATGCCAAAGAGCATGGCCAACTTCTGCCCCAGCATTTGATGCTCCTCCCTGGCAAACAGGCGGGCGGCGCCCATGTTCCAGGAATCGACCTCCCCTTGTATGTTGATGCCAAGGATTGCGTCTGCGGAAGCGTTGGTAATTGCAGCCAGCCGGTTTTTGTGGGCTCGCGCTTCCTCTTCGGCCTGGTTCTTCTCGGCAAGCCAGCGTCGGATCTGGCCAAGCGTCCAGTAAGCCAGCAGGGGGCCTGTAGTGCCGAAGAACAAGATTTCGGTCGCGAAATGCACGGGATCGTTGAAGGTGTTATGTACCCAGAGTGAAACGCCGAGTTGGTAGGCGAAGACGGATGCCATGAGCAGGGTGGGGACTGCCCATTGCAGGGCGGTTATCCGTCGATCTAAGTGCTGCTGGTAGGTATTCATGCTACCCTCCCTCAGCCCACCAGGGCTGCGGGTAGTGACAGGAAAGGCATACCCATTCTACACCTTACACACCCTGCCAGTACCAATTCAAATCGACGCCACACGGCCCGAGGATTGGCGTTTGCCTCTCCGATGGATGCGCGCGTCTATGACAAAGCTAACCGGCTCGCCCAGGCCGTGGACGGCCTGACCACCAACTACACGCTCGACCTAGCCGCCGGACTGACGCAGGTGTTCGCAGATGGGACTGAACACCTACCTGGTTGGCCTGGGGCGGGTGGGGGAGCAGGACGATGAGTGGCAGTATATTATCACCTGGGCGATGCGCTGGCCTCCCGGACTTCAGATTGACATTCAACGGGTGACAGCGGCGCCAATCACGCCAGCGTGGCTAGGGAAGCAGAAAGCGGCCGCAGGTACCACCTGCGGCCGCTTCGCGATTCAAGCTTCAAATTTACGGAGTCACGACCAGCGTTCCCACCATCCCGGCCGTATAGTGAACGCCATTGAGTTCAAAGCATCCAATCTCCCACTCGCCCACCATTTCCGGCGTGACGGTGAATGTGACGGTTGTCGAGTCTGAGCCCATGGGCTGGAAGACCATCAACGGCTCTTCGGCCGCGGGGGATTCCATGCCGCTCATGTCATGCCCTTCCATTTCCCCGGCGCCCTCCTCGTCGTGCTGCATCAGCATGCCGCCGCCCATTACATCGGGGGTAACGCCGCCCATGTGCCAGAAATCAACGTTGTACCCATCAGGTTCCGAGCCGGTGTAATGGACATTTTGACCGACCATCATCTCATGGTCCAGCTGGCCCGTATTCTCCAGAATGAAGGTCACCTGCTGCCCGACTTGAAGCTCGATCTCGCTGGGCGTGAAAGCGTACTCGGTCATTTCGATGGTGATGGTGACAGGCTCCGGTGTTGGACGCTGGGCGCAGGCCGTCAGGGCCAGTGCAAGCAAAGCCAGACCGGCCAAAAGTCTTGCTCTTTTCATCTTGTTTCTCTCCTTTATTGATTGAGTTGGACAGGTTCAGCAGTTTGTAACAGGCTGCGGCTATCCTGCCTATACGCGGAATCGCCTATAACGCAGCACTGCCAACCGGAGCATCCCGTCAGCCTGTACTTCGTCTTAGGGTGATCCAGTAGGCGGCCGCGGCGGCGATCGTCGCCGCAGACAGAGCAGCTACCCAATGCAGAGGGTGCGGCCTGGCCGCCAGTGCGGCCTCTGCAACAAAGTAGGCCAGCACGAATGCGCCCATGCCAAACAGGTAAGCGGAAGAGGTGGCCTGCTCGCGGGTGGTGATCTTGAGTTTCTTGTGCCTGGGCATGATTCTGTCTCCTTCAGTGAGAGGTCATGGAGAGGGCCATCCACGTCGGACTCAGCCAAGCGACCCGGGTGGGAATGACAATCAGGTTGTACCCGCTTCCGGCTCAGCCGACTATGAGCGGAATTGCCTATATCGGCAGCACACTTGCGCGGGCGAATCTGCTTGGCGTAGGCAAGCCGCATTGCGCTCGTAATCAACAGGCCCCGATTCTATAATGCTAACGATAAAGAGAGTCGCTGGTCGCCATAACGCTTAATGCAAGGTCACAAGAACTCAACGCGACCTGGCTTGAAAGGACCAAATAGATGCACATCGACCCGGTCTGCGGAATGCAGGTCAACCCAGAAAACGCCTCCGGGCGGCGCGACCATGAAGGCAGTACTTACTATTTCTGCTCAACCGCGTGCCTGGAGGAGTTTATTCGCGATCCCCGCCAATATATCCACCCAGCAGATGCTCACTCATCTCACCGGGATGCCCGTGATACAGCGCGCCACGAGCCACCGGCGGCCATGGAGGACGGCGCGACCGAAGACGCTCAACAGGAGCAAAAACGCGAATACCGCTCTCTGATGGCAAAATTCTGGTTCGCAGCCGCGATCTCACTGCCGGTGCTCCTTACCGCCTACCCGGAATACATCCCGATCGTCCGGGAGTGGCGGATGGATACCCTGCGATTGGCCTGGGGCATCGCCGCATTGCTCACACTGCCGGTCCTGCTCTGGTCCGGGGGCGGTTTCTTCACCGGCATGATCTCAGCGCTGCGGCATCGTTCCGCAAACATGAATACGTTAATCGCCACCGGCACGGCTGCCGCCTGGATCTATTCCAGTGCGGCAATTCTTTTCCCGCGAATTTTCCCGGAGGGCACTTCCGAGCCTTTCTACGATGTTGTGGCAGTCGTGATCGCGCTTGTGGTGCTGGGGCAGGCGCTGGAATTGCGCGCCAAAGGCCGCACCAGCGAGGCGATCACAAAACTGATGGGCTTGCAGGCAAAGACCGCCCGCGTGATTCGGGACGGAGTTGAGATCGATATCCCGGTTGAAGACGTGGGAGTGGGAGACGTGGTGCTGGTGCGGCCGGGGGAAAAGATACCCGTCGATGGCGAAATCGTGGCGGGCTCCTCCGCTGTAGATGAATCTATGCTCACCGGCGAGTCGCTGCCTGTGAGCAAGGGGCCCGGCGACGAAGTGATCGGCGCCACGTTCAACAAGACCGGCGCATTCCGTTTCCGGGCGACCAAAGTGGGCAAAGACACGGCCTTGGCGCAAATTGTCAAGATGGTCAGGGAGGCGCAGAACAGCAAAGCGCCGATCGCGCGCCTGGCGGATGTCGTCTCCGGCTACTTTGTGCCAGCGGTGATGATTATTGCCATTCTCACCTTCGTAGTCTGGTTCGATTTTGGGCCGGAACCGCGGCTCATTTTCTCCTTGATCGCGGCAGTGACCGTCCTGATCATTGCCTGTCCGTGTGCGTTGGGCCTGGCAACGCCCATGAGCCTGATGGTCGGCATCGGCAAAGGCGCGGAAAACGGTATCCTGATTCGCTCGGGCGAGGCGCTTCAAACTGCTCAAGACCTGGACACCATTGTGCTCGACAAGACCGGCACAATCACCAAGGGCCAGCCGGAACTCACAGATGTAGTCGCGGCTTCGGGCTGGCAGGCAGACGCCATGCTCCGATTAGCGGCTTCTGTGGAGACGGTCAGCGAGCACCCGCTGGCAGAGGCCGTCGTGCAGGGCGCCCAGGCCAGAGGGCTCAGCCTGGAGCAGCCGGCCGATTTCGAGGCCGTTCCGGGGCATGGCGTGATTTCCCGGGTGGAAGTCCATTCGGTCATGGTGGGCAACCTCAAGATGATGCAGCGGCATTCAATTGCCCTGGGCGACTGGGAGCCGCGGGCGCTGGCGCTGGCCGATGAGGGCAAGACGCCAATGTATGTGGCTGTGGATGGATTGATGGCCGGCTTGCTGGCGGTAGCCGATACGGTCAAGGCGGATTCGGCTGAGGCCATTCGGCGGCTGCATGAAATGGGCCTGGAGGTTGTGATGATCACGGGCGACAACCACCGTACCGCCGCCGCCATCGCCCGCCAGGTGGGAATCGACCGTGTGCTGGCTGAAGTGCTGCCTGAAGATAAAGCCTACAACGTGCATCTTCTCCAGGGTGAAGGAAAGAAAGTGGCCATGGTAGGCGACGGCATCAACGACGCGCCGGCGCTGGCGCAGGCGGATGTGGGTTTGGCGATTGGCACGGGCACAGACGTCGCCATCGAGGCCTCGGACATCACCCTCATCAAAGGCAGTCTAAAGGGGGTGGTTACGGCCATCCTGGTCAGCCGCGCGACGATGCGCAACATCAAGCAGAACCTGCTTGGGGCCTTCATTTACAACACGTTGGGTGTGCCCGTGGCGGCCGGGGTGTTGTTCCCGATGTTTGGTCTGCTGCTCAACCCCTTGTTAGCCGGCGCGGCGATGGCGTTTTCGAGCGTCACGGTAGTGACGAATGCCAACCGGCTGCGCAGGTTCCAACCGGTCTTTGGTTCGAAATAGGAAAGGAGAAATCGCATGACTAGCTCGCAAATCCTCGTCACGCTGGGCGGATTGGCCCTGAGCGTTTTCGTCGCCTGGTTCTTCTGGTTTGCGCCCAAGCAACGCGTGCACGCAGCAGTGGGCCTTGGCGGGGTACAGGAAGTCGCCATCACTGTCAAGGGTGGCTATTCACCCGACGTGATCGTACTGCGGTGCGGCCAGCCGGCCCGGCTCAACTTCACGCGACAGGAATCCGGGATGTGTTCCGAACAGGTGGTTTTCCCGGCCTTCGGGAAGAATGCGCACCTGCCAGAAGGCAAGACGGTGGCGGTTGAATTTACCCCTGAAGAGGCTGGCGAATTCGACTTCCATTGCCAGATGAACATGCTGCGCGGCAAGTTGATTGTGGAAGGGTGACTGGAAAGCCGGCCGTTGGGTACGGACGGCCGCCCGGTCAAAGCGCCTGAATTGGAGGCATCGCATGAAAAAACATCACTGGGGCATCATGTTGTTGTGCTGCCTGGTTCCGCTTGCAGGTCTGGCGGCGATCTATCTGTTCGATGTTCCCGCCCGTAGCGTGCTCTTCATCGGCCTGCTATTGCTCTGCCCGTTACTGCATGTGTGGATGATGGCCGGGATGCACAGCCGGGATGGAAACCACGAAAACCATCACCCCGAAACCCCGATCCCGCCTGCAGAAAGACAGGAGTTTCCATGAAAAATAACAAGGGTTGCTATGTCGCTCCCCACGAGAAGCTGCCGGACACCGCCGCGTTTGATGGCGCCCTGCGCGCCCACCTGGAAGTGGTAGGGATGGGCTGCATAAATTGTGCGCACCGGGTGCGGAACGGTTTGCTGGAAACAGACGGCGTGATGTGGGTGCAGGTGAGTTTCAAGCAGGGTTGGGCGGAAGTTGTCTACGACCCGCAGCGCGTTACCACTCCGGTGCTGCTGGATGCGGTTGCCCGTATCGGCCGCGAGTCCAGCCATAATTACGAGGCGCGCCTCATCGCAACACGATCCGCTTCCCGTTTAGGCTGATTCGCGACCGCGTGGCCCGGAGGGAATCATCATGAATGTTGTACCCGTCGCGCTGAGGAATATGTTCCACCATAAAGGCCGGTTGGGAATGAACGTACTCGGCATCGCCGCCGCGTTAATGCTGATCATGCTGCTGGTCGGCCTGCGCACCGGCCTGTACGCCACGCTGACCGCTTACATCGACCACTCTGGGGCAGACCTGATCGTGGCCCAGAGCGGCGTGAGCGGCATGTATTCGTCCGATTCGGCGCTGGCCCAGGCCATTCACGATGAATTGCTTGCCGAGGCCGGAGCGCAAGAGGGCGGGCACATCCTGGTGGCTGATGTGATCTTCACGCGCGGCGACGTGAAAACCCCGGTCATTTTGGTCGGCTATCCTGTGAATCCGCGCTATGGCGGGCCGTGGTCGCTGGGGGCGGGCCGCTTCGCCCGCAATGACCGTGAAATCATGCTGGATGAATGGCTGGCAGAACGCAGCGGCGTTGAATTGGGCGACCAGGTCGAACTGCTTGGCCGGGATTTCGAGGTCGTCGGGTTGACACGCGGCACCTCGTCCTGGATGAGCCCCTACGCCTTTATCTCGCTGGATGCCGCCCAATCGGCGCTGGGCGTCTCCGGAATCGTCAGTTACCACATGCTGACGCTTCCGGAGGGCGCAGATGCGGGCCAGGTGCAGGAACGGCTGGCGCAGCGATTTGCGGGCGTAAGCGTGCTCTCTCCGAAGGAGATCGGGGACGCCGACCGGCGGGTGGTGGCGACGATCCTGGATCGGCCGATTCTGGTCCTGCTCGGAATCGGGAGCGTCATCGGCGCGGCGGTGATGGGCTTGACGGCGTACTCGGCCGTCTCTGACCGGCTGCGAGAATTCGGTGTGTTGCTCGCCGTAGGCGCCGGGCCGGGCCGGCTTGTACGGTTGGCCTTAGCCGAGACCCTGTATCATGCCGTGCTGGGTTATGCCGGCGCAATCCTCCTCTCATACGCCGCGGCGGCAGCCATCATGGCCGTCTGGCCGCAGTTCAACATCCTGATACGGCCGGAAGTGATCGGGCAGGCGGGGCTGCTGGCGGTTGTCATGACCGCAGTTGCGGCCGTGATCCCGATTCGGCGCATCCTTCGTGTCGACCCGATGACCGTCTTCAAATCCTGAGGGAACGGACAAAGCGTATGCTAAAACTCGCGATTCGCAACCTCCTCCACGACCGCGGCCGGTTCCTGATCAGCGCCAGCGGGATCGCGCTCGCCATCGTGTTAATCCTGGTCATGCGCGGCATTTTCGCCGGCTCGGAAGAACACGCGGTGGCCTACGTCCGCAACCAGCCGGCCGCATTGTGGCTGATGCAATCCGGCGTCGAGAATATGCACATGTCCACTTCCATTCTTGCTCCCCAGACGGTGGAGCTGGCGGCACAGGTGGAAGGGGTGGATGCGGTTGTCGGGTTGCTGTATGCCGGCGGCGCGGTGGACCTGGCAGGACAGCCGGCCTACAGTTATATCTTCGCGGTCGATGCCGATGCGCCCTTTGGCGGGCCATGGGAACTGGCAGAGGGCCGGCGTGCGCTTGAATTCGATGAAGTCATCGTGGATGCTGACCTGGCGGCGCGCTATGGGTTGGGGTTGGGCGACACCGTCCGCATATTCGAGACCGATCTGAGGATCGCCGGCCTGAGCCGCGGCACGTTTGGCATCGCCACCAGCATCACCTTCGTCAACAAGCAGCAGCTGGCGCAGTGGATGGGCGTACCGCCGGAGGCGGCCAGTTACATTCTCATCCGGCCCGAGGCCGGCTACCTGGTCGGGGATCTGGCAGAGCGCCTGAAGCAGGCAATTCCAGACGCCAACCTGCTCACTCAAGAAGAGTTCATTCAAAGCGACAAACAGATGATTCGCCAGATGGGCGCCGATATCATCCGGGCCATGAATCTTGTGGCCTATACGGTGGGGATGCTCGTCATTGGCCTGACGATCTACACCGCCACGCTGGAACGCGCCCGCGAGTTTGCCGTCCTCAAAGCCATCGGCGCGACCAGCGGGCGCCTGCTGGGTGTGGTCTTCGCCCAGGCGTTCGTCAGCACGCTGCTGGGCGGCCTGCTGGGAGCCGCCCTGGCGTGGGTTCTGGGACAAGTGATCGGGGGTGTGCTGCCGGAAATGCTTGTCCTCCTGGAGCCGGATTATCTGCTGGCGCAGATCCCGGTGGTTCTGGCGGTGACCGGCCTGGCGGCGCTCATCCCCACCGGGCGCATCCTGCGCCTGGACCCAATGACCGTATTTCGCGAGTAGAAAGAGAGCGATGATGGAAGCCTTGCTGGAACTGAACCTGGTGACCAAGGTCTACGGCGCGGGCCGTACCGAAGTGCGCGCCGTGGACGGTGTGGACCTGCGCGTCGACCCTGGCGAAATCGTACTCATCATGGGGCCGTCGGGCAGCGGGAAGACCACCCTCCTGAGCATGGCCGGCCTGCTGCTCTCGCCGACCGACGGAGACGTCGTGCTTGGCGGACGCCGGATCAACGGCCACTCCGGGAGCGAGCTGGCCGCCCTGCGCCTCAGACAAATCGGCTTCGTATTCCAGGCCTACAACCTGCTGGGCGCGCTGACGGCCCGCGAGAATGTGGAAGTGGTTATGAACATGGCTGGAAGAAAGGGCACAGCGGCGCGCCGGCGCGCCGAGGAACTCCTGGGCACGCTGGGCCTGGCTCACCGCCTGGACCACAAACCCGCCGACCTCTCCGGCGGCGAAAAACAGCGGGTGGCGATCGCCCGGGCGCTGGCGAACGATGCTCCGCTGATTCTGGCCGATGAACCCACCGGAAACCTGGACAGCAAGACCGGCCGGGAGGTCATGGACCTGCTGTGCGGTAAACTGAGGTGCGAGCAGGGGCGTGGCATCGTCATCGTCTCACACGACCACAGGCTGGTGGAAATCGCCGACCGCGTGATGTGGTTGGAAGACGGTAAACTAAGCCAGCGGGACAAAGCCGCCCCGCTGAACGCGTAGAGGTAACCATGGTGTATCAACTTTCGAAGCGGTGGATCTGGTCCTTCAGCCTGGGGTGGGGCATCCTGGTGGGGCTGCCCTTCCTGGCGCCTGTCCTGATGGAGATCGGCTGGGAAGGCGCGGGCCGTGTGCTCTACGGCATCTACTCCTTCCTGTGCCACCAACTGCCCCAGCGATCCTTTTTCCTTTTCGGCCCGCAGCGGATGTATTCGCTGGCCGAAATCCAGGCAGTCTTTCAGTCGACTGACAACCCTATGATCCTGCGCCAGTTTGTAGGGACGCCGGAAATAGGTTGGAAGGTGGCCTGGTCCGACCGGATGGTCTCGATGTACACGCTGATGCTTCCGGCGGCCTGGCTCTGGTATGCGCTGCGGCGGCGGCTGGGCGAATTGCCTCTGTGGGGCTTTGCCCTGTTCCTGCTCCCGATGGGAGTGGACGGCGTCTCGCATTTTATCAGCGACCTGGCTGGGCTGGGGCAGGGTTTTCGCGACAGCAACGCCTGGCTGGCTGCGCTCACCGGCGCCGGCTTCCCGCCCGAGTTCTATGCCGGAGATGCGCTGGGGTCGTTCAATTCCTTCATGCGCCTGTTGACCGGCCTCTCGTTCGCGACCGGCCTCGTCTGGTTCGCGTTCCCGCATCTAGAGGAGATGTTTGTCCAGATCGCGCGCCAGTACGAAATACGCTTCGAGCGTCTGCGGGTGTTGGAGGAGCATACCGCCTCGCAGTTGACCGCCTGGCGTGATTGAGGGCCCGGGCGCGGAATCGGAATTTCCCAATCGCGGCTACGGGCGGCCGCCTCGGTATACGGCTTCCGTTACCCTCTTTTTGGAATTTGGCGATTTGAACAGGGAGAATCGACAGGAATCGAATCAATTCTGCCATCTGAAGACGCGTTCAGGCGCGCCCACGTCTCTCAGTATCAGCCTGATCTCATCAGCTTTGGCCAGCTGGCGCGCTTGCTCAACCGTGAGCGCGAAGGAAAGCACACCGCTGACGTGATGCCCTCCTGACGAACCATCCCAGCCGACCGCCGCCAGTTCCAGGCCGTTGTCGGTAAGCAGGGTGGCAAACTCAGCCAGGTCCATGCTGAGGTCGACAGAGTGTGTGTTGAGCGAGATCTCGAAATCTATGGAGGCCGCGCCTTCCTGAAGATCCAACGGCGTAACCGCGATCTCGATCTCGCCCTGCTCGTCGGTCTGGGTGGCTAACGCGGTCCATCCGCCGGGAATCCTGTCAAGGGTCTGCGGGTATTCGCTTGTGGCGGAAGCTGCAGGTGGGCCGGCTACCTGCCCGGATGCTGAACCCGGTGCGCCCTGCGGGAGGCGTTGCACCACAGTCGCGGCCACAAGGATCAATCCGAGGCTCAGCGCCGCGGCCAGAAGCAGGAGAATTCGGTTTCTCATAGTACCTCCGAGATTGGTCGTATCGCCAGGGCTTTCTTGCGTTCACGGAACAGGATAGCCAGCATGATGGCGATACCCACCAGCGTCGTCCCAAGACCGACGAACATGAACGCGGTCTGGTATTCCGCCAGGAAAGTGGCGGCGGCCGTCAGGCCCAGGATGGGCAACACATCTGCGACATGATGGGCACAGCAGGCCACCATCGCCGCCGTGGATGTCGCGCCGCCCGCCCCGGTCAGCGCGCCGGCCGGGCCGGCGTTGGCAATCGGCGCGTACAGGCGCTTCTTGAGGATGGTGTAAAGAGCCATCTGGACGCCGAATCCAAGGATGAGCGGGACCGCGATCCAACGGTCTTGCCAGAACAAGTCGAGCGCGTGCTCAACACTTTCGGCAATGGAGACGATGGCAAAATACACCAGCGCCAGACCCAGCGCGCCGCCAATGCCGGCGAACAACGGCCACATGTAACGTCTTGAATTTTGCATAACCGACAACTTCCGATGGTCACAGGGAACGCCGGTATTCTAAATGACGGCAGGCATTCTGAAATCGGCGCTATGGCGCATGCGCTGCTAAGCAATATGGCGCATGTCACTCGGCTCATGTCCGCCGAGACAATCGTCAGGCGCAATGGCGGATGCCAGCGTAGGCAATACTGCCTGTGGCAGGCCGGTGAGTTTGGCGCTTGATAGCGTTTCCTGTATTCCATATACTCGGAACAATAGTGCATAGCGAAGGCAATGAGCGACATTTTCTCTCTCCCGGCAAACTGGAAAACGGCCAAACCGGCCGTCTTTGATGCTTTCGGACTTCTGGATTTAGACGTGCTGCAGTCGTTTGACTTGAAAGGCGCCGAGAGCGCCTTGAAAGCCTGTAGCTGCCCCCATCACGGCACGCGAGATTGTGAATGTGAATACGTGGTTTTGCTGGTCTATGGCGGCGATGAGGCCCCCATCACGCTTGAGGGGCATGGAGATGGCAGCAGGATTCTCTTCGATCTGGATAGTTTGCCCTATCATCGTATCCGCTCGAGCGCGGTCGCCATGCAGATCCGCTGGGCGTTTGAGCACGCGCGCCGGCGCCTGGCCGCAGGGGTCGAATTGGGCAAGGGCGCGTGAATGTCGGTTGGGGAACCAACAAAATTTCAAGAATCAACGGATTGCATCCGCGCGGAGAACTGAGTCTATGACGCTGACAGAAGAACATCGCAGTATTCCCGGAATCCTGAGACGTTCCCCATCCACTCTGCTGCTGATCGCCTTCCTCATGGGACTGGCGGCTGCCTACTTCGTATGGGGCTTTCCCGGGGTTGGTAGCCTCAGCGGAGTGGCAGGCGCTGCAGAAGCATCGATGGAGTTCACTGATCAGGAGTTGCTCCTCCAAATCAACCCGCCAGAGGGCTTCACTCTTCCGGCAACCTATGGGGATATCGGCCCGGCGCTGCTGGCTGCCGGAGTCATCGATCTTGATAAGTTCACTGCGGTCTACCTTCAGGCCGGGCAGCCCCTGTCGGACTATCAATTGAAGGTGCTTCTGGAGGGCAGCGACGACCCGATTGTGATGAATCGCCAAAACGCCCATTTCCTTCTTAACTTTTTCTGGGCATTGGGGCTCGCCAATGAGAACAACATCCTCACGGCCGGCCCCATGGCCCAAAATGGAGCGGATCAGGTGGGCCGTTTTGCTTCTGTTGGCGGCTGGACCATAGGAAGACAGGAGCCGGCAGAGTTATATGCCAGTCAGGCGCTCGTAAAGTTGACGCCTGAACAGCAGCGGCGGGTTGAACAGGCGGCCGCTGCGATTTACCGGCCGTGTTGCAGCAACCCGACAATCTTTCCGGATTGCAACCACGGGATGGCGATGTTGGGCCTTCTGGAGCTGATGGCCTACCAGGGCGCCAGCCTGGAAGAGATGCTGGAGGCTGCCAAATACGTCACCGCCTTCTGGTTCCCTGAAAAGACGCTGATGTTGGCGCGCTACCACTTGTCCAGCGCCGGGGCAGGCTTCGCCGATATCCAACCCCGCCAGGTAGTGGGGCCGGATTACATGTCTGCCTATGGCATCCGACAGGTGGAGATCTGGCTGGACTCGCGCGGGCTGCTGCACCCACCAGACTCAAATGGCGGAGGCTGTGGGGTGTAGCCTGAGTCCCATGCCAGCACCAACGCCACGGCGGATGAGGCCGGGTACAATAGTCGCTGACCGGGTTCGAGACCGGACCCGGGGAGAGAACAGGCTATGGCCCGGAAACAGCCAAAGATCAAGGTGATGCTGGCAGACGACCATGCCGTCGTCCGCTCCGGCATTCGCCTCTTCCTGGAAGATACCCTGGATATTCAGGTTGTGGCCGAAGCCGAAGATGGGGCAGAGGCCAGAGCGCTGATCGAACAATTGCAGCCCGACGTGGCGATCCTGGATATCCAGATGCCGCACTCAAGCGGCATCGAAGTGACCCGCTGGTTGAGGACCAACTACCCCCATATCGGTGTGCTGGTGCTTACGTCCTATGACGATGACCCGTACGTCACGGCGGTGCTCCAGGCCGGTGCAAACGGCTTCATATTGAAGACCGCATCGCCCGAGGACATTGTCAAGGCTGTGCGGGATGTACACGAGGGCGCATCGGTGCTGGATCCGGCGGTAGCTCACAAACTCCTGCTTCAGATCGCCCGGCGGCAGGAGGAACAGGGACCGACTTATGAATCGCTGACGGAGCGCGAGCGCGATGTGATCACCCTGGTAGCGAAAGGCCACACCAACAAGGCAATCGGGGTGCAGCTGGGCATCAGCGACCGAACGGTCCAGGGCCACCTGGCGCACATCTTTGGAAAACTCCAGGCGGGTAGCCGTACAGAGGCGGTCATGAAGGCCGTTTCGTTAGGCTGGCTGCCGGCTGACATCGTAGATCTTTAGCCGAATGGCCGACAGCGCGGGCGGTGAACGGAAACAAATGGCCTGGCGCGGGCTGACCAGCCAGGTGCTGCTCATCGCTATCCTCCCGATCAGCGCGTTGCTGCTGGTTGTTACGTTTGGGAGTCTTGCATTGCACCGCAGCGCAATGCGCTCGGTGGTTGCAGAACGCGATGGCCGAACGGTGCGGAGCGCCGCCCGCGCGCTGGACGAACACTTGAGCCATCGCGCCGCAGCCGTCCATGGCCTGGCGGCCCGGCTGGAGGCTGGGGGAACGGTGGAGGAGACGCTTCGATCCGCCGATCTTCTGCTGGTCGATTTCGACGGTGGAATAGTTGTGTATTCCGGGCGAGGCCAGCAGCTTGGCTCTGTCGGGGCGGCTGACTTCTGGCCCACTATCGAACCTGAGATCGTCGCCAGAATGGTGGCGTGCGAAGTCCCGGAGTCGGCCACGGCCTGCTTCCCAACATCGATCGCATCTTCGACGACCGGGGGTGCGATTCAGCTGGTTGTTTCCCGGTCCGGTCCCGGCCGGTTCATTGTCGTTGGGGCGTTCTCGGTGAGCGGATTGGCGGAACAGATACTGGGTGAGGCCGCCAGCGACAGTCAGTCCCGTCTCGTCCTGGTGGATGCCGTGGGAGCGCCATTGTTTCAGGTCGACAGTCAACGCGCGGACGGCGCCCCGGAGCAGTTTCCCGGAGTGGCGGAAGCGCTGCGAGGCGAGAGTGGCACGGCCTATCTGTCGATTGCCGGGACAGAGTATGTCGTTGCCTACAGCTCTGTTGCGTCGACAGGCTGGGCGCTGGTGCTCTTCGAGCCCTGGCATGCAGTTTCCGGCCCGTTGCTCCAGTTTACTGCTGCGGCTCCGTTGATTCTGGTTCCGGTCTTGTTGTTTACCCTCGCCGCCCTGTGGATGAGCGCCCGTCAGATCGTCCAGCCGCTCAAACAGCTTGAAACGCAATCCGCGGCCCTCGAATGGGGCGATTACGACGCTGTGCGGGGTGATGTGGGCGGTATCCAGGAAATTCAAAGCCTTCAACGAACCCTTGTGCATCTTGCCGACCGGATCCGCCGCTCCCAGCAGGGGTTAAGGGACTACATTGGCGTCATCACCGAGGCTCAGGAACAGGAACGCAAGCGCCTGGCGCGGGCTCTGCACGATGATGCTCTTCAGGAATTGATCGCCCTGAACCAGCAGACTCAAATGCTGAAACGAAAATCGAAGGACCGTACCGTGACCCGAGGTCTGGAAGCGGTTGAGGCCAGGATTGTTGACTTAGTTCAGGATCTGCGCCGATTCACCGGCGCGCTGCGTCCCCTGTATCTGGAAGATCTCGGCCTGGTTGCGGCGCTGCAAATGCTGGCCCAGGAAACCGGCAATCGGGATGGGTTGTCGGTCATGTTTCGCGGCGAGGGCGCCGAAGTGCGCCTGCCGGATGAGATCGAGATCGCCATCTATCGCATCGCGCAGGAGGCCATATCGAATGTCGTCAAGCACGCCCAGGCAGGCAGCGTAGAACTTTCCCTTAACTATGAAGGCCGGTATGTCCTCTTGGAAATTCGCGACAATGGCGTCGGATTTGCGGTCCCGGAAAGTCCATCCGACCTGGCTCACGAAGGCCACTTCGGCTTGCTGGGTATCTTTGAGCGCTCGCAGCTGATGGGCGCAAAGACCGAAATCCTCTCAGAGCCCGGGAGAGGCACGACCATTCTGGTCAGCATCCCCGTCCCAGAATCTTAGGCGGCATGCCGACCTGGCTGTGAACCACAGTGTAAGGGCTGGCCGAGCGTATTCCGGCACAGTGTCCCTGGCGTTCGACTTCTGTTGAACTCTTCCGTAAAGCAGATTCTGCGAGGAGTCATTCTTCCGGTTCCCCGCGCAACGGATGTTGTGTTCTACCGCATAAGTAGCTCCCTCGATGCGGTTGCTTGCTCCCAGTTTCGACCATATCGAACTGACGCAATGCCCGACGGTTTTCTCCGTTAGGTTCAGCGCGGCGGCGATCTCGCTGTTGGATCTGCCCTGCGCCACCAGGGCCAGCACCTCCAGCTCCCACTGACTGAGGTCGCGCTCCGCCTTGGTAACGCGGTTGATGACCTTGCGGGTTACCTGCGTGTCGTCGTCTAGTGGGCACTGACCATTCCCGACGACCATCGCGGTGCCAATGGACTACAAATCCTGATTGGTTGAACCCTTTGCAGGAAATTGAGAGACTGTGTATAATCGGGTCATGTTGTCTAGACATCCCGTCCCAGTGCCTGTCTTCCGTATAGACGTGATGACCGAGGCAGACCACCGTCGGAGGGGGCTCAAAGAGCAGATTCGGGGGACGGGCTATCGCCTGAACGGCGATGTTGAGGTTCGCGAGGTGTACTTCCTGCAAGGGGTGCTCACCGAAGCGGAAGTTCGCGAAATCGCCCAAACGCTGGTTCTCGACCCCGTCACACAGCGCTACACGCAAGAGCAGCTCAACGCTGAGGATGGGGTCGAAGTGTTTAACTGCATTGAGGTCGTCTATAAGCCGGGCGTAACCGATAGCGCAGCCAGCCAGCTTCTGGAGGCTGCCCATCAGATGGGGATCACTGCGCTGTTGGCCGCCAGGACGGGGCTGAGCTATCGCTTTGACGAACCCGTGCCCGAGGACGTTGCACGTAGCCTTGCGTACAGATTGCTGGCGAACGCCACCGTCCAGGATTTTGCGTTTGGAGAGATCCGGCCGGAGTTTATCCATCCCGTTCCCGGCGCAAACAAGGCGACTATCGTTCCCATCAAGGACCTGAATGCTCTGGGATTGCAGGCGCTCAGCAGCTCCCACCGCCTGTCCCTGAATCTCAAAGAAATGCAGGCCATCCAGGCGTATTACTGTGCTCTGGGGCGCGAGCCGACCGATGCAGAACTGGAAACCATCGCCCAGACCTGGTCCGAGCACTGCCTGCACAAAACGTTCAAGGCGGATATCTTCCCCATGGACGGCAGCGAACCGATCCGCGGCCTGATAAAGACCTACATTCAGGCGGCGACCACGGAAATCAATGCCCCCTGGGTGCGTTCGGCTTTTGTGGACAATGCCGGGGTGATCGAATTCGATGAGGAGTTCGACCTGTCTTTCAAGGTGGAAACGCACAATCATCCCTCGGCAATCGAGCCGTTTGGCGGGGCGAACACCGGCGTGGGCGGGGTGGTACGCGACATCCTGGGTGTCTCCCATCGCCCGATTGCCGTAACGGATGTGTTGTGCTTTGGGCCACAGGATCTTGCGGACGAACGACTTCCGACAGGCGTGCTGCATCCGCGCCGGATTCAAGCTGGCGTGGTGCATGGCATTGCGGATTACGGAAACAAACTTGGCTTGCCTACAGTCAATGGCTCGATTCATTATCACAGCGGCTTTTCGGCCAACCCATTGGTGTGCTGCGGATGCGTCGGCATCGGGCCGCGCGGCAGTCATCCGAGAAGCCCCCGACCCGGCGATCGGGTGATTGTGCTGGGCGGCGCCACGGGCCGGGACGGCCTGCGCGGAGCGACCTTCAGCAGCCAGGTTATGGATGCCGGTTCGGGCGAAGTGGCCGGCGCATCGGTGCAGATCGGTGACCCAATCACGGAAAAAGGCTTGCTGGAAGTGGTCGAGCGGGCCAGGGATGCTCAATTGTACAGTGCGATCACAGACTGCGGCGCGGGCGGGCTATCCAGCGCGGTGGGTGAGATGGCCGCCCAGATTGGCGTGAGCGTGGATCTCGCCCATGTGCCGCTCAAGTATCCCGGGCTGGCTCCATGGGAAATCTGGCTCAGTGAAGCCCAAGAGCGTATGGTGCTGGCTGTGCCCGAGCGAAATTTGCCAGCGCTGCGTGCTCTGTGTCAGACCTATTGGGTGGCGCTCAGCAATATCGGCGCTTTTGAGGAAACAGGACGACTGCGGGTCGCGTTTGGCGAAGAACGCATCGTTGACCTTGACAACGACTTTCTACACGGCGGCTACCCGCCGCTGGAACTCCGGGCAGACTTTCAATTGCCTCGAAATGACATGCGCATAGCCATTGATGCTCCTGCTGATCTGGAGATTAGCGACGAAGCCGATATGCTGTTGTCCCTCCTCCGCCACCCGGATATCGCCAGCAAGGAAGCCGTCGCCCGGCGCTACGACCATGAGGTGGGGGGCGGGACGGTCATCAAACCGTTCGTCGGTCCCAGGGCGGACGGGCCTTCGGATGCCGCAGTGCTCAAACCGCGCGGCACGCGGGATTGGCGAGGAATCGCGCTCGCCAATGGTATCAATCCCCACTATGGCGAGTTCGACCCATACCGGATGGCAATCAGCGCCGTGGACGAAGCCATCCGCAATGTGGTGGCCGTCGGCGCGGACCCTGAGCGCATCGCCCTCCTTGACAATTTCTGCTGGGGAAACCCAAACCATCCCGATATGCTGGGAGGCTTGGTGCGGGCCGCCCAGGGCTGCCACGCCGCTGCCTTGCATTACCAAACGCCGTTCATTTCCGGCAAAGATTCTCTCTACAACGAATATGTTGACGAAAGCAGTGAACGGCGGGCTATCCCCGGAACGCTGCTGGTTTCCAGCATCGGTATTGTGCCGGACATCCGTAACGCGGTTTCGATGGATCTGAAGGAAGCCGGGAACGCGCTGTTTCTCGTCGGGGACTGGGAGGGCGCGTTGGCGGGCAGCCATACCTTACTGGTCGTCCCTCATTACTTCAGTGGCCATCCATCCATCCGGCAGGTTCCAGGACTATCGCTCAACGCGCCGCACCTATACCGCGCTCTGCATGGCGCTATGCGTGCTGGCTCGGTGCGCAGCGCCCACGACCTGAGCGAAGGCGGGCTGGCGGTGGCGCTTGCAGAAATGGCGCTGGCCGGCCGAATAGGCGCACAGATTGACCTCAGCCATGTGCATGTCGATCCCCGGTTGAGTCTGTTTGCTGAAACCAATGGCTGTTTGTTGGTTGAGGTGCAAACCGAAAGGTTGCGGGAATTTCCAGAGACGCTGGCTGGTTGTTCGGTAGTTGAACTGGGGCGGGTCGAGGACTCGGGCCAGTTGATCATAACCCATGACGACCGAGTAGTGATCGACCTGTCTGTCGATACGCTTGCCAATGCGTTCACGCCGCAGGGACAGGCAGAATGAGCAAAGCACTGATCCTGCATGCGCCCGGCACCAACCGGGATGGGGACCTGGCTGAGGCCATTCGCCTGGCAGGTGGAGAAGCGGATATCGTGCCGCTCAGCCGCCTGCAAGCTGAGAAAACGGATTGGCTAGATTATGGATTGCTGGCACTGCCGGGCGGGTTTTCCTATGGCGACGCGCTCGGCGCAGGTAAACTATGGGCGCTTGCCCTGCAAACGTGGTTTGCCCACCAGATGCAGGCTTTTGTTGAGAGTGGCCGCCCCATCATCGGCATCTGCAACGGCTTTCAGGCGCTGGTAAGGGCGGGTTTCCTGCCGGGGGATAACCTGGCTGCCACCCTTGCCCACAACGAGTCGGCCCAATTCGAATGCCACTGGGTCACGCTTACTCCCAACTCTGCGAATCACTCATTCTGGCTTCAGAGACTCGAGTCGCTGGTCTGTCCGGTGGCCCACGGCGAAGGGCGGTTCGTCACTGCGCACGGCGCTCGCTTGCCCGATGAGCTGGTTGCCCTGCGCTATCGTGCTGCGGATGGTCGCCTGGCCGATTCGCGCTATCCAGCAAACCCCAATGGCTCGCCCGGCGATGTCGCCGGTATTACCAACAGGGATGGAAACATCCTTGGCCTGATGCCTCATCCCGAAAACCATATTCTTCCATACCAGCACCCCAACTGGACGCGCGGCGAGCAGGGGGGACTGGGCATCCAATTGTTTAGGAATGGACTGCGGGCAGCATGATTGCCTGCACAACGGAGGAACGCAAAGAATGACTCTATCCCAGGAGCGGCTTACCCCATTCGAAATTTCCGACCTGCCTTTTAGCGGCAGGGACTCTGGCAAGGTGCGCGATATCTATGCCCTGCCGGATGATCGCTTGTTATTGGTTACCACAGACCGACTCTCGGCCTTTGACCACGTCCTTGGTGCAGCGGCATACAAAGGGCAAGTGCTCAATCAGTTGACAGCCTGGTGGCTGCGAGAGACGAGCGACATCGTCGCCAATCACATGATATCTGCGCCCGACCCGAATGCCATGCTTGTCTATCAAGCAGAACCCTTCCTGCTGGAAGTCATCGTGCGCGGGTTCATTACCGGCGTCACCGAAACTGCCCTGTGGACGCGATACAGCATGGGGGAGCGCGAAATCTATGGTCAACGTTTTCCGGATGGCCTGAAGAAGAACGAAGCGCTTCCTGAACCGATCATCACGCCTACCACCAAGGGCGGGCCGAGCGGCCACGACGAGCGTCTGACCCTCAAGCAGGTGGTCGCCGATGGGATCCTCGATGAGCCCACCTGGGCTGAAATCCGTAGCGCGGCTTTGGCGCTTTTCCGGCGCGGGCAGGAGGTCGCGCGCCGGGCGGGGCTGATTCTGGTCGACACCAAGTATGAATTCGGCCGCCTGTGCGATGGCCGCGTGGCGCTGATCGACGAAGTGCATACCCCAGATTCTTCACGCTTCTGGGTCCTGGACACCTACGCGGCATGCCTGGAGGCCGGGCGGGAACCGGAGAACTACGACAAAGAATTCCTGCGGCTGGAATACGCCCGGCAGGGATACACGGGCGATGGTACGCCCCCGCCGATGCCGCCCGACCTCTGGCAGCGCGTGAGTTCCCGTTATGTCGAACTCTATGAACGGCTCACCGGGCTGGCCTTCGACCCCGGGCGCTATCCGGTCGAGGAGCGATTGCTGGAAAATCTGGCGCGGGAAGGGTTGCTGCCATGAATGGCGTTGTCGTTATCCTAATGGGTTCGGGCTCTGACGAGCCACATGTCGATAAGATCGCTGCTGTGCTGGACGAATTTGGTATTCCGCATGTCGAGCGTGTCTCATCGGCTCACAGGACTCCGCTCAGGTTGCTAGAGATACTCAAGGAATGCGAGGCGGACCCGCGTCCGAAGGTTTACGTCACGGTCGCCGGGTTGAGCAACGCGCTGAGCGGGATGGTGGATGCCCAGGTGAGCACGCCGGTAATCGCCTGCCCGCCGCTTGACCCCGCCTTCGGGGGAGCGGATATCTTCTCTTCCCTGCGGATGCCGGTCGGAGTCGCCCCGTTGATGGTCCTTGAGCCAGCCAACGCTGCGTTGGCGGCCGCCAAGATGCTCGCCCTGGCCGAGCCGGGCCTGGCCGCCCGGGTCGCCGCCCGGCAGCAGGAACTGGCGGAAAAAGTCTACGCCGCAGACCGGGATGTGAGCGAAGGATGATGCCCGAACTGGATAAACCCCACGAAGAGTGCGGTGTATTCGGCGTCGCCGCCAACCACGCGCAGGCCGCCCGCCAGGCGTATTTTGGTATCTTTGCCCTACAGCATCGCGGCCAGGAGGCCGCCGGGATAGCCGTCAGCGACGGGGCTCGGCTGCGACTCCACAAGGATGTTGGCCTGGTGTCGCAGGTGTTCGATGAAGGCATTATCGCGGGCCTTCAAGGCCACATGGCGATTGGGCATACGCGCTACAGCACCACTGGCTCCGCCACTGCCCCTAACGCCCAGCCTATGCTGCTGGATACCCGCCATGGCCCGGTGGCCTTGGCGCACAACGGCAACCTGACCAATGCCGCCCAACTGCGCCAACGCCTGATGGAGCAGGGTGTTGGCTTCACTTCGACCTCTGATACGCAGGTGATGATCATGATGCTGGCAGCGTCCGATGGGGGGAGTTGGATGGACCGCATCACCGCGACGATGGCAAAGTGGCAGGGGGCCTATTCCATCGTCGTCCTCACGAACGAAGGGGTGTACGCCGCCCGCGACCCATGGGGGTTGCGACCTCTTACAGTTGGCAGCCTGCCCGGCGGAGGACACGCCGCGGCCTCTGAGACTGGCGCGCTGGAAACCATCGGCTGCGACGGCGTGCGCGAGGTCCATCCCGGTGAAGTGATCGCCCTGCACCGCGAGGCGCTTATCGTGCGCCAGGCGCTCGAACCCGATCTGCGACTGGCGCGCTGTACCTTCGAACACATCTATTTCTCCCGCCCGGACAGCGTGTGGGATGGGAGGGTGGTGCACGATGTGCGCTACCGGCTCGGCCAGCAACTGGCCCGCGAAATGCCGGTGGAGGCCGATGTGGTCGTTCCGGTCCCCGATTCTTCCATCCCCAGCGGCCTGGGGTATTCTGCTGAGAGCGGTATTCGTTTTGACATCGGTCTGGTCAAGAATCGCTATATCGGGCGCACATTCATCCAGCCTTCCCACGAGATGCGCGTCCAGGGCGTAGCATTGAAATTCAACCCGATGCCGAGTGTGCTGGGCGGGCAGCGGGTGGTGCTCATCGACGATTCTATCGTGCGCGGCACCACCATGCGCCATCTGGTGGGCATGCTGCGCGGGGCGGGCGCGGTCGAAGCGCATGTACGGGTCACCTGCCCGCCCATCCGCCATCCGTGCTTCATGGGCGTGGATATGTCGACGTACGACGAGCTCATCGCCCACAAGATGAGCGTCGAAGAGATGCGTATCTCGCTGGATGCCGATACGCTGCATTTCGTATCGCTTGAAGGCATGATGACCGCTATCGGGCGGGAGCAAGGATACTGTAATGCCTGCTTCACCGGCCAGTATCCGTTCGAGATCCCTGAAACGGCGGGGAAGTTCAGCCTTGAGCCGATGGGGGAGGGCCGGGTATGAACGTTCTCCTTCTTGGTTCGGGCGGGCGCGAACATGCGATAGCCTGGAAACTGGCGCAATCCCCCCGGCTGACTCAGATATATGCCGTGCCCGGGAATCCCGGCACCGCGCGCCTTGGTCGCAACCTGGATGGGGACATCCTGGATAGGCGGCGAGTCGCCAGCCTTGCGAAAAAGCATGGTATCGATCTGGTGGTGATCGGCCCGGAAGCGCCGCTGGCGGCCGGGTTGGCAGACGACCTGCGGGCAGCGGGTGTGTCGGTGTTCGGCCCCTCACGGGCCGGCGCCCAACTGGAAGCCTCAAAGGCCTTTGCCAAAGAATTCATGCGCGTTTCCAAAATCCCCACGGCATGCTACGCGATCTTTGAAGAATTCGAGGCCGCCAGGGCACATCTTGCGCAAGCCTCTTATCCATCCGTGATCAAGGCCTCCGGACTGGCGGCGGGTAAAGGGGTCTTCCTATCGGAAGACAGCGTGCAGGCGGAGCGGATACTGCAAGACCTGTTGGTGGAAAATCGACTGGGGGCGGCAGGCGCTCAGATCGTCATCGAAGAGAGGCTCAACGGCCCGGAACTTTCGGTGCTGGCATTCACAGATGGGCAGAGGCTGGCCATCATGCCGCCGGCGCGTGACCACAAACGCCTGCTGGATGGCGACCAAGGACCAAACACTGGCGGCATGGGGGCGCTGGCGCCCAGCCCGGACGCGACGCCGGAACTCATGCAGGAAATCCTCGAAACGATTCTGGCGCCGACTCTCGCCGGGCTGAACGAACGAGGTATCGATTACCGGGGCGTGTTGTATGCCGGGCTGATCCTGACTGAAGATGGCCCCAAGGTGTTGGAATATAACTGCCGCTTTGGCGACCCCGAAGCGCAGGCCATCCTGCCATTGATGGAGTCCGACTTGCTTGAAGTGATGCTTGGCGCGGCGCAGGGTAACCTGCCGGATGTACGCTGGCGTGATGGGTACGCTGTTTGCGTGGTGCTGGCTTCGGGCGGCTACCCCGATACGTATCAAAGTGGGTTCCCCGTCTCCGGGCTGGAGGAGGATGCCGGGGCACTGGTCTTTCACGCCGGGACCCGCGTGGTGGATGGGAGGATTGTGACTCATGGCGGGAGGGTGTTGGGCGTCACCGCGGTAGGCGGAGACCTGTTTGAGGCGGCGCACCGGGCTTATCGGGCCGCGGCGGCGGTTCGTTTTGAGGACATGCACTATCGGACCGATATCGGGACCGAGTTCTCTGCCTACCGGGCCGCCGGGGTGGACATTGACGCGGGGACTCAGGCCGTCCGCCTAATGAAAACCAGCGTGGAGGCTACCCACGGCCCGGAGGTACTTGCCGGAGTGGGCGCGTTTGGCGGTCTCTATGCTGCCGCCGCGCTTCAACGGATGGCCGCTCCGGTGCTGGTTGCCTCTACCGATGGCGTTGGCACGAAAGTGTCGCTGGCGGCGCAATTCGGCATGGTCGCGGGCATCGGTTGCGATATCGTCAACCATTGCATTAACGACATCCTGGCGCAGGGAGCTCGCCCGCTGTTCTTCCTGGATTACATCGCTGTAGCCAGGCTGGATCCAAACCAGGTCGCCGAAATCGTGGCGGGCATGGGCGTGGCTTGCCGGGAGGCGGGTTGCGCGCTGCTGGGCGGCGAAACCGCGGAAATGCCGGGGGTCTATCGCGAGGGCTACTTTGATGTGGCCGGGACACTCGTAGGCGTGGTGGAACGTGAACGCATCTTGCCGAGGGACGACATCCGAGTTGGCGACGTACTGATCGGGTTGCCTTCGTCCGGGCTGCACACCAACGGCTTTTCATTGGCGCGCAAGGCCTTTGACGGCGTCGACCAGCAACATGTCTACCCTGAACTAGGGCAACCGCTCGGCAGCGTATTGCTTGCTCCGCACCGCAGTTATCTACCCCTAGTTTGGCCCTCCCTGGAGCGCAGCCCGGAGTGGATCAAAGGACTTGCCCACATCACCGGCGGCGGTTTCCCGGATAACCTGCCGCGCATCCTCCCGGACGGCCTGACGGCGCGCGTCGACCTGGGCGCGTGGGAAGTTCCGCCCATCTTCCGACTCATCCAACGTCTCGGCTGCGTCGCCGAGACAGAAATGTACCGTGTCTTCAATATGGGCATAGGCATGGTCGCGGTCGTGGCTCAGGAGCATGTCACACGATTGCTCGGCGACCTGGGCGAAGGCATAGCGATCGGCGAGGTTGTCCCTGGCAAAGAAGTGCGGCTTGAGACCTAAAGTGCGCCTGGTAGTGCTCGTCTCTGGTTCGGGCAGCAACTTGCAGGCGGTCATGGACGCCTGTTCCGAGGGCCGGCTGAACGCCGAAGTGACAGCGGTTTTCAGTAACCGGACCAATGCCTACGCGATCCAGCGCGCCTCCCGGGCCGGCATCCCTTATGAAATCTTTCCATGGCAGCCCTTCAAACAGGCGGCGAAATCCCGACAGGACTATGATGCCGCCCTAGCCGAAGCAGTGAGACGCCACGCGCCGGATTTCGTTGTTCTGGCAGGCTGGATGTGGTTGTTGAGTCGCGCCTTTCTGGTGTATTTCCCGATGCGGGTCATCAACCTGCATCCTGCACTGCCGGGCATGTTTCCCGGAACGGATGCCATCGAACGCGCTTTGGCCGCCTACCGGTGCGGGCGGATCCGCGAAACCGGGGTGATGGTGCATTACGTCCCGGACGAGGGGGTGGACGATGGGCCGGTGATTGCCCAGGCGACGGTGCCGATTCTGTCTGAAGATACTCTCGAATCACTGGCCAGGCGCATCCACAAAACCGAACACACACTGCTGGTGTCTGCGTTAGCACATGTCATCGACCGGCAAATTGAAACATCCAAGGAGTTCAACTGATGCCCATCGCGCTATTTTCTGTATCCGACAAGACCGGCCTGGTGGACGGGCTGGCGCGCCCGTTGCACGAACTGGGCTGGCGTATTCTAGCCAGCGGTGGCACAGCCAATGTCCTGCGTGAGGCTGGCATTCCGGTGAAGGAGGTCGCCGACTACACCGGTTCCCCGGAGATCCTGGGTGGTCGGGTGAAAACCCTTCATCCTGGTATCCACGGCGGCCTGCTGGCCCGCAACACTCCAGAAGACAAGGCCGACCTGAAGAAGATCAAGGCCGAGATGATCGATCTGATCGCCGTGAACCTGTATCCCTTCCAGCAGACCGTCGCTCGTGGCGATGCCACGCTGGAAGCGGCGGTTGAGAATATCGATATTGGGGGAGTGACCCTCCTGCGCGCGGCGGCTAAGAACTTTGCGCGTGTGACGGTCCTGACGACCCCGGATGATTACCCGAAGGTAGTGGCTGAACTCGGGTCACAGGGTTGCACATCGCTGGAGACCCGACGGGCGCTGGCCTGGGCGGCGTTCAAGCACACTGCCCAGTACGACCGTGCCATCACAGACTTCCTCAACGGAGAAGTCTCGTTGAATCTAAGCCTTTACCCCGTGCACACGCTGCGTTATGGCGAAAACCCCCACCAATCGGCCACCCTCTACGGCTTCAGGCCGGACGCCGGGCCGCTGGGGGGGAAGGTCTTGCAAGGTAAAGCGCTTTCCTACAACAACATCCTCGACCTGGATGCGGCCTGGAAGACGGCGAGTTCATTCGACCGCCCAACCGTGTGCATTGTCAAACATCTGTCTCCATGCGGAGTGGCGTCGGCGGAGACGCTGGCTGGGGCCTATCCGCTGGCGCTGGCTTCCGACCCGGCCTCTGCGTTCGGCGGCGTGATCGCCGTCAACCGCGCCTTCGATGGCCGGGTCGCGAAGGCGCTTGGCGGCCTGTTCGTGGAATGTATCGTTGCGCCCGGGTTCACCAATGAGGCGCTGGCGGTCCTCGCCAAGAAGCAAAACCTGCGCCTGGTGGCGATGCCAGCCGCCGACGGGGCGGCGCTGCACGAACTGCGCAGCGTGACGGGCGGTGTGCTGCGCCAGAGCCCCGATTTGGGCGATCCAGATGGAACGGAATTGACCGTGGTGACCGAGCGGCATCCGACTGAGGAAGAATGCACGTCGCTGGCGTTCGCCTGGAAAGCCTGCCAGCATGTTAAGTCCAACGCTATCGTCTTTGCCAGAGGGGAGGCCACCCTTGGTATCGGCGGCGGGCAACCCAACCGCGTAGACTGTGTGCATATCGCCGCCCGGCGCGCCGGAGAAGCAAACGTACCTGGAGCGGTTATGGCTTCGGATGCTTTCTTTCCGTTCCCGGATTCTGTCGAGGCTGCGGCAGCATACGGCATCGCGGCCATCATTCAGCCGGGCGGCTCAGTGCGCGACCAGGAGTCAATCGAGGCAGCCAACCGGCATAACATTGCCATGGTATTCACGGGCGTGCGCCACTTCCGGCATTAGGCAGTGTGTCGCCGGATGATGCTCTTCGTCGGGCGCCAGGCCTTCCCTCGATAGGCGCGTACCGCAAGTTCGTTGCGAGGCGAGCTGCTATGAGGGTGTGGAGGGCATCACGCAATTTCGACCGGCCTGCTTTGCGGCATAGAGTTGCTCGTCCGCCCGTCCAATCAGGTGCTGCGGATCCGCTTCGCCCGACTGGTGCTGCGCCGCGCCGATGCTGACCGTGACTATCAGTTGTGGTTCCAGCAGCGCCTGCATGCACCCAGGCAGCCCGGCGCGCAGCCGCTCAGCAACTTGAAGCGCGGCGGCCAACGTCACCCCCGGCAGGATGGCCAGAAACTCTTCACCCCCATAGCGCCCCAGCGTCCCGCTGCCGCGCAGGTATTGGCGCATGCATGCAGCCAGGGTGAAGAGTGTTCGGTCGCCTGCCAGATGACCGAACGTGTCATTAATCCGCTTGAAATGGTCGCCATCAATGATCAGGATGCAGAGCGGCGAACCCTCGGCCTGACACTTGATCATCTCCAATTCAAGTCGCTCAAGTATCGATCTCCGGTTCGGAATCTGCGTGAGCGCATCCACCCGCGCCTGCCAGCCGAGCGTACTGGTGAGCCGCTCCACGTGCATCAGAGCATAACTGAAGGTGAGGAGCGTGGTCACCACGAGCACGCCGGAGAGGGCCGCATCCTGATAGAAGCCGGTGGCAAAGAAATCCCGCTGGCTCGTTCCGGCCGGGGTGAAGTAGTAAACCGTGCGGGAAAAGAGGAGCGCACCCAAGCAGAAGAATCCCACGCCGGTGAGAAAGCGAACGAAATCATGGCGGTGTGGCCCGCCTCTCGAAAGCATCAGGCCGGTCAGCACTGAAAGGATTCCCAGCCAACCGGAGAGCAAAAGCGTACGCGCCCCGAAATCCGGAGCCAGAACGGTGAAGAATACCAGTCCGAACCCTGCCAGCAGGTTCGCGCTCCATAACGGCCTGCGTCTGGCTGGCTGATCAAGCAGCTGGCAGACGGCTTCGTAGTAGAGACTTATGCCGAGGATGCCCATAAGGTACGGGACCATGATCGAGATAATGTCGGGGATGATATCGCGCAGGCTGCCGATGACGAAGCCAACCGCCAGCAGGATGTTCCCGGCCGCCCATGACCGAATTCCCTTCAAGGCGTTGCCGGTGGAGCGCGCCAACATGAGGAGGATGATTCCGTTGAGCAGGCTGATGAGACCGATGCTATAGACGATGGTTCGAATATCCAACATAGCTTTGGCCGCCTATAGGGGCAGTTCCGGTACGGAAAGCGGCGGCGCGATGACGACCCTATCGGGTGGATTCGGTCCGACGATGCCGCACACCTTCTTGCCTAGGCGCTCAGTCCGAGCGCGCGCAGCACCATTCGCCAGGTACGCGCAACAGCCGTGAACGGCACTGCTGCAGCGGAATCCAGATCCCAGAGACGTTGCAGATGCCGGATGAAACTGAGCCCTCTATATTTGGGCATTCGCCGAGACCACAGATATTGGTGGAGGAATTCTCCAACCACCGGCCAGGGCCGCCGAAACTGGAAATAAGCGTTGATGCGGGCGCTGAAGTGTGTCGGCGTCCCACGCAGGTTGGCAAGCAGGGAGTTAGGGATCTTAACCTCAAAACCGCGCGCCAGATAGACAAAAGCGCGAGCCAGTTGTGGGGCAATTTCCAGCGTTCCTGCACGCGCCAGCAGCAAATCCCAATCGATGCGCGGCCCTGCCTGGCGCAGCACCCAGACCGCGTCCGCCACCCAACGCATCGGTGGGATCGGGTCCCAGCGAAAACCCTGTAGACAGACCGTGATCAGCAGATCAGTGGGATTAAGCGCGAGCGCAGAGAGGTCACCGAACTGGATGGGGTCCGCCTGTGACCAGACCTCCCGGTTGAAGTCTTCGAAGGGCTGTTTTGCGTAGAAGAACCAATGCAGGTCCAGTTCCAACCCCAATGGGCCGACCATGTTAACCGCCCGCCGTTCCAGCCAGAAATCAGGCGGGAGTTCGCCGTACTTGTAGCGCCACCCTGATCTGACCAACAACTCATAAGCGGCCTGGGCGCGCTCGGGCTGCACCCCAAAATCAAAATCCAGCATGGGTCGCAGGCCATGATCCTGATAGATCTGCCGCGCCAGAGCCGAGCCTTTGAGCAAGCAAACCGGGATTCCTACTGCCTGAAATCTCCTGAGTTCATCGGCGGCATAGCGGAACAGCAGCTGGTTGCTGGCCCAGGTGCGGCGGTAAACACCTCGCAGTCGCTGGTGGTGGCGGGAGGGAATCTGATGCCGAATCAGGTTATCGTATAACAACGGCAGCAGCCGAAATGAGCCCATGTCGATCGTTTCGATATCAACCTGACGTTCCCATTGGTGATAAGCTTGCGCAGCGCGTTCGCCGCCCAGCAGGGCGGCCTGTAACAACAGGTGCTGCTCCGGGGTGGGCCATGCCGTGGCTGGGGACTCTGGTTTTGCTCGGCGCGGGCGGCCTCCTGGCTCCATGCCGGCAATCCTAACATACCTTGCATTGCCTGCCGTTCTCCTGCCCCAGTCCAGCACCCGCCGATGCGTCGGGCGAGGTGATCGGTCTGGGGAGCACTGCGAACCTGCATGTTATAATCCCGGCGTCCCATCCGTGAGGAGTTTCGATGTTCTACATCACCAATCGGCCAACCGTTGTCGCCGAAAGTTTTGGCGATGAGACCGTCATCATCAACATGGAGACTGGCGTGTACTATAGCCTGGAAGGCAGCGCCGGCGCAGCGTGGAGCCTGCTGGAACAAGGCTGCACCGCCGACGAACTGATCGACCAGCTGGTTGCGGCCTACGACATCGACCGCGCCGCACTTGGCAACGCCCTCCAGTCTTTTCTGGAAGAACTGCTGGTGGAGGGCCTTGCCCGCCAGGCCGCGTCCGGCGAAGCGCGTTCCGGTGCGCTGGCTGCCCCGCTGCCTCCGGCTGGTTCTGTCTATTCCCCGCCCGGAATCAAGAAATATGAAGACCTGCAGGACCTGCTGCTCCTGGATCCCATTCACGAAGTCGACGAAGAAATGGGATGGCCCAACCTAAAACCCGAATCCCCTCAAGAATGACCATTGGCGGGGGGCTGGTCGCGCAAACCGAGCACTCGTTTATCGAAGCGCTTGGGGGCGCCGCGCCGAGCGTGAGGCAATTTCGGATTGCGGGATTCCATATCCGCCTGGAATTTGCCTCGCCCGTCCTGGTCCCTTTTCTCTACTCTGCTTTTCAACACCTCGCCGAACCACCTACGGCCCAGGCCGACCTTATCATCCATATCTGGGACAGCCAATCCACCGGCGCTCCACCGCCGCCTTTGCCAACATTTGACCGCGATGAAGTCTGGATACTCAAAACTTCCCGACTGCAGGCCTACACGGTCACCCCTGGGCGTTCGTTCTATTTACTGAACTTCGGGCAGGGCCGCGCCTATTATTGGCTGGCGGCTCCTGACCTGTGGCAGCCGGAAATCAGTTCTCCAATCATCCCCATCCTGCACTGGTGGCTGCTCGAGCAGGGATGGGCGTTCCTGCACGCCGCGGCTGTGGGCGTGCAGGAACTGGGCGCAGCCTTGCTGGTTGGGCGCGGCGGGCGCGGAAAATCCAGCACCGCGTTGGCCTGCCTGAAGTCGCATCTGCTCCTGCTAGGGGATGATTATTGCCTCGCCAGACAGGATGGGAGCCTGCACAGCCTGTTTTCCAGCGCCAAGCTGGATGACGCTTCACTGGTGCGGTTCCCCTACTTAGAATCTGCGCGCAGTCCGTTTAGCGCGCCCGATTGGGAAAAGCATCTGTTTTTCCTGTATCCGGCATTTCGTGAGAACCTGAGCGCCGAACTTTCCGCCCGCTGCATCCTGTTGCCGAGCGTCACTTCAGGACCAGACACCTTCTTCCGGCCAGCCAGACCAGCCCAGGCACTGGCTGCTCTGGCGCCGAGCACCCTGTATCAGTTGCGATTTACGCGTGAAGCAGACCGCATGCTGGCCATGATGCGCTCTCTGACCGATAACCTGCCTTGCTTCACTCTCCACCTGGGTCAGGACCAGGAGAAGATCCCGCAAGCGATTGAGGAGGTCCTTCGCCAGTGCGCGTGATGCTCTGGAGTGAGTTCTATTTTCCCGATGTGGGCGGTTTGGAAGTATGGGCATATAACCTGATGCAGGCACTGCGGCCGCGCGGTTTTGAGTTCGTTGTGCTGGCGTCGCACGGCGGGAAATCAACTTCGGACGAAGATCTCATCGATGGCGTGCCGGTCTACCGGTTCCCGCTCCTTCAAGCGTTGGAGAAGAGGGACCTGATGGCTTTCAAGCGCGCCACGCAGCGAATCAAAGCCATCCACGCCGAATTCCAGCCGGATGTCATACACATCAACTGCCTTCCATGCAGTTTCCTCTATTTTCGCGCCGGGTTGGATAAACTTACTCCCACTTTCACCACCTTGCATGCGCTGCGGATCACTGGAGAGGGCATCAACCGGCTCATGAGTGAGCTGTTCCGCGCCTCGCACGCGATCACGGCGGTCTCGCGCTACATCCTGGAATCTGCATTGACAGTCGCTCCGGATATCCTCCCGCGTGCGGAAGTGGTTTATAACGGAAAGCCCCTGCCGTCGCTCGCTCCGGCTCCGCTCTCGCTGGAACCGCCCGTTTTTCTTCTTTATGGTCGTTGGGTGCACGACAAAGGCTTCGACACGGGCATCGAAGCCTTTCGTTTGCTTGCGGCGGAATATCCACTGGCGCGGTTGTGGATCGCCGGTCATGGCCTCAAAGAAAGGGCCCTGAAAGAGCAGACGGCACAGTTGGGTCTGACTTCTCAGGTGGAGTTCCTGGGTGTGGTTGCTCCCGAGGAAATTCCCGGCCTGCTCAACCAGACTTCGGCCGTGCTGGTGCCTTCGCGCTGGGAGGAGCCCTTTGGCCTGGTGGCTTTGGAGGCTGGCCAGATGGCCCGGCCGGTCATTGCGTCTCGCGCTGGCGGCCTGCCTGAGGTAGTAGCGGATGGCCAGACCGGGCTGCTCGTGCCCAAGGAAGACCCTGCCGCCTTGGCCGGGGCGATGCGCTGGCTGCTCGACCATCCTGCGCGGGCCGTGGAAATGGGCCAAGCCGGACGCGCTCGCGCGGAGACGATGTTTGGCTTCGAACCCATGGTCGCTCGTTTCGAGGCGCTCTATCGCCAGACGGCGGCCATGCCGATCTTCAGTTCCTTGCCATGAATGACCAGCGCCGGCCCAACTTCTTTCTCATCGGCGCGGCGAAAGCCGGCACCACCTCGCTGTACTACGCCTTGCGCCAGCATCCGCAGGTGTTCCTCAGTCCCATCAAAGAGCCAAGCTATTTCAGCGGCCAACCGATAATCAATGGCCCAACCTATCTGAACCGCGACCAAACCCATGTAAAAGACCGCGTTCGGTATGCTGCACTATTTGCCGAAAGCGATGGCTATCCCGTCGTCGGTGACTTTTCCACCTCGTACCTGGCGCTCTCGGATGTCGCCGCGCCGGCGATCGCGGCTGAGTGTCCCGATGCCAGATTGGCGGCTGTGCTGCGCGACCCGGCCGAGCGTGCCTTTTCGCATTTTGTCATGCATCGGCAACTGCTTATGGAGCCCGAAAAGCGCTTCGAGGCCGCGTTGGATGATGAACCGCGCCGAATTGCCAACAGCTGGGAATGGGCGCTCTGCTACAGCGCCACCAGCCAGTACGCCCGCCAGTTGACACCGTATTTGGAACGCTTCCCCCGCCGCCAAATCGGTATCTATGATTACGAGGATTGGAAGAACAACCCCGAGACCTTCCTGCGAACATTATTTGAGTTTCTGGAAATCGACCCGGACTTCCAGCCAGATACCCGCAGGCGTTATCAACTCGGAGTTCTGCCGCGCTGGCGCGCCGCCGAGCAGTTCATCAAAGTCGCTAACCCGTTCACGTTTCCACTGCGGAGGATCCTGGCTGCCCGCACGCGGGATGCCCTTCGCCAGCGGGCGCTCCGGTGGAATTCCTATAAGCCAGAGATGAGTCCGGCTGAGCGGGCGCATATGATTGCGCTCTGCCGCGATGACATCCTGGAGCTTCAAGAACTGCTTGGCCGAGACTACAGCACCTGGTTAGAATAGCCGTATGAGCGAGTTTCCGCTGATCAGCGTTGTCATGCCTGCTTTCAACGCCGCCGCATTCATTGGCGACGCCATTCAAAGTGCACTGGCGCAAACCTATCTTCGGCTGGAGGTCATCGTGGTGGATGACGGCTCCACGGATGGCACTGCCCAGATTGTGCGGGACTTTGCAGAGCGCGTGGCCTTGATCCAGAAATCCCACCAGGGCATAGCCAAGACCCGCAATGCGGCCATCGCCGCCGCGGGCGGGGAAATGCTTGCTTTTCTGGATGCGGACGATCTGTGGCTGCCCGAAAAGCTGGAGCGGCAGACTTCTTACCTTTTCTCCAACCCGCAGCTCGACATGGTGTTTTCTGCCGTCCGCCAGTTCGCTGATCCGCGGGGCACGGTGCGTCTTGACCCGCGTTACGAGACAATGCAAGGCAAGTTGGCTAGCACCATGCTAATCCGAAGGGGCAGTTTTGAGAGAGCAGGCTGGTTTGACCCGCAGCATCTGGCCTCTGAGTTCGTGGCCTGGGTCCTGCAAGCGGAGGCGAAAGGTCTGACCAGTGACGTACTTCCTGAAGTGCTCACCCTAAGACGGTTGCATGATAACAATAACGGCCTGCGCCAGCGAGACCTTCAAAGCAGGGAGTATTTGGCTTTGCTCAAGCGGCGGCTGGATCAACGACGACGCGACGGGGATTGATGAACGCCGAGGACAGTCCGGGTCTGATGCCCGTCATCGTCTCAGCGCCAACCTCCTTGCCGCCAGCGCATCACGCGCGGCCTGGCCCAGATGCCCAACGCCCCAGCCAGACTGCCCAAAACGAATGCATAGATCAGATCCCGATGCTGTGGCGACGGATACACGCTCAGGATGCGTTGCTTGACCCACTGAACCACAGTCGGCTTGCGAATCAAGTAATCGGTGATGATTTCGACCTGCACCGGGCTCAGGTCCGGGTTGGGCATCAACGAGTTGGGGTTGTCGAAGCCCGTCAGTGTCAGGTGTTCGCGTATCCACACGCGCAGGCGGTCATCGCCCTGCGCCGCGCGTACTGCCCGACGCGCCTCCCGCTCCTCGGGAGAGTTGTCCCCAGTCTGATCAAGCGCGTCCAGAGTCTCCAGGTAGGCTGCGGAATTCAGCCGGGCGGCAAGTCGGTCGTATAAATAATAAGGGTCCAATGACGGGCCGATATTACCTTGTTGGCCGTAGAGCGTGTGGCATCCCAGGCAGCCCAGGTGACCAAGTAGTGCGGGCACATTGGTATCCACCACTGTGCCAATCACCGTGGGATGGGCGCGATCCGGTTCGTAGCTGAGACGGTACAACCCGCTTCCGGTTTCGTTTTCAGGCAGAAAGGGTGAAAAATACAGACCGTCCGGACCCAAAGCCAAACCCACCAGACCTTGGCTCTCGCCGGCATAATGCAGGAGGTAGTCGGGCGCGGCGGCTGCCCGACCGGTAGACAGATCCACTTGCAGGCGCAGAATGCCGGGCTTTACGTTGAAACCTTCGCTGCCTTCCCAGTAGGAGTTGCCGACCGAGGCAAGGTAGAACTGGCCGCGATACTCCGGCGGAAGGGTGGTGTAGTCAGGCGGAACGAATTCCAGACCGGAAGGGCCGTTGGCGGGGAAGAATGCAAAGATAGGATTCACGCCTATGCTATTGTCTGTGCCGTCGTACCAGTAGTTGCCGCCTGCAACGATCTCTATGAAGCGGTCCATTCGAAGGCCATTATCGCCCACAAACATCCGCCCGCCGGGCAAAATCTCCAACGCAAAGGGGTTGCGCAGACCGCTGGCCCAGACGAACTCGCTGTAATCGAACGGGTCATCGTTGAGCGGGTAGGGGTTGCCGGGAGCGGGGTTGAAGTCGAGATCGAAGCGCAGGATCTTTCCCAAAAACGCCTGGAGGTCGCTTGAGCGGGCGCCTTGGGTGCCATCCCCCACCGAGACATATAGCGCGCCGTCGTAGATCTCGCAGGCGCCAATTTGGTGGTTGCCGAACACGCGGATGGTATTGAAAAAATCCGCGGCCAGCATATCTGCGCCAAATGAAGCGAGGCCAAAGACTCCTGGCTGACTGCGAAAGCGGGCCATCCGGTTGACGCGAGTTTTGCCCTTGGTGAATTCACTCCACGTCACAAAAACATAGCCCTCTTCTGGAGCGAGGCACAGCCCGCCCAGGCCATATTCGCCCACGAATTCCGTACCGCCCAGAGAGGTGAACTCGTCGGCGAAAATATGCACCTGCCCGTCGTTGGTGACAACCTTGATAACTCCGTTCAGTTCGGCCACAAACAGCCGCACATCGCCTGGCGCGGGACCGGGTTCGGGAACGAAGGCGATGGCTGTCACAAGATGGAACCCGTCCACCACTCGCTCAAGCGCGAAACCCGGAGGCACGGCCCACTCCAGAGCCGGATCGGTGGGGGTGGATATTTCGGTGGGGGCGGGCGAGGAGCAGGCAGCGCCCAGGACTGTCAGCATAACGAAGAGGAACCAAGCGCGGACACTCATGGCCGAATTATAGGCCGGAAAGACCGTTGGTGGCCGAACCCAGGCCCATGGCATCTGTAGGTCTGGAAAGCCGTGGGGCCGGATCTGCAATAGATTGATGACATGATAGGGACAAATGCCCCGATTGTGTGGGGGTGAGATGTCCGGCTTTTGGGCGATTCGCTGTGCGGAGCCAAAATAGCCCTTACTCCGAGCGGATTTCTCTGTATAATGAAATTGCAAGCCTGTCCCTCCATCCCAAGGGACAAAGCATGAGACCAGTTTACGCAATTTCAGGGGGAGTGTCGAAATTTGCCAAGGCGCGACCGGACAAGACATTCCCGGCTGTCGTCCAGGAAGCCTACGCGTATGCCATCGCAGATATCGGGTTGGAATTCCCGGCGTTCACGCGCCTGGCGGATGGCTCCGTTGCCTCCTATTTTTCAGACCACTTTACGCGCCAGTTGATGGCTGGCATTATGGTGCAGGACTATCTGGGCCTGTGCCCCAAACCCAGTCACCGTGTGGAGGGCGGCGGCGCGACCGGTGGGCTGTGTTTCCAGGAGGCCTGGAAATCAGTGGCCAGTGGTCACATGGATGTGTGTGTGGCCTACGGTTTCGAGACCATGAGCCATGTGGAAACCTGGAAAGGCAACGAGTTCATCGCCCTGGCCTCGGACGTTTCTTTTGACTACCCGGTGGGCGGGTTCTACTCCGGGTATTACGCCATGATGGTGACGCGCCACATGAAAGAATTCGGCACCACCGCCGAACAGTTGGCGCATGTAAGCGTGAAGAACCATCAGAACGCGTTCCACAATCCCTATGCACAGAAACGCAGTCGCCTGACGATAGAGGACGTGCGGACCGCACCGATGGTGGCCTGGCCGCTCACCCGGCTGGATATCTGCGTCATGTCGGATGGGGCGGCGGTGACGCTGTTGGCTTCCGAAGAGGGACTGCGAAGACTGGAGGACGCGGGCGCGCACATCGCGCGGCCGCTCGTCCGGGTAAAGGGAATTGGACGCGGCACGGATGCCATGCGCATGGCCGATCGACCGCACACGGATTATGACTATTTTATGGAACACTATGCCACCGAGCAGGAAAAAGGCTCGGATGAAACCCGCCGATACTACAAGGCGCTCTGGAAACAGGGCACGCGCTATCCCGGCGTACACTCCTTCCGGGCCGGGCGCACGGCGGGGAACATGGCCTACCGGCAGGCTGGAATCGAAAACCCGCTGGCCGAGCTGGATTTCATTGAGCTGCATGATGCTTATACCTCAAGCGAGATTCAAACTTACGAAGATATGGGGCTGTGCCGCTACGGCGAGGGTGGGCCATTCGCGGCCTCCGGCAAGGCGTTCATGCCCGGTGTGGAGTATGGCCTGAGACTCTCCGAAAAGCCGGTCTGCCCGGTAAACCCATCCGGCGGGCTGATCGCCTGCGGTCACCCGGTAGGGGCCACAGGCCTGATGCAGGCCGTTTTCGCCATCTGGCAGCTGCAGGGCAGCCTCGGGAAACACTTTGGCGACGAGACCCTGCAAGTGCGGGGCGCGCAGCGAGGGGCGATTCATTCACATGCCGGCACCGGAACCTACGTCACTGTCAGTATCCTGGAACAGGAGGCCTAGCCATGTCAAACCCCGCCCCGAAACGTGAAGAGTCCCTGGGTGGCTATATCGTTCATGGCGTTCCGTTCCCGATCGAGACCGACCCGGGTGCGCTGGCATTTCTGAAGCGCATGGCGCCGCTCCGCATCGAACAGGAATACTGCATCACCTACCTGCATTCCTACGGCCAGGACAGTCCGTGGTTCGCCGGGCTGACCAACCGGCGGCTGCTCGCCAGTCGAGACGAAGGCAGCGGCTATACCTATGTCAATCCGCGCGGCCACGACATGTATTCGGGTGAAGAAACGCAGTGGATTGACATTACAGACAGGCCCGCGCATGTGCACGCTTTCACGGTCTGTCACTTCGGCTCCGAAGAATTCCTGCCCGAGACGCCATTTGTTCTGGCGCTGGTCGAATTTGAGGGGGTGGACACGCTGCTGCTGACACGGCTATTGGGATTGGATCCGATGAGCGCCACTCTGGACTGGATCGGGATGAGCGTCCAGCCGCAGTTTCTGCGAAACAGCAAATTGAAACCGACGGACGTGTATTTCGTGCCGAAGTGAACCTGCGTGACAAAGACAGGCCTGTAAGAAGGCCGGAGGGCGACATGATGATTGCCGAGAGTACATTGAACGAATTGGAACACGGGACGCTTCTGGAAAGGCTCGAAGATGCGCTGGAAGATCTGGCGGCCAGCGAGCGACTGTGGTTCCTGACGGTGAAGGAACGCGAAGGACTTGATGTCGCACTCGAGCAGTACCGGCGGATAAAGCGGTTGCAGGCCGAAGAGGAGGCACACCGTTTGATGGATAAGTATGGCATCAAACCGGGCGGCGGGCTGGCAGCGCTTGAGCAGGCGTTGCGCCTTCGTCTGCGCCCGTGGAGGGACGCGGCATCCATCTACTGGGTCGACGAACGGACGCTGCGTTATGAGATGAGGCGATGCCGCATTGAGGAGGCCCGCCAGCGGCTGGATTCGCCGGAAATCCCCTGGCGGGCGGCCGGGCTGGTGGAACTGGTGTATTTTGGCCGCGCCATCGATCCCAGGATTCGGACGAACGTGCTGCCCTGTCCGGCGGATGTCCGCGAGCCGGGCGCATTCTGCACGTGGGAATTCACCCTGGAGAGCGCGCCCGTGGCAGAGACTGAGGCAGAGCAGGATGTGTTTCGCTTCAGCAGGAGTACACCATGAACACCAAGCGCGGTGCTGTTGGCGATTTAGGCTGAAGCAACTTCCCGGAGGTTGCTTCAGCTGTCGGACTTGAGCGAGGACGCAGACGCCAATAGCACCAACCGGGTCGCAAGGCGAAGATTACAAAGCCCTTGCGGCGTATCGAGAGGCCGAGCGGTGGTCAGCAGATGCGCGGGAGCAGTTCGCCGGACAGGCTGTCCACGACTCTGTGAGTGCCGATTCGCGTTTGCATCAACACGCGCCCAGGCGGCTCTGCAACGACCTCTCCGATCAGGACTGCGCCGCCGCCCAGCGGATGGGCGCGCATGGTTTCCAGGATGGCGGGGGCATCTTCCGCGGCCACGATGACAACCGCCTTGCCTTCGTTGGCAATGTACAGAGGGTCGAACCCCAGCATCTCGCACGCGGCCTGCACGGCCGGGCGAACCGGTATGGCTTCTTCTCGAATGACGATGCCGACATTGGATTGAGCGGCAATCTCATTCAGTGTGGTCGCCAGCCCACCGCGGGTAGGGTCGCGCATTACATGCACCTGTTCGCTGGTCTCCAGGGTGCGTTCGACGAGACTGTTGAGGGGCGCGACATCGCTTGCGACGCCGGCCTCAAAGCCCAGATCGCCGCGTGCTGCGAGTACGGCGATGCCGTGATCCCCAATTGAACCGGAAAGCAGGACTGCGTCTCCCGGCCGGGCGTTGGCGCCGCCAATCTCATCCGGATTGACGAGCAGTGCGCCGATTCCCGTGGTGGAAATGAACAACCCATCGGCGCAGCCTTTCTGTACGACCTTCGTATCCCCAGCCACGATCTGCACGCCAGCTTCGAGGCTTGCGGCGCTCATTGACGCAAGCACCATTTGCAGTGTCTCGATGGGCAAGCCCTCTTCAATAATGAAGCTGGCCGTGAGGAAGAGGGGTCTGGCGCCCATCATGGCGACGTCGTTCACGGTGCCGCAAACGGCCAGGCGGCCGATATCACCGCCGGGAAAGAACAGGGGTGAGACGACATGCGCATCGGTGCTGACCACCAGACGACCGCATTGGGTGACGGCCACCAGCGCGCCATCGTTGCCTGCTGAGAGCGCCGAGTTCTCAAAGGCGGGCAGAAAGCGTTGACGAATCAGCCCCTGCATCAACCGACCGCCGCTGCCATGGGCCATCTCGATATGATCCTGGGGCAAAAGAGGCGCAGGGCAGACCAGACCCTGGAAGTCTGTGGCTTCGTTGTTCGTGCTCATCGCTCACTCTCCAGCAGCCGCGGCCGAGCCTGCATATTGGTAGTAGGCGGAGCAGGCGCCTTCCGAAGACACCATGGTGGCTCCCAGCGGGCTTTCCGGCCTGCACTCGCTACCGAAGGCTGGACAATCCAGGGGCTTTCTGTGGCCCTGAAGAATCTGGCCGGCGATGCATAGCGGGGACTCCTGTGGCGCAATCGCGGCCACATCGAACCGGAGTTCAGCGTCAAAGTCAGCGTACGCGGGCCGCAGGGACCAGCCGCTCATCGGTATCCTTCCGATGCCACGCCAGTTTCGGTCGGTCTGCATGAATACCTTTTCGATGAGCGCCTGCGCCGGGCGGTTGCCTTCCGGGGTCACAGTACGGGAGTAGGCGTTTTCGACATCGGCGCGGCCAGACTCCAGTAGGCGCACAGCGTGGAGGATGCCCCTCAGGATGTCCACAGGTTCAAAACCGGTGACGACGATCGGGACGTCATATTGCTTGGCTATCGCCGGGTATTCCCAATAGCCCATCACAGCGCAGACGTGCCCGGCGGCGAGAAAGCCCTGCACCCGGTTGTGAGGCGACTCGAGGATGGCACGCATGGCGGGCGGCACGCGCACATGCGAGACGAGAACGGTGAAGTTGTCCAGTCCGAGCTCTTTGGCGCGCGCCACAGCCATGGCATTGGCGGGGGCAGTGGTCTCGAACCCGATGGCAAAAAAGACCACCTGCCGGCCGGGTTGTGTCTGCGCGATGCGAACCGCATCCAGGGGAGAATAGACCACGCGCACATCTCCACCGGTGGCGCGCACCGAAAAGAGGTTGCGCCCGGAGCCGGGGACGCGCAGCATATCGCCATAGGAGGTGAAGGTCACGTCCGGGCGAGAGGCGATGGCCAGGGCTTTATCGATTTGCTCAAGCGGGGTCACGCACACCGGGCAGCCCGGTCCATGCACCAGCTCGATTTCAGGGGGCAGCAATTGGTCGATTCCATAGCGCTTGATGGCGTGGGTCTGGCCGCCGCAGATTTCCATCAGCACCCAGGGGCGGGAAAGCACGCGGCGAATCTGAGCCAGGATCCCCTGGGCCAGTTCTTCGTCGCGAAACTCGTCCAGGTATTTCATGGGACGGTATCCTCCTGGGGGTGGCCTCCGATTTCGTCATCCAGGTCAACAATCTCGCGCAGGATGGCGAGCGTCTTGGCGGCTTCGTCCTCGTTTATCAGACTGATGGCAAAGCCGACATGAATCAAGGCGTAGTCGCCGACCTGCGCCTCGGGGGTGAAATCCAGGCAGGATTCTCGCACCACACCGCCAAAGTCGATCCGACCCATCTTCAGGCCCTCTTCTTCATAGATGGCGATGATCTTGCCTGGCACTCCGAGACACATGGCAACCTCCCGATCAATTCCCGGCAATATGGTAGGCAGCCACAGCCTGCCCCAGCGAAAGACCGCCATCGTTGGCTGGTACCTGGCGGTGGAGAAGGATTTTGAAACCCGCGCTTTCAAGGGCTGCCACGGTCTTCCGTAGGAGGGTATGGTTCTGCCAGACCCCTCCGCTGAGCGCAACCGCGCCTGCGCTGGTGTGTCGTTGCAGGTGAAGACAGGTGCGCAGGATTGCACTGGATACCCCGTTGTGGAAACGGGCGGAAATAACATTGGGGGTTAGTCCAGCGCGTAGATCGACATTGAGCGCGTGCAGCAGTGAACGCCATTCGAGGCGCTCACCTGCAAGATCCATAGGATAGGTTTCGGTCTCGTCCGGGTCTGCCAGGGCTTCGAACTCGATGGCGGCCTGCGCTTCATACGTAATGTGCTGACGGCCGGTGACCAGCGCGGCGACTCCGTCGAACAGGCGGCCGATACTGGAAGTGAGCGGGGCGTTAATCCCGCACTCCAGTTGGCGCTGCACGGTGGCAATCTCCTCGACCGCGAGGCCGGAAAACGTCGCGTAGGCGTCGCTTGCCGGGAGACCGGCGGCCGCCATCAGGGACAGCGCGGTGCGCCATGGATGTGCTACCGCGCTGTCTCCTCCGGGCAACCGGAATGGAGCGAGGAACGCCAGGCGCTCGAACTGGCGGTAATCGCAAAGCAGAAATTCGCCGCCCCAGATCGTCCCATCTGTACCGTACCCTGTGCCATCGAAGACAACGCCAATGACCGACTCTCCTGCAGCCACGCAGTTATCCGCCATGCAGGCAGCGATGTGGGCGTGGTGGTGCTGGATGCCGATAGCGGGCAGGGACTCTTCAGTGGCCCTGTGTAGTGCGTACTGCGTGGAGAGGTAGTCGGGGTGCAGGTCGAAGGCAATGAATGCCGGTCTGACCCGCAACAGCTCTTCAAACCCCCGAATTCCTGCTTCAAAGACTTCCAGAGTCTCGTTGTTCTTCAGGTCGCCGATGTGCTGGCTGATAAACGCATAGGGGCCGCGTGTGAGGCAGTAGGTGTTCTTTAGCTCACCACCGACGGCAAGAATTCCCGGCAGATCCCACGGTAAGCGCACCGGATCCGGCGCGTAGCCGCGGCTACGGCGGATAAAACAGGCCGGGGCACGGCCTGCTTCCAGAGGCAGGACGCGTGTAACCGAATCGTCACAGCGGTGCTGGATCTCGCGGTCGTGGAGCAGAAAGGCATCGGCGATGCCCCTCAGCCGGTCGAAGGCTTCTTCGTCATCCACAATCAGCGGTTCTTCGCTCCGGTTGCCACTGGTCATCACCAGCGCCTCCGGGAATCCCGGGGCGGGCTGCATGATGAGGACGTGGAGCGGCGTGTAGGGCAGCATGACACCGATGGTGTTCTGGCCCGGGGCGAGTTCCAGCGCCAAATCGGAATCCGGGCGGCGGCCAAGTATCACGATCGGGCGCGCGCGACTGGTCAAAAGGCCGAACTCGGCCTCCGAGACGAGACAATGCCGCTTGACTGTTTCGAGATCGGGCATCATCACGGCCAGCGGTTTGTGGGGGCGATGTTTGCGCTGGCGAAGACGCCGGACGGCGGCTGAATCGGTCGCGTCGCAGGCCAGGTGGAATCCACCCAGCCCGCGAATACCGATAATCTGGCCCTGCATCAAACGGGAGCGAGTGCCCTGAAGCGCTTCCTCGCCTTCGATCCTCTCTTCGCCAGCGCACAGCCAAACCCGGGGGCCGCAGTCAGGGCAGGCCACCGGCTGAGCGTGGAAGCGGCGGTCGGACGGGTCGGCGTACTCGGCGGCACATTGTGGGCACATCTGGAAGCGCTCCATTGTGGTGAGCCGGCGGTCGTAAGGGATACCCTGGATAATCGTATACCGGGGGCCGCAGTTGGTGCAGTTGATGAAGGGATAGCGGTAGCGGCGGTCATCCGGGTCGTTCAGTTCGGCCAGACAATCGGAGCAGATGCTGACGTCCGGCAGAACTGGTTGGATGTCAGGCTCGCCAGCCTGCGAGCGGCGAATCTCAAACCCGGCGAAGCGGCGCGGGGGTTGCCAGGCCATCTCGAAGCCGTCAATGCGGGCGAGCGGCGGGGCCTGCGAATGGAGCGAAGCAATGAATTCTTCAAGTGTGGCGGCTGGGCCATCTACTTCAATGTTCACGCCGGATGCGCTGTTGAGCACCCAGCCCTGAAGCGCCAATCGTGAGGCAAGATTATACACAAACGGCCGAAAGCCCACGCCCTGCACCAGCCCGCGAATATGGATGCTGACGCCACGCGCCGAAGTGTCCATAGCGGTTACCCACGTGCTCCCAGCCGAGATATCAGCCAGGTTTGCCATGCGGCGATGCCTTGGCCCGTCTGGCAGGAGAGCGGGAACGTAGTAAGGCCGGGATTGAGGCTCTGGACGCCGCGCTCGAATTTCTGCATATCGAAATGGACGTACGGCAGGAGGTCGATCTTGTTGATGATGAGGACATCCACGCCGCGGTACATGCCGGGGTATTTAAAGGGTTTATCGTCTCCTTCCGGCACCGACGCCACCAGTACGCTGGCATGTGTGCCGAGCGCGAAGCTGGCCGGGCAGATGAGATTGCCGACGTTTTCGACGACCAGCAGGTCGATTTCGGCCAGGTCAAGGCGCTTCAGCGCCTGCTGGAGCATCACTGCGTCCAGGTGGCACTCTCCGCCAGTATTGATCTGCACAGCCTGGGCGCCAGCCGCGGCGGCCCGGTCGGCATCCAGGCTGGTGGCGATGTCGCCTTCGACGACGGCGATTCGGTAGGAATGGGCCAGAATCGGGACCGTGCGTTCGATCAGGGATGTTTTTCCAGCGCCCGGGGAGGCCATCAGGTTTATGGAGAAGATGCCCGCTGTGTCAAGGCGCTTGCGATTGTCTTCCGCCAGTGTCTGATTGGCGGCCAGAATATGCTCGAGGACCTGCACTCGTTGATTCATGTTTGTACCTCGGACGGGCACGTTTCCACATCGAGCGCTTCAACGTGAAACTCGTCACCGGCCAGCAGCTTCACTTGCGAACTTCCGCAAGCCGGGCATTCGAACAACCAGCTTGCCCCCTCGGACTGGCTGCCACAGACCGCGCAGGCGAAACAGGCGGGGGCGCGCCGGAAATGCAGATGAGCTCCCTGTGCGGCAGTGCCGGCGCTGATGATGTCCCAGTAAAATTGCACCGAGTCATCCAGGATTGAACTGAGTTCCCCGATGATGAGGTAGATCGCCACGACACGCCTGGCGCTGGCGCGCTCGGCATGGTCGAGGGATATCTGCAACACCTGCTCAGTCACCGCTAGCTCGTGCATAATGTCTACTAAGACAGTATCGGGAGGAAGGGGAGGATTACAGAGGCAACTGTCATTCGTTAGCGGGGTCAACTGCCCCGCCAACGAATGAATTTGTTCAAATTTTCACAAGTATGAACGTCATGTTGCTTCCGGGACATCTGTACCTGTAACCGTCGCGGATGCTTTCTATAATCTAGATAGAGGAAGACTTGATAATGAGGCCGCTTTGAGCAGGGATTGTCCACGTTTGCAGGGAAGAACCGACCGCCTTAGAGGCGGTCGGTTCTTTTGTGACAATATTCACAAATTAACTCAAAGACACCCCACCGAGGAGGTGCGATTTGGAAAGAATGATGCTCCAGCTGGTAATGCGTGAAGAAATGTCCGGCGCACAGAGTTTTCTGGATTATGTGGAGACCATCACGCCCGGCTATTCGCGCCTGGACATGTGCATCCAGTGCGGCACGTGTGGAGGGTCGTGCCCCTCAGGGGGGGACATGGACCATACCCCGCGCCACTTGTTTGCGCTGATCCGCGCGGACATGAAAGATGAGGTATTGGCGAGCAATACGCCCTGGTATTGCATTTCCTGTTATCTGTGCATGTCGCGCTGCCCGCAGGAGGTGCACATCACCGACCTGATGTATACGTTGAAGAGCATCGCCATCGAAGAAGGGCACGTTAGCGAAAACACGGCCGCGAATCTCTCTGAGACCTTTCTCTCTTATGTTGAGTCCTACGGGCGCAGTTTCGAGTTGGGCCTGGCGACGCGTTTCTATCTGCGCCACCATCCAAAAGAATCCATGGGTATGGCCGGGATGGGCTTTGGCATGCTGACCAGGGGCCGCATGGTGATCACGCCGGAGAAAATCAAAAGGATCGGCCAGTTGCGTTCAATTCTGAATCGGGCGAAAGAACTGGAGGCAGCATTATGAAACTGATTTTCTACCCGGGGTGTTCGATGCTCGGCCCGGCGCGCCCTTACATGGAATCGCTGACGGCCATTGAGCCCCTCCTGGAAATGGAACTTCAGGAAGTGGAAGACTGGAACTGCTGTGGGGCGACTGAATATATGGCCGTGCACCGTCTGCCGGCTTATGCACTGGTAGCCCGCAACCTGGCAATCGCCCAGAAGCAATCCAACGGCAGCCGGACGGTGATGGCTGCATGCAGCGCCTGTTACCTGAACCTCGCCAAGACTGACAAGTACATGGCTGATTCAATCGAGATGAACGTCTCGGTCAATGATGCCCTGGCGGCGGGCGGGTTGAGTTACGACCCCGGCAGCCTGCGGATCCGGCATCTGCTGGATGTGTTGTACACCGACATTGGCCTGGAAAAGATCCGGGCACGAGTCACGCGGCCACTCAACGGGTTGAAGATCGCACCCTATTACGGCTGCATGATCGTCCGGCCGGACCCGCACCATCGCTGGCCGAATCCGGAAAACCCGACCGCGTTGGAAGAAATCCTGGAAGCGCTGGGCGCAGAGGCCGTCGAGTACCCGATGAAAACGCGTTGCTGTTCGGGGCACATGACTCTCATCAACCCGGACACAGCCTACGAATTAATTCGCGAACTCGTCCATTCCGCCACCATCTCCCAGGCCGACCTGCTGGCGACCCTGTGCCCGATGTGCCAGCTGAACCTGGATGCCTATCAGGTGGAAATGAACAAGCACTTTGGATCCGCGTATCACATGCCCGTGCTGTACATCACCCAGCTCATTGGCCTGGCATTCGGACTGGCCCCGGAGCAGTTGGGAATTGGGAAAGAATTTATCCCATCCGCGCCGGCTCTGGCCAAGATCGGCGTTGAAATCCCACCGGAAGCCGCGACTCCGCGTCGCGGCCGTAAGAAAGATGAAGGCCTGCCCATGCCCCAGATGCCGACCCGGAAAGGTGGTCCTCGATGACCAGCGCAAATGGCAAACGCCAGATTCCCCGTATCGGAGTATATGTGTGCCACTGCGGCTCCAATATCGCCGGGACGGTGGATGTCGAGGAGGTCGCCAAATGGGCAAAAGAGAGGCTCGGTGAGCAGGGCGTTGTGGTCGCCAAAGAATACAAATTCATGTGCTCGAGCCTGGGCCAAGAACTGATCGCTGAAGACATCCGGAAGGAAAGGTTGGACAGGGTGGTGGTGGCGGCCTGCTCACCGCACCTGCATGAGAAGACCTTTCGCGGCGCGGCCGCCCGTGCCGGACTGAACCCGTATCTGTGCGAAATGACGTCCATCCGTGAGCAGGTTTCCTGGGTGCATACCGACAAGATCCTAGCGACTGAGAAAGCCAAAGCGCTGATCTCCGGTACCGTTGCGAGGGTGAGGGAGCACTCGCCGCTCGAGTCCATCACTGTCCCCATCAACGAAACCACGCTGGTGGTGGGCGGCGGCATTGCCGGCATCCAGGCAGCCCTGGAAATCGCCAACACGGGCCATCCGGTGTATCTCGTCGAACGCGAACCGTCCATCGGCGGGCACATGGCGCAGTTCGACAAGACCTTTCCTACGCTTGACTGCGCGGCCTGCATCCTCACGCCGCGCATGAGCGAAGCCGGTTCGCACCCCGGCATTCACTTGCTGACGTGGAGTGAAGTTGAACAGGTGGAGGGCTACGTCGGCAACTTTACCGTGAGTGTGCGCAAAAAGGCGCGTTATGTCAACACCGAGCTTTGCACTGGCTGTGGAATCTGCTGGCAGAAATGCCCGAAGAATGTACTCGACGATAAGTTCGAAGTGGGGCTGGGCTATCGCAAAGCCATCTACACGCCTTTCGAGCAGGCGGTGCCGCGCTTCCCGGTCATTGACCGGGAGACCTGCACCTACTTCGAAAAGGGTACCTGCAAAGCGTGCGAGAAGTTCTGCCCCACCGGCGCAATCGCCCTTGAGCAGCAGGATGAGCTTGTCTCGTTTCAGGTGGGCAATATCGTGCTGGCGACTGGTTACGATCTGTTCGACGCCCGGCGCGTGCCACAATACGGCTATGGCCGGCTGCCGAATGTATTTACCAGCCTAGAATTCGAGCGCATGTGCAATGCCGCCGGTCCCACCAATGGCGACATCGTGTTGCGCGACGGGAAAACCGTTCCCAAGACGGTTGGGATCATCCACTGTGTGGGCAGCCGCGATCGAAACTACAACAACTACTGCTCAGCGATCTGTTGTATGCAGAGCCTGAAATTTGCCCACCTGGTGAAGGAGCGCACCGGCGCGGAGGTGTACAACTTCTACATCGATCTACGCACTACTGCCAAGGATTATGACGAGTTCTATCAGCGTGTGTTGGAAGAAGGCACGCTGTTCGTGCGCGGCAGGGTAGCGGAGATCATTGACGGCGCCCAGTTGCCCGGTGGAGATGAGCGCATGGTGATCCAGGTGGAAGATACGCTGGCCGGATGCCAGCGGCACATCCCGGTGGATATGGTGGTGCTCTCGGCGGCATTGGAGCCGCGGGCGGATGCCGGCGAGGTGGCAAAGCAGTTTGGAATCTCTTGCAGTTCCAACGGCTGGTTCACGGAGCGCCACCCTAAACTTGACCCGGTGGCGACCATGACCGAAGGAATTTTCATCGCCGGCTGCGCAACCGGCCCGAGAGATATCCCCAACACGGTGGCGCAGGGCTCGGCGACCGCAGCCCGGGTGGTTTCGTACATCGCGCAGGCCGAACTGGCGCTTGAGCCCATTCGCGCCTCCGTAGCCGAAGCGACATGCTCCGGGTGCCGGATCTGCAACGGATTGTGCCCCTTCAATGCCATTGTGTTCCACGAAGACCGCATGGTGACAGAAATTATGACCGCCCTGTGCCAGGGCTGTGGTACCTGCGTGGCCGCCTGCCCGGCTGGGGCAATCACCTGCACAGGCTTCAGCAACGATCAGGTCATCGCGCAGATCGAAGGCATGATGGCCGTTGCCTTCCAGCCGGAACCGGTCTAGGAGAATTGACATGAGCGGCGAATTCGAGCCCCTAATTATCGGATTTACCTGCAACTGGTGCAGCTACCGGGCCGCGGACATGGCTGGCACGGCGCGATTCAAGTATCCTCCCAACATTCGCTTGCTCCGGCTGATGTGTTCCGGCCGGCTCGACCCGACCTTTGTTCTCAAAGCGTTTCGAGAAGGCGCCGACGGTGTGCTAATCACCGGCTGCCACCCCGGCGAGTGCCACTACATCGAACAGAACTATAAGGCGCTGCGACGGGTATTGCTGCTCAAGCGCCTGCTGGGATCAATGGGGCTGAACCCCGAGCGTGTAAAACTGGTGTGGGCCAGTGCTGCGGAAGGCGGGCGCCTGGCGAGGGAGATTTCCAGTTTTGTCGAGCACGTTAGGGCTTTGGGCCCGCTGGGTTGGCCCCAGAGGGCGATGGCCAACGGACGTTACGCAGCGCGTGAGGAAATTGAAGAGGTGCCGGCATGAGCGAGAACGGGAAACCGAAATTTGCAATGTACTGGGCGGCCTCTTGCGGCGGATGCGACATCGCCGTACTCAACATTCACGAGAAGATACTGGATGTGGACGCCAACTTTGAAGTGGTGTTCTGGCCGGTAGCTGTGGATGCCAAGTACAAAGATGTGGAAGCGATGGCAGATGGCGAGATTCTGTTGACTCTATTCAATGGCGGAATGCGCAACGAGGAAAACGCGCATATGGCCCGGTTGCTGCGCCGCAAGTCTCAGATTCTGATCGCATTCGGCTCGTGCGCCAACGAGGGTTGCATTCCGGGTCTCGCGAATCTATCTCCCGTAGAGGAGATCTTTGAGACGGCCTACGCGACCGTGAGCACGGAAAACGCGGCTGGGATTCGTCCCCAGCCGGAAACGCAGGTGGCTGAGGGAGTACTCAGTATCCCGGCCTTCAGCCCAGTGCTGCGTACTCTGAATCAGGTTGTGGACGTGGATTACTACATCCCGGGCTGCCCGCCGGAGTCGCATCAGATCGCTGCCGTGATCGACGTCGTGCTCGCCGTGCTGGCCGGCAAGGCCCAACTGCCGCCCAAAGGATCGATGCTGGGCGTGGGCCAATCAACGGTATGCGACGAGTGTACGCGCGTTCGCAATGTCCGCAAAATAACCGGTTTCAGGCGCATTCAGGACCTAGAATGCATCGACCCGCAGGTATGCCTGCTCGAGCAGGGGGTCTTGTGCACCGGTCCCGCGACGGCCAGCGGGTGCACGGCGCTATGCCCGAAAGCGGGCGCGCCCTGCGCGGGTTGCTATGGGCCGGCTCAGGGTGTCCTGGATTTTGGGGCACGCATGATGAGTGCAGTTGCTTCCGTGATTGATAGCAACGACGCCGAGGAGATCGACCGAATTCTGGACGGCCTTGTAGACCCGGCGGGTTCATTCTACCGCTTCAACCTGGCTCACTCCGTGCTGCGCACCGGCCGCGCGTCGTGGAATGGCAATTAGGAGGCTCGCATGGAACGCATCTCCATAGACCCCATCACTCGTCTGGAAGGCCATGGCAAGATCGAGATCTTCCTTGATGACAAGGGTAACGTCGCTAACACATATTTCCAGATCCCCGAATTGCGTGGCTTTGAACGCTTCTGCGTGGGCCGGCCGGTAGAGGACATGCCAATTCTCACCAACCGCATATGTGGCGTGTGCCCTGAGGCCCATCACATGGCTGCCGCCAAGGCCGCAGATGCCGTATACAAAGTGACCCCGCCGCGGACGGCTCGCATGCTGCGCGAGTTGTTGTACAGCGCGTTCTATGTCACCGATCACACCACCCACTTTTACGCCCTGGGTGGCCCGGATTTCGTGATGGGGCCCGATGCCCCGGTGGCCGAGCGCAACATCCTTGGCGTGATTCACAAGGTGGGGCTTGAGATCGGCCAGAAGGTCATCCAGGCGCGCAAGTACGGTCATATGGTCATCGAGACCATCGGGGGACGCAAGGTGCATCCTTGTACCTCGATCCCTGGTGGGCAAACCCGCGGAATCAATGAGACCGAGCGGAAGGAAATCGAAGAGATGGGCCGCTGGGCGGTGGAATTCGCCCAATTCAGCCTGAAACTGTTCGCTGATCTGGTGTTGGCAAACAAAGCCTATGCGGACCTGATCCTGGGAGATGCGTATTGCATCCCGATGCACTACATCGGCATGGTGGACGAGAACAACCACGTCAACTTCTACGATGGATTGGTGAGCGTGGTGGACCCGGAAGGAGCACGACTGGGGAAATATGCACCGGCGGAGTACACGGATTGGATCGCCGAGCGTGTGGAGCCGTGGACATACCTGAAATTCCCCTACCTGAAGAAGGTGGGCTGGAAAGGGTTTGAAGGCGGCAAGGACTCCGGGGTGTATTCGGCGACTCCGCTTTCGCGCCTGAATGCGGCTGACGGCATGGCCACGCCGCTGGCCCAGGCGGAATACGAGAAGTTCTACGACACGCTGGGTGGAAAGCCGGTGCATCACCAACTGGCGACACACTGGGCGCGGCTGATCGAACTGCTCTATGCTGCCGAGCGCTGGATGGAGTTGGTAACAGATGCTGAGATCACTTCCAATCAGTTCAGGGTCAGGCCCACCGAAACACCCACCGAGGGGGTCGGCATCGTGGAAGCGCCGCGTGGAACGCTTACCCACCACTACTGGACCGACGAGCGCGGCGTGCTGACCAAGGTCAATCTGATCGTAGGCACCACCAACAACTATGCTCCTATCAGCATGTCAATCAAGAAAGCTGCCCAGAGCTTCATCACAGGCGGCCAAGTGGTGACTGAGGGGTTGCTCAACCGGGTCGAAATGGCGTTCCGCTCTTACGATCCGTGTTTCGGGTGCGCCACTCATTCGCTTCCGGGGCAGATGCCGCTGGAGGTCAGAGTAACGGATTCCGAAGGCAAGCTGGTGACGATTCTTCGCCAGCGTTGCTGAAGCCGTTCTGTCGCCGCCGATGGATGCAAGTGAAGGAACGGGGATGGATAACGAAAAGAAGATTCTGGTCATTGGATTAGGCAACCCGATCCTCGGTGACGATGGAGTAGGTTGGCACGTGGTTCGGGCGGCGCAGACCGAATGGCAGGCGCGCGGCGAGCAAGCGGGCGTGGAGTTCGAAACGCTTTCGACCGGCGGGCTGGCGTTGATGGAGAGGATGGAGGGATATTGCCGGGTTCTGGTCATCGATGCAGCCTCTTCCGGCGGCAGTCCGATTGGCTCCGTGTCTTCAAAGCCGCTCTCGGCCCTGGAGGAATTCCCGGCGGCCCACACCCGTTCGGCTCACGACACCTCCCTGCGCCTGGCCTTGGAAGTGGGGGGCAGGTTAGGCATCCCGCTGCCGGAGGAAGTCTGGGTGGTAGGGGTGGAGATCGAACCCGACTTTGAGTTCTCGGAGGCGCTTTCGTTGCCGGTGGCGGAGGCGGTGCAAGAGGCGAAGGATCTGGCGCTGTGTCACCTGAACGCCTGGGTCGCAGCGCAACACCGAAAGACCGATTCCCGGGCATCGCCTGGGCGCGCAGGGCCGGAGATCGCCAGAGGAAACAGAAGGCCATGCCAATGACGGCTATCCTTGCTTTGTGAGGACAGTTGTCACTTGACTGTCCTTTGCTTCTCATCAACGATGGTAAGGAGTTGGATGACGCTCTTTTCGTGCGCGATGCAAAGGGCGTCCAGACCGCAATTGCCGTAACCTGGCCGGCAGGCGAGCGGATCAGGGCCGGGCGGACGTCCATGTCTGGCCTCTGAACTGAAGAGTTTTGCGAGGAGTGCGCACCCATGAAAGCAACCGTGTTTGCCGTACCCCGAATGTATGCTGACCATCACGTATTGAAAGTGAGGAGAATTCTCGATCAGATTCAGGGGGTATCAGAGATATACGCCAGCAGCGCTTTTCATTCCCTTGAAGTCACTTTCAACCCCAAGAAGACCTCTGAACAGGCTATTCGCGAGGCGTTGGACGCAGCCGGGTACCTGGGAGACCTGCCGACCGTAGAGGAAAGCCTTTTACCTGAGTCTTCGGCGCAGACTGGCCGGGACGGATTGTTCCGTCACAGCACAGCCTATGGGCAAACCCGCCTGGATATCAGCTTTGCGCAGGAACTCCCCCCAGTGGATCGTTCGCTGTGGCCCTGGCGGGAAACCGCTCCCGCTAAAGAACCTGCGGCCGAGGAGTGAACCATGCCCAAATCGAAGCGCACACCTGAGGAATTCAGCATCGACCCGGCGGCGCAGGAGATGCTGATCCGCGCCGCGGAGATCGGTGTGGGTACAGCATTCAGTCGCGCAGAAGAAATGACTCCCTGCAACATCGGGGCAGCCGGCATGTGCTGCAAGATCTGTGGCATGGGACCATGCCGACTGACAAAAGAGGGCCAGACCGGAGTGTGCGGCGCAACCATCGATACGATTCAGGCCCGCAACTTGAGCCGGGCAATCGCGGCCGGCGCAGCGGCGCATTCGGACCATGGCCGCGATATGGCGTTCACCCTCAAGGCCGTCGCGAATGGGGAGGCCGAGGGGTACCAGATACGCGACGTCGCCAAGTTGCACGCGGTCGCGGCGCGCTACGAAATCCCGCTGGAAGGGCGCACAACAGAAGAGATCGCCAATGAGTTGGCGGATCTGTATATCGCCCAGTTCGGCCAGCAGCGTGGTGAAATCCTGATTACGAAGAACGCCCCCGCCAGGCGACTGGCGCTCTGGCAAGATCTGAAGGTGGTGCCGCGCGGTGTGGACCGGGAAGTGGTGGAGGCCCTGCACCGCACGCACATCGGCGACGACCAGGACCCGGAGCACATCCTCCGGCATGCCATGCGCACCGCGCTGGCGGACGGGTGGGGCGGCAGCATGATCGCTACGGATATCTCGGATATCCTGTTCGGCACGCCCGCGCCGTTGGTCGGGCGCACCAACCTTGGCGTACTGAAAGAAGACATGGTCAATGTGGTCGTGCATGGCCATGAACCGACGCTCAGCGAGATGATCGTAGCCGCTTCGCTCGACCCGGAGATCCAGGAATATGCCCGGGCGGCCGGCGCGCAGGGTATCAACCTCTCGGGGATCTGCTGTACGGCCAATGAAATCCTCATGCGCCAGGGAATCCCGGCGGCGGGGAATTTCCTGCACCAGGAACTGGCGATCCTCACCGGCGCGGTGGAAGCCATGGTGGTGGATGTCCAATGCATCATGCAAGCACTGGTGGCCCTGGCGGAAAACTTCCACACGAAGATCATCACGACGTCGCCCAAGGTGCGCATTACCGGCGCGACGCACATGGAATTCGACGAACACAGGGCCTATTCGATCGCCAAAGAAATTCTCAGGGCAGCGATCGACAACTATAAGAACCGTGGCAAGACCCAGATCCCCAACGTGCAGGAACGGCTGGTGCCAGGCTTTTCGCATGAGTACATTCGCTACATGCTCGGCGGGACTTACCGTGCGTCTTTCCGGCCGCTCAACGATGCGATCATGTCCGGCCGCATTCGCGGCGTGGCCGCCATCGTCGGCTGCAACAACCCGCGCAGCCAACAGGATTACCTGCACATCCATGTCGCCAGGGAATTGCTCAAGCAAGATGTCTTGCTCGTCGAGACTGGTTGCGGCGCCATCGCCTCGGCCAAACAGGGATTGATGCTGGGTCAGGCGGGCCTCGACCAGGTCGGGCCGGGGCTGCGAGAGATTTGCGAGACGATCGGCATCCCACCCGTGTTGCATATGGGGTCATGCGTGGATAACACCCGCATCCTCACTGTACTCACAGAGATGGTAGCCGAGGGCGGGCTGGGCGACGATATCGACGACGTGCCAGCCGTAGGCATTGCGCCGGAGTGGATGAGCGAAAAGGCGTTATCTATCGCGGCCTACTGTGCAGCCTCCGGTGCTTACGTTATATTCGGCGGCTCTTCGCCGGTTAGCGGCATGCCCGACCGGGTGGCCGACAGCGAACTGGTGTTGAAGTATCTCAGTGAAGGATGGGAGGAGCTCTTTGGTGGGAAGTTGGAATTCGTCTCCGACCCGGATGAGATGGTGAGGAGAGCCCTGGAACACATCGACAAGAAGCGCGCCGCCCTGGGCCTGCCTGCCTACCAGGCCGAGAAGTTCGGGCGCAGCGGGGATACGCAGATGCTGGAATTGGAAAAATTACCCTTCACCGAGAAGCGTGCGGCTCTTTACGGCGCGGTGGAGTAGGAGGAACGATGTCCCGTTACATTGCCACTCGCGCCATCCGTGGCGCCAGCGCACTGGTAGCTGAAGCCGAATGGATGCTCGATCGGGCGTTGACCGAAAAGGGCGGGGAGACGAAGGTCGAGTTTCCCAACACCGCCTATCACCTGCCGCTGATTCTGGGCATGACCGGGCAGGAAGTGTCACGGCTCGACCAGCTTGGGCCGGTCTTGAACCACGCCCGCCAGTTGCTGCATCCATTGCCGTCAGCGGATACCTGGACACCCTACCTGGGTGAGACTCTCGACAGCGGCATGGCCACCCTGTTGGCCGCCGAGGCGATTGAGGCTATTCGTTTCGTCTATGGCGATCAGCCGGAGTCCATGCCGGGCTTTCACTTGGCCGGGGGGACAGCCTTCACCAGCCCGGACAATGGTTCCGGAGCCAACGGCAAGGACGGCCATCTCAATGGCCCGATCGATGACATCCAGCTGCGGTCGTGGGGCATCCAGCTGGTGGATGGGCGCATGCCGGGATTCGCAGCCATCGTTGGCGCGGCTAAATCCAATGAAGTCGCAGTGAAACTGGTGCGTGAACTTCAGCGTCGCAATATCCTGACTTTCCTCTCAGGCAATGTGAATGGACGCAGCATCATCCACCAGTTGATCGAAGAGGGTGTGGAACTGGGCTATGACACCTATACCGTCCCGTTCGGCACAGACACCATCAGCGCCATCTATGCCCTGGGTTTTGCCACCCGCTCGGCGCTCACGTTTGGCGGGCTCAAAGCCGGCCGGGCGCGCGACATCCTGCTCTATAACCGTGAACGAGTGTTTGCATTCGTACTGGCGCTGGGCGAGGTGGACGACCTGAAGTACGCCGCCGCCGCCGGGGCGATTAACTTCGGGTTCCCGGTGATCGCGGATACGGTCATCCCGCAGATCCTGCCGACCGGCGTGACCCAGTACGAGCATGTGGTCAGCATGCCTTTCAACGAGATCGAAGGCGCCGACGACCTGGAGCGGGCAGAGCGGCTGGTGCAGAAGTGCATCGAAGTGCGTGGCGTTAAAGTTCGCGTGGCCGATGTCCCGGTGCCGGTGCCTTACGGCTCGGCGTTCGAGGGCGAGGTCGTTCGCCGGGCGGACATGCGGATTGAATTCGGCGGCAAGAATTCGCGCGCCTTCGAGTATCTCCAGATGGCCGATCTCGACGAGATTGTGGATGGCCGCATCGATGTGGTGGGCCCCGGCATCGAAACAGTCGAGGCGCAGGGAACCATGGACCTCGGTATCGTCATCCAGGTGGCCGGACGCGAAATGCAAAAAGATTTCGAGCCGGTGCTCGAGCGCCAGATTCATTATTTCATTAACGGCGCGTCAGGTGTGCAGCACATCGGCCAGCGCGACATTACCTGGATTCGTCTCTCCAACGCGGCGGCAGAAAAGGGTTTTGGCCTGGAACACTTTGGCAAGATCCTGCATGCCCGCTTCCACGCCGATTTTGGCGCCATAGTGGACAAGGTGCAGATCACGCTCTATACCGACAAAACCGAGATCGAAAGTTGGCTGGCGAGGGCGCGTGAGTCGTACGACTTCCGCAACAAGCGCCTCGCTGACCTGACCGACAACGCAGTGGAAGAGTTCTATTCCTGCACGCTTTGCCAGTCGTTCGCCCCGGATCATGTGTGCATCGTCAGTCCGGAGCGGTTGGGGCTGTGCGGGGCCTACAACTGGCTGGATTGCAAGGCGTCGTTCAGCATCAACCCCACCGGTCCCAACCAGCCCATCTGGCTTGGGAAACAACTTGACCTGGCGAAAGGCTATTGGGAGGGGACGAACGAGTATGCCAAGGTCGGTTCGCATGGCGTGGTCAGCGAAGTCGCCATGTACTCGATCATGGAAAACCCGATGACGGCCTGCGGCTGTTTCGAGTGCATTGTGATGCTCATCCCCGAGGCCAACGGCGTAATGGTCGTGAACCGCGAGGACATCGGCATGACGCCGGCCGGAATGACCTTCTCGACTCTGGCGGGCATCGCCGGCGGCGGCCTGCAAACCCCGGGCGTGATGGGCGTGGGCAAATTTTACCTGGTCAGCCCCAAGTTCATCTCCGCGGACGGCGGGTTCAAGCGGGTGGTATGGATGAGCAGCATCCTCAAGGAAACCATGGCCGAAGAACTACAGGCTGTAGCGGAACGGGAGGGCGACCCGGATCTGATCGGTCGCATCGCAGATGGAAAGAGCGCTGCAACCGTAGAAGATCTGATGGCCTGGCTGGAGGAACACAACCATCCGGCGCTGCTGCTGCCACCGATTTTCTAAGCGATACAGGGAAACTGGTATGGAAGAAAACCGCACAGACAGGAAATTGGTGCGCGACCTGATGAAGGTTGGGGTCGTCACCTGCCTGCCGGATACCCCGCTTGCCGATTTGGTGGGGGTGTTCCTGGAAGGGGATGTCGAGGCGGTGGCTGTGCTGAACACCGACCGGCACTGCCTGGGCATCGTCACCCAGGATGATCTCCTGGAGGCTTACATCGCTGGCGATTATGCCGGTTTGCAAGCCGGCGATCTGCTGCGCGAAGAGATTCCCCGGGTCCCGCCGGATATACCGCTCGAAGCCGCGGCCCAAATCATGCGCGACCGACACGTGCGGGTTGTGTACCAGATGCATCATGCCGGTGGTTGGGAGTATCCCGCGGCTGTGCTCACATATCGGCATTTCCTGCGGCACATGGCGGCCCAGTCTGGCCTGGACGACCTGAGCGACTTGGGACTGCAAGCCAAACGTGAATTGCCGCTCGATTCGTTCATCCGGCGCAGGGATACGGCGCGGCGGAAGGCAAGCGGGCCGGACAAGATGGAAGACGGATAGACCGTCCGGCCGCGTGATGAACCATAGGAGGCAGCATGCCGATTGAGATTCCCAAAGACAAATGGCCCGGAAAGATCAGGACCGTGACGCTGGGCGCGACCAGCGAGCAGGGTGGGAGCCGGGGGAAGACCGTGACCTTGGGGGGCGCATCGACGCTCCCGTTCATGAATTTCGAAGCTCCCATGCCGCATCCACCCCAGATCGCGTTCGAGTTGCGCGACCGGAGGCCGGACGATTGGTCGGCTGTAGTGCTCGATGTATGGGGTGGGGCGGCGGACGACCCGGCCGTCTGGGCCAGGGCTGCCGAAGAGCAGGGTGCAGACCTCCTGCAGCTTTCGCTCAGCCTCACCAACGCGCAGGGGAACCCGACCACGCCGCAAATGGCCGTGGCTGCGACCCGGAAAGTCCTTGAGTCCAGCAGCCTGCCGCTGATGGTCTACGGCCCTGGCCAAGCCGAGGCAGACAACGAACTGCTGGTGGCGGTGGCCGAAGCCACCAAAGGCGAGCGGTTGGCCCTAGGAATTTGCGAGGACAAGAACTACCGGACTATCGTGGCGGCGGCGCTGGCGAATGACCACCTAGTGGTGGCGCGGGCGCCCATGGATGTGAACCTTTCCAAGCAACTGAACATCCTCATCACCGATATGGGCCTGCCCCCTGACCGCATCCTGATGGACCCGACCTGCGGCGCGCTGGGCTACGGCATTGAGTACGGATATTCCGTGATGGAGCGGCTGCGCCTGGCGGCGCTGCAGGGCGACTCGATGACCCAGAACCCGATGACGGTGAGTGTGGGCTTTGAGAGCTGGAAGACCAAGGAGGCCAAGGTCGGCGCGGATGTCCCGTCTGCGTGGGGGGAGTGGACTGAGCGCGGCATCCAATGGGAAACACTCACGGCTGTCACGCTGCTGGAAGCCGGAGCCGACCTGGTGATCCTGAGGCACCCGGAAAGTCTGCGCCGCGTGCGACTAGCCATTCAGGACCTGGCATCCATCGCCCAGGCTGCTTAACCCAAGGAGATCGCTCATGGCGCTCAGTGGAATCGAGATCTACAAGTTGCTACCGCAAACCAACTGCAAGGACTGCGAGTTCCCCACCTGCCTGGCCTTCGCCATGAAGCTGGCCGCCAAACAGGTTGAACTCTCCGCTTGCCCTCATGTGTCGGAAGAATCGAAAGCCCGACTGGCAGAGTCGGCTGAACCGCCCGTTCGGCTGATCGAGATTAAGGCGAATGGAAATTCCATCCAGGCCGGCAACGAGATCGCCCTGTTCCGCCACGAAAAGACCTTTTACCACAAGCCGGGTCTGTTCGTGCGGTTGCGGGACGATATGGAGTCCGCAGCGCTCATCGGCGTCGTTAGGGCGGTTGATGCTTACCGTGTGGGCTATGTGGGCATGGATCTGACCGTCGACGGTTTCGCCGTCGAAGCCTGCCGGGGTGACAAGGAGGCCTTTGCAGAGACAGTAGCATCCGTGCGGCAGAATACCCGGCGACCATTAATTTTGATGAGCCGGGACGCTGCCATGATAGCGGCGGGCCTGCGCGCCATAGATGGTGAAAATCCGCTGCTCTATGCCGCCGACGAAACCAACTGGGAGGCCATGACCGAACTGGCCGCCGAGCACAAGGCGCCGCTGGCGGTGGTCGCCCCGACGCTGGAAGGGCTGGCCGACCTCACTCAGAAGGCCAAAGATAAGGGCGTGATGGACCTGGTGATCGATCCCGCTGCGCGCGATTTCAGTGAGTCGCTGGCGCGCGCTACCCAGATCCGCCGGCTTGCAATCAAGCATAATTTCCGCCCGCTGGGTTTCCCGCTGATCGCATTTCCGGGGGAATGCGATGATCTCGTAAAGGAGGCCATGCTGGCCGCGCAGGCCATTGCCAAATACGCAGGGTTTATCGTGCTTGACCACTTTTCAGCCGAGGCGTTCTACCCGTTGCTGGCGTTGCGAGAGAACATCTACACCGATCCGCAAAAACCGATCCAGGTGCAGCCGGGTTTGTACGAGTTCAACAACCCCACTCCGGAAAGTCCGGTGCTGGTCACTACCAATTTCAGCATCACTTATTTCAGCGTTGCCAACGAAGTGGAGAGTTCCGGGATGCCCGCCTGGCTGGTGGTGGCGGACGCTGAAGGGATGAGCGTGCTGACTGCCTGGGCGGCCGGCAAATTCGACGCCGAGCGCATTGCCAAAGATGTCAAACGGTTTGAGGTGGCAGGTAAGGTAACGCGCCGGCGCATCGTGCTGCCGGGGCAAGTGGCGGTGTTGTCTGGCGAGCTGGAAGAAGAACTCCCGGATTGGGAGGTAAAAGTCGGCCCGCGCGAGGCTGTTGACCTCCCCGCCTACATGAAGCAGGTACTCCTCTAGGGTGATCTGGGATGGCCGGTCACACCATTCGGTTCAGTCCGCAAGGCCGGGTCACTGAGGCGCCTACCGGGACGCTACTGAGTGAGGCCGTGGCGCGGGCCGGGATTGACCTGGTGCAGCCCTGCGGTGGACAGGGCCGCTGTGGCCGGTGCGTGGCGCAGGTGTGCTCGGGGGAAATCCGGGCGCGTAGCACATTGCGGCTTTCCGAGGCCGACCTGGAAGCGGGCTATGTGCTGGCCTGTCAGGCTGTGGTGGAGGGCGACGCTGAGATTTCGATTCCCCCCCAGGAAGAACTCACCCGACACCTAACCAGTGACCGGACTGCTGGAGCGGTTTCGCTGCCGCAAGGCTATGATCCCCAAAGTAGTCAGACCATCCGGCGCATCCATCTGGATATCGCGCCGCCCAGCACTGACGACCAGACCGATGACTGGAGCCGCCTGCTGGGCGCGCTCCGGCGGCAGGCGAGCATTGGGAATATCTCGGCTGACCTCAACCTGCTGAGGCGGCTCGGCGTAATCCTGCGCGCATCGGGATGGCGCGTTGTCATCGTACTCGATCAACCTGTTCAGAACGGCAATGCACGGCTGTTGGACATCGGCCCGCCGGAAACTGATGAAATGCCGCTTTACGGAATCACTGTGGATATCGGCACGACGACGGTGACCGTGTGGCTGGTGGATCTGCTAACAGGCGACGTGAAGGCCCAGGCATCCGAATATAACCAGCAGATACGCCGCGGTGAAGACATCATCGCGCGCATCATCTACGCCAGCAAGAACGATGGCGGCCATGAACTGCGTCAGCTCGTCCTGCAAACGATCAACGGACTGGTCGATACCGTCTGCCAGCGGGCGCGTACCCGGCCGGAACACGTCGTCAAGGCGGCGGTGAGCGGCAACACAACGATGTTACATCTGTTGCTCGGGATCCCGCCTGCCAGCATCCGTCTTACGCCATTTGTGCCGGTCGTCAACCAGCCCCCGCCTTTGACCGCGGCCGAAATCGGCCTGGAGATTCACCCCCGCGCCACGGTGGATTGTCTTCCGGGCGTCGCCAGTTACGTAGGAGCCGACATCACCGCCGGGACGTTGTCTTCCGGGTTGGAGCATGCCGAGACAACCAGCCTGTTCATCGACGTGGGCACCAATGGGGAAATCGTGCTCGGCTCACGGGAATGGCTCATTGCCTGCGCCTGTTCGGCCGGACCGGCGTTTGAAGGCGCCGGCGTGCGGGACGGTATGCGCGCCACCAAAGGCGCCATCGAGGAAGTCTGGATCAGTTCAGAAACGCTGGAGCCGACCTGCCGGGTAATCGGCGGGGGCAAGCCGCGCGGCCTGTGCGGCAGCGGGCTGATCTCGCTCATCGCCGAACTGTTCTTGAACGGCCTGCTGGACAAAGCCGGGAACGTCAACGTGGGCATTGAACACCCTCGGCTGCAGATGGGAGAACATGGCGCGGAGTACGTGCTGGTGTGGGCGGAGGATACCGTCCATGGGGAGAATATTGTTCTCAACCACGTTGACGTGGATAACCTGCTGCGCGCCAAGGCCGCCATCTACGCCGGCTTCAGCGTGTTGGCGGAGAGCGTGGGCATGCCGCTGGAAGAGGCGCAACAGGTTCTGGTTGGCGGATCTTTTGGGCAGTATATCAACGTCGAAAAGGCCATCGAGATTGGCCTGTTTCCTGACGTTGCCTGGGAGAAATTCAAATTTCTTGGCAATACATCGGTACAGGGCGCCTATCTGGCGCTGATCGACCGGAAAGCGCGGCAGAAAATCGCGGACATCGCCGCCCGCATGACCTACCTGGAACTCTCGGCTGACAACACCTTCTATGAAGCGTTCACTTCAGCGCTCTTCTTACCTCATACGGATATGAGCCGCTTCCCATCCGTCGCGCAAAAGCTGGCGCGACCTCAGGAAAAGGAACGAGCGCCGTGAAGCTCACTGGCCTGCATTTCCTGCTCACGTTGCGCTGCAGCCGGAGTTGCGACCACTGTTTCGTGTGGGGCAGCCCCCATCAGCAAGCAGTGTTCCGCGTCGAGCAGATTCAGGAGGCCCTGCGGCAGGCCGCGGAAATTCCGGGACTGGAGACGATCTATTTTGAAGGCGGCGAGCCCTTCCTGTATCAGGAGCTTCTGGCGGAATCGGTACGGATTGCCAAGAGGATGGGTTTCTGGGCGGGAATCGTCACCAATGGCTTCTGGGTGACCTCGGCGGAACATGTACGGGAAACCCTTGTGCCGCTGGCCGCCGCGGGACTGGACCAGTTGGAGGTGTCCCGGGATTCCCTGCACGACAACATGGGATTGGCAACCGGTCTCCTTAAGGACATCGCTCACGAGATGGGCATTCAGGTGGCAATCCTGTATACCGAAGCGCCCTCTTTGCAAGACCAGCAACCCGGCGATGTGATGTATCGCGGACGCGCCGCAGTGAAGATGACGCCCGGGATGGCCAAACGCTCCTGGTTGCGTTTCACGGCCTGTGAACATGAGGACCTTGTCAATCCGAGGCGCATGCACCTTGACCCGTATGGGAATCTGCATATCTGCCAGGGTCTGGTCATCGGCAATATCCGCGATACCCGCCTGCGGCACATTCTGGCCGCCTACGACCCGGAAACTCACCCGGTGGTATGGCCGCTCCTGATGGGCGGCCCCGCCCAGTTGGCCGAGACTTATCAGCTCGAAGTCCAACCTGGCTACGTGGATGCCTGCCACCTGTGCTACGAACTGCGTGAGCAACTTCGCTCTCGCTATCCACACTACCTGGTCCCGGAGGCCCTCTATGGCTTTCCAGAGTCACCGGGCATCAAAACGGATGCTGAACTGAGGAAATGAAAGGATGAGTCATGTACATCATTGGAGAGAATATCCATATCATCTCACCCCACGTAAAGACCGCGCTGGAAGAGAAGGATGCCCGATTCTTCCAGGAGTTGGCCATCAAACAGGTAGAGGCCGGCGCGCAGGCGCTGGACATCAACCTCGGGCCGCGCAAGAAAGATGGGGAAGAGGTATTCCCCTGGATGGTGGGGGTCATCGAGCAGGTCGTCGATGTGCCGATCAGTTTTGACAGTACGAACATCCTTGGCATCGAAGCAGGACTAAAAAAAATTAACAAATCCCAGCCAATTATTAACTCGACTTCGGCCGAAGAGGAGCGCCTGGAGAAGGTCCCACTGGTGGCGAAGAAATACAACGCCCGTCTGATCGCCTTGACAATGGGCAAGAGCGGCATACCTGTGGGCGCCGATGAGCGCGTAAACATTGCGCTGGAAAAGTTGATTCCCCGCGCTCTGGAAGTTGACCTGCCGATGAGCGACCTGATCATCGACCCGCTGGTGCTAACCGTATCCGGCTGCCAGGAATACTGTCCGGAATTGATTCAAGCGATTCGCACGTTGCAATTTGCCTGGGATCCGTCTCCGGCCATCTCGGTGGGCCTGTCAAACGTGTCGAACGCGGTACCGCGCGAGAACCGCCCGCTAATCAACCGAATCTACTGCGCCCTGTTGATGGGCGTTGGTCTCAAGATGATGATCGCTGACCCGCTGGATGAGGATCTCAAAGAGACCATCCGCATCCTGGAAGCGCGCGATGAGAGCACCGCGCTGGGGCGGCTGTACCTGAATCTTCGCGACCGGACGGCCGCTGCCGAAGAGCCCCGGGCCGAGGATTTCGACCTGGCCGACGCGCAGCAAGCTGCCATCTGGAAGACCGTCCAGATCTTGCTCAACAAGGTCATCTACGCCGATTCGTATCTCGAACAAGAAATGGCGTCCTGAGCGCACCCTCGCGCCCTGAGCGCCAATGGAGAACAGAATGTTAGCGGACAAGAAACATGTGGACATCGATGCGCTGCTGGCGAAAGCCAAGAAACCGTCCTCAGACGCCATGTTGCTGCATCCTTACTATCGGGGCAAGATCGAGACCACGCTCAAGTGCGTGGTCCGGGACTTCAACGATTTTGCCATCTGGTACACCCCCGGCGTGGCCGAACCGTGCAAGGCTATCGCCCAGGATCCAGGGAAAGTCTACGATTACACCAACAAGTGGAACACAGTGGCGGTTGTGAGCGATGGAACCCGCGTCCTCGGCCTGGGGGATATCGGTCCTAAGGCCGGCCTGCCGGTTATGGAGGGCAAAGCCCTGCTCTACAAATATCTGGGCGGCGTGGACGGTGTGCCAATCATGATCGACACGAAGGATCCCGACAAGATCATCGAGACCGTACTGATGCTCCAGCCGGGCTGGGGCGGCGTCAATCTTGAGGACCTTTCGCAGCCGAAATGCTTCCGCATCCTGGATACACTGCGGGCTAAAGCCGAGATCCCGGTGTGGCACGACGACCAGCAAGGCACGGCCACCGTCACGCTGGCCGGGTTGATCAACGCGCTGAAGGTCGTTCAAAAAGAGAAGGAAGATGTGCGCATTGTCTTTGTCGGCTCGGGCGCTTCCAATGTGGCCTGCGCCCGGCTGATCTTTGGCTGGGGCGTGGATCCGGCCAAGTGTCTGATGGTTGACAGCAAGGGGATACTGGGTGTCCATCGAACCGACATCGAAACGCGTAAGGCAGAGTACCTGGAGAAATGGAAACTATGCCAGACGACCAATGCCGAAGGTCGGCAGGGCGATATTGCCGCCGCGATGGCGAGTGCTGATGTGGTCATCGCCCTGTCCAAACCGGGGCCGGGCGTGATCCTGCCGGAATGGGTTAAGGGTATGAACGATGACGCAATCGTGTTTGCCTGTGCCAACCCTGTGCCTGAGATATGGCCGTGGGAGGCGCTGGAAGCCGGCGCCAGGGTCGTCGCCACCGGGCGTTCGGATTTCCCCAATCAGGTGAACAACTCTCTAGGGTTCCCGGGTATCTTCCGCGGCGCGCTGGATGTGCGCGCCAAGACCATCACAGATGAGATGTGCTATGCGGCTGCCTACGCGCTGGCAGACCATGTGGGCGGCCAGCTCGATGAAGAACACATCCTGCCCAATATGGATGATTGGGAAGTGTTCCCGCGCGAAGCCGCGGCGGTGGGGATGAAGGCGCAGGAGCAGGGTCTGGCTGGCCTAGAATGGTCCTATGACCAGTTGCTTGAACAGGCCATGACAATCATCAAACGCTCACGCGAACAAACCCACGTGATGATGGAAGAGGGGTTTATCGCCCCGCCCCCCGAAGCCCAGGGGTAGACAAGAAAGCGAGAGGTGCAGCATGTTGGATCTAATCATCATTGGCGGCGGCCCGGCTGGCCTCACCGCGGCAATCTATGCCATCCGCAAGCGGCTGAAGGTCATGCTGGTGAGCAAGGACCTGGGCGGTAAGACCAATTTCCGCCTGGAACTCCCGTGGGTGGAAGATTACCAGGTGATTCGGGGACTGGAAGTGGTGACGAAATTCCGGAACGAACTTGAATACCTTGAGTTCGCCCACCACCTGGATGGGGTCGAAAGTGTCGAAAAGAGGGAAGACAACTTCGTTGTTCGCACACGCGCGGGTGAGCAACTCAAGGCGCGGGCGTTGCTGGTCGCCTCCGGCACGCGCCAACTCTGGCTGGATGTGCCCGGTGAGCGCGAGTATGTCTCGCGCGGTCTTTGCTATTCAGCGCTCAGCTACGCGCCGCTGTTCATTGACAAGACCACGGTGGTAATCGGCGAAGGCGAGTTGGCGTTGCGCTCGGCGGCGGAGCTGGCTACAGTTGCCCAACGCGTCCATCTGGTAGGGCCGGACAAGGCGGTGCTCGATTCCGATCTGGGCAGGAAACTGCGCAGGACAAAGAACGTCTCGATCCTCGAAAATCATCGCGTCACCGAGGTGCTCGGCAATGGTTATGCGGACCGGGTTATCGTGAAAGGCCCGGACGGCAAGCTCAAGGAAATTAAAGCGGATGGTACGTTTGTGGAACGACGACTGCTGCCGAACACCGAGTTCGTGAAGGGTCTGGTGGATCTGGACGCGAACGGCCACATCATGATTGACAGCCTGAACCGGACCAGCGCCCCCGGCATCTTTGCGGCCGGCGACGTCACGAACATCTTTGCCGAACAGGTGCTGGTGGCGATCGGCGAGGGGGCTAAGGCTGCCCTGAGCGCTTACGACTATCTGTTGCCCAACCTGTAATGGCTATCCGCGGCGGGAGGGTGCAAGCGACTCCTGCCGCGGACAAGTGAGGTGTGAATATGCCAGGTCTTACGCCCGGTAGAAGATGGCAGCCGGCGTTTTATCCGTTCAAGCGCGAGCCGGCGGGGAAGCGGTTGCTGGCAGCGATTGAGCGCGCCGTCAAAGGCCCGCTGTTTGGCTGCCGGATGTGCGGGAACTGCCTACTGCAAGAGACGGCGTTCATCTGTCCGATGGAATGCCCCAAAGGCTCCCGCAACGGGCCGTGCGGCGGCTCGACCCCGGAGCGCTGCTATGTGGATCCCAGCCGGCCGTGCATGTGGTACAAGATCTACGAGCGCGCCTCGCTACTGCATCGCGAGGAATTGCTGCTGGAAGTGCTGCCGCCGCTGGACTGGGACCGCGTGGGCACCGAGACATGGGGGGATGTCTTTGGCCAGGTGCGAAAAGTGGGAGCAGGGCGCGTGGCGCGCGGACTGACCTCGCGTGACGCGGTGCGGCGCACGCTGGTGTGGGACGCGGTCTTCCGTCCAGTACGCCAGCCGGAGTGGTGGCAGGGCGATGCCGTCTACCATGCACCGGGATATGGTGAGCCGGTCTCCGAGCTGGAGCGCCGGCTGCGCGGCGGGGAATTCGTGGTCACGGCCGAAGTGGCGCCGCCAATGAGCGTCTCGACCAACTTGCTGTGCAAAAACGTGGAAATGGTGGGCGATTATGTCGCCGCCATCAACTTCACGGACAACGCCTCTGCCACGCCGCGCATGTCCAGCCTGGCATGCAGCAAAATCGCCATCGAGCATGGTTTTGAGCCGGTGCTGCAGATCGCGGCTCGTGATCGCACCCGCATGGGACTGCAATCCGAAGTCATCGGGGCGGCCGCGCTGGGCGTCAGGAACATCCTGTGCCTTTCGGGCGACAGCGCCCGCATGGGGCCGCCGCCCATCGGTCGCTCGGACGTCCTCGATATCGATTCCGTGCAGACGCTGTGGATCCTGCGGCGCATGCGGGATGAAGGCAAGTACCTGGATGGGCGCGAGATTAAATACCCGCCGCAGTATTTTCTGGGCGCGGCAGCTTCCCCGTATGCTTCGCGGCCGGATTTTCAGGCCATCCGCGAGCACAAGAAGATCAATGCCGGGGCGCAGTTCTTCCAGACGAATCTGGTCTTCGACCTGGGCGGATTCGAGGAATGGATGAACGCCCTCGCCAAAAGAAATATTCTGGATAAGGTCTTCATCCTGGCCGGCATCACGCCCCTCAAGACGCTCAAGATGGCCGAATACATGCACGAGTCCGTGCCGGGCGTGACCGTTCCGGCAGCGCTGCGCAGGCGGTTGGCTGAGGCGGGGGATGCGGCTGAAGACGTTGGGGTCGAGATCGCTCTGGAAATCATCGAAGGCGTCCGGAAATTCAAAGAGATCAGCGGCATCCACATTATGGCGGTGGGTTGGGAGAAGATCATCCCGCGACTTGTCGAGTTGGCAGGCATCAAACCGCCTCGGCCCACCTCGCCGGAAAACCCGCCTGAACCGAAATTGGTCCCGGCCTGACATCTCCGGCCAAGGAGAAATCAATGAAGATCGCTATCACCGGAAAAGGCGGAGTCGGAAAGACGACCCTGGCCGCATTGCTGGCACAAGCCTACGCGGAGGCAGGGCGGGCGGTGCTGGCGGTGGACGCCGACCCGGCGCCGTGCCTGGCGGATGCGCTGGGCATCCCGCCGGCACTGCGCAGTGGCCTGACACCCATAGCAGAGATGGGGGAATTGATTGAGGAGCGAACTGGCGCGAAGCCCGGTACAGTTGGGGGTTTCTTCACCCTCAACCCGCGTGTGGATGATATCCCTGAGGAATTCAGCATCATGCATCGCGGCGTCAGATTGCTTGAGATGGGGGCGGTGAAGACCGGCAGCTCGGGTTGCATCTGCCCGGAGAGCGCACTGCTCAAAGCGTTGTTCACGCACTTGCTCTTTCGCCAGGATGATGTCTTGATCCTGGATATGTACGCCGGCGTGGAACATCTGGGCCGCGCTACGGCGGATTTCGTGGACGCCATGCTGGTGGTGGCGGAGCCCACCCGCCGTAGTCTGGGCACGGCGGCGCAGATACGCACCCTGGCCGAGGATATCGGTCTGAACCGTCTGTGGCTGGTCGGGAACAAAGTTTCCTCAGTTGAACAGGCGGCGTTCCTGGAGGCGGAGTCGCCGGGCATCCCGCTGCTGGGCTGGCTGCCGGAGGATGGCGGGGTGCTCACCGCCGACCTGGCGGCAGAGCCGGTCTACGACCATGTGCCCGTGTTGCGGGAGGGCGCGCTGCGGCTGGCCGCCGCGCTCGACAGAATCACGGTGGAGCAGCCGACATGACCACGACGATTGCGCTGGCCGGAAAGGGCGGGGTGGGCAAGACGACCGTCGCGGCGATGGTCATCAAGTATCTGGCGTTGAACAAGCAGGGAGCGGTGCTGGCAATCGACGCCGACCCCAGCAGCAACCTGAACATGGTTTTGGGGCTGGAGTTGGGTTGGACGGTGGGCGACATTCGCGAGGACATGCTGACAAAGGTGAAGGAATCGCTGAAGGTCGGGGGCGCCGCCATGGGGGCGATGCGGGGCGGGATGAGCAAGCGCGATCACCTGACGTACGAGGTGCAGGCTGCTCTGGCGGAAAGCCCGCGCGTTGACCTGATCGCCATGGGGCGTTCGGAAGGGCCGGGCTGCTACTGCGCGGTCAACCACAACCTGCGCGAAGTCGTGGACGGCATCAGCAATTCTTACGAATACGTGGTGATCGATAATGAGGCCGGTATGGAACACCTCAGCCGCCGCACCACCCGCAACGTGCAGCATCTGCTGATCGTCTCCGATCCGACCCAGCGCGGGCTGGCGGCGGCGGAGCGCATCGCCGGCTTTCGGCACGAGCTGGATATCGAAATCGAAAACGCTTACCTGATCCTCAATCGAGTGTCGGGCCATGCTCCAACGGAACTATTGGAACGTATTGGGAAGATGGATATCGAATTCCTCGGGGGAATCCCTGAAGATGCAGAGATCGGGGAGTACGACCTCGGCGGGATACCCCTCGTGGATCTGAGCGAAGACTCGACCACCTATCGGGCGGTGGCTGCCATGATGGCGAGGGTTATCCTGGAGGAATAAGGAGCATCGGCAGGTGCTCTATAGCGGCCGAGCAGTTCTCAGGCGCCCGGGGGTCATCCGCTGGGCCAGCGCTCCTGCCAGCATCGGGGTCGGGTTATTCCTGTCTCGGAAAACATCGACTGGCTGGGTATAATTCGCAAAATCATCCGAGGGTGTGGCGCTTTCTCCTGGCCCTGGCTATGTCCCGCGGACAACTTCCTTTTCAAGGCCATAAGTCTTCTTTGCCCTTCATGCCTATCAAACTTTCCCGGACGCAGATACCGACTCAGCGAGCCCGAATCCTCAAGCGAGTTCGGCTTCTGGATCTGCTCCATGAACATGTGCACCGCCGTCTGATATTTGTGTGTGCGCCGGCCGGCTACGGCAAAACCACGCTGTTGCAGAGTTTCATCGCGGACGTTGAGATGGTCGTGTGCTGGTATCAGATCGGCCCCGAAGACGACCACCTTTCCCTTTTCCTTGAATACCTGATTCGGGTTATTGAAAACAGTTACCCCCGATTCAGGGAATGCTTTCCGGAGATCGGCCCCGCCAAGCCCGATCTGACGCCCGACGCAGCCGCGGCGCAGTTCATTAATGCGGTCATCGAGTGTGTGGACAACTACACACTTTTGGTACTGGATGACTATCATCTGGTCAGCCAGCAGCCTGCTATTGTCCAGTTCATGGAGTCGCTCCTGGCCGCCCTGCCCGAACAATTGCGGCTGGTGGTGAGCAGCCGCAGCGTATACGGTATTCCAACTGCGCATCTGTTCATTCATCAAGAGATCGCGATCCTGGCGGCTGAAGATCTGAAGTTCAAGTCTCAGGAAGTGCGCGATCTCTCCCGGCACTCGTTCCATCGTGCGTTATCCCAGATCGAAGTGGATGCCATAACCCGCACCACGGACGGCTGGCCACTGGCCACCATGCTGGTGCTTCAAGACGAGATCGCGACGACCCAGCCGCTGCGCCTGATGAGCGCCCAGGAACAGGTCTTTGAGTATTTCCGGGATGAACTGCTTGGACAGCTGGATGCGGAGCTTGTCAGGTTCTTAACGGTGACTTCTCTGGTGGATGAGTTCACTTTGGAGCAGGCTGGTTACCTCCTGAACAAATCCGACATCCAAGGTTACGTGCGGCAATTATTCGACCGGAATCTTTTCATCGCCCAGCGGGATAATCAGGAGCGGGACAGCTACTCCTACCATCAGCTTTTCCGCGAATTTCTGCTCGAACAATTCACTTTGCTCGAGCGCGGCACGCAGCAGCGCTACCATGCCCGGGCGGCTGAATGGTTTGAGCGGACGGGCGCTACGGCAGCCGCCATTCAGCATTGGTTTGCAGCCGGCGCGGTTGAAATTGCAGCCGAGTTGATCAACCGCTCGGCGAAGTGGGCGTATACATCCGGCCGGCAGGACCTGCTTGATGAATGGCATCGCCGCTTAGCGAGCGTGCCGCAAACGCTTCATCTGGCGCCCGACCTTCTTCTCAATCGCGCCAAGAGCCTGATCAACAGAGGCCAGCATGAAGAAGCGCTGCCGCTGTTGGATGTCGCCGAGCCGGTCTTTGTGGAAAAACAAGACTACGAGAACCTGTGCAACCTGCTGGTCACGCGCGGCATGCTGCAGCGTTTCATGGGAGAGTATCAGGTCGGGCTGGATCTGGCCTTGAAGGCGAAGGAGTTGGCGGGTAAGCACGATGTTTCCGTCTATCATGCGCTTCAGGCCGAGCGGCTGGAAGGCATCACCAATCACTATCTTGGCCATATCGATCTAGCCTTGGAGCGATTGAGTTCGTCGGCGGCCGGGCTGCGAACGCTCCTACAAGGCGAGTCCGGCGACCGCACAGTTCATGAGCTAATCGCCGCGTTGACGGACATCGGCTACATTTGCATCACGAACGGCCGCATCCAGCAGGCGGAGAGCGCATACCTCGAAGCGCTGCAACTGAGCGCACAGGTTCACGGCAATCGCGGCGACCAGGCAGTATGCGGCAACAACGCCGCCTATTTGCATTATATCAAAGGCGACTACGCCCGGGCCTGGGAGCTTTACGAGCAGGCCCTACAGGCGGCGCGCGAAAGCGGCTGGCGGGCCTTCCTGGTTGACGTTCTGAACGGCCAGGGTGACCTGTTGCGCGACATCGGCGAACAGGATCGGGCAGCCGAGAAATATGCAGAGGCCCAGGCGCAGGCCGGCTCAGAGCCTGCGGGCACGTCTAGCATGGATACCCATCTCGGCCTGGCTGAATTGGAACGCTTGCAGGCGAACTACGCCCAGGCGCAATGGCATGTGCGCGAGGCTGCCCGATTGGGTAAATCGTCCTTGGAGACCCGGCCGCTACGGGTGCAGAACGCGGCAATCTATCTTGCCATGGGTCATCCGGAGCTGGTTCTGGAGATCCTAAAGCCTGAGCATGAAAACACCTACGAGACTTTCCAGCCGGATCAGAAGGCTGCGGCTGCGTATTTCCTTCTGGCGATTGCCCAACAGCGCACGGACCAAGCCCAAGACGATATCAGGGCCAGCCTGAAGCGCGCTCTGGAAATCACGGCCCGGCTCGGATATGATGCGTTCTTTGTGGGGTGGCTGCGGGAATTCGGCGCCGAGGTTCGGCCGCTCGAAGCGGGGATGAATTCCCCCCAATTGCGGTCATTGCTGGCTCGGGCTGACGAACCGCTCGTGGTTGAGAGCATACTTGGAAGGCCGAAGCAGGAGACTGCTGAGGTCATTCCCAGCCGGATCGAGGCGCGCGGGCTGGGTCGGGCGGAGGTGCGCGTGAACGGTGAACGACTGACAGCATCAAGCTGGCAGTCGCTCGGAGCGCGCAGCCTGTTCTTCTACATTCTGGAGCATCAGCCGGTTGGGAAGGACCAAATCGCGTTGACCTTCTGGCCCGACTTCAGCCCGGGGAAGGTGAACAGCAACTTCCACGCCACGCTCTGGCGGGTGCGGAATGCGCTGGGAAACCCTCAGGCGATCCATTTTGATGAGCAGGGATATGCACTCCATCCAGCGCATTCGCTCTATTACGATGTCGCAGAGTTTGAGCAGGCGATACAGGGCCTGGGCGGACTGGATAAGGGTTCGGCGGGCTGGCGGAACCTGGCCGAACAGGCGATAAACCTGTATACGGGCGATTTTCTGCCAGAGATCGACGTGGAGTGGGTCCTTGAGCGCGCGCGCCAACTGCGTCAGAAGTTCCTGGTGACACTTACAGACCTGGCCGACTTCCAAAGGGCTGCCGATCGTCCCAGCCAGGCGCTGGAGCTTTTCAGCCGCGCGGCCGAGATTGATCCTTATGAAGACCAGTGGCGGCTGGGGGTCCTGCGCAGCTATGTGGGCCTGAACCAGCGCCAGGCGGCCCGCAATTACTTTCAGGCGTACAAGCAGTTGTTGGCCGACGAACTGGGCGTTGAGCCCGGCGGCGAACTGACCGCGTTTTCGCGTACACTCGACTGACATTCCCCGATACAGATCATCAAAACCCGCGCTTGAAAACCAAGCGGCTTCATCGTGAGGCCGCTTTTTTGTTCATAGTGGCGTTCATAAGCTGTCGGGTATCTTAAACACAGTTCAACCACCAAGCACCCCAGGAGAATGATCATGTCGAACACGATTAAGACCCACGTAACCCGCCTGTTGCTCGATCCGCAAGCCCGGCGTGTGGCCCAGTTTGTCTTGCTGCTGGCGCTGGTGGCCGCCAGCCTGATGCTGACCGGCACGGCCTATGCCGACGGGCCCTCACCCGGTCCGGTGGGAGGGTAGAGGCGGCCTATGGTTCCCGGGGTTCTTTCCGCCGACCTGGCGGAAATCCACGCCATCGCGACTCGGGCGATCATTGATGAGGAGTTTCAGGCGGCAGTCCTCAACGGCCACCGCCGGGAGCGGCTACAAGAGTTTCACCTCTCTGAGCCAGTTGCCCAGAAGATTATGGCGATTCGGGCTGTTACCCTTCAGGACTTTATCCGCCACTTGAGCGTGATGACAGGCACGCATGGCGACCGTTTCGGAAAACGCTGATTGACTGTGGCTGGTCGGCACTACTATAGGAGGAGAGGGCGCAGGTAGACTCTCTCCTCTTTGTGCTGCCCTACTCCGCGCGCGGGCGAAACATGCCAACACTCCAGAAGACGCCCTTCAACTCCTTGCGTTTCAGACTGATGATGCTGGTTAGTCTGTCGCTCGTGCCGGTGCTTGTGTTAATGCTGGGTGTGTGGGGTTGGTTGCGCGAGAGCGCACATCAGTATTCCCGGCAGGAGACAGGCCGCTACGCCCAACTGATTCTCACTACACTTGAAAGCCAACTCAACCAAACACGCGAACTACTCGAAACGCTCAGCAGCACCCTGGACATCGATGGATTGGATGCGACGGAGTGTGGGGACACCATGCGGGCGCTAATAACGGAAATGCCGCGCTATCTACAGATAGGGATTGCTTCGCCAGAAGGCGACGTCATCTGCAGTGCGTTGTCGCACACGGGCAACGTGAACATCCGCGACCGCCTGTATTTTCAGCAGGCGGTCGCGCTCAACGGATTCGCACTGGGCGAATACCAGGTGGGCCGCATTACCGGCAGACCGAGCATCAATGCGGCTATGCCTATTCAGGATGTGGAGGGGGAGTTGCGGGCTGTGGTCTTTGTGGCTCTGGACCTGGGTTTCTTTGAGTCGCTATTCAATGAATTTGACCTGCCGGACGGATCAACGCTACTGCTGTACCATTCAGATGGCCGTGTTCTGGCGCGGTTCCCGGACCCGCACCTGTGGGTGGGAGAGTTCATCGATGAAACCGAACTGTTCGCGGAGTTGCGCCAGCCTGCTCCTGACCATCTCGCCACGCTGACGGACTCGGACGGCATCCAGCGCACCTATGCACATTTCGTGCTTGAGGCTCAATCCACCAATCCGATCGAATTTGTAGTTGGGGTTCCAACAGATGCTGCCACAAGCCGAATCAACGTTCTGCTTGGATGGATGCTATTGGTTTCCATTGCGATTCTGGTCGTTTCCCTGTCGGCCGCCTGGCTGGTGGGGGAGCACACGGTTCTTAAGTATCTCAGGCCGCTGCTGGCTGCAACGGAACGCCTGGCTGAAACAGAACCCAACCCGGTGGCACTGCCGCGAATGGCTATCCGTGAATTTGACGTATTGGGGCAGGCTTTTGAGAAGATGTCCGGGGCTTTGTTGGGAGAGATCGACCGCCGCGCCTTGGCGGAGCGCCAGACCCGCCAGCGGCTGGAGCAGCTTTCCGCCCTGCGCGCCATCGACCGGGCCATACTCTCTGGAACCACCGTGGAGGATATCCTCGTCGTGTTCCTCGATGTAGCCTGTTACCAGTTGCAGGCTCTTTCGGGCAGGCTGCTGCTGGCTGCACCTGGTTCACACGAGCTGGCCCTGGCGGCCCAGCATTTCAGCCGGGAGGGCGGCAGCGAACATCGAAACGAAGGGCATCCGAGCCTGGCTGAATACTCCGCGCGCACCCGGCGAATCGAAATTCTCCGTGCTCCGTCGCGCCCGCTGGAGCAGGGGCTGGAAGAACCGGCGCCTGCCAACTTTTGCGCAGTGCCCCTGATCTCCAAAGATGAGATCGTTGGCGTTCTGGAACTTGAGCTGGAGATGAGCGCGGCGCTGGATGAGGACTGGCGGGAATTCGCGCTGACGCTGGCCGGCCAGGCGGCCATCGCCATCGAAAATACCCGGCTGCTGCGAGCCATCCAGGAAAGTCGTTCGAAGATCGAGTCTGCCTACGACGAGACCATTGCAGGCTGGGCGGGGGCGTTGGACCTGCGGGATGAAGAAACGCAGGGCCACAGTTGGCGGGTGGCGCAACTGACCGTGCAGCTGGCGGAGCGCCTGGGCCTGGCGGCTGAAACAATCGTGCACATCCGGCGGGGGGCGCTGCTACACGATGTTGGCAAACTGGGCATTCCCGATGAGATCCTGCTCAAGCCCGGCCAACTTACCGAAGAGGAATGGGTGGTGATGCGGCAGCACCCGGCGCATGCTTATGAGTGGCTGTCGCGAATCGAGTACCTGCGCCCGGCGTTGGAAATCCCGCTTTTCCATCACGAGCGCTGGGATGGCAGCGGGTATCCTGAAGGTCGGCGTGGAGAAGCAATCCCCATCGCCGCCCGAATCTTCGCCGTCGTGGATGTATGGGATGCGTTGACCCACGCGCGCTCTTATCGCCAGGCGTGGGAGGGAGAACAGGCGCTGGACTACATCCGCTTGAATGCCGGCATCCATTTCGACCCGGAAGTTGTCGCTGTCTTTCTGGCCCTGCTGGCACAGAACCCTCGCCAGGAACCTGAAGCAGGCCAGAAGGGGGAGCAGGTATAATCGAGGCATCCCTGCTCTCAACTATTCACACATCTCCGGATGGCTCATATCATAGTCAATGGAAGGGCGCTGGCCAAGAGGCCATGCGGCGTCCAGCGCTACTTGAGCGAGATTTCAAAGCGGTGGGCGGATCTTGCCTGCGTCTCTATGCTGACCCCCAGAGTCCAGGGTCTGTCTGGACATATCTGGGAACAGGCCGTCCTTCCGGCGCGAATCGGCGGCGGTAGCCTATTGTGGTCCCCAGCCAATACCGGGCCGGTGACGGTCCACAATCACGTTGTGACCATTCACGACATGCGTGTCTTTGACCTGCCGGACACGTTCGCTCTGCATCTCCTTGGCTGGACTCGCGTCATGCTCAGGATACTTGCGCGCAAGGCCCTTAAACTCATTACGGTCTCACAGTTCTCCAAGGAGCGAATGCTGACTTGGTTCGAGGTCTCAGAGAAAAGCGTCGAGGTGATTCCCAATGGCGTGAACCGGGAGCAGTTTTACCCCGCCGCCCCGCACGAAATCCATGAGACCCTTGCGCACTACCAGGTTCTCCAGCCATATTTCCTGGCATTTGGGGCGGGCGCGCCGCACAAGAACCTGGATTTTCTGACGGACGTCTGGAGAAAGACCGGATTGGCCCAACGCGGTTTTTCGCTTGTAACAACTGGCAACATTGCTTCAAATCTCCATTCTAGCCCGCCGGATCGGGACAGCCTGGGGCTTAAGAGGTTGACGGAAGTCAAAGAGCAGCATCTCCCCGCTCTTTACTCTGGCGCGACCGCGTACCTGTTCCCATCCAGATACGAGGGATTTGGCCTGCCCGCCCTGGAGGCGATGGCCTGCGGCACGCCCGTGGCCGCCAGCCGGGCAGGCGCGCTGCCCGAAGTCGTCGCGGATGCTGGTATGCTGCTCCCGCCTGCCGATGGCGATGCATGGATTGATTCGATTCGCGAGCTGGCGGATAACGCCGGGTGGCGGAGTATGCTCTCACAACTGGGCGCGCGCCGGGCGGCCGAGTTTGACTGGGACAGGACTGCCGAGTTGACGTTGAAAGTGTTGCAGCGTGCGGCCGCCTGAGGCGATGCGGGTCGCCATCCTGCATGACCGCCTGGTCGAGTTCGGCGGGGGCGAGCAGGTGTTTCAGTCCCTGTTGGGGATGTGGCCTAGGGCGGACCTGTTCACAATGGTTCGCGACCCTAAGGGTCATTGCGCTTTGCTCACGGATGGCAGGAAAGTGACCACTTCGTTTGTCCAGGGTCTGCCATTTGGGGCGCGGCATTACCGCCTTTATCTGCCATTAATGCCCTTTGCGGTCGAGCAGTTGGATTTTTCGGACTACGACCTGGTGCTTTCGAGTTCATACGCCGTGGCCAAGGGGGCGCTGACCGGCCCGGACCAGGTGCACGTTTCTTACATCCATTCGCCGCTGCGGTACGCCTGGGATATGCAGGCCGAATACTTCCGGGGGAGTAAGCGGCGCGGTCTGCGCGGGTTGGCCGCCCGGCTGGTCTTGCATTACTGGCGCGGCTGGGATTACCGGTCGGCGCAAAGCGTCGATTCGATGGCCTGCAACTCTCAATTCGTGGCGCGGCGCATCCGCAAGATGTACCGGCGTGAGGCCGCCGTCATTTACCCGCCGGTCGATCTGAGCGATCTTGCGCCTGCGGACGAACGCGGGAACTATTTTCTCACAGTCAGCCGATTGGTCCCCTATAAACGGGTGGATGTCATCCTGGAAGCCTTCCGGGGACTGCCGCAGGAACAGTTGGTGGTTGTCGGGGATGGGCCAGAGGCCGCCCGCCTGGCCCGGCGCGCGCCTCCGAATGTGACGTTCCTGGGGTGGCAGACGCGCGAGCAACTGATTTCCCTGTATTCGCGGGCGCGGGCATTTCTCTACGCTGCCCGCGAAGACTTCGGCATCAGTCTGGTGGAAGCCCAGGCCTGCGGCGCGCCGGTTATCGCCTTCCGGGGCGGCGGGGCGCTGGAAACGGTTGTAGAGGGCATCACCGGGCTTTTCTACGATGAACAGACCCCGACGGCCCTGGGTGATGCGATTCGCCGATTCGAGTCTGCACCGCACGCCTGGGTTGCCGTAGACCTGCTGGCCCAGGCGCGGCGGTTCAGCAAGGAGCGATTCGCCAGCGAATTTGGCTACCATGTGCAGCAGGCGCTTGCGGAGCATGGCAATTCGTAGAATAATGGGAAGTCGATGCCCGGGCCTGCCGTATCCCAATTTTTGATTCGCGCCGAGAGGCTGTTCTTCGCTGCCGCGCTGGTTGCCAGCCCGTTCCGCTTGCGGGCTGTGCTGGCGCACCGGCCGGTTGGCACGATCTACGGAGACTACACGGATTTTCTGTTTTTCATTTCAGATGGCTGTGTCCTGCTGCTGCTTACCGCATGGGGCCTGCGTCTGGTGGTTGAAAAACGCGCCCCGGATGTTTCGCCCAAAAGCCTGACCTTTGTGCTGCTGGCCTTCACCGTCATCGCTGGTTTGAGTTCGATCGTTTCAGTCGACCGGGCGTTGAGTCTTTATCATTTCCTGCGTCTGGCGTCGATGCTCGGCTTTTTTGTGTGGGTTGTGGATAGTCACATCAGACCCGCGCGGCTGGCCTGGCCGGTGGCGACCATGGTGGGCATCCAGGCGCTGGTCGGCATCCAGCAATTCCTGAGTGGCGTGGATGCCAGCCTGCAGCCGCTGGGCGAATATGAGCTCGACCCCGCCTGGCCGGGCGTGAGCATCGTTTCGGCTGGCGGCGAGCGCTGGCTGCGCGCCTACGGGTTGAGCGACCACCCCAACATCCTGGGCGGCCTGCTGGCGTTTGGCACCATCCTGCTGTTTTTGCATGGCATTCGCTCAACGGGGTTTGAGGCGTCCATCCTGAGCGGGGCATACCTCGGCGGACTGATTGCAATGGCCGTCACATTTTCGCGCAGCGCCTGGCTGGCCTTCATGGTGGCGCAGGTATTCATGGCGGGTGTACTGGTTGCTTCCCGGCAGTTTGGACTTCTCAAGCGGCAGGCGGCGCTGCTCGCCCTGGGGGCGGCGGCACTGTTGCCGATTGTCGGAAGCCACCCGGCCCTGTTCAGTGTCCGGCTGGGCGGGAGTAATGCGTTTCAGGAAGTGCCCCAGGAAGTGCAGTCGCTGGGCGAGAGGGCGCTGCTGAACGTTGCCGCCAATGAGATGTTCGTCAAGTCACCAATCCTTGGGGTGGGGCTGGGCGCATCCCCCCAGGCGCTGGCTATTCACCGCGCGACGCTCTCCACTCATTACCAACCGCCTCACAATGCGCTTCTGGCCGCGGCCGCCGAGACTGGCATTTTCGGCGCCGCGGTCTACGCCCTGCTGCTTGGGCTGCCCTGGCTGTATTTCATTGCGCGGCAAGAGGCCTCTGTGGCTGGCGTGGGCGTTTATGCCCTGCTCCTGGCAGCGACCTTGATCGGGTTCTTCGATTACTACACCTGGCTGCTGGCTCCGGGTCGATTCTGGCAGTACTTGATCTGGGGGCTGGCGGCTGTGCAGATCGCCCGCCCGTCGGAGGCCGCTGATGAGTGACGCCCTGCTCATTCCGGTCGCGGTGGTCTATCTGCTTGTGATGGGGGCGCTGTTTCTCTATGGGCTGAATTTCTACTACGTGACCTGGCTGGCCTACCGAACGCATGACCGGGCTGTGCCAGAACCACTGGCAGAGTCCGAATGTCCGTTGGTCACGGTCCAATTGCCCGTCTACAACGAGTTGTATGTCGTGCGGCGGCTGATCGATGCTGCCGCGCAACTGGACTATCCGCGCCAGCGGTTGGAGATTCAAATACTGGATGACTCAACCGATGGCACGACCCGAATCGCGGAGCAGGCGGCGGCGGCCTGGCGCGAGCAAGGCGTGAACGTGGCCGTAGTACACCGCTCCGACCGCAGCGGCTACAAAGCCGGCGCGCTCCGGTCGGGGATGGAGCAGACGCAGGGCGAACTACTGGCGGTGTTCGACGCCGATTTTCTGCCGCCGCGCGATTTCCTACGCCGAACGGTTGGCTGGTTTGCGGACCCGAAAGTGGCGTTCGTCCAGGCGCGCTGGGGGCACATTAACCGGGATTATTCGTTCCTTACGCTGCTGCAATCACTGGCCATCGACGCCCACTTCATGATCGAGCAGCAGGCTCGCAGTTGGGCGGGCTACTTCTTCAATTTCAACGGCACGGCCGGCGTGTGGCGCAAGTCGGTAGTGGCCGCCTCCGGCGGCTGGCAGGCGCGCACCCTCACAGAGGACCTGGACCTCTCTTACCGGGCTTTTCTCTCGGGCTGGAAAGGCGTCTACCTGCGCGATCTGGTGGCGCCGGCGGAACTGCCGGCCACGTTCAACGGCTTTCGCCAGCAGCAGCAGCGCTGGGCAACGGGGAGTTTCCAATGTGCGCGCCTGCTGCTGCCGGAAGTGTGGGGTTCCTCTCTGCCCCTGTTGATGAAACTTGAGGCCACGCTGCACCTGACCGGTTATAGCGTCCATCTACTGTTGTGTCTGCTGTGCCTGCTCTATCCCTTCGTGCTGGGGCTATCGGTGAAGTATCCGGCGCTCATCTCCCTGTTTGGGATTGCGGTGGCGTTCAACTTCACTGCGCTGGCCCCCACCGCCATGTTCTATTCTGCCCAACGACAAAAAGGCGAGCGAGTCTCGGCGCGGATGTTTCTTGTCTTACTCTTCATCTCGTCTTTTGGCAGCGGCATGATGCTGAATACCGTGCGCGCCGCCCTGCGGGCGATGCGCTCCATGGGCGGCGAGTTCAAACGCACGCCGAAGCATGGCGTACGGGTACGCGGCGAGCGGCTCAGGGGCGGCGCATACCACATCCGGCTTGACCCGATCGTGTTCTGGGAACTTGGTTTTGGCCTGTTCAACTTTTGGACGGCCGCTCAGGCTATTCGCCTCGAGAACTGGTTCATTGCCTTCTATGCAGCCCTGTTCGGTTTTGGGCTGCTGTTCACGGCCTCATATACGCTCTGGCAGACCCTGACGCTTCGTCTTGGCGAGCCGGCAGTTCAGAGTGATCCAGCATGACACCTGTGGTCGAGAGTGCCGTTCTGGAACGTATAGAGTCGCCGCGCGATGCGTTGCTGGCGGCGGCTGCCTATGCGGATGTCTTCGATGCGCCGCTAAGTGATTTGGATGCTCACCGGTATGCCATCAAAGTCCCGGTCTCACTGGCTGCCGCCAGGGAGGAATTGAGGGCGCTGGTGGCAGCGGGCCGCCTGACGCATTCCGCGGGCTGGTATTGCCTGCCGGGTCGAGAGAAGGTGGTCGAACGCCGCCGGGAAGGCCAACCGCGGGCGCGCCGGGCGTGGTCGTTCGCCGAACGCTATGCCCGCTGGGTGGCGCAATTGCCGCACGTCCGCATGGTCGGGCTGACGGGGGCGTTGGCCAATGAGGACTCAGGTCCGGATGGCGATGTGGATTTCCTGGTAGTCACGGAGCCCGACCGGCTATGGTCTGCCCGGGCGGCGATCCTTTTGCTGGGGCGTGCGCTTCGAATCACCGGGCCGACCCTCTGCCCGAACTATCTGATGAGCGCGCGAGCGCTCGCTCTGGAAGACCGGAATCTGTTCGCAGCCCAGGAACTGGCGCGCATGGTGCCGCTGGCGGGTGGGGAGATCTACGGCCGGTTGAGGCGCGAAAACGCCTGGGCCGCGGATTTCCTGCCCAACGCCGGCGGCTCGCCGCGCCCGGATGCGCTGATGCAATTGGAACGCTCCTGGCTGCAAGGCAGCGCCGAGGCTTTCCTGCGCTCCCGAGCAGGGGATTCCCTGGAGCGCTGGGAAATGCAGCGCAAGATACGCAGGCTGCGCGCCCAGGCCAACGGCAGCCACGAGGCGGTCTTTGGCCCTGATCAGTGCAAAGGTCATTTCGCCGGGCACGCCCGACGCACACTTGAAAAATTTGAGGCGCGCCTGGAGCAGGTGCTGTGAGCCAGGTATTGTTCGGCCAGGCGTATTACCTGCGCTTCGACCCGAAGCTGCTGGCGGCGCGGCAGCCATACCCGCCGCTGGGTACGCTGTATGCCGCCAGTTATATACGGGAGCATGGATACGATATAGCCCTGTTTGATGCCATCCTGGCGGATTCAGAAGAAGAATGGCGGGCGGCGCTGGCCATCGAGCGGCCGCGCTTTGCTGTGATCTACGAAGACAACTTCAATTACCTTTCCAAAATGTGTCTGCTGCGGATGCGTGAGGCGGCGTTCACGATGGCGCGGATGGCGAAAGAAGCGGCTTGCACGGTGATCGTGGCCGGATCGGATGTGAGCGACCACTGGCAGAGCTACCTGGAAGCCGGCGCGGACTACGCCATCATCGGTGAAGGCGAAATCGCGCTGCGGGAACTGCTGGATTGGTTAACCGGCGTTCAGAACGGACCGGCCGAGAATGTCCTCGGGCTGGCATTCCTGGTGGATGGCCGGCCGGTGGTCACCGGCCACCGGCCGGAGATCAAGGACCTGGATACCCTGCCGCGGCCTGCCTGGGACCTCGTGGACATCGAGCGTTACCGGAGCATCTGGATGGAGAGCCACGGCTATTTTTCGCTCAACATGGTGACGACGCGCGGCTGCCCGTTCCACTGCAACTGGTGCGCCAAGCCCATTTGGGGCCAGCGCTACCACGCCCGCAGCCCGCGTAGCGTGGTCGAGGAGATGGGCTGGTTACAGAGCCGATATGGCGTGGATCACGTCTGGTTCGCAGATGATATCCTGGGCCTGAAACCGGGCTGGCTGGAGGAATTCGGCCGCGAGGTGCAGACGGCCGGGCTGCAACTGCCATTCAAGTGTTTGGGCCGGGCGGATCTGCTGTTACGGGGGGGCGAAATCGCCGCCCTGCAGCAGGCGGGTTGCCAAATCGTATGGATCGGGGCCGAATCCGGTTCGCAGAAGATCCTGGACGCGATGGACAAAGGTACGCGCATTGACCAGATCGCCGAAGCCGCCGCCCGCCTGCGCCGGCATGGCATCCAGGTTGGATTCTTCCTACAGTTTGGTTATCCGGGCGAGACCTGGGCGGACATCCAGAGTACGCTGGAATTGGTGCGAAAGTGCGCTCCGGATGATATCGGGATATCGGTATCCTATCCTTTGCCGGGCACGAAATTCCACGAAGCGGTCAGAAGCCAACTGGGGGAGAAGCGGAATTGGGACAACTCCAGCGACCTGGCGATGATGTATGCCGGCCCGTTCAGCACGGCTTTCTATCGCAGGCTGCATGCCCGGACGCATGCCGAATTCCGCCTGCGGAAATATGGCCGCGAGTTCTGGAACGGCAGGGACAGGTCGGCAAGACGATTCTTGCAAATCGGCAAACTTGCGCTGGAGTACCCGTTCCAGGTGGCCGCTCTGGCGTGGCAGCGGCACAAGCCGCATCGAGGTATCGCGCCAATCTCGGGCGGGATGCCCAGCGGCGCGGCGGCGATACCCACGCCACAGGATGACTGATCAGCCTCCTGTTTCTCTGGGCTGGAAGGCGATCACTGAGAATTGGGCAGGCTCGCGCGTTCGCTTAATCCGCGCCAGCCACGGTTTCAACCGCCATGGCAGCGAATGGCGCGGGCGAAATAACTGGACTGCGCGGTCCACCGCAGATGCAAGCTCTTCCAGGCGTGCGAAGGTGAGGAAATTCTCGCTGTCCAGCGCGTTCGAGGGTGTCCCGTAAGCCCGTTCGAATTGCGTTTGACGCTCGCGCACCATCGCCGCGCCGCTGCTGGCATCGTTGTAGACAGGCGTATCCAGAATCACCACAGTCCCGCTTCCCTTCACTGCCTTGAGAACCACCGACAGCGTCGCCAGGTAATCTTCGGAGTAATGGAAGGAAGCGTTGAATATGGCCAGGTCGAATTGGCCGGCGGCAAATGGAAGGCGGTCGAATTCCGCCTGTACCGGCGTAAACCGCTCTGCGTAATGAACGAACGCGCCCAGCCCGTCCCAGTCGTTCGTCTGAAGGTCGATGGCAGTCACTGTATGACCGCGTTGAGCGAGCCGGGCGGCCAGCCAGCCATTGCCGGCGCCCAGATCGAGCACCCGCAAAACGCCGGCGTGTTCCATGGGCGACAGGACATGCCGGACGAGCGCCTGATAGCCCTGCGCCCTGATTCTCCATTCGCCGGCACGCTTTCGGCTCAAATCTCGGAACGGGAGCGCCCGGTAATAGTTCGGGCTTGACGAGCCGCGCCCTTCCTGCCGCCGGATGGCGGCATAATCGTCCATGAACTGCCGGTAATAGGTTTCACGTTCGGGCAGCAGAAACCGCCAGATGCCGTTCTCGCGCCTGAACTTAAGTCCATCTACGCGGCAGCGCAGAAGATCTGTCCCAACCGAATCCAGGTTGCTGCCGCAGCGCGGGCAAGCGAAAACAGGGAGAATCGCGCTCATGAAGACAGCAGGGTTTCCAGCATGGCCGCGTAGAGGGCGTCCAGGGACTTGTGTATCAGGCCAACGCGCCGGGGCGGCTGCCAGCGCCCTCCCAACAGGCTGTCTCCCAGAACGACGGCCGCGGCGGTAGCCGCCCCGCGCGCCTGCCCGAAAGCGAACAGGCCCGCGGCTTCCATCTCCACGGCCAACACGCCCTCCTTCTGGTAGTGCCGCACTTCCGCGGCCGTTTCCCGATAGGGCGCGGCGGTTGTCCAACTGCGGCCGGCGCGGTGGGCCAGCCCGCGTTTGTCCAGCGTCGCGCGCAGCCGGTCAGTGAGTGCCACATCCGCGGCGCACGTCTTCCCGTCCGGGAGGTAGTGCTGGGATACGCCTTCGTCTCGGAGCGCGTCGACGATGACCACTTTTCTTGCTTCTTCCAGGTCCGGCTGAAGGCCGCCCGCCCAACTAAGCAGAGCAAACTCGCGCACACCCCAGGCAGCCAGTTCTTCAGCCATGGCCACCACCACTGGCGCGCCGACGCCGAAGTTCACCATCACCCCGACTGTGCCACCGCCCTCTTTTAGCAGCAACAGATCGCCGACAAAACGCCCTGCGTTGCGGTACGGATACTGACGGCGCATGCGGCGGGGAAGGCTGACTTCCAGGCAAATGAGCACGCCTCTGGGAGCGGCGTCCTTTGGGAATTTGTTCACGCTGCGCCGGTAGGCGATCATATCCGCGCCGTTCAACACGGCCGGCAGATCGTGCTTTTCGGGGAATTGAGGCAACGGCATCGCGGTTCACTCCGGCTGGTAGCGCATGGAGAGGATATAGAAATCGCCCCAGCCGCGCCACGGCCAGCGCGGGGCCAGCTGGTCGTCCAGCCAGGCCAACCCGGCATACAAGCGCGGCCAGCGGCGGGCCAGGTTCTTGCTCTCGGCGGTCGGGGTAATCACGGAAAGACCTTCCAGCCCGATACGAACAAAATCGCGGCCAAACGCCTGCTGGGCCTGGCGCGGGTGGAAATAGTAGACAGGGAAGCGAAGCCCTTCGAGGCGCGCCAGAGCGCCGCCGCGGGCAAACCTGCGGAATGCCAGCCGGAACTGGCCAGTGAACAAGGTCGCCAGTTCCCATAGGCAAACTTTCGGCATGAGCACCCACACAGCGATGCCTCCCGGCTTCAAAATCAGGGGCAGATGGGCGGTCACGCTGGCCAGGTCTGGAACGCAGTTCAGGCCGCCCAGATTGGAGAACACGGCATCGTATAGCCCGCCGGTGACCTGCTCCAGTTGGAAGAAGGCGCAGGTCTGGTGGGTGATTCTGTCTTCCAACCCCAGTTTGGTGGCTTTCTCCGCGAGACGGGCCAGCATGCCGGGGGCAATGTCTGTGGCGTGCACCCGGTAGCCCATCTGCGCGAGGCGCACTGCGTCCGCGCCGGTACCGCAGTTCAATTCCAGGATGCGCGCTCCGGGCTGAATCAGCGTCGCAACATGCGCATAGACTTTTCCCCGCATGCGTGTCAGGTGCGGGTGGTCTTCGGCGAAGGCGTCGTACTTTTCGGCGGTGCGCGAGAACGCCTCGGCGATGTCCGCTAGAGTGGTATGGGAAACTGGCAGATTGTGGTCGCTGGACATTGGGTTCCGCATGGACTGTTGTGAATCATTATACGATGCGCAGGGTGTCTTCCTTATGATTTCGAACGAGCGTATAATCCCAGTATGAAAGAACAGGAATCTCTCGACCGGCTGCAGGAATTGCGGGCGGTCATTCACGAGCACAATTACCGTTACCATGTGCTCGACGCGCCTGTCATCAGCGACTACGAATACGACCAACTACTGCTGGAGTTAAGGAAGATCGAAGCCGAGCATCCGGAGTGGGTGACGCCCGATTCGCCCACCCAGCGCGCCGGCGCGGAGATCGCCGAGCGGTTTGTGAAGGTTCAGCACCCAGCGCCTATCCTGAGTCTGGCGAACGCTTTCAGCGGAGCGGACCTGGTCGCCTGGCGCGACCGAATTGCCAGACTCGATGAGCGCGTGCTCACCTGTGACTATGTCCTCGAGCCGAAACTGGATGGCCTGACCGTTGTCTTGCATTACGCGGATGGGCTGTTTGTGCGCGGCGCGACACGTGGCAATGGCGAGGTGGGCGAGGACATCACGACCAACCTCAAGACTGTGACCTCAGTGCCCCTGCGCATTCCCACCCGCAAGGACGGGCCCAGGCCGCCAAAACGCCTGGTTGTGCGCGGGGAGGTGTTCATCAACCGAGAGGACTTTTTGGCGTTGAACGCCCGGCTGTCGGAGGGCGGGGAACGGACGTATCAGAATGCCCGCAATACGGCTGCCGGCTCGCTGCGGCAACTGGATGCCAGTATCACGGCGTCCCGCCCGCTGCGCATCCTGAACTACGCCATCGTGGATTTTCAGGGCCAGGACGCGCCCGCCAGTCAGCGGGAGACGCTGGAGTACCTGGCGCGGCTGGGTTTTGCCGTGCCGGCTGAAGCCGCCGTGTACAAGACAATCGAAGAAGTGGTTGCCGCCTGCGAGGCCTGGGTGGACCGAAGAAAGACACTGCCGTTCGAGATCGACGGCATGGTGGTGAAGATCAACCCACTGCAGCTGGCGGCGAGCCTGGGCTTCGTCGGCAAGGACCCGCGTGGGGCCATCGCTTTCAAATTCCCTGCCCAGGAGGTGACCACCAAGCTGAACGACATCGTCGTCAACGTTGGCCGCACCGGCGTGTTGACTCCCAATGCCGTCCTTGAACCGGTGGAAATCGGGGGTGTGATCGTGCGCCAGGCGACCCTCCACAACTTCGATTACATCGCGGAGAAGGACATCCGGGTAGGCGACCGGGTGCTGATAAAACGCGCCGGCGAGGTAATTCCCTACGTGATTGGCCCCGTTGCAGACGCCCGCACGGGTTCGGAAGTCGCGTACGTGCCGCCGTCCGTCTGCCCGGAGTGCGGCGAACCGGTAAGCCATGTCGAGGGCGAGGTGGCTTGGTATTGCGTCAATCCGGCGTGTCCGGAACAGCGTGTGCGCAACATCGAGCATTTTGTGTCGAGGGCCACGCTGGATATCGTCGGCCTGGGTATCAAGATCGTCGAACAGCTGGTGCGCGCCAAAATGGTTGAGGACGCGGCCGACTTGTATGCGCTTGACCGCGCCCGGCTGCTTGGACTGGAGGGGTTTGCTGAGAAGAAGGTGGACAACCTGCTTGCCAGCATAGAGGCCTCCAAATTTCGCCCGCTGGCGAGGCTGATCTTTGCGCTTGGCATCCGCGGGGTGGGCGAGGTGGTGAGCGCAGATCTGGCGGGCGCGTTTGGCAATCTGGATGCTCTGGCTTCCGCGAATCAGGAAGACCTTGAGCGAATCGAAGGCATTGGCCCGAACATCGCCGAGGCCATCCTGGATTGGTTCAGCCACCCCGCCAACAAGAAGGTATTGAGGAAGTTGAAAGCAGCCGGCATGTGGCCGGTACAGACGCAAGATGCAGTGAGTGGACGCCAACCGTTCGCCGGGAAGAATTTCGTGGTGACGGGAACACTTTCATCCTTTTCCCGCGAAGGGGTCAAGGAATACATTCAGGCATTGGGCGGAAAGGTGGTTGGCTCGGTAAGCAAGAATATCAGTTATGTGGTGGCGGGCGAAAACCCCGGCTCCAAATTGGACAAGGCCCGCGCGCTTGGCATCCCCGTCATTGACGAGGATGGTCTGCGCCAATTGGCGGAAACCCTTTAGCTACGGTAAAATACGTAGGTTAGATTTACTTCCATTGGTTGACTGCGATTTTGAATCTTCCGGGAGATAGCTGATGAATATTCGCACAGCAGAGGATGCGGTCGCGAAACGCATACAGGCCATGTCCGAGCGTGTTCAGGGATTGAAGGACGAAGGCCTTTATTATTACAACCAGCCCGTATCCGAGATGTTGGGCGGAGCCAGGGTGCTGGTGGGTGGTCGCACGATGGGGATGTATGCCTCGTACAGTTACCTGGGACTGATTGGACATCCGCGCATCAACGAGGCTTCCAAGCAGGCGATTGACAAGTACGGGACCGGCACGCACGGGGTCCGAACGCTGGCTGGTACGCTTGATCTGCATGTGGAGCTTGAAGAGCGAATCGCCGACTTTAAGAAATCTGAAGCCGCGGTTACCTATTCCAGCGGCTACGTGACCAATTTGACCGTCATATCGACGCTTCTGGGCCGCCACGACTGGGTTATCTCAGACAAGCTCAACCACGCCAGCATCGTGGACGGTTGCCTGATGTCCGGGGCGGTCTTCAAGCGATTCAACCACAATGATATCGGTCACCTGGAGCGGCGACTTGAGGAGGCCCCGGCGGATGTCTCCAAAATGGTCATCGCTGATTCGGTCTTCAGTATGGACGGCGATATCATCGATCTCCCCAAAGTCGTCAATCTTTGTCAGAAATATGGGGCGTGGCTGATGATCGACGAGGCCCACTCGCTGGGCGTATTGGGAAAGAGCGGCCGGGGCATCGAGGAACACTTCAATCTCCCGCCGGATGCGATTGACGTCAAGATGGGCACGTTGAGCAAAACCATCCCTTGCGCCGGCGGCTACGTGGCTGGCAGCAAAGAATTGATCAACTACTTGCGCCATGCCAGCCGCGCGTACATTTTTTCAGCCGCGTTGACTCCGGCGCAAGCCGGAGCGGCCAATGAGGCTTTCAAGATCATTGTCGAAGAAAGCTGGCGCGTAGATAAGCTTCGGCAGAATGCCCTACAGTTCATATCCGGCTTGAAACAACGAGGCTTTGACACCATGAGGACGGAGACCGCCATTGTGCCCGTGCTGTGCGAGCGCGACGAGGTCGCCTACGCCATGACGCGCGAAGCGCAGCAAAGGGATGTTTTCGTGTTGCCGGTAGTGTCACCGGCCGTCCCGGAGGGGCTGGCCCGCTTGCGTGCGACCGTAACCGCCGCCCATGAACCGGATGAGATCGAATACGCTATGGAGGTGATCGGAGAGGCCGGCAGGAAATTGGGAATCGTGTGAACGGGGCAGACGTGGCTTGAAAGCATGCAGGTTGGGAGATGAATGGCCCCAACCTGTTTTCTGTCATGGACGAAACGAAGAGACTGATTCTGAAGCCGGGGCGCGAGCGCAGTCTGTTGCGCCGACATCCCTGGGTGTTTTCCGGCGCGGTGGCAAGGGTGGAAGGGGATGTACAGTCCGGGGATACGGTTCTGGTCGTCAAAGCAGATGGGCAGCCATTGGGGCGAGGCGCGTACAGCGCGCACTCTCAGATCCGGACTCGCATGTGGACATGGGATCCGGACGAGCCGATCGATGCAGGATTCTTCGAGAGAAAACTCCAGGCGGCAATCAAATCGCGCCAGCGATTCTCGGCGCTGCTGGATTCAAATGCTGTTCGACTGGTGCACGGCGAGTCTGACGGATTGCCTGGTCTTATCGTTGACCGCTTTGGGGATGTCTTGGTGATGCAGGCCTTGAGCTGGGGAATTGAGGCGCACCGAACTACGCTCCTCGAATTGCTAATGGCTCTGACCGGAGTCGCGACAGTTTTTGAGCGCTCAGATGCCGACGTACGCGGGCTGGAAGGACTGCCGGAACGGGTGGAGCTGCTCGCGGGCGCCAGTCTGCCTGAGGCGCTTACGATAGAGGAGCATGGCCTCCGCTTTGGCCTGGATTTGCTGAAGGGGCATAAGACCGGCTTCTATCTTGATCAGCGGGCAAACCGAAAGAAGGTCCAGGAATTGTCGGCCGGACGCCACGTGCTCGATGCGTTCTGTTATACCGGTGGATTTGGCATTCATGCTCTGGCCGGCGCAGCACAGCGCGTCACGTTCCTGGATTCTTCGCAATCGGCTCTGTCCGGACTCGAAGCGAATCTTGAGCTCAATGGCTTTGGCCGTGCCCAACAAGAACTCATTGCGGCAGATGCATTCACCGAATTGCGGAAGTTCCGCGACCAGGGCAGGCAATTCGACCTGATTGTGCTGGACCCGCCCAAATTCGTGCCCAGGCGGAGAAGGCCGCCCGTGGGTACAAGGACATCAACCTTCTGGCGTTCAAGCTGCTTCGGCCGGGAGGGCTTTTGGCCACGTTTTCCTGCTCAGGCGGTGTGGATGCCAGTCTGTTCCAGAAGATCGTCGCCGGGGCGGCGCTGGATGCCGGGATTTCGGTGCAGATACGCGGCTGGCTCTGGCAGGATTGGGATCACCCCGTGGATACGAACTTCCCGGAAGGCAGTTACCTGAAGGGTTTGATCTGCCAGGTCGTGACATCCGCAACCTGACAGATCGGGAAGGGCTTGCCATGAATCTTGAGATCGTGCAGCAAAAGGCGGCGCAGGCTAAGGGCATATTGGCTGAACTGGATGTTGACCTCTGGCTTGTGTTTGTGCGCGAGACGACTGCTTCGTCTGACCCGGTCCTGCCACTCATCTACGGGGCTGACCTCACCTGGCAGAGCGCGCTGATCTTCACCCGGCAAGGTGGGCGCGTTGCCATCGTCGGACGTTTTGAGGTGGAGACCGCAAGGCGCGTTGGCGTTTTTAAGGAGGTCATTCAGTACGACCAATCCATTCGCGGTCCACTGCTTGATCTCCTAAATCGACTGGCTCCAAAGCGTATCGCGGTGAACTACTCCGTGGATGATGTGTATGCGGACGGCCTGGGCCACGGTTTGTATAAGGTCTTGTCGGACTATCTGGCGGGCAGTCCTTTTGCAGAGCGCCTGGAATCTGCAGGGCCGATCATCCGGCGGCTACGCGGGCGTAAAACCGGATCGGAGCTGGCGCGCCTGCGTGCAGCCATTGCGACAACAAGCGAAATCTATGCCAAGACGCTGGAGCATATCCGGCCGGGAATGAAGGAGGCGGACATCGCGCGTTTCATGCATGCCGAACTGGAGGCGCGCGGCCTTTCGTGCTCTTGGGACCGAGAGCATTGCCCAACGGTCAATGCCGGTCCGGACAGCCCGATCGGGCATGTTGGTCCCACGGATATTGCCCTGCAGTCCGGGCACATCCTGCACCTGGACTTTGGCGTACGGCAAGATGATTATTGCTCGGATATCCAGCGCGTCGTCTATCTTGCCCGGCCGGGAGAAGCCGAGTCACCGGAACCCGTGCGGCGGGGATTCGAGACCGTATGCAAGGCAATTGACGCTGCCGTCAGCGCCATGCGGCCGGGTGTGACGGGCGAAGAAGTCGATGCCGCCGCACGCGGCATCGTGACCGGCGCGGGTTACCCGGAATACTTGTATGCTACCGGGCACCAGATGGGGAGGGAATGCCATGATGGCGGCGGAATTCTTGGGCCGCGCTGGGAGCGCTACGGCGAGACTCCTGGCTGGCCGTTAGAGGCAGGCCAGGTCTATACAGTGGAGCCCGGCCTGATGGTCCCTGGCTACGGGTATATCGGGATTGAAGAAGATGTGGTGGTGACCGAGAGCGGCGCCGAATTCCTGGGAGCGCCGCAACGCGAACTATGGATCAAGCGGGCGGAGTAGTCGGGATGAGGCTGGATAGGAAATCTTCGAGCGCGTCCGCAAATGCCTCGGGCTGTTCGAGATGGATGTTGTGACCTGAGCCAGGGATGACACGAAATTCGGCTTTCGGGATGAGCCTGGAGGCTGTAGTGAGTGTGTCCATGTAGGCGCCATCGTGTTCGCCGGCCAGCAACAGTGTGGGAATCTGTATGTTCGGGAGAAATTTCCAAAAGGATGGGACTCGTCCGGGGCTGAGTTCCCGAATCGCCTGCGCCATCCACGCCGGGACGTTCCTGCCGTTTTCTGCAATGACCTGTTTGAGCAGGTCTGGGCGAGCAGCCAGGGGAGTGAACAAAGGCGCCTGATACCAGGTGTCTAGAAAGGTCCCCATGCCCTCTGAGAGGATGCGGTCCGCGCGTTGGTCGTCCAGCGCGGCGCGGCGCACGCGCTCTGGCTGGGCCTCAATCCCGGGGCTGGCGCTTTCCAGCACCAATGCACGGGCGGAATAGGGACGGTCGAGACAGAAGCTGAGCGCCAGCCTACCGCCAAGTGAGTAGCCGACGAGGACAGGCTCCGGTATTCCCAATTTCCCCAGCAGAGTTTCCAGGCCGCGCGTAAGCCCGTCGTACGTAAACCGGTAGCCGGGTGAAAGGCCGGTGTTGTGACCATGGCCGGGCAGGTCAGGTAAGACACAGTAATAGGAATCGGCGAATCTTTCTGCGATTCTTTGCCAGTTCCCGCCGCGCCCCATGAAGCCATGAAGGAATAGGAGCGCAGGGGAATCCCGGTCGCCAAGCGTTTCAAACGACCAAATCTCATGTTTCGTATCCATTTTGATAGGGTTTGATAGCACTTTGAATTGAACAATCTTTGCCTATGTGTTATCCTAGTTGCGAAAACAGACCGGCCAGTCTGTTGCGCCCGGCTTCACAATTGGGTGCGTGTGGCAATGCAGAAACCCGAGTTTGACAAAGCGTTTGAGACCCGTCAGAAGATCCTGGATGCTGCCGTCAAGGTGTTTGCGGCGAAAGGATACCATGAAGCGCGGGTAGACGAAATCGTGGTCGAATCGGGCACATCGAAAGGCGCAGTGTATTTCCATTTTCCGAGCAAACAAGAGATCTTCCTGGCGGTGATCGACAAATTCGTGGCCCTGCTCGAGCGCAACCTGACCGAAGCTATTGATCAGGAAGAGTATGGGATCGCTCAGGTCGAAGTGGCCCTGCGTGTATGCCTGGAGACTTTCGAAAAATACAGAAACCTGGCGAAAATCCTCCTCATCCAGGCGACCGGATTGGGAGATGCCTTTGAAGAAAAACTCATGGAGATCCATGACAGGTTTGCGAGGCTGATCGCTCATCATTTGGACCTGGCTGTTTCAAATGGCGAAATCCCGCCCATTGATACGGAAGTAGCCGGGCAGGTCTGGATGGGCGCGGTCTATCACGTCGTCATCCGGTGGGTGAGGACCGGCGAACCGGAGCCGGTCCGCGCTCTACCGACGTTACGCCAAATGCTGCTCCAAAGCGTCGGTATCTTAGGCGACGCGACTGGACCTTCCACGAGCGTCCGGTCGCCCCAGATAGGCAGCGAGTAGATGCATTCGAACGAGACAATCCCTTCAGGCGTGTTGCGGCGTGGAGGACGCGTGCGCATCTGGCGGACCTGCACTCGCCAGATGCAGGGACTCGAGCCTTTGGATATCTTTCGCCGCGGCGAAGGTCAGCCCCGGGTGTACTGGCACGATGGCGAGTTCACCATTGCAGCCGTTGGAGTTGCAGATCGAGTTGTTGTTCAAGCCAATAGGCGGTTCAGCGAAGCTAAAGAATGGGTGGCTGCCCGCTCCCGAGAGGTGGAGGATTATTCAACCGGTGACCTTCCTGAGCCTTTTCCGCGGATCCTGGCAGGCTTTGCTTTTGATGGCCGAGAACCCGGTTCTGAGGAATGGCAGATATTTGGGGCCGGTCAACTCCTGATACCGGCGCTACAGGTGACCAGGCAACATGACCGCACCTGGCTCACACTATCGCGCGTTGAGCCGGCATCGGAGACCGATCAGCCCCTGGAATCGCTGGCGGGCGATTTCGATACAGCGATGTCGTGGCTATCCGAACCACCTCTTGAGCCAGACCCCATCCCGGCGGTAAGGACCGTCAACGAGTCTTCTCGGGCCAAGTGGTTGAGAATGGTACGCCGGGCGCTCAAGCACATCCAGGACGGCGATGTGTCCAAAGTCGTGCTGGCGCGAAGGCGTGAAGTTATCCTATCGAACAGCCCCCCGCTCGCGCTGTTTCTAGAACGCCTGGGTGGCGAATACCCCGATTGTTTTCATTTCGCCTTTGAACCCGATGTGGGCAGGTCGTTCTGGGGCGGCAGCCCTGAACTGCTCGCGGACGTCAGGAAGGGCAGACTGCGGACGATGGCGCTGGCGGGTTCGGCGCGGCGCGGGGATGACCTCGCTGAAGATGATGCCCAGCAAGAGGCACTCCTGGGGGCAGCGAAGGAGCAAGAGGAGCATCAACTGGTCGTTGCGGCAATCACAGAGTCTTTAGAGGCCATTTCTGACCGTGTAAGCCTTGAGCGCGTTCCATCTATACGGCAATTATCCAATATCCAACACCTGCAGACGCGGATGCAGGGCAGCCTGAAAAATGGCCTCGGCATCCTTGATGGACTCGCGGTGCTGCATCCCACGCCGGCCCTTTGCGGTACACCTCGGGCGCAAGCCGGAGAACTAATCCGCCAATTGGAAGAGACGGAACGCGGCTGGTTTGGCGGGCCCGTGGGATGGATGGATCTACGAGGCCAAGGTTTATTTGCAGTAGGCATTCGCTCCGCCCTAATAGAGGGTAGGCGCGTCCACCTATTCGGGGGTGCGGGGATTGTACAGGGGTCGGACCCCGAATTGGAGTGGAATGAAACCGCGCTCAAGTTGAACGGGCTTGAGTCTATCATTCAAGGGCCAGATCGATGAAGGCGCCCGAGAACCGGAACATGCTGCTGGCGCGAATGTGGGTAGATGAATTGATGCGCGCCGACCTTGCCGGGGTCTGCATCGCGCCGGGCTCGCGGTCAACGCCGCTGGCGATAGCCTTTGCTGAGCAGAGCGTCCTCCCCGTTTATGTACACCTCGATGAGCGCAGCGCGGCGTTCTTTGCGCTGGGACTGGCCCTTGCCCAGGGAAAACCTGCGGCGGTACTGTGCACATCGGGCACGGCGGCAGCCAATCTGTTCCCTGCCATCATCGAGGCAAACCTGGCAGAGGTGCCCCTGATCGTGATGACCGCCGACCGACCGCCAGCACTGAGAGATAGCGGCGCAAACCAGACCATGGACCAGATCAAGCTATTTGGGAATCACGTGCGCTGGTTTGTCGACCTTCCGATTGCCGAGCGTGAACCCGCGGACCATGCACTGCGTGCCGTTCGCACCCTGGCTGCCCGGGTCGTTGCAAAATCGCATGGCCCGCGCCCCGGACCAGTACATGTGAACATCCCATTCGATAAACCGCTTGAACCGTCCCTTAGGCCAGACGATTTTTCGCCTGAGTATCTGGAGCAGCACACGCAGACGATTGAAGGCAGGCCGACAGGACGGCAGTTCACGGAAATTATCCACGGCGCGCCGACGTTGCAGGATTCTCAGCTGGGTGAGTTGGCCCGGCTGATCCAAAGGCGGCGGCGCGCCGTGATCGTTTGCGGCCCGCGCTGCCCCAGCGGCGATTTCCCAGATGCGGTGCTGGCGCTTGGGGACGCTCTGGGACTCCCGATTCTGGCGGACGCGCTGTCGGGGGTGCGTTTCCATCCTGGGGTCAACGGGGCTGAGAGCATAGTGCTTGGAGCCTACGAAACATTTCTGCCGGATGCAGCTCAGCATGGAATCGAGGAGCCGGAACTTGTTCTCCAATTTGGCGGCTCGCCGGTTTCCACCTCATTACTCAACTGGCTTGCCGGGCTTTCGGATACAACCCGTATTCTGGTGAGCGCTCACGGCGCCTGGGCGGACGAGGCGCAGTGCCTGACCCACATGGTGGTTGCCGACCCAACAACAGTATGCCGCGAATTGCAGAAGAAGATTGGCCGCTCAGACATTTCAGCTGACGGATGGCTTAACGCCTGGAAGACAATGGAATCCCTGGCTAGGGGCGTGGTGGAGGAAGCGATCTCGGAGGATGCCTTTGAAGGCGGCTGGGTTGCCCGAATCACAGAGTGCCTCGAAGACGATGCTGCAGTGTTCGTCGGGAGCAGCCTGCCTGTGCGCCATCTGGATGAGTTTGTGGGTCCACGGTCGGTGAGTTGGCGCGTGTTCTCAAATCGGGGTGCGAGCGGAATCGATGGCACGATCTCGACCGGGTTGGGCGTTGCAGCCGGGCTGGAGCGGCCGGTAATAATCCTGTTAGGCGACTTGGCGTTGCTGCATGACCTGAATGCCCTGTCGAGTATCCGAAAATTCGGTCTGAATGCAAAAACCATCGTTATCAACAATGATGGCGGCGGGATATTCCAGAGGTTGCCGGTTGCAGAATTCGAACCGCCGTTTAAGGACTTGTTCAAGGCGCCTCACGGCTTGACCTTCAAGGCCGTCGCAGAGCAGTTTGGACTACCCTACTTTGCGATTGGGAATGCCTCACTCGAATTTGCGCGATTGGGAGGAGTGCTGGCTACTTCGGGAGCCGCCCTGATCGAGATCGAGGGCGATGCCGTCGGACATGAGGCCGTGCGCAAGCGCATGCGCGCCAACCTGCTGCAAGCCATAGAACAAACCTCGTCAAACTAAGGAGAGTTGTCGAATGAACTCGAAGAATATCCAGTGGATAGAGGTGGACGCATATGAAGATATCACGTACCACAAATCGTCTGAAGGAATCGCCCGCATTGCTTTCAATCGCCCAGAAGTCCGCAACGCGTTTCGACCAAAGACGATTGACGAAATGATTGCCGCGTTTAACGACGTCTGGATGGACCCGAAAATCGGGGCGATTCTGCTGACCGGCAATGGCCCGGCCAAAGACGGCAAGTACGCCTTCTGTTCAGGCGGCGACCAGCGGGTGCGGGGCGATGCGGGCTATGTGGGCGATGACGGCATTCCGCGCCTGAATGTGCTGCAGCTGCAGAAGATCATCCGCTCGATACCCAAGGTTGTTATCGCCCTGGTGGCTGGCTATGCGATAGGGGGCGGGCATGTCCTGCATGTGGTCTGCGACCTCACCATCGCGGCAGACAATGCCATCTTCGGGCAGACCGGCCCCAAGGTTGGCAGCTTCGACGCCGGACTGGGAGCGAGCTTTCTTGCGCGGCATGTGGGCCAGAAGAAGGCGCGTGAAATATGGTATCTGTGCCGCCAGTATTCGGCTGAGGAGGCCGAGCGGATGGGGATGGTCAACAAGGTCGTGCCGGTGGAGCACTTAGAATCCGAAGGGGTTGCCTGGGGGCGGGAGATCGCCGAGAAAAGTCCGATCGCCATCCGGTTCATGAAATCCGCGTTCAACGCCGAGACGGACGGGCAGATCGGTATTCAGGAATTGGCCGGCAATGCCACGATGCTGTATTACATGTCCGAAGAAGGCCAAGAAGGCCGGGATGCCTACTTGCAGAGGCGGCCGCCCGAATTCAACAAATTTCCCTGGCGGCCATGAAGGAGCGTAATCCTGTATGAATTTTCCAGGCGACTGGCTTGCCCAAAGGGCAGCCGCAACTCCAGATAGGACGGCCCTCGTGTTCGAGGACAAGGTCTGGACATTTCGGGAACTGGACGCTCTCGTTCAGACCATGGCCGCGGCGTTCGAGCGCACCGGCATGCGGCCAGGGTGCCATGTGGCCGCCTTGCTTCCAAACATTCCCGAGGCTGTCTTGGCAATCCATGCGCTGGCTCGAGTTGGGGCTGTATCCGTCCCTTTGAACATGCGCCTAATTCCCATGGAAATGACAATGCTGGTCGAGCAGACTGAAGCGGAGTTCCTGCTGTATAGCGATGAATCAAGGGCGCAGGTCCTGGAAACAAGGGCGGGAGATTGTGGCGCGACTACAATCAACCTTTCTGAATTGTCTTGGGATGCGAGACTTGAGGGCGCACAGGTAGACCCAGCTCCATGGGACGCGCACTCCCATTCAAGCGTTCAGGCTATCGTGTTCACCTCGGGTACGACCGGAACACCCAAAGGGGCAATGTTGACTTTTGGAAATCACTTTGCCAGTGCGTTGGCTTCGGCTTACCATCTGGGCGTTCTGCCGGAAGATCGCTGGATGCTGTGCATGCCGCTATACCATGTTGGCGGGCTGGCCATCATCTGGCGGGCGTGCCTGTACGGGATTGCAATCGTTATGCTGGAAAGATTCGACGAAACCGCGGTTCTTGATGCGATCGAGCGCCACCGGGTAACGATGATCTCCCTGGTGCCGACGATGCTGGCTCGCCTGCTGGAACTGCCAGCCGCCGGGCGTGTCCTGAAACAGGTGCGGGTGATCCTTCTAGGGGGCGCGGCAGGGAGCCCAAAGCTGCTGGAGCGATGTGCCGAGGTCGGGCTGCCCCTGGCACCCACTTATGGCCTGACTGAAGCCGCTTCCCAGGTGGCGACGGCGCTGCCCGGGGAGTGGTACATGCGTGCAGGAAGCGCTGGCAGGCCGTTGCCGTTCACGCGCCTCCGAATCATCAACGACTCGGGCGCGGAATTGCCTCCCGGCGAGGTGGGCGAGATCGTCCTATCCGGGCCGACGGTGATGAAGGGTTATTACGGGCTACCGGAGGAGACTGCTGCGGCTATCCAGGATGGGTGGCTGCGCACCGGAGACCTCGGTCATCTCGATAATGATGGGCATTTGTGGATTGTTCAGCGTCGAACCGACCTGATTGTTTCGGGGGGCGAGAATATCTACCCGGCAGAGGTCGAGTCCGTGCTCCTTCAACATCCAGCAGTGTCCGAAGCCTGCGTGGTTGGCCTTCCCGATGAAGAGTGGGGACAGAGAGTAGTGGCAGTGATTGTGCCTGTTGACGGTGCAGCGGTTGAAGCCGAAGACTTGCTTGCACTCTGTCGGGCGCGCCTGGGCGGGTACAAGCTGCCGCGCACCATTCGTAGTGTCGCGGAATTGCCCAGGACCCCGTCCGGTAAGATCGTACGCCGGGAGGTAGCCCGGATGATGCAATCGGAAACCATGGGCGCGGCAGAATCATCGAAAACGGAAGGAAAACGGAATGGAAAGAGTGGTTGAGCCAAAGATCATGAACGCTAATACTTTCGATGCAATCGTCCCGCTTTCGGATTCGCTGACAATTGGTGGCCCGGATCTGGTGCTGATGGCCGGCCCGTGCTCGGTGGAGACCTACGAGCAAACTCGCCAGGTTGCGGAAGCGGTACACGCAGCGGGAGTGCGAGTGCTGCGCGGCGGCGCTTTCAAACCGCGCACGTCCCCTTACGTTTTTCAGGGTATTGGGGAAGAAGGGCTGGATATCCTGCGCAGCGTGGCCGATGAGTTTGGGCTGCTGGTTGTGACAGAAGCCCTGGGAATCGAGCAACTCGACCGTGTCGCTCAACAGGCCGATATCATCCAGATTGGGAGCCGCAATATGCAGCATTTCCCGCTGCTGTGGGCGGCTGGCGAGATCGGAAAACCCGTGCTGCTCAAGCGCGGGTTCATGGCAACGGTCGACGAGTGGTTGATGGCCGCCGAGCACATCCTTTCGCGCGGCAACGACCGCATCATTCTGTGTGAGCGTGGGATTCGCGGATTTGACCCTTCAACCCGTAATGTACTGGATGTGGCTGCGATCGCCCAGGTAAAGCAGCAGCGCCGGTTTCCTGTGATCGGCGACCCCAGCCATGCCACCGGGCGACGCGATCTGGTGCTTCCGGCGGCCCGGGCCGCCATCGCGGCGGGCGCGGATGGCCTGATCGTGGAAGTGCATCCGAGGCCGGATGAAGCGTTTTCCGATGGCGAACAGGCCCTGGATCTGGCTCAATTTCGGGAGTTGGCCACGGAAGTTGGCAAGGTTGGACAGGCGCTGGGTAGGGGCCTGGCCTGATGCGCAATTACGGAGACTTTAGGCGTTCAATCAGTTCTTCGAGCGCATAGAGATATGACCGCCAGCCAAAGCCGGCCACAAGACCCGCGCATGCTCCAGCCGTCAGCGAAGTGTGCCGGAAGGGCTCCCGGGCATAGATGTTCGAGAGGTGGGCCTCGATGACCGGGTAGGGCATGGCCGCAATAGCATCACGCAGGGCAACGCTGGTATGCGTATAGCCACCAGGATTAATGACTGCACCGTTGGCCCAGGCCGCAGCTTCATGTAATGCGTTAATCAACTCTCCTTCAAGGTTGGATTGATAGAACCTTAGATCAGCCTCCGAATCCTTGACCGAGTCCACGAGCAGGCGATTGAGCGCATCCAGGGTCAGGTCGCCGTAGGTATCCGGCTCCCGGTTTCCGAGCAGATTGAGATTGGGGCCGTGCAAGATGAGGATGTTCATAGTGCAAGATCTTTCAATGCCTGCCTGAGTAATTGTTCTACCGGATCGATGACAATGCCTGTCTGAACGCGGCCAATCTCCAGGGGCAGGGAAAGCCGCGTCTGACCGCCTGCTCGCTTTTTGTCAGACTGCATGGCTGCCAGAATCTCTTGAACTGAGAAGCCCTGCACGGATGCTATTGGCAGGTCCAGAGAGCGAATCGCCCTGAGAATCAGGGCGAGCGTGTCGGCGGGCGTGTGTCCTGCAAGACTTCCCATTTTGGCTTCGACTGCCATCCCCACAGTGACCGCGGCTCCGTGCGGGATCGCGTACCGGGAAATGTGTTCCAGCGCGTGACCGATGGTGTGGCCGAAGTTCAGGGCGGCGCGCATGCTCCTTTCGAAGGGATCAAGTTCGACCAGCGCAATTTTGGCGGCAGCAGCCATCGATATCGCCTTCGACCAATCCTGTGCGAGGGCGGGCCGGCCCTGCAGACATAGCTCAAACAGATCAGGGTCGCCAACGACTGCGTTCTTGAGGAGTTCTGCCAACCCGTTGGTTTCCTCCTTCGGGGGGAGAGTTTCCAACAGGGCTGGATCAAGCAGGACGGCCAGTGGAGCATGGAATGCCCCTGCCAGATTCTTCCCCAGTGGCAGGTCGATGCCGGTCTTCCCACCGATGCCTGCATCTACCATTGCAAGCAGACTGGTGGGGATATTGATCCACGAAATTCCCCTCAGGTAGGTTGCGGCCGCAAACCCCGCCAGATCGCCAACCACCCCGCCCCCAAGCGCGACAACTGTGCTCGTCCGTTCCAATCCTGCAAGGCCGAATTCGTCCCAGAGTCGGGACAGCTCAGCGGCGTTCTTAGAGGTTTCTCCAGCCGGCACGACTATGGAGACCGGTTGAGCCCCTTGTCGCTGCAAAATCGAAATCACTTTCTGGAGATGCAGGGACGTAATGTTTGAATCCGTAACCACGACAACAGGTGCTGCAGGGACCAGGCCGTCCCAGGCCTTGCTGTGGACATCCGTCAGCAACCCGGGTTGGATCATCACCGGATAGGACCTGGCCAGGCCGGACACCTGAAACCGGCCGATATGTTTCTGGATCTCCCAGGCCGACTGTTCAATGTTGAGGTTGGTCGTGTCGATCTGTACGGGAAACGAAGAGTAGTGCTCGCGTCGGGCAACCAACAGGGCTTGAAGGCTGGCGGGCGTTCCAAGCAATGGGCGCTCGCGAACGACCGACTCAAGTCGGGCGTGAAGTGTCTGCGGCTCGGCCTGCAGCACGACAATTCTCCCTTGTCCTTCAGCCAGCCCACGCGACCGAGGGTCCAACAGGGCGCCCCCGCCCAAGGCAACAACACCCCCGGTTTGCGCGATGACGTCTTCCAAGGCGCGCATTTCTATCGCCCGAAACCCCGGCTCGCCATTCTCCAGAAAGATGGCGGGGATCGAGCGCTGTTCAACCTGCTGAATGTATTCATCGAGGTCGACGAATTCAACATTCAACTTTTGCGCCAGGCGGCCGCCAATGGCCGACTTCCCAACACCGGGAGGGCCATACAGAAAGATGGGTTCGCAAGTCATGGCCAATAGGTGTGTTCTTCCCCGTCCAGGCGGAAATCCGCTACAAGCCCGGTGGGGAGGGCCTTGTAGCGAACATGGAGTTCTGCAAGCGTGTCTCCACCCAGTTTTTCAAGCAGTGCGTCTGCAAGAACCAGCGCGACCACGTTCTCAAGGATGGGGACGGCGCGTGGCACAGGGCAGAAATCCGAACGCTCGTACTCGGTATGCGCCGGTTGGCCGGTTGAAAGGTTCACCGTTTCTTGTGGCGTGAGCGTGGTGGCAATGGCTTTCATCGCCGCCCTGAGAATGAGAGGCTGCCCATTGGTGATCCCGCCTTCCAGCCCGCCGGCATGGTTGCTCGCCCGTGTAAGATTTCCTCCCTCGTGTACGCCAATGGGGTCCTGTACCTGCGTACCAAAGAGCCGGGTATTGGCAAACGCGCTTCCGAACTCGACGCCTTTCATGGCCTGGGTTCCAAGGACGGCAGCAGCCAGCCGAGCGCTCAGTCGGCGGTCAGCGTGCACATGAGATCCCAGGCCTATCGGCAGCCCTGTGGCGACGACCTCGATGACGCCCCCCAGAGTGTCTTTTTGATGGATGGCAGAATTGACAAGTTCAACCATCGCCGCGGCGGCGCGTTGGTCCGGGCAACGGGTCTCGTGCTCCTCCGCCCGATGACTACGTTCGGCCATGGGAATTGAGTCGATGTCAGCCTGGATATCTCCAATGGAGGCGACATAGCCAAAAACCTGAACCCCGAATTCCATCAGCAGAAGTTTGCAGACTGCTCCGGCCGCGACCCGCAGCGCAGTTTCGCGGGCCGAAGCGCGTTCCAGCGCGGGCCGGAGGTCGCTGTAACCGTATTTCAGCGCGCCGGTCAGGTCGGCGTGACCCGGGCGGGGGATCAGCATGGGTTTTATGGGTATACCCTTCCATTTGGCGTGGTCGTGATTTCGAATCTGGATGGCGATTGGCGCCCCGGTAGTTTTATTTTCCAGCACGCCGCCAAGGAATTCGACCGTATCGCGTTCGATCTTCATGCGCGGCCCGGCGCCAACCCCGCGCTGGCGACGCTGCAGCTCATGGCCCACAAAATCGACATCAACCGGCAACCCGGCGACCATTCCTTCCAATATGGCGACGAGTTGCGGCCCGTGCGATTCTCCGGCAGTGAGCAGGCGAAGTGGCATTGTTAGATTCCCGGTATGAGGTTTTCCATGGCGGCGGTCCACATTGCGTCGCGATCGGCGGCCCGGCCGGTCCACAATTCGAAGGCCAGGGCGGCCTGTTCAACCAGCATCCCTATTCCGCCGCGGGCGGGCAATCCCTGCAATTGCGCCTGGCGAAGGATGGCCGTTTGCTGGGGATTATAGACCAGATCGTAGACCGCCGAACCGTCCGGGAGCGGCAAGCCGCGCGGCCAGGGATTTCCGTTTGCGTCCGGAATCATCCCCGCCTGGGTGGCGTTCACGATGAGGTCGACCCGGGCGCGTTGAAAACTGCTTTCCAGAGCGCCTTCTTGAGCGACTGTCAGCACGGCGCTGGGGTTTGCGGCCTGAAGGGCGGCAACGAGTTCCAATGACTGTTTAGAGCGTCGCGCCCAGATGGACACCCGCCAGTTGTTGGCGGCCAGGATGTAGGCCACCGCCCGCGCCGCGCCTCCGGCGCCTAATACAAGCGCGTGTTGCCCGCGGGCGGACAGGAAACCCGGATCAGCGTGAAGATCGCGCCAGAATGCCGGCGCGTCGGTGTTTTCCCCGGCGAGATGGGCGCTCCTCAGGAAAACGGTATTCACAGCGCCGATGTTGGCTGCGGAGGGTGTCAGATCAGCCAGCATCATGCAGATCTGCTGTTTGTAGGGCAGCGTGACGTTCAGCCCGTGCAGACTGTGAGCGCGTACTCTGCCCAGCAGTCGCTGCAATTCACTTTCGGAATCTTGGCCGGGCCGCACAGGAAAGAGCGTGTAGTCTCCAGCCACGCCGGCGGCGGCCAAGGCTGCCCGGTGAAGCGCAGGCGAAAGGCTGTGATCAAGCGGATAGCCTGTCAGCCCAAATGCGAATGCGTTCATTCGGACAATTCCATCTGGCCCCCGCATTGTGTGATAAGTTCCACAAAGTTCGGAAACGATTCGAGCAGTATCTCGCCATCGTGCACGTCAACCCCATTCTGGCTGGCGAGGCCGAGGACGCCCAACGCCAGCGCCAGCCGATGGTCGCCGAGTGCGGCCGCCTGCCCGCCCGGAATGGCTGTGCGTCCAAGGATGGCGAATCCATCCTCGCTCTCCTGGATAGCGACTCCCAAGTCGGCCAACTGAGTGACGAGGGCGTGAATACGGTCGGTCTCTTTGTAACGCAATTCGGCGGCGTTATGCACGCGGGTAATCCCCTCGGCAAATGCGGCCGCCACCGCCAGGGCTGGAAACTCGTCGATCATCCGAACGACGGCGTCGCCGGCGATATCAATGCCCTTCAGGCCAGAAGCGCGGATCGCCAGATTCCCAACCGGCTCGCCCATCATGGTCTGCCGTTCGGAGATGATGATTTCGGCGCCCATGGCCTGCAAGGCGTCCAGCAGCCCGGTGCGCGTGGAGTTGAGCCCTACTCCGCCAATCTCAAGATGAGAATCAGGCAGTATCAAGGTTGCCACGATCAGGAAGGCTGCTGAGGAGAAATCACCGGGAACCGTCAGCGCAAATGGCGGCAGCGCTCGAGTCTCTGTGGGCGACAATTCGACCCGGTTCTCGCCGGGGAACGACCGAATCGGAAGACCCAGATAGGCCAGGAGACGTTCGGTGTGATCGCGGGATGGGCCAGGTTCGCTGACGAGCACTGGAGTGCTGGCTGCCAGGCCAGCCAGGAGTACCGCCGATTTCACCTGTGCGCTGGCGATCTCCAGTTCAAGTGTGCCGCCCCGTAGAGGATGCTCCGTTGCGCGTTTCTCCAGTTTCAGTGGCGCAGTACCTTCGAGCGTCCCCGAGATGGGTACGCCCATCGCGTTCAGCGGGTCGAGGAGTCGCCGCATCGGCCTTTTCCTGAGCCCTTCAGAACCGTCCAGGAGGGCTGGGCTGCCGCTTGCTGCCAGCGCGCCCGCCAGCAGGCGCAACGTGGTGCCTGAATTTCGGCAGTCCAAGACTTCGCCCGGCGACCTCAGCGCTGATAGTCCGCTTCCGCTCACCTCCAGCCGCTCGCCTTGCAGAGTCCACGCCACCCCCAGATGCGTCAGGCAGTCCAGCATGGCATGCGTGACCCCGGCGGAGAGAAAGCCGTCGATATGGGATGTCCCATCTGCGAGCGCGGCAAAGAGCGCGGCGCGATGGGAGATGGACTTATCTCCTGGAAGGCGAATGTGGCCCGATAATCCGCGGCTGGGCGCGGTTCTAAGAATCATCTGGGATTGGCTTCAGCTGAGCGACCTGTCTTGTGCTTGGCGTTGACAATGGATCGATTATAAATCAAGCGAAATACGTTTTATGCGCTTCAGTCGGCGGTTATGTTCCGTGAGACTCGGCCTACTGGGTGGCGCAATTGCGTTGATGGGCCCGTTCCAATAAACTCATCGGCGGCTGGTCTCGGCGCCTGTGCGATGATCAGCCGGCTGGAAGAGCGTTGTGAAACGCCCCCAGTAGCCTGAGTGTGATTGGTCCTGGCGCGACTGCCCCAATGGGACGACTGTCAACCTCGACAAGCGGGCGCAGTTCTATAAGTGTGTTGGTTAGAAACGCCTCCTGCGCCTTGAGGAGGTCTGCCGGGGCGAGCGGGCGAGTTGATACGGCGATGCCCAAGGCCGATGCGCATTCCAGAACGATCGAACGGGTGATGCCGGGCAGCGCACCCTCATTGGTTGGCGGCGTCATCAGTATGCCATCCGCCACGATGAACAGGTTGGCGGCGCTGGCTGACGCCAGGTTCCCTTTGGCATTCAGGAGCAAGGCTTCTTCGGCACCCTGACGGTGGGCTTGCTGGCGCGCCAGGATATTGTCCAGATAATTGAGCGATTTTATGTTCGCCAGCGGCGAATTCTCGTTGCGGCGGGGCGCAGCGATGACGGCACGTATTGGCGTGTAGTTGGGGGCCTCCAGGGGGGTTGCTGTGATCATCAAGGTGGGTTGCGGCGCGGATGGCGGCAGGAGGCCGCGTGGTCCCGGACCACGCGTCAGGGTGAGGCGCAAGACCGAGTCTTGGTCGCTGAGTTGGTTGGCGTCCAGGACTGCCTGGAGCGCTTCGGCCAGCTGGCTGATAGGGAGCGGCATTGGGAGGTGAAGAACTACCGCACCCTGCGCGAGCCGTTCCAGATGCTCATCCACATAGGCGATGGTTCCCTGGTAGGTCCGCAAGGTCTCAAACAGGCCATCGCCGAGCAGAAATCCCCGGTCGGCAGGAGAGAGATGAGCCTGGGCGGCGGGGACGATCTCGCCATTGAGATAGATCAAGCCAGCTCCAGGAAGTTCCGCAGGAGGGCATGTCCGTGCTCCGTGAGGATGGACTCGGGATGGAATTGCACGCCAAAGATGGGAAACCTCCGGTGGCGCAGTGCCATAACATCGCCCTCAGGGCTGAAGGCCGTGGCCACCAGTTCTGCTGGAAGACCAGACGGGCTGACGACCAGGGAGTGGTAGCGGCCACCGCGCAAGGGATTGGGTAGCCCGCGGAACAAGCCTTCCCCGTCATGGTCGATCTGCGAGGCTTTGCCGTGCATCGGAACGTGGGCGCGCTCAACGCGGCCGCCAAACACGTGACCGATACATTGATGCCCCAGGCACACTCCCAGGACGGGGAGGCGCGCGCCAAAACGGCGAATGGCAGCGTTTGAGATGCCTGCCTCATCAGGCGTCTTTGGGCCGGGCGAGATGATGAGGTGGGATGGCTGGAGGGCTTCGATATCAGCCAGGGAGATGGCATCATTGCGCGAGACGGTGGAATCGAATCCTAGCTCACACACGTAGCGCGCCAGGTTGTAGACGAACGAGTCGTAGTTGTCAATAACCAAAATCATGGGGGAACCCCGCGAGTTCGGCGAATGCGACGGAGCCGCTCAGGGCCAAGCAGAGAGCCCGGGCTTTGTCCAGCGTTTCTTCATACTCCGCGCCGGGGTCTGAATCTGCGACGATGCCGCCGCCCACCTGAAACGTCACGCGATCGCCCCGGACTGCAAACGTGCGAATGGCGATACTCAGGTCCATGCCCCCGTCAAAACCGATATACCCGATATTCCCACAATAGGGACCGCGCCGGCCGGGTTCCAGTTCGGCGATGATCTCCATCGCGCGTATCTTCGGGGCGCCAGTTATCGAACCGCCGGGCAGGCTGGCCTTCAGCACATCCACCGCCGTAGTGCCTGGGTTCAGCTCCCCGGTTATGGTGGACACCAAGTGATGGACGGTGGCATAGCTCTCCAGCACGCACAGTTCCGGAACCCGGACCGTGTGAGGGCGGCAGATGCGGGAAAGGTCGTTGCGCATTAAATCAACGATCATCACATTCTCAGCTGAATCCTTGGCGCTTTGACGCAACTCCTCTGCCAGCGCCTGGTCCTTTATCTCGTCCAGAGAACGCGGGCGGGTGCCTTTTATCGGGCGGGTTTCAAGCCTGCCATCTTGCAGGAACATGAAGCGCTCTGGGGAGGCGGAAGCGATGGCGACCTCGCCGTAGTTGAGGAACGCAGCGAATGGCGCAGGGTTGGCGGCGCGCAGCCTCTGATAAAGTGCGAAAGAGGTATCCCCTGGCGAAAGGTCAGCCTGGAAACGCTGGGAGAGATTGACCTGGAAAACATCCCCGGCCAGGATGTAGTCAATAACCTGCCGGACCGCGTCCTCGTACCTTGAGCGGGTGAAGTCGGAGGTGATGGCAGGAGTTAATTCGGGGGCATTCGGGATCTGCAATTGCGTGTGAGAAGCGGCCAGCCGGGCAAGGAATTCCTGGGCGCGGTCGGTTGCCCGCCGGGAGCGGCCGCTAGCGGTCGCTTCAGGATAGCCGCTGGACAGCAGCCAGGCAGAGCGCTCCAGGTGGTCGAAAGCGATGACAACGTCGTAAAACCCCAGCATCAAGTCCGGAAAGCGCATGTCGTCCAGCCGCGGGGCTGGCAATCGCTCCAAGTGGTGGCAGAGGTCATAGGCGAAATACCCGGCAACGCCCGTCTGGAAGGGAGGTAAGCCCGGCAAAGACTCCGTGGAGAATTGGGCCAGTTGCTCGCTGAGGACGTCAAATGGGTTTGTCTGAAAAATTTGCTTGCCAAGCCGGACCTTGCCGTCTTTGCTGGAGAGGGTTTGAAACGGGTCGGCGGCTATGAACGAAAAGCGGCCCAGGCGGCTGTCGATCTGGGCGCTGTCGAACAGCAGCGAATACGGATCCTGGCTGAACGGCGCGAAGGCCAACAGCGGGTCTTGATAAGGGATTTCGATACTGCGAAGGGCGGGCATTGGTTGCCAAGACCTTTGGGTTGCGGGGGCTCCTGACCAGGCGACACGTGCAGATAGAACCGCGAACCGCTGTGTTGCGGTATTTTACACTGCAACCTGAGAGGCTGATTGGCCTTCGCAGACACGGCGGCCCCAAGACCTACCTGGCGATACAGAATCTGGGCTGGTCCATCGAACGCTTTGTAAACGCCATGAGAGCGGAGCGTCCAGGTATCATCCTGGTGGATGTCCCCAACACGAACAAGCAGTATCTGATGCCATTTTCCCGATTTCTTACCGAAGAATACATCTACATGGGGGAGATCGACCACCTGGAAGTCTTCAGGCTGGACGAACTCCATTTTCTCTTTTCGCACCATTATGGGACATGCCTTACTCTTTACTGGTGGAGTCAACCAGATACGCCCCGGCAAGGGCAGATCGCGGTGCGTTGGCTGCCCGATTCTGGCGAACTGAAAGGCGCCTGGCACATCGACTCAGTGGATTGGCTTCCGGGGTATGCCAGCCTCTCGCAACACCTGATTCCGGAAAGTGGTATCGCGCGCCAACGGCTGGAACTGTGCATTATTCTGCCAAACTCGAATCCCAATGATCCGATCTGCCAGGGTAATTCAGCGATCCTTGACTTGGCGAGTGATACCGTGCCAATTCCATAGGTGCACCTCAACATAGCAGTCAGTCATCCTGATTTGGATGGATAGGCTGCTACTCCCTCACCACTTTTGAGCGCGGGCCGGCTTGCCCGGCGAGGCTGTTCTTGCTATAGTGGAGGTGAGGTCATTTCCCTAGAGGAGAGGTGTATGGCAACCAAAAAAACGAACCGGCCAATGGCGAAGACGAAAGGGAGCAAGAAGGCGCCCATGCCTCAGAGCGGCGTGAGCGCTGTGCTGGTGGTCAAGGGAGCCGGCCCGCAGGGACAAGATGAAACGCTGGACGCCTTCCTGCGCGGGTTTCTGCCTGCGGTCAACGTAGTGGCCAATGACCACGCTGTGCGTGAACGCTCGGACCTGGCTTTAGAAGGCCAGCCGCCCATGCCGCGTGTTGCCGAGATCGACGCGCGACTGAAAGATGGCAGCCAGCGAAGGCTGTGGGTCAAGGAGGCTTATTGGGAGAACGCTTTGCGGCGGCGCGGCGCTCTGACGCCGTTGATGGGTGAGTGGCACATGGCGACCTACGCCTGGGGGCGGGTGCTGTACGATTGGTTGCGCGGCACCTTGCCCAAGGAACGCCAGAAGGATTTCTGGTTGTTCTACCTATATTTTTTCCTGATGCATTACCTGGTGTTCCTCTTCCCGGTTTTTGCGCTGTCGCAACCGGCTAACCCTATGCAAGTGTTGCAAGCCGTGCTGGGCACGGCGCTGTTCACCGGACTAGTGGTCTGGCCGCGCGCCCGCCTGTCGCGGGCCGTATTTGACCTGCCGCTGAACGAACGGCGGCCAATTTCCGGAATTTTCGGCTGGGTGCTGGCTACGCTGGCGGCCGCCATTTTGTATTCACCGCTGCTGTACCTGCGCTGGGCGGCAACGCTGGTGCTCATCATTCTGCCGTTGTTGTGGGCGCGTGGGCGCGTCTGGCGGCTGCGTGAATTTCCGGACAGCGATACCAATTGGCGCAACTACTATTCGTATAAGAAGCGCGTGACCCCGCGCAAGTACGTCACGCGCACCATCCAGCGTTACGTGCCAACAATGAGCAGCATCCTTTACCGTTACCTGCTGGTGCTGCTGCTACCCATCGGCTTGATCGTCGTGCTGCTGTCCCAGGCGATGATCTGGTCAAAAGTTCTGGAAGCGCCCGGCAAGTGGCTGGATTATGTGGTGAGCGTGGCGATGAGCGACTTCATGGGCGACATCGTGCTGTACGCCCGCTTCCCGGATCAGGCCCAGCGCGTGCGCAGCACCCTCATTGACCAGATTCAGTTCTTTCACCAGCATCCGGATGTGAAAGAAATTCACGTCTTTGCCCATTCGCTTGGCACGGTCATCGGCTATGAGACGCTCTTCAAGCACCTGCCGCGCGAGTATCGCAGCAAAATCAAAACCTACGTAACGGTGGGCAGTGTGCTGAGCGCGATGAACAAGGCAAACGCCGCCCTGGATGAGCGCTACACCCAGCGTTTCCCGGTCTACCCGCCGGAAGAGGGTTACGGTTTCGCCGAAGGCTTCCGCTGGTTCAACTGCTGGAACCTGTTGGACCCGGCCACAGAGTTTTATTCGCTGGACGAGTATTTCGTGCCGCGTTCTGCGCCGGAGATGCCGAAGGACCATGGGCGGACGCTCCCTGAGTTACCGCGGGAAGAGCGAATGCGAATCCTGCCTGAAGACTACTGCCCCATCAATATCAAGACTCCGTTCACTGACCTGCATTCAGGTTATTGGAATAACCTGGCGGACGTGCATAAGCCATTCGCGGAGCGTATCTTTGGAATGGTGCCCAAGCGCTGGGATATGGAGGCATTGGCGGAAGCGGAGAATCTGGCGACAAATTCGGCGAGATATTACCGGCGCGCGCTGGCTGTTAACCGTTTGGGATTGGCTTTAGTCTCCGGCGCGGCGGGCGCGGTCGTGGGGCAATTGCTGTGGGCGCTTTACACGACGGTTTCAGATTGGATGAACGGTCTGCTGGTGGACTGGATTGGCCAGTTTCAGAGCACAGTTGACCTGCTGCTGTGGGCTGGTTCGCCGGCCGTGCGGCTGGGGCTGCTGACGCTCCTTAGCTTGCTCCTTGCGGGCGCGTGGCTACAGGACGTTCTGGTTTGGAGGCAGCTGCAGCGGCGCCTGGCGCTCAAACGCTAAGGAGCGCCAGGCCGAACTGTCCGCCGGGCTCTCGCCATTCGCCAAGAAAGCCCGTTTAGCCGGTGCGGCCGCGATTTTCACCTTGTCAGGCCGCTGGACGCAGTGCGCCCGCGGGCTCAAGCGAGATCTCTGAAACCGGCGGGACACTCCTGTTGGTCAGAGCGTGTCCCAAGAAGCCGCGCGGCTTTAGCCGCTGGGGAGCGTCACCAAACTTCCATAGAATTCGGACTCGGCCCGACGATTCAGCTCAGGGCTGGCTGGGTTTGAAGTGTCTGGAGGACCATATCGCCTATCTCTGTTGTGCTCAAGCCGCTGTGCGCGTCGGTTGAAGGGATGCGCCCGCTGGCAAGCAAATATCCCACCGCTTGTTCGATGGCGGTCGATGCCTGCTTTTCGCCCAAGTAATCCAGCATCATGCTGACCGCCAGAATGCCTCCCAGCGGGCAGGCAACATTCTTGCCGGCATACTTGGGTGCAGAACCGTGAATTGGTTCAAACATTGAGGTCTTGCCGGGATGCAGATTGCCGGAAGCGGCGATCCCCATGCCGCCCTGGAGCATGGCGCCTAGGTCGGTGATGATGTCGCCAAACAGGTTGGCGGTAACGATGACGTCAAACCACTCTGGATTCTTGATCATCCACATGCAGCAGGCATCCACATAGGCATGATCGGTCTTCACCTGTGGATATTCGGCGCTGACTTCAGCGAACGTCCGGGTCCAGATCTCCTGGGGGCGGATGGCATTGGCCTTGTCTACCAGCGTGACCTGCGGGGGCCTGGCCCGGTCGGCCGCCTGTTGAACCGCTAGTTCAAATGCGTAGCGGATCGCACGTTCGACACCCTTGCGCGTGTAGACGCCGGTGACTGTGGCGACTTCGTCGGGTGTGCCGCGCTTCAGGTGACCTCCAATCTGGGAATACAGACCTTCCGTATTCTCGCGTACCACGACAAAGTCAATGTCTTCCGGTTTCTTGTCTTTGATCGGGCACAGGTGTTCGGCGTAAACTTTGATCGGGCGCAGATTTATGTACAGGTCCAACCCAAAACGCAGCCCAAGGATTACGGAGCGTTCAACCAGACCGACTTCGACATCTGGATGTCCAATTGCACCCAAATAGACTGCGTGGAGACCGCGCCATTCGTCAATCACATGCTCCGGAACGAGCTCCTTGGTCTTCAAGTAGTACTCACCGGAATATGGGTATTCCACCAGATTGCAGTCGAACTCGAATTGAGTCATCATCTCTCGAAGCACTTTGAGACCCTGGTTGACCACTTCGGGGCCAATCCCGTCGCCGGGAATCACGCCAATTGCGTACGTTTTCATCGTTGCTCCTCGGGAGTGGGGCGTTCATGGTTGGGAGTTCTGGTTTCAGCCAGTCGTTCTTCAACATAGGCCAGCAGGCCGCCTTTATCGATGATCTGTTGCAGGAAGTCGGGGAACGGGGCGGCACGATAGGTCTTGCCGTTCGTGAGGTTGTGAATCGTCCCGGTCGCGGGCTCGACTTCGATATCGTCCCCGGGTTGAATCTCTGCCGCTGCGGATGGGCATTCCAGGATGGGCAGGCCAATGTTGATAGCATTGCGGAAGAAGATGCGCGCGAAGGATGCCGCAATCACGGCTGAAACGCCGGCGGCTTTGATCGCCAGCGGGGCCACCTCGCGCGACGACCCGCAGCCGAAGTTTGAATCGGCCACAATCAGGTCGCCGCGCTGCATGTGGCGGATGAACTCCGGGTCCGCATCTTCCATGCAGTAAAGCGCCAATTCACGCGGATCGGCGGTGTTGCAGCGACGGGCGGGAATGATCGCATCCGTATCGATGTTCTTCCCGAATACCCAGGCACGCCCGCGAATGCGGATGAGTTGGCTCAGGTAGTTTCTGTGCACCACCCCGCTGCCGCGCCGCGGCAGCGCCTTGAAGACATGCACGCGGTCCGGGGCTGAATAGTCGGCAAGGCGTTCGGCGGCAAATGCCCGCAGGTCTTCCGAATTGACATCCGGGCGCTGGAGGACCACGCAGGCGCAGATCAGTTCGCCATAAATCAGGTCCGGCACTCCGACAACCACGGCTTCTCTGACCAGCGGGTGAGTGCGCAGCACCATTTCGATCGTTTGAGGGTAGACTTTGAATCCGCCGCGAATGATGACATCATCCTGACGGCCGATGACCTGAACATTGCCATCCGGGTCAATGGTTGCCAGGTCGCCGGTATGAAGCCAGCCTTCGGCATCCAGAACTTGTGCGCTAGCAGCGGGATCGTCCCAATACCCCGCCATAACGTTATCGCCGCGCACGCACAGTTCTCCTTCCAGACCGGCTGCAATGGGATACCCACCTGAATCAACCAATTTGATTTCCACGCCGGGCAGCGGCCGACCGACGGTGCGAGAGGCAGTGATTGACCCATCCTCGATGTGGGTGCAGGTGACACAGGGGGAGGCTTCGGTAAGCCCGTAGGCCAGCAAAACCCGGCAGTTCAGTTCGGCAAAGATTCGTTCGACCAGCTCGGGCGGACAGGGCGCGCCAGCGACAATCCCGCTCCGCAGGTGGGGTGTGCCGCCCACCCTGTGGCTGCCGTGATTCAGCAGCAGGGCATACATGGTGGGGACGGCGTTGAAGATGCTGATGGGCCGGCTGGCGAGCAACTCACCGGCGTGTTCTGCGCTGAAACGCGGCAGGCATGCGAGGCTGGCGCCGGCGCTCAGCGCCGTCAGGATGGTGGCCGTAAGCCCGAACGTGTTCGAGAATGGCACCGCGCCCAGGAAGACATCCTCGGGGGTGGCCTGCAGGCGCCGGGCCATTGCAAGCGCATTGCCGATCAGACCGCGATGCGTGAGCACAGCCCCGCGCGGGTCGCCTGAACTGCCGAGCGTATGGATGATGGCCGCCGGGTCTGTGGGGCGGGCCGCGGCGACCGGCGGCGAAGCCTTGGCGGACAGCAGGTCGTCCAAGGGCGTCAGGCCCGGGCGGGCCGGCCCCTCAATCGTGATGCCGTGTTCCAGGTCTGCGAGTTCGGCGGCCGCGGCCAGGGCAAGTTCTGAATGATCGGGCCCGAAGTGTTCCCCGGGATCGGCGAACGTGATGATGGCTCGCGGGCGGGTTTTCCGGAGGCGGGCGAGGACTTCATCCGGACTGCGGCGGACATTGATGGGCACCAGCACGAGGTCGGCCTGGGCGGCGGCAAAGATCACAATTGGGTACTCGACGACATTGGGCAGAATCACTGCCAGACGGTCGCCGGCCTTGAGCCCCAGTGATTGCAGACCGGCTGCCAGCCGGCCAGCCTGGTCCGCCAGGTCTGAATAGGTAATCACGCGGTCGCCTTGTTCAGTGGCCGGGCGGTCGGCGTGGGCCTGTGCCTGGTGTGAAAGGAAACTCGATAAAGTGAGGTTGGAACGATCTTCGAGCGGCATGGGGTTTCCTTGGAGGTCTAGGCCGGCAGCTCCACGGGCGAAGCGATATGGCCGGCCAGGGCGGACGCGGCGGCGACATACGGATTGGCGAGATAGACTTCGCTTTCCGGGTGACCCATCCGACCGCGGAAATTCCGGTTGCTGGTGGAGACACAGCGTTCATCTTCGGCCAGAACGCCCATGTGCCCTCCCAGGCATGGGCCGCAGGTGGGCGTGCTCACCGAGCAATTGGCCTGGATGAAGATTTCGATCAGCCCCTCCCGCAAAGCATCGAGATAGACCTGCTGGGAGCCGGGAATGATGACGGCGCGGACATTGGGGTGTATCTGCCGACCTTTCAGAATCCCGGCGGCGGCGCGCAGATCTTCGAGATTGCCGTTGGTGCACATGCCGATGACAACCTGGTCGATGCTCAGGCCGGCCACTTCTGAGACCGGCTTGACATTGGAAGGCAGATACGGCAGCGCAATGAACGGTTCAAAGCCGGATACATCGAACTCATAGGTTTCGGCGTAGTTGGCATCTTCATCGCTCTGCCAATACTGGCCCGGCCGCTGACTTCGACGTTCCGTAAATCGGCGGGCAACCTGATCGGCGGCAAACAGCCCGGTCTTGGCCCCGGCTTCGATGGCCATATTCGCCATCGCAAAACGGTCCGCCATGCTGAGGCTGTCCACGACCTCGCCGCAAAACTCCATGACCTGATAGCGGGCTCCGTCAACGCCGATGCGGCGAATGGTTTCGAGAATCAGGTCCTTCCCCCCCACCCACTTTGGAAGCTTGCCGTAGTAAATGAATTTGATGCTCTGGGGCACTTTCAGCCAGATTTCCCCAAGCGCCATGGCCGCCGCGGCGTCGGTAGAGCCGATGCCGGTTCCAAAGGCGCCCATAAAGCCATAGGTGCAGGTGTGCGAGTCGGCGCCAGCGATCAGATCGCCAGGGACGACCAGGCCCTGTTCCGGGAGCAGGACATGCTGTATTCCGGCGCGGCCAACGTCATAAAAACGGATCTCATGCTGGCGGGCGAATTCCCGGCACGACTTCACGATCTCGGCGCTTTTAATGTCCTTGGCAGGAGTGAAGTGATCCATGACCAGAACGACCTTCTGGGGATCAAAGATGCGGGCGCCATTGACCTTGTTGAACTCTTCAATCGCCAGGACCCCCGACAATTCCGAGGCCAGGACCAGGTCGACTCTGGCGGTGATGAATTGGCCGGGATATACCTCGGACTGCCCGCATTTATGGGCCAGGATTTTTTCAGCGAGTGTTTTTCCCATAAGGGAACTCCATTAGGTGCGCGGTTGATGGCGGGTCATGGCAATGAGCTGACCAGGCGGGTGATTTCTTCCTGGCGCGCAGCCGGGACGCGTCCCTCGGCATCCCAGCCCCGCTCGGCGTAATACTCGTCCAGCATGTGCTGGAATTGCTCGGGTTCGATGCGGTGTCCCTTCGTCTTGCGGTCCGGCATCGGGTCATTGAAATAGCGTTTGGGGAGGGTGTCGTCCGAGCGCGCCAGGCCGAAACTGGCGTTGATCAGCCGTTCGGTATCGATGACGCGGCGCCCGACTTCTCTCAAGTCGTCTACATCCTGCTCGAGCCCCGTGGCGGCGTGCACCAGCTCCTGGAAGTGGCTGTAGCCCAGCAAGTGCGGGCTGTTGAAACCGTGGGTGACAAAGCGGCAGATGCCCAGGCAATCCGAGAGGGCGTAGATATCATCGCTCCAGGCGACGATCAGCCCCTTGTCTTTGTAGCTGGTGGGGTCAGGATCGTTGGCGCGCCCGTAGATGCGGGCCCGGACCTCATCCGGAAGGTTGAAGACCTCCAGCGTGGGGCGGTTGCGAAGATGGTCCGCCCCGCGGCTGGCCACCGCAATGCCAAGCGCGAACCCTTTGAAATAGCGAACATCATGCGGGTCGGACTGCGGCAGGCCCTTGACGGCGATCAGATAGTCCCTGGCTTCCAGCGGGAAAAAGCGCACGGCCTGGGTGCTTTCGGCCAGGATTGCGCCAAACCCGCGCCGATGGGCAATGTCTTCGATCAGACCGGTCACGCGTTCGAAATCGCCCCAAAGCAGCGGCCCGCCGGTCAACTCATCGGTGATCAGACCGCGCTGATAGAGTTCCATCGCCCAGCCAATGATCGTCCCGGTTGAAGAGGAGTCAAGCCCGAGAGTGTTGACCAGGTTGTTGAGCGCGATCACCTGCTCGGTCGCGGCGATGCCCAGATTGGCGCCCAGCAGACCGACCGTGGAGTATTCCGGGCCTTCGCCGCCGAGCGTGTTGCGATGGCGGCAATGGACGACACAGGACGTGCAGGCCAGCATCTTGTCTGAGAACTTCTCGATTTCCTCAGCATTAAGCGAATCCGCGAAATGGTTTTCCTGGCTGTTGCGGGTGCGGATGGCGCCCAGCCGGTTGCTGACCTCGTAAAGCATGGGCGTGCCGGCCGTGCCCAGCACCTGGATGACCCGCGAGTTCTTGAGATATTCCTGTTGCCTGAGCCGGATGGCGCGCAGGGCGTCCTTCTGCGCAATGGCGATGGGCGGACCGCCCCGGGCGACGATGGCTTTCAGGTTCTTGCTGCCCATCACCGCGCCCATGCCGCCACGCCCGGCAGCGTTCTTTTTGCCGGTGAAGATTCCCGCCATCCGCACCTGGTTTTCGCCGGCCGGGCCGATGACCGCGGCTACCGTGCCGGGGCCGTGGCGGGCCTTGAGCATCTCCTGCGCCGCGTGGATGTCCGTGCCCCACAGGTCATCCGCCGGGAGCAGGCTGAGCGTCCCCTCTTCAAGAAGCAGGTACGAGGGTTGTTCGGCGCGGCCACGGATGACGAGACGGTCGAAGCCCGCTTTGCGCATGGCCGCGCCGAAAAATCCGCCGCAGTTCGAATCGCCGAGGATTCCGGACTCGGGGGAGCGGGCTGATACGTTAAAGCGCGCCGCGTTGGGCGCCTGGGTGCCGGTGATGAGGCCGGCGCCGACGATGAGCGGGTTCTCCGGCCCCAGCGGATCCAGTTTCCGGGGTTCGGGGTGGTCGCTCAGGGCGCGGTAAAGGTAGGCCATGTTCAGGCCGCGCCCGCCCAGATAGGCGTGGACGACCTCAGGCGGGACGGTGGTGAGTTCATGTCTTCCGGTACTGAGGTCCACCATCGCGGTGGTGACAGACAAGGTCAAATCAACCTCCGGCAAGCGGCCAGACTAGGTGGACGAGTGCGCCTGCAGCCAGGCTGGAAGTGCGCTCCGCTTCCATTTCACCGATGAAGATGAGCGGCGGCGAGAGTTCGATCTCGGTCTTGAGGGCCGGGTAATCGGCTTCAAGACGCGCCAGCAGGTCGGCGATCGTCGCCGGCGCGGGGAGCTCAAGCGCCAGAGTGCGGCTGCCGGCGGCACGCCAGAACGGTTCCGCCAGGCGGACGTGTATGAGCATCTGGCGGTCGGCCTTTCAATCTTTCCGGGCGGGGATGACTTCATCCAGGTCGCTCGCTTCGACCTCGCGGCCCGCTTCCAATCGCGCGGTCATGACCTTAACCATGCGCAGGACATCGGCTTCGGTGAGCAACTGACTGGCGCGCTTGGCCGCATCGAGGATCTTTTCAATGAACATCGGATGCTCCTCGATCTTGTGTTTGCGAAGCCAGTAGCGCACATTGTGCTCGCCCGACATCGGGCCGATCTCAATGCTGTGTGAGCGACCGACCATGCTGGCGGGTACGCCGCAATACACGCAACTCGAAAGCCAGTTGTCTTGCTTATCCATGGCTTTGACGATCGCCGCCGCGTGGACGCCGGTGGCGGTGCGGAAGGCGTCAGCGCCGACAACCGGATAGTTGAAGGGGATTACCGCGTGGCATTTCTCGCGAATGACCTCGCAGTATTCTGGCAGCCGGGTGAGATCCCGATCGCCCCAGCCGAGCAGATTGAGATTGACCAGCAGCAATTCCATTGGAGTATTGCCGCTGCGTTCGCCGATGCCCAGACCGCAGGCATGCACACGATCGGCGCCGGCTTCGACCGCGACGAGTGTGTTGGCGATGTCGAGGCCGCGATCGCGGTGGCCGTGCCAATCGATGCCGACGGCAGGGTCGATCTCGTCAACGAGGGCGCGCATGTGGGTAACGAGCGCCCGGACGCCCTGGGGCGTGGCATGGCCGACCGTATCGGCCAGGCAAATGCGCTGGGCACCGGCGCGGATGGCTGCGGTGTAGACCTGCCGGAGCGTTTCCGGGTCGGCGCGGGTGGTGTCTTCGGTGACGAACATCACCGGCAGGTTGTTTCGGATGGCGAAGGTCACCGACTCTTCGGTTTGCTTGAGCAGGAAGTTGACATCCCAGCCTTCGGCGTACTGGCGAATCGGGCTGGTGCCGAGGAAGATGGCCGTTTCGATGGCGATGCCGGCTTCCTGCGAGGCTTCCACGATTGGCTGGATGTCGGCGAGCAGGCTGCGTGCGGCGGCCTGGGGGGTAAGCGGCATGCGCTGGTTGGCGATCTCGCGCGCCAACACCGTGACGTGATACTTGAAGCGCTCGCCGGCGCCGGGCAAACCGAGGTCTACGGCGTCGATGCCCAGATCCTTCATCAGGTAGAGCAAGTAAACCTTGTCCGTGATGTCCGGATGATAGACCGAGGGCGATTGCAGACCATCGCGCAGGGTCTCGTCCGTGACCTGCAACCGGCGCGCCGGCTGGGGGTGTTCTTCAAGCAGGTTCCAATCGTAGATCAGCTGGTGGGTCTGGTAGGCTCTGTCCGACATGGCGAACTCCTCCATCTCTAGGTGGCAGCCGGCTGGCGATCGGCCATGAATTGCTGCCCGGCCTGGAAGGCGCTGCCATTGCCAGCCAGGTAGCGGGGCGGTATGCGCATCTGCAGGGTTTTTTGCCAGGTGGCGGCGTCGATTGGCAGCAGCGTGGAGAGCGCGCCTAACAGAACCACGTTGGCCATGCGGCCGTCGCCAAGCTGGTGGGCGGTATCTGAAGCGGGCAGGACCGTGAGGGAATATCCGCGCGACCGCAGCACATCAAAAGCGTCGTATGGGTAGAGCTCCGCAGCATTCAGGACCGAGCTTGGGACGATCTCGAAATCGTTGATTAACAACTCGCCGTTCTGGGGGTGCGCGAAATGCGCGAAGCGTAAGGCTTCAAGCTTCTCAAGCGCGATCACGACCCGCGCTTCGCCGGGGGTAATGATGGGCGAGTGCACCCTGGCGCCGAAGCGGACGTGAGTCTCGACGCTGCCGCCGCGCTGTGAAACACCGTGAACCTCGGTTTGTTTGACATCGAATCCGGCCTGCACGGCCGCGAGCGACGTCAGTTCTGCGATCAGCAGAGAACCCTGGCCGCCGACACCGACGAAAAGCAAGTTGATGACTTCCTGCATGCGGACCTCCTCAGGCCTGCTCAGGCTGGCGCAGTGCGATCGCATCGGTGGGACACACCTGGGCGCAGACAGTGCAGGCGGTGCACTCTGCCGCTTCTATCCATGGGAAACCCTGCTCGGTGCGCTTTATGGCCGGGCACCAGACCCGGAAGCAGGCATCGCATTTGGTACAAAGCTCTTCTTCGACGACATACGGAACGATGTCGCGCCGTTTCATCTCCGGCAGCTGCTGGCACGGGCCTTGAGCGATCACCACGGCTGGTCCGGGGTGGGCGAGAGCCTGGTTGATAGCCCGGAAGACCTGTTTGCGCTGCCAGGTGTCAACGACCTGAACCTGCTCAACCCCGGCGGCCTGAACGAGCCGGGCCAGGTCAAGCCGGGGGGTGTGCTCACCGAACAGGTTTGTTCCAGCGGCCGGGTTCGACTGGGCGCCGGTCATGCCGGTCGCTGAGTTGTCGAGGATGATGAGGGTCAGCCGGCTGCCGTTGTACACGGCATCGATCAGCGCGGGGATGCCGGCGTGTATGAAGGTCGAATCGCCAATGACCGCTGCAACGCGGTCGTGGCCGGCGCGTTCGAGGCCGATGGCGGTGCCAATGCTGGCCCCCATGCAAAAGGTGGTGTGTTCCGCCTCGTAAGGCGGTAACGCGCCCATGGTGTAACAGCCGATGTCGCCGGCGACGATGACCTTAAGCTGCCGCAGGACGCTGAACACGGTGCGGTGCCCGCAGCCCACGCACATCATGGGCGGGCGCGGGAGGATCGGCGCGCCGGTGGTCAGGGGTTGGGGAATGTCACCCAGCGCCAGCGATTGCCGTAGGCGGCCGGGGGAGTATTCACCGATGACGCCAAAGAGTTCTTTGCCGCCAAGATTCGATATCCCGAGGCTGCGCATGTATTCTTCGATGAAGGGTTCGCCTTCTTCCACGAGATAAACGGTTGAATGGCGCTCACAGAATTCTCTGAGCAGTCGGGGCGGCAGCGGAAACGTCATGCCGAGCCGCAGGATTGCGGCCTGCGGCAGCACCTCCTTGACGTACTGATAGGCGATGCCGGAGGTAACCACGCCAATCTCGCCATCTGGCCGTTCGATGCGATTGTGTGGGCAGGTTTCAGCGTACTCTTGCAACTGGGCGAGGCGGGCTTCGACCCGGGGCCGCAGCAGCTTGCGGTAGATGGGCACAGAAAACCGTTTGGGGTCCGGCTCGAATGGCCGCTGGTCGATTGGCGTGCGTTCGCCAACCTGCACCAGCCCCTTGTGATGTGCCAGGCGAGTCGTAGTACGGAGCATGACCGGCGTACTGAATTTTTCGGAGAGTTCGAATGCGGCCAGCACGAAATCGCGGCATTCCTGGGCATCCGAGGGTTCCAGAACAGGGACTTTGCCCATTCGGGCGAGATAGCGGTTGTCCTGCTCGTTCTGGGAGGAATGCATACCCGGATCGTCGGCGGAGACGATTAAGAAGCCGCCATTCGTGCCGGCATACGGGAAGACCATGAAGGCATCCGCGGCGACATTCAGGCCGACGTGCTTCATGGTGACGAGAACACGCAAGCCACCGATGGCAGCTCCCATCCCTTCTTCGAAGGCGACTTTCTCATTCGTCGACCAGCGCGGGTGAGTATCCGGAAAGCGGGCGGCAAGGGTCTCGATGATCTCCGTGCTGGGCGTGCCGGGATAGCCGGCGGCAAAGGCGACTCCGGCTTCCCAGGCGCCGCGGGCGATAGCCTGGTTACCCAACAGCAATTCGCTCATCGGCATTCCTTTCAGCAGTTCCATTCAGTCGCAGCAGACGGGCGGCGTTGCCATACAGGATGGCCTGACGCGTCTCAACGGGCAGGTCCAGCTCATGGATCGCTTCAACGTTACGGCGCATATCGGGGTTGCCGGGCCAGTCCGAGCCGTATATGACCTTGTCGGCCAGTTCCCCCAGGCGCGGGAAGTAGTCGAGGAGTTTCTTGGCGGGTAGCCCCGACACTTCCAGGTAGACATTGGGGTGGCGGCGCGCCAGCCAGAAAGCCTGTTCGTACCAGAATGGCCGGCCACTGTGAGCCATGACGATTGGCAGTTCGGGGAAGTCGATCGCCACGTCGTCTAGCAAAAGCGGATCAGCATATTTGATTCGGGCGCCCTTGAAAATGGACGAACCGGTATGGACGAGCATGACCAGGCCGAGTTCCTGGGCGCGGGCGTAGAGCGGATAGAGCCGAGCGTCGTTTGGGGCGTGATGCTGGTACGGCGGATAGACCTTGATGCCGGCAAAACCGTAGCGCTCGACCAAGCGAGTGAGTTCTGCGGCGAGATCGTTCACGATAAAGGGATTGATGCTGGCAAACGGGAGCAAACGCCCGCGCGCCCCGGCAGCCGGATCCGCCAGGGCATTGGCCTCCCGGCAAAACCGCCCCACATATTCGTTATCGGCCACCCCGGTGGTGACCGGGGAAACCTCTGCCAGCCCCACGGCGACATCCACGTCATGTTTCTGGAGGAAGGCGCGTATTGCGGGCGGGGTGAGCACTTCCGTCATATGGGCGATTAGATCGCCCGAGTAGTTGGCGCTCATCCATTCCATGACCCAGGAATGTTCGTGCTCTGGGCGGCTGAGGTGAACGTGAAAATCGATGATCATGGCACAACGACCGACCGGAGACCCAGACCGGAACGCAGGTGATCAAAAGCGCTGTTAATCTCATCGAGAGAAAAGCGTTGCGACACCAGTTCCGCCACCCGGATGCGCCCCTGGCGGGCAAGTTGGATGACGCGCGGATAGTCCACCGGGCGGCAGCCTAGGGAACCAACGATTTCCAGCTCGCGGTACATCACGCGCCCGCTGTTGAGTGTCATCGATTCGGAGGCATAGCCGACCATCACCAGACGGCCGCCGGTGCGCAGCGAGTTCAGGGCCTGTTCCTGCACGCGCGGGTGACCGATGGCTTCAAAGGCGATGTCCGCGCCGCCGCGGCCGGCCAGTGTGCGAATTTCCTTGTCCACGCGTTCGACCTCAGCGCTATTGATAACGGCCGCCGCGCCCAGCGTGCGCGCCGCCTCCAGCTTTTCGGCAAGGATGTCCACCGCGATGACGTTGGCCCCCAGTGCGGCCGCAATCTGGACGATGTTGAGGCCAATGCCCCCGCAGCCGAATATCACGACCTGGTCGCCGGGTTTGACCTGGCCACGGTTGACGACCGCATGGTAGGGCGTGGTGATGGCATCAGCGATGATGGCGCCTTCAATCAGCGGGATTTCGTCGGGCAGCGCAAAAATATCCTTGGCGGGCGCGAGAATGAACTCGGCGTAGCCCCCATCCACATTGTTGCCAAACATGATCATGCGCTCACAGATGTTCTCGCGGCCGGTGCGGCACATCGCGCATTCGCCGCAACCGTACACCGCCGGAAGGAGAACACGGTCTCCTTCGCGCCAGGAAGCGACCTGCGGCCCAAGCGCGGCGATGGTTCCGGCGACTTCATGGCCGAGCACCAGCGGCGGAGGTTTGAACGTCGGCGTGCCATGATCGATATAGTGCAGGTCGGTGTGGCACAGCCCGCAGGCGGCAACCCGCACCAGGACCTGGCCGGGGCCGGGTTGGGGGGTCGGCCACTCTTCAACCCGCAGGGGTTCGTGGGGGGCGTGGAACACAGCAGCTTTCATCGCAAGAGTTCTCCAAACCGCCTCAAGCCGGGCCCACTTCCAGGACGATGACGGCAGCGGTATCACCGGCGGCGCAGCCCGTGAACAGGCCATGCCCTCCGCCGAGCAGCACCAACTCCTCGATAAGTTCGATGACCAGGCGCATACCGGTGGGGCCTTGAGGATGCCCCCAGATGAGCGACGAACCGTAGTTGTTCATGCATTCCAGCGGAATGCCAAACTCCCGGCTGAGGTAGATGTCGTTGACCGCGAAGGGGTTGTGGGTCTTGATCGCCTTGATCTGCTCCAGGGTCAGGCCGGCGGAGGCGAGGGCGCGGCGCACGGTGGGAGCATTGGCTTTTGGCATGTGGCCCTTCTCGGCGCGACCCTCGGCGAAGGCCAGGATGCGGATCTCGATTTTGGGATCACGGCTCAACTCACGCGCCTGAGCGCGGTCGGTGATGACCATCCCGGCGTTGCCATCCGCCGGAAATGTCTGTCCGCCATAGGTGACGCTGCCCTCCGGCAGAACCGGCTTGAGCCTGGCCAGACCTTCGGCTGAGGTGGGGAAGATGCCTTCATCCGCCAACACGGTTGCTACGACTTTGCGGCCGGTGGGGTTGACCTCCACCGGCGAGATCATGTAGCGCTTATGGAAGGCGCCATCATCGGCGAGGGCGTTCTGGTACTGTGCATGCCGCAGTAGAACAACTTCATGTTGTTGTTGGGTGGTGATGTTGAATTCCCGGGCCACCCGCTCGGCAGTTTGAATCATGCTGTTGCCGGCATGCGGGTCGAATTCAAAGTTGTCCAGCACCCAGTTTTCACAGTCCGGCCGGCCGCCCGGCGCCAGCGGGTTGGGGTAGAGGACTTGGGGTCCGTTGGAGGTGCGGTCGGCGGTGATGCACAGGAGAGTGGCGGGAGCGCCGTTGGAGGCTTCGACCTCCATGGCGGCGCTGCCGATCACTCGGGCGGAGGTGGCGCAGGCCTGGGCAAACGCCGGGCCGGTCAACTCTTCGGCGCCGAGCATGGCGGCCAGCCAGGGCGCGCTGTAAAGGGCATGTTTCGCCGGGATGGTCATGCCGAGATACAGGCTGGTGAACGTATGGGGATCGATCTGGCGTTCGGCCAGGGCCCTGGAGGCGATTTCGCCGGCAAAGCGGATGGCGTGCAAGCTGGCAAAGCTGCCCTGCCATTTGGCAAACGGCGAACTCCAGTAGCCACCATAAGGGATGTAGGGTTTCTGATAGGGCATGTGCAACTCCCTAGGCGCCAGCGGTCAGACCGCCATCGATGAAGATGACCTGGCCGGTGATGTAGGCCGCTTCACGGCTGGCGAGAAAGACATGCAGGGCAGCCACTTCTTCTGGCTCGGCCATACGACCGAAGGGGATTTCCGCCAACAGGTCGGTCATCACCTTTTCCGGGATGGTGCTGGTCATGCGGGTATTGACGCCGCCGGGAGCCACGCAATTGACGCCAATGCCGTAGCGTGCCCATTCCAACGCGAGGGTTTTGGTGAGGCCAATGACGCCCGCTTTGGAAGCGGAGTAGTTGGCCTGGCCGATGTTGCCAAGCGCGGCCACCGAGGCGGTATTGACAATCCGACCCCTGCGCTGTTGGATCATGGGCACGGCGACGGATTGAGCGCACAGCCAGGTGCCTTTGAGATTTACCTCCAGAACGGCATCCCACTGTTCTTCAGGCATCAGGCGGACGTCGCCATCCTTGATGCGGGTGGTGAGTCCATCGCGTGTGATGCCGGCGTTGTTGATCAGAATATCGAGCTGCCCAAAGTGGTCGAGGGCCGCTGCCACCATGCGCTCAACCTCGGCGCGCTGAGCGACATTGGCGGTCACAAGCAGGGCCGCCTGGGGGTCCGGCAGCGCGGCCTGGGTTTCGGCCAGACAATCCGGGTCGATATCTGCGAGCGCCAGCCGGGCGCCTTCACCGGCGAACCGAATGGCTGTGGCGCGTCCGATGCCGTTGCCGGCGCCGGTGATCAAGGCTACCTGGTCTTTGAGAATCATGGGTTTCATCCTTTGCCGTTGTTGCCGGAGCGCATGAGCAGGGTCCACTCCCCGTCCTGAACCACTTCATTCTTCTGGTTGAGAACGCGGGCGGAGAAGCACACCACTCCCCGATCCGGTTTGGAGGTTGGTTTTTTCTCACTGACTTCAAGTTCCAGATGGATGGTGTCGCCGAAGTGAACCGGCCCTTTATAGCGAATAATCTGTTCCAGCAAGGCCAGCGTGGTGCCTTCAAAGACACCGGTCCAGTTTGCCATGCCGGTCGCCATGGCCTGGACCAGCATGCCGTGGGCAATGCGCTCGCCAAACGGCGTCTGCCGGCCGAATTCGGCATCTGTATGCAGGGGGTTGAAATCGCCGGAAAGGCCGGCGAAAGCAACGACATCTGTCTCCGTCACCGTGCGAGACTGGGAGGCGAAGCAATCGCCGAGTTGGAATTGGTCAAAGGTCAGTCCGCGGGTCTGGTGCATCGTTTCATTCTCCTATTCGTGTTTCCATTCGGGCGTGCGTTTTTCCATGAAGGCGGATAGCCCTTCGCGGGCATCGTGGGTTTGCATCAGATCGTTCAGGTACAACTGTTCAAGGTCTTGCAGGTTGGCCAGGCCGCCGGCGGCGCCAAGTCGCAGGGCGCGTTTGTTCAGCGTGAGCGCGGCGCGACTGAGCTTCGCCAGTTCAGCCGCCTTTTCGTGCGCCCAGGCGTGGACCGATTGGGCCGGGACGACGGCGTTGACCATCCTCAATTGGAGGGCGCGTTCAGCGTCAATGGGCTGGCCGGTCAGGAGCAATTCGGCTGCCGCGTGGGAGCCGATCAGGCGCGGCAAGAGAGCGGCGGCGATGGGCGCAAGGGCCGCCAGCTGAACCTCGGGCTGCCCCAATCGCGCTTCGCCGGCCAGCACGCTGATATCGCAACACAACGCCAGTTCGCAGCCGCCGCCCAGGGCATGCCCGTGAATTGCCGCCAGGGTCGGAACCGGGAAGTCCATCAAAGCCAGACAGACGCGGTGGAAGAGCGGAATCATCTCGCCAACGCGTTCAGGGGTGTGCTCGGCGACGTCCACCCCGGCCGAAAAGTACTTGCCGGCGGCCTGAAGGATGAGGACGCGCACCGACGCATCCGCCCCCAATTCGTGAAGAAACTGTTCCATTGCGCGCAACGTGGCGATGTCAAGAATGTTAAGCGGCGGGCGATCCAGCGTAAGGACGGCGCTCCCGGCTTTCAGCTCCAGGGTGAGCGGTGGCGTTGCTTGAACCATCATTTGCCTTCTGCTCCTTTTCCAAATCAGCCCGGTCTGGCTGAAATCTGTTTTGATATAATCAATGCGGACCGAGCGATAGAACAACGGCGACCGGTCTTTGGCCAGCGATTGCCATTTGTGCAGTCCCAGAACCTTCCCGCAAGCCAAAGGTTCCTGTCGGGCTGGTGGGCTGTTGCTGCAGCCGCCAGCAAGAATGTGGTCCGCTCCAACGGAGGAAGCCCGAAAGGGCTTCCTCTACTTAACGCCATTCAGCTTGGCGCTGCACGCTCCGCAAAATTCAAACTCCTCAGGCAGACCCTGCGCCCCGCAGTCCGGGCAGGTGCGGGTATAGGGTCCCCACATGAATTCACTGCTCTTGCCATCGGCTGCGCGCTGGCGCAGTCGTCGGTAATTCGGCGAGCGTTTCTCAACAAAGGCGCTCATGCCTTCGAGAGGCTCCCATGATGCAAAGTGAACCGAGAGCCAGTCGCGGGCATGGCCGATGGTCTGGTGCCAGGCCAGGTTCTTCCAGAAATTTGTCTGTTCTTTGGTATAGCGGACGCATTCGGGGAATTTGTCGACGAGTTCCTGGGCCAGCGCATTCACGGCGTCGTCCAGGCGGGACAGGTCGATGCGATAGCCATCCTGCTCTTTCTGGGCGGCGGCGATTTGCTCGGGGGTGGCGTGGTCAATGAAGAGGCCGTCTTTTACGACGGACGGCACGACTTCGTTCACGAGGCCCCATTCGAGGGCCTGATAAGCGGGGATCCGCCGGTTGGTCATGAGCATGTAACGCGCCCGGCGGTCGCCAACCACGATTGGAAGCCATTGAGTGGCGCCGCCGGCTGCCACGCTGCCCACACCTGTGCCGACCTGTCCGAGCCAAGCGTGTTCAGTAATGATGCCAAGGTCGCAGGCCAACTGGGACTCGTTGCCGCCGCCAGCGGCCATGCCGTTAATGCGGGCGATGACAGGTTTGCCGGCATTGAGAATGCTTTCAATGTACGTCCCGAACAGGCGCATATACTTCCAATAATCGTGGGGGGAGCGGGTATAGCGTTCCTGGTATTCCTTGACATCGCCCCCGGTGCAAAAAGCCCGGTCGCCAGCGCCGGTGAAGACGATGACGGCGACCTCGTCGTCGAAGGCGGCTTGCCGGAAGGCCAGGGCCAGTTCTTCCAGGCAATTCGTGCTGTAGGCGTTGTAGTTGTGCGGGCGGTTGATGGTTATGCGCGCGACCCAGTTGTCTTTTTCGTAGAAGATTTCTTTGAAGTCTGTTCGCTGGTGGCTGAGGATATCCATTGCTTTGCTCCTTGCGCTCTGGGGCGGCGGATTACACGCGCGTTTCCCTGGGAATTCACTTTGCCGGCTGGGCCAGTAAGTCGTCAACAAATGGGGTCGCATAGCGACCGAGCAGGCGATGGTGGTCCTCGAACAATTGCCGGGCGGTGGTGCCGACCCAATCGCGAGGGAGCAGCTCGAGCGGCAAGTTGGGGTCGCGAAGTGGGAAGGATTGAAAACTGTGCGTCAGCCAAAAACGCTGTACAAACGCCTCTTCGGGCGCGGGCGGCAAATTGTCCTTTATCTGCTGGAGCAAGGCCTGGTGTTGTGGTTGAAAGCGTTGAATGAATGCCCGGTACTGGCCAGCGAGAAGCTCAAGATTCCAGCTGCGCTGAATGAGATCGGACGCCTGAGCGGGGCCAAGATACCCACCAGAAAACAGGTCTACGAATCCTTGGAGATTGAGATCGGAGATGATGGCCTGCAGGGCCGGGCTGCGATCGTGAGGCGAGATCCAGATGCCGGTTGCCAGCTGCCCAAAGCCAAGCCAGGCCAATTGTGTGCGGAGGTCGTGCCGCAGATCTCGGTTCTTTTCGGGTAAGGAGTAGATCACCAGATGCCACCGGCCATCCCAATCGGTTGTGGTTTGTTCAAAGATCCTGGATTGGCCCCGGGCGAGCAGTTGTTGGCCCTGGGTGGTAAGGATGTGCTGGCTGAGCCGGCCGTGGCGCTCAGATCGAATCCAACCCTTGCGCGTCATTCGCGAGAGGGCTGAACGAACCGCCTGGTGGCTGACGCCCAGCGATTCCATCAGACGCAAAAGAGTTCCGGTCCAAATGCGGTTGCTCTTCCCGAGCATGTAATCCCCTAACAAGGTAAAGATGAGGAATTGTGTCCGGACAGGCAGGCTCTGCTTGAGAACTACTTCCTGGCGACCGTTGTCTTGTTCAGGGTTCATGATCGGCCTTCATCTACTGCGGGTGTAAATCATGACATAGGAACACGCGGCCGCCAGTGCGCAGGCCCGGCACACATCCGCAAAGGCCTGAGTGGGAATACGTTCACGGCGAATCTCAAAACCCAACTGGCGGTAGATTTCGACTGCCTCTTCGGCGCGCTCCGAATCGGTGGCGAAACGCGGTTTCCAGCCTTCGGCCAACAGGCGGGGGTCCACGGCGGCCGAGTGCGGGAAATGGGCGGCATGGTACTCGGCCGGGGTTTCTGGGATCACCCTGCCAGCGGAATTCGCGGATGGCTTATTGCTCATGGGCATGTTCTCTTATTTCTCCCGCGCGCAATTTGGACAGACGTTGTTGAGCCAACAGCGCGGCCCCGAGGGCGGAAACAAACTGGACGACATCCGGATCAGGGATGTTCACGGGGCTACTCATCTGTTCACGCAGCACGCGCCCCATGGTTTCGTAACGCAAAATGCCGCCGATGAGGGTATATTCCGCCTCCATGCGGACGCGTTTCATGAGTTGGATGGATCGATCCACAAGCGACAGGATGGCGCCATGCATGATATCGGAGGGCGCGTGCCCCTGGGAGAGATGATTGATGACCTCGGATTCGGCGAACACGGCACAGACGCCTGAAATTGGCACCGGTTCCTTCGAGGTCGCGGCCAAAGGGCCGATTTCGTTGGTGTCAAAGCCCATATAGCGGGCGGTCTTTTCGAGGAAGGCGCCCGTCCCGGCCGCGCACTTGTCGTTCAGGCGGAATGACTTGACATGTTGAACTTCGTCCAGCAGACTGGCTTTCATGGTCTGCCCGCCGACATCCAGAACGGTACGCGTTTCCGGAAACAGGAAGGCGCATCCGCGCGCGCTGGCTGTGATATCGGTGGCGGTGATGTCAGCGAATTGGATCTGGTGGCGGCCAAAACCGGTGGCGATGGTGTACTCGATTTGCTTTCCATCCAGCCCGGCGTCCACCAGGGCGGCTGTCTGGGCCTGCAGGGCGGCTTCGGCGAGGCGAAATCCTGTACGCACGAGCGCCTTTCCCGCCATTTGGAAGTGTTCGTCCATGATGACGGCTTTGGAATAGGTGGAGCCAATATCGATCCCGGATGTGAAGGTCATCTCATTCCTCCACCGCCAGCGGAGCGCGACTGGAGACGATGTGGTCCAGGGCGAACAGGGCTGCGCCCAGGGCGCCAAGGTAATGCGAATCGGCGCTGACGTTCAGCTGAAGTTCAAGCGATTCTTCAAGAGCCTTAATCATGCCTTTGTTGCGAGCGACGCCACCGGTGAAGGTGAGCTCGTCTTCAATGCCCACCCTTCGCAGCAGGCCAACGGAGCGCGAGGCGATTGATTGGTGAACGCCCCACAGGATGTCTTCGATCTTCTTGCCTTTGCCCAGCCAGGAGAGCACTTCGGACTCGGCAAAAACTGTGCAGGTCGTACTGATGCGCACCGCTTTCTCGGCTTGCAGCGCGGTATTCCCCAGTTGATCCAGCGGGATATCAAGCGCAGTAGCCGCAGCGCCAAGGAAACGGCCAGTGCCCGCCGCGCATTTGTCATTCATACAGAAATCAAGGATGTTGCCATCCGGGCCAACTCGAATGGCCTTTGTATCCTGCCCGCCCATGTCTAGGACTGTGCGTGTTTTCGGGAACAAGTGCACGGCCCCGCGCCCATGGCAGCTGATCTCCGTGACCTGGGTGTTCCCGAATGTGACCCGATAGCGGCCATAGCCTGTGCCGATGATGTATTCAACCTCTTCCTCTGGAACGGCAGCATCGTCCAGGGCGAGGTGGAAGGCTTTTTCGGCTGCCAGAATGATGTTGGCGCCTGTATCGGTCAGAGCGCGTCCGATGATCTGGCGTGATTCGTCGATGATGATCGCCTTCGTCTGGGTTGATCCAACATCGACTCCGGTGGCATAGGCCATCTGGAATGTCTCCTTGTTCAGCTTTTTGCCGACTGCTGCAAGCGGCGGGAAGCGAGGCCCTCAAAAAAAGCATCAATACGGTTCTTGAGTTGCGCCTCGGACACAACGCGACGGTCCATCATGTCTGATTCGATGAACAGGCTCGGTATGTCCCTGGCCGACATGAGCGCGCGTCGGCCGTCAGCCAGGCCGGTTGAAACGGTACGGCAGCTCTTGATCGGGTGGAAAACCACGCCGTCAATGTTGAAAGTCTCCGCAATCTCCAGGACGGCACGATCTTGATGGAACATGCTATCCATGGCATCGCGCACGCTCAACAGTGTGCCTTCCGAAAGGCTGGCCAGGGGGCGGGTAAGATCGTATTCAAAAGCACGGTTGGCCCCGCCGGAGGCAAACCAAAGATACGTGGAATTCACGAAGGTGCCATTCCATTCAGTAAAGAATTCGTTGAACCGGCGGAAGATGGGGTAGCAGGGTACGCCGACAAACACCAACCGGTATTGCTCATTGGTGAGCGTTCCAATCCGTTGGCTGGACTTGTATTCCATTTCTTCCTGCAAGCGTTCAAAGTAGCGGCTGCCTTCCGAACTGCCGCGGAAGCTGTTTGAGACTCCCAGATAAATCGTTCCATCCGTAAGGGCATTAAAGACCGACGGCTGAGTTCGATTGAGATCAATCACACGCTGCCAGGCTTTGTTCATTCGATTCGCGTGCCCCAGAACCTCACGCAAGCGATCGATATCAAACTTGCGGCCCGTCAGTTGCTCACAGAGGTTTATGAGTTCCTTAATTTGGGCTTCGACATACAGACGATCATTCTCAAAGGAGGGATCACCCGGATGGCTTTGCGAGCGAATATCCCGCGTGCCGGGTACATCCAGGACAAAGCATGGAATCTGGTACATGCGTTCCCAAATCTCGGCCCATTTGACGTACGTGTTGCAGGCATTGGTGAGGACGGCGACGGTTGGCCGCGGGACCTTGCCCATCGGATGGTCGCCCTGGCGCAATTGGAGGGCGACATCGGCTTTGACATACCCGCAAATGTCCGGTGAGTACCCATAGTCTTCGGCTTCATTCAAGAATTGGTGGGCGACGCGGCGAATGGCGGTTTGGAGCGAGTTGATCTCTGGAAATACCATCGGGATCTCGAAAGTTCGCAGGATTTCAGCCATGCTGCCCATCACAAAGACATACGCGGCGTGACCGCCGGTCGCAGCCGTCTGCTCAAGCTCCGTGAACCAGGCGCGGAATAAGTCTGCGCCCTCTGTGTTGCCGCGTCCGACCAGGTTTTCAACTGTCTGAAGCTGGGTCATACGAATGCCTCAATCGAACATGATGTTTTCGGCAAAGGTCTCAAGTTGAATTTCAAGCTGTTCAAAACTGGTCATGTTCTCTTCGAATTCGCTCACAAAGAAGGGGATGCGTTGTTGGTTGAGCGCGAACGTGTAGGCAACCTGCTCCTCAAGGCCTGGTTCGCACATCTTGGCTGCGGTGATGATGGCCGCATCGGCATCGGCGTCTCGGATGCGCGCTAGCAGCATATGCTCTTTGGGTTTGCGGGCATCGTGTTGGACCGGGCTGTACGCGGAGGCATTCAGATAGGCTTCTGCGAGGTTGCTGAGTGGATCGCCGGTGGTGGGAACATCTTCGGTCAGCCAACGCAGGCCGATCATCAGGTCATCATCCACCACGTAGCAGTAGCGACCAATCGTCTGAAGCAGTTCAAGCGGTGGCTGCTCGCAGAAGCCGCCCTCAAAGACCACGCGAATCTTGTCTTTTGATTTGGATTCGCCGGCGGCGATCAGTGGAAGCACTGTCTGGAGCAACCGATTGTGTTCCGGGCGGGGAATTAAACCGCCGATCGTGGTGAGAACATAGGCCTGGTCGACCGAGAGAAGCCAGGGGGTCGTGCGCTTGATGGCGTATAGCCGGCGCAGCAGGGAACGGTTTTCATTGAACACCGTGATGGCGGTGCGCAGGTCATCGTCCGCGATCGTGCTTCCGGTGACCTGTTCAATCTCGTCCAGCAGGCGTCGATATTCGTTGTGGAGATAACTGGAAGCGTGGGTGGAATTGGCGTTTTGCGGGAGGTAAAGAATCTGACAGCCGTAATCCCGGTTACGACCCCAAATGGCCGCCAGATTGCGGGCTGCATCGCAAATCGGATGAGAAACGAACATGTCGAGCAGAACCCGGTCGCTCAGAGCCAATTCCAGGGATGTCTTAAGGATTGAGCAGAGATAGGAACCGAAATGCGAGTCGGCATGGCGGGCTTCAAGGGGGGCGCCCCGAATCTTGAACGGCAGCATGCCAGCGGCAAAGGCCAGTTCTTCCGGAAAGTAAACCTGGAAATGACCGAGAACCTTGCCGCCCTGGGCGCGCCATGCTCTGACCGTGGGAAAGGTCATATCTTCAAGCAGTGATTTGCACTCACTCAGGATACTTTCCAACGAGGAGTGCGCTTGCCAATCCGTGAACACGGCTCGGGCGGGCAGGGGCATACTTATAGACTTTCTCTGTTTCGACGCGTGACCGCAATGTATTCCGATAAAATTGACGAACGTAATATTAATGATATATAATAAGATAGTGGTTGAGCGTGCACATGTCAAGTTAAGGAATTAATTCACAATTGACAGACCCCAGATTCCCTCGGATGATGTGCGTCCGTCCAAATGGGTTTATGGCAGAGGTGATGAGATGGTTAAGTCGTTTCGAAATCGCGAACTGTGGTTCGAGCGGATAGCAGAATTCAAACCTCGGACCATCATGGGAGCGTTGAATATTGACCTGGTGGATATCGACGATGAGCATATCGAACTACGGATGCCAATCACGGATGCCGTGCGGCAACCACTGGGTATGCTTCACGGCGGCGCGAGCATGGTGCTGGCAGAGACGGCGGCTTCCATACATGCGGCGTGGGGCAGGGATCTTAGTCAGGTCGTTCCGGTGGGGATCGAGATCAGCGGGTCGCATGTGCGCTCAGCGCGCGCGGGCCAGGTGCGAGCCGTTGGTCGCATCGCCGGCGGAGACGGGGAAGACCTGGTCGTACATCTGGTGGAGATCTTTGCCGAGGATTCGGGCGAATTGCTGTGCAGTGCGCGGGTTACCAACTTCTACTTGAAGACGAACGCCACAATGAAATCTCTGTAGCCTGCCGGGTGCGACTCGGACTGTCGCACACCCACGAGCGCGGCTGCGCGACAATGGTGTCCTGGTCATCGTGGACTCGAATCGGTTCGGGCGTGGATGCACAACCCATCATCCCATTGACGTTCATGGGCATCTAATTCCTGGCAGGCAGCAGGAATCTGCGGCCTTGATGGATCAGTTGCTCATCCCGATTCAATTCCGATTTCAAAAAATCGCACCCGGTTGCACTCCATCAGAGTTATCCGCACCGAATTTGCCCGATTTAACGGCAAGTGTGGCGGTATCGCTCTCGATAACCGCCACACTTAGGCGCACCCGGCGGGATTCGAACCCACAACCTACTGATTCGAAGTCAGGCGCTCTGTCCGTTGAGCTACGGGTGCGGTACCTCAATTATAGTGCAGGTCAATCGAGCGCCTAGGGGTTGATTCTTGTCAATGTGATTGCAGCGTATTGGTTCATATCCAGCACCAGCAGGTTCCCTGAGCACACGTAGGGAAAGGTGAAATTGGTCTGGGAAAGCGGAATTCCCTTGGCAAAACCCAGCTGGTTGGCGACGGTCAGGAGGCTGGCCACGTCGATATTCCGACTGCCAACCGGTGATTGGAGACTCCCGGTAATCGTTTTTACCAGCCCGATAACCTGGATAACCTTATCGGTAACCGTGTACGTCGCGGCACCAGAACCACCTATGGTGAGCGAGAAGGGGCCTGTCAGTGTCCCGACACTGGATCCTCCGCCTAAGGTGTAATTGCCCAGGCCGGCCACGCTTCCATTGCCAAAGAATTCGACTGTTCCGGTTCCTCCTACGGTAGGTGAGAAGTTTGGCAAGTTGTAGCCCTGGATTGTCGCCTGGGCGTATTTCTGAAGATTGGCGGCATCCGCGGACCAATTGCCAACCACGCAATGCTGGCCGGCTGCTGTGGCGGCTGGCCGGTTTTGGAGCACGATCTTAACGTTGGATACAATCCCACTGACTTCCGGGTTGTTCTGCAGCCAACGGTTAAAATCCTCATCCGTCATGATCTGCACGTCCGGAGGTGTCGAAATTCCAGTAATAATGGCCTTTTCTCCTGCACTGAAGAAAACGCCGCCGGCTGAGTTAGCCAACGAACACACACCTTCCAGGCATGTAACGATAAGTTGACCGGTCTGGGGGTCCAGGCGGACGGAGAGATACGAGCCGCGCACGGAAGCCACACCGGAGGGGGTATCTACTTCCATGCTGCCCTGAGTTAGCATGACCCAGATTTCGCCGGCGCTCATACTTAGCAGCGCGTTAAAGCTAAACTCGCTGTTCACGCCTTGAATGACGACGCTCGAATTCGGTCCCTGGCGCACAAAACTGCCGTTGGAGAAGCTGATGCGTGCCCGTCCATCTGCACCAGAGACGACTCTGTCTTCAACGTGGAGTCCCAACCCATCAAGTCCTGTGGTCACTTGACCCGAGATCGTTGCCTGCACGGTCCCGGAGACTTCGCCCAACGTCGCTTCTGCAGGAGCAGAAGGCGCGAAGACATCAGGCGTTGGAGCCGAGACCGGTAGGGTGGGCTGGACTGTTGGAACATCAGCAGAGGCCGATCCGCGCAGGCTACAACCTGTGAGCAGAATGGTTCCAATTAGCACTACGTAAACACCGAGACTTCTCTTGATGATCATGTTTGCTCCTGGGGTAAACAGGGTATCTTCAATGCCTCGCTAACTACGTTGTTCTCTTTAGGCTAACCGGACAAGCGGCTTAAGACAATACCCCAAATGGCATGGGAGAGATGGGCATCTTGTCATGAAGCTGTAATGCGAAATAGTACTGTCGTCTGATTGCTGCCTACTTATAATATAACTAAGATACTATTGCAATTACAGGTAAAAAAGGAGACAGACTTGATATCAACAGTTGTTACCACTTCTACGGTGAGCATTGCGGTGGCCTCGGCCATCACCGGCTCCCTGGCAGTCATTGGCGTATTGGTGTTGCTGTCTCTGCTTGTTCAGAAGGAAATCTTCTTCAGTTCCGGTAGCAAGCACTCCCAGCGGCTCAGTGAGGTCATCAATATCGTGCTGCCCCCGATGTTGATTGCTTTCGTCGTGATTGTGCTGGCAAAGGTGCTCCAGGCAATTCAGTAGCGCAGGTCGCTTTTGCCATTCTGATTGATTCCTAAACCTAATACCTGGTTGCTGTCGCAACTTCCGACGCCCCTCAAGATGAGAGGCGTTTGTTCTTCCTGGCTAGGCCCGCGAGGGGTATTGAGACAGGCTACAAGTCATCGCGTATGGGAGGCACACAACTTTCGCGGCCTGATTAATTGCCAAAGGAGAGAGGAAACACGATCAAAAGAAACACATTGTTAAGGCTATGGGCGATTGTCACGCCCACCAGCGAGTCGGTTTTCAGCACAATAAGGCCGAACAGCAAGGCCACGACGTAGACGAATATGAAATCGGGAATGGAGCCATAGCCGATGTGCAGAATCGCAAACAGCAGCGCGCTGAAGTTCACTCCAAAGCGGCCATAGCTGGCTAGTGCGACTTGCTGAATCAGGCCGCGGAAGACTAGTTCTTCCAGCAGTCCGGTGAAGATGGTAAGCACCAGCGCGGGAGCAATAAGCGCCGGAAGGTAGAATTCCGGGACAAGCGGCTCCGGTTTCAGGATGAGATACTCGATGAATCCCAGGCCTATGCCTGACAACCCTATGAGAACCTGGCCCTGCCAGTTTTTGAGAGTCAGACCTAGTCTGTAGCCGCTGAAGCCGAACAAGCGCGCGGCGATGAAGAAAGCCACGTAGACAATTCCGCCGATGTAGAAATACCACTCCACCAATGGTTTTCCCGCCAACGGCAAAGACAGACTCAACAGGCGGATAAGCGGGGCCAGTGCAAGCCCGAGCAAAATCCGACGATCCCGGATGTTGTCTGTCAGCCCACCGTGAATCAACAGGAGGAGCAGCGTGATGCCGTGCGCAACCAGTCCTGTGAATGGGTCGCGCAGCGTTGTCAGTCCCTCCGCTACTGCCAAAAGCTGGAGATAGGCAAGAGGAAAGAACGAAATTTCGCCTTGGGGGATGAGGAACTCGATCAGGCGGTTGCTGCTCGCAACCGGTTTCCTAGGAGCTTCGGTCACGCGTTACTCCTCGATGACGTTGAGCCAGATGGTCAGGCGGCGATATGGGAACTCGAATCCGTCGCCGCCCAGCCAAATCTCGACCCTTTGTGTGCCGGATTCGGGAAGCATATCGATCGACAGCGCGAGTTCGCGTCGTTCTTCGTCTGCGACTTCGAAAGGCATCAACACCCCTACCGCGTCTTCGCCCTGAAGCGCCACTACGGAATAGCCGCGTGCCCCTCCTTCGTGGTTGACAACTCCAATAGTCAACAGAAGCGGTTCGCCTAGCCTGATTTCTTCAGGATAGCCGGATGCCCGGCCGTTCGCGCCTAGGAGGTAGAACTCGGTATACTGCGGTGTCTGCCTCTCCGAGGTCCAGACGGCCAGTATCAACGCAAGTATCACTGCGCCGACGAGGCTTGCTCTGATAAATGTCCAGGGGCTGAGGTCAGACTCTATCAGGTGGACCTGCCTCGCGGTTGGCTGACTTGCGCGCCGCCTCCATACAGCGGCGATAGCGATCATCAGAGTGATGGCTATGGCGGATGCAGTCTGTGGCAGAACTGCGGCAAACAAGTAGCTATGCGCCAATGCAGCCACTCCGACAATCAGTGGACTGAGGCCGATGCTTGCCGCCAGTCGGGCGCCCAGTGGCAGTTTCTGGGCCTCGGGATACACAAGCGCGAGGGTGAAGTAGCCCGGCGCAAAGAAGAAGGCCGGCAGGGCAATGGCGATCGACTTGATTGCAAGCGATAGCAGGAGGAGGGCAACCAGGCCCCAAATATCCATGAATGAGTGTCGCGGCATTGAATTGTGGGTCATTCAGCGGCCCTCCAACTCACGCCATGAACGTAGCTGGAAGTCGCCCGAGTCGTAGATCTTGTTCCATCGTTGATCCTCGTCCAGTCGAATGAAGTCAGCGGGTGTAAATAGCTGGAGTTGGGGGCCCAACTGGAACAGGTTGCGTTCGAATTCGGTGATCACCAAATAGGCGGGGTTTTGCCAGACCTCGGCGGGTCTTTCCTCTGTTCCTGAGTAGCCAAAGTGAGCGGGCGCGAATGCCATGCGCCAGCTCGGCGTCGTGCGAATGCTGCGTATCACATCGCTGTATGCGCCTAGCGCGAATATGCTCTGCGCGCCGCGGATCGGTGAAAAAATATTCCCCGCTTGTCCCTGCGCATAGGCCATCAGGAATTCGTAGCCGCTCAGTTGAGAAAAGCTGAACTGATGATTCGTCTCTCGAACTCGGCTCGAAAAGAACAGATTGTGCACCCCAAGCCAGAAGGCGGCGCCCAGGGCAAGGGCCAGGAGTCCCGTTGCTGCAGCCTTCCGAGTTCCGACGAGATTCTGCACATAGTTGGAAAGGATTGGCGCAGTAAACGCGGGTATTACGGCCACCGCATAATTGAGATACCGCTGAGGCGTTTCTGCGATGAGGTCAATGGCCAGCGACAGTGCGCCCACAGTGGTGAACACTATGATGTTAAGCAAGAGGAAGCCTGTCGCTGCGCGATATTCCCGCCTTCGCCAAGCGATTCCTGTAGCAACAAGCGCCAGCGCCAGGTAGATAAGGGCTGGGCCATGAACGAAGATCGCGAGCCGGGACAACTCTGCCAGAGTGTTGGAGCCCTGGACGACATCGCTGTAGCGGCTGGCGAAGCTCTGCCCGCTCAGCTCCTCTACAAGCGCCTGGAAGATCCGGTTCACGCTGATGCCGAAGGCCCTGAAGTTTGAAAACCAGGTGAACCAACTGGCAAACAGCATGGCGAAAGGAACGACAAAACTCTCGAACAGACTCTTTGTTTGTTGCCGGTCGGGGCGTTCGGACCCGGTAAGCGCAGCCGTGGCGTAGTATGAAACGATCGCCACGAGAGCGGCAAGCACTGCCAACGGATGAATGAAGGGCAGGGCAAATAAGATGACGATGAAGATGAGGCTATCCTGGATGCTTCGGGATGCTTTCCGGGTTCGGATGAAAAATGCCAGGAAAAGCCAGAGAAAGTAGATCCCCATCTGCAATGGATAGAACATGGACTGGAAGAATGAGTAGACAGGGAGCACCAGCATCAGGACGATAAGCCCCTGAATCTGAGGTCGGTCATCTATCGCCTGCGCCAGGACAAAGGCATTGCAGATGCCAACCACATACATGAGAACCGGCAAGAGCAATACGGCTTTTTGCACTGTAATCCCCGTGGCGTTGGCCAGCAGACTAGCCCAGAGATGGGCAAGGGGATAGAAGTCTTCTTCTGCCGGGGTTCCATAGTCAACAATTTCGAGTGACCAGCTATAGTGAACCACGGTATCGTACTGACCGTGAAACGCGTAATCGCGCAAGTATGGTTGGAGGAGCATGAATGCCGTCAAGGCGAGGAGCAGCACAACTCCCCAAACCCATTGATAACCTCTGTGTACGTAGAAGATCTCTAAGAAAACTGTCAGGATACTAATCAGTCCTGACGTCGAAACGAGTATCCAGAAGGATGCAGGATATTGTGAGTACAAGCTTGCTTCGTAGTTGCCACTTCCTAGATTCCGCAGTGTCATTGAGGCAGCTGCAAGAAGCGACACTACCCCTAGTCCCTGCAGCATCTCTGAAAACAGAGTTGGTTTGTCAGAATCCATCACTCAGCACTTTGTTGTTCGCGAGCAGGAGACTTGTGAACGCTTCCAGGGCCCTTCTTGCGTTGTCTGATGCCAGAGCTTTTTCCAAGTTGCCCTGAACGTTAACTCTCATGCGATCTCTGTCTTCGGATGGTCGCGCGACAGTCAGGGGGTTTACCTTTTTGCCGCCATGGTCTGCTAGATCCATGATCTCGACTGTCCGAAATACATCAGCTAAGTTCTCGTCGGTGTGTCTAAAAAGTGCAAAGTTTGTACCGAACTGAACATTAGTCCTCCTGATGATTTCGCCAAAATCGGTAGTTACTTGTTCAAATGGTGCAAGTACAAAACTGTGGCGATAACTGAACACCATCTCGTAATAGACTGCATAATATTGCAGCAGTTTTGCGGGCGAGAAGTGCGGCTCTCGCATCATCAGCGAAAGCACCGCATCGCGAGGATCCCGAATCAAGACTATTGTGGGAATCATAAACTTCACGGCTCTAATCACTTGAGCAGGAACGTGTAGATGGTGAGCGATGCTTACTGGCTCGGTTTGAGCGTGCCTAAACGCAACGACCGCAAACGTATTGGCCGAGCGGGGGAATCCTTCAATAACCAACTGGGTGTTCTGCCCAACAAGCTGATCCCGCGCGCGGGAGTAAAGCCTCGCGACGGGGAAGTACAGCGCTGGAGCTTGGCCAATGCGGAGAGCTGCCTCGAATCTCAGTCGTTTGGCTATCAGAGCCATCTTAGAGTTCATGAGTAAGCCTGTGACTAATTACGAACAGATAGATGAGTGTGATTAGATTCGCCAGAATCCAACCATAGCTGACGGATGAAATGCCTAGCCATCCAATTGCGAGGACTGTAACTAGCAACGTGATTATGGCGATGATAAATGAGCTTACAACCAGCCCACTGATGCACTTTGCAACCCTAAGGAATCCAAGTAGGATCGAATTCAATGCGACTATTGGACTTGCAATCATCATCAGCCGAAGACTCTCGGTCCCATGCATTGCATACTCTACTCCAAAAACCTTGAGCACAAGGCTTGAGTTCACGCCTAATATCAGCGCCAAAAAGGCAGTAACTATGAGCGCCGCGCTTCCGGCTCTTACGAGAGTCCGTTTTGTCTGGGATGGAAAGTGGATGCCCTCGACTAATGCTGAACGGCTCAATGCCAGGCTTGGACCGGAAGTGAATGCGGCGATCATCCATACAACGTAGAGAACCGCGCTATCCCTTCCGCCACTAAACAAGAGAGCAATTGGAACGGAAAGCGACTGAGGTGCTTGGCGAAGGAAGTCTGCCACCTGTTCACTGAGCGCGAACGTGATTACACCTCTGATATTGCTCCAGTAGATGCGGGGTGTAACCCGGTATCCGGGAAGCACTTTCCGCACTAGTCCAAGCCAACTCACCAAAGAGGTTATGAGATAACCTCCCAGAATAGCACCAATAACGCCCCATTCTGGCATATACATTAGCGGTGCTAGCAGTCCTAGGCGTAGAAGGTTCATAATTGCCACTTGCACAAACGCGTAAACCGCCTTCCTGGTCGCAATGAACACTCCACCTGTTGAAGCAAAAACCGCCATTGAAGCTAGGAGCACCACCATTGTGAGATACGTCTGGAAATTTCTGAATGCTTGCAGAGCTGGTAGGTGAACAAGGGCTATGAACGTCGCGAACGCCAGCCCAACCGCAGTCGACGAGACTGCCGAAAGAAGGATCGCCGAATTCGCCAGTTCTTGTGGCTGTTCATCTTGGGGGAGGAACCTGGTAAGTCCGTTCACCATCCCCAGCCCCCCAATCAGAGATAGAAACTGGGCAAGAGAGAGCAATGAGGCGGAGGTCCCTATGGCTTCCGCCTCAAACAACTGTGATGCTACAGCCCAGAATAGAAACCCTGCACCTGAACTTGCAATTGCATTCCCAAAGATGAATACTGCATTTACGAACAGCTTGTCGCTGTTGAGATCATTTTGCACAGGGCTAGCCCTCAACCTCTTTGTCAAGAACATGGGCTTAAACAGAATCCAGAATGGCTCGAAAGCGCTCCAGAGCCGCAGCAAAGGAGTACTTCTCGTCCAGTGTAGTTCGAGCTTTGTGTGTCACCATTCGCAATTGCTCTGGTTCCCCAAGAAGCTCGAGTATTCTCCGAGCGATTTCTGAAGGCGAGTTAGCCTTCAGTATGAAGCCTGTGACGCCTTCTTCCAGGATTTCTGGGATTGCTCCAACTGGTGTCGCCAATACAGGCGTGCCTGTACTGATGGCCTCAAGTAGGACATTCGGTAATCCCTCGCTAAAGGAAGGAATTACGAGGAGGCGGATGCGGTTGTAGTAGTCAGCAAGCTCGCGGTTTGCAACCTGACCATGTAACGTCACGTAATCTTTGACGTCCGGTTCTGCTGTAAGCGCCCTGACTTCTTCTTCGCACGTTCCTCTTCCAATGATCTCGAATCGTGCACCGCGTTCAACTTTGACTATGAGTGGGATTGCTTTGGCAAATTCCACAATGCCCTTCTCCGGAGAAAGCCTGCCTACAAACCCAACGACTTTGTCTCTCTTGTCGACCGGCACTCGTGTTGGGAACTGGTTCTCATTCCCGAAAAACTGTGCCCCCAATCTCATCTTACTCTTCCACCGCCTTAAGAAGGGATGTTCTGCTATTGCGATGCTCTGGACTATTATCAAGTCGGAGATTAGGTAGACAAAGTCCAGCCCGAATTTGAGCGCCAGACCACTCACTTTTCCATAATTCCGAATAGCATTGTCGCTTACCCCCCACGCGCCGCTGATCAACTTCAGGCCCAGGGCCTTGGCGATGACCGCGGGAATCAGAAAGTGATACCCAAGATAGCATAGGACCACATCGGCATCTCTGCGCCGGCTGGCGATCTCTGCGCTCATGCGCACCTGAATGTAGATTATCTTAAGAATCTGGCTGACGATTGACAAGATAAGGGGGGAGCGCTGCTTCACATAGTGGAGTTTGAGATGGAAATCGATGACGGTGCAGTTGTCGGGCAGGGGCACCCACTCCGGGATGCAGCCTGAGACGACGGTCACTTGCTCGGAGACTGCGCACAGAACCTTGATGTCTTTCTGGGCGATCGCAAAGAGCGAATCGTTATCGTCAACGGGCGTGATGAGCATGATTACGCGGCGACGCTTCTGGTTGGTCATTTCGCGGTCAGATGCCCGTAAGTTCCGCCAGAATCCTGCCATAGCGTTGGAGTGCCGAGGCCAGCCGGTAATTCTCTTCCAGCCTCACCCGCGCGCGGCTCGTTATCTGTTCAAGTGCCGGAAGATCGGGCAGCCATTCGGCGAGTTTCCTGGCAAGTTCCCCGGGGGTGGAATCGGCTATCAGGAAGCCGGTCTTACCATCTTCAATGAGGTCGGGTATTCCCCCCACCGGAGTCGCGGCGACGGCTGTGCCACAAGCAAACGCTTCCAGAATTACGTTGGGGATTCCTTCGCTCTCCGACGGGACCACCAGAATCCGCATCTGATTTAGAAGGTCTGGAAGCTCCTGATGATCGACCCAGCCAGTGATTGCCACGGCGCAGCCAACATCCATTTCCGCAATCCGCTGCCTCAGCCTCTCCAGAAGGGGGCCGCTTCCGATGAGATGGATTTTCGCCGAAGGAGCCAGTTGCAGGAGGTTGGGTATTGCATCGACAACTTTTGCGACCCCCTTTTCGGGGCTGAATCTTCCCACAAATCCAATCGTCGGTTCGCGCTGGCTTACCTCAGTCGTCCGCCGGAACAATTGGGGATCCGCGAGGTAGAGAGTTCCCAGCTTCAGCTTTCGTTCCCAGCGGCCCAGGGTCTTGTCGCTGGCGAGAAGCCAGCTTTCGATCAGGATGACATCTGAGAGCCAGTAGTTGAAATTGACGAGAACTAAGGCCACGAAGGCGGCAAGCCGGCCATAGTTGTACCTAGCAAAATCGCCGCCCAGCCCGGCCGAACCGCAGATGATTTTCTTCCCCATCAGTTTGGACACAAGGATGGGCAGCTGGTACTGGGTTCCGAGGAAGAACACGGCGGTCTGGTAATCCTTTCTTGTTCTGATCAACCTAGCTGAAAGCAACACTTGTATCCACGCATTCCGGGCTGCCCACTTCACGGCGTTCCTGAACAAACCTCGTCCACGGGTCAGGTCCATCAGAGTCTTGCCAACATCGTGCACGCTTGTGGCGCAAGAAAGATCAAGGCTTTGTGGAATGTTCCCGCTGATGAGCACTGTTTTTTCCGCCAGGTGGCAGAAGATCTCAACCAGTTTTCGCGCAATAACGTATATGCTTTTGGCCGCTAAGGGAAAGGCCACAACCGCAACGCCAGTGAACCGTTTCGGTTCTTCCATAATAGGGAAGCCTGGGTTCAGTTCTTGACTATCAGCCAGTTGCCGATAGCCAGGCCATCCAGGACGCTATGCTCAAACGTATGAAGAGCTGTCTCAGGTGACCCTACAATGGGAAACCCGTGCAGGTTGAACGAGGTATTCAGCACGCCGCCTACTCCTGTTTTATCCCTGAACCGCTCGATTATTCGCCGCCATCCCGGATTCCAATTATTGACCGTTTGCGGCCGTGCTGTCCGGTCGAACGGGTGCGTCCCGGCGGCAATTTCATCTCCGCGCTCGGTGGTGTCGAAGGCTTCGATCATGTAGCGCGCCGGACGGGCGTCCACCAGGTAATTGTGCATGTCCTCTTCCAGAATCGAGACAGCAAAGGGCATCCAGAAATCACGTTGCTTGATGGCGAAGTTGATCTTGCGAATCACCCGCAGATCTCGAGGATCTGCCATAATGCTTCGGTTTCCCAGAGCCCGCGGCCCCCATTCGTCTCGGCCGCTGAAACGCGCCACGATCTTCCCTTCGACAAGCATCCCGGCAATGACTTCCTCGATGCCTACGGGAACATGTTCTGCTGTTCCTCTGTAAGGACTGGTTGCGATAGCGGCTTCGATAGCGGCGTTCGAGAATTCCTGGCCGCAGTAGAAATCCCCCAGCTCGCGTTTCTCAGGCTGGATGCCTCGCTTTTCGCAGAGGCGATGGTATACCTCAAGCGCCGCGCCAACAGGGGTCCCCCCATCGTCGGCGGCCGGATAGAAGAAGACATCCTCCACTTCCGGGAGTTCTCTGATCCGTTTGTTAGCCTTGACGTTCAGGAACATGCCACCCGCACAGGCCAGTTTGCGTATGCCTGTGGTTGTAATCGCGTTCTTGACCCACTCGAGCAGAATATCCTCGAAGTGCTGCTGGCAGGCCGCGGCGATGTTATCAAAACGCTGTTCCGCCAGTAACTTTCGAAGTTTTCGTTGAACCTCGGTAGAGTACACACCAAGCGTGTTCTGGAACTCCAGCGGCTTGCGCGGGTTTACGCGAATGATCCTTCTCATGGCGTCAAGGCAATACTCGGGGCGGCCATAGGGAGCCATGCCCATCACTTTGTACTCATGCTCCCAACGCTTGAGCCCCATGAAGCCCGTGATTTCGCTGTAGAGGTTGTTGCCGGGGCTGTCGTAAAAGGTGGTCGATGCGATTCTTTGCATGTGCGTGTCTCGGCCAACATTCACGGTGGCGCTCAGTCCATCTCCGGCGCCATCCAGAGTCAGGACGAGCGTTTCATCGTTCCATGGCCTGAGGTAATAGGCACACGCCGCGTGACTGGCGTGGTGCTCGACGTATAGAATTTCCTTTTCGCTAATCCCAAGTTCGCCAAATGCCTGTTGCAGTTCATCCATCTTCCGCAGTCGGTGGAATGCATGGATTAACAGGCTTGTGGGGCCGTGGCCGCGTAGCAGGGGAGCCAGTTTTTTGTAGGCCTGCACTTGCAGGTCATCTTCGTTCTTAATCGGTGCGGTCACACGGACCAGGCAGCCGATGGCGATGGCGTCGACATCGGCTGGATTCACCCCGGCGATCTCAAACACCTTCCTGATAGCCATCGTTGGCGCGCCGCTGTAGTTCTTGATGTTGCGCAGACGCTCTTCCATAATGGCGGCCAGCACGGATCCATTTTGGATGAGCGCCGCTCCCGCGCTGTGGCCATCATGAATGCCTAATACGGTGACCTTTTGTTCCATTGCGCAGTTTGCTCCCGGGCTAGGATAGGGTTCTGTATACGGTCTGGATGAGCCACTTATGGCTTCTATGCAGCCTAAGAAGAGCTGGCGAAGAAACATGGCGTTTGGCCACTTCGTACTCCTCGTTGAATTGATGGACGAACCCGGCCCCTGATTTCGAGTCACGGTGGAGCCGGAAGCTGGCCAGGCGTGAGTCAAGTACGCGCAAGGGGTGCAGTCTGCTGACTCGCAACCAGTAGTCGTAGTCCAGTGCGTAGTTCAAACGGTTGTCAAATAAGCCCACTTCGTTCAGCACAGACCTGCGCCAGAACGTGGCGGGTTGGGATATGTAGTTCAGAATGGCGAGGATGCTCTGATAGTTGAACCTTAGCCAAAAGTTCTTGTAGCTTGTGATTGGCCTTCTGACTTCGCGCCCTTGTTCGTTCACAATTCTGCATTTTCCGGTCAACCAACTGGCTTCGGGTTCAGATGAGAGTGTGGCACCCACGGTCTGAAGGACACCTGGCTCATAGTAATCGTCGGCGTTCAGGTAGGCAAGGATGTCTCCCGTACTAAGCCGAAGCCCCTTGTTGATCGCGTCCGCTTGCCCTTGATCGGGCTCGCTAAACCATCGAAGGCGACGGTCGTATTTCCTAAGGATATCAAGTGTGCCGTCGGTTGAACCGCCGTCGACAACTATATATTCAAGCTCCGGATAGCCCTGGTCCAGCACGGATACGATCGTTTGCTCGAGAAACCGGGCGCTGTTCAGGGATGGAGTTATGATGGAGATGCGCGGCCTGCTCATCCGCGTGACTATTTCTTGCGCAACATATCGGTGAGCAGCCCGCGCACCGAGTGAAGGATGATGCCGGTGGACAGAGTCAGGCCGCCGACGATGGTGAGCAGCACGCTGATCATTGCATAGCCTACTGCGAGCGTGGTTGTCCTCCGATAGATATCGACGACGTACACTCCCCATCCCATGCCGATCAACGTGGTGAGCGCTCCTGGAACACCGAAGAACATCAGCGGGCGATACTGGCCGATTAAGCGGACAATGCCGCCTAGCACCAAAAGCCCGTGTTGCCAGACTGAGCGTTTTGGAGCGTCTTCGTAAAGAATGGTAATTGACGATTCTTTGACGACCAGGCCATATTCCTGGGCGATGAATTGCATCTCGGATTCGACCGAAAAGCCAGTGGACGCGAGCGTGAACAATTCAAGAGCATGGGGTGAGAAGGCCCGATAGCCGCTCTGGGAGTCAGTGGCTGGTTCGCCAGAAGCAACACGAGTAAGGAAATTGAAGAACTTATGTCCCCAAATGCGATGCCTCGGCACTTCGCTCATTGAACTTAGATAACGAGAGCCTATGACCAGATCGGCATTGCCGTTCAGGACCGGGCCAGCGACTTTGTGCAATTCCTCCGGCAGGTGCTGGCCGTCGCCGTCAATCGTGACGACTGCATCAAATCTGTGTTTGAGGGCCTCCTTGAAGCCGGCTTGCAGCGCCTCGCCTTTGCCCTTGTTTTCAGTCTGTTTGACGACGATCGCCCCGGCGGCCGCAGCGATGTAACTCGTGTCGTCACTCGAGCCATCGTCCACTACGATGACTGTATCGACGAAACGTTTGAGTTTCAGAGCAATACTGCCAATGTGCCGCTCTTCATTGTACGCGGGAATGACAACGACGATGTTCTTGCCTACCAGGATGTCTCTCTCGAATCTGTAGCCGGCATCTGGTTCGGGATGTTCACGCGTCTTCATGGCATCACCTACCGATAAATTTCACTGCGCGATTCTATTTGAAACAAGACAAGTTGGCTCTAGTCCTATTCTAAGGAATTCAAGGTTGTATTTCGTTGGGGTGGTATTGCAGCAGGGTGACAAATCCATGCCTGAAGGCACTCTCTCTCTGCTCAAGGTCCTGGGCATTCATGTGAATGCGCTGCAAGACCCGGGCCAACCGCTAGCGTTTGATGGCGCGGTATTTGAGCCGATGCGGCTGGTCGGCGGCCTGGCCCAGGCGGGCGTGTCGATCCTCTTCATAGTCTGACCAGTTCCCGTAATAAAATTGCACATGGCCGTCATCCTCGAATGCCAGGATATGGGTGGCGATGCGGTCCAGGAACCAGCGGTCGTGGCTGACCACGACCGCGCAACCGGCGAAGTTTTCCAGGGCATCCTCCAGAGCACGCAGGGTGTTCACATCAAGATCGTTGGTGGGTTCGTCCAGAAGTATCAAGTTGGCGCCCTGCGTGAGCGTCCTGGCGAGGTGGACGCGATTTCGTTCTCCGCCGGAAAGTTCGCCGACGAGCTTCTGTTGGTCAGCCCCCGAGAAGTTGAAGGAGGCGACGTATGCCCGCGAATTTACTTTCCGCTCGCCGAGGGTCAGGATATCCGACCCTTGTGATATCTCTTGCCAAATCGTTTTGGAACCATCTAGCGTCCGGAATTGATCCGCATACGCCAGGACAACAGTTTCCCCAACACGGAGGCTGCCGGAATCGGGCTTTTCCTGTCCGGCGATAAGTCTCAGCAATGTGCTCTTTCCCGCGCCGTTAGGACCAATCACGCCGACGATGCTGCCGGGCGGAAAGCTGACGGTCAGATCGTCGATGAGGACGCGCTCTCCATAGACTTTGGAGACCCCATCGAGCTGAACGACAATTTCCCCAAGACGCGGCCCGGGGGGGATGTAGATCTCCAGGTCTTCGCGGCGGCGCTCCGTCTCCTGATCCAACAACCGTTCGTAGGCCGTCACACGCGCCTTGCCTTTGGACTGGCGTGCTTTTGGAGACATTCGAACCCACTCCAATTCGCGTTCAAGGGTCTTCTGGCGCTTCGACTCAACCTTTTCTTCCTGCGCCAGACGCAGACTTTTCTGTTCCAGCCAGGATGAATAATTGCCTTTCCATGGTATGCCATGGCCGCGATCCAATTCAAGTATCCAGCCCGCGACGTTATCCAGAAAGTAGCGGTCATGGGTTACGGCAATTACCGTACCCTTATACTGCTGCAGGTGGCGTTCGAGCCAGGCTACTGATTCCGCGTCCAGGTGGTTGGTGGGCTCATCCAGGAGCAGGATATCCGGCTCGGTTAGCAGCAACCGGGTAAGGGCCACGCGGCGGCGCTCGCCGCCTGACAGGATTTTGATAGGAGTCTCCGGGGGCGGGCAGCGCAATGCGTCCATGGCGACTTCCAGGTGGTTCTGCAGATTCCAGGCATCGTGCTGGTCGATCTGCTCTTGCAGCCGGGTTTGCTCAGCTACCAGAGCGTCGAAATCCGCATCCGGACTGGAGAAGGCCGCGTTGGTTTCCTCATAGCGCGCTAGGAGATCGGCAATCGGCTGGATGGCTTCCTGGACCACATCCTGGACCGTCTTGATTTCATCCAGGGCTGGTTCTTGTTCAAGGTAGCCAACCGAGAATCCCTTTGTGAAGGCAACATCCCCGGTGTTGCCCTGGTCGATGCCGGCAATGATGCGCAGCAATGTGGACTTCCCGGCGCCGTTCAAGCCCAATACACCTATTTTGGCTCCAAAATAGAAACCCAGGGAAATATCCCGCAGCACTTGCCGATTCGGGGGATAAATCCGGCCGACCTGGCTCATCGAAAAGATAACCTTTTCGCTCATGGGCAGGATTGTACCCTAACGACTGGGAGGCGCAGCGCGCCCATCATGACCAAAAGGGGTGTCCAGGTCTGGTGGGGTGGGAGTCGACGCTTTAGCCGAGTGTGTGGCGAGCTCTCCGCTAAAGCGTCGACTCCGATGTAATACCCACGCGAAGGTGGACACTCCCATGACCAAATTCAACTTTGGATTCCGGCAGTTCAATCGTATAATTCTGTAGCAGAAGGAGAGATGGCCGCCATGCTGGATTTGCAGCGAATAGCGATCGAAAATCTGGTTGAGGAGGTCAAGCAGGGGTATATCCGCACCTATAGCAACATGCAGCCTGAATATGGCAATATCATCGCTTGGTCGGCAAGGCTGGCGCTGGAGAATATCGCCAACACTGATGCGCTTTACCATAATGTGGAACACACTATCATGGTCACGTTGGCCGGGCAGGCTATTCTGGAGGGCAAGCATCTATACGAGGGGCGAGTTTCGCCGAAGGAATGGCTGCACTTCATGATGGCAGCGCTTTGCCATGACATTGGGTATGTTGCGGGAGTCTGCCAGAAGGATAACGGACGGACGTTTGCGACCGGAATCGGCGAGAAGACTGTGACCATCGCGGATGGCTTGACGGACGTTTCGTTGACGCCTTACCACGTCGACCGCGGCAAACAGTTTGTGCGGGAGCGGTTCTCAGAAACCCTGGTGGGCACGGATTCAGATAACATAGACGCGGAGCTGATTGCCACCTATATCGAGTTCACTCGCTTTCCGCCTCCAGACAAGCCTGAATACAAAGATACGCGCGGTTATGGCGGACTGTTGCGGGCCGCTGATTTCATCGGCCAGTTGGGCGACCCGGACTACTTGCGCAAGATCCCGGCCCTGTATTACGAATTCGAAGAGCTTGGGACAAACAAGGAATTCGGATATTCATCTCCCGGAGAACTGCGGGTGGGCTTCGCCAAATTCTATTGGAACGTGGTGAGTCCCTACATCAAGGATGCCTTGCGCTACCTACAGGTCACCCAGGTTGGAAAGCAATGGATCGCCAACCTGTATTCACACGTTTTTGCCTCTGAGCACGCCACCACAGATTGACGCGCTGCAATCAGTAACGCAGCCATGGGAGGCTTGGTTCAGCAGGCGAGGTCGACTGGAATATAGAACACGGAGGAACAGGTCATGGAAGGTTTTATCACACTGGCAATTTGTGCAGGGGCAATTTTGTTGGCCTTTCTGGTGAGCATCATCGCTCGATCGGTGCGCCAGATCTACCAATATGAACGCGGCGTCGTGTTTCAATTGGGCAAATATCTGAAGACGCTCGATCCTGGGTTGCGGTTTGTCATTCCGATCCTGCAGGAAATCCGCAAGGTGGACATGCGCATCAAGACAGCCGATATTCCCCGCCAGGAGGTGATGACCCGCGACAACATTCCGTTGCTGATCAATGCCGTAGTGTACTTCAAGGTGATCAGTCCGGAGGATGTCATCATCAAGATCGAAGACCATATGTTCGCGGTGCGCCAATACACCCAGGCGGCGTTGCGGGACGTAATCGGTAACAGCGAAATGGATTTCGTCCTCACCGAGCGTGAGCAGATCGCCGACAGCATCAAAAAGATCGTGGATTCGGAGACCTCGGGCTGGGGAGTGGATGTGGAGGCCATCAAAATTCAGGAAGTTGAGCTGCCAGCCGAGATGAAGCGCGCTATGGCCAAGCAAGCCGAGGCAGAGCGCGAACGCCGTGCAATGATCATCAACTCTCAGGGCGAGCTTTCGGCTTCGGAGAATTTGCGCCAGGCAGCCGAGAACCTGGCCATGACGCCCGGCGCGCTGCATCTCCGCACCCTGCAAACGATTCGCGATATCGCCTCGGACCCTTCCGAAAAGATCGTTCTCTTCGTGCCTTCCGATCTGGGCGGTCCCATGAGCGCTATCCTCGGCGGTAAGAAGTAACAGCCGTGCAACTTGATCACCGAACGCGTTACCTGCAGATCGCGTTCAACTACGACCTTGGGCTGGCGCTCAAAATCCTGCCGACCTTGCCGCGCGACCCTCGCATCCTCATCGAGGCCGGGACCCCATTCATCAAGCGCGAGGGATTGCGAGCGGTGGCGGCGTTGCGCCGCTATTGGTCAGGGCACATCGTGGCTGACCTGAAGGTCAGCGATGGAGCAGTCCAGGAGGTGGCGATGGCGCATGCGGCAGGCGCGACCGCGGCCACAGTCATGGGTAGTTCCCCCCCGGAGACACTCAATGGTTTTGTTGGTGCCTGCGAGGAGTTGGGCATCGTTTCCATGATCGATCTGCTGGGTGTGCGCGATCCTTTGGATACCATGCGGTCCCTGCACACAAAGCCGGATGTCATGGTGCTTCATCGTGGCCGAGATGAGGAAAACACCCGGGGGAAAGTGCTCGAATACCGGCACGTGAAGCGCATCCGCAGCAAGTTCGACGTGAGCATTGCAGCCGCGGGCGGGGTGGATCTGGGGGCAGCTCGGAGCGCCATCTTCAACGGCGCGAACATCGTGGTAGTCAACCTGGTCAGACCCGGTGACCCGTGGCGAGGAATCTCAACTGAGGAGGATGTGGCGGGGATCGCGGCGGAATTCCTCGCGACTATCGAATGACAGGAACGAACGCCTGAGCCGACGCGCCGCCATAGTTTCCTGGCTTCATCTGATATTTCTAGGATGTATAATTGGGTATCTCTTTGGATGGAAAGGACCGATGGACGACTTACCCAGTACCGAATCCGCACAGACGTTGGAGAGCTTGTAGACTGGTAAGTTAACTCGGTCTGGCGGCTCTCTATTCTCTTCGCAAGGAAGGAGTGCCGCCATGGCTCCATTTGGGACACCTGGGCTCGAGGCGCTTGTCGCGCGCCTTCAGGCATTGCTGGAGGGCAGGAACTTACAGGGGGCGATTCAGTTGCTTCAGAAGGAACACCCTTCTGATATCGCCGATTTGTTGGAATTATTCGATGAGAAGCAGCGAGTGCAGCTATTTCGACTGCTGAATCTAGAGGATGCGGCGGAAGTGCTCGACGAGATGAGCGCCGAGGCGACCCTCGGACTTGTCGAGGCCGTACCAGATGAAAACATCGCCGACCTCCTGGAGGAGATGGCAGTGGACGACGCGGCCGCACTGCTGTCCGATCTCCCGGAAGGCCGGGCTGAAGACCTCCTCGCCCTAGTTGGACCCGGAGAGGCCGCCGAGATCGAGAAACTCCTGGCCCACCCGGACGACACCGCTGGTCGTCTGATGAACAGCGAAGTGGTGCGAGTCAGGAAAGACTGGACGCTTCAGGAGACGCTCGAATTTCTGCGCTCCCTGGATCCGGACGCGGAGACTCTCGCGTATCTGTACGTCGCCGACGAACAGGAGCGCTTGGTGGGCGTGCTGCCGTTGCGCGACCTGGTAACGCATTCCCCCGACTTCCGGGTGGGCGATGTCATGGACCCCAATGTTGTCTCGGTGCGCGTGGATGCCGACCAGGAGGAGGCCGCCCGACTCGTCAGCCAGTACGACTTTTTTGCCATCCCGGTCGTGGATAGCGAGGGGCGTCTGGTGGGGGTGATCACTCACGACGATGTGGTTGATGTTCTTTCAGAAGAATTCACTGAGGATTTCCAGCGACTCGGCGGCTCCCAGCCGCTTGAGGATGAGTATCTGGCGACTTCTGTGGCCACCGTCTTCCAGAAGCGGGTGGGTTGGCTGCTTGTGCTGTTTCTGACCGAGATGCTGACCGGAACGGTCATGCGGCTCTACGAACAGGAGATGTCAGCCGCCATCGCACTTGCTTTCTTCATCCCGCTGCTAATTGGCACGGGCGGAAATTCGGGCTCACAAACTACTTCCACGATCGTGCGTGCGCTTGCGCTGGGTGAGGTCCAGCTTCGCGACGCATGGCGGCTGCTCTGGCATGAATTCAAGACGGGATTTCTGCTTGGGTTAGTGATGGCGATTGTCGGCTTCGTGCGAGCGTTGCTCTGGGGCACGGGTTTACCATTGGCGCTGACGGTGGCCTTGGCGCTCTTTGCGATTGTCTTGTGGGCGAACATCATCGGTTCGTTGCTGCCTGTGCTGGCGGAGCGTTTCCGCATCGATCCCGCCGTGATCTCGGGACCGGTGATGAGCACCTTGATCGACGCCACCGGGCTGGTGATCTACTTTTCGCTGGCGCGGGCGATCATCGGGTTGTAGGTTACCGAATACAGGCTTCGGGACTTGTTCTCGTTTGACTGCGGCGAGAGCCGTAACGATCTACTTGGACATTGGCCGTCCAGAAGAATTAGGCCGGCGGTAGATTTCTTCAGTCATAAGGAGATCAAGATGGGAGACGAAGTTTCAACGGCCCCCGTCAGGTCGTAGGTCATCGCTCCGTTGACGCGCACCGGGGTTATCTCGCCAATCGGCGGCTGGCCTTCGATGAAGACCAACCCGTCGATTTCGGGGGCGTCGCGGTAGCTTCGGCCGATGGCGATTGGTTCGCCGGAGTCTTCGACTTCGCCGTGACCTTCAACGAGCACATCCAGGGTCCTCCCAACCCAGGCCTGGTTTTTTTCCAGGGAAATGCGCTGCTGCAGTGTCATCAATTCATCCCGACGCTGTTTCTTCAACTCCATAGGAATCGGATCGCCCAGTGGTTCGCTGGTCGTGCCTGGCTCGTGGCTGAAGGTGAAGACGCCTACCCGATCGAAGCGAATCTCTTGCGCGAATTCCATCAGCGCAGTGAATTCCTCTTCTGTTTCGCCAGGGTAGCCCACAATGAACGTAGTCCTGAGGGCGAGCTCGGGCATGGCGGCGCGCATCTTCTCGAGGGTGCGATGAACCCATTCGATGTTGGCTGGGCGGCGCATGCGGCGTAACGTGGCCGGGTGCGCGTGCTGCAGCGGGATGTCCAGATAGGGGATGAGCGCCTTGTGGCTGGCAATGGTTTCGATCAATTCGTCCGTGACGTATCCCGGGTAGGCGTACAGGACGCGGACCCAATCCAAGCCGGGAACGCTCCGAACGAGCCGCCGAAGCAAAACCGCCAAGCCATTCTTTATCCCTAAGTCATGCCCGTAATCGGTGCTGTCCTGGGCGATCAGGATGACCTCGCGTATGCCCTGGTCCCTCAGGGCCCGGGCCTCACTGATGATGTTTTCCATGGGGCGGCTTACGGCTGTGCCTTTGATCAAGGGAATCGCGCAGAAGGCGCAGGGACGGCGGCAACCGTCGGCGATCTTTAGATAAGCGCTTGGGCCCTGGATGGCTACCCGCGGCACATCGGCTTCATCAATGCCAACCGCCTGGGCCTCTCCGGGCAAATGGTAGAGTGGTTCCGGGAGGGTGCGCTGGCGGATCTGGTTGACAAGCATCAAGATATCCATCCACCGCCGGGTTCCAAGAACGCCGTCGATCCCCGGCACGCGTGCGACTACCTCTGCCCCGTAGCGCTGGGTAAGGCAACCTGCGGCGATCAGGAATTGCTCCTTTCCCTTCTTGGCGGCGAGGGCGCTCAACACCTCATAACTTTCTTCCTTTGCCGGACCGATGAAACCACATGTGTTGACAATCAGGATGTCCGCCTGACTGGCATCACTACAGGAGCGGTATCCGTCCGCCTGTAAAATCTTGGCCATCGATTCGGAATCGACCGTGTTCTTTGAGCAACCCAGGGAAATCAAATGGAAACGCGACGTCATTGAAAGTCCTTAGCGCCTCAGGGCGCGGATGTGAAGGTCGGAGTCGGGAGTCCGGGACCTTGTGTGGGTGTGATGGTAGCTGTGGGCGTCAGCACGCCATCTACAGTGAATAGAATGCGAACGACCTCGCCGAACTGCCCGATTATCCCCAAGTCCTGTTGATTATAGAAGGCGTGTACGCCGGCGCCATTCCCAACCAGCACCTCGATACTCTGGCTTCCGCCAAAAGGGAGATTTGCTCCAGGCGGCGTTCGGCCTTCGAAGGCAACGCGCCCGTCGATCGTAACCTTGAGGTACGTTCTCTGTGAAATGATTAAGAAGACCTGGATGCGCGACTGTCCGGCAACGGAGCCGGCAGGCGTTGCCTCATCGGAGGCAGACTCTGCTCCGATCGATTCCGACGTAGGCGAGGATTGGAGTGCGAGGAGTGCGCTTGGCTCTGGCGTCGCTGATGGAAGCAATGCCAGCACTAATGCTGGGGCAGTGGGAGCGGGCTGGATGCCGGCGCGTAACGACAGAACACGCCCGGCAATCACAACAACGAGGCTGAAGAGAATCAGGGACACCAGGACGACGACCAATAGTTCAGACGAAATATTATTGCTGAGCCAGCGCGGCGGGTTAAGCGTTGGTATTGGATTGGGTGTGGGAGTGCGCCGGGGCGTTGGGGACGCCTGACGCCGGGATAGCTGGGTCTGAAGCGCCTCGGCAAAACGCAAAAGCAGCGTATCTTCGTTGGCTTGAAGGAAGCTGGCATAGCTACCCAGCATGCCGCGTGCTTGAACCGAAGACGGGAACTTGCCGAACTCGCCGGATTCCATGATGCGTAGATAGTGCTCCGGAATGTGGGTATGTTCCGAAGTCTCCTGAACGGATAACCCCAGCAGTTCACGCTGGGCAACGAGGGCCGCCCCGATCTCGCCAAAAATCGCCTCGGCGCTGGCTATCTTGCTCGTTTCGGTTTCGGGGGCTTGAATCTGTGATTCTGTCTGGGTCGAATCCGGGAGGCTAATACTTGCCAGTAAAGAATCCGAGTCCAGCTCAAGGTATTGCGCATACGTACGAACAAATCCCCTTGCCTGAGCCTGGGAGGGGATGTCGTCAAACCTTCCTGTTTCCATGAGTTCGATATAGCGAGGCTTGATCTTCGTCGCTTCGGCCGCCGTTTTTACTGATAACCCCTTTTGCTCGCGGCTCTTGCGGAGGGTCTGTCCGATATCGGTGAGTTGCATTGCAGATTCGATTATAGTCGCTGGCCGGATGATCATCAACAAAATTGCCCGCCGTCAGAGATCGGCGGGCAATTTCCAGATACCAGTCTGGTCAGACGATTTACTCTTCCACGTCCGCTTCGGCGGTATCGGTCGGCGTTGCGTCCACTTGGGACTCCATGTCAATCAGTTCTTCGCTGGCATCTTCTATGGCGGAATGAGGGGACTCGGCGGCCTGTTGGTCACCTACCAACGCGGCTTCTGCCAGCGCAGCGAGTTCCTCGGCCGCCACCTTGTAGCTTTCCACGCTCTCGCCTTCGCGATAGACGATCGCCTGAATTTCAGGGATGATGTCCATGGTGAGACGAATCTTGATGGTGTGCATACCCAGCTGGCGCAGCGGCTGGGAGTCGATCTGCCGTTTTGTGACCTCCAGCCCGGCCTGCTGGCTGAGTTGTTCAGCGATCATCTGGGTAGTGACCGAGCCATAGAGCTTTCCGGTCTCACCGGCGCGAGCCGGGAACGAAAGTTCGATGCCCTTGATCTTCTCGGCGACCGCAGACATTTCTGCGTTCTGGACCTCGCGCACTTTGTCGGCTTCCAGCTTGATGTGCTCTGCTTGTTTGAGTGCACCAGGAGTGGCCAGGACAGCCAACCCCTGTGGCAAGAGGAAATTGCGACCATAGCCATCGGCGACTTTCTTTACTTCGCCGGCGCGTCCCAGGTTGTACACATCTTTCAGCAATAAGACTTTCATCGTCAAGCCCTTTCCTTTGCAGGTGATGTTCTTGTTGAAGGGTACAACAACAAGACGAGATATGATACCAGCCTCGCCGGGGCATCGTCAAGGCCGATTCGTGCGCCCGCGGTGTTTACGGCGTGGGCGTCGCCGTGCCTTCAGCAGCTGGCGGCGTATCCGTAGTGGGGGGAGTGGCCGTGACCAGCAGAGATTGAAGTATCCAACCCACATCGTCTGTCTCCAGACTCAAAACTCTTAGCCATAAGCGATTACTTTCGTCCAACTGTGTCTCCCCCAGTATTTGTACGATCGAGCCGTTGAACAGGGATGCGATGATCCGCCCGTTCGGCGCATCCCGCAGGAATGCTCCGTTAAAGCCTTCGCCGACGATCACCAGCGCCTGGATGGGGGTTGGACTGGGTGTAAGGGTGATTGTTGGCGTGGTCGATGCAGTGGCGGTTCGGGATGCTGTTGGCGTTGCGGTGGGGGGTTCGGGTGTGTGAGATGCTGTGGGCGTCAGGGTGCGGGTCGAGGTAGGGGTGAACGTTTCCGTAGGCAGGGCTACCTGGCCGCCTACAACCATCCCCGCGCCGCCAACAGCCAGCGCAAGCAGCACCATGACCAGCGCAATCGCGCCACCTATTGAATATCCGAAGAGGCTGAGCGGCCGAAAGCCCATGATTGCCAATGTGGCCGCGCCCAGCAATGTTGCCCAGGCTAGGTAGAGTGCAAACAGGACCAAGCCATCCGGCCAGAGGTGTGGCACGCCGCTCCCCAGACCAAGACCTGCGGCGCTTAAGGGTGTGAACAAACCATAGGCCAGTGCCACGCTTGAAACTGAGGTCTGCCAATCTTCCTTCACGAGTGTTGAGGATGTCAACACTGCGGCGATCCCAATCACAAGGAAGGGCGGCCAGGCCAGTTGACTGTGCAGATGGGCTTGAATCATTTCCAGCGGCAGCCACAACCGGCCGAGGAGGCCAGCCAGAGCACTGCTGAAAAGGACCAAGAGGCTGGCGATAGCCATCCCGCCCAGACTCCGGCCAAAGTACTGGGTTGAGCCGAGGATGGTTCCCAATGAGACGCCTACCAGGGGCGCCATAAGTGGTGCGGTCATCGCACCCAGAACCAACAGATAGGGGGAATCAACCAGATAACCGATGCCGAGCAACGCGCCTGCCAGCAGGCTGAACAGGAAGAAGTCAAACGACGGCGCTGCCTTGCGGGCGACCGCGTCCAGGTAGCCGGCGCGTTCGTCCGGGGTCAGCAGCGAGATCATTCGACGCCGAGCCCGCCGCCGCCGAGCAGGGGAGTGGTCGTCTGAGGTTGAGGGTTGTTCGGGAGTCAAGTTCATGGGCGTGAGACAAACGGCTTCTGGAGTATTATACCGGAACTGACCGCGGTACATTCCCGGCGATATGGTTTAGAATTTGCGTGCCTGACTTGGGAAAATCAATGATGAAAATCAGAGTTGGCTTGCTCTCCCTTTTAATTGCATTGTCCGCCTGTACTCCGGGAACGTCAGACCCTCAAGTTGGAGTCGTCTCGCCTACGGGTATAGCGGCGACCACGACCGTAACCATGAGTGCCACCGTGACTCCGTCGCCGCCGGTCATGGCGCTGATCGGTTCAACGGGTGACCCGGCGGCTGACAGCCAGATAGAAAATGTGTTGTTGGAAGTCGCCGTCCAAAGGGGTTGGCGATTCCATAGTGAGCCAGACGCGCTGACGGCCGAGGGCGTAGCACCTGTCGATTTCCTGGTCGCCATTGGGGGAACTCCCGGCCTGGCCGAGTTTGCTTTGCAGAGTGCAGCCTCGCAGATCTTAATCATAAACGGTGACTCAATTGCAGGGGAAAACGTCCTGGCCGTTTCCCCTGCAATTGAGGACTTTGAGCGACTGGGGTTTGTCTCTGGATACTTCGCCGCGGTTATCTCCGATGAATGGCGCGTGGGCCTTATCATGGCAAGCGACGCGGGTTTTGAGGGCTTCCAGGAGGCCTTTGTTTCAGGCATGCGTTATTTCTGTGGGTTATGTCAGTCGTATTTCCCGCCGTTTGTTGTTTACCCCCGCCTGATTGAGATTCCGCCATCCGCCACTGACGATGAAGCCAGCCGGGCAGTCAACGAGCTTATCAGCAATCAGATCAATACCGCCTTCATTGGCCCGGGAGCAGATACTGTTGGGCCTCTGGCCCAGTCGGCGGGACTAAGCGTGGTTGGGGTGCCGGGGTCTGCGGACTTGGCAATGGACTGGGAGGATGCGGGTGTCCGTCTCACAATCCCCGGCGACCTGGGGAGGCTTGCGGCGGCCATCAACGACTGGCTGGATGGGCAGGCGCCGGATTTTAGCGGACTACAATGGAATATCTACCCGTTCACAAATGACTCGTCGGTGGTATCGCCCGGCAAGGTCCAGGTAGCTAAAGATATTATCCCCAATCTGTTTAGCGGGTTGATTCTCCCCTAGTCCATCTCCCATGAGCAATTGGGGGATTAAAGTTCCGCACCTTGCTTGCATCGGTCAAGCCTTAATGCTAAGATTGTTTAGCCCCCAAATGGGGGGTAGAGCGTGAGCCAGTTTCCTTGCGCTCGGACAGTTACCCATTTTCTAAACGGAGGAAGAAAAGCATGAGCAAGAAACTTTACTCAGTTCTGGCTCTCCTGCTCGTATCGGCCTTTGTCTTGGCCGCATGCGGTGGCGGGGGGGCGGCCGGCGGCTATAAGGCCTGCCAGGTGACCGACGTTGGCGGTATCGACGATAAGACCTTCAACGCCACAGCCTGGAAGGGCGTTGAAGACGCCGTGAGCACACTTGGAATCGAGGGCAAATTCCTTGAATCCCAACAGCAGACCGACTACGAGACCAACATCAATGCCTTCCTGGAAGAGGGCTGCGATATCATCGTCACGGTCGGGTTCCTGCTTGGCGACGCCACCTACGCCGCGGCCGACGCCAATCCGGACCAGTTGTTCACCATCGTCGACTTCCCGAACAGCGACCCTGCGAAGGCCAACCTGGTTGGGCTGTTGTTCTCAACTGACCAAGCTGCCTTCCTGGCTGGCTATGTCGCTGCGGCCACGACCCAGACCGGCAAAGTTGGAACATTTGGCGGCATCAACATCCCGCCCGTCACGGTCTTCATGGATGGCTTCTGGTATGGCGTTCAATACTACAACCAGCAGAACGGGACCGCCGTCGAAGTGCTTGGCTGGAACCCCGCCACTCAGGAGGGCCTGTTCACCGGCAACTTTGAGAGCACAGACGATGGACGCGCGTTTGCCGAATCCCTGATGGACGAGGGCGCAGACATTATCATGCCGGTGGCTGGGCCGGTCGGTCTGGGCAGCGCGGCGGCCATTCAGGAACGTGGCAATGCCTGGATTATCGGCGTGGATACGGACATGTCCGTGAGCGCGCCGGAATATGCCGACATCATTCTGACTTCGGTGCTGAAGAATATGGATGTGGCGGTATATTCCATGATCGAGGCCGATCTGAACGGTACGTTCCCGGGCGGCACGAACTTCATCGGCACACTTGTGAACAACGGCGTTGGACTGGCCGGAATCGATGGTATGAGCGCGGATATGCAGGCCGAGCTTCAGGCCATCATCGATGGCATCAACGCTGGCACGATCCAGACCGCGCCATAACCGACCGAATATAAGCACGCATGAAATCAACAGGAGCCGGACTTGTCCGGCTCCTGTTGATTTCAACTGAGAAATTGTCTGACATTTCGCGCGATTTGCCGACCGCCTGTGCTAAAATCAGGTTCACGTAACTCTCCACAGAATTAGCACTGAGGATGTGATGGCGACTGTTCTGGAGCTTCGAGGCATTACCAAGAGATTCCCAGGCGTCCTGGCCAACGACCATATTGACCTTACCCTGAACAAGGGTGAGATTCACGCATTGCTGGGGGAAAACGGAGCTGGCAAGACCACCCTGATGAACATCCTGTATGGGTTGTATAAGCCAGACGAAGGGGAAATCTATATCCATGGACAGAAAGTCAGCATCGATACACCCAGCGCCTCCATCGCCGCAGGTGTGGGGATGGTGCACCAACATTTCATGCTGATCCCTGTGTTTACAATCACTGAAAACGTCATGCTGGGGGAAGAGTCGATGCGCGGCGGGCTATTTTTGGATCGGGAGACGGCAGCCGGGCGTATCCGCGAAATTTCGGAATCCTACGGCTTGGCTGTAAACCCGTATGCATATGTCAAAGACCTTGCGGTAGGGGTGCAGCAGCGCGTTGAAATCATCAAGCTCCTTTACAGGGAAGCTGATATCCTCATATTGGACGAACCGACTGCTGTCCTGACCCCTCAGGAAGCCGACGACCTTTTCAAGATCATGCGCAACCTGGCCGCAGCCGGGAAATCCATCATTTTCATCACGCATAAGCTGCGCGAGGTTCTAGATGTTGCCGATCGGATTACGGTGATCCGACTGGGGCACGTGGTGGGTAGTACCACCCCGTCGGAGGCCAGCCAAAGGAGCCTGGCTTCAATGATGGTTGGCCGCGAAGTGATTCTGCATGTGGACCGTGCACCAGCAACTCCTGGAAAACCGGTGCTGACTGTCGAGAACTTGCAGGTGTTGGACGACAGGAACAACCTTGCCGTCGACGGCGTTTCCCTGGAAGTCAGAGAAGGAGAAATCCTCGGCGTGGCTGGCGTACAGGGCAACGGGCAGACTGAACTGGTCGAGGCATTGACGGGACTGCGCGCTCCTTTGAGCGGAAAGATCGCTATGCTTGAGAAGGATATCACGCATGCGGCCCCGCGCGCCATTACGGAGCTGGGAGCAGGCCATATCCCGGAAGACCGTCAGGAAGATGGCCTGGTGTTGACCTACTCAGTCGCTGATAACCTGGCACTCCAGACATATTATCGGCCGCCATTTGCGAAAGGCCCTGTTCTTCAGGAGCGGACCATTCTGTCAAACGCAGTTGACCTGATCGAAAAATTCGATGTGCGCACTCCAGGCCCAGCGATCAGGGTCGGCGCGCTTTCGGGTGGCAACCAGCAAAAAGTGATTGTGGCGCGCGAGTTTTCTCGGCCGACGCGACTGATGATTGCTTCGCAGCCCACACGCGGCCTGGATGTGGGTTCCATCGAATATATTCACAGCCGGCTGGTCGAAAAAAGGAATGAAGGCACGGCGGTTCTGATGGTCTCCTCTGAACTGGACGAGATTCTGGAGCTCTCGGACCGAATCGCGGTCATCTATAGGGGTCGGATCGTCGATGTCCTGCAGGCTGGAGAAGCCACCAAAGAACTCCTGGGATTGCTCATGGCAGGCATAGACCCGATGGAAGCTCGCAAACTTGGCGCAGAAAAGGCTGGTTGATGGCTCAGAGAAAAAGCAATACACCTCAAAGCCCTGAGAGCAAGGCAAAAAGGAAGAATCCGGCAACGATCCTTTTTGAGGAAGTCAGCGGCGGTTCGCTGGCCGTACCACTTCTGGCGATTCTAAGCGGGCTGTTACTTGGCGGTCTTATCATCGTGCTTACGACCGAGGAGATGTACGCGCGGATCGCCGGAGGCGATATCCTGGGCGGCCTTGGGACGGGAATTGGCGCGGCGCTCAAATCGTATGCCGCATTGTTCACCGGCTCCATCGGCGATCCCGGGCGGATTTTTTCGGCCTTACAAAACGGAGACGCCCTGTCCATTCGGCGAGCTTTCAACCCCTTCCTGGAAAGCCTGGTCCAGTCGACTCCCTACATCTTCGCCGGGCTGGCGGTTGCCCTGGGGTTTAGGACCGGGCTGTTCAATATCGGAGCCGAGGGCCAGCTTTTCATTGGCGCTCTGGCTTCTGTATGGGTGGGATTTTCGCTCGAGGGCTTACCGTCAATCATCCATATTCCTCTGGCGTTGCTGGCGGGCGCGGCCGGTGGCGCGCTGTGGGGGTTCATCCCCGGGTTGCTGAAAGCCAAGGCGGGCGCGCACGAGGTCATCAACACGATCATGATGAACTACGTGGCGTTCCGGTTGAGCGAATACCTGTTGCGCGGGCCGCTCCGACGGCCTGAAACCTTCAACCCGGTCAGCCCATTTATTGAAGATAGCGCCAAACTCCCAAGATTTTTCGAGGCGCCAATTCGGTTTCATCTCGGGTTCTTCATCGCCCTCGGCCTAGCTTATGTTGTGTACTATTTCCTCTTCAAGACGACCTGGGGCTTTAACCTTCGCACCGTGGGCGCCAACCCCCATGCGGCCCGATACGCAGGCATCAATATCGTCTGGAGCACGATGCTGGCCATGTCGCTGTCTGGCGCGCTGGCCGGACTTGCGGGCGCAAACGAGGTATTGGGAGTGAACTATAATCTGGCGGTGGCGTTCTCATCTGGATACGGGTTCGATGCCATTGCCCTGGCCCTTCTCGGTAAGAGCCATCCGCTGGGTGTGGTGCTATCTGCCTTGTTGTTCGGCTTCCTGCGCAACGGAGCCATCCGCATGCAGGTCTCGGCGGGCATCCCGATCGATATCATTTCTGTGTTGCAGGCCTTCATCATCGCCTTCATTGCCGCGCCCGCGATCGTCCGGACGATATATCGGGTGAGGCTGCAAACCGAGGGTGAAACGACCTTTGTTTCCGGTTGGGGAGGGAGCTAAACATGGCCGCTACAGCCATGCCTAAGCACATCGACTACATTTCTCCGGCACGCCAGCGGGGAATGGGCATCACCTTCTTGTTGATCGGATTGCTGATTGGCGTGTTCTTTGCCGGTTCCATTGGCGACGGTTCGATGACGACGTTTGTCATGACACCCGGCGGCTCCGCTACTGTGTTGGCTGACCTAGTATTCACTACGCGTCCGGCCCTCAATATTCTTGCGACCATCTGCCTAGGGTTGGGGGCATTTCAACTCATACGGGGATTTGGGAGGCGCACGAACCTGGCGCTCAGTCTGGTGGCGGCCCTACTCATCTTTGGTTTTCTGAGCTGGATCGCCAGCGGCGGTTCGCTGAATCTGGCTGGCCTGCTACGCAGTATGGTCGTGCGCGCGGTGCCGATCGCGCTTGGCGCCTTTGCGGCGATGCTCAATGAACGTGCGGGTGTCGTCAATATCGCCATTGAAGGCATGATGCTGATGGGCGCGATGGTTGGAGCTCTGGTGGGAAGTGTTTCCAATCTGTGGCTTGGACTGCTGGCCGCTGTCATTTCCGGGGCCTTAATGGCACTGATTCATGGAATTCTATCGATAAGGTACAAGACCGATCAGATCATCTCCAGCACCATGTTGCTCATCTTTGCGACCGGTATGACATCCTTCATTTCAGCGCGATTCATGCAGAAGTATCAATATTTGAATAACCCTGGAATCTTCAAGACGTGGGCAATCCCCGGCTTATCGAAGATTCCAGTAATCGGCCCAATGTTCTTTGAGCACAACCTCTTCACTTATGCAATGTTCTTCTTTGTTATCGTTTTGCATGTTGCTTTGTTCTACACCCGCTGGGGGTTGCGATTGCGCTCGGTGGGTGAGCATCCCAAAGCGGCAGATACGCTGGGCATCAATGTGTTTCGGACCCGTTACATGGCTGTAATTCTGAGCGGGATGATGGCGGGATTTGCCGGGGCCTACTTCACGCTCGGTTCGGTTGGCCGCTTTGACGAGGTGATGACGGCCGGACGCGGTTTTATCGGCCTGGCGGCGATGATCTTCGGAAACTGGACGCCTGTCGGCTCATTTGGCGCGGCCGTTCTGTTCGGGTTTGCCGATTCGTTGTCCGCAAAGCTGGGAATTCTGGGCGTGAGCCTGCCGTCCGAATTCTTGCTTATGGCGCCGTATCTGGCGACGATGATTGTACTAGCCGGCGTAGTCGGCCGCGGGAACATGCCTGCCGCGGACGGGAAACCTTACGAAAAAGAATAGTTTCCAAGCCAGGGAAGGGGAGCCGCAAGCTGCCTCTTTGTTTTCGTCTGGCGACTCAAGTTAGAACTTACCTGGCGCTGTCTGATACTCCTGTGCACAAAGAACAAAGACCGAAAGTGCTCATCATCGGGGCGGGTTTCGCCGGCCTGGTGGCGGCCCGGAGACTGGCAGGCAAAGCCGTGGATGTAATACTGGTCGACCGGCACAATTACCACACGTTTACTCCGCTGCTTTATCAGGTGGCGACCTGTGCGCTTGACCCGAGCGAAATCGCTTATCCGATTCGCGGCATCTTCAAGAATGCGGGAAACGTGTTCACGCTATTAGCCGAGGTCGTCGATATTCGGTTGGAGGAAAGGCGCGTTGCGCTGAAAACGAGCGCCCTGGAACGCTGGGAGACCTTTGACTATCTGGTATTTGCCGCTGGAAGCCGGCCCTGGTACTTTGGCCGGGAGGATTTCAGCCGGCATGTATTCAACCTGCGCAGCCTTGAAGACGCGGTCGACCTTCGCAATCACATCCTGACGCAATTCGAGATCGCCGCCATGCAAGCCGATTCTGTTGAAACCAGATCTTGCCTTACGATTGTGGTGGTTGGAGGAGGACCGACTGGACTGGAAACCGCGGGGGCAGTGTTTGAGCTCTACAACCATGTGCTACGCCAGGAGTTTCCTTTGTATGATTTGAACGCCAGGGTGGTTCTGGTGGAAGCCATGGACCATCTCCTCGATCCCTATCCAGCGAAACTGCAGCAAGCGGCCGCAGATCAGCTCCGCTCACTGGGCGTAGAAGTTCGGTTGGGCGCACGCGTGGATCAGGTAGGCGATGGGGTGGTGGCGTTGACGGATGGCGCGCGGATCGAAGCAAGAACAATCATCTGGTCAGCTGGCGTGCAGGCATCATCCCTGGCGCAGTTCCTGGATACACCGCAGCGCGCCGACGGCAGGGTGCCGGTGGAGGTAAATCTGGCGCTCAAAAACTACCCCAATGTATTTGTGGTGGGCGATTCCGTCTATCTGGAGGATCCCCAGGGATGCCCTTATCCAATGATGATACCGCCGGCAATGCAACAGGGCGACATCGCCGCCCGCAACATCCTTGCCATGCTAGATGGCAGGCCGCAGATGGCCTTCAAATACAAAGACCGCGGTCTGATGGCGACCATTGGGCGCAGCCGGGCGGTGGCATGGCTTTACAACAGCTTGCCGCTGCAGGGCCCTCTCGCCTGGCTGGTGTGGCTGGTTTTCCACCTGTTGACGCTGCTGGGATTCCGAAATCGACTGAATGTCGTCGTCAACTGGGCGTGGAACTACCTGACGTATGACCGCGGTGTGCGAATTATTTTGTCACGTTGACGGACTGGGCGGAGTATTCAGGGTCGGCTCGCTCACCGAGCCGCATCAGACCCTTCAACTCGGGCCAGATGAAAGGCAGCGCCAGCGCCCCGCCAGCCAGAAGCAGCGCCGCCGCGGCTGCTCCGAGCGTAAACGTTCCCAGCCCGCCATCCGGCAATGCGCGAAGTGCAAGATAGATCAGCCCGGCCCCCAATGCGCTGCCGGCCAAGACGCGTTTCAGGGTGCTGGCAACTTGAAACATGCTCCCAAGCCGCCTGTTCAACAACCACAGCAGCGCGAGCGCTTCAAGCGTGAACACGATGGAATTGGTAAGCGCGATACCAACAAACCCGATTTGGCGCGAGAGCAGTACCGCCAGAATCATGTAAGCAGTTGAATTCAGCGCCGCGGCGATTAAAGGGGTCTTGGCGTCCTGCTGCGAATAAAAGGCGCGCGCCCCAATTTCAAGCAGGGCGTGACCGGTCAACCCCAGCAAGTATGTCCGGGTTGCCAGCACCACCGTCTCCGTATCAGCAGGGTCAAAGTTGAAGGCGGCCTGGACCAGTGGACGCACCGCCGCGGCCAGGAGCAGTCCGGCCGGAATGGTGAGGGCAAGGACTGCATTGACCGCGCCGTTCAGCGTCCGCTTGTACGCGGATAGGTTCTTTTCGGCGAAAAGTTCGGAAATCGTGGGCAGCAGAGTGATGGCTATCGCTGTGCCAAGCAGGGTCTCAGGAACCTGCATAATGAACCATCCGAGATTAAGCGCCGTAACGGCACCTTCTCCCATCCTGGAGGCAAGATTATCGCGTACGATGAAGAACATCTGGATAAAGAACATCGTGGCTATTCGCGGCGCCAGCAGATGAAGTACATGGGTTACCCCCGGATGCCGCACATTGACCTGTGCAGTCCACCGGAACCCATAACGAATGAGGCCAGGGAGCTGGATGCCCAGATGCAGGACCGCGCCGATGATCACGCCGTAGACCAGGCCGTGGATGCCCAGCCCCATTCGGTCGGCCAACACCAACGCGCCAAAGATCTGGCCGACATTGTAGAGCCCAGGCGCCAGGGCAGGCAGAAGGAAATGCTGGTTGGCCTGCAGGCTGGCCATGATCAGACCGCTGAGCGAGAAAATCATGATCGCCACCAGGTCCAATCGCATAAGTTCGACCGTTAGGGACTGCTGTTCGGGCGGAAAACCCGGCACGATAACGGTTCGTACTAGTACAGGAGCGAGAAGGGCGACCACAATCGCAAGTAGCCCTGTCACGATGAAGGCCAGGTTAATGATGCGGGAGAACAAATCCCAGGCGGCGGCCCGTCCCCTGGTCTGAAGATATTGAGAGAGGACGGGGATGAGCGCCACGCCCAGCGCGCCCCCGGAGATCAGCGCAGAGAGCAGGTCCGGGATGTTGTTAGCGGCATTGAAGACGTCGAGTTCGTACGACAAGCCGAACAGTCGGTTGACGATGAGAGTCCGGACGAAACCGATGACCTTGTCCAACCCGAAAAATGCGGAGACTATCAGGGAGGAGCGAGCGAAGTGAGACAGCCGGAAGCGGGGGATTCTCATAAGGCAGACGCGATTTTATCACGCCTGCTTTACAGGGAATTACTGCGCATAGCTGAAGAGCCGGACTTGTTGAGCAAGAGGAGTGAAGAGGCGAGGGCCACGGCGCCCAACGCCGCAGTACCTGCCTGGGCCGGCTGGAACAGATACCAAAGCCCCATCAGCGCCATGCTCGCGCTGAGGTAATGCAGGGTCAATCGTGGCGTAAGCCAGGATAAGACTCCTGGGAAACCCCCAAAGCGCATATGCAGATAGCCTGCGGCGATCAGTCCCCATAGCAGCCAGCGCACAGGCAGGGGCAGCAGAATTGGAGCCAGCCAAATGAAAAGCAACAGCGGAGCTATAAGGCGTTTGGGTACTGGCAATCGGGATTGGGAGATCAGCGCGGCAAGGGAGAGAAGGCCGCTATGCACGACTATCAGAAGCACCTGAGGTATCAGATCGAGGACGCCGGGGAACCCTTGCATGCCTGTTTGCGTGCAAGAGCTATGCCCGGTGTTTCAGGCCACGCGGGCGACGGCAGTAAAGACCAGAACCAGGATGGCCAGCAGGAGGTTGATCCATATCAATTGTCTGATACGGGCCTGATGTGTACACGGGTTGACCTTCGGGTTGGCGTGTGCCTTGAGAAAGAGCGCCCGTTCAAGTTCGGGGGCCACGCGCCACGTCTGAAAAGCGCTTGTGCCCAGGATGCCGAGAAAAGCAATGTGCTTGAGCAGGATGGCGGTCGCCCAGCGGTTTTCGATGGAGAGGAAACCGCCATAGTTGGGATTGGCGCTCATTTGTATCAACCCGGTAGCGGTCAGAACAGTCAGACTCAACCAGCCAACTGGATCCATGCGCCGATTGATCTTGTGAACAAGTCTGTAGAATTCGTCGGGCGGGAGTGCTTTCTCAAGAATCGGATAGAGTACCAGTCCGAGGAGAAGAATGCCCCCGATCCAGGCAGCCGTGGCGAGCATGTGAAGCCAGTATGAAATTGCGAGCGCCAGCTCGGGTGTCTCCATGAGACTCCGAACCCTAATCGTCTTCCTGGTCGAGCTCACATTTTGTGTATGCGTATTCGGCCGTAGGCTGAACTGTGGGATCGATGGGGGCGTACTGGGCGGCCTGAATGTACAGGGCATTGGCCTCGCACCAGCTTTTCTGCCCCAGCAACAAATCGGCCTGCACGATGAGGACGAAGGAGTACTCGATCTGGGCGGTCGCCAGGCGAGAGCCTGCTGAGAAGCCCGTCGAATCGCTCAGGTTTGGCACGCCTGCGACCACATAGCCGAAATAGGTCACCACCTCTGACCAGTCGATCTCCCAGAAACTGGCGCCGGTGATGTACCACTCGGCCCACTGCCGATAATTCTGGGCCTCGACATCCAGCGGACCAAAGATCTCGGCCCGGTTCAGGTCGAAGATGCCGCCTTCGAGATTTCCTTCGATCTGGATGCGGTAAATGCCGCGCCCGCGATATGCCGTGTAATACATTCCATCCACTTCAACGGCCCGGTAACTTGGGTCTGCCTTCCGAATCGTATCCAGTGTGTCGAGCAAACTCGTCCAGTTCTGGCTATTGCGAAGTGCTAGGGCCTGCTGGAACAACTCCTCCACGTCACGTAGATCCGGCGTAGGGGTGAGGGTGGCGGTGGGTACCGCGGTGGGAGTAGCCGTCGATTGAATGGCGATCAAGATCTGCGCGAGCAGGTCCTCAGCGCCCGGATACCCCGGATTTTTCTGGATGACGTACTCAATCCGCTGGCGGGCGGCCTCAAAATTGCCGGCGGCGTAATCCTGCTTGGCGCGTTCAAACTGGTTGATGACTTCAATGGCGGTTTGGAGGGTAGCCTGGACAACCCGGTTGCGGATGCCAGATTGGTAACCGCCGGCTATGCCAAGCCCTGCGATGACAAGGAAGATGCCGATGCCGCCAATGATGCCGCGCTTCAAGGTACGCCCGGGCGGAGCTGGGTCATCACCCAGGGCGCGGTCGGGCGCGCTCGGCGAGGTTTGATCAAGATTTGGATTGGCCATGAACGGGATTATACCTGTCTGCGAGGGCCCGGCTGCAAAGCGGCCGGCGACAGGGAACACAAAAAACTGCCCGGGGGCAGTTGTGTGTCAGGCGGGTTCACGTCGCCGCCGACTTGAGGGCTTCCAACAGGGCCAAGAACTCCTCGTGGCAGTTGCCGCACACTTTAAGGTGATGTTCCACAAGGGGCATCACCTTCTCTGGGTCTTCGCCCGCTACCAACATATCAACGAAGCGATCGACCTCAGCAAAACAGGTCTCGCAACCGATCTCATCGGCGCGTGTCAGCGCAATCTTGGTGATGATCTTCTCGAGGGTTTCTTTGTGGATTCGCATACCGGCGTCTTGGACGACTACTAGACGTATTTTCCGCATACCTTCTTACTCATGGTTTTTCGAACGTGGCCAGAACATCGGCTGCGGTAAGACCAAGTTTTTCTTCCAGCCGCTTCTGGAGCCGCTGTCGGGCGTCGTGAATCAATTTGTAGAGCGCATTCCGGTTGGTGCCCATTCGCCGGGCGACTTCATCAAGAGGCATTCCGCCCTGAACGACAGCGAGCAGGGCGGTGCGCTGTCGTTCAGTGAGCTCCGTCTCGATCAACTCTAGAATGAGCGCCATCAGGTCGCGCTGGGTGACATCCGCTTCAGGCGCGGCGTTCGGGTCGGAGAGGAATGAGGGCGTAAAGTCATTTCCGTTAGGAGTTTCGAGCAGGTCCTGGAGAGAGACATCCTTCCAGCGGCGGCGGCGGAGCTCGGTAAACGCAACGTGGACGGCGATCTTCTGGGCCCAGGTGGTGAACCGGCTTTCTCCTCTAAACGATTCGAGACCGTCCAGGATCTTCATCAAAGCCTCCTGGGCGAAATCGTCCACCGCGGCGTCCAGGTCCTGGTCGATGCGGGTCGCCAAAGTGGCTCTCAGCCCGCGCATCAGGTGCTCGCGCAGATCCGCCAGAGCGGACTCCGATGGGGGAGGGCGCAGCGCTTCAAGCCATTCAGCGTTCGTACGAGCAGACAAAGTCAGCCTGTTGGACGCCTTCAATCCGAGTTGTCGTCCAGGCGCCAAATCGGCTTGTTCTCTCGAATCGTGGGCTCTTCGTCCGGGGAAGGTGGGAATAATGGGCCGGTGCTTCGTGCCGAGCGGCTCTCCAGTTGGGGGGCATCCTGTACAAACACGATTGGCGTGCCGGCAAGCAAAATGCTGTCGCCGGAGTGCAGTGTGGATTGACTTATTCGCTTCCCGTTCAGGTAGGTTCCGCCTGTCGAGCCGAGATCGTGGAGTGTGAAGATATCCTCAGAGCGTGTTATTTCGGCATGAATGCGTGAGACGGTTGGTTCCTGGATGACGATATTCGCTTCGAGGCTTCGCCCAATTGTCAGGGGCGATGAATTTATGGGATAGACCTGCGTATTCACAATCAGGTAGGCGGGCATCAAAAGCCTTCGGTGGTCTGGTTTGAGGCCAGGGGATGCGTCTGTGGATCGATCACAAACATGATCGGTGTGTTGGCGATGAGAATCATGTCCCCAGAATATAGCGAGACCGGATTCTTCACCGGCTTGTTGTTCAAGAGCGTTCCGCTTGTAGAACCAAGATCCGTAAGCACGAAGCGTCCCTTTTGCCATTCAATCTGAGCGTGGCGACGAGAGACCAGAGAATCACCAATGACCAGATCGTTGTCAAGTTGCCTGCCGATAGTTATCAGATCACTGGCAATCGGAAAGACGTGGTTCTGAATCAACATGAATGCCCCAGCAGGAAATGTTACCGCAGGGGTCTGGAGTTCGCCCGTTGTCACGATATCCTCGTCAAGAGTAGACCGTTCGCGCTAGCTACTCTGAATTATACAACAATCAAGCCGAAGAGCCGCCTGCATTGCGGGCAGCTCTTTGAGGTCTCACCGTCGCGGCGCCGGCCCGCGGATGTATTGCGCTAGGCGTCAGTCCCAGTTATCGCTTTCACACCATATCTTTTCCCCTTCGAGTACGACATAATGCCAGCCGTAGAAACCATCCTTGTCCTCGTAAACGGATAAATCCAACCTGCCGGATGCGACTATTGCCTGCCAGAGTTTGTCTGCCCTCAACCTCGAAAGGTGGAGGCTTTGCCAGGGAAGGTCCGGCTGGTAGGCCGCGTGGATTTCCGCGTGACATACCAGGGCGGCGGCCAGCTGTCCCCGAGAAGTGGTTTCCGCCGCTGACCAAAGCCTCGCTATCTCGGGCAGTGCATCTTCGCTGAGGGAGGCCAGATAAGCGACATCTAGCGGCTGACCGGCCTCAAACCGCGCCACGTTCTCGCGGACGATAAAAACGTCTACATTGAGCGCTATCAACGATGCCACATATCCGGTGGCCGCAAGCAGGCAGGCTAAGGCAAGATGGCGAGTGCGTTGGGAGACCTCCAGTGCGGCAACGGCGGCCAGCAACAGCCCCAGCCAGATGATGAAGACATGGGTGTATGTCCGTAGGCGGGTAAACCCATAGGCGCCTTCGTAGAGGGTCAATCGCTGTGTCGAGGAAAGTAAGATGACGGCGAGCAGGGCGACCAGTGCGACGTTGAGTCCCGAAAACAGCGTTCTGGATCGACTGGATTGATGGTTGGTCACGCTTGACAGGGCAACCATCAACATCAAACTGAACACGGAAACGACCACGAGTTCTGCGAAGCCCCGGCGAGCGTATTCGGAATAGGTGTAGCCAGCAAGGTTGACGTTCAGGCGGCCGCCAAAGAAGTATCTGAACTGAAACGTCACAAAAACCAGGAACAGACCAGCCACCAGGGTTAGAATGGTATTTGCCTCAATTGATCCCAGCAACGGAACCAATGGTTTGCTGGCCTCTTGGCCCACCCGTCTGGTCTGGCTGGTCCGATTGGCAAAGAAGAATACGCCCGCTAACAAATACGCGCCGAAGAGCACGTAAATCATCCTGAATAGATATTCCGGCAGGCGCTCGATATCCAGCCACGCCAGCACGGTGGACAACCAGCGGTCAAACAACGGGTCAGCAGAGGCCAGCAGCGAAGAGAAAACCAGCAGAACGGGCGCGGCAAGCAACAGGCCGCGCAGGAGTGCGAATCCTTTTTTGCGGTTGGCGGAGATGTCCGGGGTATCCGCGGCGGGGATCAGCCGAAACGCCTCCACCTGGCTGCTCAATGCGCCCGCAACGAGGCGAAAACCTTCCTTCAGATAATCTCTGAACCCGTACCAGGGCCAATCTCCAACTGTTAGGCTGCTGGCGGCGATGCCAAGCAACATCCAGGTTGAGACAAAGCTGAGGAACTGGCTAAGCGGCTCGGCACGAACGGCAATCCCCAGGGACGCGACAATACTCAACACAATCAGTGGCCATGTCCTTCGAGCGGGTCTATGGCCCAGCCAACTGAGTACAAGTATTCCGGCGCTGGCCGTCAATAGCGTGAACAGGGGATAGTTCACCCCAACAGGTTTATTCCAAAAGAGAAAATCGAATGATAGGGCGAGGATGATGCTTGTGGCAGCGACGCGATTGGCGATCTGTCGATGCATGTTTATGTCCTCCAGCATTTTCTCCACTCACTATAGGCCGGAAGCCGGATGCCGCCAACGTCTCGAGATGCCGGGTGGCCGCACCTGGGTGCGCAACCAGTTAATACGTTACCATCGCCAGAATCATTGAGATGATTACCAGGACACCAAGGGCGTAGAACAACACCTGGCTTACGGACAGTCGCCTTCGTGGGGTCTTTCGTTGTTTTGCCATCTACAATTTGTGCCTTTCGGGTGTTCAAAAATGCGGTCGTGAGAAGGTTGCCTGAGCAGGCAATGAACGCATTGTCTGCGCAAGCATCCAGTTATCAACTTATGGAGCGACTTTCGTAGGCAAGCCGGATCGCCTTCTCGAGTTCATCAAGGGTGACCGGCTTCATGATGTATGCATCCGCGCCTTTCGTCAAGGCCTCCTGGACCTGCGTGTCGGTGTCTTCCGAGCTCAGCATGATGATCGGCAGGTACGCGTATTCGGATTTGCGCCGAACGAACTCCAGCATGTCGATACCTGAAACCTGGGGCATGTTGATATCCAGGAGCAGAAGATCTGGCCGACCCCCTTCATTGAGCGCTTTGCTGGCCGCGGGGGCGTTGTAGAAGGGGCGGACCTCAATATCCAGCAATTTGAGCATCATGGCAATGGCCTGAATCATTTCCTGATCGTCATCAATATGCCAGGCGATTTTCATCGGCTCCTCTTCGCGGTCATTAGGCACTATTCCAGGTGAGATTTTATCGCGCGGGCGACATCTTTGGTGATGCCCCTTACATTGGCCAATTCCAGTTCGGATGCGGCTCGGATGGCCCGGATGGACCCAAAGTGCGACAGGAGCTTGCGACGCGTTGCCGGGCCAACGCCCGGGATGGCATCCAGTTGGGAAGCCAGCCCCTGGCGCGACCGGCGGTTGCGGTGGGCGGTGACGGCGAAACGATGGGCCTCATCGCGGATGCGCTGCAGGAAGAACAATGCCGGACTGTTCCGGGGAAGCAGCAGGCCTTCTGGGCTTTCCGGTCTGAAGACCTCTTCGTTCTGCTTGGCCAGACCGATGAGGGGAATCCGTCCGCTCAGTTCGAATTCATCCAGCACGCGGATCGCCCGGCTGAGCTGTCCCTTGCCCCCATCGACGATAAGAAGGTCGGGAAGGCGGCCAAAGGCAGGATCGAGTTTGCCGCCCGGTTTGGCGGCGGCCTCTTCCGAGACGCGCCAGCGGGCGAATCGCCGTCGCAAGACCTCCTCCATGCTGGCGAAATCGTCAGGGCCCTGAACGGTCTTGATATTGAAGCGGCGATAATGTTTCTTGTTGGGGGTGCCACGTTCAAATACGACCATGCTGCCGACCGCGGCCACACCCTGCGTGTTCGAGATGTCGTAGCACTCGATACGCAATGGGGCGACCGGTAGCCCCAGGGCCTTCTGCAGCTCGGCAACGGATTCGGTTTGGCGATGGCGATCTGCTTCCCACTGTGCCTGGAGCGTCGCCAGGGTATCGCGGGCGTTTTCGGTGGCCATGTTCACCAGCTCGCGTTTCTGCCCTCTGCGCGGAATCTTGATTTCCACGCGATGCTCGCCGCGGTTCTCCAGCCAGTTTCGAATGATATTGGCCTCCTCAATGTCAGTTGGAAGGAGAACCTCCTGCGGGACGGTGGCCGCCTGATCGTAGAACTGTTTGACGAATTCGGTCAGGACAACCTGGTCGAGTGAACCTTCTACTCCCTCCATGAGGAAGTACTCGCGCCCGATCAGCTTCCCAGAGCGAATGAAGAATACTTGGATACATGCCTCTTTTTCGTTGCGTGCCAGGGCGATAACATCGGAATCGGCATAATCAGTGGAGATCACCTTTTGCTTTTCGACAATGTTTTCGATTGCGCGCAGTTGATCGCGTATGGCGGCGGCCTTTTCAAAGCGCATTTCTGAGGCGGCACGCTCCATTGTTTCGCGCAACCGTTCCTGTATTGCCTCGGTCTTCCCGTTAAGGAATTCACACAGATCCTGTATCATGGCCCGATATTCGTCCTGGCTGGCTGCACCGATGCAGGGCGCCGTGCACAGTTTGATATCGTAGTAAAGGCAGGCGCGCTGATCCATTCCGTTAATCACCCGGTCGCAAGTCAGATAAGGGAAGATGCGTCTCAAGACATCCAGCGTCTTATGCACTGCCCACACGCTTGTATAGGGACCGAAGTAGCGGCTACCATCGTTCTGCATGTTGCGCGTCACGGTAACCTTTGGAAAGGTATCCGCCCAATGAACCTTTATGTAGGGGTAGCGCTTGTCATCCTTGAGACGTACGTTGTAATGGGGACGATGCTGTTTGATAAGGGTCATCTCGAGGATCAGGGCCTCCAGCTCTGATCCAACGACGATGTACTCGAGGTCGTCAATACGCCTGACCAACTCGCGGGTTTTGCGCGAATCCTGAGCATTGGCGTGGAAGTAGGATCTGACCCGATTGCGGAGATTGATCGCCTTGCCCACGTAAATGACTTCCCCCGCGTCATTCTTCATCAGATAACAGCCAGGCTTGTGGGGAAGGCTATCCAGCGCCGCCTTGAGCTTCGGATTCTCTGGCATGTGAAAATTATATACCGCTTGGTGGATGTGTCGACAGCAGTTGTACTGGCCAAACCGATGTCTTCGGAATTGACAAAGCAGTAGATATCCGGGAGTGGCTAAGTTAATGGACTAAAATAGGGCATGACCAACTGTCCAAGCTGCAACCAATCTACCCGGCAGAACAAGGCTGGCCTCACCGTGGCGGGTTCGCAACGCGTTCGCTGTATGCATTGTGGCAAGCGATACACGCCGCACCCCAAACCGCGCGGCTACCCGCTGGCGGTTCGCAAGCAGGCGCTGCAATTCTACGTGGACGGGATGAACCTGCGCCGGATCGCCCGTCACCTGGGGCTGCATCATCGGACCGTGTCCTTGTGGGTCACGCACTACGCAGGC
>JACPVG010000028.1 GCA_016191875.1 Chloroflexota bacterium
AAACGGCTTGTGAATGGCTGCCAAAAACCCGGTGCTCAGCGTGCCTTCCGCGCCGCCTACCGTGTAGGCCGGGTCCCCGGCCCACTTCAGGTAGGTCTCATACGCTTGAACCACGCCTGCATCGTTGTAGGCAACCGAGCCGTCCAGCAGGCCAAGGACATAGTCCGGACCTTGCTGCGCCAGCAGCAGATCCTGAATGAAATCCGAGCCGGTCCAGCCGGTGGCATCGCCGGATTCCATCCCCATGCTCCAGGGCACATTGCCGTCTGCCACCATCTGTTCGACCAGCGCATCCAGTTCCGCCAGCGTGGTCGGGACGCTGTAGCCGGCGGCTTCAAACGCCACCGGGCTGTACCAGATGATCGACTTGATGTCGGCCTTCACCGGTACCGCCAGCCAGGAACCACCGAATGAACCCAGGTTCACCCAGTAGGGAGCATAGTTGGCGGCGGCCGCGCCGGCATCGCCAAGCGCAACCAGCGAGTCCGAGTAGGTCGCCACTGGGCCGGTGCTCGGCCAGATGACGATATCCCACGGGTCGCCGGACTGCACGCGGGTGTCCAGAACGGCCTGGTCGCGCGACGACTCAGGCACCACCGTCAAGCCGCAAGCGTCCACCACCGGCGCAATGGCCGCGTTGAATTTCTCTTCTTCCGCGCCAGACCATTGGTACAGCAGGGTGACTTCATCGCCGGGGCTGGAGCCTTTGCAATCTATCATCGCCTCTGGGGCAGCATCGGTCGGGGGCGGTCCAGGTTCTTCAGTCGCTGGCGTCGGCGTGGCCGGGGCGCAGGCCGCCAGGACCATCGCCAGAATCAGCGCCAGGCTGAACCAGCTCCAAACATAGTTCTTGCCTTTCATCTCTGTCTCCTCTTCAAGTAGTTGGTGTAATTGAATTCGGTGGATTTATCATTTGAGTTTTCGTTTTGTCCTCCTTTCAATCGGACACATTCTCAAGTACGAGGCGCGGCGGTGCTGCCGCGCGGGAGCAGCGCCAGGGGCAGCCGGACCTCCTGCGGGGTCGCGGGTTCGTCCTGCAAGATTGCAAGCAGGAGTTCAACGCCGGCAATCCCGCTTTCATAGAGGGGCTGGGCGACTGTTGTAAGATCCAGAAATTCCGAGTCGCGGATGCCGTCATAGCCCACGACCGATAGTTCTTGCGGGATGGCGATGTTCCGTTCGTTGGCGACATCCAATACACCGATGGCCTGGGTATCCGAGCCGGCAAAAATGGCCGTAGGCGGTTTGTCCATATCGAGCAACGCAGCCGCCATCACCCTCGCTTCCTCTCGGCCATGAGGGCCCTGCTGATGGTATTCCGGCCGAAAGGGTATGCCGGCTGCGGCCAGGGTTTCGCGGTAGCCTTTGAAGCGCTCGCGCATCGCCTGAAACGTCTTATGTTCATCAAACGCATCCCCTAAAAAAGCGATCCGTTTATGCCCGAGGTCAACCAGATGTTGCGTGGCCAGCCGGCCGCCTTCGATATCATCGACGAATACGCGATGATGGTCCGGGTGGAACAGGTCCACCAGCACCACGGGGAGACCGGAGTTTAGAAATTGCTGCACGTGGCTGTCATCCAGCGGCACGGAAATAATGAGCACCCCATCCGCCCGCAGCTTGGAAATCGGGAGCGGCGGCTTGCCCGGGTTGTCCGGGACATCCGCGCTGTACAGCATCAGGTCAAATTTTGTAGACGCGAGGGCGTGCTGGACGCCTCGCAGGCGTTCCACGAAGGATGGGTAAGTAAGGAATGGCAGCGTTACGGCGATGGCATCGTGCCGGCCGGTGGAAAGCTGCTGGGCGATGGGATTGGGGACATACTTCAGTTCGGCAATGGTTGCCTGAACCCTGCGGCGGGTCTCCTCCGTGACGGCTTCGCTGTTGTTCAGCACACGCGACACTGTGGCGACGCCGACGCCCGCTTTTCGCGCAACGTCCCGAATCGTTATGCTGGAGGGGTCTTTTTTCTCTGTATTCATACAGGCAGTGAGAATATGGAACTGATCTATGGAACCGGTTCCATAGTAACATGAATCATTTTACCGAGTCAAGCCGCCGCATGCTACGATCGCCTCATGGATGCCGCCACCGTGCGCAAATACCGGGATCGCTGACAAGCCGTGGCGGAGGTCAACCGGCAGGAGCTGCGCGCCATGAGGCTCGAAGAACACTGGCGCATGCTCAACAGCCTCGCCCGCTTTGCGCAGGAGGTCGGGATCGAGGAGGCCGGCGATCTCAGTGAATTGGACGTCTGGCAGCGCTGGGCCAGGCTGAAGGCCTCGCGGTGAACCCGCAAGGCCGCCTGGAACCCTTTCGGGCCGCCATCGAGCCTGTCCAGCGCCTGTTGGGCAGTCACAACGACCGCGGTGCAATCATTAAGGGAATCGCCGTCGCCTTCCTGGGCCGACCACGATTCACGGCGGATATGGATGCCGTATTCCTGCTTTGCGCCAATGACCTGACCCCATTGTTAGTGCCAACCGCTATGATCGTCCAATCTGCTTAGTCTGGGAAGGCGGTTGAACCAGAATTGCAGCTGGCGCTGGTGGGCGGTAACCCAGAACGCTTTGCGGCCGCTTTTTCAAAAATAATGGGCTTGTACAGAATATCAATTGAACCCTTGTGTCAAACTGCCTCTATTTCTAATCTGGTGACGAGATTGCCAATTGGTGATGTTGATCTTCCCTCAAGGCGGGATTTCATAATCGCTCTTCAGCCCAAAATAGGGCCAATTGCAGCATATTTGCAGCAATTTACTCTCCTGCACCCCTCCAATACCCCCCATAACGGATATGTGGCGGCCGGAGAACCCTCCAACCGCCACATCTAGTGTGACCAGCATAGGACTCGAACCTATAACCCGCTGATTAGAGTTGCTCAAAAAACCGTCCTTCCCATATGTGGTGTCCATAGATTCCTTCAAACCCAATATGTGGGGGCAAAAACGTTTTCTGGTTCTCTCTTTTCCACAGTTTCCAGGCTATTGGCAACAGATTGGCAACAGCAACTTGCTGGAAAGGCGACTCGGTGAACCTCTGGTGCCTTCAGCAGATTGGTATTGAACCACAAACTCATCGTCGGGCCGGTTGAGTATCCAGGGCTTCCAGTGTGTCCAACAGGCCCAAGATCTACCAGAACCTACAATAATCAGGGCGTCTCGGTTAGCCTGAATTCAGTCGCTGTCAAAGTTTAGATAACCCGCCCCGGCGCAAGGGACAGATGTCCTCTTGATTCTGGTACATTCCACACTTCACACCGACAGACAATTTGGGGTTCACTAGCATACAGGAATTCGCCTTCTTCAGCCAAATTTGTCAATATTTGCTGCACGGAACACCAACGTCCAAAAGGAGTTGACGCAGCGAGCCGCCCGACCCGCTCGCGCCGCATTTCACCCATCAGTTCTTCCCACCTCCACACTACCCTTGACACCTTGTTCGCGGAGCGCTGAATATGTCCAAACTCAGTAGGCGTGAATTCCTAAACCTTTCCGGTCTGGTCGGCCTGGGAGTTGGCCTGGGAAGGTATCAGGGCATACTGCTGGTTCCCATCGACGTCGGCAACCCGCTGGCCGGGTATCCGGACCGGGATTGGGAAGCGGTCTATCGCGACCAGTACCGGTACGACTCTACATTTGCATTTGTCTGTTCCCCGAATGACACTCACGCCTGCCGGTTGCGGGCATTCGTGCGCAACGGAATCATCCTGCGCTCGGAACCCAACTACGACGTGGCGGGCTACTCCGACTTGCAGGGGAACAAGGCCACGGCCCACTGGCACCCGCGCGGCTGCAAAAAGGGACAGACCTACCACCGTCGCGTCTACGGCCCTCATCGGCTCAAACGCCCGCTCATCCGCCGCGGCTGGAAGCAATGGGCGGACGACGGGTTCCCCTACCTGGATGCGGAAAACCGCGCCAAATACAAGTTTTCGGCGCGCGGCGACGATGAACTACTCCCGACCACCTGGGAGGAAGCCGACGACTATATCGCTCGCGGCATGATCGCCATCGCCCGCCACTACTCGGGCGCGGAGGGCGCGGCCAAGTTGCTGGGCGAGGGTTATCCTCCCGAGATGGTGGCGGCCATGCAGGAGGCCGGCACGCGCACCTTCAAGTGCCGCGGCGGCATGGGCCTGCTGGGCGTGATCGGCAAATATGGCATGTACCGTTTCTCCAACATGCTCGCCCTGCTGGATACCCACATCCGCGGGGTGGCCCACGAGGAAGCCCGCGGCGGGCGGCGCTGGTCCAACTACACCTGGCACGGCGACCAGGCGCCGGGTCACCCCTTCACCACCGGCCTGCAGACCTCGGATTGCGACTTCAACGATTTGCGCAACACAAAATTACACATCCAGTGCGGCAAGAATCTGGTCGAGAACAAGATGGCTGAGTCGCACTTCTTCATCGAGACGATGGAACGCGGCGCAAAGATCGTCACGATTACACCCGAATACTCACCCCCCGCCACCAAGGCCGACACCTGGATTCCCATCCGCCCCGCCACCGACACCGCCCTCTTCCTGGGCATCTCCCGCTGGCTGATGGAGAACAACCGCTATGACGAGGTGTTCGTCAAACAGTTCTCGGACATGCCGCTGGTGGTGCGCGCCGACACGCTCACCCGTTTGCACCCGCACGAGATCTTCGCCGACTACCAGCCCGGCCTCTCTCCGGATGGCCCCAGTTTCAAACTGCACGGCATGAGCGAGGAGCAATACGCCAAACTGGGGGATTACGTGGTGTTCGATGCCCGCCAGGGGCGGCTGACCGCCATCACCCGCGACGACGTGGGCCAGGTCATGCAGACCGCCGGCATCGACCCGCAACTGGATTGGTCCGGCACCGTCACCCTGCTGGACGGCACGCGCGTCGAGGCATTGACCACCTGGAAGATGTACGAAGAACATCTGCGAGACTACGATCTGGATACCGTGGCGCAGATCACTCAGGCGCCGCGTGGTTTGATCGAGCAACTTGCCGAAGATATCGCCACCACCAAGCCGGTCGCCATCCACATCGGCGAAGGCATCAACCACTGGTTCCATGCCACGCTGGCCAACCGGGCGCAATTCCTGCCGCTCATCCTGACCGGCAATATCGGCAAGCCGGGCGCGGGCTGTTACACCTGGGCCGGCAACTACAAAGCCGCCCTGTTCCAGGGTTCCCCGGAAACCGGCCCGGGGTTCAAGGGTTGGGTGGCCGAGGACCCCTTCGAGCCAAACCTGGATCCGGAGACCAACGGCAAGGACATCCTGGCCCACTCCTACGCGGTGGATGAGGAACCCGCCTACTGGAACCACGGCGACCGGCCGCTGATCGTCGAAACGCCCAAATACGGCCGCGTGGTGTTGACCGGCAACAGCCACATGCCTACGCCGACCAAGGTCATTTTCCACTCGAACGTCAACCTGCTCAACAACGCCAAGCACCACTACGACATGATTCGCCATGTCAATCCGTTGATTGACCTGATCATTGCCGTGGACATTGAGATGACCTCATCGGTGGAGTATGCGGATTTCGGCCTGGCCGCCAATTCCTGGGCGGAGTTCGAGACCCACGAAATCACGGCTTCCTGCTCCAACCCGTTCCTGCAAATCTGGAAAGGCGGCATCCCGCCGCTGTATGACACGCGCGATGATGTGATGATCCTGGCCGGCATCGCCGCCGAGATGGGCGAAGAACTGGACGATGAGCGCTTCCAGGACTACTGGAAATTCGCCCTGGAAGGCCGGCCGGAAGTCTACATCCAGCGCCTGCTGGACTCCTCCACCACCACGCGCGGCTACCAATTGGAGGATATCCTGGCGGGCAAGTACGGCGAACCCGGCGCGGCCCTGATGCTCTTCCGCACCTACCCGCGCATTCCTTTCTGGGAGCAAATTCACGACTCGGTGCCCTTCTACACCGACTGCGGCCGTCTGGCCGCCTATTGCGACATCCCGGAGGCCATCCGCTACGGGGAGAACGTCATCTCGCAGCGCGAAGGGCCGGAGGCCACGCCTTACCTGCCCAATGTCATCGTCAGCTCGAGCCGGTTCGTGCGCCCAGACGATTTCGGCATCCCGCCCGAGCACATGGGTTGGGATGAGCGCACCATTCGCAACATCGCCCTGCCCTGGGCGCAGGTTCAGGAGACCACCAACCCCCTCTGGGAACAGGGTTTCCAGTTCTTCTGCCTGACCCCCAAGACCCGTCACCGGGTGCATTCCTCCTGGAGCACGGTGGACTGGACCATCATCCTCGACTCCAACTTTGGCGACCCCTATCGCCGGGACAAGCGCCTGCCCGGCGTGGGCGACCATCAGCTGCACATCAACCCCCAGGCTGCCCGCGACCTTGGCATTGAGGATGGCGATTACGTCTACGTGGACGCCAACCCGGCGGACCGCCCCTACCGCGGCTGGAAGGAGACCGACGAATTTTATAAGACGGCGCGGCTGATGCTCCGGGCAAAATACAACCCCGCCTACCCGTACAACATCGTCATGCTCAAGCACGGCCCCTTCATGGCCACGGAGAAGTCCGTGCGCGCCCACGAAACCCGGCCGGACGGGCTGGCCAAATCCGAAGGCACCGGCTATCAGGCCAATCTGCGCTACGGCTCGCAGCAGTCCCTGACCCGCGACTGGTCGATGCCCATGCACCAGACCGATACCCTGTTCCACAAGCAGAAGGCCGCCATGGCGTTCATGTTCGGCGGTGAGGCGGACAACCACGCCCTCAACACCGTACCCAAAGAGACGCTGGTGCGAGTGGTGAAAGCGGAAGATGGCGGCCTAAACGGAATTGGCAAGTGGGAGCCAATCAAGTCCGGCTACACCCCCGGCCATGAGAGCGCATTCATGCACAAATACATCGCTGGCGGCAGCCTGCGAATCAAAGGAGAAGACAATGGCTGAGATTGGCGAGACCCACCGCTGTTTCAATTGCGCGCGCAGTCAGGATGAACTCCCGGTCATTGCGTGGACCTATCGCGGGGCGAAGCTCTGGGTGTGCTGCGAGTGCATGCCGCGCCTCATCCACAAATGGGCCGAGGTCGTCCAGGGCCTCAGCGCAGAAAAGGCGGAATAGGGCATGGCGAACAAATCCTTCGAAGAAGAGGACCCCCTCGAACTCGTCGGCATGATCATACCCGGCGGGCCGGACGACATGGATACGATGGCCCGGGCGATCGTCGAGGAGTATCTCTGGCTCGGCTGGACCGAGACCAGGCTGATGGCGCTGTTCACCAACCCGATGTTCCAGATCACCCATCGCGTATTCCTGGAGAGAGGCGAGTTCTACGTGAGCACCCTCATCCGCCAGGTGTGCGACGAATGGCAAATCCCCCTCAAGGAATCCTGACATGGCAGACGTCTATAACTGGCAGCTGGGCCGCGCGATGCCCTATCCCTATGAAGAAGCCCACCCGCGCCGGCAGTTCGCGGCCGTCTTCAACATCAACCGCTGCATCGGCTGTCAGACGTGTACCGGCGCCTGCAAGGCCACCTGGACTTTTTCCAAAGGCCAGGAGGCCATGTGGTGGAACAACGTCGAATCAAAACCCTATGGCGGTTATCCGAAATCCTGGGATGTGAAAATCCTCCAAAAACTGGATGAGGCGCACCGGACGCTCGGCGAACAGGCGGAATGGAATGCCTCGGCTCCCACTGGTGAAGCCCCCTACGGCGCCTATACCGGCAAGACGCTCATCGAGGCGGCCGCCGCCCTTGAAACCGGCGAACAGGTGCTGGGCTATTTGCCTGAGGATTCCGAATGGGCCGCGCCGAACTACTATGAAGACACAGCCACCGCCTATAAAGGCAGCAAGCCGCTGGGGCTCAGCGCGGAGGGCGCGACGCTGCCTGCCCACCAGACCTGGTTCTTCTACCTCCAACGCCTCTGCAACCATTGCACCTATCCCGCCTGCCTGGCGGCCTGCCCGCGCAAGGCCATCTACAAGCGTCCGGAAGACGGCATCGTCCTTATCGATCAGGAACGGTGCCGGGGCTACCGCAAGTGCGTCGAAGCCTGCCCCTACAAGAAACCGATGTATCGCGGCACCACCGGCACTTCCGAAAAGTGCGTGGCCTGCTACCCGCGCGTGGAAGGCAATGACCCGCTCAGCGACGGCGTGCCGATGGAAACCCGCTGCATGGCCGTATGCCCCGGCAAGATTCGCATGAACGGCCTGGTGGCTATTGCCGAAGATGGCGCATGGAAGGAAGATCCCAACCATCCGCTCTACTATATGGTTCGGGTCGAAGAAGTCGCCCTGCCGCTGTATCCCCAGTTCGGCACCGAGCCGAACATCTACTACATCCCGCCGCGCTGGGCGCCGCGCCCGTATCTGCGCCAGATGTTTGGCCCAGGGGTGGACAAGGCGATTGAGCGTTATTCGGCGCCCTCCCGGACCCTGCTCGCCATTATGCAGTTGTTCCGCGCGACCCAGAAAATGATCTTCCGTTATGAGATTGAAGAAGGCCCGCTGGTGTACGAAAAGGAAATCAATGGCCAGCCCTGGCAGATGTATGACGACACCATCATCGGTTTCGACTCGCTCGGCAACGAGGTCGCCCGCCTGAGCGTGGTGGAACCGATGATCCACCGCACGGCCGAGCGGGCGAATTCGATCTGACCGCCGAGGAGAGACCCGATGGACAATGCCCAAGCCCTTCAGCGTGCCCAGATCTACCGGTTCCTGTCGGAAGCGTTCCTCTACCCGCGCGAAGACTGGACGATGGATATTCCGCTGGTGAACGAGATCGCTTCCCGGCTGAACTGGCCGGAGGCGCGCCTGGATATCCCCCCGCTGGCCCTTGAAGACCTGCAGGCCGCGCACCGCTTTGCCTTCGGCGCGGCGGGCTCCCTGTGTTATGAGACCGAATACGGCCTGCCGCACGAATACCGCCAGAGCCAGGAACTCGCCGATCTGGGAGGTTTCTATCGCGCCTTCGGCTTCCAGATGGGCGGCTCGACCCGGGAGCGCCCCGACCACCTGGCCGTGGAACTGGAATTCATGAGCGTGCTGGCGCTGAAGGAAGCCCTGGCCTGCGAAAATGGCTCGGACGACCACGCTGAGATCTGCGTGGACGCGGCGCGCAAGTTCGTGCAGGACCATCTGGGCAGGTGGTTCGAGCTATTTCGCCAAAGCCTGGCGCTGACCGCCGGCGACAGCCCCTTCGCCCGGCTGGCTGAGTACGCCACGGCGTTCCTGAAGGCGGACGCGGCGCGGCTCGGCGCAGTCTGGCAGCAGCCTGACCGCTCGGCGGTGGCCGCAACGCCATTCGATGCAGATTTCAGCTGCGCCACGGATTGCCCGCTTCAGCCGGGGTTGATCAACCCATCCGCGATTCCGGAGGCATAATCGGATGAACAAACCCTTTTCGCGCGCGCTTCTCGTGTTGTTCATACTGTCAGCGTTGTTCATGGCAGCGAATGTCCCGCTCGCCAGCAGCCAGGGGCTGACACTGGTGGCAGTCCGCGTGGAGTCGGAACTGCCCACCGACGACCCCGACTCCCCCTTGTGGCAGTCCGCTACCGCTCTCGAGGTCCCGCTCAGCGCGCAGAACATCTCCCTCCCGCGACTGATGAACCCGGGCCTGCGCGCCGTCACGGCCCGCGCCCTGCACAACGATTCTCAGCTTGCCATCCTGGTGGAATGGGCGGACACCAGCCGCAACGACCAGACCATCGCGGCGGACGACTTTCGCGACGCGGTGGCGCTGCAGTTCCCGCTGATGGAGGGCCTGCCCTTCTTCTGCATGGGCCAGCCGGGGGGCAACGTCAATATCTGGCACTGGAAGGCCGACTGGCAGGCTGAACTTACTGAACGCCAGGACGTGGATACCGCCTACCCCGACATGTACGTGGACCATTATCCGCTCGCCGGTGATGCCGGCGCGGCCACGACCGTCGAAGACTACCAGGAGGCCAGCTACCTTCCGGCTCTGGCGCTGGGCAACCTGATGGCCATGCCCGCCCGGCCGTCGTCCGTGGAGGACCTGGTAGCCGGAGGGTACGGCACGCTGACCTCGCAGCCGCTCGCCAGCCAGAACGTGCTGGGAAGCGGGGCGTGGCAGGGCGAGACCTGGCGGGTGATCTTCACCCGCACACTTGCCACAAACGACAGCGAGGATGTCCAGTTCACGCCCGGCAAGGTCTATTCCATCGCCTTCGCGGCCTGGGACGGCGAGCAGGGCGAGCGCAATGGGCAGAAGTCGACGTCGCAGTGGCTTTCTTTTTTCCTGCAGCGAGCGGGCGGCGGGGAGGGCCGGGCGATTCGGACAGAACCGGGACCGAATGTGGAGGTCTGGGCGGCATTGCTGCTCGGTCTTGTGGTCCTGATTACTGTCTTCTTTGCCCGACTGATTAAAGACAACTCGCAATGATTCGAGACCGCGCCGTTCTCGCCTTGCTGGCCGGCAGCGCCATCGCGGATTGGATATTGAACCGCGTGGTTTCGCGCGTTGGAATCTTCATCCCCAAGACGCCCCTGATGATTCAGGTCTATGATCTCGCCGGCACAGTGGGGCGGTTTGCCGGCCTCCTGACCGCCTTGCTGGCTATTGGCTTCCTCGGTGGCCTGGCGGTGAACAGTTGGCTGAAACGCCAGTTCGCTCTGGCGGCGGCCCTGAGCCTGGTCAGCCTGTTGAGCCTATGGTTTCTGTTTGCCGCTCCTGTCGGCTGGGCGCCGATGCTGGCGCACGGCCTATCCATCCTGGTCGTGGCAGTTTTTGCAGTCCGGCTCATCTCGTTGAGGAGACTCGGGTTTGCTTTGCTGGCGGCCAGCGCAGTGATGGGCGAACTTTACCTGGCTCTCCCGGGTATGTACCAGGTCTTCCGCCTGGCCGGGCCGCCGCCGGCGAGCATTGCCCTGTTTGCGGCAGGCGAAGCGCTGGCCGTGGCGGGGGCCATAGCTTTCGCCTGGGAGTGCCGCAAGGCGGCATCCCGGCGGAATAAGGCGGCGGCAATGGCGGCCGCGGCGGCATTCGCCGTAGCGTTCGCCGCCAACCCATCGCTCACCGGTATACTGACTATCTGGGCGACCGGCTACAGCCTTTACCTGCCGGCTTTTCTCTACGTGCTGGCGGTCTATGGGCTGGCGCTGGCTCTACTGGCTTCAGCCGCCAAAGGCCGTGAACAGACCGTTGCACTCGCCTTGATCGTGGCGGGCGGGTTTGCCCCGCAGTTGAGCCCCCAGCGGATGCTGGCGCTGGCATCGTTCTGGCTGGCCAGCCAGAACGATGCCGCCTACGCCGCGCCGGCGGAAGAGGCCCAGCTGGCCGCGCCGGTCGCCGGCGGGGAAGTCGAACCCCGGGGCGCGGTGTAGCCCGCCAGGCAAAGGAGGCCCAGATGCCAATTCCCATACAGGAGTTTCTCGAACGCTCCGCCACCCGGCACCGGCACCTCTGCCCCCGCCAGGTCCTGGGGGTGAGGATGGGCATGCTGGCGGCGCGCCTGTTGCCTATTGAACAGCCTCAAACGGGCAAACGTCTGCTCACTATCGTCGAATCCGACGGCTGCTTTTCGGACGGCATCGAAGTCACGACCGGGTGCAGCCTGGGGCACCGCACCCTGCGGGTGGAAGACTACGGCAAGATCGCCGCCGCGTTCGTGGACACCTGCTCTGAGGCAGCCTTCCGAATCGCCGTCCGGCCGGGGGTGCGCGAAGCAGCCTCCCGGTTCGCCCCTTCGGGCAGAAGCCGCTGGGAGCGCCAACTGCTGGGGTATCAGAAGATGCCAGATGAGGGACTGTTCTCGGTCACCCCGGTTAAGTTGAGGATCCCTGCCCGAATCCTTATCAGCCGGCCAGGCGTGCGAATCGAATGCGAGGTTTGCGGGGAAGAAGTGATTAACGAGCGCGAGGTTGCCCGCGACGGGGCTGTGCTCTGCCAGGCCTGCGCGGGACAGGCGTATTATCTCATCCCCGCCGGCCGGTTACTGGAGATACGCGAACTCGCCGCAGGCTGACGGAGTTTTAGGCCGCCTCCTGGGAATAACCGCCGCTATTTTCTGTGGATTTCTTGCAAAAGCCTCAGTTGAATCGCCTTTTCTTCCACCAGCTTCTTAAGCGGTCACTCTTTCCGCCCTTTCCACTTTAGCGGGGAGCTTTGTCCCTGAACCGCAAGGTTCTAGACCATCGCTATCTACGGGAACAGAACACTCCTGAAGGATTCCGGCCAGACGACCGAATACAGGTTAAAGACACCCGCCAGGATCAGGATTGCCCCGCCTGCCATCTTGATGCGGACCCCCGGTTTTCCTGCCAGTTCAAGCCAGACCTTTCCATCGGCCGATATCAATGCTGATACAAGTAACATGAGAGTTCCCATTGTCGCGGTGAAGACGAGAAGGGCGATCCATGACGCCTGCCCGCCGAACGAGATGGAGTGCATGATCAATCCGGCCAGAATCGGGCCCGTACATCCCATGCCGATTGCTGTGTAGCCCGCTCCATAGAGAAAGAGGCTAACGGTCGAGCCGCGATCGACTTCACGTTTCGGTCGTACAGCGTAGATGATGCGCTCGATCCATGGTGCGCGCAAATCCCATCCGGTCAGTTGCCCGGCCGCCAGGTCCAGCGTGTAGGTCGTGGTCACACCATCCACGGTCTGCCGCAGCCGGTCTCCCAGGCCATTGTACGCGTAGGCATAGTTCACCCCGCCCTGCCCCACGGCCACCAGCCGGTTGGCGTGGTCGTAGGTGTAGGTAGATGTGCCATCCGAGAGCAGGTTGCCGTTGGCGTCCCAGCTGTAGCTTTGCCCGGCCACGCTGGTCAGGCGATTGGCGGCGGCGTAGGCGTAGCTGGTCGCGCCGATCTGGGTCTCTTCGCTGAGCCGGTTGCCCACCGGGTCATAGGCGTAGTGGAAGTAGGTACCGTCATCGTAGTTGGCTTCGGTCAGCCGGTTGAGCGGGTCGTAGACGTAGTCAATCGTGCGCTCGACGTAGCCGCAACTCCTTCCGCGCCCGGCACCAGCACGGTCACGGCCGTGCAGCCCGGAATCAGGCAGTCGTTCTCTTCGGCGCTCCGGAACGGCACGCCGAACAGGTCGGCCCGGAAGCGGTAGGCGCCTTCCGCGAGCACAAAGACCGCCAGGCCGTCTTCATCCGTCACCGCCGTTCGATTGAGATAGGTCTCGCCGTCGAACAGATAGACCGGCATGTCGGGATGCCGCGTCCCGCCGCTGCTCTCCACCGCCACGGTCACGAAGTGGGCGGTAATCGAAACCGCCGTGCAGCCGGGGGTAGTGCAGTCGTTCGCGGCGCTGCTCCACAGCTGCGCGCCACCGACATCCGCCCGGAAGCGGTAGGCCCCGCCCGGTAGGAAAACGGTTTGATCTTTCCTTCCGGCAAGGGCACACCCGCCGACCAGCGCAACATTAACCGCTTCTTCAAAGAATTGCTGAAGCAAGCTGTGCCGGAGATCCGCTTCCATGACCTATGGCACACTGCCGCAACGCTGATGCTTCTCAATGGCATCCCCGTGATGATCGTCTCACGCAGGCTTGGACATTCCAAACCGAGCGTGACGTTGGACATTTATGGGCACTATTTGCCGGGAATGCAAAAGGAAGCGGCAACCCTTATGGATGAGCTGGTGACGCCAATTGCAGCAAATTAGCAACAGATTGGCAACAGCAAGGCCGAATCCCGCTGAACGCTACTCGCTTAAACAGTAGATGTGGGGGTTAGGATGTTTTCTAACCACCACATCTGGTGTGACCCGCATAGGACTCGAACCTATAACCCGCTGATTAAGAGT
>JACPVG010000030.1 GCA_016191875.1 Chloroflexota bacterium
GATCTTCCGTGTGGATTGGCGACCCCGATTCCTTCTGGATGAGGTCCCCCAGCAGTTTATATGGCTTATCCATCATCCGGTACATCATGAATGCGATTGGCCGGCGAAGCAGCCCGCCACGCACTATACGGACGCGCGAGGCCAGCCGTGTCCTGCGGCCATCATCGAGCGGCTCCAGTGTGAACGTTTCAAAGTTGTCGAACAGATGAGTCGAACCGGCCTTGAAATGGGCCTCAACGGTGAAATAGTCGAAGGGCCGCCAGTCGCGGATGATCTCTTCGGCGGTGGCGTCCTTGCCGTGGTGGCAGTGATTGGTGGCGCCGATGGCGGTGCGCCCGCCGGGGCGGCTTACGGCGTTCCAGACATTGCCGGGCTGCCAGAGGTTGCGCCGATGCGGGTCCGAAAGCCATTCCCAGACGACCGAGGGCGGCGCGGCGAATTCCGTGCTGAACTGGCCGTGGGCTTCTTCGGGGCGGACTACGACCTCGCGGGTTTTCAACATTTCTTCGTAACGGGCGCGCAGGTTCAGGCTGTAGGTCTGGATCTCTCCCAGGTGCTCGTATGCCGCCGCCTGCTGGTGCATGCCCTCGGTCCCCAGGCCGAGCGCGCCGAGGGCGGCCTCGCTGAACAGAGCATAGGCGTTCCAGCCGGTGGCTTGGGTCACATCGTTCTTGGTCAGGCGGTGAACCAGGTTCACATCCGAGCCGAGCAGTTCGCTGATATTCGCTACTTTCTGCTGAATGTACTCCCCGAAATGCACCATGAACTTGAGGTCCAGTTTGGGTATCATCCGGCAGGCATTGCACTCGCAGGTGGTATGGCGCTGGATCGACTCGACCCGCGCGCGAAAGGCGGCGTAGATGGCCTCGATCATTTCCAGCAGGCTTTCGCCGCGCGTCACCCGTTCGCGCGGCGTGTAGCAGAAAATGGCGTCGCCCTCCAGTTTGGAGAGCGTAAGCAGCGGGCTGGTGTGCTGGATGAGCAGTTCCAGTAGTTCGGCCAACACGGCCTGCGAATGCTCGATCTCGGTGGCGGCGACGTAGGAGGTGTAGCCCGAAATGTCACCGATCAGCAGGTAGCCGGTGGAAGCAGAAGACGCCATGTGGTTCTCCCTTCGATGAGGCCAATTGAAGTGGTGGAATTATACGCCATGGGGTGCAGGAAGGCGCGGCTAATGCCCGGCGGTGTGCTTCTGGCATTCCGGGCAGACGCCTTCCAGCACCAGATGGTCGCCGGTCAGCCGGTACCCGTATTCCCGCTCCACCTGGCGGAAGAACGCGCCCGCGCTGGCGGCGCTCAATTCGTGTTCCGTGCCGCAGCGCGAACAACGCAGGTGATGGTGGGGGCTTTCCTGAACGATTTCGTAACGGGTTTCGCCGGCGTTGTCGCCGGGTGCGGTGAGCGCCAGACCCGATTTCACCAGCACATCCAGGGAACGATAGACCGTGGAGCGGTCGATGCGCGCATCCAGGGCGCGGGCGCGCGCCAGCACTTCGGCGCTGGTGGTGTGGCCGCCGGCGGCGCACAGGGCATCCAGCACCGCCAGCCGCTGGGGGGTGACGCGGTAGCCGTGGGCGTGCAGAATCTCGATGTAGTTCAGGCGATTGTGGGTCATCTCTTGCTGCAACGAGTCGCAGGTGGGTGAATCGCAGCCACGTTTCATTATACTGGCGTCATGGCTCGACCGCGCAAGGCCCTCACGCGCATTGATCTGGCCCCATCGGCGAGAGCAGGTATTGCGCATAGTCATACTCACGACCATCCACATGGACATGAGCATTCACATGGAGATGGCCTGTGGCCGACCATTGCCGCGGCGCTGCACTTGCCCGGCTACACTCACACGCACGACCGCCCGAGCGAGTCGGACGCGCTGTTCACCAACGCGCTCGGCATTCGCACCCTGTACTGGGCCCTCGCCCTGCTGAGCGCCACGACCGTGGCCCAGGTTTTCGTCTATCTGGCCAGCGGCAGCGTCGCCCTTCTGGCGGATACGGTGCACAATCTCGGCGACGCGCTCAACTCCATCCCGTTGCTGATCGCCTTCTACCTGGGGCGGCGGGCGGCGAATGCCCGTTACACATATGGCTACGGCCGCGCCGAAGACATCGCCGGGTTGTTCATCGTGGCTTCCATCGCTTTCAGCGCCGGTTACATCCTGTGGGAGGCCGCGCTCAAGTTCATTGACCCCCAGCCCATCGCCAACGGCGGCTGGGTGGCGCTGGCCGCTCTGGTCGGTTTCCTCGGCAACGAAGCCGTGGCCGTGCTGCAGATCTCGGTCGGACGGCGCATCGGGTCCGAGGCCATGATCACCGATGGCCGCCACGCCCGCATCGACGGCCTGACCTCGCTGGCGGTGCTGCCGGCTGTGCTGGGCAGCGCGTTGGGTTTCCACATCCTCGACCCCATCTTCGGGCTGATCATCGGCGTCTCGATTCTTTTCATCACCCGCGATGCCATCCGGGCCATGTGGCTGCGCATGATGGACGCTGTGGACCCGGCCCTGACCGAACAGGTGACGCGTACCCTGTCCGCCCACCCGCAGGTGGCCGCCGTGCGCGTCCTGCGCCTGCGCTGGGTGGGCCACCGGCTGTATGTGGAAGGCGAGCTGGCGTTGGCGGAAGACCTGAAGTCCAGCGACTTGACGGCCTTACTGGATGGCCTGAAACACGACCTTGCGCATGCCGTCCGAAACCTGGGCGAAGTGACGCTTGCCGCTGGCCCGCAAGTGCAGGTATAATCGTCCAATCTGAATAACTGCCAGGCGCGGAGCCCAGTACGCCCGAAGCCTTCCAGAGAGCTGCCGGATGGTGCAAGGCAGCAGGTGCACGGCCGAAATCCACTCCGCCAGGCGCTTCCGTAGAGGAAAGCCCAGACGCTTTTCATAAGGAAGCCGGGTGCGCCCGATAGCGCGCAGCAGAGGCCGCACCACCACGCGGCGAAAGCAGGTGGCACCACGAGCGCTCCCCTCGTCCTGCGGACACGGGGGGCGTATTCTATTAATCCGGAGGTGCATGGATGATCGACATCAACCTGATTCGCGAGACGCCCGACCTGGTGCGCGCCGGCATGCGCAAGCGCGGCATGGACCCCGGCCCGGTGGACGAAGCCGTCCACCTCGACGCCGAATGGCGCGCCGCCCTCATCGAAGTCGAGGGCCTCAAGGCCGAGCGCAACAAAGGCTCCAAGGAAGTTGGCAAGACCAAAGACCCGGCCGAGCGCCAGAAGAAGATCGACGCCATGAAAGTTGTCGGCGACCAGATCGCCGCGCTGGAAGCGACCGTCCGCGAGCGCGAAGACGCGCTCAACGCCGTGATGGCCGTCATCCCCAATATCCCGCAGGCGCGCGTGCCCGAAGGCACGCGCGACGAGGACAACGTCGAAATTCGCCGCTGGGGGCCGATGCCGGAGTTCGACTTCGAGCCCAAGCCGCACTGGGAGCTCGGCCCGGAACTCGGCATCATCGATTTCGAGCGCGGGGCCAAGATCTCCGGCTCGCGCTTCTATGTGCTCAGCGGCGCGGGTGCACGCTTGCAGCGCGCCATCATCGCCTGGTTCTTGGACCTGCACGCCCGTCAGGGCTATCTGGAGCACTACACCCCCTTCGTGGTGAAGGAAGAGACGGTCTATGGCGCGGGGCAACTGCCTAAGTTCCGCGATAATCTCTACAAAGACCACGAGGAAGACCTCTACTTGCTGCCAACCTCCGAGGTCTCGCTGACCGGCCTGCACATGGATGAAATCCTGGAGGAGAGCGTGCTGCCGCTGTACTACACCGCCTATTCGCCCTGCTTCCGCCGCGAGAAGATGAGCGCCGGGCGCGACGTGCGCGGCATCAAACGCGGCCACCAGTTCGACAAGGTCGAGATGTACAAGTACTGCACCCCGGAGACCTCCGACGACGAATTGGAAAAGATGGTCGCCGACGCCGAAGAGACCTGCAAGGGACTCAACCTGCCGTACCGCGTGCTGTTGAAGTGCGCCGGGGACACCAGCGAGGCGGCTACTATTTCCTATGACATCGAGATCTGGGCCGCGGGCTGCCAGGAGTGGCTGGAGGTTTCTTCGATCTCCAACGTGGGCGACTTCCAGGCGCGGCGGGCGCGCATCCGTTACCGGCCGGAAGGCGGCGGGGCGCTGCGTTTTCCGCACACGCTCAACGGTTCCGGCCTCGGCATGCCGCGCGTCCTGCTCTCGGTCATCGAGAACAACCAGCGTGCGGATGGCACGGTCGTGATCCCTGAAGTCCTGCACCCCTGGATGGGCGGGCTGACAGTCATAACGTCCTAGGGACAGGTTTCAAACCTGTCCCTGCGGCGCCCCCAATTCCCCATACTTTCCAGCCTGCGCGCCGCGTAATTCGCGGCTACAATGGCCGCTATGGACTGGCAGGCATTCCTCAACGGCGCACTCAATACGATTACCTTCCTCGTCATGCTCATCAGCCTGTTCGGACTGGCCGTTCCAGTGTTCCCCGGCGGCGTCTTCATATGGCTGGCCGCGTTCCTTTATGGCCTCTTTACTGACTCACTGCTTACGCCGCTGGGCGGCTGGATGTTCTTCTTTATCACCGTGCTGATGATCATCTCGGCGCTGGCCGATAACGTCTTCATGGCGACGAAGGGCCGTCAGGCTGGCGCATCCTGGGGCAACCTCGTCATGGCTTTCCTGGCCGGGCTGGTGGGCGGCATTTTCCTCACCCCCATTGGCGGGCTGGCCGTGGCCGTGCTGGCGCTCTACCTGCTGGAACGCCGTCGCCTGAACGGCGACGGCGCCCAGGCCTGGGTCGTTGTCAGGGCTTTGATGCAGGGCTACCTGTGGGCCTTCATCGTCCGTTTTGGCCTTGGGATTGTCAAGATCGGCCTGTGGGCCATCTGGGCCGCCAGCGCCACCTGACCTCAGCGGCCGGATTTATCCCGGCTTAAAGAAACTCATACCGACCCCCAGGCGTTCCAGGCCCTCGTTGGCCCAAAACTCCATCAGCGCGGAATCCTCATCCAGAAGTTTGAAAAGCGTGGAAATCGAAGCCTGGTCGCCGATGGCGGCCAGGGCGCGCACCGCCTCCAACCGGGCTGGCTGCGCGCCGTGTTGAATCACATCGAGCAGGGCCGGCGTGGCCGGTTTTCCGGTAGCGATCAGCGCATCGGCGGCCAGTCGTGCCAGCATCCGGTCGGGGCTGGCAAGCAGCACGGCCAGCACGGGCACCGCCTGGGGCGCGGGGCGCTCGCGCAGGGCGATGGCCGCACAGCCGCGCACGGCCTCGTCTTCGTCGTGCAGCGCCCGGATGATGAACGCTGCACAATCGGGGTGGTCAATCGCTGCCAGGGCGCGCAACGCCCACCAGCGCATATCGGGGTCTTCGCTGGCGCATAGGACGGCCAGTGGCGGCACGGCTGGCTGGCCGAGCACCGCCAGGCCCTTCACCGCTTGTTCGGCCTGGGTTTCGTCCTTGCTTGAAAGGAGGGAGAGCAGTTCGCCGAGCGCCGGCATCCTCACGCCTGGGCATGCTCCCGGGTGGGCGGGATGGGCAACTGCTCCTTGGCGGTCGCCTGCCAGCGCTCACCTACATCCAACAGCATCACGGGGATGTCTTCGGTGATGGGGTACTTGCGCCCGCATTCCTGGCAGATCAGCCAGGACTCTTTGTAGTATTCCAGCAGCCCTTCGCTTTCCTGCACACAGTTCGGGCAGCGCAAAATGTCCAACAGTTCCTGGTTCACCATACAGGCTTCTCCATGCGGGGGTTCACCTTCATTATATCCAGAACGCGTCCCTAAATGTCTTCCAGACGCACGTTGACGTTGACCTTGCCATCGCCCAGATCGACGATCTGGATGACGAGGGCGCTGCCGCTTGCGTGGCCGTCGAACACCAGGCTGGCCGAGTTATTCGTGACCACCGTGTTGAGTTCGCGTTCTGTCAGCGCGGCCGCCAGCGCCGCCTTGCGATAATACTCCACGACGATCTCAAAGTCCGCCTCGACCTGGAAATTCAGCGTGCCATTCTCGAAGGCGATATTGCTGATCGCCCCCACGTTCGGCAGTGGGATGCCAGTTTCCTGCTCGAACTGCTCCAGGCCGCTCTGCACGGCGACGTTCACGCCCGCCTCCAGCGTGGCCTGCACGCCTTCCGGCACTTTCAATTCCGGCGCGCTGACGCCGCAGGCCAGCGCGGCCAGGGCGAGGGGAACAACCAATGCCAATACCGTTCTTGTGGGTCTCATCTTCTACTCCTCTGATCTGTAGATACGAGGTAGCCCACTGAAAGTCTTATTACAAAAGACTCCGACCACCCAGCGCGAGTCTCTTCGTAAGATACCTATGGGCTACTTCAATAGTTGGCCGCAGGTCCTCTCCAACGGAATTCAAGGCTGTTGCGGCCAACTACACAGTATATCCCAGCCTGAACAACTCAGTTCCCGGTTCTCAGCCGGTTGCAGGAGTATTTGTCCTGCTCACGCTCGCGCGGCGGATAATTGCGCGTTCCGGGGCCGTACTGGCACACCGTCGCCCAGGGCTCGTAATGCGTGCGGATGACGTCCTCGTAAAGCACCTTGCCATCACGGGTAACGGTGCGGGTCACGGTCACATCCGCGCCTTCCACCGCCCAGTCCACCTGCTTGATCTCTCCGGCGTCCAGTTCGGCGCTTTCCTCATAGACCGGGTCAAGGGCTTCTTTTACGTTCTGCAGGCCGGAGGTGCTCCACGCCACCTGGCGTCCGTCGTTGGTGGAATAGAATTTCCAGGTGATACTGCGCGCCCCGGGGTTGACGTACACCTCCATCAGCAGCCAGTATGGGGTGTCGTTCTGGAACTTGAAATCCACGATGGGCGCGTAGACGGTGGCGTCCAGCCCGGCCAGGTTGGGGTTGACGCTGCCGGAAGCGTTGAGTTCGTAATAATACACGCGGTAGGAGTGCGAGTAGCGCTCGATGATAGGGAAGCCGCCAAAGAACACCGTGCGGAACAGGGTGGTGCTCACCTGGCACACGCCGCCGCCGACGCCCTTGATGGTGCGGTCGCCATAGATGATCCACGCCTCGGTGAAGCCCGAGTCCAGGCTTATGTCGCCGATGTTCTCCACCATGCTGAACACCGCGCCGGGTGCTATCAGCAGACCGTGGAAGCGGCTCCCGGCGGTCTGGATGTTCTGGATACGGCCGGCGCTGGAGCCGTAGAAGTAGGTGGTCTGGTCGCTCACCAGTTCGGTGATGCCCAGGTCGGCGGCGGTGGCGCTGCTGCTCACCTCCGGCGCTTGCAGGTCGAAGACCAGTTCAATGGTGTGTGCGCCCTCGCCCAGGCGCTGGTTGATGTGCTGGATGCTCTCTTCCACCAGCAGGCGGCGGCCGTCCAGAGAAGGCTGGATGACCTCCAACTGGCGGGTTTCGTCGTTGAAGATGAAGCGGGCATTGTGCGGGTCGCGGGTCAGGACCGGGCCAAGCGGCTCCAGCACGGCGCGCAGTTTGGCGGCATTCAGCCCCACCTGATACACCACCTGTCCGTCGATGATCGTCCGTTCGATGGTGAGCATGTCGGCCAGGGCGGCCTGGTCGAGCGTCCATGGGCCAGGGTCGCCCTCGACCCGCCCGGCGATATCCAGCGTGAGCGGCTGGCTGAGGATGCGCCGCGCCAGCTCGGCCTGGGCGCCGACATCCAGCACCTGCGGTTGGCGAGTGACCATCGGCAGGGCGATGCGTCCGCTCTGCATGTCTTTGAAGAGCGGCTCCAGCAGGCGGATGGCCGCATCCACGTCGAGGCTCCGCCCGACCTGGCCGTCTTCGGCCAGCACCTGCCCATTTACGACGCCCAGGCTGGCCTCTCTGACCGGCTGGTTGACGCGCGCCGCGATGCCATCCAGCGCCAGCTGCGCCAGCGGCCCATCCAGCACGAAGACCGGCCGGATGTCCTGCCCGGCCCGCCAGACCTGCAACTGGCGCAGCCAGCGGGTGCCCGGCAGGCTGTCGCGGCCGACGCGATAGGCGGCGTCGGCGCTGGCCTGGGCCTCGAAGAACAGGCCCAGGTCAGCCGGGCGCAACGTCCAGGACTGCTCCCCGTCCTCGAGGGTGATCTGTTCGCGGCCGGGGTAATCGATGCGCTCGGCAAGCAACGCGGCGGCCTGCGTGCGGCGTACGCCGGAGAGGTCCACGCCGCCGACCGAAACGCCGGGGTAGATGCGCCCGAGGTAGCGGAACTGGAAAAGCAGGATGGCGAAAGCGAAGAGGGCGGCGAACAACACCAGGGCGGCGGCCGCGCCGGCCAGGGCGCGGGCGAACCAATGGGGCTGCAACCGGGGCGGGCGGGCGGTCTGGAGTGCGCTCATAGTGCCATGATTTTACCAACCTGGAGAGACTCAACCATCCATCCAAAGGATGAATCCGAGGCAAGCCGAAGAACCGGGGGAGTCTCGGCCCTGAGTATGCTTCTCCTATTTCAGCCCACTCAATGGGAAGGCGCAGTCCGGGCGGGGCTGCGCGGCGGCCAGGGCCTGCCACAGTTCTTCCAGTTCCCCCCGGCCAACGCTGGCGTTCAGGTGCCCCGGGTAGAGGTCGCTGGCGGCCAGCCAGGCGGCGGGAGCGGCCAGGCCGGCGCGTTGTTCACACAACAGGCTCAGCAAGGCTTCCTGGTAGTCGCGCAGCGCCGCGGGCTGCTCCCAGGGTTCGGCCGGCCGGCCGCGGAACAGGCGCGCATCGCCCGCCCCGCCTGCTTCCACCAGCCGCAGGAGCTCTTCAAGAGCGGTTTCGTCCAGCACGACCAGCACGTCCCAATGCAGTCGCTGGGCGGCGATCACGTCCAGGTCGCCCAGCGCGGCAATGTCGTTTCCATCCACCTCAATCGGGCTGTGGGCAGCCTCGTATTCGCCCAGCTGCATGGCCGGGTGGACGGGGTAGACCGGCAGGAGATCGATTTCGGCTTCTTCCGGGCGGTACGTGACCAGCCAGGCGCTCAGGAGCACGGCGCGGCGGTCGTCCAGGTCGGTCAGGCCCACGAACAGGGCGTTCACCTGGTTGGGCAGGGCGGTGGTCAATTGGGCCGGGGTGGGCGTCGGGAACATCTCGGCGCGCAGGCCGCGCATCAGCGCCCAGCCGGTGAATGTGCCGCCTGCCACAGCCAGCAGGAACAGCGTTTTGAACAGATTTCTCAAGGCGCGTTTGCCCCTCCGGAATTCTCCTGGGCGTGGTCGTAGTCGCTGGGGTGCAAGAGAGACATCAGTTCATCCAGCGCCGGGTGTATCTGGCCGTCGCTCAGGATCAGGGCCGGCGCTGCGCCGCGCGCCGGCGGGTTCAACTGCGCGAAGAAGCCCTTGTCGATGTACAGCTGGGCGTTCATCAATCGGAAGGCGCGCTCCAGCCAGTCGGCCTGCTGGCCCGCGCTGCGCACGCTGCCCGGCCAGCCAAAGCCGGTGACCCAGATGACGCTTTCCGGGTGGCCGTGCTGCAACATGGCAAAGCGCACCTCTTCGTAGGATTGTACCGCCGGCAGGCGCAGGGCGTTGGCCTGAATCGAGGAAGTCTGGATGTTCAGGCGCGGGCGCAGGCTCACCACACCCAGCTGGGGCGCGCCGTCAAGGGCGTAGAGCGCTTCGAGGAACTCGGCTTCGGTCAGGTCGCCCTTGCTTTCGGCCGGGGCCAGCCCGCCCGCCGCCAGCGTCAGCGGCCGCCCGGCCTCCGCCAGCATGGCCTCGACCTGGCGCAGGAGTGCCAGGTAGGCGCCCGGGTTGGGGGCGCTTCCCCAGCCGGCGGCGGTGTTGGCGGCCGGGAACGGCTCGATGGCCGCCACGGCTGGATAGGTGCGCGCCAGCAACAGGCTCATCGCCGCGGTGATGAGCGCGTCCGGCCCGGCCGGGGTCATCGCCCAGGGCGGTGCATTGGTCAGGCTCACCAGCACCTTGAAGCCGCGCGCCTCGGCTATCCGCATGAAGGTTTCAAGTTCCGGGGAGGAGAAGCCGCTGGCGCGCTCAGGCCAGATGCGCTGCCAGTCGAAATCCACGGCCAGCCATTCGATATGGGTTTCTTCGGCGGTTTCCAGCGCGGCCTCCACCTGCGTCCCCCACAGGTCCACGCGCGCCCCGAAGGTGAGGCCGCCGGCGGCCGCCCGCGCCGGTACAAAGCCGGGTAGGGCCAGCCCGCCTGCCAGCAGCATGAGCAGCCCCCACCGGAACGCCCGGCGAATCGGTTTCATGGCGAAAGAGCGATCTTTCAGGGGATCAGCCAGGCCCATACAAACCCGAAGGCCAGGCCGGAGAGCCAGCCCAGGAACACCAGGCACCAGTTGCGGAAGGCGCGCGGCTGGCGTTGGAAGGCGTCGCCCAGGGTTTGGAGCCTGTGCGTCAGTCCTGGTTGCTGGCGCACGGCGGTGAGAGCCGGGATCATCGCCCGCCAGAACAGGTCCGCCAGCGGCTCCCACAGCCGTTGCCACAGCGGCCGTTTGGTCTGCTGCAGTTGCGCCAGCGCCAGCGTGAACTCGTGTTGGAAGGCGTAGTCGTTCCAGTCCATGATTCGGTCTTCCTCAGCGCGAAGTGGACATGCGCAGGATCTGGCCCTTGTCGTTGGCGACCACCCGCACCTGGCGCGGGATGCGCCGCCCGCCGGCTTCGTGGGCCGTGCCGCTGAAGATCAGCAGGTAGGTGGGCAGGTGTTTGGCGGATTTGGCGTGCGGCGTCTGGTTGGCGTGCACGCGCGGCTGGCTCCATTGGATGCCGGGGAAACTGCGTTCGACGCTCTTGGATATCCTGTCAATCGTCTTGTTGTCCATGGCTCATGCTCCAATCGGGGTCGCGCCCCGTCATTTCCCGCCGCTCGGGTAGCGGCGGCGCAGGAAGGCGGGCATATCCAGGTCGCCCGCCGCGCCGGCGAGCAGGGGCTCCCGGGCCAGCGGAATGGCCAGCGGTCGTTCGTTTTCGCTATCGGCGGGGAAAGCCTGTGGCCCGGTCTGGAACACCTGCGGCCCGGAGGGTTTGGTCTCGGCTATGCGCTCCGCGCCGGGCAGCAGTTCCTCCAGGGTGGGCGCGCCCAGGCCGGTGATGACCAGGATGGCCTGCACCTTGTCGCCCATCAGGTCGTTGTTCGATACGCCCCAGATGACTTCGCACGATTCGCAGACGTGTTCCTGGATGCCGGTCATGGCGGCGTACACTTCGTAGAGCGGCAGGCTGCGGCCGCCGGTGAAGTTTGCCAGCACGCCGCGCGCCTGTTCCAGCGAGATGCTTTCCAGCAGGGGGTGGTTGAGCGCCTGCTGGACGGCCTTGACCGCCCGCTCCTCGCCCTCGCCGTAGCCGATGGTCATCAGCGCGCCGCCGCCCAGCTTCATCAACTGCTGGATGTCGGCGAAGCCGCGGTTGATCAGCCCGGGGGCGGTGATGAGTTCGGTGATGCCCTGCACCGCCTGGCGCAGCACGTCGTCGCCCAGGCACAGGGCCTGTTCCAACGTGGTGGTCTGCGGGCTGGCGTTGAGCAGGCGGTCATTGGGGATGGTGATGAGCGTGTTGGCGTGCGGCTGAAGGGCGCGCAGGCCGTGCAGTGCGTTCTGGTAGCGGCGCTTGCCCTCGAAGGAGAACGGCATGGTGACGATGGCGATGACCACCGCGCCCGCTTCGCGGGCGATCTGGGCGGCCACGGCGATGCTGCCGGTGCCGGTTCCGCCGCCCATCCCGGCGGTCAGGAAGACCATGTCCGCCCCGGTCAGCGCCTGCCGCAATTCTTCGCGGCTTTCCATGGCGGCCTTGTAGCCTTTTTCCGGGTCGCCGCCCGCGCCCATGCCGCGCGTCAGCTGCGGCCCCAGGATGACCCTGACGGGCGCGTCGTTGGATTGCAGCGCCTGGCGGTCGGTGTTGGCGGCGATGAATTCCACGCCGCGCAGGCCGAGGTCGATCATGCGCTGCACGGCGTTGCTGCCGCCGCCGCCCATGCCGACCACTTTCAGCGCCGGCGCTTCGCATTCGAGGGGCGTGTTGGGGGTCTGGTCGCTCATTCGGGGTCCTCGTTACAGGGTCTCCAACTGGGATGCAATGCTCGTGCCATCTCCGGCCACGCGCACCACCTCGCAGCCGGCGGCTCGCAGGCGCTCCAGGTCGGCCTCGGCGAAGGTCTGCGGCCCGCCGACCACGGTGACGCGCTGGGCGGCGGCGGCCTCCTCGACCGAGAAGCCGACGGTGGGCAGGTGGCGCTTGAGGAACGGGCGAATCACGTCCAGGTGCCAGTCGGCCACGCCCCATTCGTAGGTCGGGAGGAGCAGATAATGGCGGATGCTCCGGCCGTCTGGCGCGGGGGCGCGGCGGGCGGCGTCCGGTTCGCGGGCCGGGGTGAACGCGGCGCGCGGCTCTGGTTCGGCGGGCAGGGCTTCGGGCAGCCCGTCCGGTTCGGCGGTCAGGTCATCGCCGGGGCGGTGCAGGCCGGCCGCCTGCGGGGCGGGGGCGCGCTTGGCCGCCGGGCGCGGCCGCCGCTGGGGGTTCCAGGCGTTGAGGGCTTTGGCGGCCGGCAGCGGGCTTTCGCCTTCGCGGAACCAGGCATCCGCGCTTTCCGGGCTGCCGGGTTGGGCGGCCAGCCGGCCCAGGCTGCACATCTTCAGGCTGGCGGGCAGGGGCGGCTGGCCGGTCTCATCCTGGCCGTCCAGCAGGCGCAACATGTGGAGCGTGGCCTCGGCGTGGCCTTCGGCGTCCAGCGGGGGGTGTTCCGGGCGCGGCTGGCTCAGGCGGCTGCCGCCGCCCAGCCCGAGCATGGGCAGTTCGCGGCCCAGTTCGGCCTGGGAAACGGCCGCGTACCAGTCGAAGATGCGGAAGCCGAGGTGGTCTTCTTCGCCGGGCGGGGTGTAATACGGGCGCGCCGCCGGCCAGCGTTCCGGCCCGCCCGCGCCCCAGTCGAGCGGCAGGTTGTCGGCCCAGGCGTACACGCCCAGCGTCAGTTCATCAAATACGTGTCGCGCCTGGGTTTGCAGCCGGTTCAGAGCGGCCCGCAGGAAGGCGGTGTCCCAATAGTCGCCGCCCGGTTCCAGCGGAGGGAAGACGTTGGCCAGCCCGGCCTGGCTGGCGGCTTCCATCAGCGGCAGGGCGATGTTCAGGAAGTTCGCCACCAGGTCCTGTTTGGCCCACGAAGCCCCATCCCAGGCGTCGCGGCAGTTGGGCCGGTCGAACAGGGCCGCGAAGCGCACGCCCCAGGCGGCGTAAGCCGCCAGCAGCGGCTGGAGTTCCTGAACGGCGGGCGGGCGCAGCGGCGAGGCCTGGAAGTGCAGCACCGGTTGCACGCCCGCATCCAGCAGGGCGCGCACGAAGGGTTCGGGGATCGCCCGGTCCACGGGGGCGCGCAGCACCAGCCAGCCGGCGCCCAGCGCCTTCAGCGTGGGCAGCCAGGCCTGGAGGTCGTGCTGGCGGTAATGCACCGTATCCGGGTAATACTGAAAAGCAAGGCGGTTGTTGGGGATGGGATTCGCGGCCATGGCACACTCCGGCAGGTTCGCAGAGAGACTTGCAAGGGTTGTGCCAGCGCGGCGGTGGGGTTGCAGATTGTAGATTGTTGATTTGGTTCGCCGCGTGGCTATAATGGGAGCATGCGGCCGGGCGATTTTACAGGGAGTTTACAAGTGCGGAAAAAAGAGGCGCAAGTTAGCATCTATGTAAGTTCGATAGGCCGGTTCGCACAGCCGGATACGGTACTGCCGAGTTTGCGAAGCCCGCAGAGTTTGAACAGGTTTAGCTATGCCTATAACAACCCAATAATGTTTATAGACTCTTCGGGCCACGCTGGTTGCCCAGCAGATGATGTTGACATCTGGCTGGGAAATGCCCCTGACTGCGATGGTATCGAGATTGCCAAGGAGCACGTGGTAAACAAGAATGGAACCGCACTAGTAGCAGCGGGGATAGCGGTTCAGAGCCAATGGCTCCAGAGCGAGGAGACAGAAAGAAAGCACCACGAAATTAATCCAAATAGCTCTTCCGGCTATGGTATTGCGCAGGCAAGCTATTCAGAGACAGATGATCCATTTGATCCCCAAAACGCGATCGAAGTCATGGAAACAAGGATAGAGAATGCCCTTCAGCCATGTACTGGTGGAGTGATAGTTTGTACTGCGACCGATATGATCATCATTGCAGCATTGGCACAGAACAACATCTTGGATGCATCAGCAGTCACTGGGTTAGCAAATAATGAGGAGAGAGAGCCGAGATGGATAGCCTACTTTAGGGGACAATCAGAACCCAACCCATTATCGGGGCTCAGCGCATGGCTCAGAGAAACCCAGACTGGACAGAGATTCCAGGGCTCGTTCATGCTAAGGTTGTTTTTGAATGACCTGTATGAGCTTCTTGATGCAGGATATACATTGCCCGCTGGCTTTGATGTTGTGGACTGGGAATACCTGGAATATCTCGCAAATCTTACGACTGATGAATTAGACGAGTTAGGTCAATGAACCGATTACTAGGGAATCAATCGCCTTATATCAGATGGCCGGTAGTTGCTACTCTTGGATTCCTTGTGCTCGTTGGGGTCAGCGTGTACTATGGCCAAGGCTCCGAACAGATTATTGATGATTATCCGAGTTACTCTTTTGACCCAGATACGATCTTAACATATCTGCGAGCTGGTGAGGGAGAGGGATTCGCTCCAATCGAATTCACGGATGCGGTTTCCGGATGTTGCATTCGTCGGCCACAAACCAGTGTAGTATTTTGGGACACAGCGACGTTTCTAGAATTGGCTGAGTGGGCACATTTATTGGCATGGGGAGAGCCACTTGAGGGTTGGAATCTCGAGGTCATGACGTTTGAGCTAAAGTGTGATGAAGCCCAGGCTGGCCCACAACGCGCTAGGTTACTTTTCTCTAATGTGGAGAGAAACAGATTTCGATTCACAACCAGTTTTAGCGAGATTGTTATTAGAGCCAACAGTGGGATTGTAACGGTACATAGGGAGACTTATTCTCCTTATCCAGATGTTAGACCTTCTATTGACTTGGATAGGCTTCTGGTTACAGCTGAAACAGCGTTGGAAATGGTTGAGGTATCTGGTGGGGCAGAGTCGCGAGCCTCGGTTGAGGAAAACTGTGAAGTCCTGATGGTCTTCAACCCAACGTTGCCAGAGGGATATAACGATGGTTGGGAAGTAATCTACTATGACTATAAGCGTTTAACCCCATATATTGAGTATCTAGTAAATGCCTATGACGGAACGATTAGTGGTCCGTATGGGAGAGAATGAGATTGCTAACTTGGACTCTCGTCAGTAGTTACGATCATTACGCCAGCGCTTATCCTTTGAGAGACGGCTGTCAATGCCACGATTTGTCTACCAGCCAAGAGTGTGACGCTTCTATCAACCCTTAACCAAGCCCACATCTTCCTCCGCAGGGCCGTAAAATCCCGTTTACAAAGATTTACCGGGATTTTACAACCCGCTGCGTCAGGGGCAACTAGTGCAATCTACAATACCTTCGGCGCCCCCTACAAGACTCCGCTTAGCATCTTGCGGCACGGCAACTCGCTTCGTCCAGCCCCCTTGGAGTTCCCCGCAGGGGAACTCCCTGAGGTCGGGCGTAGCCCGACCGACGACCGCGTGAAATAGAATGAAGCGTAGGGTTATCCCGCCAGGAATGGGGGTGCACCCATCAAGGCTCGATCATCGCCCGCAACGATCACCCGCCAGGGCATCCTTCCGCCTGCCTTCGCCTTGACATTCCCGCTGCCTCACTTCCCTCGTACGCCTCCTAATGGTATCCTCCCCAACCGGGGTCATCCCATCCATGTTCATCCGTGTTCATCAGTGGTAAGCCTTTCGCTTTTCTTTGCAAGGCCATCTTCACCGCCCAGGCTATCTTCACCGCCCGCACTCTTCACCGCCCGCTATCTTCACCGCCCGCTATCTTCACCGCCCGCTATCTTCACCGCCCACTATCTTCACCGCGCCGCCGGACGCCCACGACCACCCGACCACTCGACCACTCGACGAATGCTGCACGCTGTGCGGCAGATGCTACACAACGTGACATGGATATGACAGAATTGTTAACAGGTGTGTGTGCATGTCCCTCTCGCGGCAGTTTGGGCATCTCCTTGCCCGAGGCCGTATGTCACGCCCGGCGCAACGCCAGCAGCGCGCCGAAGCGCCCCGCCCGGCCCTGTTGGCCGCGGTGGCTGAACCAATCCGCCGGGTTCTGCGCCGTGCACAACCCGCACACTTCGATGTGGCGCACGCCCGCCCCCTCCAGCGTCAGCCGGTTGGCGGCCCACAGGTCGAAGTGCACGCTCTCGCCGAAGCGCGGCAGCACGGCCGGGGCATCCGCGCCGAAGGCGGCCGTCGCCCGCTCGGCCACTTCCGGCCCCACCTCGTAGCGCTCCGGGCTGATGGACGGGCCGATGGCTGCCCACAGGTCGGCCGGGCGCGTGCCGAAGCGCTCCGCCAAGGCCTGCACCGCCCGCGCCGCCACCTGCTTCAGCGTCCCCTGCCAGCCGGCGTGCGCCAGCCCGATGGCCTTGTGAACCGGGTCGTGGAACAGCAGCGGCACGCAGTCGGCGTAGCGCATGAACAGCGTCACATCCGGGTTGTCGGTCAGGATGATGTCGGCTTTTGGGGGGCTGGCCTGCCCGGCCGGGCGCGGCTGGTCGTAGATGACCACATCCGCCCCGTGCACCAGCCACGAGTCGGAAAGCGACTCCAGCGGCCGCCCCGCCGCCCGGAAGGCGATGCGCCGGTTCTCGGCCACGTTGGCCGGGTCGTCGCCCACCGTCAGCCCCAGGTTGAGCGAAGACAACTCGCCGGGGCTTACGCCGCCCTGGCGGGTGAAGATCATCTGGGTGAGCGGCTGGTCAGCGAAACTGTCGAACGTGAAATAGCGGACCGAATCCGGCTGGCGGAAGGGCATGCGTCAATCGGCCCCCGGCTGGCTCAAACCCTTCAGCCGGGCGATCTTGGTCGCCAGCAGCAGGCGTGTTTCGGCCATCGTCTCGCCCACAATCGGGAAGCCAAACCAGGCGGTGGCGAACCCGAACACCCCGCCGGTGAGCGTGCGCAGCAAAGGGGTGCTTTCGCGGTAGTCCCAGAACGGCCAGTTGGGGATCTGGCTCAACAACTGGCTGAACCCGTCCAGGCCGATGGGCCCCATGCCGATGACCACCCACAAATACCAGGGCAGGGCCGGCAGGCGTTTGCCGCTCAGAGCGTAAACCAGCCCGAACAGCAGCATGGCGGCATAGATGGCGACGTCGCGTTCGCAGAAGGCCACCTTGTAGCCCATCTGCTCATCCCCCACGAAGCGCCGCGCCGCCAGCAGGTCTTCCTCACTCACACCGGAGACCGCCCCGAAGGTTTGCAGACCTTCCACGCCGGCGGCGGCGCGCGGGTAGGCGGGCTGGTCGCCGAACAGGAACCACGAGCGGAAGGCCAGCTGGTGGCAGGCGAACCCGTAGATGCCGTAGATCGGCCGGGCCAGCGCCGGCGCGCCGGCCTTCATCAACGCCGGGGCCAGGAACGGCAGGCCGACGTACAGGAACACCACGATATTCAGCACCAGCAGCCAGCGGTTGGAAATCCAATAAGAAATCCGGTCGGCGCGGCTGAGGGTGTTGGCGCGGGCGCGCCGCCGGGCCTGCCGGGGGGTCTGGTCCTGCTCCACGCGCCGCGCCCGGTCGCGGGCCGCGCCGAGGGTCATCTTAAGTTTCTGGAAGTCGAAGGGCGCTTCCAGCACATACGGCCCGGCTTCCAGCACCGGCACGCGCGCCCCGTAGACGGCTTGCAGGTCGGCTTGCAGGTCAACGTCCACCACCGTCAGTTCGTGGGGAATCTCGGCCTGCAGGGTGGCCAGGTCTTCTTTGGCCTGGTCGCACAGGTGGCAGTCGCTGCGGGTGAAGAGGGTGACGCGGAAGATCATACGGGCAGGTCTCCGGGGGATAGTTGGCGAAAATTATAGCCGAAAGGCAAAAGCAATTGGCCATGGATGGGCACGGAAAAGAGACCTTGGCTGCTCACCGGCTGTCTATGGCAGTCCAAGTTCGGCCAGGTAGCCTGCCAGCGAGTCTTCCGTCAGCATGCCGATATGCACGGCCTGGATGACGCCTTCGCGGTCCACAAAGTAGGTGGAGGGGTAGCCGCGCACCCGGTAGAGCGTCTGGGTCTCACCGCCGGGGTCGAGCAGCGGCGCAAAGCCCAGCCCAAGTTCGTCGGCGTAGGCGCGCACCCGTTCGGGCGGTTCGTCGTAATTCACGGCCAGCACCAGAAGGTCATCCGGGTACTGGCGGGCGGCGGCGTCGAGCGTGGGCATTTCAAAACGGCAGGGCGCGCACCACGTGGCCCAGAAGTTGACGACGACCGCCTTGCCCTGCTGGTCGCTCAGGCGCACGGTCTGGCCGTTTACGTCCAACAGTTCAAAATCCGGGGCCGGGTTGCCCGCCACCGGCTCAGGCGCATCGGAGGTGCAGGCCGCCAGCCCGAATAGCAGTATGGGAAGCAGAGCGAATCGGAATGCCGGCCGCATCCTAGGAAATCAGCGGAAGCAGGGAGTTCAGCGCGCCCAGCAGGTAGAGCAGTACCAGCAGGATGAGCGACGCCCCGGCGCTGAGGAACCAGTAATCCAGGAACGATTTGCCGCGCAGGCGGGCCACCAGGCCGGGGATGAGGCCCAGCGCCAGCGCCGCCAGCAACCCGGCCAGCAGCAGGCGACCGACCGCCAGTTCCTCCGCCTGGCCGGCGAAGAAGGCGGTGGTGGAGATCAACTGGAAGCGGCCGAGCGCCAGCAGGATGCCCAGCACCACCAGCACCACGCCCATGACCCGTTCGACATAGTGCATCACTTTGCCGTAACGGCGCAGGATGGAAGTCACCCAGCCGATCTGGGTGGCGGCCAGCAGGAAGGGCAGCGCCAGCCCGGCTGAATAGGCCGAGAGGAGTTGGGCGCCTTCGGAAAATGAGCCGCCATTGATGGAAAAGGTCAGAATCGTACCCAGCACCGGGCCCACGCATGGGGCCCAGCCGGCCGAGAAGAACACGCCCATCAGGGCCGAGGCCAGGTAACCATAGCGCCCCTGGCTGGGCTGGGTCTGGACGCGCAGGTCGTAGTTCAGGAAGGGGATGTTGATGACCCGCAGCATGTGCAGGCCGAAGACGATGACCACCACGCCGCCCGCCACCGTCAGCAGTCCGGAGAAGTCGCGCAGCACCGCGCCCAGCACGCCGGAGAGCGCGCCGAGCAGGATGAACACGGCGCTGAAGCCCAGCACGAACGCCACGCCGTGCGTAAATGTCAGGAAGTTGCTGCGGGCTTCTTCCACGCCCGCCGCCCGCGCCGAACGACCGCCCAGGTAGCCCACATAGGCCGGGACGAGCGCGAACACGCAGGGCGAGAGGAACGACGCTATCCCGGCGAAGAAGGCTAAACCAAGTGAGGGGTTGTCCATATCATGAGTCCTTAGATCTCAACCACGCGGATGTTCGTGCCGCTGTAGTCGGTCACGGTGATGTCGCCGGGGTCGTAGCCAATCGCCGGGCGCGTCCAACGCCAGATGAACTTGGCGTCGTCCGGGCGCAAGTTCACGCAGCCGCGCGAGGTCTTCTCGCCGTAGTTGTTGTGCCAAAAGGTGGAGTGGAAGGCGATGCCGTTGCCAATGAACAGGGTGGTGAAGCCCACCCCGACCAGGTCCCATCCGCCGCCGGTGGTGCCGCCGCTCATGTGGGCCGAGAGCATCTTGCGCCAGACGCGGTGGTTCTCGCCCACCGGCGTGGCCGTGTCCGGGCCGTCCTGGCCGGTGGAGGCCCGGCAATAGAAAACCTCGCGGCCTTCCTCGAAGCACGAGACCGTCTGGCGGTGCAGATTCACCTCGATATATTTGTCCTCGATCTCCGGGGTGATGGGCGCGACCTCTTCGGGGGTGATGCGCCGGAAGGCTTCGGCCCGGCCCCAGAAGACATCGCCGTAGCCATAGCGTTCGTTCAGGCGGTACCAGACGCGCCCCTCAGAATCGGTGCTGATCTGATCCACCCAGATGACCTGGCTGTAATACAGGCGCGGCAGCACGCCCAGTTCGTTGACACGGTGTTTCACCGATGGCGCGTAGGCGGCGCTGTTCTCCAACAGCACGTCCACAAACGGCGCGCTGACCTGCACCCACATGCCGGGGCCCAGGCTGGTCTCGTAGAGTTCGCTGACCGGTTCCTGGGGTTCGTCGCGCACCGGCTGCAAGACCGGCGACCAGATGTAACCTTCCGGCGTTTCCACGAAGCGCTGGTTGGGGCGGTAGGGGTTGTAGCCGACCACTTCGTGCAACCAGGGGACGAGGGCGTCCTCGTACAGCGCGCCGATCTCGGGCGCGGTGATATCCGGCGTGGCGCGCAGGCTGACCTTGCCTTCGTTCACCCGGCCCAGAAGAGGTGCGTCGGCGGTATCCGCCAGGCGGCGGGTCTGGCGCCAGGGGCGGAAAGCCAGCCCACCAGCGGCCAGAGCCCCCACTTTGAGGAATTCGCGCCGGGAAAACCCGGAAGAGAGAGTGATATCAGTCATATGTTCCTTAGATGCGGCCTTGGTGCCGGCTCTTACGATTTCAGGCTGGGTCAAGGATACCATCATCCCGCCCGGCTGCCATCCGCCATTTAGCGGAGGTGGGAAGCAAACCCCGGCTAGGGCCTTGCCTCAGGGAGCGAGGCGAAATCGGCGCGAGGTTATCAGAACAAATGTTACAATTATGCAGATGGTTCGGTTCGTATCATTGCCCGACGAAACTGGCCTCATCCGGGTACCTGTATGCTCATCTGTGCCACATAGGATCCCTTCACAGGAGTGACCCGCCATGCCTGAGATCCTCTACCTCATCGATGGCCACGCCCTGGCCTACCGCACCTACTTCGCCCTCACCGGCGCGGGCGGCAACCTGAGCCGCTGGAACACGAGCAAGGGCGAACCCACGGCGGGCATCTTCGGCTTCACCAGCGTGCTGCTGCGCCTGCTGGAACAGGAACGCCCGGATTACCTGATGGTGGCCTTCGACGTCGGCGCGACCTTCCGGGATGAGATCTTCCCCGACTACAAAGGCACGCGCGAGAAGATGCCGGACGACCTGCGCGCCCAGATCGAGCGCATGCGTGAACTGGTGGACGCCTTCAACATCCCGCGTCTGGAACTGGATGGCTACGAAGCCGACGACGTGCTCGGCAGCGTGGCACGCCAAGCCGCCGCCCGGGGGCTGGGGGTCAAGATCATCACCGGCGACCGCGACCTCCTGCAACTGGTGGCCGAACGCGTCTGGGTCAGCCTGCCGGGCAAAAAACTGAGCGACAGCACCGACTACGGCCCCGAGAACGTCAGCGAGGTGTTCGGCGTGCGCCCGGAACAGATCGTGGACTACAAAGCGCTGGTCGGCGATACTTCTGACAACATCCCCGGCGTGGCGGGCATCGGCCAGATGACCGCCGAGAAACTGCTCGCCGATTACGGCACGCTGGAGGAGATCTATGCTCATCTGGACGACCTGCCGGTCGGGCAGCGCGCCAAACTGGAAGCCGGGAAAGAAAACGCCTTCCTGAGCCAGAAGCTGGCGCGCATCGTCACTGACCTCGATATCCCGTTCGAACTCGAACAGGCGCGCATCCGCAACTTCGAACCGGACACGGTGCAGGCCCTGTTCCGCGAACTCGAATTCCGCAGCCTGATGGGCCGCCTGGCGACGGTGCTGCAACTGCTGGGTATGGCCGAAGCGCCCCCGCCGCCGGTCGGGGCGCAGATGGCACTCTTCGGCGGCGACGCCAGCGCGGTGGAGGCCCCGCCGCCCGCCAGCAACATCGACCTCGAGACGGTCATCGTCGATACGCCCGAAAAACTGACCGGTCTGGTGAAGGCGCTCAACAAAGCCAAACTCATCGCCTTCGATACCGAGACCACCGGCGTGGACCAGACCCAGGCCGAACTGGTGGGCATCTCACTGGCGGTGAATGGCGAGCGCGGCTATTACATCCCCGTGGCGCACAAGCAGGGCCAGCAGCTGGCGTTGGACGACGTGCTGGACGCGCTGCGACCGACGCTGACCGACCCGAAGATCCCCAAGGCGGCCCACAACGCCAAGTACGACTACATCATCCTGCGACGCTATGGGCTGGACGTGGGGCCGCTGGGTTTCGACACAATGATCGCCGAGTGGATCATCAATCCCGATTCGCGCAACCTCGGCCTCAAAGACCTCTCCTGGATACGGCTGGACATCCAGATGACCAAGATCGAGGAACTCATCGGGAAGGGCAAGCAGCAGATCACGATGGCCGAAGTGCCGGTGGAGCACGCCGCGCCCTACGCTGCCGCGGATGCCGCCATCACGTATCGGCTCATTGCCCCGCTGCACAAAGACCTTAAGAAGGCCAAAGGCGAAGAGCTGTTCGAGCGTATCGAAATGCCGCTGGTGCGGGTGCTCTCGGAAATGGAGATGGCCGGCATTGCTCTCGACCGGCCATTCCTGGCCGGGATGTCCGCCGAGCTGGAGCAGCGCCTGGGCGAGATCAACGCCGAAGTGTTCCGGGCGGTCGGCTACGAGTTCAACATCAATTCCACGCAGCAATTGAGCAAGGCGCTGTTCGAAACGCTCCGCATCCCGCCGCCGGAAGGGGTCGCGCGCACCGCCAGCGGCAACTTCTCGACGGCCGCCGGTGTGCTGGAAGAGATGCACGACCGCCATCCGGTCATCCCCTGGATCCTGGAACAGCGCGAACTCGCCAAGCTCAAATCCACCTACGTGGACGCCCTGCCCACCCAGGTGAACCCGGCCACCGGGCGGGTGCACACCTCGTATTCGCAGACCGGGGTGGTCACCGGGCGCATCTCTTCCAACAATCCCAACCTGCAGAACATCCCCATCCGCACCGAACTGGGGCGCAAGGTGCGCCAGGCGTTCATCGCCGAGCCGGGCAACCAACTGCTCTCGGTGGACTACTCGCAGATCGAGCTGCGCATCGTCGCCCACATGGCCGACGACCAGGACATGCTCCAGGCATTCCGCGAAGATCAGGATATCCATGCCGCCACGGCCGCCGCTATCTACGGCGTTCCGCTGGAGCAGGTGAGCAGCGAGATGCGCCGCCACGCCAAGGCCATCAACTTCGGGCTGATCTACGGCATGAGCGCCTTCGGCCTCACCCGCACCACCGACCTGACCCTGGCCGAGGCCGAGGACTTTGTCGCCGCCTATTTCAAACGCTTCACCGGCGTTAAGGAATTCCTTGATAAGACCCGCAAGCAGGCCCAGGAACAGGAGTATGTGGAAACCTTGCTGGGAAGGCGGCGCTACTTCCACGGGCTGGGCACGCAGGCCAACACTCAAATCCGTAACCGGATGCTGCGCGAGGCGATCAACTCGCCGGTGCAGGGCACGGCCGCCGACATCATGAAGCTGGCGATGCTGGATGTGCAGCGGGCGCTGGAAGAGAACGGCTCACCGGCGCGTATGCTCTTGCAGGTGCATGACGAACTGGTGCTCGAATCCCCGCAGGCCGAACTGGAGCAGGTCGCCGGCCTGGTACAGGCCCGCATGACCCAGGCCTATCCGCTCAAAGTGCCGCTCAAGACCGAAGCGCGGGCCGGATTGAATTGGGGTAAAATGACTCTTGTGGGCGGATAAACGCCCACAGTTGCAATCCAGACAGCGCATCATGCCGGGCAGCGAAGACACCTACAAAGAAGCAATGAGTCAGGGCCATTCCGCCGCCTGGGATGGCAGTTGGCCGCGCGCCGCCGAACATTACCAGCGCGCCCTGGGGGAGTTTCCGGAACGCCTGCAGGCGGTCACCAGCCTGGGTCTGGCCTTTTTCGAACTCCAGAAATACGAAGACGCGCTGAAGTGCTACGAGCGCGCCATTGCGCTCGCCCCGGACGACCCGCTGCCGCTGGAAAAAGCGGCCGAGATCCACGAGCGCAGCGGCAAGATCAAGGAAGCCGCCGACCTTTCCCTCAAAGTCGCTGACCTGTACCTGAAGTTGCGCGACCCGGATAAGGCCATCGAGAACTGGGCGCGGGTGACACGGCTGACGCCGGAACACCTCAAGGCGCACTCGCGCCTGGCGCTGGTCTTCGAGCGGCTGGGCCGCACCACCCAGGCGGTGCGCGAGTATATCAACGTGGCCGCGCTCCTGCAGGATGCCGGGCAGATCGAAGAAGCCACCCGCACGGTGGAGCACGCCCTCAAACTTGACCCCGACAACCCCGAAGGCCGCCAGGCGTATGAACTGGCGAAGGCCAACAAGACCCTCCCCAAACCCAAACGCCAGAAGGGCGGCACCGGCCCGCTGCGCATGGCGGCCGTGAAGGAAATGGATAAGATGCCGCCCGAAGCCGCCCGATTGGGTCAGGATACGCCCGACCCGGTGGCCGAGGCGCGCCAGAAAGCCCTTACCGCGCTGGCCGAAGTGCTGTTCGACATCTCTTCGGACGATGTGGATGAGGAGAAAGCCGCCCGGCGCGGCCTGCGTTTCAGCCTGGGGCGCGAGAGCGGCGGCCCGGACTATTCCAGGATTGCCAAGCATGTCAGCCAGGCCATCGACAATCAGACCCGGGCGCGCGACGACGATGCCGCCGGAGAGCTCAAGGATGCCATTGAAGCCGGGCTGGATTACCCGCCGGCCTACTTCAGCCTGGGGCTGCTCTATCATCGCCTGGAACGCAAGGAAAGCGCCCAGCGCAATTTACAGCGTTCGGTCAAGCATCCGGATTATGCCCTGGCCTCGCGCCTGCTCATCGCCGATTATGAAGCTGAACGCAACAACTGGAACGATGCGGCCGTGAATTACCTGGAGGCGCTTAAACTGGCCGAGTGCGCCATCCTGCCGGCCGACCTAGGCGATGCGATGCGCCAGAACTACGACCCGCTCATCGAGGCGCACGCCCAGGAAGTGAATGTGGAGCAATTGCAGCAACTGTGCGCCAACATCGCCGACCTGCTGCTGCACCCCAACTGGCGCAAAACGCTTTTGGAGGCCCGCCAGCAGATGCCCACGGCGGCCACCGGCTCCCTGCTCACGCCGCTGGCCAGCATCCTCACCCAGGCCAAGAGTTCGGAGATGGTCGAGGCGATGGGCCGCATCAACAGCCTGGCGCGGCGCGGTTTCCTGCGCACGGCCATGGAAGAATCCTTCGCCCTGCTCAGCCGGGCGCCCACTTACCTGCCGCTGCACGTCCATATGGGTGAGCTGTTGCTGCGCCAGGAACGCCCGCCGGAGGCGATCCGCAAGTTCACGATGGTGGCGAACGCTTACAGTTCGCGCGGCGAGGCCGCCCAGGCGACCAACATCCTGCGCCGGGTGGTCGAGATCGCCCCGATGGACATGAAGTCCCGCAACCGGTTGATCGAGCAACTGATGGCCCAGGGGCAGGTGGATGAGGCCATCGGAGAATACACCAACCTGGCGGATATGTACTACCGCCTGGCTGAATTGAACAACGCCCGCTCGACGTATGAAATCGCCCTGCGGGTCGCCCAGCAGGCTGATGCCAACCCGGCCTGGAGCGGCCGCATCCTGCACCGCATGGCGGATATCGACATGCAGCGTCTGGACTGGCGGCAGGCCCTCCGAGTTTATGAGCAGTTACGCACGCTCTACCCGGACGACAAGACCGCACGGTCGCAGGTCATCGACCTGAACGTGCGGCTGGGCCAGGAAAAACAAGCCAGCGCTGAACTGGATAATTACCTGACGTACCTCGCCAGCCAGGCCAAGGAAACGGAAGCCATCGAGTTCCTGGATGCGCTCTTGAGCGAAAACAAGGATCTCACCTTTGCCCGCCAGCGGCTGGCCGAGCTTTACCAACAAACCCGCCAAGTGGAGAAGGCCGTGGCTGAATGGGACGCCATCGGCGAAGTCCTTGCCCAGAAGGGCGACCTGGAAGGCGCCAAGCAGGCCATCCGCGCCATCCTGGTGCTCAACCCGCCCAACGTCGAGCAGTACCGGCAGCTGTTGCAGCGATTGGGATAACCCAAACAACTGAAAAAGACCTCGCAAGAGGTCTTTTTTGATGGGTGCTATGTAGTTGGCCGTAAGTGATTGGAAATAGCAGTGCGCCCAAACGGCCAACTATTAAGAGTAGTCCTGGAGGTTCTCCGAGAGCGAACAGGCCAGAACTTGAGGGCGGCCTTGTCTGAAAACTTTCGGTGGATTACTTAAGAGGGGTCAGTACCAGATGCGGAAGGATGTGCGCGTTTCTTCGACCACGCCCTGGTAGCGCACTTCCAGAATGATCTCGGCCAAGCCAACCTGAGCGCTGGCGGCCGCGAACTGAAAAACCGCCACGCCATTGGTGTCCGTCAGGCGCGTGCCCAGCGTCACGGATTGGCCGTCCGGGGTGAGGAGCACGGCATGCACAGATGCACCCGCCACCGGCACGCGGCCCTGGTCGCGCACGGAAACCATCAGCGTCTGCATTTCCCCCAACGGAACCTGGGCCTGCTGCGGGAAGGCCCGCACGGCCAGGCCGGTCACGTCATAGGCCGGGAGGAGGTCGCGCGCCGGAAGCAGCAGGCTGCTGCTGAGTTTGCGGACCTGGAAGTAGATGCTGCCGAGGTGGGCCAGGACGATGCGATCACCGAAGGCCAGTTCGGGGTGCCATTCCAGTCGGGCGTATTCGAAATATTGCCAGAGCATGTCCCCGTGCACTTCCAGGCCGGAGATCGGGTGGCCGAGGTAACGGGCGCCTTCGTAGTCGTCGTAGGCGTTCAGGAAAGCGTAGCAGACCGGGTAGCCCCAGCCGGGGCGCTGCTCGCAGCCGGGCGTGGACGCGGGGAGGTCCACTATGCCGCCCGCTTCGTAGACCAGCACGCCCAGCGGCGTGAGGACCACCCGCTCGCCGGGGGCGCGTTCGATGTGCAGTTCAAAGCGAGCGCGCTGGAAATACTGCACGGTCAGCCCGGAAAGGTCGTCAGTCAGCGTTTCGGTGAGCGGATAGCCGTAGAGGAACTCGGCGAGCGGGTTGGCGCGGTAGAAGGCCAGGAACTCGCCTTCGACCCAATGGCCGGTTTCAGGAAAATACTCCCGCTCCGGCGTTTGCGCGAACGCGGGAACAAAAAGAAAGCCCAATAGGGCCACAAGCAGGGGGAAAGCATCCCTCCTCTGGTATCGCCTCACCTCTTAATTGTATCTATATCTCAGGTGAAAGGCAAGTTCAGCAGGGCCGGAAGTTCGGCCACACCGGGAAGGATCTCGTCCGCCCCGGCGCGGCGCAGTTCGGCTTCTTCGCCAAAGCCGGAAAGCACGCCCACCGTCTGCGCGCCGGCCCGCCGTCCGGCCAGGATGTCCACGGTGGTGTCGCCGATCATCAGGCACTCGCCCGGGGCTATCCCCATCTGTTCGGCGCTCCACAGCACCGGATCCGGGAAGGGTTTGGTGCGCGGTGTGGTCATGGAACTGGCCACCGCAAGGAAGTGCCGCTGCAAATCGAATTGTTCCAGGAAAGCCAGCGTGCCGCGCGGGCCGCGTGCCGTGACCACGCTCTGGGGGTAATGAGCGCTGAGCCGTTCCAGCGCTTCGGCGACGCCGGGGATGAGCAGGAAATGATGCCGGCGGGCCAGCCCGCGCCGGTTTAACGTCTCGCCCAACCGGTAGAGTTCGTCGTCGATTCCCAGCCGGTCAGGCAGAGTGAAAGCGAGGTTGGCCGGGGTCTCCAGCCGCATTACCAGCCGGCGGGCGGCGTGCCGGGGATCGCGGCCGGGTAGGAAGAGGCGGAACGGGGAGAGCAGGCGGGCGAAGCGCGCCACGTACTGGTCATCGGTGTCGCTGAGGGTTCCGTCCACATCGAAACACAGCCCGCGGATGCGGGCGAGGTCGAGCGGCATGTTCAGGAACCCAATCGGAACAAGGCGGCGGCCAGAGCCGCGCTGAAGCTGAGCACCAGGCAGGCGCTGAGCAGGATGGTGAGCGCGGCCAGCAGCACTGGGCACGCAATCGGACTCTGATTGGATGGCTGCATGTCGGGCGCATTGTACCCCGGCGGCGGGGCCGGAATCGTGTACACTTAGCCCGTGCGCCAATCTCTTCTCACCCTCTTTTCACCGCCAGTGCGTAGCCTGCTGATGGGCGATGTGCTGGTTCTGGCCCTGGCAACCGCCATCGGTTTCGCCAGCCACAACACGCTCGGCACGGCCGGGGCGCGGCTGTTCACCACCTTCTTGCCCTGGCTGGTTGCCTGGCTGGTCTTTGCGCCGGCATTTGGCGTTCTGGATGAACCCCGCTCCGGGTGGCGGGCTCCGCTGCGCGCGGCCTGGGCGATGCTGATGGCCGCGCCGTTGGCGGCCGTCCTGCGGGCGGCCTGGCTGGGCACGGCTGTCCTGCCTTGGTTCGTGGGCATCATGGGCGGCGTGACCGCCGTAGGGATCTTCGTCTGGCGCAGCCTGTATCGCGGTTGGAGCGGGCGGTATGGATGAGAACAAACTGATCCAGTACGCCCGCCAGGGCGACCTGGATGCCTTCAATCGACTCGTGGAGATCCATCAGGAAGCGGCTTTCAACGTTGCCTACCGCCTGACGGGGGACGCCGCCTCGGCCGAGGATGTGACCCAGGATGCCTTCATCTCCGCTTACCGCAGCCTGGCCCGCTACCGGGGCGGATCGTTCAGGGCCTGGCTGCTGCGCATCGTCACCAATGCCGGGCTGGACGAACTGCGCCGGCGCAAACGCCGCCCGACCACCGCGCTGGAACCCGAAGGGGCGGAAGGCGAAGAAGTGGAGTCGCCCGCCTGGCTGGAGGACCCCGGCGAAACGCCGGAAGAGGCCGCCCTGCGAGGCGAACTGAACGCTGCCATCCAACGCTGCCTGGACGGGCTGGACCCCGACTTCCGGCTTGTTGTCGTGCTGGTGGATATCGAGGGATTGGATTACCAGGAAGCCGCCGCCAGCGCCCGCGCGCCGCTGGGCACGGTGAAGAGCCGCCTGGCGCGGGCGCGCCTGCGCATGCAGGATTGTCTGCGCGGCTTCGGGGAACTTCTGCCTGCCGGGTATCGTCTTGAGAACGAAGGATCACTCTGAGATGGCTGCCCCAATTTCCCCCCACGACCTGGAGACACTTTCCGCGTTCCTCGACAATCAACTCCCCGGGCGCGAACGCAACCGCATCCAGGAGCGCCTGCTGGCCGAGCCGGCCCTGAAAGCCGCGCTCGAAGACCTGCGCCGGACGCGCGCCGTGCTGCGCCGCGCCCCGCGGCTGCGCGCCCCGCGAACATTCCGGCTCACCGCCGCCATGCTCCAGCCTGGGGCGGCCCCCAATCCGTGGTTTGCCACGCTGCGGATGGCCTCGATACTTGCTACAGTAGCGCTGGCGGTATTGGTTACCGGAGAAGTCGCCGCCTTCCGGTTGCGTTCGATTGGATTGACGTTTGGGGCTGCCTCACCGGCTTATGAGGAACCGGCCGCGGCTGCCCAGGCGCCGGAAGCCGAAAGCCTGGGAGCTACCGACACCACCACACCCCTGGAGACCGGGCCGGCCGAAGGCGAGATGACGCTCATGGCCGTCACTGAAACGCCGCCGGCGCTGGAGGCGGCTGCTCCTGCCGAGGGAGGAGCCGCGGCGGACGCAGCCGAGCCAGAGGAAGATCCCGTTTTTCGTACGGCCGAGAAGGCCGCAACCCCCAGCGCGCTGCGCCTGGCGCAGTTCGGCCTGGCGGGACTGGCCCTGGTGAGCGGCCTGGCGGCCTGGTTGCTGCGCCGCCGGCGCCCATAGGCCCTCCTGGGCAGCCCTGGATTTCGTCAACCCGACCAGTTGGCAGGTCTTCCCACTATTGATATACTATTAGGCGATAGGCTTGGTGTCATACCGGTTCATATTCCTGAGGAGGAAGAAGCCATGCGCTCTTCGAAAGTACGCAGCAAGTTGTTCTTAGTCCTTGGTGTTCTCGCGCTGGTGGCGCTCGCCTGCGGCACCAGCAGCGGCGGCCCCGACCTGGCGGCGACGGCCGCGGCCCTGGAAGCCACGGCGGCCGCGCTCAACAGCCAGCCCACGCAGCCCCCGGCCCCGCCGCCTGCCAACCCGCCTGCCAGCCCGCCCACCCAGGATACGTCCGGCGGCGCCGATTCCGGCGGCGAAATCGGCGGCGACGACGCCGGCGGGGATACCATTGATTATGGCAGCCTCGTTTCCGGGGACGTCATCTACGCCACCGATTTCGATGGCACCGGCGACGACTGGGAAGAAGGCTGGATTTGGTTCACCATCCCTGACAACAAAGACGATTTCTTTGCGTATGTGCAAAGCGGGTTCATGATCCTGGGACTGGACGACCTTGAAACCTCGGTCTATCTGGTGCCGGACTTCGTGTATCTGCCGCGTGGCACGGATGTGTACGTGGAGGCCTCGTTTGACAATGTGGGCACTACCCGCAACAACAACCTGAGCGTTGGCTGCCGCGGCACCGCCGATGGCTGGTACGAATTCTCCATCTCCAGTTCCGGCCTGTGGTGGATCTACAAATACACGCCCAGCGGCGGTTTCCAGGTGCTGAACAATGGCGGCCTGGCGAACTACAACAAGAATGTCTCCCTGCACACGCTGGGTGCAACCTGCATCGGCGATGAACTGACTTTCTACGTGGATGGCGAGCAATTGCGCAACGGCACGATTAGAGACTCGGCCTTCCGCGAAGGTCAGGTGTTCCTGTCCGTGTATTCAGCGAACCTCCCGGGCGTGGAAGTAGAGATCGATTACTTCTACACCCAGGTTCCGTAACCTGCGCTGAAGGCCCAACGCCAGGACATGACGGAAATGTAGAGAGTTCGTCAAGCGCCCTCTGAACGCGTCGCGTCCAGAGGGCGTTCTTGCTTTGTAGGGTATACTTCCGCGAAATCTCATCAGCCTGCCTTGCCGGGCATCGCTCGGCTACGCCACAAAATCGCTCAGGTGGGCCATCAAGGAGGATATACACATGACAACTGCATTTACCAAAGGAAAGTTCATTCTGGCGTTCAGCGCCCTGGCTCTGGCAGCCCTGGCCTGCGGGACGAACGTTCCGGCGACGCCCACGCAGGATACCGGCCTGAGCGCCACGCAGACGGCGCTGGCCGCCACGGCCGAGGCCATCGCCAACGCGCCCACCGATACGCCGGTGCCCACGGCTACCGAGGTCCCGCCCACGCCTACCATCACCCCGACCAAAGATCCCTTTGCGGGCGTGATCGACTTCACCGGGCTGGTTTCGGGCGATGTCGCCTACCGCACGGAGTTCGACAAGGGTGAATGGGAAGACGGCTGGGATTACTTCAACTTCGCCTTTGACGGCAAATCGCCGGACAGCAAGGAATTCAGCGTGGACATGGGCAACGGCGCCCTCACCCTCGGGTTGAACGACCCATGGGTGGAAGTCTACGTGTTCGACAAGAACGTGTTCGTGCCGCGCGGCGTGGACGTGTATGTCGAGGCTTTTACGGACAACCTCGGGCCGACGCGTGACAACAACATCAGCGTGTTCTGCCGGGTCAGCGACGCGGGCTGGTACGAGTTTTCCATATCCAGCAGCGGCTTCTGGTTCATCTGGCGCTATCTGGAAAGCGACAATTCCTATATCTTCCTGACCCAGGGCGCTTACCCCGGTTACAACAAGGACGATACCGATCACCTGCTGGCCGGGTCGTGCGTGGGCGATACCCTGACCATCTATATCGATGGGAAGATGCCCAAGTACGGGCAGATCAAGGACTCGACCCTGCGCGAAGGCTACGTGGGTGTGGGAGCATTCGCTTTTGACATCCCGGACGTGAATGTGCTCTTCGAGTACTTCGAGGTGCGTATCCCCTGACCATCTGTTCAGCGGGCGCCATGAGGGGCAACGCTCCCGATTCTTGTGTCTCGGGTGGTATCCCGATGAGCCTATCTGACGAAATTGAACTGCCCGCCCAACAGCGGGCAGTTTTGATTCAGGGCAGAAGCGTGAACGTTACGCTTTGAGTGGTGGTGTTGCCCGCCAGGTCGGTGGCGCGCACCGTCAGGGTGTGCTCGCCAGCCGTGCCTTGCCAGGCGGCCGCGAATGGCGCGGAGGCCAGCCGGATGAGCAGGCGGCCATCCACCAGGAATTCCACGCTTGCCAGGGCGATGCCGTCATCCACCTGCGCCTGGAAGGTCAGGTTGCGCTCCCCGGGATACTGGAAGGTCTGCTCCTCGGCCGGATAGAGAATTTGCACGCTCGGGGGCAGGTTGTCCACCGTGACCTGAATGGTCGCGGTCTGCACGACGTTCTGCGAATCGATCACCAGCAACTGCACGGCATAGAGCCCGTTCAGGCCGCTGGTGTCCCACTGGACCAATTCGCCGCCGGCCACCGCTGTCGGGTGGTCGTGGCCGATCTGCAGCCATTGCAGGGGGTACAGTCCCTCGCCAATCTGCACGCGGTAGTAGGCGAAATCCGGGACATCCGCCTGGCCGATGATGGAAACTATGCCGCGCACGTAGGCAAACACCGGGGGGGATTGAATCGAAACCGGTCCCTGGCTGCCGGAGGTGAAAATGGCGTCGTAGTCTTCGGGCGGCAGGTCCAGGCCGGCAGCCAGCGCCCAGTCGCGCGCTTGCGGGGGCACGGCCAGGTACACCCGGCTTTCCACCAGTTCCGGCGGTGTGAACACGGTGGCCAGCCGGCCGGTCTGGCGGTTGACCAGCACGCGCTGGTAGAGGTTGTCGAGGAAGTGCGGCTCCGTTCCGGGCATGAAGAGTTCTTCGACCACGGTCGGACAGTCCGCGCCGGGCAGGAGGCCGGAGGGATCACACACCTGGATGCGACTCAGGCCGGCCGGCTCGCTGAAACTCAGGGCGGGCAGACTGGCATGCGCGGCCCGAAACACGGCATGCCAGAGGCCGGCAACCGCCAGCGGGCTGAGCGGGCCGCCAGCCTCGCCTTCCGCTGCGCCAATCCACACTCCGACAGTGAGTTGCGGGGAATAGCCGAGAGTCCAGGTATCGAGGCCATTGGCCGTCTGGCCCAGTTTGGCGGCCGCCGGACGACCCGGCTCGAGGGGATTTGGACGACCCAGGCTGGGTTGACGGGCCAGTACGTCGCTGAGGATGTGAGTGACAAGGTAGGCCAGCTGGGCGCTGGTGACGGCCCGCTGTCCGGGCTGCGTATAGTCAAACAGCACACGTCCGTGAGCGTCTTCCACGCGCAGCAATGCGCCAGCCACCGGGCGGCCGGTAGCATCCGCCCGGCCTGCCAGCAGGCCCTGGTTGCCGAGCATGGAATAGGCATGTGTCAGGGCCAACAGGCTCAGTTCACCCCGGTCGAGCAACTGGCGTCCCGGGTCAGCGGGGTCCAGCCCCTCCAGGCCGGATTGGGTGGCCGTGTTCCAAGTATTGGGCGGGCCTACCTGGGCCAGCACCTGCAGCGCCGGAACGACGTAATCGTTGGCCAGGGCGGTGCGCAGGCGCAGCGGCCCGTGGAAATCGCCGTCAGCGTTGCCGTAGCCCTCCAGCCCGGCCGGCAGACTGGCCGGGACATCCCAGGCCAGCGAAGCCGGGCTGAAGCCGCGCGCGAAGGCCGTCAGGTAGACAAATGGGGAGAGCGACGTGCCGGGCGTATGCGCCCAAGCGGGGTCGCCCACCAGGGCAAGAATCTGTCCGCTGGCGTTGTCGAGCACGGCGGCTTGCGCCTCCAGGCGCCCGGCGAGTGCAGGCCCGGGCGGCAGGGTGGGCAGCAGGCGCGCCAGTTCGCAATCCACGTCGGCCAGCGAGGTCGGAGAGAGGTCGTCCGACAGCCGCGCCAGCTGCACCGCCGCCCCGCAGGCCACTTCGGCCTGCAGGTTGGCATCCAGAGTGGTCAGGACGCGCAACCCGCCGCGTTCCAGCCGCTCGGACGGGATGTCGGCGGACAGTTGTTCGAGCGCCAGGGCGACGAATTCGGGGGCCAGCGGCGCAGCGGTCTCCTGCAGGGGCTGCAACGTGAGCGGATTGGCGTTGGCCTGGATGGCCTGCTCGGCGGTGATCATCCCCTGGGCCAGCATCGCCCGCAGGACGCGCCCCTGGCGTTCGAGGGCCAGGGCGGGCGCGTCCTGGGGGTTGAGCGCCGGGGCCTGGGCGATAGCCGCCAGCATGGCATTCTCCGCCAGGTTGAGGGCGGCCAGCGGCTTGCCGAAATAGACGCGGGCGGCGGCGTCCGCTCCAAAGGCAAGGTGGCCGAAATCGGCATGGTTGAGGAACCATTCCAGAATCTGGTCGCGGCCGAACTCGGCGGTCATTTGAGCAGCCAGCAGGCGCAGGCGCAGAGCCCTGCGCGGCCCGGGTGGCTCGGCGTAGAGCAGCAGTTCGTCCGCCAGGCGTTCGGCCAGTGTTTGGGGTTCAGGGTCCCGCCAGCTGGCGAGCGCGGCGCCGGAATGTTCATGGAAGCCGGGGTCGAGCTGGGCGACGATGGCGTTTGCCAGGTCGGGTGGGATTTCCGCCAGGGGAATATAAGCCGCGCCGAGCACGCCTGGGTGACTGTATTCCAGGAGAACGACCTCGCCTGTACGGTCGAGGATGCGGGACGGCTGGCGAAGCTGGCCTTGCGGCCCCATCAGCGCCGAAAGCAGGGCGGTCGGAGGCAGGTCCTGGGTGGCGCCGGCATACATCCATACCCCCGTCAGCACCGCCAGCGCCAGCACGGCGTTCAGGAGCGCGGCCAGGCCCACGCCGCCGCGCACCCACCAGCGGCCGGGATGTCCGGCTGCGCCACGCCGGCGGCGGGCGCGTCGCCGGATGATGGGAGTCGGGTCAGTGGGCCGGGGCATGCGGCCATTGTACGCCAATTCGGCGCGGTCAGTTTTGAGTTAAACTACCCCATTGGAGCGGCCGTGACGCGCCCCCGACAATGTTGAGGACATCATGCTCGAACCCGAGAAGACCTACACCGACCTGAATACCTCCGCGCGCATCCTGCTTGGCCCGGGGCCAAGCATGGCCCACCCGCGCGTGCTGCGGGCCATGGCCACCCCACTCGTCGGGCACCTCGACCCGCAGTTCCTGCAGGTGATGACCGACGTCCAGGAATTGCTGCGCTATGCCTTCCAGACCCATAACCACCTGACCATTCCGGTCTCCGGCACAGGCAGCGCCGGGATGGAGGCGGCGCTGTGCAACTTCCTCGAACCCGGCGACCGCGCCCTGGTGGCGGTGATGGGTTACTTTGGTGAGCGGTTGGTTGAGATGGCCGCCCGCTATGGCGCGCAGGTGGAGCGCATCGACGCGCCGTGGGGCCAGGTGTTCGATCCGCAGGAGGTCATCGACGTTCTCAAGCAGCAGCCTTACAAACTGCTGGCGCTCGTCCATGCCGAGACCAGCACCGGCGCGGCCCAGCCGGGCATCGCCGAGATCGCCGCCGCGGCTCACGCTCAGGGGACCCTGGTCGTGCTGGATACGGTCACTTCACTGGGGACGATGCCGGTCACGATCGACGAATGGGACGTGGACGTGGCCTACAGCGGGTCGCAAAAAGGACTTTCCTGCCCGCCCGGTCTGGCCCCGCTCACGGTGAATGAACGGGCGCGGGCCGCGCTGCGCGCCCGCAAAACACCGGTGGCGAACTGGTACCTTGACCTGATGGCGGTGGAGAACTACTGGGGGGAGACTCGCACCTACCACCATACCGCGCCGATCAGCATGAACTTCGCTCTGCGGGAGGGGCTGCGCATGCTGGCGGAGGAAGGGCTGGAGGCGCGCTGGGCGCGCCACCGGCAAAATGCCGAGGCGCTGTGGACCGGCCTGGAAGACCTCGACCTGCCGCTGCTGGTCGAGCCGCCCTACCGGCTGCCGGCGCTCACCACGCCGCGCCTGGCCCCCGGCATCGAAGACCTGCCCGTGCGCAAAACCCTGTTGAACGAGTACAACATCGAGATCGCCGGCGGCTTTGGCCCGCTGGCGGGCAAGGTCTGGCGCATTGGCCTGATGGGCCACAGCAGCCGCAAAGAGAACGTGGTTATGCTGCTTGGCGCGCTGCGCGAGATTCTGAATCGATAGGATTCCAGAGCAGGGGCGGCTCATGTCGCGCTCCTGATGCAACAACCTCAGGCTGCGCCCGCTTGCCCGCCGCGGCCGCCTGTGGCACAATACCCTGAATGCGTTATGCGCTCTTCTTCCTCGCCATAGCCGCCGGAGTCGGCCTGGGCCTGTTCTATGGCTGGGTGGTCAGCCCGGTGCAGCTGGTGGATACCGCGCCCAGCAGCCTGCGGGCCGACTTCAAGGCCGATTACGCTCTGATGGTGGCCGAATCCTATGAGGTCCAGCCGGACCTGAACCTGGCGGCGCGACGGCTGGCGCAGTTGGGCGGCCACCCGCTGGATACCGTCCAGGCGGCGGCGGCTTTCGCTGTGCAGGTCGGTTATGACCCGCGCGACCTTGCCCTGTTGCGTGACCTGGCGGAGGCGCTCAAAGCTTACAACCCGGCTCTGGAATCGGGCGGGACGCCCACGCCATGAGGAACGGCGGGCACTCCAACGGCTATCTGGTCACGGGCTTGCTCATCGGTCTTGCTCTTGGGCTGGTCTATGCCTGGGTGCTTGTGCCGGTCGAACTGATCGATACATCCCCGCAAAGCCTGCGGGCGGACTTCCAGGACGACTACCGCGCCTTGGTGGCGGCGGCATTCGTTGCCAGCGGCGACTTGGGACGCGCCCGCGCCCGCCTGGCGCTGCTGAACGACCCAGACCCGGCCCGCACCCTGGCGATGCTCGCCCAGCGCACGCTGGCCGAAGGTGGCCCGGCTGATACCGCCCGCGCCCTCGGCCTGCTGGCGGCGGCGCTGGGAAGCGGAGGGCTTCCCCCCGAGGCGACCAGTCATGAAACGCCCCCGCCGGAGACGCCCGGCGCGGCGACGGCGGCCGCCACCCCTTCGGCCACCCTGGACGCGCCCGCCAGCGGTACGCCGGATGCAGGCCCGACCGGGCGGCCGACCCGCACGGTGACGCCCACGCCGACCCGCACCCCCACGCCCACCCAGGGGCCGCCTTTCCAATTGCAGGAGCGCGCCCCGGTCTGCGACCCGAACCTGGACCCGGCGCTGATCCAGGTCTTCGTCTTCGATGCCGCCGGCGCGCCGGTGCCCGGGGTGGAGGTGTTGGTGACCTGGGCGGGCGGACAGGATACGTTCTTTACCGGCCTTAAGCCGGAATTCGGTTTGGGATACGCCGATTTCCAGATGAGCGCGGGGGTCGTGTACACGCTCCAACTGGCGGCCGGGGGCGACCCGGTTCCCAATCTGTCGCCTTCTAGCGACTGCCCTCCGGCGGAAGACGGCCGTGCGGTTCCGGGCTCGTGGCGGTTGGTTTTCAGACAGCCGTAGACCCCAAAAACGCCAGATTCGTCGCAAAAATGCCCCCGAAATCGTTTTCTGGGGCAGGTTCGGCCCTGTTTTTCTTTGCGCTAAACCCCTCATTTCCCCTAAAATTAAGCCAACAGCCGCATAGGATAGGAATTGAAGGTATGCCCACGAAAACCGCCCGGCGTCTGGAGTATCACGACCGTTTCGCCTTGCAGCAGGCCGACCAGGCCATTCGCAAGGATGTGCTGCGCGCTCTGGTCGAGCTCGTCACGAACAGCAACGACTCATACGGCCGCTTTGAAGCCCACGGCAAGCCCGCGGATGGGCGCATCATCATCGAGATCCGGCGTAAAGTGAAAGACGCCGAGATACGGGTGCGCGACTTCGCTGAAGGCATGGATACCGCCATCATGAACGAGGCAGTGGGCACCTACGGCGCGCCCACCAGCGGCTTCTTGCAGGGCGAGAGTGTGCGCGGCCTGTGGGGGCGCGGCCTCAAGGATGCTTTCTATGGCCTGGGGCACGGTCGGGTGATGTCCATCCGCAATGGGTACTATTATGAAGCCGCGCTCTTCACCCAGGATGGCGCGCCGATGTACGATCCTCCCGATGAAGGCCAACCGGTCACGGATGATCTGCGCCAGGACCTGCAAATCCCTGAAGGCAATGGGACCGTGCTGGAGATCGTCATCTCCCGCACTGACGTATCCGTGCCGCTGATCGACACGCTGCGATTCAAGCTGCAGCAGCACTTCGAGTTGCGCACCATCATGAACACCCGCCGTCGCCAGGTCATCCTGCGCGAGATGGACCGTTACAACCGGGTCAAGCAGGAATACCCGCTTTCGTACACTCCGCCCACGGGCATCCGCATCTACAACGAGGCCTTCTACGTGCCGGGCACGCCTGCCCTGGTTCACCTGGAAGTACACCGCTCGGATGAGCCGCTCACCACCGTCTCCGAAGTAGGCGATTACGCCGATGGCGGACTGTTGGTGTTGAGCAAGCGGGTGGTCATGGCGCTCACTCTGCTGAAATACGGGCATAGCGAACACGCCACGCGGGTCTACGGTTCCATTACCTGCGATTACCTGCACGACCTGCTCCAGAAGGAAGAAACCGAGCCGATCTTGAGTGCCACACGCGACGGCCTGAACTGGGACCACACGTTCATGAAGGCCCTGCGCACCGAGGTGGAGGCCAAGCTGGAGCCGCTCATCCAGGCCGAACGGCGGCTGGCGCAACAACAGCGGGCGGTGGTGCTGGATAAGCGCCTGCGCAAGCGTTTCACCAGCGCGCTCAAGCGCCTCAATTCCATCGCCAGCGAAGTGCTGGTGGGGCCGCGCAGCGCCAAGACGCTCTCGCGACCGGATATCCCCTTCAACGGGTTCGGGTTCGTCAAGGAGTTCATTTCCATCCAAAACGGCCGCGCGGCCGGGTTGACGGTGCGCGCTAAATTCAGCGGCGACCTGCGGCCGGGCCACATCGTAGAAGTGGTCTCTGAACATCCGCGGGTGCGGGTGGTGACGCCCTATGTGGAACTGGCCGCCCGCAAAGACTACCCGGAGATCGGCGAGGCGCGCATTCAGGTGGAGGGCATGCAGGTTGGCGCCGAGGGCGTGGTGAGCGCACGCGTCAACGGTCGTCGCGCCGAGGCGCTGGTCAAGGTGGTTTCGCGCCCGGCCGAGGAGGAAAGCAGTGGGCCGCGCAGCTTCATTACGGATATCGAATTCAACCCCAGCGGGGATCCGCGCCAACGGGCGGCCTTCGACCGCGAGACGGCGCGCATCATCATCGCCACGCGCGCACCCTCGGTGGCGCAGTACCTGGGGCTGGACGGCTCGGGCGTGACCACCCCGCAGGGCCAGGTGCTGCTGGCGGAACTGGTGACCGAAGTGCTATGCCGCGAGATCGCCCGGGTGGGCGTGCAGAACGGCAAACTGCCCGCTTTCCATGAATCCATGGAGGCCAGCATTCAGGCGCATGTGCAGCGCCTGGAGCATGAATTCGCCCATGAGATTCATGCCTATTTCGTGGATCCGCAATACCGGCGCGAGGTGGGGCAGGGTGAGGGGGATTGAGCTATTGGCCGTTTGGGCGCACTGTTATTTCTAATCACTTACGGCCAACTACACAGTAGCCGGCATTGCGGGTTTATTGCCCCGTGGCGATGTAGATGTTGTAATTCACGGCCTGGGCGAGCACATCCGCGGCCTGGCGGATGGCGTCGAGGTCCAGTTTCTCGCGCGCGCCGTAGACGTACACGCCGACCAGAAGGTTATAAGTCGTGAATTGGATGCTCACTCCGTAATCGCAGTATTGTTCGTCGTCGGTCACCTGAATGTCGCCATTCGTGCCCAGGGCCGTGTACGGTTGGGCCAGACTCCAGAAATCGCTCAACAGGCTGCGGGCGAAATCCGTGTGTTCTTGGGCCGCGTGGTTGTCGCGATGCTGAATCAGGGTAACCCCCGCCAGCGTATACCCGCTGGGCGAACTGCAGCCATCAGGGTCGGCGAACTGGGCGTAGTAGCTCGTCTGGCGGCCGATCTCGTCCAGCCGGGCGGCGATCTCTTCCGGGCTGGCGAACATCTGCGGGGCCAGTTCGCGTTGGTAGTAGATCTCGCCCACCTGGGCGTTGCTGGACGAACCGGCGGAATCGAACGGCAGACCCCCGGGGATGTATTCGGGCCCCGGAATCAGGCCGGCCAAGTCGCCGGTGAACAACGCTTCAGCGGTGGGAGATGGCGGCGCGGGCGTGAAGCTGGCGGTGGGGCTGGGCGAGGCAAAGCCCGGCAGGCCGAAACTGGCGAAATAGCCCAACCCGGCGGCCGACACACCCGCCACCAGGCATAGCCCGCCCAGGATGACGACCGCGATGCCGAGGCGCAGCCAGGGCGACTTTCGTTGAGGCGCGGGCGCGGCGGTCGGAGCCGGTGTGGCTGGCGGGACGACAGGCAATGGGGCGGGCTTCCGAACTGTCGATTCGGCGGGGGACGGCTGGTCGCCAGCCTCTGCGGCGACGGTCTCTGTGCGGGGGGCTTCGAGCGCGGCGGGGCCGCCGGACAACGCGCTGGTCAGCGTGGTGGCGAACTCGCCGGTGTCGTCGAAGCGATCTTCGGGTTTCTTGGCCAGGGCGCGGGTGAGCGCGGGTTCCACGCCGCTTGGCAGGCCGTGGGAGCTGGCTTCCAGTTCGGGCACCGGGTCGAGGATGTGCTGCATCATCACCTTGGCGGGGGTATCGGCCTGGTACGGCTTGCGGCCGGTGAGCATTTCAAAGACGATGATGGCGAGCGAGTACTGGTCGCTGCGGCCGTCCACTTCGCGGTCGCCCTGCACCTGTTCGGGACTCATATAGGCAGGCGTGCCGACCATCATGCCGCCGGTGAGATTGACGGTTGCCTCCGCCCAGCGGGCGATGCCGAAATCGGCAAGGTAGGCTTTGCCGTCTTCGTCGAAGAGAATGTTGCCGGGCTTCAGGTCGCGGTGGACGATACCGTGGCTGTGGGCCTTATCCAGGGCGGCAGCCAGGCGCTGGATGATCTCGGCGGTCTCGCTCGTGGCGAGGGGCCCGCGTTCCAGGCGTTGGGCCAGTGAACCGCCTTTCATGTAGCGCATGACCAGGTAGAGCTGGCCGTCCTGTTCGCCGTAATCATAGACCGGTACGATGGCGTTGTGTTCCAGTCTGGCGATGGTCTTGGCCTCGCGCTCGAAGCGCGCCCGGAAAAGGGGGTCGTGCAGGAATTCGCGCGGCAGGACCTTAATGGCGACCGTCCGGTCGAAGGAGGGATCTTCGGCGAGGTAAACCGTCGCCATCCCGCCGCGCCCCAGTTCTTCGCGCAGTTGGTAACGGCCAAAGTTGGGTGTGTCCATATCTGCCCTTTGGGAAAGATGAGTCTGTTTTGTTCGCTTCATTGTACATGCAGAAAGGCATGAATGCAAAAAAGATGGCAGCATCCAAAGATGCTGCCATCTCTGCCCGACGAGCGGCTGTGCCGCGGAGATTCAGTTCAGCAACGCGCCTTCCATCTTGAGCAGGCGGGCCTTGGTGGCGATGCCGCCCATGCCGCCGTAGCCGACCAGTTTGCCGTCGCTGCCGATCACGCGGTGGCAGGGGATGACCAGTGGGATGGGATTGGTGGCGTTCACCCGGCCGACGGCGCGGGCCGCCTCCGGTTCGCCCACCTCGGCGGCGATGTCTCCGTAGGTGGCGGTCTGGCCGTAGGGGATGGCGATGACGGCGGCGCGCACTGCGCGCTGGAAGTTGGTCATTCCCTGCCAGTCGATGGTCAGGTCGAAGGCGCGGCGCAAGCCGTTGAGATAGGCGGAGACTTGCAGGAGAGCATCCCTGGCGCGGACCGGGTCATGAACCGGCGAAACTGGACCACGCCGCCGGATGGCGTGCAGGAAAGCGGCTTCGGCCACGCCGAACTCCACCGCCCACAAGCCGTTGGCGGAGACGGCGGCCCACAGCGCGCCGAGCGGGGAGGGGGTCGAGTTGTAGTAGACAATCGTAGGTGTCATTGCACATTTCCTTGATGGGTTGTTGGCATCCAATGAAACCCCGCCAGGCGGAATCTGTGAGACGCGCGGTGGCGTCGCCAAACAAAAACCTCCGATTTCTGGAAGAAACCGGAAGTTTGGGTGAAACAGCGCACTTTCAATTGCCTGCTAATAATTCGTCACCCGGTCGATGTAGCCCAACTCGCGCGCCCGGTAGTCGCAATAACGGTACGTGAGGAATGCCGCCAGGCCGATAACGGCGGTGGTGGCAAGCAGGATGCCTATGAGTTCCATGTTGCTGAATCCGGCCAGGGTCGGGAACGCTCGCGCCACATCGCCGATCAGCGCCCGGCGCATCAGTTCCAGCCAATAGGTGAGCGGCATGGCATAGCCCACCGGCCGCAGCCAAGCCGGCAGCACTTCCAGCGGGAAGATGGCCCCGCTGAAGAGGAACAGCGCCCCGGCCACTGCCTCGCCCAGAAACCAGACGTGGTTGACGATGACCATGGTGATGCTGCCGAGCAGCAGACCCATGAAGCCGAGCATCAGCACGCCCAGACCGAGGCTGACGAAGAACAGACCCCAGTCGGCGGCGTAGATGTTCAGGGGGACGTTGAGGAACAGCACGCCGAAGGCGATAGTGATGAACACCGAGATGCTGCCGGTGAGGAAGCGCGCCACGCCCCGGCCGAGCAGGTAGGTGGGGTAGTGCAGCGGAGCGATGTACATATACTTCAACATACGGTAGTGCTCGCGATCTTCGATGACCGCCCACGAGATGCCGGCCATGATGGCGCCCACGTAGATGTAGAAGGCGTTGCCCAGGTAGATGTAGGGAAAGACGGGGTTCTCAAATGCGCCTTTGGTGATGACGCTGTACATCACCACTAGGATGGCGGCTGAGGAGATGGGCTTGATGACCGAGTAGATGGCGAACACGAAGGGGTCGGCCCAGTTGCTTTCGATCTGCCAGCCGAGCCAGGCAGCGAAGCGGAAGGTGCGCGGCAGCCAGCCGGGGTTCTGGGGGATGAGGCTATGTTTGTAGGCGCTGGTTTTTGTAGTCATGTTAGTTCTCCGTTCAGCGGCGGCTTTCGGTCAGCCGGCCCTCGGCGATGGCCAGCCGCTCCATCTTGTCCAGCAGCAGCTTGGCCCCGGCGAGGAAAACAACCGATAGGACGGCGAGGATGCCAATCTCGGTCGGGACGGCCAGGAAGGGCGGGAAGGAGCCGGCCGGGAACACCAGCTGGCGCATGGCATCCAACCCCAGGCTGAGCGGAACGATCGAAGCGCCAGCCGCCACCCAGAAATTCAGGCTGCGCAGGGGGAAGTAGAACCCGGAAGCCAGGTAGATCGGTTCCTGAGCCAGGTTGGAGATGTGCCAGGCCTCGCGGCCCAGCAACAGGAATATCGAGGAAGTCATCATCCCCATGCCATAGAGGGCCACCATGGTAAGTGAGAAGACGGCGAACAACTGCAGGTAGGACGTCACCTGGAAATCCACGCCGAAGACCAGCATGCCGATGATGGTGATGACCAGCGCCCGCTGCAACGTGGCGAACAGGCCTCCCAGAGCCATGCCCAGCAGGATGGCCATCAGCGAGTTGGGGGCCATGATGTACAGGCCCAGGTTGCCGCTTTCTTTCTCCCAATAAAGCTGGCTGCCCATGCTCCACAGGACGTTGAGCCAGAAGGCGGTCATCGCCCCGCCCATCACTACAAATCCAACGTAGACCTCGGGGGCCTGGATGGCGCGGTAGACGAAGACGTAGGACGACACCCCCAGCACCGGTAGGAAGATATCGAAGAAGAACCACGAACGCTCGCGCAGCAGGCCAACCACGCGCGGGTAGGAGCGGCCGATGACGGTCATGATGAACAGCCGCCAACCGGTGACCTTGATGGCTCGGCGGGTGAGTACCCCGGTATCAGTCGCCACTTTTCTCCACCTCCGCCATGCTCTTGCCGGTCAGGCTGACGAACACGTCTTCGAGCGTGGGCTCGCGCTTCTGCAAATTCAGGATGTGGATGTCCTGCTGGGTCATCGTATTGACCACCGCGCCCAGAGCATCTTCTTCGGCGAGGATGAACTCCAGCGTCGAGGAACCATCCTTGGCCTCGTGGGTCACCTTGCGCACCCCGCTCAGACGTTCAAACACGCCCGCCCCGGCGCCGTTGAGCGGGCTGACCTCCATGCGGAAGATGGCGTCCTTCTGGAGATCGCGTTTGAGGCGGGCCGGCGTGTCGCAGGCCAGCACCTGGCCGTTGTTGATGATGGCGACCCGGTCACAAAGTTCGTCGGCTTCCACCATGTAGTGAGTGGTAAGGAGTAGGGTCTTGCCTTCGTTCTGGTCCACCCATGAACGGATGAAGCGGCGCACGTCGCGCGAAGCGCCCACGTCCAGGCCGAGGGTGGGCTCGTCGAGGAACAGCACTTCCGGGTCGGTCAGGAAGCCGCGCACGATGTTCATCTTCTGGCGCAGGCCGGTGCTCAGGTCGGAAGACTTGGTGTTGAGCCGGTCGCCGAGGCCGACGACCTCGAGCAGGTCTTTGATGCGCTGGTTGGCGACCTGCGAGGGGATGCCGTAGAACTGGGCGAACATCCAGAGGTTCTCGCGCACGGTCAGCAGGCCGTAGCCGGAGGACTCGCCGCCGGAGACCATGTTGATGAGCGGCCGGACGCGGTCCGGATCGGTGGAGAGGTTGTGGCCTGCCACCCAGGCTTCGCCGGAGGAGGGCGCCAGCAGGGTGGTGAGGATCTTGATCAGGGTGGTCTTACCGGCGCCGTTTGGGCCGAGCAGGCCAAACAGCTCGCCCTGCTTCACCTCAAGGTCCACGTCCTTCAGGGCGATCAGTTCCTTGGGTTCAGTTTTCTTACCGCCGCGCAGTTTGTAGATGCGGCTGAGTTTCTTGGTGAAAATGGCTTGCTGCATGGTCTCCTCGTTCACTTTCGGCGATTCTTACAAAACTGTTGGTGGATTGGGGGAGTTTCGTATGGTAATCGTAGGTTAACCGTCAAGCACAATCGGGCGCCCAGGACTAAACTTACGCTTGAGTAAAGGGCTAAACACTCTTCTTCTCCTCCTTAAGTGAGAGCCGGGATGGCGTAACCGGCTCTCACCATTTAACTTCCCGATCTGTAACTTGCACATTCTAATCCTCATGCGGCCGCCTGTCTGCCTGTCTGAAGGGACAGGCTCAACGGGCGGGCGGTTGGCCAGGCTCGTGGGGGAAACGCACCAGCGGGTTGGCGGGCGTGACGGCGGCCGGTCGCACCGGCGGCTGGGCGGGCGCGTGGGGGAGACGGATGGCGCGGCGGGAGGGCCGCCGGGAATGGCCCGAGGCGGGGCGTTGCGCATCCCGATCTTCCTGTTCATAGGTGAAGTTTATCCTGCCAACCATCTCACACCACCATTGCATTAAGTAATTATCTAAGTTAGACGTTTATCTAATTATTACAGGTTCCTGGCGATTTTCCATAGTACTTTGGTACAGGTTGTTGCCGGGAACTGGAGCGTCAGCCGAAACGTTGGACCTCGCTGTGCCGGAAACAGGTCACCAGGTGATCGTTTACCATGCCGCAGGCCTGCATGAAGGCGTAGCAGATGGTGGGGCCGACGAAGGTGAAGCCGCGCTTCTTGAGGTCTTTGCTCATCGCTTCGGCGTGCGGGCTGGCGGCGGGGATCTCGGCCATTGTGGTGAACCGGTTGATAACCGGCCGGCCGGCGGTGAACTGCCAGATGTAGGCGGCAAAAGTCCCGTGTTCTTCTTTAACGTCCAGATAGATCTGGGCGTTCTTGATGAAGGCCGCCACCTTGAGCCGGTTGCGGATGATGCCGGGGTCGGCCAGCAGGCTGGCGACCTTGGCCTCGTCGTAGCGGGCGATGCGTTCGGCATCGAAGCCGTCGAAGGCCCGGCGGTAGTTCTCGCGCTTGCGCAGGATGGTGATCCAGGACAGCCCGGCCTGGGCGCCTTCAAGCAGGAGCATCTCGAACAACCGGGCGTCATCGCGGGCAGGCAGACCCCACTCACGGTCGTGGTAGTCGAGCATCAGCGGGTCGGTTCCGGGCCAGGGGCAGCGGATCATGGCGGCAGTGATCAGTAACTGGTAGTTGGGCGTGTCTTCCCAAGTCAGGCCGGGTTGGTGAGTTCGGCGAGCGTGTCCAGCAAGGCATCGGGCGCGATGAAGTGGGCCGCCGGGAGTTTGGCCCGGTAGGCGGCGGCCTTCTGCGTATCGTCGCCTACGAAGACGAGCGGGATGCCGCGCGTGGATTTGCGCTCGTGCAGGTATTCGGCGGTGTGGAAGGAGTGCGAGGGCAGGCGGGTGAGATAGAAGACCACCGCTGCCGGAGGATTGGCCGCGATGGCCTTGCCGCCGCGCCCTCCGTCCTCGGCCTCAGTCTCGACCTGGTAGCCGGCGCGGCGCAATGGCGCGGCCAGGCTTTCGATTTCGTCGCCATTCCAATGGAAGAGGTAGATACGGGTGACCATAGAACTCCTCTGGCCCGAATAATAACCGAACATGCGTTCTGAGTCAAGGCTCACGACGGAGGAAGCCCGTGGAACGACCAGCTCCGAAGGCTGCATGCTTCGCGCGTATAATCTCCTGCGTGACGACCGAGACTACCGCCAGCGCTAACCGCCAGATCGCCCGCGCCGCCGGGGTGGTGATGGCCGGGTTCGTGCTCTCCAACCTGGTAGGGCTGGTGCGCCAGATTCTCATCACGCGGGCCTTCGGCACCAGCGCTGCGCTGGACGCCTTCTACGTCGCTGAGAAGATTCCCTCCCTGGTATTGGCCCTGGTGGCGGGCGGCGCGCTGGCTTCAGCGTTCATCCCCACCTTCACCGGATTCCTGGAAAAAGACGACCGGCCGGGCGCGTGGCAGCTGGCCTCGGCTGTCCTTAACCTGGTGTTCGTGGCGCTGGCCGGGCTGAGCCTGGCGGGGTATGCGCTTGCCCCGCTGCTCGTCGGGCGCGTGTTGGCGCCGGAGTTCTCGACCGCCCAGCAGTCGCTCACCGTGGAACTGCTGCGCATCCTGCTGCTTACGATGGCGTTGTTCGGGGTCAGCGGCTTGCTGATGGGCATCCTCAACGCCCATCAATCCTTCCTGCTGCCGGCCCTGGCCCCCACGATGTACTGGTTGGGAATGATCTTTGGCGTCCTGTTCCTTTCGCCGAGTATGGGCGTGCACGGCCTTGCCTGGGGGGCGGTGCTGGGGGCCGGGTTGCATCTGGGCGTGCAGGTCCCCGCCCTGTTGCGCCTGCCCGCGCGCCGCTTCCGGATCATGCTGGGGTTACACCTGCCGGCGGTGCGCGAAGTAGGGCGGCTGATGGCTCCACGCCTGGTGGGCGTGGCGGCGGTGCAAGTGAATTTTCTGGTGAACGTCATCATCGCTTCCGGCCTGCCGGTAGGCAGCCTGACGGCGCTGACCATCGCTTTCCAGATCATGACCATGCCACAGGTGGTCATCGCCCAGGGCATATCCATCGCCGCCCTGCCGACTTTTTCGGCGCAGGTAGCGCGCGGCGAGCTGGGCGCCATGCGCGCCTCGCTGGCCGCCACGTTGCGCGGCATCCTGTTCCTGGCGATTCCCTCGACGGCCGGACTGATCCTGCTGCGCAACCCGGCCATTTCGCTGCTGTTCGAGCGCGGCGAATTCGGCGACCGCTCGGTGGAACTGACTGCCTGGGCGCTGCTGTGGTACACCGCCGGTCTGGTGGGGCATTCGCTGGTGGAGATCCTCTCGCGGGCTTTCTATGCCCTGCATGATACGAAGACGCCGGTGGTCGTTGGTACGCTGGCGATGGCGCTCAACGTGGGCCTGAGCGTATGGTTCGCCCGGCTGTTTGCGGCCGGGGGCTGGCTGCCTCACGGTGGACTGGCCCTGGCGAATTCGTTGGCGACAGCGCTGGAAACGGTTGCCCTGCTGTGGCTGATGCGCCGGCGGCTGGGCGGGCTGGAAGGCGGTTTTGTGCTGCGCGGCGCACTGCAATCATTGGCGGCGGCCGCGGCGATGGCCGCCCTGCTGGCGGGCTGGCTGCGGCTGGCGGGTGGCCAGGCGGCGTGGCTGGTCACGCTGGTTGGCATCCTGCTGGGGGGCGCGGTCTACGCTGCGCTGCTGGCGGCCCAGCGCGTGCCGGAAGTGGCCGCGGTCTGGGGCGCGGCGTGGGCGCGGCTGGGTTCCGTGCGGGATCGAGCTTGAATTCGGCGGCCGGTTTGGCTGCCCCCGCATTGGGGTATAATGCCGCCTGTGATTGAAGCGTCGCCCCGTGCGCCGCGTCTGTAGTGGAGGAGGAGCACCTTGCCGATCAAAAATATCCGCGGCGGCCGGCCTGCCAGTCCCTTCAAGGGTGTTGCGCGGCGGCCGTCTGCCAGTATACCTATCCGGCGCGGGGCAAGCCCGCAACGCATCGTCAACCGTGCAGTAAAACATCAGGCCGCGCGCAAATCGATCTTTAACGTCGACTCCCGCCCGCGGCCGGTGGTGCGCCCCAGCGCGCCGCCCTCGCGGGTGATGAACAAGGTCGGGCCGCCGCTGGGCAGCATGCCCCGGCCGCAGGCCGCCCGCACAGCGCGCCAGCCGGTTCAGGCGCCCAAGGGCATGGCCGGCCGGCCGATGCCACCCGGCGCGCCATCCGCCGCTCTCGGGCAGCGCCCGCGCAGCGCAGCGCCGCTGGCCGTGGCCGCCGCTACCGCCTGGGTACTCAACACGGCTTCCGCGCCTACCGACCTCTCGGCCGATCTCTCTTCCCTTCAATATTCCCTGAACGATCTGCACGAGCGGGCCTCCTTCGCTCATCTTGAAGCCGATGTGGCTGCGCTGGATTCCAGCCTGACCCACGCCCTCAACCTGCTGGAAGCCGCCCGCGACCAGGGTTACCGCTATCAGGGCGACCTTGAAGACATCGCCACCAAAGCGATGAGCCGCTGGCAGCAGGTGCGCGACCAGGTTCTGGAGAACATCCGCCAGAACGGCGCGGCCTTCCGCAGCCAGCTCGGTCCGATGGATAACTACGTCCGGCAGCTGAACATGAGCCTGGGCGGCGGCCAGGCGTTGGGCGCCATCGGCACATTGCGCAACGAGGTCAGCCAGGCGCTCAACCGGCTGGGCGATGTCGAGCGCACCATCCAGTCCGCTTACGACGAAATCGAACAAGCCGCCGGGGAACTCACCCGCCGCCTGACAACCATCCACTGGGCGTTGACCCAGCGCGGCGAAGCCTCGTTTGAATTCGACAAAGATGAAGATCTCTACATGGCGGTCAAGGCCCGCTGGGATTATGAAGGCAACGAAGACCCGGAAGGCATCCTGTTCCTCACCAACAAGCGCCTGATCTTCGAGCGTAAGGAAAAAGTGGCGACCAAGAAAGTGCTGTTCATCACCACCGCCAAGGAGCTCGTCCAGGGATTGATGATCGGCCAGGCGCTGGCGAATATCAAAGACCTCAAAGCCCACAACAAAGGCCTGTTCGGCCACCAGGACTTTATCGACATTGGCTTCAAGGACGCCAAGATCGGCAAGGTACCCTTCCACCTGGAAGGCCAGCCTTCCGAGGACTGGGCGCGCATGATCAAAGACGCCCAGAGCGGCAAGATCGAACAGGAGCGCGCCAAAGCCAGCAAACTCTCTTTTGCCGACCTGACCGGCGAACTCACCCAGGCGCACATCCTCGAACTGCAGAACGAGGTGAATGAACTACAGGACGAGATGATGCTCAAGAACCTGGCGACTGAACTGAACGAATTGGAGAACCAGGTGAAGAACCTGGGCCGTGAACTGGCGAAGGTACGGGCGCGCGGTTACCACATTGAGAAGGCGCTGGAAGCCGACATCCAGGTGCTGGCCGCCCAATGGGAAACCATCAAGACCCGCGCTCAGGGCAGCATGGATATGCAGGTCAAACTGCTCAGCGAGCAGATGACGAGCATTCAAAGCCAGACGGCGCAACTGGCCGGCATGGCCGGCAACCTGGCCGCCGCCCGCCCGCTGTTCATGCAGAGCAAGAGCGCCATCGCCTCGGCCGAGGCCCAGGCCGAGGCTGCTGAAGAGACGGTGCTGGACCAGTACGATGAATACGCCAACGAGATCGAGAGCCTGCAGGCCCATCTGGCCTGGGTGGATTGGATGCTGGACGCCCTGGCGACCGGCTCGTTCCAATTGAGCGCCACCGAGAGCGGCGTGGCGGCTGTGGAAGCCGTATGGGAGCGGCCGGGTATGGAACCGGAGAACGGCATTCTGTTCCTCACCGACCAGCGCCTGCTGTGGGAAGACCGGGTGGGCGATTTCGAACTGAAATTCGACGTGGCATTCGACCAGATTCTGGATGCAAAAGAAGATGAAGACCCTGAGACCGGTATGGACACGCTGGTCGCCAGCCTGGGCAAGGGCGCGCCGGTGCCGAACGCCCGCTTTGCGCTGGCCCAGCCGGTGGGCGAGGACTGGATTAAGATGATTGGGCGGGCGCGCAGCGGCGGTTATGCCGATGACCGGGCGGTGGAAGTGGACTCGGCTCTGCTGGAGCGTATCCGGAATGCGCCGACCCAGTGCCCGAAGTGTGGCGGGGCCTTCACAGCCCCGGTGTTGCGCGGCCAGACCGAAATCACCTGCGAATTCTGCGGGACCGTGACCCGAATCTGAAAACATTGAGGACATTCTATGGCGCTGGAAAAGGGATACCTGCTCAATAACCGCTATGAAATTCTGGAAACGATGGGCCAGGGCGGTATGGGCGCGGTCTACAAAGCCGAGGACGTGAGCCTGGGCATGCTGGTGGCGGTCAAGGAAAACCTGGTCAGCGACGACGAGGATTACACCCGCCAGTTCCGCCGCGAGGCGACCATCCTCGCCAACATGCGCCATCCCAACCTGCCGCGCGTCACGGACCATTTCACCATCGAAGGTCAGGGGCAGTATCTGGTGATGGACTTTGTGGAAGGCGAGGACCTGCGCGAGCGTCTGAGCCGCCTGGGTAAACTACCGGAAAAGGAAGTCGTGCTGCTGGGCATCGCCATGTGCGACGCTCTGACCTACCTGCACACCCAGGACCCGCCGGTTCTACATCGCGACATCAAGCCCGGCAACATCAAGGTGACGGTGAGCGGACACGTGCACCTGGTGGATTTCGGTCTGGCCAAAGTAGGCGAGGTGAGCCAGCAGACCACCACCGGGGCGCGCGGCCTCACGCCGGGCTACTCCCCGCCGGAACAATATGGTTCGGCCCGCACCGACCAGCGTTCGGATATCTATGCCCTCGGAGCGACCCTCTACGCCATGCTCACCGGCCAGCCGCCGGAAGACGGTCTGTCGATCGCCATCAACCAGACCACGCTCACCAAGATCACCGATCGCAACCCGAGTACGTCGCGCCAGCTGGCGACCGCCATCGAAAAGGCGCTGGCGGTCAAGCCGGAAGACCGCTACCAGAGCACCTTGGATTTCAAGCAGGCGCTGCTGGATGCCAGCGACACCATCTCGCGCCAGGTGGCGATGGGCGAAGTGACTATTGCCCCGCCGCCTCCGGGCAGTTTTAAGCGCACCGCCCTGGCGGATACACTCAACCGGCTCAACCCATCCACCGGCCCCGGACCGGGCGGGCTCAACCTGCCCTGGTATGCCTGGGCAGGCGGCGGCGTGGTGATCATGGCGGTAATCTTCGGCATTGTGCTCACACTCGGACGCGGCGGCCAAGGCGGGACGGGCGACACGCCCACTGCCGCGAATGTCCCCACCGCCACCGAAGGCCAGATTGCGGTGGTCGAAGAACCCACTGCCACGGAGCCGGTCGCGGGCCCGACGCCCCAGGGCGGCGGTGCGCGCATTGCTTTTGCGTCGAACCGTTCCGGCAGCGTTCAGATCTGGGTCACCGAACTGGGAGGCAGTGACGACTCCGCGGCAGTGCAATTGACCGACATGCCCGGCGGGGCGTGCCAGCCCAGTTGGTCGCCGGATGGCGCTCAACTGGCTTTCATTAGTCCCTGCGACCGCAACCGCGAGGAATACTCGGATTCGCTGCTCTATCTGATTAACGCCGACGGCAGCGGGCTCACCGAATTGCCCTCGCGGGCGGGCGATCGCGACCCGGCTTTCTCTCCGGACGGCACACGAATCGCTTTTACTTCCAGCCGGGTGAATGGCCGCCCGCAGATCTTCATACTGGACCTGGCGACCAATGAAGCGACCAACTTCTCCGGTTCGACCACCCGTGATGAACAGCCCACCTGGTCGCCGGACGGTGCTTATCTGATTTACATCATCCACACCAATCAGTTGTGGTACAAGGATGTGGCGACCGGCGTGATCGGCAAAGTCTCAACCAGTGACGACCGCGACAATGGCCTGCCACGTTGGTCGCCGGCCGGGGACCGCATCCTGTTCCTGCAGCAGAGCATCACGAGCAGCACGCCGCCCTATTTCCAGATCATCTTCTGGGACGAGGCCCCAAGCCCCACAGGCAGCGGCCTGCCAGAACAGAAGTTCAACACTCAGGTCGTGATGGCCATGCGCGATCCGGCCTTCTCGCCGGATGGGCACTGGGTGGTCTACAGCAGCAACCCGGATGGCGCCAACCATAACATCTACTTCGTGGATCTCTCCGGCGCGTCGCTCACCCAGGTCACCTTCGACGAAGCTTTGGACTTCGACCCTGCCTGGCAGCCCGGACCGTAGGCGCGCGAATGGATTCATGCTCGGCCTGGCAGACTTCGCCGGGCCGAGTTTTCTATTGTGCAAGGCGCCCGGCAAGCCGGTTTTCGCCTGCCAGTGGTAGAATGTGGGGCGTGCCATCGATTCGTGAGTCGGACTAATCATCTGAATGCCGCTTCAAAAAGATTCATTTGTCAATAATCGCTACCGGATCCTGGAAGTGCTGGGTCAGGGAGGAATGGGGACGGTTTTTCGCGCCCTGGATGAGAATCTGGGCGTGGAAGTGGCTCTGAAGGAAAACCTGTTCACCACAGATGAATACAGCCGTCAATTCCGCCGCGAAGCCACCATCCTCGCCAGTATGCGGCATAAGAACCTGCCGCGCGTTTCGGACCACTTCGAGATCGAGGGCCAGGGCCAGTACCTGATCATGGATTACATCGAGGGGGAAGACCTGCGCCAGCGTATGGACCGCCTGGGGATCCTGGAAGACGACGAAGTCATTGTGATCGGGGCGGCCATCTGCGACGCGCTGGAGTACATGCACAACCGCCGGCCCGTCATCCTGCATCGGGACATCAAGCCCGGTAACGTGAAAATTTCGCCGGATGGCGTGGTGTTCCTGGTGGATTTTGGGCTGGCGAAGGTCGTCTCCGGGACGCAGGCTACCACGACCGGGGCGCGCGCCATGACGCCCGGTTACTCATCGCCCGAACAATACGGCACCGCTCGCACCGACCATCGCTCGGATATCTACTCGCTGGGCGCTACACTCTACGCCGCGCTCACCGGCGTGATCCCGGAAGATGGGCTGGCGCGGGCGATGGACCAGGTGGATCTGACGCCGGTGCGCAAACGCAACGCCAAAGTGGGACGGCGGCTGGCGACTGTGCTGGACAAAGCCCTCGCCGTCCACCCGGAAGACCGCTACCAGTCGGCCGCCGAATTCAAGACTGGCCTGCTGGGCGCAGGCGGACCGACGCGCTCGCTGAACTCGGAACTTACCGTGGCCCCGCCGCCGCCTGAAGTGGTTAAGGCGATCGCCGAGGGGCGGCACACTGCCAGCAACCTGCTCACCGAACCCGAATATGACATGTCCGGCGAGTCATCCACCCGCCGTCGAAAACGCCTGATGAAAATTCTCGGCCGCGTCGCGGTGGGCGTGGTGGCCGTTGCGGCGCTGGGCGGTTTCTGGTATTTCAACGGGCCGGGCGCCATCATCGTGGAACGGGAGAGGACGCCCAATGCCACTGAACCCTTCGTCGCGGTGGCGGAAACCGACACGCCCCCGGCGGGAGAGACCGCCACGCCCGAAGCGACCGAGGAAGCGGCGGTCCTGCCGACGCTTGAGGTCACCATCGCGCCGCTCTTCCCCGACGAAGCCGACGTGCTGGCCTTTGCTTCCAATCGCACCGGCAGTTTCCAGATCTGGGTGCAATCGCTGGAAAGCCGGCGCGAGATCCAGATCACGAACATCCCCGGCGGCGCCTGCCAGCCGGAATGGTCGCCGGATGGCAGCCGCATCGCGTTCACATCGCCCTGCCGCGACAACCAGGATGTGTACGTGGATGCCCGCCTGTATATGATCAACGTGGATGGCACGGGGCTGACCGTGCTGCCGACCGGCGTGGGCAGTTCCGACCCCTCGTGGTCGCCGGATGGGCGTTTCCTGCTGTACACGCTGGCTTTCGATTCGATTCGCTCGCACATTTACCGGCTGGACCTCGAAAGCGGCGAGAGTGTGTATATGACCGGCGAAGACAAGTTGAACTTCGACCCCGTATGGTCGCCTGATGGCGAACGCTTCGTGTTCGTTTCCACCCGGCAAGGCGGCTACCGCCTGTACGTGAAGGAGAACGACCCGGACGCTGAAGCGCAGACGCTCACCCGCAGCGGCGAGAAATACAATTCGCAGCCCTCGTGGACGCCAGACGGTCTGCAGGTGGTGTTCATCCAACGCCCTTCGCCGCAAAGCGGCCCGGGCCAGCTCTATCGGGTATCCATGGAGATGCTGAACATTACCAACAGCCTGGTCTATCAGGAATTCAGGGTATCGGCCGGACTGGTGGTCGAACCCGAAGTGGACCCGGACGTGAGCAATGACGGCTTCCGCATCGCTTATGAAGGCTGGCCGGATGGCGAGAATCACGATATCTGGGTGATGTTCATCGACGGCACGAACCGCACGCGCATCACTACAGATCCGGCGGTGGATTTTGACCCTGCCTGGCGACCGTCACAACCCTAAAACGGGGCATCCGCTGCTTGGCGTAAGGGGGACTATATCCGCCCCTGAATCAACGCCGCCAGTTGGCCGAGGTTGTCGAACGTCTGGGCGTTGAGTTCAGTGTCGTCGATGCGCACGCCGAAACTCTCCTCCACGAAAAGAGCCAGATCCACGAGCGAAAACGAATCGATCAGCCCGCCGGAAATGAGGGCTTCGTCCGCGCCCAGGGTGCGGCCTGGCTGTTTCATGATCTGGGCGGTGATGTAGGCGTTCAGTCTGTCCTGGATGTCCTGAGTCATTTTGATCCCTCGTCCTACGGGTTGATGAACGGCTCCAGCAGCCGGAGAAGTTCCTGCGCCAGCACGGCCTCGCCGCGCGGCGTGAGGTGGATGGCGCTATTGGTGTATTCGCCGTTGTCCACCGCCTGCCACAGGTCGGCGTAGAGCCAGCCGTGGGCGGCGGCCTCATTGGCCAGCAACTGACGGTAACGGTCGTAGGCCCACTTGGGGTAAAAGAAATTATAGCGGAAGTCGCTGTTCTGTCCGGCGGCGATGAACATGGGCTCGTTGACGATGAGCACGGGGACACCCCCGGCGCGCGCCACTCCGGCCGCCAGTACATCGAAGGCGACATCCTTCGCCGAATAATCCACCTCCAGGTCGTAGTACGCCATCACCGGCGGCAGGTCGTCGGCGCGCGGCGTGTAGGATTCCGGGTAGTACTGGTCTATGCTGGTGGCCGCCCAGGGGAATCCGTAGAGTTGCAGGCGCAACAGGTCGGCCAGCGGGCGGCGCTGGCCGATGAGCGTACGCTGCCAGAAGGATAGGTCGGCGAATTCCGGAGCGTCCGGATCGATGGCCAGGCCGTATTCGGCGATGAGGGCGCGGGCGCGCGCCGGATTGTATTGCACCAGCGGGGTGAAGATCTGTTTGTTGTAGGGCAGCGACTCGAGCGTCACCAGCCACAGAATCAAGTCGGGCTGGTAGCTCATGGCTTCGTCCAGGATCAGCAGGTCCTTGGTGAGGCTGATGGTCGGATAGCCGAGGTTGTAGACGCGGACGGTACGCCCATGCTTCGTCCTGAGGGCCGCCGCATTCATCTGCGCTGCCAACGTGTCTTCGTTCTCCAGCAGGAACCCCCAGACCGAAGAATCGCCGATGAGCAGGACGCGGAATTCATCCGCCGGTTTCAGCCCTGCCGCCAGTTCGTGGCTGGCGAACATGGCTTCGAGCGAGTTCAGGCTGAGGTTGTAGGCCTGGTCGGGCCGTTCGCCGAACGGGAAGCGCGGCCGGCCGGGGAGGAGCGAGTTGTACAGCGACAGCCCGCCCAGCCAGGGCAATGGGTCAAGCGCAGTGAAGAGCAGGTTGGCGGCGGCGAACAGCAGGGCGGCCTTGATAAGCACATTGCGCAGGAAGCGGGCGCTATCGCTCATGGCGCGCCTCCCAGCAGCACTCGCAGGACGCGCCCAGCCAGTTGGGGAGTGGGCAGGGCGAACCACACCCAGCCCAGCGCGACGAAATGGAAGGTGAGCAGTCCGCCGCCAAGCGCGGCCAGACGCGGCGGCAGAGCCGGACGGTCTTTGGCCCAGCCCGCCCAGCGGTTGTGGACGAACAGCCCAAGGCCGTGCCACAGACCCCAGATGATGAAGTTCCAGGTGATGCCGTGCCACAGGCCGACCAGCAGCATGGTGAGCAGTTGGCTCAGCAGGATGATGGGCCCGGCCGGCCACCGGCGGGCGCGCAGGGCGCGCGTGAAGGGGCTGAAGATGTAGGCCCGCAGCCAGCTGGTGAGCGTCATGTGCCACGTATTCCAGAAGGCCGTCAGGTTGGGCTGAAGGTAGGGGCGGTTGAAGTTCTCCGACAGGCGAACCCCAAACAGGAGGCCGAGGCCGATAGCGATATGCGTGTAGCCAGCGAAGTCGAAGAACAGCCGGAGGGCATAGGCATACAAGAGCAGCCATGCCCAGCCGCCGGTCTGCACCTGGGCGGCGTTCTGGGGGTTCAGGGCGAACAGGGCCAGCCCGTCGCCGAGGACGAACTTCATGAACAGCCCCTGCGCCAGTCGTTCCCCGGCCGCCTGCAGGCGAGTAGCATCCATCCGAAAATCGGCTTGCAAGTCTTTTTGAAAGCGTTCGATGCGATCGATCGGCCCGGCGGTCAGGGCCGGGAAGAACACAGCATAGGTCAGGAATTCGTCCAGATGGAGGACGGGCAGGCGGCCGGAGAGCCGGTCGCGCAGGACATGGATGAGGCGGAAGGCAAGATAGGAGAACCCCAGCCAGCGGATGTCGACAGGCGCGGCGAGGGCGGGATTCTGCCCGGCCAGCGACCGCAGACCGGCGGCGGCGGCCCCAGTCAGCGGTTCGGATTTGAGGATGACGAAGATGAGCGCCAGCGCCGCCACGCGGGCGTGCAGCGTCCACGGCTGGCGGCCAAAGCCGCGCGCCGCAAGCCAGACCAGCCCGACAAAGGCCGCCAGCGCAATCAGCACGGGTAGGGTTTCCGGTGGGCGGGAGGGGGTGAGGCAGCACAGGCCGGGCAGGTGGCGGGTGAGCGCCACGCCCAGCGCCAGCGCCAGGATGACCAGCCCGGCGATGCCGTCGCGGCGCTCCGCCCGAATCCCTGACGGCAGGGTGATGGCCCAGACGGCGGCGCTCAAGCCGAGGGAGACCAGCGGCAGCCAGAAATCCAGCCCGCGGATGGGCAGGGCGGGCTGAAGCCAGAACACGGCCAGCACGCTCAGCGCCAGCATCGCCCAGCGGCGCGGCAAGCGGGTTTGCACTGCACCCGCCAGCAGACCGAGCGCGGCGAAGATGCCTATCTGTGCCAGGGTCACGGAACTAAAACCCCTGGTAGATCCAGGTCGGGGCGGCGTTGGCGGTCATGATGACCATCACGATCGCCAACAGGCAGAGCAGGACGGCGTAGAGGTTTTCGCGCGTAAGGAGACGTTTCATTGATGGAAGGGAATTGGGCAACTGGGCGATCAGAAATCAGGCGGCCAGGTCATCAGGTGTTTGGGTCATTGGAAGTCAATGTGATACGGAGATGGAACTCCCTGTTTACCTGATTCTTGAGCAACTCCTCATTTGTATCCGCACATGCGCCACTCGCCGCCTTCCTGAACGGCCAGGTAGGCGCGGGCTGCCAGGTCCAGGGGGCGGTCTTCGCCCTGGTAGGTGGCGATGATGGCACCGGTGCAGTTGACGATGGTGCCGTCTTCCGTGGGGCCCTCGACGCAGGAAAAATCTTCCAGGCGGGCGGTCACGCCATCGAAGGCGTGCACTTCGGTGAGGGCTTCCGCCTCCCAGGCGGCGCAGGAGAGGGCGGCGGCGGCGGTTTCATCTTGGGCGACGATGGCCTGAATGTAGTTCTGGATAGCGGCCGCGGCGCCATCGGCTTCTCCGCTACCTGAGGCGCAGGCGGCCAGCCAGAGCGAGGTGAGAATCAGAATGGGAAGAATGGCTCGTTTCATCGCATATCCTTGGTCGGGTTCGGGAGTGATTTTACTACGCGAGAACAGAACCATCCGGCTATTAGCAAAAGTCGGGTGTCTGTAGATGCGTGCGTGTCCAGGGGCTAGGTCTGCCGGTAACCCAGCAGGCGCAGGCCGTTGAGCACCACCACCACTGTGCTGCCTTCGTGTCCTACTACGCCCAGCGGCAGGGGCAGGTCGATGGCGAAGGTGGAAATCATCAGCACGAGGATGACCGCCATCGAAAAGATCAGGTTTTGCCAGACCACTCGCTGCGCCCGGCGCGCCAGACCCAACGTATGGGAGAGGTGCGCCAGGTTGTCGGCCATGAGCACCACATCGGCGGTTTCGAGCGCTACGTCGGTGCCGGCCCCGCCCATGGCGATGCCCACGTCGGCGGCGGCCAGGGCAGGGGCGTCGTTCACGCCATCGCCCACCATCGCCACCGGCCCGTAGCGGCGGCGCAGGTCTTCCAACAGGCGCACTTTCTCCTCCGGCATCAGGTCGGCGTGAAACTCGTCCACCCCGGCGGCCTGGGCCATGTGGGCGGCCACGCGCGGGTTGTCGCCGGTCAGTATGACCACCTTAATGCCCTGGTCGTGCAGAGCCTGGACGGCGGCCGGGGCTTCCTCGCGCAGGGTGTCTTCGACCGCCAGCAAGCCCATCCAGCGGTCCGCGCCATACGCCAGCATCACGGTGCGGCCCTCCGCTTCCAGGCGATCCAGGTCGGCGGCCAGCCCGGGTTCGAGCTCCAGGCCGCGTTCGCGAAACAGCCGCCGATTGCCGATGAGCAGGTCGCGGCCTTCCACGCGGGCCGCCACGCCCAGCCCGGGCAGGGCCTCGAAGGCCTCCGCCTCCGGGTAGGCCAGCCCATCTGCCTCAGCGCGTTCGAGGATGGCCCTGGCGAGATGGTGCTCGCTGCTGCTTTCGGCGGCGGCGGCCAGGCGCAGGAGGTCGCGTTCGCTCAGTTCGCAGCAGGTCTGGATGTGGGTGAGGCCCGGCTTGCCGGTGGTGAGCGTGCCAGTCTTGTCGAAGGCGATGACCTTGACGGTCGCCACGGCTTCCAGGTGCGCGCCGCCCTTGAAGAGCACGCCGCGGCGCGCACCGTTGGCGATGGCCGAGAGGATGCTGGCGGGCGTGGAGATGACCAGCGCGCAGGGCGAAGCCACCACCATCCAGGTCATGGCCCGGTAGAAGGTTGGGTGGAACTCGTTGCCGAAGATGAGGATCGGCGCAGCGATGAGCAGCAGCGTCACGCCGATGATGGTGACGGAATAGTACTGCTCGAACACATCCAGCCGCCGCTGGGTTTTGGCCTTGCGGTGCTGGGCTTCTTCCACCATCTGAACGATGCGCGCCAGGGTGGTGTCTTCAGCCAGGTGCGTCACGCGCACTTCCAGCGCGCCGTTGCCGTTCACCGTCCCGGCGAAGACCGGGTCGCCAGGTTCCTTGTAGACCGGCAACGATTCGCCGGTGATGGTGGCCTGGTCGACGTGGGAAGCGCCGGTGAGCACTTCGCCATCGATGGGGAAGCGCTCACCGGGCTTGACCTGTACCGTATCTTTGAGGCGCAGGTCTTCCACCGGGACTTCGATCCACTCCGCGCCCCGGCGCACACTGGCGGTGGCCGGGCGCAGATCGAGTAGTTTGCTGATGGCCTGGCGGCTGCGATCCATGGCGTAGCCTTCCAGCGCGCCGGAAAGCGAGAAGAGGAACAGGAGTGTGGCGCCTTCGGCCGGGCGGCCGATGGCCGCCGCCCCTAACGCGGCGAAGATCATCAGCAGGTTGACATCAACCTGGCGTTGTCTCAGTAGGGCGAAGCCGTCCAGTACGCCGAACAGCCCGCCGGCGAAGAAGGCGAGAGTGTAGAGCAGGTAGACGGCCGGCGTGTGGCCCAAGGCGCGTTCGACGAAGTAACCGCTCAGCCCGGAGGCAAGCGTGATGACCGGCATGAGCGGCTCGATTTTCTGGCGGGTGAGCCACCCGGGCAGTTCCAGGGGGGTGGGGCGGGGTTTGGTGTTTTCCATGGGCTACTGCGATGTCGCTTTCTGGCATTCCGGGCACAGGCCGTAATAGAGCACGCGGCCGCCCTTGATGGCGTAACCGGATTGGGCGGCGATCTCTTCTTCCAGGTGGCGGACGTGATGGCTTGGCAGGTCAATGACTCTGTGGCAGCGGGTGCAGGCCAGGTTGACATGCGGAGTGGCGTCGGCATCGTAGCGCACGCCCTCTGGCCCGACGCTACCGAGATCGTTAACCAGGCCGATTTCCACCAGCGTTTCGAGCGTGTTGTAGACCGTCGCCAGGCTGAGGGAGGGATATTCGGCCAGCAGAGCGTGGTGAATCATCTGGGCGCTGGGATGCTCGCGACTGTCTGCCAGCAGGCGCAAAATGGCAAGCCGCTGCGGGGTGAGCCGCAGCCCGGCCCTTTTGAGCGCCTGTGCCAGGGACAGTGAGGAATTTTCGAGAGTTTGGGTCAACTTGGTATCCAATTTCGCATCATTCCTAAATTAGAATGATTATAAATACAAACAGATGGGATGTCAAGGACGGAGAATGGCTGACAAGTAGACAAGTATCGAAGCGAACGACCTCAGCACGTCAACCATGTTTCTTAAGGGACAAACCAGGATGATTTTCGGGACATCCGTCCGGTTGTAAATTCAGCGCGCTCAGGTCATAATTGTTCCGAAACGCGCAAGCGACCTGCCAATGCGAAGGAAAAGCACATGGTGACCAAGACGACAGCGACAATACTGGATGGCGTTGCCATCGCCAACGAGATTCGCGCCGGGATGGCCGAAAAGGTGGCAGCGCGCCTGACGGTGGGGAAAACCCGGCCCGGCCTGGCAGCCGTGCTGGTCGGGAACGACCCGGCCTCGCACGTCTACGTGAAGATGAAGCGCAAGGCCTGCGAGAAGGCCGGCATCCAGTCCTTCTACCACGAACTGCCCGCCGATACCCCCCAGGCCGAACTGGAAGCGTTGGTGGCGAAATTGAACGCCGACCCGGCCGTGAACGGCATCCTGGTGCAACTACCGCTGCCCAAGGGGCTGGACGAAGAGCGCGTCCTGCAGGCCATCGACATCCGCAAGGACGTGGACGGTTTTCATCCGCTCAACATCGGCCGCTTGGCGCAGAAGGGCCGCAAGCCGCTGTTCCTGCCCGCCACGCCGGCCGGCGTGATGCTGCTGCTGGAGCGCAGCGGCGTGAAACTGGAAGGCGCCAACGCCGTGGTGCTGGGGCGCTCGAACATCGTGGGCATGCCGGTGGCGTTGCTGCTCATCGAAGCTAACGCCACGGTGACGGTGTGCCACTCGCGTACCAAAGACCTCAAGAACGTGTGCGCCGCGGCCGACGTGCTGGTGGCCGCGGTGGGCCGCCCGGAGATGGTAAGGAATGACTGGATCAAACCCGGCGCGGTGGTCATTGACGTGGGCGTAAACCGCATCGATGACCCCGAATCCGAGAAAGGCACGCGCCTGGTAGGCGACGTGGCCTACGACGAGGCGCTGGGGGTGGCCGGGGCCATCACGCCGGTGCCGGGCGGCGTGGGGCCGATGACCATTGCCATGCTGCTCTCCAATACGCTGAGGGCGGCCGAACTGGCGGACGGCTGAGAGACCGCGAAGGCGCAAAGAGAGCGGGCTGCGGTTGCCCGCTCCTTCTTTTGTGGGAGGCAAAGTCTATTCCAATGGGCGGACGACAGAATTGCAGGGCAGGCGTATAGTTCAGCGGCATTCATACATCTCAAAAGGATTGGAGCACTCTCTATGATGCGAAGCATCGTTTTCACTCTGCTGGCAGCACTGGCGCTGGGGGCGTGCAGCCCGGGCGCGGCCGCTGAACCAGCCCCGGAACCGGTAGAGGTCGTCACTACGCTGCCCGTGCCTGAGGTGACCGAAACCCGGGAGCCCGCCGCACTGGCCCCGACGCCGGTGACGCTCATCGGCAAACTCACTGCCGTCGCCACCTTCACCCAGCCGGAAGTGGGATTCGCCTTCGATTACCCGGCGGATTGGAGCATTACCGCTCTGCCGGAACTGCCGTATGCGACCGTCTCGATTTACAGCCCCGCGCCGACCCCCGAACCGGGCGTCAAGACCGACCAGGACAGCCTGCCCGCCGGTGTCGAGAAGCTGGATATCGTCCCGGTGAACTGGGCGACCTACGAAGAACTGATCCAACAGCGCCACGATGAGTTCGCCGGCTATGCCTACACCGCCGAGGACGTCACGCTGCCCAGCGGCCTGACCGGCGTCCTATTCCGCGTGGAACCAAAGACCGAAGGCGACGTCGCCATCCGCGTTTTGGTGACGCAGGTGAACGGCACGCCGATGCTGGTGGCCGGACTGGCCTATGAGTTTCACTACTTTGAGGCGATTGCCTTCACGCTGCGTCCAGCCAACCCCTGAACCACACATCCACTATTCAACCTCTCGTGTCGCCAGGCACACGGGAGGTTTTTGCTATGTAATGTCTGCAAAAATATGCAGAGTAGGAGCCAACCTCCGGGAGGATTGTTGGTTTCTTGACCCAGGAGACAATGTAAACTTCAATTCGGCTGTGTTATGCTCTGAATCGACTCGGTTTTGAAAGGTGAGTGAGCGATGAAACGAGCATTGAATATCCTGGGTATCCTGCTCATCCTGATAGGCGGCGTGTTTTTCCTTCAGGGCATTAACATCCTGCCGGGCAGTTTCATGACCGGTGAAATTGAGTGGGCGGTGTACGGCGCGTTGGCGGCCGCTCTGGGCTTTGTGCTCATCGGCCGGGCGCGGCGCTAGCGCCGTGCGCCACACCAGCGCGCGGGGTCTTGTAAACCACTCATGCATTCGCACTTCTTCTCCCCAGTGGGGTGATATAATTTCACTTGTCAGACAACTAGACAACACGGCGGCGGGACCTCCCGACTTTCGCCCATGTCCACTCTGCTGATCAAACACATCGGCCTGCTGGCGACGATGGATGACGCCCGCCGCGAAATCGGCGACGGCGCGTTGTTCGCCCGCGACGGCCTTATCGAGCACGCCGGCACGACCGCCGAGGTGCTGGCCCATGCCGCCGACGCCGACATCGTCCTGGACCTGCACGACCACCTCGTGCTGCCAGGTTTGGTGAATACCCATCACCACTTCTACCAGACGCTCACCCGCGCCGTCCCGGCGGCGCAGGACGCCAACCTGTTCAACTGGCTGAAGACGCTCTACCCCATCTGGGCAGGGATGACCCCGGAAGACATCTGCCTTTCCACGCAGACTGCCCTGGCGGAACTGGCGCTCTCCGGCTGCACCACCGCCAGCGACCATCTCTACATCTTCCCCAACGGCGCGCGCCTGGACGACGAGATACACGCCGCCCGCGAGCTCGGCCTGCGCCTGCACGCCTCGCGCGGCAGCATGAGCCTGGGCGAGAGCCAGGGCGGCCTGCCGCCCGACCGGGTGGTGGAGGACGAAGCCTCCATCCTGGACGATTCGGCGCGCCTGGTCGAGGATTATCATGACCCGCAACCCGGCGCGCTCACTCAAATCGTCCTGGCGCCCTGTTCGCCGTTCTCGGTCACGCCCGACCTGATGCGCGAAACCGCCCGGCTGGCGCGCCAGTACGGCGTGCACCTGCACACCCACCTGGCCGAGACCGAAGACGAAGAGCAGTTCTGCATCGAGCAATTCGGCCATCGTCCCGTGGCCTTCATGGAGTCGCTGGAGTGGGTGGGGGAAGACGTGTGGTTCGCCCATTCGGTGCACGTGAACGACGACGAGATCGGCGTGTATGCCCGCACCGGCTGCGGCGTGGCCCATTGCCCCAGCAGCAACATGCGCCTCGCCTCGGGCATCGCGCCGGTGCTCAAGTTGCTTGGCGCGGGCGTCAACGTTGGGCTGGGGGTCGATGGCTCGGCCAGCAACGATGGCAGCCATCTGCTGGGCGAAGCGCGCCAGGCGATGTTGCTTTCCCGCCTCGGCGCGGGCGTTTCCGGGGCATCGCGTTCCGGCGAGGCTGCCCCGCCGCTGATGACCGCCCGCCAGGCGCTGGAGATCGCCACGCGCGGCGGCGCGGCGGTATTGGGGCGGACGGACATCGGTTCGCTCGAACCGGGCAAGTGCGCCGACTTCTTCGCCCTCGACCTCAACGCCCTCGATTTCGCCGGCGGCCTGCATGACCCGCTGGCGGCGGCTGTCTTCTGCCAGCCGGTGAAGGCGGCCTACACGGTGGTCGGCGGGCGTTTCATCGTCAAAGACGGCCAACTCACCACGGTGGACCTGCCAACGCTGGTTGAAAAACACAACGCCGCGGCAAAGCGGCTGATGGCGGAGGTATAAAAGCGTGCTGAAATCCGGAGGTCGAGAGCCCCTGGGGTCTTGCAGTCCACTGCGCTTTGCGCCGGTTTCCGCGTTTGCCTGTCTGCCTGTTTCCCTGTCTACGTATATCCCATGACACCCTCACGTTCGGCCTCCGTTGTGATCTGCGGCGCTGGCATTGCCGGCGTGAGCGCGGCGTACTTTCTGGCTGTGCGGCATGGCGTGAAGGGCGTCCTGCTGGTGGATGAGCGCCCGCCGCTCACCCTCACCAGCGATAAATCCACCGAGTGTTACCGCAACTGGTGGCCCGGCCCGGGCGACGCCATGGTGCGCCTGATGAATCGCAGCATCGACCTGATGGAGGAATTCGCGGCGGCGTGCGGCAACCTGTTCCACCTCAACCAGCGCGGCTACCTGTACGTGACGATCGATGCGGGCCGCATCCCGGCCCTGCGCGCGTCTGCGGAGGAGGCCGCCGGGCTGGGGGCGGGGGCGCTGCGGGAGCATCGCAGCGGCAACGGCTATGTGCCGCACCGCGCCGAGGGCTACGCCGTCGGCCCCGATGGCGTCGATCTGCTGATCGACCCCGGCATGATTTGCGAAAACTTCCCTTATCTTTCGCCGGACGTGGCCGCGGCGCTGCACGTGCGCCGCGCCGGGTGGCTCAGCGCCCAGCAGTACGGCATGTGGCTGCTGGACGAGGCGCGCGCCGCCGGCGTGGAATTGCTGAATGGGCGAGTGGAGGCGGTGGATATCGCCGCCGGGCGGGTGAGCGGCGTGCACCTTGCCGATGGAACTGATATCCAGACAGATACTTTCATCAACGCCGCCGGGCCGCGCCTCGCGGAGGTTGGACGGCTGTTGGATGTCGAATTCCCGATGTTCAACGAACTGCACCTTAAATCGGCGTTCAATGACACGGCTGGCGCGGTGGGTCGCGACGCCCCGCTGGTCATCTGCGCCGACGAACAGGCATTGGACTGGAGCGACGACGAGCGCGCCATGCTGGCCGAGGACCCGGCGACGGCTTGGTTGCTGGAAACCCTGCCCGCTGGCGCGCACACCCGCCCCGAAGGCGACCCGGCCGCCGAAAGCATCCTTGTCCTTTGGGATATTCACAATGAGCCGGTCGAGCCAACCTTCCCGCCAGCCTTCGACCCGCTGGCGGCCGAACTGGCGGTGCGCGGCTTGCGCGGCGTCCTGCCGGGGATGCGCGCCTACATCGGGAAGATGCCGCGGCCCTTTGTGGATGGCGGCTACTATACGAAAACCCGCGAAAACCGCCCGCTGGCCGGGCCGCTGCCGTTGGATGGCGGCTACGTGATTGGGGCGATGTCCGGCTATGGCATCATGGCCGCCGCCGGGCTGGCCGAACTGCTGGCCGGGCACATTGCCGGCGCGATGCTGCCAGACTACGCGCCAGCGTTTACCCTCGCCCGCTACGATGACCCGGCGTACCAGTCCTTGCTGGCGGGCTGGGGCGCGAGCTGGCAATTGTGAAGCCAGGAAAACAGGCAAACACGGATCAAGGAACTTGACCACCAGACTTCAAGACTTCGGGACTTCCTTATGACCTCTGCCCGCACCGCCCCCCTTTCCGCCCGACTGCACGACGACCTGGGGCGGCTGATCGCCAGCACCCCGCCCGGCGAGCGCCTGCCCTCCGAACCGGAACTGGCGCGCCGGTTGAGCGTCTCGCGCGCCACGCTGCGCGAAGCCATGCGCACGTTTGAGACCGAGGGCCTGATCCACCGGCGGCAGGGCGTTGGGACATTCGTGGCCCAGACGCCGCAGGTGATCGAGACCGGCCTGGAAGTGCTGCAAAGCATCCATACTCTGGCGCGGCGAATGGGCCTGACCGTCCGAATGGGGATCTACCAGATTGACCAACGGCCCCCGACGCCGCGCGAGACAGAAAAATTGGACCTGCGCGCCAGCAAGGAAGTCATTCAGGTCTCGTGGGTAATGGAGACCGAAGACCGCCCGGTGGCGTACCTGGTGGATACGCTGCCGGCGGATGTCATCAGCGCCCAACGACTCCAGCGCGATTTCAACGGCTCGGTCTTGGACCTGATGGTGCAGTCCGACGAACTGATCCTGACCACTTCCCATACGTCAATCAACGCCGTTGCCGCCGATCCGGAGATCGCCAAGGCGCTTGGCATCCAGCGGCGTGACGTATTGTTGTATTTCGAGGCGCTGCTGTATACCGGCGAAGGCCGGGCGGTGGACTATTCCTATTCCTATTACCTGCCCGGCTACTTTCACTTCCACGTTGTCCGGCGGGTGGGGAAGTGAGACAAAATTAGTAATGGGTAACCGGTAATTGGCAATTTCACTTACGAAGTGGAGTCGATTACAAATCACCAGTTACAAATTACCTCTGGGAGCCAACCATGAACGAACAAACTGTCAAAGAAATCCAATCCCGCGTCGCTGCCCAGCGCGAGCGCATTATCCAATTCCTGCGCGAGATTGTCGCCATTCCCAGCATGGATTCCCAGATCGGACCAGTGGGAGAGCGCATCGCCGAAGAGATGCGCTCCCTGGGTTACGACGAAGTCCGCTTTGACCAGATGGGCAACATCCTCGGCCGCATCGGCAGCGGCGGGAAAATCATTGTGATGGACTCACACATCGACACCGTTGGCATCGGCAGCCCGGAGGAATGGGGTTGGGACCCCTTCATCGGCAAGGTGGAGGACGGCATACTCTATGCCCGCGGCGCCTGCGATGAGAAAGGCAGTACGCCGGGCATGGTCTATGGCCTCGCCATCGCCCGCGACCTCGGCCTGCTGAAGGGCTGGACAGCCTACTACTTCGGCAATATGGAAGAATGGTGCGATGGCATCGCCCCCAATACCTTTGTGGAGGCTGACCCCAGGGTACGGCCGGATTTCGTCGTCATTGGCGAGCCAACCCGCATGCAGGTCTACCGCGGCCACAAGGGCCGCGTCGAGATGGAAGTGGTGAGCAAGGGCCGGAGCGCACATGCCGCCAGCAACCACCTCGGCGATAACGCGCTCTACAAACTACTGCCGGTCATCGCCGGCATCCGCGACCTGGAACCGCACCTGGGCGACCATCCTTTCCTCGGCCATGGCAAGATCACCGCCAGCGACCTGCACGTCAGGACCCCCAGCATTAACGCCGTGCCGGATGAGGCCACCCTGTTCGTGGACCGCCGCCTGACCTTTGGTGAAGATAAGGAGAAAGCCATTCAGCAGGTGCGCGACCTCATCCCTGCTGAATTCCGCGACTCTGTGACTGTGGAGGAAATGTTCTACGATACCCCCTCCTACACCGGCTTTGACTTTCCGGTGGACAAGTATTTCCCTGCCTGGGCGTTGGAAGACGAGCACCCGCTGGTGCAGGCCGGCCAGCGGGCCCGTGTGCTCATTGGCCTGCCGGAGGCGCCCAGCGGTAAGTGGAACTTCAGCACTAACGGCATTTATTGGGCGGGCAAAGCCGGCATCCCCAGCATCGGCTTCGGTCCCGGCGACGAAGTGACCGCTCACACCGTCAATGACTCTGTCGCGCTGGATGAGGTTGTGAAAGCCACCGAGTTTTACGCCATCCTGCCTTCATTGCTCAACGGTGGATGAGGAGGTTTCCCGACGGCGATCCCAATTACCAAATTACCAGTTACCTATTACCTATTATCTTCGAGGTGCATCATGCAAACCGATTTAAGAGGCCGAGACCTGATCGGCGACCTGGATTTCAGCAAGGAAGAAGTAGAAACCGTCCTGGATGTGGCCTGGGATCTGAAACGCAAGCGCGCGTTGGGCGAACCCCACGCTCTGCTGCGCGACAAGGTGCTGGCGATGCTGTTCTTCTATTCCAGCACCCGCACGCGCGGCTCGTTCGAGGCCGGCATGGCCCAACTCGGTGGTCACGGCGCGTTCATTGAATCGCGCACCACCCAGATTTCGCACGGCGACACCGAGCGCGAACTCGGCAACATCTATGGCCGCTATTTTGACGGCATCGCCATCCGCCATGTGGAGTGGGGCGTGGGCAACCGCTACCTCAACCTGGTGGCTGAAGCGTCGCGCGTCCCGGTGCTGAACATGCAGTGCGAGGTCTACCACCCGTTCCAGTGCCTCGCAGACCTGATGACCATCATGGAAAAGTTCAGCACCCGCAACCTGCGCGGCAAACGCGTGGTGGTGTCGTGGGCCTATGCGGCATCCTATCTCAAACCGATCTCCGTGCCGCAGTCGCTCATCCTGCAACTGCCTCGCTTCGGGGCCGATGTGGTGCTGTCCTATCCGAAAAGCTTTGAACTGATGTCCGACATCGTGGACCAGGCCGAGGGTGAAGCGAAAAAACACAAGGTGGGCTTTGACGTGGTGCATGACATGAAAAAGGGCTTCGAAGACGGCGATGTCATCTACGCCAAGTCGTGGGGCCCGCTGCTGACCACCACCGACGCCGAAAAGGGCAAGGAAATGCAGGACCAGCATAAGGACTGGATCACGGATGCGGACAAGATGCGCGCCGCCCACGACGATGCCATCTACATGCACCCCCTGCCCGCCGACCGCGACATCGAAGTGACCAACGATGTGCTGGACGGCCCGCAATCGGCGGTCATCGACCAGGCCGAGAACCGCCTGCACGCCCAGAAGGCCGTTATGGCCCTGACGATGCGGTAGGGATACAAGTATCAGGTATCAAGTATTGGGTATCAGGTAAACAAGTATCAGGTATTGGGTATCGCATGAAAAGGAGAGCGAGCCAGCATGAAGGTGGTCAGGTCCAATTATCAGTCGCCGGGTAAGCCGGGCAGACAAGGGTTTGAGGAGCTTGTCTGTTACCGATTGGCCCTGGATGTGATGCAGAATGCGCACCACGTCGCTCGGACCCTGCCAGCTGATGAAAAGTACGACCTGGTTCAGCAGATTCGCCGTTCCTCCAAGAGCGTTCTGGCTAATATCGCTGAGGGATACGGGCGTTACCACTACCTGGATGCCTTGCGCTTCTACGCCATTGCGCGCGGCTCATTGAATGAAACGTTAAGCCACTTCATCGTTGCTAAAGACCTCGGCTACATTCCGGATGACTTCTTTGCTGAAGTTTATGCAATGACCCGCGAAGCCGAAAAGACCTTAAACGGGCTGATGAACCACGTCCGCCAGACCAAAGCGGGCAAAGCCGAGTTTGGCGAACGTTCCATCAAGGAGGAAGCCGCCACCTATGATGCCGATAATCGGTCTCTGTTGGAAGAAAGCCCGGATTTTGACCCTTGATATTTGATACTTGTTTACCTGATACTTGCTTACTTGACATTTGCTTATTTGATATCTTCAGGAGATTCGCGCATGCCCAACAAAATCGCCGTCGTCGCCGTGGGCGGAAACGCCCTCATCAAGGACAACAAACGCAAGACGATTCCCGACCAGTACGAGGCCGCCCGCGAGACGATGGGCCACATCACCACCATGATTCAGGACGGCTGGGATGTGGTCATCTCGCACGGCAACGGCCCACAGGTCGGGTTCATCCTGCGCCGGTCTGAGCTTTCGATGGGCGAACTGCATCCCGTCCCGCTGGATTACTGCGGCGCGGATACGCAGGGCGCCATCGGCTATATGTTCCAGCGCGCCCTGCGCAACGAGTTCAAGCAGCGCGGCATGACCAAGGCCGCCGCCACCGTCGTCACCCAGGTGCGGGTGGACGCGGCCGACCCCGCTTTCCAAAAGCCCAGCAAACCCATCGGTTCGTTTCTGGACGAAGCCACGGCAAAAGAACGCATGCAGGAAGGCAAGACGTTCATCGAGGACGCCGGGCGCGGCTGGCGGCAGGTCGTGCCTTCACCCAGACCGGTGGAGATCGTGGAACTGGAGGCCATCCACCATCTGGTAGGTAACGGCTTCACTGTGATTGCCTCCGGCGGCGGCGGCATCCCCGTTATCGAAAACGAACAGGGTGAACTCGTCGGCATCGAGGCCGTGATCGACAAAGACCACGCCTCGGCGCTGCTGGCGGCCAGCCTGAAGGCCGACCTGCTGTTGATATCCACCGCGGTTGAGAAGGTCGCCATCCACTTTGGCAAGCCGGAGCAGCAATGGTTGGAGCGCATTACCATCGCCGAGGCCGAGGGGTACATTGCGGAGGGCCACTTCGCCGCTGGAAGCATGCTGCCCAAGATTCAAGCCTGCATCCGATTCCTGCAAGAAGGCGGCCAACAGGCGCTCATCACCGACCCGGAGCACATCCCACAGGCGCTGCGCGGCGAGACGGGGACATGGATAGTTCCGTAAATGTAAAGACGTGCTGAGGTGCGGACGTGCTGAAGTTCAAAGGTTACGAGTGCTCGGTATGTGGCAAAGCGTACGCGCCGGATGAGGTGACGTACACCTGCCCGGCGGATGGCGGCAACCTGGATGTCATCCTGGACTACGGGGCCATCAGCCAGACCTCCAGACCTCCAGACTTTCAGACTTCCCCCGACTTCTCCATGTGGCGTTACCTGCCGCTGCTGCCGGTGGGCGACCCCGGCCACCCCGGCACGCCGCTGCGCCGTGTGGGCTGGACGCCGCTCTACCGCCCGCCGCGGCTGGAGGCTGAACTGGGGTTGAAGCAACTGTGGCTGAAGGACGAAAGCACCAACCCGACGGCCTCGTTCAAGGACCGCGCCAGCGCCCTGCTGGTGGCGCGGTCGGCCGAGGTTGGGGCGGAGGTCATCATCACGGCATCCAGCGGAAACGCCGGGGCGGCGCTGGCGGGCATGGCGGCTGCGACCGGGCAGGAAGCCGTCATTCTGGTGCCCAAGACTGCTCCCAAACCTAAAGTCGCCCAACTGAGGGTATACGGCGCGCAGGTGCTGCTGGTGGATGGCAACTACGATGCGGCTTTCGACCTGACGATTGAAGCCGCAAGCGAATTCGGATGGTACTGCCGCAACACCGGCTACAACCCTTTCACCGCCGAAGGCAAGAAGACCGCCGGGCTGGAGATCTGGGAACAGGTGCTGCTGAAGCGTAATCTCTCCAAACCGCTGTGCGTGTTTGTCTCGGTGGGCGACGGCAACATCATCGCTGGAATCCACAAGGCGTTCAAAGACCTGCACGCGCTGGGCTGGCTGGAACGCATGCCGCGCCTGTTCGGGGTACAGGCGGAGGGCGCCGCCGCGGTAGCCAATGCTTTTGCCGCTGGAGTCGAAGATATCCAACCCGTTGCGGCGCACACGCTGGCCGACAGCATCTCGGTGGACCTGCCGCGCGACGGCCTGCGCGCCTTGCGCGCTGCCACCCAGACCGACGGGGCCTACCTGACCGTGACCGACGACGACATCCTGGCCGCCATTCGTTCCCTGGGGCAGGTGGGCGTGTTTGTGGAGCCCGCCGCCGCGGCCGCCTATGCCGGACTGACGAAAGCCGCCCGCTCCGGCCAGGTCCAGCCGGACGACCCGTGCCTGGCGCTGCTGACTGGCGCGGGATTGAAGGACACCCAGGCCGCCATCCGGGCGGCCGGCGACGCGCCCATCATCGCGCCGGACTTGACGGCGCTGAAAGAGTGCTTGAAGATATAGCCATGTCCAAGAAACCATTGTTTTCCATTATTGCCCCGATCTACAATGAAATCGGCAACCTTGATGAGCTATACCGCCGCGTCTCTGAAACGATGAAGAAATCCGGCGGCGATTGGGAACTGCTGCTGGTGGATGATGGTTCGTCCGACGGCTCGACCGAGCGCATGCGCGAACTGGCGAAAAAGGATAAGCATGTCAAACCGGTCATCTTCGCTCGCAACTTCGGCCACCAGATCGCCGTGACCGCCGGGCTGGACTACGCCAGCGGCGACGCAGTCATCATCATTGACTCTGACCTGCAGGACCCACCCGAAGTAATGCTTGACCTCATTGCCCATTGGCGCGAGGGGTACGAGGTGGTGTACGCCGTGCGCGAGACCCGCAAAGGCGAGTCGTGGTTCAAGCTCTTCACCGCTAAAGCGTTCTATCGGCTCATCAACCGCCTCACCTCTATCAAGATTCCGGTGGACACCGGCGACTTCCGGCTGATGGACCGCCGGGTGGTGGAGGTTCTGAACACGATGCGCGAGCACCATCGCTTCCTGCGGGGCATGTCGGCCTGGGTCGGCTTCCGCCAGACGGGCGTGAAGTACCACCGCGCCGCGCGGCTCTCCGGCGAGACCCATTACCCGGTGCGCAAAATGATGCGGCTGGCGCTCACTGCCATTACCGGCTTCTCCTTCGCGCCGTTGCAGTTCGCCACTTATCTGGGGTTCATTTCGGCGGGCATCAGCATCATTGCCATCCCGGTTGTCGTTGCCTTGCGCTTGGCCGGTTCGCAGGCGTTCTACGGCCAGGCCAGCGCGCTGATTGCCGTGCTGTTCTTCGGCGGCGTGCAACTGATCTCGCTGGGCATCCTGGGTGAATACATCGGCCGACTGTACGACGAGGTGCGCGGCCGGCCGTTGTACATTGTGCGCGAGGCGCCAAAATCAGCGAAACAGGTACACAAGTAAACAAGGAAACAAGGAAACAAGTATCAGGCCGTCCCGTTTTCAGGACTACCCGACAACAGGACTTCAGCACATCAACACTTCAGCACGTAGTTCACCCAGATTGGAGTCTCCCGCGATGATCGACCTCACGGCCTACCCAGACCGCCTCGCCCGCGCCGTGGCGCGCGCTAAAGAGCGGGGCGTCATCATCCCCACGTACGCCCAGATGAAAGACCCTACCAGGACGCCGGCGGCGGTGAAGGAACAATTGGCAAAGGTCGGCCTGTGGGATCTCGACCCGCGCAACCTGTTTCGCATCACCTGGAAGAACGAACCGAAAGAGACCGGCGGCGGGTTTGGGGGCGTGAACGCCCTCGAACTGCCTGCCAGCCTCACCGGCGTCCCCGCCCGCATCATCGGCCTGGTCGGCAAGTGGTTCCCCACGGGGGCGCATAAAGTCGGTGCGGCGTTCTCGTGCCTGGTGCCGCGCCTGGTCACCGGCCAGTTCGACCCGACGACCCAGAAAGCCGTGTGGCCTTCGACTGGCAATTACTGCCGCGGGGGGGCGTATGACTCGGCCCTGCTGGCCTGCGAGAGCATCGCCATTTTGCCGGAAGGCATGAGCCGCGAACGTTTCGAGTGGCTGGCGCAGGTGGCGGGCGAGGTCATCAAGACCCCCGGCTCGGAATCCAACGTCAAGGAAATCTTCGACAAGTGCTGGGAACTGCGCCAGTCCGGCCAGGACCTGATGATCTTCAACCAGTTCGACGAGATGCCCAACTACCTGTGGCATTACGAAGTGACCGGCCGCGCCATGCAGGAAGTCATTGAGGCCGGCGGTGGCGTATATCGCGGCGTGGCGCTCACCACCGGCTCGGCTGGCACCATCGCCTGCGGCGACTACCTGAAACAGCAGTACCCGGCCAGCAAGATCATCGCCAGCGAAGCGCTGCAATGCCCGACCCTGCTGGAAAACGGTTTCGGCGCACACCGCATCGAGGGCATCGGCGACAAGCACGTGCCCTGGGTGCACAACGTCAAGAACACTGACATCGTGGTGGCGATAGACGACAACGCGGTGGTCAACATCGCCCGGCTGTTCAACGAACTGGAGGGCCGGGCGCATCTGACCGCGGCGGGCGTGCCGGAGGCGGTGGTGGCGCAACTGGGCCTGCTCGGCTTCAGCGGCATCGCCAACATGCTATCGGCCATCAAGTTCGCCAAATACTACGAACTCGGCCCGGAGGACATGGTGCTGACTGTGTTCACCGACTCGATGGACCTGTATGGCAGCCGCCTGGAAGAGATGCACGCCGAACACGGCCCATACACCCCCCTGGACGCTGCCGGGCACTATCAGCGTTACCTGCTGGGTGAGCGCACCGACAACCTTCTGGAACTGTCCTACCAGGCGCGCCGCCGTATCCACAACCTCAAGTACTACACGTGGGTTGAGCAGCAGGGCAAGACTTTTGAAGAACTCAATGCCCAGTGGCACGACGATTCATTCTGGACCGGCGTGCAGGGACAGGTGGGCGAGATCGACGCGCTCATTCAGGAATTTAACGCGAGGGTGGCGCGATGATGGGTAGACAGGTAAACAAGTAGACAAGTATCAGGGAAACAAGGTCCAGGGCTGGCTTCCCGACGACAAGACTTCAGGACCTCAGGACTTCAAGACCTCAAGACTTCGGTACGCCTTTTCCTTGTACAATAGCGCCATGCCCACTGCCAGCCTGCGCCTGACCCCCGTCCCGCCGTTTGACTTCTACATCACCATTTCCTCCCACGGCTGGGTGGTGCTGGCTCCCAACGCGCTGGATAAGGAAGAGCCGTCCTTCCGCCGGGTAGAGCAACTCCCCGGCGGCGAAGTGGTCTGCCTGGAGGTCTGGGCGGATGGGCCGCAGGTGCGGTTGAAGGTGGAAAGCGAGGGCGCGCTGACCGGCGCTCACAAGAACCTCCTGCGCCGGCGCGTGGCGCACATGCTGCGGCTGGACGACGACTACTCGTCGTTCTACCGCATCGCCCGCAAGCGGGGCAAACCGTGGTCGCGGCTAGTACAGGGACTGGGGCGCATGTTCCGTTCGCCGACCGTGTGGGAAGACGCGGTCAAGACCATGCTGACCACCAACATCGCCTGGGGCGGCACCAAACGCATGGCCGCCACGCTCGTAGAAGAATGGGGCGCGCCGTTCCCGCCCGATTTGTCCCAAAAGGCCTTCCCCTCGCCGCAGGCTATCGCCGCCGTGCCTTTCAAGCGTTTCGAGGCCAGAGCCGGGCTGGGCTACCGCGCGCCCTATGTCCACGAACTGGCCCGGCGCATCACGGGCGGCGAGCTCGACTTGCAGGCCTGGCTCGACCCGGCCATCCCCTCGGAGAATCTCTATCGCCAGCTGCTGGCGGTGAAGGGCATCGGCCCATATGCCGCCGCCAACCTGCTCATGCTGCTCGGCCGCTACGACCGGCTGGGCTTCGATACCGTCTACCGCGACTTCGTCGGCCCCCGCTACTTCAACGGCCGACAGCCGAGCGAAAGAGAGATGCTGGCCGTGTACGACGACTGGGGCGAGTGGAAATACCTGGCCTACTGGTTCGAGATGTATCTGGAGGACATGGCGTGAGCGAAATCCGGTTCATCCCGCTGGAGTTCGAGGAGTTTCCCTCCGAAGATATGGCGCGCCGGGCGGAAGCCTTCTACGCCGAAGTCCGTCGTCGCCGCACGGTGCGCGATTTTTCGGACCGGCCGGTAGCGCGCCAGGTCATCGAATCCTGCCTGCGGGCGGCCGGCACGGCCCCCAACGGGGCGAACATGCAGCCCTGGCATTTCGTGGTGGTCAGCGACCTTGAGGTCAAGCGCCGCATCCGCCTGGCCGCGGAAGAGGAAGAAAAGGCTTTCTACAGCGAGCGCGCCCCGCAGGAGTGGCTGGAGGCCCTGGCCCCGCTCGGCACCGACTGGCGCAAGCCGTTCCTGGAGATCGCGCCGTACCTGATCGCCGTGATGGCGCAATCCTACAGCCTGTTGCCTTCCGGCAAGAAAGTCAAGAATTACTATGTGCAGGAATCAGTCGGGATCGCGGTTGGTTTCCTCATTGCCGCGTTGCACCACGCCGGGCTGGCGACGTTGACCCACACGCCCAGCCCGATGGGCTTCCTGAACGAGATCCTCAACCGTCCGGCCAACGAGCGACCCTACCTGCTGCTGGTGGTCGGCTACCCGGCGGCGGATGCCAGCGTTCCGGACATCGCCAAGAAGCCGCTTGACGAGATCGCCACGTTCCTCTGAGCCGCCCTCATAACCGGCTGCCTCGCCGCCTCGTTGACTTTGTTCAGATGATTCAGCGTTTCTTTCGCTCGCCTCTGATTCTCATCTTCATCGCCCCGCTCATTCTTTACGCGCCTGTCTTTCTGACCGGCAAGGCCATCTTCTGGGGCACGCCACTGCTCCAGTTCGCGCCATGGTGGGCACAGGCGGCCCGCACGTTGCTTTCCGGCGAACTGCCGCTGTGGAATCCACTCTCCGGGTTCGGCGCGCCGCTGCTCGCCAATTACCAATCGGCTCTGCTCTACCCGCCCACCTGGATCTATCTGATTTTGTACGCGCTGGGCGGCCTGCCGTTGATGGCCTGGGCGATGGCTCCACTGGCCGCCCTGCACCTGGCCTGGGGCGGCTTGGGCATGGCCCGGCTGGCGCGCGCGCTTGGATGGGGCGCGCTGGCGCAGGCGGTCAGCGGGCTGGCCTTCGGGCTGTCGGGCTATCTGGTGGCGCGCGCTCATTTCCTGAGCATTAACGCCGCAGTCGCCTGGACGCCGTGGGTGCTGCTGGCCGCTTACCGTCTGGCGGTCATGCCCGGCCGCCGGTCGCTACTGTGGTTTGCGCTGGCTGCCGCCATGCAGCTGCTGGCCGGACACGCCCAGACGACCTGGTACACCCTGCTTCTGGCTTTCACCTGGGTCCTGTTCTGGGGCGCGCAGAAGGATGGCCGCGCCGGGCTGGCACGCGCCGCCGGACGCTTTGCGCTGGCAGGCGGCTGGGCGGCCGCGCTGGCGGCGGCGCAACTGTTGCCGACCGGCGAGTATCTCTCCCAATCCGCGCGCGCCGGCGAATATGGCTACGACCTGGCGATGCAGTACTCCTTCTGGCCGTGGCGATTCCTGACGCTGCTGGTCCCCAACCTGTTCGGCAGCCCGGCCGCGGGGGACTACTGGGGCTTTGCCGCCTACTGGGAGGACGCCGCCTACCTGGGCGTGCTGGGCCTGCTGCTGGCGCTCTACGCTTTGCTGCGCCGCGCGCCCGACGATCGACCTCTCCGTTTCTACCTGTTTACCTGTGTACTCGTTTCCTTCGTTCTTGCCCTCGGACAGAACACTCCCGTTTTTCCCTTTCTTTACCGCCACGCCTTCACCTTCGATATGTTCCAGGCCCCGGCGCGCTGGCTGTTGTGGGCGCAGGTCGCCTTTGCGCTGCTGGCCGGGCTGGGGGCGGAGCGTTGGCGCGGCCCGGAGGGCCGCGCCCTGTACTGGTCGCGACTGGCTACGGCTGGCGCGTTCGCGGTCACGCTGGGGGCCGGACTGGGCGCGTACCTGCTCGGCCGCGCCCCGGATGCTTACCCGGAAAGGCTGGCGACGGCTGTTCCTGCCCTGGCGCTGGCCGGGCTGTGGGGGTTGGGCGCCGGCGCGCTGCATCTGACCGCGCCGGCGCGCCAGTCCCTACAACCGCGTCGCTGGTGGCCTTGGGCCGCCGCCGCATGGCTGTGCGCCGACCTGTTGGTGGCGGGCTGGGGGCTGAACCCCGGCGCGCCGCTCTCGCTCTATGCCGAATCCCTGCCGTCTGCGGCGCTGGCGCGTAGCCTGGCGGGCGGGCATCGCGCCTTCCTCTTGCCGGAGGACGAGCAAGCGCTCAAGTTCGGGCACTTCCTGTCGCTCACCGACTTCCACACTCAGGAAGATTGGCGCGCCCTGCGCGCTGCCCTGCTGCCCAACGCCAATTTACTGGACGGCATCCCCTCCGCCAGCAACTTTGACCCACTCGTGCCTGCGGGTTATGCAGAAGTCGTGGGCTGGTTCGCGTTCGCGGGCGAGATGCCGGAGGCGCAGGCACACCCCGCCTGGCAGGAGTCCTTGGAGTTCTTTGACATCGGCCTGCTGGTGCGGCCGGATGCGGACGGCGCATCATCCTTTCGCATCGGTCTGGTGAACTCCTTTACGCCCGGGCGGCTGCATTTTTTTCCGGACGAAGACAGCGCGTTGTGTTGCGGGCGAATCGATTTGCCGTATACGATTCTTGTCAAGGGCGCGAACCGCCTGACGCTGGCGTTCACCGCCCCCGCCGGCGGCGTGCTGGTATGGGCCGACCAGAATTACCCCGGCTGGCAGGCGCGCCTGGACGGCCAGCCCTGGCCGTTGGAACCCGCCGACCGCCTGCGTCGTCTGGAGGCCCCGGCCGGGGAGCACACGCTGGAGTTCATCTACCGGCCGGTATCGTTCTATCTGGGCGTTCTGATCAGCCTGTTGGGTTGGGCGGCATGGGCATATTTGTGGAGGCGCAGTCATGATGAAGATTAGCCAGACCGCGCTCACACTTGCGCTGGCCGCGCTGGCCCTGCTGACGGCCGCGCCGCCCCAGGAGCCGACGCCAACGCCCGAGGCCACGGCCAGCGCCACGCCCCAGTCGTTCTCCGAAGGGCCTATCGTCATCGGCCACAGCGTGCAGGGGCGGCCAATCGAAGTCTGGAGGTTCGGCACAGGTGAGCGCGCCTATCTGGTAATGGCCGGCATCCATGGCGGCTATGAGGTCAACACCAGCCAGCTGGCGCTCGAGCTCATCGATCACTTCGCCCGCCATACGGAAGAGATTCCGCCGGATGTGACGCTCTACTTCCTGCCCATATTCAACGTGGACGGCGCCCAGTTCCCTTATCAGACCGAGGGCCGCGCCAACGCCAACGGCGTGGACCTGAACCGTAATTACCCCACTGAGGATTGGTCGCCCACCTGGCCCAAGGCGGGCTGTTGGAATTACCTGCCGATCTATGGCGGGGAGTACGCCCTCTCCGAGCCGGAGACCGCCGCGTTGATGGCCTTCGTCATCGAGCATCACCCACTCACCGCCCTTATCTCCTACCACGCCGCTGCGCCTGGCTTCTACCCGGCCCTGGACGAAACCTCCGAGGCGTTATCCGCTTATCTGTCGGAAGCCAGCGGTTATCCATATCCTGGGCCGTACACCGGCTGCCACATGACTGGCACGCTGGCGGACTGGTCGGCGGGGCAGGGCGTCCCGGCCATTGACGTGGAACTGAGCAACCACTACGACACGGAATTCGAGGTCAATCTCAGGCTCATCCTGGCGCTGCTGGCCTGGCAGCCGATGCCTGAGCCTGCCGCCACTTCGACCCCATGAAGGCGTGCTGAAGTCTTGAAGTCTTGGGGTCAAGTAGTCGGAAAGACAACCCTGACGCTTGGTTACCTGTTTCTACCCACTCACTCAATTACCGGTTACCAATTACCACTTACCTCCCCTCCCACGCCGTCGCTTCGTCCAACGCCTTCTTCTCGTCTTCCGTCAGACGCAGGCCGGCCGCGCCGATGTTGTCGTTGAACTGCTCCATACTCTTGGGGCCGATGATCGGGCTGGTGATGAGCGGGTCGGAGAGCAGCCAGGCCAGCGCCATCTGCGAGATGGACTTGCCGCCCTTCGCCTGGCCCAGCCGTTCCAGCAGCGCCAGGGTTGACCAGCCTTGTTCGGTCATGTAACCTTTCACCCGCAGGCTGGTGTGGCCGCGCCAGTCTTCCGGGATGGCGGCATCCGGCCGGTACTTGCCGGTGAGGAACCCGCCCGCCAGCGGGCTGTAGGGAATCACACCCACGCCGTACGCGCGGCACACGGCCGCCAGTTCGCGCTCGAACTCCGCCCGATTGAGCAGGTGGTAATGCGGCTGAAGGCAGTCGAAGCGGGCCGTCCCGTCTTTGTCGGCGGTCCAGAGTGCCTGCATCAGCTGCCAGGCTCTGTAGTTGCTGGCCCCGAAATAGCGCACTTTGCCCTGGCGCACAAGGTCATCCATTGCCTTCAGCGTTTCTTCGATGGGCGTGCTTTCGTCTGGCGAATGGGTCTGGTACAGGTCGATGTAGTCCGTCTGTAGGCGGCGCAGGGAGGCCTCCACCGCGCTCAGGATGTGGCGGCGCGAGAGACCTTCGTCCAGTGGGTCGTCGCTCATCCGGCCGCGCACTTTCGTGGCGAGCACAATGCGGTCGCGGTTGACCTTGTGCTTTTTCATCCAGCGGCCGATGATCTCCTCGGCCACCCCGCCGGCGTTGCCCTCCACCCAGCGCGAATACACGTTGGCGGTGTCGATGAAGTTGATTCCGGCATCCACGCCGGCGCTCAACACCAGGTGCGAGGCGGGTTCATCGGCCGTCCAACCGAACTGCATCGTCCCCATGCAGAGTTCTGAGACTTTCAAGCCGGTTCGGCCCAAATTCCGGTATTCCATGCTGCCTCCTTGCTGCTGTTTCGGCAATTATAGCCGGGGTGCGGCGGCGCAATCGCCTGTCTGGAATGGTTTGACATCCCCCCGCGCCTCCACTACACTGGGCAAATCCCGCCTTTCCCGGAGAGCGCATGGAACTTGACCTGTCCCACTCAAAACCAGAGGAGACTCCGGCCTCAGAACGCGGCCGGCGGCGCACCCTGCTGGCGCTCTCGTTCGGGTATTTCATCGACCAAGGCGAGGCCCAGGCGATGTCTGTGTTGTTTCCCACCCTCCAGACGCTCTGGGGCCTGAGTTTCACCAACCTTGGCACCATCGGCACCATCCGCAACCTGCTCCAATCCATCAGCGCGCCGGTGTGGGGTTACCTGGCGGACAAGTACTCGCGCAAAAAGATCATTGTGTTCGGCACGGGGATATGGGGCCTGTGGACGTTGGCCTGCGGATTGACCCAGAACTATGGGCAGTTACTGGCCGTGCGCGCTATCTCCGGGATTGGCCTCGGTTGCCTCCTTCCAGCCACGTTTTCCATCATGGCGGACGCCTATCCCGCCCGCCATCGTGGCCGCGCCTTGGGCATCATGGAGGGCATCGGCACACTCGGCATCGTGGTCGGCACGGTGGGGCTGGGTTTGCTGGCCACGCCCGACCTGTGGCGCTGGGGGTTCATCTCGCTGGGGGCGTTCAGCGTGGTCTCAGGCTTGGTCGTGTGGTGGTTCGTGGAGGAGCCGGTGCGTGGGGCATCCGAGCCGGAATTGCAGGGCAGAATCACTGCCGAAGCGGCGGCTAATTACGCCATTAAGCCGGCGGATGCCGCCCGGGTGCTGGCGGTGCCGACAGTGTGGGTCGCCATCCTGCAAGGCCTGGCGGGGTCGATGCCGTGGGTGGTGATGACGCTGTATTTCATCACCTGGATGGTGCGTGAACTGGGCCTGGTGGAACAGCAGGCCACCATTGCCTTCGCCGGCATCGTGTTCGGCTCGGCGCTGGGCACGGTGCTGGGCGGTTTTCTGGGGGATTGGGCCGACGCCCGCAACCCGAAATACGGCCGCACGGCCATCGGGCAGGTGGCCGTGTTCGCCGGCGTGCCGCTCACCTGGGTGTTGCTGACTCAGGCGCAGAACTGGTCGTTGGCCGGGCTGACAGCCTATTGCTTCGCGGCAGCGCTGGTCATCACCTGGCCGGGCAAGGGCGCCAAGGAACCAATGATGCAGAACGCACTGCTCCCGGAGCAGCGCGCCACAGCCTTCGCCATGGCCACCTTCATCGAGAGCGGGTTTGCCGCCCTGGTGGCCTACGTGACCGGAAAACTGGCCGATTCGATCGGACTTACCGCCGCGTTGCTGTGGACCATCCCGGTGCCGTGGATCGTCTGCGGCCTGTTGTTCACGCTGTTCTACTGGGCCTACCCGCGCGACGCCGCCCGCCTGCGCCGTGAGATGGCCGCGCGGGCGGCGGAACTCTAGGCGCGGCGATCACTCCAGTTCCCAATACACCAGTTCGTCGAACGCGACGGTGAAGTTGGCAGTGTTCTCTGACCCGATGTGGAAGCCGAACTGGTTGCGACCATTGAACTGGTCGTCGTCGTATTCTGCTAGCAGTACACCGTTGGCGTAGAGCCGGAAGTGGTCATCTTCCAGCCACACGCCAACGCGATTGGTCTGGTTGGCTCCAGCGCGGATCGCGCCGTTGGGGGTCCAGTCGAGCAGCACTTCAAAGTTCTGGCCATCCCACTTTGCCAGGCGGAACATGCCGTCGCACGAGAAGCCGAACAGATAGCCGTGATTCTCATCCGGAGCGCGGAAAAACAGCCCGTAGCGGTCCTTCCCGCTGCATTGGCCGGGCGTGGTGGCGGTGGCCTCCAGGTAGAAATTCCGAATCTCCGGACGGGTGATGGTCCAGTTGCTGGGTTCCTGGGGCTGCTTCATCGTGTAGTAGAGGAAACCGTTTCCGATCTCGGTGCGCGATTCAGTGGTATCGTAAAGCGTCCAGTTGGCGTCGTTGTCAAAGGCGTCGCGCCAGTGCGGTTCGCCAAGGCCGGCGCGCAGGTCATCGGGCGCAAAAGTGGCCGTGGGTGTTGGCGCCGGAGGCTGGGTGGCGGTCGAGCCGACGGTCGGCGTGGGCGCGGGGGTGCCGAACGAGGCGGTGACGGTCAGCGCCACCTGGGTGGCGATGGCGTCGGCAGTGGCGGTGCCCTCCATACCCGGCGCGGCCCGACCGGCCAGGGCGCAGACCAACGCCAGGATGACGAGGACGGCCACAATAGCGACGATGGTCAGGGCCATGTTTCGGTTCTGTTTCTCCATGTTCTCCATCTGGAATCCCTTCTCTGTGTTCCCCTGACGAGTTGCGCGGTAGTGTTGACCGCGCAGCCCTGAAAACGAAACGCGCCCAGAGGACGTCGCGCCTTGGGCGATTCTCTATGACGAATTTTTCGTCCAACTTAAGGATGACGGCCTGCGGGGAGAACAGCATCGGCTACGTAGCGGATTGATTGACACCCGGCCCCTTTTGGGTATAATCCCCGATGCTTAACGCCCGGCCCGCTAGCTCAACTGGCAGAGCAGCTGACTCTTAATCAGCGGGTTATAGGTTCGAGTCCTATGCGGGTCACACCAGATGTGGTGGTTAGA
>JACPVG010000032.1 GCA_016191875.1 Chloroflexota bacterium
GGCGGTCGTCTTCACCAACCAGTTGCGCCAGAAGATCGGCGTGATGTTCGGCAACCCGGAGACCACCACCGGCGGCAACGCCCTCAAGTTCTATGCCAGCATCCGGCTGGACGTGCGCCGCATCCAGAGCATCAAGGCCGGCCAGGAGGTCATCGGCAACCGTACGCGCGTGCGCGTCGTCAAGAACAAGGTCGCCCCGCCCTTCCGGACAGTGGAATTTGACATCATGTATAATGAGGGCATCTCCCGCAGCGGCGACTTGCTCGACCTCGCCGTCGAAATGGATGTCGTTGAAAAGCGCGGTGCCTTCTACTCGTTCGGTGATCTGCGCCTCGGCCAGGGTCGCGAGAACGCCAAAGATTTCCTGCGCGACAATCCGGCCGTTGCCGGTGAGATCGAATCCATCATCCGCCAGAACCTGGTCACGGAAGGCGCGCCGCCGCCGCATGTCGCCAAAATCAGTCCAAATGGCTTTTCAGAAGAAAGCACTGACGAAGAAGGCGCCGTGGCGGAGGAAGAACTCGCTTTCGAGTCGGACATGGATTGACCGTCCGTCAAACCGGCTTTACTTCATAATTTTGGTCTTCGCGCTCCTGCTCTCCGCATGCGGAGAGCAGGCCGCGTCTGCACCCCAATACTTCATCGCCCCCACCCTCTCCCAGCCTCCGGCGCAGATACCGCTCGCCAGCCCAACGCCGCTGGCGCTCACTCCTACACCGCCTTGCACAAATTCGCTGGCCTTCGTTGAGGACCTCACAGTTCCAGACGGCACGAAGTTCGCCCCCGGCGCAGAAATTGACAAGATCTGGCTGGTCAGGAATGACGGCACCTGCAACTGGGACGCCCGATACCGCCTGCGCTTTCTCGACGGCCAGCCGCTGGGCGCCGAGGATGAGCAGGCGCTTTTCCCCGCCCGCGCCGGCGCAGAGGCGCAGATTCATATACTCTTCATCGCCCCTGACGAGCCGGGCACCTACGCCAGCCGCTGGCAGGCCTACACGCCACTGGGCGAGCCATTCGGCGAGTTGATCTTCCTGCTCATCGAAGTGGATGCCGTCCTGGCCCCAACGCCAGCGCCAGAGGAGCCGGAACCATGATGACAATGGAAAAGTCCCGGGCGCTTCCCGTCCGGGACTTTCGTTGAAGGCTTCTGCTTGCTACCCAGGCAGGTGGGATCTACCGCCCGCTTGCCATCTTACGTGCCTTCTTCCCACGAACTCAGATACTTCAACTGCTCCTGAGTGAGTGTATCGATTCTTACGCCCATCGCCGCGAGCTTGATGCGGGCGATTTCCTGATCGATCTCCAGCGGTACGGAATATACAGTGTTCGCCAGTGTATCGGCGTTCTTCACCATGTGTTCGGCGGCCAGGGCCTGATTGGCGAAGGACATATCCATTACGCTCGCTGGGTGGCCTTCTGCCGAGGCCAGGTTGATCAGGCGGCCTTCGCCCAGAATGTGGATCTGGCGGCCGTCCTTCAATTCGTATTGCTCAACGAACGGCCGTACCAGCCGCTTCTCCTTCGCCATCTCCGCCAGCGCCGGGATATTGATCTCCACGTTGAAATGCCCGGAATTGGATACGATAGCGCCATCCTTCATCACTTCAAAGTGCCTGGCATCCAGCACGTTGATGTCGCCGGTCACTGTGCAAAAGAAATCGCCAACCCTGGACGCCTCTTCCATCGGCATCACGTCGAAGCCGTCCATCACGGCTTCCAGTGCCTTCATCGGGTCCACCTCGGTCACGATGACCTTGGCGCCCATGCCACGCGCCCGGTTTGCCAGGCCGCGGCCGCACCAGCCGTAGCCGGCCACCACAAAGGCTTTGCCGGCCAGCAGCACGTTCGTCGCCCGAACGATTCCGTCGATGGTGGATTGGCCTGTGCCGTAACGGTTGTCGAAGAAGTGTTTCGTCATGGCGTCGTTCACCGCGATCACCGGGAATTCCAGCGCGCCGTCCGCCGCCATTGCCTTCAGGCGGATCACGCCGGTGGTGGTCTCCTCGGTGCCGCCCACGATTTCCTCTAGAATCTCCCGCCGATCCTTGTGAATCGTCCCGACCAAATCGGCTCCGTCATCCATTGTGAGATGCGGCCGGTGGTCGAGCGCCGCGTGGATATGCTTGTAATAGGTGGCGTTGTCTTCGCCCTTGATGGCGTACACCGGGATCTCAAAATGAGAGACCAGCGAGGCCGCCACGTCGTCCTGGGTCGACAGCGGGTTGGAGGCGGTCAGCACCACGTCCGCTCCGCCCTCCTGCAAAACGTGCATCAGGTTGGCGGTTTCGGCGGTCACATGTAGGCACGCGGAAAGGCGGATACCCTTCAGCGGCTTTTCTTTCTTGAACCGTTCCAGAATGGTGCGCAGCACCGGCATCTCGCGCTCTGCCCACTGCATGCGCCGGCGGCCGCCCTCGGCCAGACTCAGGTCTTTGATATCGTGATTTTCCATCTTCGACTCCAATTGATTTGATCTCTCGTGTCGCCGGCTATCGTTCGCCAGCAATCAGAGGATTATAAAAGCACATCCAGAAGGCCGCCATCATCATAGAGTTCGCGGAATCGCTCCACAAACTCCCCGCGCGTGTACTCGTGTCCCTGGGGGCCGTCGCTTTCAAGGCAGTAGGTGGCCGCCAGGCTCCCCAACTGCCCGCACAGCGCCCAGTCCCAGCCCCGGCTGTACCCGGTCAGGAAACCGCCCCGGAAGGCGTCCCCTGCTCCGGTCGGGTCGACGATTCTCTCCGTCGGCGCGGCCGCGATCTCGTAGATCGCCTCTTTCAGGAAGATCGACGCGCCTTGCGGCCCGCGCGTGACCACCGCGAACTCCACCTGCCCAAGCACCTCACTTTGTGTCAGGCCGGTCTTGTTCTGGATCAGGCTGAATTCATAGTCGTTCACGAACAGGGCCGTTGCCCCATCCAGGCCCTCGCGCAGCTCGCTGCTGTCCACACGCACGATCTGCTGGCTGGGGTCATAGGCATACGGCACTTCCATCTCTTTGCACTCGCGGATCATACGCCGCATGGCAGCCGGATCGTTGGGCGAGACCACCACCAGGTCGGGCCGCGTCGGCAGGTCGTGCAGACTCATCGACGCGGCGTCGCCCATCGCGCCGGGATAGAAACTCGCCAGCTGGGCATTCTGCCTGTCCGTCGTGGCAAAGAATGAGGCTGTGAACTTCCCGGGCACCACTTTGGCAAAGGTTGTATCCACCCCTTTGCGCTCCAGCCATTGGCGGTAGTCTTCGAAATCCTCTCCAACGGCGGCAAACACCTGCGGCCGCCCGCCCAACAGTGCCAGCGTGTAGGCGATATTGGGCGCGATGCCCCCCCGCCGTTTCACCATCGACTCCACCAGGAAGGACAGACTGATCGATTCCAGCCGGTCGGCCAGGATGTGTTCCCGGAAATCGCCCGGAAACGTCATCAGGTAATCGTAAGCAACCGAACCGGTCAGCAAGATGGATTTGGGTTTGTTCATTGGCCTGCCTTCAGCTCGCGAAGTGTTTTCTCGTAAGGCGGGTAAACGACGCCGTTCTCGGTCACAAACGCCGTGACCAGGGTGTGAGGTGTGATGTCAAAAGCAGGATTGCGCGCCTGTGCGCCCGCCGGCGCCACCCGCATTCCATCCTGTTCCAGTTCGAGCACTTCGGCCGGGTCGCGCTCCTCGATGGGAATCTCTTTGCCGCTGGCAACGGCGTGGTCGAAGGTCGAAGTTGGCGCCACCACATAGAAAGGTACATCGTTGGCGTGCGCCGCCAGCGCCAGCATATAGGTACCGATTTTGTTCGCCACGTCGCCGTTGGCGGCAACCCGATCCGCGCCCACCAGCACGCGTTGGGCTTCACCGCGGCTGAGGAAGTATCCCGCCGCGTTGTCGCTGATGATCTCGAACGGCACGCCATACTGCTGGAGTTCCCAGGCCGTCAACTTCGCGCCCTGCAGCCGCGGGCGGGTCTCGTCCACCAATACCCGGATGCCCTTGCCTTGCTCGTGCGCCTTGCGGATGACTCCCAGCGCCGTCCCCCAATCAACAGTCGCCAGGGCTCCGGTATTGCAATGGTGGATAACGGTTTCTCCGGGCCGGATCAACGCCGCGCCGAAAGCCGCCATGCGTTCATTGGCATCCACATCCTCGTTGGCGATTCTCTCGGCCTCGGCCAGTGTCAGAGCGGCAAGCTCTGCGGCCGAACCGGCAAAGCCTTCCGACTTCGCCATCACCCGTTTCAGCGCCCAGGCAAGATTCACCGCGGTCGGGCGGGTGGCTCCCAGCCGCGCCGCCGCCTGCCTCAATTCCTGCTTGAGGCTCTCGGCATTTGCCGCCCGGCTGCGCGCTGCCGCCAGCGCCAGGCCGTAGGCCGCCGCCGCGCCGATGGCTGGCGCGCCGCGCGCGGCCATCGTATGGATGCATTCAGCGACTTCTAGATGCGTGGAGAGGGTCAGCCACTTCAATTCCCCTGGCAAGGCCCGCTGGTCGATCATCTTCAACTGTTGGTGTTCCCTATCCCATTCGAGCGTTCGCATCGCCTGCACACGAAAAGACGCCCTCTTCTGAGAGCGTCGTCACCGGAATTGACGAGCCGAAGTTTAGCACGGTTTCGAGCGCGTGTAAAGAATATGCTTCAACGACGCGGAAGGCTTGGCCGGATGCTTCCCCCAAAGCGCACATCCTCTCATCGGCGTGGCAGCCTCTCGCTGGCGGCCTGGATACGCGCCAGGATCTCCTCTGCCTCAGCGTCGGCGGCGAAATGCACGGTGCCGTCGCCGTCCACGACGGTGGGTATCAGGTTGTAATCCACCAGTCGTGTGCCCACGAACCTGACGACCAGGATCACTCCCTGTTGGTGGTCGCGCGCCCAGGTCTGGTCGAAAACGAAATTCCCCAGCCCATAGAACACTGGCACGCCATCGATGATCTCGACGGCCTGCACCACATGGGTGTGATTGCCCACCACCAGGTCTGCCCCCGCATCCACGGCGATCTGAGCCAGATCCAACTGAAGATAATTTGGGTTCGGCACATCCTCCGGACCCCAATGTGGCATCGCGATTACCACGTCTGCAACCTCCCGGGCCGCGGCGATGGCCGCCCGCAGGTTGGCCTCGTCCAGCACAGCGATGCCAGGAGTGTCTGGCCCGGCAAATGCCTGGGGTTCGATCTGGCCCAAAGAGACGAACCCAAACCTGATGCCGTTCACTTCGATGACTACTGGCTGCAGCGCCTCTGCCAGGTTTGCCCCCGCGCCCACCGGAGCGATTCCCACACGGCGTAAGTTTGCGAGCGTATCTTCAAAGGGGATGTCGCCGCAGTTGGTCAGGCCGCAGTTTTTGATATGGTTGGTCGCCACACTCATCACATCGAACCCGGCCAGCGCCAGCGCATCGGCGTTCTCGCTGCCGCCCACCAGCACGAAAGTCGGGCGACAGCCGGCGCGCGGCGGATAGTCAGAAATCGTCGCGTTCAGAGTTCCAATGGCGAGGTCGGCCCCCTGAATCAATTGACGCGGTTCATCGTAGAGATAATCCGGATCGCCGCGTTCATCGATGGCCGCCTGCACGCACCGCGCCGGTACGATCACCCCGGTGAACAGCAATAGGGTAACCGGCTCCTCAGTCGGTTTCAGCGTCGCCGTTTGTGTAGGCCGGGAAGAAGGTTCACCCGTGGGGGAAACAGTCGCTCTGGCCGCTGCTTGCAGCGCAGCCGGGGCAGCAGTTGGAGATGTTTGTGGGTTCCCCGAACAGCCCGTCAGCCCGAAGACGAGGACGGCAAGGAGCGCGTTACGTGCGCCAGTCGCCATATTCCATATAGACCGCCGTACGCCGGGCGGCCTCATTGCCCAGCAGGCGGCGCACCACGTGCAGGGACATATCGATGCCTGCTGAGATGCCCCCGGAGGTGATAACTCTACCGAGGTCCACAAAGCGTTTCTCGGCCGTCACCTGCCCGCCCGGCAGCATGGCTTGCAGCATATCCAGATTCTCATGGTGGGTGGTGGCTTCCAATCCATCCAGTAACCCGGCTGCGGCCAGTACCAGCGCGCCGGTGCACACCGAAAGCGTCAGTTCCTTCTCCGCGGCGTGATTCTTAATCCACTGCACAATATCCGCATCTTTCATCACCCTGCGCGTGCCGAACCCGCCCGGCACAACCAGAACGTCCGGTTCAGGGCTGCCGGCGATTGCATAATCAGGGATGACGACCAGGCCATTCCGCGCCCGAATCGGCCGCTTCTCCGCGGCAACCGTGTACACACGAAACGGCTCGTTGTTGTTCAGCTCGGCTGTCACCGCGAACACCTCAAACGGCCCGGCAAAATCCAGCACTTCCACATCATCGAACAGCAGAATCGCCACATGGCGGGTCTTCGTCACACCTGCACCTCCGTTGAGACAACGCCGTCCATTCTATCATCCTCTCCAGAGAGGGCATGCTATAATCCCGGAGGAATGCTTAACCCCACCACCCTTAACAGCATCCTCCTGGCATTGTCGGCCTGGGGCAGCGCCTTCCTGGTCGCCCTGTGGCTTAGCCTCATTTTCTGGACGATTCGAGATATTCGCGGCCGCACCGCCGACAACCTGCTGCGCACTCTGGCGGCGCTGGTCGTGGCTGGTCTGTTCCTCCCCGGGCTGGTGATCTATTTCATCCTGCGCCCGGCGCGCACGCTGGAAGAGGAATACCAGCAGAGCCTCGAAGAAGAGTCCCTGTTGCGCGCCATTGAGGAACGTCAACTGTGCCCGGGCTGCAGTCGCCAGGTTGAACGAACCTGGCTGGTCTGCCCGGACTGCCAGACACGCCTGAAAAAGGCCTGCCATCACTGCGGTAAGTTGATGGAACTGCATTGGAACATCTGCCCCCACTGTGCCACGCCCAGCCCCGGGATGCGCAAGGAAGGCCTGACGATGGATGAAGCCCTCCGGCCGACTCCGGCTGATATCCTGGACGAAGAATAGATTTCCCCTATCTCGGCTTCTCCTGAGCCTGAAGCCGTTTCTTACCTTCCCAGTGCCGCCCAACCGGCGTAGGCGGCCGCCGGCCCCAACTCTTCTTCGATTCGCAGCAACTGGTTGTACTTCGCCACCCGGTCCGAGCGCGCCGGCGCGCCCGACTTGATCTGTCCCATGTTCAACGCAACGACGATGTCCGCAATGGTGCTGTCTTCGGTTTCGCCGGAGCGATGCGAGGTCACGGCCTTCCAGCCCGCCCGCTGGCACAGTTCGACGGCCTCGATGGTTTCGGTCAGCGACCCGATTTGATTCACCTTCACCAGCAGGGCGTTGCAGGCCATCTCCTGAATGGCACGCCGCACGCGCGCCGTGCTGGTCACCAGGAGGTCGTCGCCCACCAACTGTACCTTGCTGCCCAGTTCTGCCTGCAGGGCAACCCAGCCCTCCCAGTCGTCTTCTGCCAGGCCGTCCTCGATGGAGACGATTGGATATTGCTCCACCCAGGATTTCCAGAATCCGACCATCTCGTCGCGGCTGAGTTTCCTGCCCTCCTTGCGCAGATTGTAGATCCCCTCTTCCTTTTCGTAGAATTCCGAAGCCGCCGGATCCAGGGCTAAAGCAACTTGCTCGCCGGCTTTGTACCCGGCCTTTTCAATGGCCGCAAGGATCGTCTCGACGGCCTCGGCGTTGGCTTTGAGCGCCGGCGCGTAGCCGCCCTCGTCACCCACCAGTGTGGTGTAGCCCTTCTCTTTCAGCACCGCCCGCAGCGCGTGGTAGATCTCCGCCCCCCAGCGCAGCCCTTCGGAAAATGTCGCCGCGCCCAGCGGCATCACCATGAATTCCTGCACATCCGTGGACTGCCAGCCGGTATGTGCGCCGCCGTTCAGGATGTTCAGCATCGGCACCGGCAGGATGTGGGCATGCACGCCGCCCAGGTACCGGTAAAGTGGCTGCCCCAGCGCTGCCGCCGCGGCCTTGGCCGTCGCCAGGCTCACGCCCAGGATGGCATTCGCCCCCAGCTTGGCCTTGTTCGGCGTGCCGTCCAGGTCAAGCATGGCCTGGTCAACATCGCGTTGGCGCGTGGCATCCATGCCCACCAGCGCCCCGGCGATGGTCTCGTTCACGTTCACAACCGCTTTGAACACGCCCTTGCCGCCGTAGCGGTCCTTCTCCCCATCGCGGAGTTCCAGCGCCTCATGCAGACCGGTGGATGCCCCGGATGGGACAGCCGCCCGCCCCAGGCTGCCGTCTGCCAAGCGCACATCCACCTCGATCGTCGGGTTGCCGCGCGAATCCAATACCTGCCTGCCAAGGATTGAACGAATGGTCGTTGTCATGATTTTGTCCGCGTACCTTTCTTGCCGGGTGCTGCGGTTTTCTCACTATTGTAAGCCACTCCCGATTTTTCACAGGCGGCCCTTACAAAGGCCGCAAACAGGGGGTGTGGCCGGGTCGGGCGTGAAAGGAATTCAGGGTGGAACTGCGAACCCACCATAAAGGGATGGTCCCGCAATTCAGCGATCTCTACCAGACGGCTATCCGGCGACAGGCCGGAAAAGCACATCCCCGCCTCCGCAAAGGCCTCCCGGTAAGCGTTGTTGAACTCAAATCGGTGACGGTGGCGTTCCTCCACCATGCGCGTTCCATAGGCGGCAGCCGCCCGCGTCCCCGGCTCCAGGCAGCAGGGGTAAACCCCCAGCCGCATCGTCGCGCCCTTGTCCGTGATGGCGCGCTGGTCGGGCATCAGGTCAATGACCGGGTGCTCCGTGCTGCGGTCGAACTCGGTTGAATTCACGTTGTCGTCTTTGAGCAGATGCCGCCCGAACTCGATCACCATTAACTGCATCCCCAGGCACAGCCCCAGGTAGGGTGTGCCGCTCTCTCGAGCGTATTTCGCCGCCCGGATCTTCCCCTCAATTCCGCGGCTGCCGAACCCGCCCGGCACCAGCACGCCGTCCGCTTTCAGCACCTTCTGCCACAGCTCGTCCTTCTTACCGGCCTTTTCCAGCTCGGCGGAATGCACCCACTCGATTTCGACATCCACCCCCAGCGAAAGAGCCGCGTGGTTCAACGCCTCACGCACGCTCATGTAGGCATCGTGCAATTCCACATACTTGCCCACCAGGGCAATGCACACCTTGGGCCGCGCCCGCCTGGCTTCAGCCACGATTCTCTCCCAGGAGGTCCAATCAGGTTTGCGCTTGGATTCCAGTCCCAGCTTCTTCAGCACATACTCGGCCACGCTCCGCTGTTCGAGCAGCAGAGGAACTTCATACATCACATCGGTCGTCATCATCGGAACGACGGCCTCTTCATCCACGTCGCAGAACAGGGCGATCTTTTCGCACAGGTCGCCGTTCAAGGGATGGTCGGAGCGGGCGATGATCATCTGCGGCGAGATGCCGATGCCGCGCAATTCCCGCACCGAGTGTTGGGTGGGCTTGGTCTTCAATTCATTGGTCGCGCCGATATGCGGCAGCCAGGTCACATGGATGTAGATCGAGTTCTCTTGCCCCACATCGCTGCGCATTTGCCGGATGGCCTCCAGGAACGGCAGGCCCTCGATATCGCCAACCGTCCCGCCCACTTCCACCAGCACGATCTCCGCTCCCGTGGATTTGGCGACCAGCCCGATTCGGCGCTTTATCTCGTTGGTGATGTGGGGGATGACCTGAATCGTGCCTCCCAGGTAATCCCCGCGCCGTTCCTTTGCGATCACATCAGCATACACCTGGCCGGTCGTGGCATTGCATACCCGGCTCAGGTTGATGTCCACAAACCGCTCGTAGTGCCCCAGGTCCAGGTCGGTCTCCGCCCCGTCGTCCAACACGTATACCTCGCCATGCTGGTAGGGGCTCATCGTCCCCGGGTCCACGTTGATGTACGGATCAAGCTTCTGGATGGCGACCTTGTAACCGCGCTCCTTCAGCAGCAGTCCGATTCCGGCGGCGGTCACACCCTTGCCTACCGAACTGACCACGCCGCCGGTGATGAAAATGTATTTCGTATCCATATTCCTCCTACCTGCTTGTTCCAGCAGGGTCGCTTCGGTTAAAAGAAACTGGGGAGGGCGTTAGTTCGGCCCCTCCCCAGTGGCTGTTCAACAGGGTGGCGGAGATGTGGTCGCGTGTCCTCATCCGACCAGCTTGGCGAGGTCTTCGGCGGCTCGCCGCATCTCGAGAAAGATCAGGCCCAGCTTGGCGTCGTCGCGCGTCAGCGCCGTCAGCACCGCTTCTTCGCCGACAGCCGTCAGCAGCACCAGACCGTTTTCGCCGCGGATGTAGAGTTCATCCAGCCCGCCCCGCCCCAGTTCGCTGGCGATGCGCTCGCCCAGCGAAAGCATGGCCGCCGACATGGCCGAAACGCGGTCTTCTTCAACGTCGTTGGGCAGCGCCGAAGCCATCGTCAGCCCATCGACCGACACCACCGCCGAAGCGACAATATCCGCCGCCGCGGCCTGCATATCTCGGAGTCGATTAACCATTTGATCTGAGCGCGAGTCGGCCATCTGAAATTCCTGGAACGTGGATTATGGGCCTTGCAACCCAATACGCTGAGTCTACCATATCTGAGACGGCTTTGCAAAACCGGCCCGCTGCCGCCGATCTGGACTCCTCTCTGCCCCGGTCTGCGCCCCGCCACCGGCTGCCTGTTTACCTCTATCCACTTCCTGCTGTCGACTGTCAACTGCCTGCTATCCACTATCTCATCGTTTTCTTAATCGCGACGCGTTGACCTGCCCCCATCCCTTGTGCTAGACTCGCCTCTGATGCGCCCGGTATTCGATTGGCGGGTTATTTTGCATTTAATCGTCCTTGCACTTGCCGCCCCCTGGCAGCAGGGCGAAAATTCGGCGCGCATCCTCACTCCCGTTTCAGGCGAGGCCCTCCAGGGCCTGGTGGCCGTCGAAGGCGACGCCCTTGGGCCGGATTTCTCGAACTACACCCTGGCCTTCTCCAATGCTGACGACCTAACCGGCACACGCTTCATTATTCAAAACGCTACACGCCCGGTGGAAAAGGGTTTGCTGGGCGAATGGGACACCAGCAGCCTTTCTGACGGCCAATATACGCTCATTCTCGCCGTTGAACTGACGTCCGGTGAAGTCCTGGAATCCCGCGTCGACGGTCTCCGCGTCCGTAACTATACGCCGGTTGAAACCAATACGCCCGCCCCCACCGAGACGCCGGCGCCCGGGCAGGCGCCTACGGCGACCTCCACACTACCCCCACCTACCGTCACTGCCCTCCCCCCTAACCCGGCCGAGCTGCCGTCGCAGGCAATCCGGGATTCCGTTCTGGTAGGAGCAATCGCCTGTCCGCTTCTTTTGGCCGCCCTGGCCTTATACCGATACCGCCGGGAGAAATAAGCCTATGGGGCTTTTCGGAATGACGCCAAAGCGCATCTTTCAGGAACCCGCCGAGATGTACCTCATCGTCGGATTGGGCAATCCCGGCCTGAAGTATCAAAACAACCGGCACAACGTCGGTTTCATGGTGTTGGACGAGATCGCCCGCAGGCAGGGCGCAGCATTCACGCGGGTGGAATCGCGCGCCCTCGTCACCAAGACCGATTATCGCGGCCGCCGCCTGGTTCTCGCCAAACCCCGTACCTATATGAATCTCTCCGGTCAGGCCGTAGGCGGGCTGGCGCGGTTCTACAAGATTCCGCTGGAACGCCTTCTGGTTGTCTACGACGAGGTCGACCTGCCATTCGAGGCCATCCGGGCAAGGCGTGAAGGCGGGTCGGCGGGCCACAATGGGATGAAGTCGATCATCGAGCATCTCGCCACACAGGAATTTCCCCGGCTTCGCATCGGGATTGACCGGCCGCCCGGCAAAATGGCGACGCCGAACTATGTATTGCAGGACTTTTCCAGGGAACAGTTGCAGGTTCTCCCTTCCGTGCTGGAACGGGCCGCCGAGGCTGCCCTGCTGTTCGTCACCGACGGCATCGAGGCCGCCATGAATCGCTTCAACCAGAACGAATTATGAACGCTCTGCTGGACGCGCTCAGTCAACTCGATTCTTTTGAACGCTTGCTGGCAGACCTCAAGACCCCTGAGAGGCGAAACAGCCTGGGCCTGAGCCGGGCTGCGCGGCTCCCGGTTCTCGCCGCCCTGTATCAGGCCGACCCGCGTCCACTTCTCCTCCTCGTCACAAAGACCACCTCAGCGCTGACCCTGGTCGACGAGCTCGCCTTCTGGCTCCCGGATGTCCCGCGTTTCCTGTTTCCGGAACCCACATCCCTGTTCTACGAGAAAACTCCCTGGGGACACACCACCCGCCGGGAGCGTATTCAGATACTCACCCACCTGGTCGCCGAACAGGTCCCCGGTGCGCCGCGCCTGCCCGGGCCGCCGGTCATCATCGCCCCGGCCCGCGCGCTTATGGCCCGCACCCTGCCGCGTCGGGAGTTCATCAAAGCGACTCTCAACCTCAAGACCGGCCAGAGCGCTGGTCCCCTCCAATTGGCCAAGTCGCTGGCCTCAGCCGGCTACCAATCCGCCAATACGGTTGTCATGCCCGGCCAGTTTGCCCGTCGTGGCGGCATCCTGGATATCTGGGTGCAGGGCGATGAACAACCCGTGCGCCTGGATTTCTTCGGCGATGAAGTCGAAACAATCCGGGAATTCGACCCCTCCACCCAGCTCAGCGCCGGTCGTCGCGAACGCCTTCTGCTTCCCCCGGCGTGCGAGTTCCTGCCGGATGCTGCCGCCTTTACTCTCTCCGAGAGCGAGGAGTGGTCTGAATTCCATCTTCCGTTGCTTCATCGCTCTCCAGCCTCCCTGCTGGACTATTTGCCCCGCGACGCGCGCGTCATGGTCGATGACCGCCAGTCATTCGACGATACCCTGGATGCGCTCGAGGAACAGGCCCTGACCTTGCGCTCCAGCCAGGAGGCTGATGGTCAGCTGCCCCCCGATTATCCGCTGCCCTACCTCACCCGGCCGGAGATCGGCGACCTGTTGAGCGCTCGCCAAACCATTGAACTGGGCCCGGCAGGCGGAGAAGATGCCGCCGAACTGGCGTATGCGTTTATTCCCGAACAGCGGTTTGGCGGCCAGATCCAGGAATGTGTCGACCACATCCATCGCGCCCAGGCGCGCGGCGACGAGGTCGTGGTTATCTCGCGTCAGGCCGCCCGCTTGCAGGAACTCTACGAGCAGGGCCTGACAGATCTTCTATTTCCCGCTCCCCGCTTCAAGCCCGGCAGCCTCAGCGAAGGCTGGCTGCTGACCGCTCAGTCCGGCCGCCGCATTCACCTGCTGACCGACAGCGAGATCTTCGGCTGGCGGCGGCCGCAACCGCGCCAGCGCCGCCGCGAAACTGCCGAGACCCCGGAGGCTCTGTACCCGGACTTCCAACTTGGCGACTTCGTTGTCCACGTCGACTATGGAATCGGGCGTTTTCAGGGCATGGTGCGCCGCACCCTGGAGGGCAGCGAACAGGAATACCTGTCCGTTGAATACGCCAATGGCGACGTACTCTACGTCCCCATCCACCAGGCCGACCGGCTCGGTCGCTACATCGGCGCACGCGGCCACCGGCCGGCCGTCACCCGCCTGGGCGGCGTCGAATGGCACGGCATCAAATCCAGGGTACGTCGGGCGGTGGAAGAAGTCGCCCAGGACCTTCTGGAACTGTACGCCCGGCGCCAGGTCAGTGCGGGTTTCTCGTTCAATGCGGATACTCCGTGGCAAAAGGAACTGGAAGCCTCGTTTCCTTATGTAGAGACCGAAGATCAGTTGCGGGTCCTCGCCGATGTGAAGCAGGACATGCAGGCTCCCCGCCCGATGGATCGCCTGATCTGCGGCGACGTGGGCTACGGCAAGACCGAAGTCGCCCTCAGGGCCGCCTTCAAGGCCGCACAGGATGGCAAACAGGTCGCCGTTTTGGTTCCGACCACCATCCTCGCCCAACAGCACTTCCGCACCTTCCGCCAGCGCCTGGCGGCTTTCCCGGCCCAGGTGGAAATGCTCTCGCGTTTCCGCTCTCCGGCGGAACAGCGCGAGATTCTCAGGCGTTTGGCCCTCGGCTCGGTGGATATCATCATCGGCACACACCGCCTCCTCCAGCCAGACGTGGTATTCAAAGACCTCGGCCTCCTGGTCATCGACGAGGAACAGCGCTTTGGGGTAACCCACAAGGAATTCCTCAAGCAGATGCGCACCGAAGTGGATGTGCTCACCCTCACAGCCACGCCCATCCCGCGCACGCTCTATATGGCGCTCACCGGCGCCCGCGACATCTCCACCATCGACACGCCGCCGGAAGAACGTCTCCCCATCGCCACCCATGTGGGACCCTATTCCTCCGGCCTGGTTCGCCAGGCCATCCTCAGGGAACTGGAACGCGGCGGCCAGGTGTTTTTTGTCCACAACCGCGTCCAGACCATCGCCGGCATACAGCGCCAGGTTTCAGAACTCGTCCCCGAAGCGCGCGTCGCCATCGCCCACGGCCAGATGCCCGAGAAGGAACTCGAACAGCGCATGCGCGAGTTCACCTCCGGCGAGATCGACGTCCTGTTCTCCACCTCGATCATCGAAAGCGGGCTGGATATCCCCAACGCCAACACCCTCATCGTCGACCGCGCCGACACCTTTGGCCTGGCGCAGCTCTATCAGTTGCGCGGCCGGGTGGGACGCGGCGCCCAGCGCGCCTATGCGTATTTCTTCCAGCATCGCACCCGCCAGGCCACCGAAGACGGCCGGGCGCGGCTGGATACCATCGCCGAGAACACCCATCTCGGCGCAGGCTTCAACATCGCCATGCGCGATCTCGAAATCCGCGGCGCCGGAGACTTCCTCGGAACGCGCCAGCACGGCCACATCGCCGCCGTGGGGTTGAACCTGTATACCCGCCTGCTCTCCCAGGCCATCCAGGAAATTAAAGAACACGGCCGCCTGTCTGCGGACCACCTGCCGCGGGCGGTATCCCTGTTCCACCCGCTGGTCAATGTCGACCTGCCCCTCGGCATATCGATCCCGGAGGAGTACATACCGGACACGGAATTGCGCCTGCGGCTGTACCGCCGTCTGGCCGATACCCACGACCCGGAAGAGGCGGAGCGTCTGCGAACGGAGTTCACCGACCGGTTTGGGCCTCCTCCGCAGCCGGTTGAGAATCTGTTCTTTCATCTGAAGGTCAAGGCGCTCGCAGAGCAATGCGCCGTCGTCAGTGTTACCGCCGAATCGCAGCAGATCGTCATCCGCTTTCCAGCCCGCAGGGAAGGTGCTCCTCCCCGCAAGTTTCCTGCGCTGCCCCCGCCTGCCCGCGGCGGCAAAAACGCCATCTGGCTCACTATGGACGAGACCAACTGGCCGGACGATCTTCTAAAGGTCCTTACCGCGCTCGTCGAAACACCCCTGCCCCGCAACGCCAGGAATGACTGATTCGTTATCCGTACCAACCTGACGCTCTTGTCGCGAGCTGATAGTTACCCGCCTATACGTATCGCGGCGTCGCGCTAACCATGAGTCCCTGGTCTTGCGATGCCGAAGTCCCCGGAAAATCGCGCCCAATGCCTTTACAAACCCTTCCACACCGGGTACAATCGTCCCTTGTGTGAAATCAGTAACGAAGTTGTAAGCGAGGCCATTATGGAAGCAACCATCAATAACACCCCAGAACCAACCATTCAGCGGAAACAACGCTTTACGGGCAAGGTTGTCAAAGCCACCCTGGCCGGCGCGGTGGTGGACATCGGGCTGGACAAACCCGGTGTCGTCCACATTTCGCAGCTGCGCAGTGAGCCTGTCAAACGCGTCGAAGATGCCATCCAGATCGGCCAGGAAGTGGACGTCTGGGTCCGCAGGGTCAAGCCCGAAGCCAATTACTACGACCTGACGATGATCGAGCCGCTGGCGCTTGAATGGCGCGAAATAAAGAAGGGCGACACCGTCACCGGCAAGGTAGTTAAACTCGAGACTTTTGGCGCTTTCATCGAGATCGGGGCCGAACGCCCCGGCCTGGCGCACATCAGCGAGCTCTCTCACGATTACATCCGCCGCCCTGAAGATGCGGTCAAGATCGGCGATGAAGTACAGGCGATGGTCCTGGAGGTCAACCGCCGCAAACGCCAGATCAAGTTGAGCCTCAAGGCGCTGTACGCCGAGCCCAAAGCCATCATGGAAGAACAAGAAGCAGAGGAACGCGTGCCCGCCAAGACAGCCTTCGAGATCGCTTACCGGCGTGCCCTTGAGGAAGGCGAGGACGATATCCCGGCGGCCGGCGAAGCAGAGGCGACGCCGGTCAGGAAGAAAACAGCCGCCGAGCGGGAAGAGATTCTGTCTCGCTCCCTTCAAAATCGACCCAGATAAGTATCTGAGACTGCCGTCTGCATCCCGCCTTCTTTCTGGCGGGATGTTTGTTTATGCATGAACTGCAAATCCCGCGCCCACATACGCCAAACGTGATGTCCTGGTTCGCACTCGCCCTGCTCGCGCCCCTGCTCTTCTCCATGACGATCCTGGTGGATAAGTTCATCGTCGAAATCCAGAGTCGCTACATTTGGGGACTGGCGCTTTTCACCACCACGATGGGCTTTGTCTTCGGCTTCATCTTCTGGGTCTTGAGCGGACGAGCCTGGCTGCCCGCACCCGATAACTGGCTTGTGCTGGTAACTGGCATGTTCACAATATGGGGCGGCATCTTCTATTTCAAGGCCCTCTCGCTAGAGACATCCAGCGCCATCACAGTCCTGCTGAACCTTCAGCCGCCTATTATCCTGGCGCTATCCTGGCCTCTGCTGGATGAAACCCTGACCGGGAATCAAATACTTGGCTTTATCCTGACGCTGGCTGTCGCCCTGGTGTTCTCCGCACATCGCCGCCTTGACGAGCGATTTTCCCTGCAATTCTCGCCGGCTCTGGGCTGGCTGCTGGCGGCCAACCTCCTGTGGTCGATGGGCGTCGTCTTGTTCAAATTCGCCGTTACCCCTGAAACCTTCCTCGCCAGCGCCGCCTACGAATCCTGGGGCATCTTTCTGGGCGGTGCCATTGCCGGGCTGCTCTTCCCCCGCATGCGCCGCGATTTCCGGCAGGTGCTGCGCAACCGCCCCTCCACCCTTGTTGTCATTGGCATCAACGAGAGCCTGTTCGTTGCCGCCAAATTCATCCAGCTTCTTGCGTTCACTCTTGGGCCGGTGGCGTTGGTGAGTGTTCTTGGCAGTACTTCGGTATTCTTCACGATGATCCTCGCCGCCATGCTGACTCTATGGTTCCCTTCGATTTACAAAGAAGATCTCGTCGTCCGCCGCCTCCTGGCGCGGGCCGGCTGGGCAACCATCCTCGTTCTCGGCGTCTGGCTGATTCAACACTAGGGCGAGGACTTCCTCCCCTGATCATCCTCCTTCGCTTTCGCCATGGCCCGGGCTGCCTGCACGAGAGCCAGCCAATCCGGTTCCAGGGCGGACACATCCAGCGGCGCGCCTGCTGGAAGGGCGCGTGCCAGCGCCTTCTCAGCCATTTCTTGTTTCCCCATGCGCAGGTAAAACACTGCCCGGTTGACCTCGACCCGCATCATATCGGGTACATCGCCCAGTTTCCGGAATATTTCGGCAGCCCTGCCAATTGAACCCAGTGCTCTGGTCACCTGCTGTAATTCGAACTGGGACAACGCCAGATTGTTGGCGCACTGTGCCCGCTTGCGAACGATTCCCAGTTGCGCGCTGAGCGCTTCTGCCCTGCGGAATTCTTTGCAAGCTGGCTCGTATTCTCCGCTAAGTACAGCGCACGCCCCCAGCAGCATCAGCGTCTCAAGTCTGCATACCTGAACTCGCCTGGTTTTGGATCGCAGGTTCACATTCGGCTGCGCGCTCCGGCGGCATGCTTCAAAATTCCGTTCCGCCAGAAACCATTCCGCCTCGACGAGTCTATGTTCCGCCTTCCAATCTGGCCGTCTTCCAATGTCAACCATGTCCTTGATCGATTCAAATACCTGCCTGCCGGAATCAACCTCTCCCAACCATATCTTCAGCCGCGCCAGCAGCAACGCATGTTCGACCCACGACTCTGGCTTCCATTCCCGGCTGCGGGGCCAGAATCGCCCCAGAGCATCAGCCAGGCTTTCAGCCGTCGCCCTGGCATATCCCCTGGCGCAGACCTCGCGCGCAACCAGGAGCGCCAGCGCCCGGGTATCGGGCGTGCCCAGGCCAAATAACACCGCGCGGGCCATCCCGCTGTTCTCATTCTCAATCAGGCTTCCAACCCGCGCCAGCCAGTAATCCAGGTTTCGCCTGATCTGGCCCGGGAATTCTTCATCAGCCTTCATCCGGCAGATAACCCTGGAGGACATTCGTCAACAGGAAGGTCTCGGTCAGCTGGTGCAGTCCGTAGCGTCGCACGCCGGCGTTGCCGCGCGGTTCGATCAGCGAACGTTCATACAATTCCTGAATTCCGATGTTCACTTCAGTTTCACCCAGCCCACTGACCTGCCGCAGGTGTGCCAACGAAGTCTCTGGAGCGGCTGTCAGCGCCAGGGATTTGAGCAGGGATCGCCCAACAGGGCTGAGGCTTTGCCACGCCCGCCGGAAAATGAAGTCATACACACCCCCCACGCGCTGAATATCGCCCTTTGCCAGGTCGTCTGCCACATGCCGTGCTGGAAAAACCAGCATCAGGCTGACCGCCAGGCGCAGGACCAGCGGATTGCCGCCTGCTAGGTCAAAGATCCGCCGGCCATGGGCGCGGATGGCTGCCTCGCCTTCGGGCACGCCGACCTCCAGCGCGTGCTCCAGCATCAGGGCTCTGGCGTCTCCCCATTTCAGTTCGCGCAGGGCAACCAGGCGGCCGCGGCCATGCGCCACCGGCCGGGCCCGGCTCGTCAGGAGGAAGCGGGCCGCGCCTCGCCAGGGTTGCACGGCCTCCAGCAGACCTTCGATCTGATCGCCGGTCTCAATATTGTCGATCACCATCAAGACTGTCCGGCGCGCCAGCACTTCGCCCAGCGCCAGTTCGTACGCTGCCCCATCCATGGGAGGCAACCCCAATCGGATGCCAAGGTTCTCGTGAAGCCGGACGAGCAGGCTATCGCTTCCACTATCGTCGTATTGTCCGGCTTCAAGCCGCAGCCACAGCACTTCATCGAATTCATCAAGCACCATTCTTGCTGCGGCATCTGCAAGGGCGGTCTTACCGATACCGCCCAGCCCGCTGATGATGAAGATGTTCTCCTCCTGTGGCGTTTCCAGCCACTCGCAGATTTCGGCCAGCAATTCGTCCACGCCAAACAGCCTCGAATACGTTTGGGGCGGGAGGCGCAGTTCGCCGCGCAGGCGGTGGCTGGCGCGCGCCTGCCGCTCTTGTTCCTGGAATATCCTCGCCAGCCGCTCGATGGCCTGCCGCTGCCGTCGGTTGACCTGGTCGGGACTGAGCCCTACCTGGTGGGCCACAGCCAGCACCGTTTGACTTTCGATGAATCTGAGGTGGAGAATCTTTGCCCCCAAAGGATCAGTAGAGATCAGTCGCTCCAGACACTCAGAAACTGCCCGGCGCACCTGCTCGCGCCAGGAGGTCGCTTCACGCCAGAAGTCCCGCGCGTAGCGGCTGTATACTTGAGAGTGTTCAGGCTGAGAAGCAACCTGCTGCCATGCTTTGAGTGTTGTTTTGATTAGGGCGGTGAGTTTATCTATTCCGGGTTCCGGCATGCCTTTCCACCCTTTGGGCCACAGTAGTCTGACCCATTATACGCTGGATTGGTTCATCCACAAACCGGCGCATCCGGGCCGGGAGCAGCCTTACAGGTCAGATCGCCCATGCGCGTGGAGCCAATATCCTGATCAGACGTACTCCGAATCGGGCCGCGCGAATGCAATGGCTGGCGCGCGTCTGTCCACTACCCGTCCTCTCGTCAGCCTCTAGTTCGGTCCCTCGCCATTGCCATTGCTCTTCGCGGAGTAACCATCGACCGTCAAGGTCGCCAATTGCTTGTACAGGGACCATGTTTTTAAAACGTCTTCTTGAGCCGCCGCCATCAGTTCTTCGGCGCGGGCGGGTTGGGATTGCAAGAGCATCTTGTAGCGGGTTTCATTGTATGCGTACTCGTCCAACCCGATGCTTGGTTCGCGCGAATCGAGTTGGAGCGGGTTCTGCCCTTGTACTGCGCGGCGCGGGTCGAAGCGGTAGAGCGGCCAGTATCCGCTCTCGACCGCCAGGCGCTGCTGCGTCAGCCCATTTCGCATCTCAATGCCATGGGCGATACAATGGCTGTAGGCGATGATAAGCGAAACTCCCGGGTAGGACTGCGCCTCCAGGAAGGCCTTGAGAGTTTGCGTGTCGCTGGCGCCCATCGCGATCTTGGCCACATACACATCCTTGTAGGACATCGCTATCATCCCCAGGTCTTTCTTGGCCGAGTCCTTTCCGTTGGCGGCGAACTTAGCCGCTGCGGCCCGCGGCGTGGATTTAGAAGCCTGCCCGCCTGTGTTCGAATACACTTCGGTATCCAACACCAGGATATTGACGTTTTGTCCGGAAGCCAGCACGTGGTCCAGGCCGCCGTACCCGATGTCATAGGCCCAACCGTCGCCGCCCACGATCCATACGGTTTTCTCCACCAGGGCGTCGGCCAAGTCTTCAAGCCGCCGCGCTTCAAGAGTTTTAAGCTTTGCCAATTTCCTCGTAAGCGCGGTTACGCGCACCCGTTGGGCCTGGATGCCCACCTCATCGCCCTGGTTGGCATTCAGCAATTCATCGGCCAGCTTCGCGCCAATCTCATCTCGCAGGCGCACAACCAGTTCACGTGCCTGCTCGGCCTGTTTGTTAAGCGACAGGCGCATCCCCAGTCCGAATTCGGCATTGTCCTCAAACAACGAATTGGCCCAGGCCGGGCCGCGCCCGGCCGCGTTCTGCGCCCAGGGTGTGGTTGGCAGGTTGCCGCCATAGATTGAAGAGCAGCCGGTTGCGTTGGCGATGACCGTCCGGTCGCCAAATAACTGGCTCAACAGTTTGAGGTAAGGGGTTTCTCCGCAGGCCGCGCAGGCCCCGGAGAATTCGAACAAAGGCTGAAGCAACTGCGAGTTCTTCACATTGGCGTGCGAGAGCGCCGCCCGGTCCACTTCCGGCAGCGACAGGAAGAACTCCCAATTCACGGCTTCCTGCTCGCGCAGGGGAGGTTGCTCGGCCATATTGATGGCTCTCAAACCCGTCTCGGTCTTGCTCTTGACCGGGCAGGCTTCGATGCACAGCGCGCAACCGGTACAGTCTTCCGGCGATACCTGGAGCGTGTAGAGCTGATCTGGGAATTCCTTCCAGCGCGCGGCCGCGGATTTGAACCCGTCCGGCGCGCCGGCCAGCAGGTCCGGCGCGTACACCTTTTCCCGGATAACGGCGTGCGGGCACACAAACACGCATTTCCCGCACTGGATGCAGGTTTCAGAGTCCCAGACCGGAATTTCCAGCGCGATGTTACGCTTCTCCCATTGGGCGGTATCGGTCGGGTAGACGCCGTCCACCGGCAGGGCGCTCACCGGCAGGCTGTCGCCCTCCCGGGCGATCATCGGCCCTAGGACGTCCCGGACAAACTCTGGCGCAGCCTGCGGAACCGGCGGCCGCGTCTCGAGCTTGCCGGTTGCTTGCTTCGGCACGTTCACTTCGAATAGGTGGTCGAGCGCCATGTCCACGGCGGCGTAGTTCGCTTCCAGCACCTCCGCCCCGCGTTTGCCATAGCTCTTCTTGATGGCTTCTTTGATCCTGGCGATGGCTTCCTCGCGGGGCAATACGCCGCTGATGGCGAAGAAACACGCCTGGAGGATGGTGTTGATGCGCCCGCCCATGCCCGCCGCTTGCGCCACGGCATGCCCATCCACAACGTAAAAGTGCAGGTCTTTGGCGATGATCTGCGTCTGCACGGAGCGTGGCAGATGCTCCCAAACTTCTTCCGGCCCGTACGGGCTGTTCAACAGGAACACGCTGCCTGGTTCAGCCGCCTTCAGCACGTCGATTCGCTCCAGAAAACTGAACTGGTGGCAGGCCACGAAATTGGCCTGCTGAATCAGATAAGTCGCATGGATCGGCCGTTTGCCGAAACGCAGGTGCGATTCCGTCACCGAGCCGGACTTCTTGGAGTCGTAGACAAAATAGCCTTGAGCGTAGTTGTCGGTTTCTTCGCCGATGATCTTAACGGAATTCTTGTTGGCCCCTACGGTACCATCCGCACCCAGCCCAAAGAATATCGCCCGCACGGTCCCCGGGTCTTCCGTGGAGAATTCAGGGTCGTATTCGAGGCTGATATGGGTGACATCATCCCGGATCCCAATGGTAAAGTGGTTCTTCGGGCGCACTGCTTTGAGGTTGTCGAACACGCCCTTGACCATCGCCGGCGTGAACTCCTTGGACGACAGGCCGTAGCGGCCTCCGACGACCTGAACCTTATCGAGAAATGCGGCGCCTTCTTCGGCGCGGCCCTCGCTGATGGCCGTCACAACATCCAGGTAGAGCGGTTCTCCGCCTGCGCCCGGCTCCTTCGTCCGGTCCAACACCGCGATGCGTTCCACCGTTTCCGGCAGGGCGGCCAGAAACTGCTCAGTCCCAAATGGGCGGTACAGCCGCACCTTCAGCAGGCCGACCTTTTCGCCGGCCGCGTTCAGGGCGTCCACCGTTTCCTGGGCAGTTTCTGCCCCGCTGCCCATCATAACGATCAGCCGGCTGGCGTCTGGCGTGCCGTAGTATTCATACAGCGCGTACGCGCGGCCGGTCAGGTCGCCGAGCGCGTCCATCGTCTTCTGGACGATGCCCGGCACAGCGGCATAGAAGCGGTTCACCGTTTCGCGCGCCTGGAAATAGACGTCCGGGTTTTGGGCAGTGCCGCGCAACGTCGGGCGGTCGGGGCTCAGACCCCGCCGCCGGTGGGCGCTGATGTGTTCTGCGGAGACGATTTTTCTGAGGACTTCATCGTCCAGCATCTCCACCTTGGCGACTTCGTGGGATGTTCGGAAGCCGTCAAAGAAGTGCAGGAACGGCACGCGGCTTTCCAGCGCGGCCGCCTGGGCGATGAGCGCAAAATCCATCGCCTCCTGGACCGAATTCGAACACAGCATGGCAAAGCCGGTTGCCCGCGTCGCCATCACGTCGCTGTGATCGCCGAATATCGAAAGTCCCTGAGCGGCCAGCGAGCGCGCCGCCACATGGAAGACTGTGGCCGTCAATTCGCCAGCGATCTTGAACATATTGGGGATCATCAACAGCAATCCCTGCGAGGCGGTAAACGTTGTCGTCAGCGCCCCGGTCTGGAGCGCGCCGTGAACCGCCCCGGCCGCCCCGCCCTCGCTCTGCATTTCCTGCACCAGCGGCACGGTATCCCAGATGTTCTTGAGACCATCCGCCGCCCATTCATCCGCCCACTCACCCATTGCCGAGGAGGGCGTGATCGGGTAGATGGCGATCACCTCGTTCAAGCGATAAGCGACTGCCGCGACTGCCTGGTTGCCGTCCAGCGTACCGGTCTTCGGTTTCATAACCAATCTCCACAACTCGGACAAAAAAGATAAAAATTTGCAAGACTCTCTAGGAAGTGTAATCCTGCGTATAGGCCCATCGTAGGGACAAACATACCCCCCTGCGCGGTGCATGTGTCCTCATTGAAAAGTGCCCGTGATAGACTCGCAATCATGGCCGAAGCCTTCCTCATAGTTGGAATTCCTGACCACTCCACGCGTCCATCAAGGGGGGCACCGCGCAGGGACTCAGCGCTTGCTCTCCTTTCGGCAATTACCTATACGTCGATAAGTAGTCCACCGAAAGTTTTCAGATAAGGGCGCCCTCAAGTTCTGGCCTGTTCGCTCTCGGAGAACCTCCAGGACTACTCTAATGGTTGGCCGTTTGGGCGCACTGCTATTTCTAATCACTCACGGCCAACTACATAAGTGCTCGTTCCACCGTGATAGACTACTCAGCGACTCCCCCGACCGAGGATAGATCATGTCAGACCTTCGGGCTACCGCCATTGCCCATCCCAACATCGCGTTTATCAAATACTGGGGCAATCGCGACGACGACCTGCGAATCCCCGCCAACGGTTCGCTGTCCATGAACCTCGCCGGCCTGGAAACCCGAACCACGGTCGAATTTGACGCCGACCTGAAACGCGATGAACTGACCGTCAACGCCGCTCCGGCGAATGAGGCCGCCCGCTTGCGGGCAAGCGCCCTGCTCGACCGCGTTCGAAGACAGGTCGGAATGGCTGCCTGGGCGCGCATCACCAGCGCCAACAACTTCCCGACCGGCTCGGGTATCGCCTCATCCGCTTCTGCCTTCGCCGCTCTGGCCCTGGCGGCCAGCCGGGCGGCCAGCCTGGAACTTGGCGAATTGCAGTTGTCCATCCTGGCGCGCACCGGCTCCGGCTCAGCTTGCCGCTCCATCCCGGCCGGATTCGTCGAGTGGCGCCCCGGCGATTCCCATGAAACCTCTTTCGCCGAATCGATTGCCCTTCCGGCGCACTGGGACCTGGTGGACCTGGTGGCGGTCGTCAGTCGCACTCATAAGCACACCGGTTCGGCCAGCGGCCACCGCCTGGCCGGCACCAGCCCTCTTCAGGCCGCCCGCCTGGAAGACGCGCCCCGCCGGTTGGCAGCCTGCCGCGCCGCCCTGCTCGCCCGCGATTTTGAAGCCTTCGCCGCCGTGGTGGAACTGGACAGCCACCTCATGCACGCCGTGATGATGACCTCCAGTCCCGCCCTGCTATACTGGCAGCCGGCCACGCTGGCCGTCATGCAGGCCATCGCCGCATTGCGGAGCGGGGGGCTGCCCGCCTGTACGACCATAGACGCCGGTCCGAATGTCCACGTTCTGACGCTCGCAAACCACCGCCAGGCGGTTCAGTCCGCGCTTGAAAGCATCCCCGGCGTACAGGACATTCTGATCTGCCCGCCCGGTGGACCTGCCCGGCTTGCGTAGGGCACGCCTGAGTCTTCTTCCGGGTTGTTGTCTTCCCAGATGCAAGGGAATTCACGGCATGGAAGAGGCCCAGGATCGCTAGATTGTCTCTGCTTGAAGATATAATACAAGTCGTTGTTTCCCACCCAACGCTTCCTTGAAGGAGCCAGGTACCACTCGTGCTTACCAATTTGCTTCTTTTCGTTTTTTCGATCGCCGCGCTCATCATCGTCCATGAATTAGGACATTTCCTCGCTCTCCGCCTGCTCAAAGTTGATGTAGAGGAATTCGGACTGGGCTTCCCGCCGCGCGCCAAGACCTTGTTCACCTGGCAGGGAACCATGTTTTCGCTGAACTGGATCCCGCTGGGCGGATTCGTGCGCCCGAAAGGGGACAACAATCCCGACATCCCCGGCGGGCTGGCCGCCGCCAGCCCCTGGGTGCGGATAGCCGTTTATCTTGCCGGCCCGCTGGCCAACGTCTTGGCGGCTATCGCCCTGTTCAGTCTCTTGTTCTACCAGCTGGGCGCGCCCATCCTCGACCGCGTCCAGGTCATACTGGTCTCCGAAGGCAGCCCGGCTGAGCAGGCCGGTCTGCTGCCCGGCGACGAAATTCTGGCCGTGGACGGCGAGCCGATCGACAGCACCGAAAAACTTATCGCCCTGGTTGGCGCCAAACCCAACCAGGAAATCGCCCTGACGATCTTGCGAGCCGGGCAAACGCTCACCATCCCGGCTGTTCCATTGCCAAACGATGAGGGCATCGGCAAGATCGGCATCAATATCGGCCATCCACGCCTGCCCATTTCTGTCGGCGAGTCGCTGCGCGGCGGGGTGGACGCCGTCCGACAGCAGGTGGTCGCCATCCTCACCCTGCCGGGCCGTCTGCTGGCCGGAACCGCCTCCCCGGAGGAGGGCCGCCTGGTCGGGTACAAAGGCATGTTGGACATGTTCTCCAACATGCGCGAACTGGACCAGGCCACCGAGGCCACAGTCGGCGGCGGCGTGAATACCCTGGGGCTGATCGCTTCGATCTCGGTTTCGCTGGCCATCCTTAACCTCTTTCCCGTCCCTGCTCTGGACGGCGGCCGCATCCTGTTCACTTTGCCGGAACTGATCATCCGCCGTCGTCTGCCGATGGATCTTGAGAACGTCGTAAACCTTATCGGCTTTGCCCTGCTGATCGGTTTGCTGGTATACGTCAATCTCCAGGACTTCATCAACCCGCTTGAGTTGCCCTGACGATGACTGAAGAAGATTTCGATGCGCGCGATATCCTCGAGTCGGCGCGCCAGGTGCCAATTGAGGAACTGACTGCCGCGCTCCAATCGGACGAGCCCCTGACAGCCATCCAGCTCATCCGTCTGTCCATGGCCTCCTCGCAGGAGATGTCCGCAATTCTCGCGCTCCTAACCCAGATTCCCCCGGCGCGCCTGGAAGACTTCTATGAAGACCTTCAGGCATTGACCGAAGCCAACTTTCTGGTGGATTTCGAGCCGATTTTCATCCAGGGCATTCAGAATCCCTCGCCAACCATCCGTCAGATCTCTCTGCGCGGTCTGGAAGACAGCGAGACCGAAAGTCTTGTGCCGCGGTTTGTGGAAGTACTGAATTCGGATGCCAACCCGGATGTCCGCGCCCAGTCCGCGGGAACGCTTGGCGGGTGGATTCAAATGGGCGAACTGGAAGAAATGGAGGTCGCCCTGTTCGATTTTTCCCAGGCTGCCCTCCTCCAGGCCGCCAATGAAGATAAAAGCGATCTCGTGCGCCAAAGGGCGCTCGAGTCCCTGGGATTCTCCTCCCACCCGGACGTCCCCGCTCTGATCGAAGCCGCCTTTACTTCCGGCGGCGAAGCCGGGCGCGCCAGCGCCCTGCTGGCCATGGGTCGCTCCGCCGACCCTCGCTGGAAGGAACTCGTTCTGAAATCGCTTGACCACGCCAACAACGACATCCGCCGCCAGGCCGCCTTCGCGGCTGGCGCCCTTTTTCTCGAAGACGCCGCTCCCGCCCTGCATACCCTGCTGGCCGACGACGACCGGGATGTCCGCCGGGCCGCTGCTTGGGCGCTCTCGGAGGTCGGCGGCGAAGGCGCCCGCGAGGCGCTTGAAAGCCTGCTGGCGCTCACTGAAGATGAAGAAGAAATCGAAGAGATTGAAAACGCCATCGACAACCTCATCTTCAATCAGGGAGTGGACGATTTCGGCCTCATGTCCCTCGACCCCGACGACTTCGATCTGCTGGACGATGAGGACTAGACCCGCTTGGCCGCCCTCTTCCCGCTGTTTTCAAACAACATCCTTCCCATCCTCCTGGCAGCCGGCACGGGCTATCTGCTAGGAAGGATAACCCGGATAGATGCCCGCACCATCTCGCGGGTTACGTTTTTCGTTTTCAGTCCCTGCCTCGTATTCCAACTCCTCACCGCCAACCGGTTGGGCGGCCAGGCCGTGTTCCAGATGGCAACCCTCGCGGTCCTGGTGCTTGTCCTGGTTGGCCTGCTGAGTCTCCTGGTTGGGCGGCTGCTGAAACTTCCGCGGCCGCTGCTGGTGGCCTTCGTGCTCGCTTCCATGTTCGGCAATGCCGGCAACTACGGTCTCTCATTCAATGCCTTCGCGTTTGGCGAGGAGGGACTTGCCTTCGCCAGCGTCTATTTCGTCACATCTGGACTGATGGTCTACACAGTGGGTATTCTGGTGGCCTCTCTGGGCCAGGGCGATCTCAAGTATTCCCTCGCCAACCTCGTGCGCTATCCCACCCTGTACGCCGTGATTTTCGCCCTGGTGTTCAATGGCTTGGGGCTGGCACTCCCGGTCCCCGCCGCGCGAACCGTTGACCTGCTCGCCGGCGCGGCCATTCCCAGTATGCTCTTGCTGCTTGGTCTGCAACTCGGTTCGGTATCCTGGCGCGGCCAGTTGGTCCCGCTGGGCATGGCGAATGCCATGCGGCTGGTGGCTGGCCCGTTGGTAGCCTTTGCCCTGGCAGGTTTCCTGAATCTTGAAGGAGCCGCCTATCAGGCCGGCGTGGCCGAGTCTGCAATGCCGACCGCAGTGATGGCCACCGTCCTGGCGACCGAATTTGACGCCGAACCGGCTTTCGCCACTGCCGTCGTCACCACCACCACGCTGCTCAGCCCATTCACGCTCACACCTCTGCTGGCCTATCTGATGAATTGACATGCGCTGGCTCCTGGTCCTTAGCCTGTTCTGGAATGGCGCATCCTTTTGGACGCGCCAGACCGGCATCGAATTGACCGACGTGCGCGTCCGGCATGCTTTCGGGGAATGGATCGAGTTCCAGGCCCAGGTCCGCCCTGACCTGCCGCTTGCAGAGGCCCAGATCGTCATTTCCAGTCAGGCGGCCGCCGGGTCTCAGGTGCTGGATGTCGCCGTGGAACCAGGCAACCACCTGATTACGGTCTATGACCTCTCCCAACAGAACTGGATCAAATCCTTCGCCACGATTCGCTACCGCTATATGCTCACGTTCCGATCCGGAGAACGCATCGAAAGCCAGGAATTCACCTACGTGTATTCCGATAACCGCTTCACCTGGCAATCGCTGGCGCCCGCCCCAAATCTCTCGATTAATTGGGTGCAGGGTGACCTGGCCTTCGGGCAATCTCTGGCAGACACCGCCCAACTTGGCATCGAGCGATTCGCCCAATCGGCGAACTTCACTCAGCGCGAGCCCATCGCCCTCTACATCTACCCGGACCCCGTCGCCCTCCAATCCGCCCTGAACCTCGGCACGGATCTCTCGGCCGTCGGGCACGCCGCCGGGGAAGCCGGCCTGGCCTGGGCGGCGGTGGCCGCCGGCCCCGAACAGAACCTGGAAATGGAAAGCCAGATTCCTCACGAGTTGGCGCACGTCCTGCTTTATCAATCCGTCGGGGCGAATTACGGCCGCATCCCGGCCTGGCTCAACGAGGGACTGGCCTCGGCGGTCGAACTCTATCCCAACCCGGATTACGCCCTCGTCATTAGCCGGGCGCGCGAGCGGAACGCCCTTTTCACATTCGAGAGTCTGTGCGGGGGTTTTCCGCAGGATGCTGCCGGAGCGATTCTGGCCTATGCCCAATCGGATTCATTCATCCGTTACATCCTGGAATCCTATGGGCCGGTCGGACTGCAAGACATGATTCTGTCCTATGCCAATGGCGCGGCTTGCGATGAAGGCCCCCAGCCGGCCACCGGCTACACGCTCGCGCAATTGGAATCCCGCTGGCGGCGGACCGAACTGAACGACAGCACAACCGCGCTCGCTCTGGATGTGTTGATCCCCTGGGTCCTGTTCGGGACGCTGTTTCTGCTCGCCCCCCTGGTCGGCATCCTCCGCCATCTTCGAAAGGCGTAAGTATGGAACTGCACCGCATTCATGCCGTCGTACATGGCCGTGTCCAGGCGGTTGGCTTCAGGTTTTTTGTGAATCAGTTCGCCGCGACCCTCGGGCTTTCAGGCTGGGTGCGCAACCGCGTTGACGGGTCGGTCGAACTCGTCGCTGAGGGCGATAAAGCATCGCTCGAACGGCTGCTGGCGCTGGTGGGGCAGGGCCCGCCCAGTGCCCGCGTCGAACGGGTGGATGCAGAGTGGCAGGCCGCCACCGGCGAACACACCGGGTTCAGCGCCCGCCCAACAGCCTGACTTCTGCGTGTTCGCAGCCGCGCCAAACAAAAAGGCGGCGAATTCGCCGCCCAGGCGCTTCGGTTAGGATCGCGGTCCTCACAGACCGTCACTCAAAACTCGCGCTTACCAATCTGGATCGGGATGCGGGTCAACTGACCATCTTCATGCCGCCATTGCATGTTATCGTACCCCTTGGGTGACGAGAGAATCTGGCTGAAGGCTGCGGCGATGCCGGTCCCTCTTCGCAGCCCTTCGTAGAACGTGACGTACTGATTGCCCTTGACGTACAGGTTGGTCATCACATTCACGTTTCCAAACTCAGTGATGATGATAAGTTTGTCCGGGTATCGCAGCCTGACCGCCTGCCAGAAGGCTCCGTGGTCGACCGAATCCATTTCCGCCTCCGTGCTCCAAAAACAATTCGCCCCGAGCCAATCGGCGTTATGGATAGCCTCGTCCGCCTGCTCCAAAAAGGTGGCCGCGTCCAGGCGTTGGCCTTCCACCTGCCCGCCCGGCGAGACGCCCGGAAACCCGAATTTCACTTCCGGGAATGAATCGCGCAGCATCCCTATCACATCCAGCCACCAACGGGCGAAGCCTCCTCCGGAATGCCACGAGGTGTTCCAGCCATAGGCGTGCAGGTTCGGCGACTGCTGGATCTCGAAATACTGCACGCCCTCCTTGTACAGGCGGCTCACGTGCAGGCGCATTCGTGACACCCATTCCGAGGCTGTGATGGCCGAACTACCGATATCCAACGCGACCCTCGCCATAATGAACATGTCCGGTTTCAACTGCCGCAGTCGGTTGATGACCGACGAACTGGTATTCTCCTGGATCTTGACCGCCTCCACTCGGGCAGTCTGCAGCGCTTCAAAGTCGGCCTCCTGCATAGTGCCGTCTTCGCGCAGATTCACGCCCACCAGGCAGTCGCCCTGCCATGCGGGCTGGGCGACCGGCGCGCCTTTCTTCACCGCCGCCTCGGTCAGGCTTTTCTCGTCCTCGGGCCAGTAGAGGAAGGGCGTCGGGTCGATCACGTCGCCCTGGAATTGCGTCTCCTTGCGGGCGGTCGCGCCGTCTTTCTTGAGCGTCAGATGCAGGTGCGAGCCGCTCGAATTGCCGGTCGAATCCGCCTTCCCGATCAACTGCCCGGCCCTCACTTTATTGCCTTGCGAAACCAGCAGGCTCGCCAGGTGAGCATATACCGTGCGGTAACCGCCCGGATGCTGGATGCGGATATGCCGGCCATAGGCGTGTGTGTCGGTCTCCTGCATCACATAGTACACGTCACCATCTGCCGCCGCATAGACGTTCGTATTCATCGGGGCGCGGATATCCACGCCCTCGTGGCCGGGCAGCCCCCACTTGCTGTAGATCTCTGGGTTGGCGCCAAAGGCCTGTGTGATCACGCGGTAGTCGGTTGGCCAGCGCAGGCGAAAGGGCGCTTCTTCGCCGGGCGGCGGCGCGGATTCTTCGTCCGGCGCCGCTGGGAGGCCAAACCGCTGCCCGCTCTCCACTCTTGCCAGCAATACCTGCTCAAGGTCCAGTGGTCCGATCGCCTGGATGCCGTCCAGTTTGGCCTGCGGGAATCGCGCCGCCAGCCACTCTAGGATATCACCCTGGTCCGGGTAAGCGCCCGACGCTATGACTACCGACACGTTGTCATTCCGGCCTGCCCGCACCGGGTCCGGGGTGATGTTCACGCCGAAGGTCAGTACATACACGCGCGCCGCCCGTACCCACTGGTAGTAATCCTTTTCCGGCAGCAACAGGATGTGGCTTTCGGCCATGGTTCGGCTCCTCTTCCGGCGGGCTACTTATCCGGGTAGATCAGGAACGGCGTCGGGTCGATCACATCGCCCAAGAACTTGGTTTCCTTGCGGGCGGTGGCGCCGTCTTTCTTGAGCGTCAGATGCAGGTGCGAGCCGGTCGAATTGCCGGTCGAATCCGCTTTGCCGATCATCTGCTTGGCCTTCACCTTTTCGCCCACCTGCACCAGCGTCTGCGCCAGATGGGCATACACCGTCCGGTAGCCGTCCTTATGCAGGATGCGGACGTGCTTGCCATACGGATGCACATCCGGGTTGTTTTCCACGGCAAACACGGTCCCTTCATAGCCGCCATAGATATTGGTGTTCATCGGGGCGCGGATATCCACGCCCTCATGGCCCGGCAGCCCCCACTTGCTGTAGATCTCTGGGTTGGCGCCAAAGGCCTGCGTGATGACGGCATAGTCAGTCGGCCAGTACAGCTTGAAGGCCCCATCATCAGCCGGCGTAGAAGTTGTCGACGTTGTTGTGGACGTCGTGGTCGTCGATGTCGTGGTTGAACTTGTGACGACCGCCGCGCCATATCGCTCCCCGGAAGCAACTCGCGCCTGCAAGGTAGATTCCAGCTCCTCCGGGAAATTAATTCGAACGGGATCGATGCGGGCGCTGGCAAAGCGCGCCTTCAGCCAGGCCTCGATATCGCCCTGCTCCGGATAGCCGTTCGGCGAGATTCCCACCGTGATGTTCATGAACTCCCCCGCTTTCACCGGGTCGGGTGTGGTGTTAACCCCAAAAGCTAGCACGTAGGCCCGCGTCGCCCGCACCCACTGGAAGTAATCCGCCTGCGGGAGCAGAATGATATGACTCTCAGCCATCCAGTTCTCCTATCCTTTCGAATTCAGCCTGCGCCAGCCTCAGAAACCCAGGCTGCGTTCTTTCATGGAAACGTATCGGCCCTGGCCAATGACCAGATGATCCAGTACTTCGATGTCGAGCAGTTTCCCGGCCTCCACCATCGCGCGCGTTACGGTCACGTCATCCGGGCTGGGAGTTGGGTCGCCGCTGGGGTGATTATGCACTACCAGGATGCTGGCCGCATTGCGACGCACCGCCGGTTTGAAGATCTCGCCGACTCGCACCAGCGAGGAGTTAAGCGAACCGTGATAGACCTCTACGATGTCCTGGACGCGGTTGCGGGTGTCCAGGAGCATCACGCGCAGATGTTCCTGTTCGAGCGAACCCATTTCAATCATCACCAGCGCCGCCGCATCCGCCGGGGCGTGGATGGTCGGTTTTTCATCCGGGGCCTCCAGCGCCAGCCGGCGACCCAGCTCAATGGCCGCCTTCAGCGTGGCCGCCTTGGCCTCCCCCAGGCCTTTCTCCGCCTGCACTTCTTCCATCGTCGCCCGATGGAGGCCGTGCAGTCCGCCGAAGGTGTGGAGCAGGCGTTGGCCCACCTGCACCGCGTTCTCGCCGCGCACGCCCACCCGCAACAGGATCGCCAGCAGCTCAGCCGTGTTCAGCGCCTGCGGGCCCAGGCGCGCCAGCCGTTCGCGCGGGCGTTCGGAGACCGCCAGATCCGTGATTCGGTAGGTCGGACGTCGTTCATCCAAAAGAATTCAGGCTCCGCGTCTGTGCGCCATGCATTGTCGTCCGATTGCACCACTATACAATAACCTCAGGGAAACGGCAAGCAAGGGCGGCTGCGCGCTTGCCGCGCCTCTTTCTGCGATTCCCCACACGAAAATACCCGTTTTTTGAGTAGCCCGCCAAGTGTCTTTTTGCAAAGGACTTCGACTTTTCAGCGTGACACTCCTCGTAAGATGCCTTTGGGCTACTTTAATAGTTGGCCGCTGTTCCTCTCCGACCGAATTTAAAACTCTTACGGCCAACTACATTGCGCTCTGGGCATTAGAGAAATCTCTCTCTCTTTTCCTCATCCCGGCAGGCTGCCACCTGATAAAGATTCTCAAGTTTCCAGGGCTGCATACATCCTACGTGCGTTGGATTGACACCCCCTGCCCCTCACGGTATAGTGCCGAAGATGTCCAAAAGAACGCTCTCCATGCTGCTCCCGGTATGCGCACTGGCGGTTGTTTCGCTGGCCTGCAACCTGGAGCGCGTCCTGAATCCTGCTCTGCCAACCTACACCCCTTCGCCGCTTCCGGTGGTATCGGCCGGCCCCAGCGCCACTCCCGCGCCCACGCCTATCGCAACGCCCGAGCCCGGCCTGCGCGTCGAGGCTGGCGACCGCGCCCTCTTCTACGGCGATTGGGATCAGGCGCTCATCCATTACCAGACCGCCCTCGAGCAGAACAGCGACCCCGGAATCCAGAGCGCAGCTTGGCTTGGCATTGCCCGAGCGCGCTTCGCAGCCGGTGACCCGCAGGCCGCGCTGGACGCCATTAACGGCCTGCTGGCACAGTACCCGGAAAGCCCACAGCGCGGGCTGGCTTTCTTCCTTGCAGGCGAAGCCTACTCGGCCCTTGGCCGCCACCGCGAAGCTGCTCTGGCCTATGGCGAGTACCTTGCCGCTCGTCCCGGCCTGGCCGAAGTCTACGTCTACGAACGCATCGGTGACGCCCTGGCCGCAGCCGGCAGCCACCAGGAAGCCATTGGGGCTTACCTTCAGGCCCTGCAATCACCTCACATCAGCGATTGGACGCACCTCAACATCAAGATCGGCGACGCCTATCTGGCGCAGGGTGATCCGGCCACCGCCCTGGTCACGTATCAGGACGTCATCAACCAGACCGGCAATGACTACCGCAAAGCGAATGCCCTCTACAAGATCGGCAGCATCCTGCTCGCCCAGGGGGACCCGGCCGGCGGTTATGCCGCCTTTCATCAGGCGGTTCAGAACTACCCGCTGGCCTACGATGCTTATCTGGCCCTGGTCGTTCTTGTGGAGGACGACCAGCCGGTGGACGAGTTTCAACGCGGCCTGGTGAACTATTTTGCCGGGCAATATGGGCTCGCCATCGCCGCCTTCGACCGCTTCCTGCAACAGAATCGCGAGTCCCACGATGACCGCGCCCATCACTACATTGGCCTGTCCTATCAGGCGCTCGGGCAGTACGCCGATGCCATCGCCGAATGGGAAGAACTCCTGCGCGACCATCCCGGCGGCGAATACAGTGATGATGCCGTTGACGAAATTGGCTATACGCAGTGGATTTGGTTGGAGGAATATACAGCCGCTATCAAAACCTACACGGCTTACGTGGACGCCAACCCGGAGCATCCCCGTGCGGCCGAGTTCCTCTTCTACGCCGGGCGCATCGCCGAACGCAACAACGACTTGCGCCAGGCCGCATCGCTCTGGCAGCGGCTCGGCAGCCGCTATTCCACCTCCGAGTACGGGCCGGAGGGCTTCTTCCAGGCCGGCTTTGCCCTCTTCCGCCTGCGCGATTTCCCCGCCGCCCAGGCCGCCTTCCAGAGCGCCCTGAGCATCGCCCCGGGCCGCGAGGCCCAATCCCGCGCCTACTTCTGGCTGGGCAAGGCGCTCGCCGCGGCAGGCAGCCAGGCCGAGGCCCAGGGCATGTGGTCGCAGGCCCGCACCCTCGACCCGACCGGTTACTACAGCGAGCGCGCCGCCCAACTGCTGGCCGGTCAGGATCACTTTGACATTCCTGCTCCACCGGCCCTGGTGGTAGATCTCTCTGGCGAGCGCCGCGATGCAGAGAATTGGCTGCGTATCACGTTCAACCTCCCGGCCGACACCGACCTCTCCGGCCCCGGCCCGCTGGCCGGCGACCTGCGCTTCCAGCGCGGCACCGAACTGTGGAGGCTGGGTCTCTACGAAGAGGCCCGCCTTGAGTTCGAGAACCTGCGCCTGGAAGTCGTAGGCGACGCCGCCAGCACCTTCCGGCTTGCCAACCATTTCATCGAACTGGGCCTGTATCGCTCTGGCATTATCGCCGCCCGCCAGGTGCTCAACCTCGTCGGCTACGACGATGCCGGCACGCTCAACGCGCCGGCTTACTTCAACCATCTGCGCTTCGGCCAGTACTTCAGCGATCTCATCCAGCCTGCCGCAAGCGCCTACGGATTCGACCCGCTCTTCCTCTACAGCGTCATTCGCCAGGAAAGTCTGTTTGAAGGATTCGTCACCTCGTCAGCGGGCGCACGCGGCCTGATGCAGATCATCCCCAGTACCGGCCAATCGCTCTTCGATCGCAGCGGCTGGCCCCCGGGCTATACCGACGACGATCTCTATCGGCCTGTGGTCAGCATTACCTATGGGGTCGATTACCTTTCCCGCCAGCGCAGCGCCCTGGATGGCGACCTGCTCGCTGCCCTGGCAGCCTACAACGGTGGGCCTGGTAATGCCGGCGCCTGGCGCAGGCTCGCCGAGGGCGACCCCGACCTGTTCGTTGAAGTGATACGCTTTGAAGAGACCCGCAACTACATCCGCAGCATATTCGAACAATACATCATCTACAACCGGTTATACGGGGGAAACTGAACGCCGCCGTTGTCCTCAGGGCGTTGGCGTATCCTGCGCCAGGCTCGGTTCGGTCGGGCTCGCGCCGGATTGGGCCACCAGGAACCAGGTGTTCACATCATTGAATCGGTCGCTCGGGTCGTAGACCGAGCCGATGGATACCCCCTGCACCAGCGCGCTGACCGCATAATTGTAGACCGGGTAATACAGCGGCAGCGCCGGCAGTTCACGCCCGAAATGCACCTGGAAATTCCGGTACAGGCGGATGCGCTCTGCGCTGTATACGCTCACCCGCGCCTTCTCCAGGTACTCGCTCGCCCGTCGGTCATCCCAGCCGGCGTAGTTCTGCCCGCCCGTCGCCTGCGATTGGTGCCAGAACGGGTAGGGGTCGGGGTCCGGCGACCCGGTCATATCCAGGTCCACCAGCGCGGCTTCGAAGGTACGCGGTTCCAGGTATTCCGCCAATAAAGTCTCGTAGTCGACCGCCACCAGATTCACCTGGACGCCAAGTTCAGCCCAGTACCCCCGAATCATCTCAGCCTGGGCGGCATGCCGGGGCGTATCCGGATGCGCCAGATCGAAGGCCATCCGCACGCCGTCCTTTTCCCGCACCGCGCCGCCTTCGGCGGGGATGAGATAATCCGCCGCGCGCAAGGCCTCAAGCGCATCTTCGCGGTCAAATACCAACGAGGGAATCGCATCGTAGTAGGCCCAGGAGCCCGGCAGGATGACCGCATCCGCAACGATGCCCTGGCCGTGCAGCGTTTCGGCGATCATCCAGGGGCGGTTCAGGCCGGTGAGCAACGCCCGCCGCACTTCCGCATCCTGGAAGAAGGGCAGGCTGTCATTCTTCAGGTTGAAAAGCACCATCGTCAACTGCGGCAGGCGGCCGGTGTAAACGTTCAACCCCGGCTCCGCCAACACATCCAGCAGGCTGGCTTCGTCCACCGTCCCGATGCCCAGGATCTCGCCTGCCCTGAAGGCTTCCAGCGCCTGCGCTGTGCTGTCATAGAACCGGAAAACGATCTGCTGGATGAACGGCCCGTCCTTGTAGTACTCCTCATTCGCGGCCAGCACCACGCCATCGATTCGGCCATCTTCGATGAGCAATTCCTCAAAGCGGTACGGCCCGCTGCCCACCGGAGAGATGTTGAACGGGCCATTCAGGATGGCCGGCATGTCTTTGCCTGCCAGCAGGTGTTCCGGCAGGATGCCGAAGTCCAGGTAGTCGAAGAAAGGCGCATAGGCCTCGCCAAGGTCAAACTGCATGTTGTAGTCGTCAAAAGCAGTCACTTCGACGGTTTTCCAAAGGTTTCTCAAGTCTTCCGGAGTTGGGGAATCGTCCAGGCGCATCAGTCCGATGGTGAACAGCACATCTCGGGTTGTAACGGGTGTGCCGTCGTGCCATACCGCATCCTGCCGCAGGGTGATGTTGACGACATCGCCGGTCGCCGAAACCCCCCAGTCCTCTACGAGGTCGGGCTGGGGCGAACCGTAGCTATCGAATTTGAACAGGCTGCTGAAGACCAGCCGGTCGATATCCCGGTCCACCTGGTTGTTGGCATCCAGAAGGGGATTGAAGCGATTGGGATACCCCACCAGGCCTTCCACATATTGGCCGCCCGCCAAAGGCGCAGGGCCTGCCCCTTCCCCGCCGGGCTGTTGCCCCACCAAAAGCACACCGATTACGGCCAGCGCAAGGATGGCAATGATGATCTGGGCACGGAAACGCCTGATGAATTCCATTTTTGATGTTTCGGGATAGAAAAAGGGCGCGCCCGAGGCCTCGCCTCAGAGCCGCCCTATCGCTTCGTTCCGGTGGGTCGCGACAATGTCTATCCGGTGATGTATACGGTCACGATGGCCAATGTGAAGAACAGCAGGCTCAAGATGATCGTCACCCGGAAAAGGGTCTTCTCGATGCCGCGCCGGGCGGTGAAGAATCCGCCGCTGTCGCCGCCCACCAGCCCACCCAGGCCGGCCCCTTTGCTGCCCAGCACCACGGATGTGATCAGTGCAATCGACGTTATAATCAACGCGATGTTCAGGAATGTTTCCATATCGAATCGTTGCTCCTAATTCTTGGGGTTTCTGGTCGAAACCGCAGCCTGAGCAGCCCCCCGGTTACTTGGGGCGTCTCACAGCCGATTACCTAACAGGCGGATTATACCGTTCAGCCATTTTATTTGTCAAACCATGTTCGAAGCCGTCATCAACCTCCACATGCATACCACATATTCAGACGGCACCGGCACGCACGTCGATATCGCCGCCGCGGCCATCCGCGCCGGCCTGGACGTTGTCATCGTCACCGACCACAACGTGTTGGTGCAGGGGCTTGAAGGCTATTTGGAGTCCGGCACAAAAAAGGTCCTCCTGCTGATTGGCGAAGAAGTGCATGACCAGGCTCGCGAGCCGCAGAAAAGCCACCTGCTTGCCCTGGGCGTGAGTAAGGAGATGGCGCCATTGGCCCAAGATCCTCAGGGACTCATAAACGCTGTCATCGCCGATGGCGGGCTGGCCTTCCTGGCGCATCCCTATGACCCCGAATCGATTCCCTTTCACGAACCCGACCTCTCTTGGGAGGACTGGCAGGTGCAGGGCTACACCGGCATCGAACTCTGGAACGCCATGACCGAGTTCAAATCCCGCCTCACCAGCCTGCTCGCCGGGATCTACTACGCTTTCAATTTCGAACAAGTCTCCTCCGGCCCGCTGCCCCAGACCCTGGCAAAATGGGACGAACTGCTGGCCGCCGGGCGGCCGGTGGTCGCGGTCGGCGGCTCGGACGCCCATCGGTTGGTCCGCCGGTTGGGGTTTCTTCAGCGAATAGTGTTCCCCTACGAACAGCATTTTCGGGCAGTGAACACGCACGTGCTCCTTTCCCAGGCGTTCACGGGCGCGCCCGAGTTTGACAAACAGTTGGTGCTGGATGCCCTGCGCGCAGGGCACGCTTTCATCGGCTATGACCTGCCGGCGCCCACACGCGGTTTCCGCTTCAGCGCCCACTGCCGGGGTGGTGTTTCCTGGATGGGCGACACGCTAGCGATCGCTGACCAGCCGACCCTGCAAGTCAAACTCCCCCAGCCCGCAGAATTCCACCTGCTGTGCAACGGCGAAGTCGTTGAAACGGCCCGCCGGCGCGATCAAGGGGTCCACGTGGTCACCCGGCCCGGCGTCTATCGAGTTGAAGCGTTCGTGCGCTTTCGAGGCAAACGCCGCACCTGGATCATCAGCAACCCGATTTACATCCTCTGATTCTGTTTTGGTTTTGGTCTTGCTCTGTGCAGCCCCTTCTGTTTTTATCACAAATGTTCTATAATTATTGCGGAACTTCCGGCCCCGTATTGCTGATTACCCTGAACAGGATTGACCCATGCCCTTTGACCTCAAAGCGCCTTTCCATCCGACCGGCGACCAACCCGAAGCCATTGAAAAACTCGTCGAAGGAGTTCGGCAGGCCCACAAACATCAGGTCCTGCTCGGCGCCACCGGAACCGGCAAGACATTCACCATCGCCAGCGTCATCCAACAGATTCAGAAGCCCGCCCTGGTCATTGCCCACAACAAGACACTCGTCGCCCAGCTCTACGCCGAATTCAAGGAGTTCTTCCCGGACAACGCTGTCGAATATTTCACCTCGTACTACGACTATTACCAGCCCGAGGCCTATGTGCCGCGCCACGACCTGTACATCGAAAAAGAGACCGATATTAACGAGGAAATCGAACGGCTGCGCCTCGCCGCCACGACCGCCCTCATGTCGCGCAAGGATGTCATCATCGTCGCCTCGGTCTCCTGCATCTACGGCCTGGGCAGCCCGGAGGCCTACGGCCGCGTCGTCATCGATCTGAAGGTCGGCGAAGTCTACCGGCGTAATGCGCTTCTGCGCCAGTTGGTGGAGAGCCAGTACGAGCGCAACGAGCTCGACCTGCGCCCCGGCACGTTCCGCGTCCGCGGCGACACGCTCGATGTGGCCCCTGCCTACCAGGATAAATTCGGCTACCGCATCACCTTCTTCGGCGACGAGGTCGAGCGCATCACCGAGGTCAACCTGCTCACCGGGGAGATTCGCGAGGAAATGCAGGCCGTCTCCATTTACCCCGCCCGCCACTTCATCACCGAGGAAGAAAAACTGGAAAAGGCCATCCTTGGCATCGAACAGGAGCTTGAGGAACGCCTGGCATCCTTCAAGGCGGCAGACCAGCACCTGGAAGCCCAGCGTATCGAGCAGCGCACCCGCTACGATCTGGAGATGCTGCGCGAGGTCGGCTACTGCTCCGGCATCGAAAACTACTCGCGCCACCTCGACCAGCGCGCTGCCGGCACCCCGCCCTGGACGTTAATTGACTACTTGCCCTCCGACTACCTGCTTGTAATCGATGAATCCCATATGACCGTGCCTCAGGTACGCGGCATGTACAACGGCGACCGCCAGCGCAAGTCGGTGCTGGTCGAGTATGGCTTCCGTCTGCCCTCGGCCATGGACAACCGGCCGCTCACCTTTGAGGAATTCGAAGCCCGCATGGGCAGCGTCATCTACACCTCGGCCACGCCCGGCCCGTATGAAATGGAACGCGCCCAGCAGGTGGTCGAACAGATCATCCGGCCGACCGGGCTGGTGGATCCGCAGGTGGATGTGCGGCCCATTCCCGGGCAGATCGACGATCTGGTGGGCGAGATCAAGGCCCGGGTTGAGCGCGGTGAACGCACCCTGGTGACCACGCTCACCAAACGCATGGCAGAGGACCTGGCTGATTACCTGCTGGAAATGGGCATCAAGGTCCACTACCTGCATTCTGAAATTGACACGCTGGAGCGCGTGAGCATTCTGCGCGACCTGCGTATGGGCGTGTTCGATGTCATCGTCGGCATCAACCTGTTGCGCGAGGGGCTTGACCTGCCGGAGGTCTCCCTGGTCGCGGTTCTGGATGCCGACAAGCAGGGGTTCCTCCGCTCCCAGACCGCGCTGATTCAGACCATCGGCCGCGCCGCCCGCCACGTGACCGGCCAGGTCATCATGTACGCCGACCACGTCACCGAGGCTATGCGCGCCGCCATCGATGAGACCGACCGCCGCCGCGCCAAGCAGGTGGCCTATAACCAGGAACACGGCATCGAGCCGGTGGGCATCGTCAAGGCTGTGCGCGACCTTACCGACCGCTTGGGTTCGCATGCTATCGCCGAGGCCCGCGCCGAGTACGACGCCTCCGGGAGCGCCGCCCTGCCGCGCAAGGAACTGGAAAAGATGATTGCCGAACTCGAAAAGCAGATGAAGGCCGCCGCTCAGGCATTGGAATTCGAGACCGCCGCTCTACTGCGCGATCGCATCTTCGATCTGCGTTCCGTGCTGGCGGAAGACGAATCGCTCAAGCCCTGGGAACGCATCAAGATCATGGCCGGCGAAGAGTAGCCAATCCACCCATATCCATAAGCCAAAGCGATGGGTCTCCATCGCTTTTTTGTTTGAAAGGTTTGCGCGCCGGCCGGCGTCCGAAGGACGACATCGAGACCTCAAGGAGCAGACTGATGGAAATGATCGTTGACTTCCCCGGCGGCGCCCGGGTGGACACGCATTTTGGACCCTACACCGTCGCCACCGACCAACCCCCGGCTGGCGGCGGCGCTGGCTCGGCGCCCACCCCGTTTGCCGTGTTTTTGGCCTCCGTTGGGGCCTGCGCTGGCATCTACGTCCTTGGATTCTGCAAACAGCGCGGCCTGCCCACCGATGGCCTGCGCATCGTTCAGCGCGCCCACGCCGACCCACTGACCGGACTCATCGGAGAGATCGCCTTGGAAATTCAGGTTCCTCCCACGATCCCGGCCAAGTACCATGAGGCCCTGGTTCGCTCCGCCGACCAGTGCCTGGTAAAGAAGCATTTCGAGCATCCGCCGCAGTTCCAGATCTACACCGCTGTGGTCGAGACCGCCTGAAGGGCCCGGGGGCCGGCCATGTGCCGGCTCTCTTTTCTTGTTATATCTTCAGGGTTCGGCTTCCCTATACGCAGAAGGCTGCACCTTTGCGTGTGTTCGGCTCCTGCGGTATAGTTTTTCCATGCCGCCCAGGAACAACGTCACCCGCCTGTTGGATAACCGCAAAATCCCCTACACCGCTCACGAACTGCCCGGCGAAAAGTTGAGCGCACGTGAAGCCGCCGCCTGCCTGGGCATGCCGCCCGAACAGATCTACAAGTCGATCGTCTCTCTCCGCCCCGGCCAGGGCAAACCTATCCTCGCCCTGGTGAACGCAGTCTCGGAGGTTGATCTCAAGTCGCTGGCCCGCGCGGTTCGGGACAAAAAGGTTATCCTCGCCAGCCAGCAGGAGGCTGAACGGCTCACCGGGCTTCAGACCGGCGGCATATCGCCCCTTGCCCTGCTCGGCAGGGGGTTCCAGGTCATCATCGATGATTTGGCCCGCCAGCGGCCAACGATTGTCATCTCCGGCGGCCAGCGCGGCCTGAATGTCGAGCTTTCTCCCGCCGATCTCCAAACGCTCACATCCGCCGCCTTTGCGCCCATCTCTCGGCCAGGCATGCTTCAAGGGGAATCCCCACAGTAAAGGTCTGCCCGGCCTGCATCTTCGGCTCCCATGCCAGAATCCCAGCACGTAGACCCCAATCCCCTTGTTATTGCACTCTCTTTCGCCTATAATACCCCCAGCACAGTTCATCCCCGGTAGATTCAAACAACTTAATTGAATATGAGCTCTCCCCCAAGGAGGTGATGCCCCGCCACCCGCCGAGTACAGACAACCCCATCTACGCTCTTCGAGCTAACCCCAACTTTTCTTCTTAAGGAGGAAGAAATGACCTCACGCAGGGTTTTCACCCTTTTCGCCCTCATGCTGACGGCAGCGCTCGTGCTGGCTGCTTGCGGCACCCCCACAACCGGCGGCACCGAGCGCATCGTTGAAACCGTTGTGGTGACCGTTGAAGTGCCGGGCGCCGCCCCGGCGCCGCTGCCCGTGCCGCCCGCCGGCTACGGCGCAACGCTCGCCACGGTCCTTGAGCGCGGCACCCTCATTTGCGGCGTGAACTCCCAGGTGCCCGGCTTTGGCTACATCGATGCCAACGGCGTGTTCTCCGGCTTCGACGTGGATTACTGCCGCGCCCTGGCCGCCGCCATCTTCGGCGATGCCAGCAAAGTCGAGTTCCGCCCGGTCACCGCTGCCGAGCGCTTCACCGCCCTCCAATCCGGCGAGATCGATATCCTCAGCCGCAACACCACCTGGAGCACCGTTCGCGACACCGAATTGGGCGGCAACTTCGTCCACACCACCTTCTACGATGGGCAGGGCATGATGGTCCCGGCTGACACCGGCATCACCACCCTGCAAGACCTGGAAGGCGGCACCATCTGTGTCCAGACCGGCACGACCACCGAACTGAACCTGGCGGATGTCATGGCCGCTGAAGGCGTCTCCTACACCCCGGCCGTCTTCGAAGATGCCGACTCGACCTTTGCTGCCTACGCCGAAGAGCGCTGCGACGCCGTCACCACCGACAAGTCCGGCCTGGTCTCGCGCCGCACGGTCCTGGCGGATCCGTCCGCTCACGTCATCCTGGACGTCACCATGTCCAAGGAACCCCTCGGACCCATGGTGCGCCACGGCGATGACCAGTGGTTCGATATCGCCCAGTGGACCGTATTTGCCCTGTTTTCGGGCGAAGAGTTCGGCATCACGTCCGCCAATGTGGATGACGTGCTGGCCAGCGCCACCGCTCCCGAAGCCCGCCGCCTGCTCGGCCTCGAGGGCGACCTCGGCCTCAAGCTTGGCCTGAGCAACGACTGGGCCTACAACATCCTCAAACTGGTTGGCAACTACGCCGAAGTCTACAATCGCAACCTGGGGCCGGATACCCCCACCTACATCCCGCGTGGCTACAACAGCCTCTACGTGGACGGCGGCCTGCTGTACGCGCCGCCTTTCCGCTAGACCGCAATACTGACTGAACGAGGGGGCGGGCAAGGTTGCCCGCCCCCTCGTCTCTTCTCCGGGAGGCTGGGAATGCAATCCGCCGAAACGCAGACCGCCGCTATCCCCATCTGGCGCGATGAGCGTTACCTTAACCTGCTCGGGCAGGCGATCTTTGCCGTTGTGATACTCGCCGCCGGGTACTACCTGTACCGCAACATGGAAGCCGGACTGCGGCGGCAAGGCACAACGCTGGGGTTTGGTTTTATCCAGGGCACATCCGGTTTTGACATCGCCGAAACGTTGTTCGAATACAGCCGCAGTTCAACCTTTTGGCAGGCCTTCCAGGTGGGTCTGCTCAACACGCTGCTGGTCAGCGTCGTCGGCATCCTCTTCTCCACCATCCTGGGGGTGATTCTGGGCGTCGCCCGGCTCGCTGCCAACCCCCTCGTGAGATGGCTGGCGACCGGATACCTCGAACTGATGCGCAATCTCTCTCTGCTGGTCTTCCTTGTCTTCTGGTATCTGGGCGTGTTCCTCAAGCTGCCCAAGATCAAGGAAGCCGTCATCTGGCCCGGTCCAACCTTCCTGACCAATCGCGGCATCGCCATCCCCTGGGGCGTCCCTACCGAAACATTCCCGGCCTACCGGTTGATCCTTGCCCTGGGTGTGCTGGCCGCCATTCTGATTGCCGCCGCTCTGCACGCCCGCGGCCGCCGCACCGGCAAACCTCCCCTGACGATACTTTGGGCTGGCGCTAGTTTCGTCGTTGTTGTGGTTTTGGGCTGGTTCGCCCTGCCCGCTGCGCCCCTGGCCTGGGACCTCCCTTATCCAGAAGGATTGAGGATCGCGGGGGGCAAGATCTTCACGCCCGAATTCATGGCGCTGGTTTCCGGCCTGGTGTTATATACTGCGGCCTTCATCGGCGAGGTCGTGCGCGCCGGCATTCAGGCCGTCTCCAGGGGCCAGGTGGAAGCGGCGCGGGCCATCGGCCTCACCGGTTTCCAGACTCTCCGTCTCGTCATCTTCCCCCAGGCTCTGCGCGTCATCATCCCGCCTCTCACCAGCCAGTATCTGAACCTTGCCAAGAATTCATCTCTGGCGATCGCCATCGGCTACCCGGACGTTTTCTACGTTTCGAATACCATTCTGAACCAGAGCGGCCGCGCCGTGGAAATGATCACGCTCGTGATGCTGACCTATTTGCTGTTCAGCCTGATAACCTCCGCGTTCATGAACTGGTACAACCGCCGCATCCAGCTGGTGGAGCGCTGAGATGAGCAACGCCGCCCAGATCCTCCCCCCGCTCGCCGAGCGCCACACCCTGCTGGGCTGGGCGCGCAAGAATCTCTTCAACACCTGGGGCAATGCCTTGCTCACCCTTTTGACCGGCTGGTTGGTTCTGTGGTCGGGCCGGGCTTTGCTGGTGTGGGCGTTCACTGCCGCCGAGTGGGGCGTTATCGCCGCCAACCTGCGCCTCATTCTGCTTGGGCAATACCCGATTGCCAATGTATGGCGGCTCTGGGTATCGCTCCAATTGCTGGCTTTTTTGGTAGGGAATTCCCTCGCCATCTGGGGCCGGAACGTGCGGCGCATCTCGCTGGCGTTGGCGGCTGCGCCATTGCTGCTGGCCCTCCTTCCGTTCGGACTCCAGCCGCGCCTGTGGCTGGCGGGGCTTACGTTCTTCGGCATAGTGGGCTGGGCGCTGGGCCGCCCGGCTGGTCCCAGGCAACGCCGGATCGTGCTGCTCGGATGGGCAATCTGGCCTTTCATCTTCATACTGCTACTGCGCGGCCTTACCCCGCCTGAGGGCCGGCTGCCGCTCGTCCCCACCAACCTGTGGGGCGGCCTGCTGCTGACCTTTCTGCTCACCGTGGTGGGCATCGTCTTCTCGTTCCCCCTGGGAGTGCTGCTGGCGCTGGGCCGCCGCTCCCGCCTTGGCGCTGTGCGCTGGTTCAGCATTTTCTACATCGAAGTCATTCGCGGCGTACCGCTCATCACCATCCTGTTCATGGCGCAGCTCATGCTGCCGCTGTTCCTTCCCTCCGGCCTCACCATTGACCGCGTCTTACGCGCAATGGTCGGCATTACCTTGTTCAGCGCCGCCTACCTCGCCGAAAACGTGCGCGGCGGCCTGCAGGCCATTCCCACAGGCCAGTTTGAGGCCGCCTATGCTGTCGGGCTTAATGGCCTGCAAACGATGGGATTGATCATCCTTCCCCAGGCTTTGCGGCTGGTCATCCCCATTCTCGTCGGCCAGTTCATCGCCCTCTACAAAGATACCGCCCTGGTCGCCATCGTCGGCTTGCTCGACCTGCTCGGAATTGCCAAGACCGTGCTGGCCCAGCCCGAGTTCCTCGGCCTGCAACGCGAGGTCTATGCCTTCATCTCGATGTTGTACTGGGTATTCAGTTACGCGATGTCCTACGTCAGCCAGCGGCTGGAAGTATCGCTGGGCGTGGGCAAACGCTGATTCGTCAGGAGAAGATCATGTCGGACAACTCAAAACAGCCCATCATCACCTGCCGGGACGTGCACAAATGGTTTGAGCAGTTCCACGCCCTGCGCGGCATCAATATGGAGGTCAACGCCGGCGAGGTCATCGTCATCTTCGGGCCGTCCGGTTCTGGCAAATCCACATTTATTCGCACCCTCAACCGGCTCGAAGAACACCAGCGCGGGCAGATCATCGTGGATGGCATCGAACTCACTCACGACGTGCGCAACATCGAACAGGTACGCGCCGAGACCGGCATGGTCTTCCAGCAGTTCAACCTCTTTCCCCATCTCACCGTCTTGCAGAACATCGCCCTGGCGCCCATCTGGGTACGAAAACTGAACAAGGAAGAGGCTGAAAAGCGCGCCATGGCGTTGCTGGAGCGCGTCGGGATTCCGGAGCAGGCCCTGAAATACCCCGGCCAGCTTTCCGGCGGTCAGCAGCAGCGCGTCGCCATCGCCCGCGCCCTGGCGATGGAGCCCAAGATCATGCTGTTTGACGAACCCACCTCGGCTCTCGACCCGGAGATGATCAAGGAAGTCCTTGATGTGATGATCAACCTCGCCAAATCGGGAATGACCATGCTCGTGGTCACTCACGAAATGGGCTTCGCCCGCGCTGTCGCCGACCGCATGTTCTTCTTCGACAAAGGCGAGATCGTCGAATCGGGCACGCCCAGGGACATTTTCGAGCATCCCCGCGAAGAGCGCACAAAGCTCTTTCTATCGCAAATCCTTCAGCATTGAGGTCCGCCTTGCAGCCTCTATGCCGCCGGCGCGCGGTTTATCCGGGGTAATTGAACTCGCCGATCAATTCGCCGTCGACGTAGACCTTGTAAGCGCCGTCCGGCTTGCCCTCCAGCGGCAGCCGAATGCTCTCCTCGAACGGCTGCAGCATCTGCACACACACGTCATCCGCTTTGGCCGTCGCATACAGCTCCAGGGAAAAGCCCGGCTCGTCTTCAAGTTCGGTCAGCGTATAGCCGAACCTGTGACACGGGGTTGGCAGGTCGCCCTGCAACAGCACGTTGACTTGCACCGGGTAGCTTTCCATCACGATCAGCGAAGCGGAATTCAGGTATACCCGCCCCACGACGTCCCCGGGCTCGGTCGGCGCTATCGGACCAGGATCCGTCGGACTGCCATTCTGGTCTGGCATCACCGGCGTATCGGGGGCGGGCGTCGCGTCCGCTGGCTGTTCCGGCGCTGCGCAGGCCGCCAATACCAATCCTATGACTACGAACATGAATCCATGGTTTCGAATCATCCTTGCTCCTTTCTTTCCACCCCTTCGACGCTCGCCCGGCCGGAAAAGTTCCCGGCTCATCCCTTGATCACCGCCGCTGGCCGCAGGCGCGCTACCTTGCGGGCGATACCGGCCGCAGCCACCGTTTCCACCACATCGTCCACATCCTTGTAAGCCTGCGGGGCCTCCTCCGCCAGCCCGGCCAGCGACCCGGCTCGGATGACGATGCCATCCCGCTCCAGCTCTGCGCGCAACGTCCCTCCGTGGATGGTCTTCTTCGCCTTGCTCCGGCTCATTGTGCGCCCCGCGCCATGGCAGGTAGATCCGAATGCCCGCAACATGCTGCCTTCTGTGCCCACCAGCACCCACGAAGCCGTTCCCATGCTCCCCGGGACCAGCACCGGCTGGCCGATGGCGCGGTACTCAGGCGGCAGGCCCGGCGCGTTGGGGCCGAAAGCCCGCGTCGCGCCTTTACGGTGCACGCACACTCGCAACGTGCGCCCTTCAACAGCGTGAGTCTCCAGTTTGCCCATGTTGTGGGCGATGTCATACACCTGATGAAGATGCCAGTTCGCTGTCCGTCCCGCCAAAGCCTCTTCGAACGCCTGGCGGGCAAAATGGGCCAGCACCTGCCGGTTGGCAAACGCGTAGTTGGCCGCCGCCCGCATCGCCCCCAGATAGGCCTGTCCCTCCGGCGAAGACAGCGGCGCGCAGACAAGTTCGCGGTCCGGCAAAGTGATGTTGTACTTGTGCACCGTCTGGTGGAAATCGCGCACGTAATCCGTGCACACCTGGTGGCCGAATCCGCGCGAGCCGCAGTGGATCTGCACCGCCAGGCGGCCTTTACGCAATCCCATCGCGTCCGCCGCCGCCTCGTCGAAGATCTCATCAACCACATCCACCTCGATGAAATGGTTGCCCGCCCCCAGCGTCCCCAATTGGGTACGGCCGCGCTCCTTAGCGCGCGGGCTTACCCGGGTCGGGTCGCTATCCTTCAGGCGCCCGGATTCCTCCGTGCGCCGCAAGTCCGCTTCCGTCGCGTAGCCTTGCTTCAACGCCCACTCCGCCCCCAGCAGGCAGATGCGATCCAATTCCTTGGTTGCCAGTTTTACGCGCCCGCCCACCCCCACCCCGCTGGGGCAGTGCCGGTTGAGTGCGTCTGCTAGCTCCGGCAGGTCGCCAGCCACCTCGTCGACATCAATACTCGAGGCCAGCAGCCGCACCCCGCAATTGATGTCGTAGCCGATGGCCCCCGGAGAGATCACGCCATCGGGCAATTCAGTGGCTGCCACCCCGCCGATCGGGAAGCCGTAGCCCTGGTGCACATCCGGCATCACCACCACGTGGCCCACCAGCCCGGGCAAGGTGGCCGCGTTCACCGCCTGCTCGAAGGATTTATCCCCTATGGCGGCTTCCAGCAGGGCCCGGGAGGCAAATATCCTCACTGGCACACGCATATCCGCCCGATAACTGGCGCGGATCACCCACTCGTGATCGCTGACTTTCTGGAGGTCCTTGAGATCCACCATCGTTACTCGCCTTCACACATCGAAGACGATCTCGGCGCGCAGGCCGCGCGCGTCCTGTTCGATGTGCAGGTTGTGATGCGTCACCGCTTTGATCTCCTTCATCTGGCGGCGGATTCTCCGTCCGGCCATCCTTGCCTGCAAGCCGCCCGGCCCGACCTCAACCTGCGTTTCGGGGAACGCCAGCCGGTCCCGCTCTGCCAGGAATACCAACTCAGAGAGGAAACCCACAAGCAGCAGTTCCGGCTCGGCTGCCGGGAGTGAAAACTCCACCGCCTCGGCCGGGCCATCCTCCAGTTCGATCTGGCACAAGGCATACATCCCGGCGGCCGCCTCGCGCAGCAGGCCCGCCAGGTTGGGCGCCCACACGGCCAGCGCCCAATCAGCGGTGTGGGCCAGCTCGCGAAACCCGGAAACCGGTGCATCCATGCTCCCAGTATACCGTCAACGCCCCGGCCACCTGCTCACCCAAATTGAAACGAATTCATTACTAAACGGCGCGCTGCGGCGCAGGCGAGTGCGATAAAATTATCTCGTCATGTCGGATAACTTGAAACAGATCGAAGCACGCCTCCAGGAAGTCATCGAAAAGAACGCTGCACGGTTGTTTACCGCCCTCAACGTTGAGAATCAGCTCGCCCAGCGCCTGGTCGAAGCCATGGGGGAGAAAGCGCTCGCCTTGCCCGGGGGTAGTTGGCGCGCCCCTCACATTTACTCAATGAGCGTGAACCCCAAGGTTGCAGCCGACATCCGCAGCAACCAGTCCCTGCTGGAGGCCCTGGCCGCCGCGCTCATGGAAGCCGGGCGTGAACAGGGCTATGCGTTCGAATCCTATCCCACCATCAGTGTTTTCCCGGACGAGACCATCCGCGAAGGCGAGTTCAGGATTCAGGCCATGTGGTCAGAGGCCCCCGGCGAAACGGCTTCGCTGGACGAAGGCCCGCCCAGCCCCGCGGAGGCCGCCGAGATTCCGGCGCGCGCCTTCCTCATCGTCGGCGGCTCAAAGATCTTTGCCCTGGAGCGGGCGGTCATCAACGTCGGCCGCAAACTGGATAATCACCTCGTCATCGACGATCCGCGCATCTCTCGCAGGCACGGCCAGTTGCGCGCCATAAAGGGCCGTTACGTCCTGTTCGACGTTGGCTCTTCGGGCGGCACGTTCGTTAACGGCGAACTCGTTACCCGCGCCATCCTGCATCCGGGGGATGTCATCTCGCTCGCCGGCGTTCCGATGGTATACGGCCAGGATGCCGTTCGGGCGGCCACCGAAACGCAGGAATACCAGCGCCCCACCCAGACCTACGACGACACGACCGCCAGCCTGGACATCAGCGACCTCGACCTGGACGACTTCTCAGAATCCTAAGACCCTCCGCGATGACCGAACTGCCTGCCTACGTATTGCTCGTCCTGCGAGCATTGCTGGCCGTCTCGCTTTACGCGTTCCTGGCCTGGGCCCTCGGCCTGGTCTGGCAGGACCTCCGGCGGGCCGGCCTCCAGCCGCACACCCGCCAGATTCCCCCTATCCGCCTGGTTGCCCCGGACCACCCTGAGTTTACCCTGCCGGCGGCCTTCACCACGCCGGTTGTCGTCATCGGCCGCGACGCCGCCTCGGATTGCTGCCTTGCCAATGAGACCGTCTCAGCCAGCCATGCCCGCCTCACGTATGCCCGCAGGCAGTGGTGGCTGGAGGACCTGGGTTCTCGCAATGGCACCTACCTCAATGGCGTCACGGTGGACACGCCCATCGTCCTCACCAACCAGGACTCCATTCAACTTGGAAAGGTTACAATCCTGGTGGAGTTGGATGACGATGGAAAGGATATGCCATGACCGATGCTGAATATCCGCTGGGCATCATCGGCGGCTCGGGGCTCTACACTATGGCCGGGCTGGAAAACACTGCGGAACACCACCTGGATACTCCCTTCGGCGCGCCCAGCGCTCCGGTTCTCACCGGAACGCTGGAAGGCGTCCCGGTCGCGTTCCTCGCCCGTCACGGGCGGGGGCACGTCATCAACCCCACCAACGTCAACTACCGCGCCAATATCTATACACTCAAGACCCTGGGCGTTAGGTGGCTGGTCAGTGTCAGCGCCTGTGGCTCCTTGCGGGAAGACTACGCGCCGGGCCACATCGTCGTTCCTGACCAGCTTTTCGACCATACGCGCGACCGCAAGCGTTCCTTTTTTGATGGCGGCCTGGTTGCCCACGTCGGCGTTGCCGACCCGTTCTGCAGCCATCTAGCGGATACCCTCTTCGAGTGCATCCGCTCGGCAGGAGCAGTTGCTCACCGCGGCGGCACCTTCATCACCATTGAAGGGCCGCGTTTCTCCACCCGCGGCGAAAGCAATGTCTTTCGCGCCTGGGGCATGTCGTTGATCGGCATGACCACCTCGCCGGAGGCCTTCCTGGCCCGCGAGGCCGAGATGTGCTATGCCGTTATGGCGCATGTCACCGACTACGACGTCTGGCACATTACCGAAGAAGAAGTCAGCGTGGAACAGGTTGTCAGGATTCTGAATCAAAACACCGCCGTCGCTCAGGCAGCCATCCGCGCCCTTGCCGCCCAACTCGATCTCACCAGGGCCTGTGAACACCAGAACGCCCTGCGCACCGCGCTCATCACCGACCGCGCTGCGGTCTCAGCCGAAGCACTGGATAAACTCGGCGTCCTGGTCTCGCGCTATTACCCCCGCCAGTGACCGCACCGCTATCTCTGTCGCCAGTTTCCCGGCGCGACGTGCAGCGCAGGCTGCTTGCTGTCGCGGCTGTCTTTCTGTTCCTGTATTCGCTCGCGCTTACGCTTGCCCCGGCTGCCCGCCTGCACAACTGGCAGGCCACGTACCGTTGGCAGCACTGGGTCGGTTTTGCCACCTGGCTCATCGTCATCGGCGCGGCTGAGCGCTTCACCGCCCGCTTGGCCCCCAATCGGGACCCTTTGCTGCTTCCGCTGGTCGGCCTGCTGGCTGGCTGGGGATTGCTCTCGATTTTCCGTCTCTCAGGCGAGTTCGGCCTCCGCCAGAGTCTCTGGCTGGGGGTGAGCGGCGCGGTCTACATCCTTGGCTTGCGGGATGGCCGCTCTTTGCCCATTCTCCGACGCTACAAGTATTTCTGGCTCACCTCCGGGCTGGCGCTCACCGCCCTGACGCTCATATTCGGCACAAATCCGCTGGGCATCGGCCCGCGCTTGTGGCTGGGCTGCTGCGGTTTTTATTTCCAGCCCTCCGAGCCGCTCAAACTGCTCTTCATCGTGTACCTGGCCGCCTACCTGGCCGACCGCAAGCCGCTCGTTCCAGCCACATTGCCGCTCCTCATGCCGACCCTGGCGGTCACCGCCCTGGCCCTGCTTCTGCTTATCGTCCAGCGCGACCTGGGCACAGCCTCGATCTTTGTTTTCATCTACACCGCTGTAGTATTCGCGGCCACCGGCAAGCGCCGCATCCTGGTCGCCAGCGTCCTCACACTCGGGCTGGCCGGGGCGCTCGGTTACCGGCTGTTCGATGTGGTTGCCCTGCGGGTGGAGGCCTGGCTCAACCCCTGGCTGGACCCCAGCGGCCGTTCCTACCAGATCATCCAATCCCTGATCGCCATTGCCGCCGGCGGCATGCTTGGCCGCGGCCCGGGCATGGGCAGCCCGGGTCTGGTGCCCGTTGCTCACTCGGATTTCATCTACGCCGCCCTCATTGAAGAGCATGGCCTCATCGGGAGCATCGCCCTGTTGACCCTGTTGGCCCTGTTCACCCTGCGCGGGTTGAAGATCAGCCTGCAAGCTGCCAATCGCTACCATCGTCATCTGGCGCTCGGTATCACCGCCTACTTTGCCACACAGAGCATTCTCATCATTGGCGGCAACATCCGGCTCCTTCCGCTCACCGGCGTCACGCTGCCATTCATCTCGTATGGAGGCAGTTCTCTGCTCACGTCCTTCCTCGGGCTGCTCCTGCTCACTCTCGTGTCCCAGGCGCAGGGCGCCCCAGATACCGCCGCCGATGAAACCCGGCCCACCATCATGCTGGGTGGGCTGTTGCTCGCCGGTCTTGCCGCCGCCGCCCTGATTACCGGCTGGTGGGCCTTCTGGCGCGGCCCCGACCTGCTCAGCCGCAACGACAATGTGCGCCGTTCTATCGCCGAGCGCTACGTACCGCGCGGCCGTCTGCTGGATCGCGACCTCCAGCCGCTGCACTTCACTCAGGGTTCCCCAGGGGAATACGAGCGAATGTACGTCTATCCCGATCTTGGGGCCGTCCTCGGTTTCAATAATCCGGTCTATGGGCAGACCGGCGCGGAAGAAGGCTTCGATGCCTACCTGCGCGGGCTGGCGAACTACCCCGCCTGGGAGATCTGGCGCAACCACCTCCTCTACGGCCAGCCGCCGCCAGGTCTGGATGTGCGCCTCACGCTACATGCCGGGTTGCAGCAGGCCGCTCAACAGGCGCTTCAGAATACCTCGGGGGCCATCGTTGTGCTCAACCCCGAGACCGGCGAAATACTGGCTCTGGCCTCCTCCCCCACCTTCGATGCCAGCCTGCTCAACGTCCAGGCCGAATCGCTCTTTGCGGATCCGGCCGGCCCACTGCTCAATCGAGCCACTCAGGGTTTGTACCAGCCAGGGCCGGCGCTGGGGCCCCTCCTCTACGCCTCCGCCTGGCAGCACGTCGTCCTTCCAGCCGAACCTGGTCCGCTTGAAGCGGTCGTGAACGCTGAGACGTTTTTCTGCGCCCGCACGCCAAACGACCCAACAGATTGGAGCGACGTCTTGCGCGGCGGCTGCCCCGGCCCGTCGGCGCTGCTCGGCGTCGAGATCGGCGGCGAGGCTCTCCTCGCATTGGCCGTCGATGCGGGTTTCTACTCCGCCCCGCTGGCCGAATTGCCGGTCCATTCGCTTGACCAGCCCAGCCTGATCAGCACACCCGGCACGGTCGCCAGCGGTCAGGGCAGCCTGCGGGTCACTCCGCTTCAGTTGGCCCGCGCCCTCTCAGCGGTGAGCAACCGCGGCGTCATCCCCGCCATACGGCTGGGGCTTGCCGTACAGGACCCCGATGGCGGCTGGCAGGACCTGCCGCTCGAACCGACGGCCATTCAGGTCTTCTCCCCGGAGGCTGCCAGTGCAGCCGCCCGCCAACTCGCCAACCCGCTTGGGAGCGCCTGGGAAGTCACGGCCAATGCCCTCAACGGGCCGGAAACGCCCCTTTCCTGGTACGTCGTCAGCACGCTCCCAGGTCACTATGCCCCGCGTCTGGTTCTCGTCCTGCTCGAGGCCGATCGCGCTGCGTCCGCCCGCGCCATCGGGGCGGCTCTTTTCCAATTCGATCTCATTTCGGGCGACTCGTAATCGCGTTCTTTCCGAGTTGCCCTATTAGGCGATTGAGTTACACCATCCCCGGAAAGTCGTCTGCCTGACTCAGTCCTTCACCACTCTCAGGAATTTTCGTTTGCCGGCTTGCAGCACGCCTCCGTGCGGGAATACCTGATTGGGGTCTTCCAGCGCCGCGCCATCCAGTCGCGCTCCCTTCTGCTGGATCAGCCGCCGTCCCTCGCCCCGGCTGGCGACCAGCCCGGCCTGCACCAGGACATCCAGCACCGTCTGCTCCGGCTGCCAGACGAATTCCGGCATTTCCTGCGGCATGCTCCCTTCCTGGAAGATGCGCACAAATTCCGCCTGGGCCGTCCCGGCGGCTTCGCTTCCGTAGAAAATCTCGGTGATTTCCAGCGCCAATTCCATCTTGGCATCCCGCGGGTGCAGGCTCTCGCTTTTCAGTGCGGCGAGTTTCTCGTCCACCTCTTCCGCCGTCCAGCGCGTGACCAACCGCAAGAATTCCGGCATGGCTTTATCCGGCAGGCTCATCACCTTGCCGTACATATCATTGGCGTCCGTGTTCAGCGGAATGTGGTTACCCAGCGACTTGCTCATCCGCACTTCGCCATCCGTGCCGGGCAGGATGCCCATGATCACGCCGATATTCGGCCGCGCCCCCAGCGCGCTCATCAGTTTCCGTCCGGCGGTGACGATATTGAACAACTGGTCGGTTCCGCCCACCTGCACATCCGCCTTGAGCATAAAGGCGTCGTAGGCCTGCATGATGGCGTAGAAAGTCTCGTGCAGGAAGATCGCGTCGCCCTTCTCAAAGCGCAGCTTAAAATTCTCGCGCGTCAGGAATTGCTGCACGGTGAAATTCGACGCCAGATTGATCAGGTCGGCGAATGACAGCTCCGAAAGCCACTCATGGTTGTGCCGGATAGTGGTTTTGTTCCGGTCGAGCACCTTGAACGCCTGCTCAGCGTACGTACGGGCGTTTTCCATCACCTGGTCCTGCGTCAGGATCGGCCGCAGCTTGTCCTTGTCCGATGGATCGCCGATCAGGGAGGTGTACGTCCCTATGAGAAAGGTTACATCGTGCCCAAGGTCCTGGAACTGGCGCAGTTTGCGCATCGTGATCGTGTGGCCCAGATGCAGATCGGTGGTGCGCGGGTCGTAGCCGCAATAGACGCGCAACGACCGGCCGCTCTTCTGTGCCTCAGTCAGACGCTCACGCAGTTCTTGCGTCATGGCCTTTTTCAGGTCGGCGTCGCCATATTCGGTGCCCTGCATCAGTGTAGCGACCTGTCGGTCAATGTCCATCGTACGTCCTCCAGAACCCGGTGTAGTCCTGCCATGCCGCAAAATCAAACGCGCCCTCGGGGTGCGAGGGCGCGCGGCGCATCTCACCCGGAGGGATGTCAGTCGCGGGCGTAATAAGTGCCGTTCTCGAATTCCTTCGGCTTGGCTGGCAGGTTTGTCATCTGAAGCATAGTCTGCATGATTCGTTCGCTGTCTTCAAACCCATAGCGGTCGCGAATCTTACCACGAATCTCAACCTCCGAAATCGCCCGGAATGAGAAGTGCTTGCCGCCGCCAAAGACGAAGATGCGCCTGCCAACCGGGCTGCTGCGCACCTCCAACCGCTCCACCGCCTCCCAGCCGACTGTAACGCCGTGCAGCGGTTGGCGGAAGGCCAGCCCTGTTGCGCTCAGCGTAAGCCGGGCATTGCGCTCCAGCCAGTTCCCCACGCTCATCAGGGCCGCCGAGATCCCAAAGTACAGCCCCAGCGCCCAGGCTCCGAATAGGGCCGCGCCGCCGTCCGGCCGGATGACGGCCAGCAATCCGGCCAGCGCCAGCCCAAAGGCCCAGGAGTGCATTTCCGGGCGGCGCGAGCCGGGAATCGGCTTGAATTCAAGAGGGCGGTCCAGAACAAACATGGCATCAAGAATTATAACCTCCGGATTTTCCTTCATGCTATAATCCAGCCTGGCGAATCTTGCCCGAACAGATATAACACAACGGCACACAATCCAGAAGGATGAATAATCGACTGCAAGCGCCGGTCCTGGTGCTGAACGCCAACTACGAACCTCTAAATGTCTGTACGACCCGACGCGCGCTGGGGCTGATGTCAGCCGATAAAGCAGCGCTGGTGCTGAACGGTCGCGGATACATTCAGGCCGTCTCTGTGCAGTTTCCCGCCCCATCTGTCATCCGGCTGGACCGGATGATTCGCCGCCCCCACCCGGAAGTAAAGCTCAGCAAGCAGGAAGTCTTCCGCCGCGATAACTACGTGTGCCAGTATTGCGGCCGCCAGGCATCTAAACTCACGCTGGATCACGTGATCCCCAAACATCTGGGCGGCCTGCATTCCTGGGATAACCTGGTAGCGGCCTGCCCGACCTGCAATCACCGCAAGGGCGGCCGCACGCTGGAGACCGCTAACATGCGCCTGCTGCGGTCGCCCATGGCCCCTACGGCTTCAGCCAGTTACATATTCGGACATTACGTCGCCCGCTACCAGGAATGGGCGCCCTACGTGGAAGGCTGGTAGCCGGTCTGGCCATCGTGTGTGCGCCAGATTAGGGGTACTTCGTTTCGAGTCGGCCCTTCACAAGCGTTCCCTCGCCTTCAACCCAGATCGATTTCCATGAAGTCTTCGGTGATGGTCACCGGCATGCCGAAGGTCTGCTGGGCTTCCTCGGCGAGTTTGTGATAGTTATATCCCCCGGTCGGATAATGAATGAGGTACAACGACTTGGCGTTGGCCTGTCTGGCGATCTCCCCGGCCTGCGCCGCTGAAGAATGCCCCACCGACGCGCCGGCCGCTTCGTGCACGAACACGTCCGCATCCCGCGCCAGGTCCGCCAGCGTCGGCGTCGGGGCCGTATCACAGGAATAGGCGAACACTTTTCCGGTCTTTTTGAACTCGATGCGCACGCCCACCGTGGGGATGAAATGCTTGACCGGCGATGTAAGCATTCGGAACTCGTCGCAATCGATCACCAGATGGAGCGGCTCTTCCGGCAGCGTGTGGAAATGCACGGGAAAGAAGTGCCAGGTGTCCCACTCGTACCACTCCAACATCTTCTTCATCGGCTCCATGCAATGCTCAATGGCGAAGATGTTCAGCGGCTTCTCCCGGCGGGAAAGGCCCATTCCCATCAACAGCAGCGGAATGCCCGAGACATGGTCGGGGTGCAGATGGGTCATCACGATGTCCGTGAGGCGTTCATCGTCCAGCCCGGCCTGCTTCATCCGCACCTGCGGGTTGCCCGCGCCATCAATCAAAACCATGCGGCTTTCCCCGACCACCGCCATGTGGGTATTCTCATGGTGTTCATCAGGGACAGCGTGCGAGGTCCCCAGGATGACCAGCTTAGGCATTTCGCTCCTTCACGTCAGCGCGTCAGCAGCCACAGCGCAACTCTCGGTGTGACCAGGCTTTCCATGGCGGCCGCTGCCAGCAGCAAGGGTATCACAGACCCAAACACTATTTTAGCCCAGTCGGCAAATGAGCGGATGACTCCTTCGGTTATGGATTCCCCAAATGCAGGCGCCGCCAGCCGCGCGCCCATCCGCAGGATGGCTGAACCGGCCAGCAGGATGGCCGGGATTTCAAAGATGCCGTGCGGCAGCACGAACGCGGCAAAGAATTCCCACAGCGGCAACCCGGAACCCGCCAGGACGACCCCAAAATAGCCGATGATGACGAACGGCGTCAAGACCAGCAGGATGCCCAGCACGCCGTAGGAGAACAGCCCAAGCAGTGTACCCAGCACGATGGCCCGCATGTTCTGGAACCAGATGACCGGGATTCCCTTTACGCTGAACAGGTCGATTTCCTCGAATCCTTCCAACCCCTCCAGCCGCAGGTTGTCCACCCGCAGTAGGCCCGGAGGTATCGGGAACATCTGAGTGAGGTAGGCGCCAACACCGAACGCGCCCACGAACATCAGCGCCATCAGCAGCAGGCCGGTGCGCGCCTCCCGCAGCGTCTTCCACAATTGAGTCCGGTACCACCCGCCTACGCCGCGCGCCTGCCCGCGGAACTGGTCAACGAACACATCCTTCATCCAGCGCAGGTTCAGGACGTCGAGTTCGCGCCCCAGCAGTTCTTCCCGGTTGAAGTGGCCAATGCCCGTCCGCACCAGCAGCGCGGCGATGAATACCAGGCCCAGCACCGTCCACCACAGCGCGTCGTACTCGCCCCAGAACATCACCATGCTCTCGGCCTGCATGAGGAACGCCATCGGTATGATGATGAACGAGGCCAGCAGGTTGGCCGCTCGCACCGAGGTCGTTTGGGTGGAGACCACCACGGCTCCGCTCACCATCACCAGCGCCTGCACGAAGGTAAGCACGATGATCTGGATCAGCAGCGAGGGTTCGGCCGTCCAGCCCAATTCCCGATACACGCCTACCAGATACACCGCGATGCCCACGTAGGCGGCCACCAGCGGAGGGATCATCACCGCCGCCAGCTTCCCGAGGTACAGGTGCCAATCCTTCAGCGGGCTGGTAAGCAACGGCTCGATGCTGCCGCGTTCTTTCTCACCCGCGAAACTCTCAAGGGCGATGACCAGGGAAACCGAGATGGGGAAGAAGCCTACCACCATCAACAGGAATGGGATTAGCCGGTCGGCCACGATGCCCGCGCCGTAGCGGTTGGCAAACCCCACCATCCGGTCGGCCGCAAAGTTCATGATGGCCGGGAAGATCAGCGTCAGGATGGCGATGGGAGCCATGATGCGCCAGTCCCGCATCTGGTCGATCAGTTCCCGCCGGGCCACCACCAGCGCCGGTCGAATACTCTCAAGCATCAAGGCTCTCCCCATCCGCCGCCAGGACGGCCTGGAGATATACTTCTTCCAGGCTGCGCGGCAGTTCCTCTAGGCTGACCACCGGAAAACCCTGCGCCAGCAGCCGTTCCAGTACCAGCGGGTTGAACGTTGCCGGGTCCGGGCTGGTGAAGCGGATGTGATTGCGGTCCATCCGTTCCCAGGCCACCTCGCCCGGCAGGTCTGGCGATTTCTCACCCTGGCCATTGTAGAACTCAGCCACATACACCGCCGGGCCCACCAGGCGTTCCTTGAGGGCCGGCACCGAACCGCGCGCCACAATGCGCCCCTGCCGGATGATGGCGATTCGGTCGGCCAGTTCTTCCGCCTCCGCCAGATTGTGCGTGCAGATCACCACCGTCCGCTCGCTGGAGCGCAGGTTTCGTATCGAATCTCTCACCAGCCGGGCGCTGGCCGGGTCCATGGCCGAGGTCGGTTCGTCCAGTAGCAGCACCTGCGGGTCGTGCAGCATCGCCCGCGCCAGGGCCAGCTTCTGGCGCATTCCCTTGGAATATTCCCCAATGCGCCGTTCCTTTGCATCCATCAGGTCGAACAGGGTCAGAAGCCGTTCGGCGCTTTCCATCCGGCGCCGGCTGTCCAGCCCATAGATCTGCCCGAAGAAATCGAGGTATTCCGTAGCCCGCATTCGGTTATACAGCCCGTGGTGCTCGGTCAGCACGCCCACCATCGAGCGCACCTGGCTGGCCTGTTTGACGACATCGAAACCGGCTACCGTTGCCCGCCCGCGCGTGGGTTTCAAGATCGAGGTCAGCATCCGCACAGTGGTTGTCTTGCCGGCGCCATTGGGGCCAAGCAGGGCCAGGACCTCCCCCTTGCCTACCGTAAGACTGATGCCGTCCACGGCCACGAACGTATCGAACGACTTGCTGAGATCCTCGGTGATGATCATGGTCGCTCGAAATCTATCCCGCGGATGGCGCTTCCGGCTTCGACCGGTGGCGCAGCCAGAGCCCCATCCCCGCCGCGGTCATTACCAGCAGCATGAAAGTCTGGTTGGCGTTCACGCCTCCCAGTTGCGAGGCATCCAGCCGCAGGAAATCCAGAAGGAATCGAATTAAGGGATAGGTGATCAGGTACACCAGAAACAGGTCGCCTTCTTTCAGCCGGGCGCCGTGTTTTCTTGCCAGCCACAGCAGAAATCCGGCATTGAGGAGGTTAAGCAGCGATTCGTAGAGGAAAAGGGGGTGATAGGTGGCGACGTCCCGGTAAGCGTCCAGCCGGTTGGCCGGGTCGATGGTGATCGCCCACGGCAGGTCGGTTGGCGCGCCGTAGAGTTCCTGGTTGACGAAATTCCCCCACCGCCCGATGGCCTGGCCGAGCGGGATGCCCGGCGCGACCACGTCCAGCCAGCCCGTCAGCCGTTCGCCGTGCCTGCGGGCATAGGAATACATTCCCAGTACGCCGCCGATCACCGCGCCCGGGATGCCCAGGCCGCCGCGCCAGACCGCCAGCATGTCCAGCGGGTGGGTCAGATAGTATTCGGTCGTCAGCCCCACCGCGATCATTGAGGGCGGCGGCGTGAACACATGCCATAGGCGCGCCCCGATCACGCCGGCAATCAGAACCGGCGGCAGGCTGTCCCACAAGAAGTCCGAGTCCAGGCCGCGCCGGCGCGCTTCCGATTGCGCCACATTGATCGCCGCCAGCACTCCCAGCATGATCAAGATGCCGTAGTAGCGAATTTCAAGCGGGCCGATGCTGATTCCTTGCGGGCCGAAGTCGATCAATCCGTTCTGCTCCTTCCGCCTGCCCGTCCCGCCCGCGACTCACGCCGGACGTAGGCGATGCGCTGGAGGGCGGTTATGTTCGCCCCCACCGCGATGATTCCGACGCCGATTAACGGGATGCCAAACAGGACACACGGCACAACGATCAGGAACCGCTCGACCCGCGTGAACAAGCCAACCTTGGCCTCCAGACCAAGCCCCTGGGCGCGCGCCCGGATGTACGATACCAATACCGTGCCGCCCGCCGCGGCCATGCTCAACAGCACACCCAGGGGGACGCTGTGCTCCACGAAATACCAGGCCAGCCCGGTGAATATGAACAATTCGATGTAGCGGTCGCTGACCGAATCCACGAACGCGCCAAACTCTTCCGGCTCGCCGCGCAGCCGCGCAATGGTTCCATCCAGCGCGTCAAAGGGACCGGAAGCCAGGATGAGCAGACCGCCGATCAGGAGGTTCCCGCGCCCGACCATATACGCCCCGGCCGCGCTGAACAGCACACCCGCGGCCGTCATCATGTTCGGGTGGATTCCCAACCGCACGAATACCCGGCCGGCGCTTTCCAGCAATCCCTTGAAGGCAACGCGCAGTTGGTCTGTCAGAGTCAATGGATCTCTTTGGTCAAGTGTTTGTGTCACGCTCGATTTCCTGGTCCCAAGGATAACCGGTACATGCTATCGCGCCGTTTGACGGCTGTCAAGCAAACGGCTTGAGTCGTCGCGTTCCCTGGATCTGATTGGTTACTCATTCTTTGCCGTGCCGCGAGTCATTCACCATCCTCTTCTTCATCGCCCCCGTAGAGCGGATTCGGTTCATCGCGGTCGATCAACACATCGCGTTCCCGCCCGCCCCCGAGGGAGGGACCCACCACGCCCATATCTTCCAGTTCATCAACCAGTCGCGCCGCCCGCGGGTAACCGATGCGCAGCCGGCGCTGGAAGAGCGAGGCGCTGGCATGCCCGGTTTCCTGGATGACCTGAATCGCACTGCGGATCAGGTCGTCGCGGTCCGCCAGCACCGCCTCCTCGGCCAGGGCGCGTTCCCAGGGCGGTACGTCCTCCGTGCTGGGCGCGGCCTCCTGCCAGTAGGCGATGACGTGATCGATTTCTTGATCCGTCACTATCGCGCCCTGGGCGCGGATCGGCGTGCCGACTTCCGGCGGCAGGAACAGCATGTCGCCGCGCCCCAGCAGGTTCTCGGCGCCGCCCGCATCCAGGATGACGCGCGAATCCACCGAACTGGCTACTGAGAACGACAGGCGCGCCGGAAAATTGGCCTTGATCAGCCCGGTGACCACATCCGTGCTGGGACGTTGCGTGGCAACCACCAGATGGATGCCGGTGGCGCGCGCCATCTGCGCCAGGCGCACGATCGTCGCCTCGGTCGACTCAGCCGAATTCATCATCAGGTCAGCCAGCTCATCGATTAACACCACGATGCGCGCCAGGGGCTCGTATTCCTTGCGCCGGCCTGCCTTGCGGTTATAACTCTCGAGGTCGCGGGCGCGCAGTTCCTCCAGCAGTTTGTAGCGCCGTTCCATTTCCGCCACCACCCAGCGCAGCACCCCGGCTATGCGCTCCAGGTTCGTTTCCACCTTGCCGAGCAGGTGCGGCAGTCCATTGAAGCGCACCAACTCCACCATCTTCGGGTCGATCATCACCAGCCGCAGGTCGCGCGGTGAGTTGTTCATCGCCAGGCAGATCGTCAGCGCCGCGATGCAGATGGATTTCCCGGAACCGGTCGTCCCGGCGATCAGCAGATGCGGCATGCGCGCCAGGTCAGCCGCCAGCGGCTGGCCGGAGACGTCCCGCCCAAGGGCTATTGCCAGCGGAGACTCCAGCCGGTGGAAGTCCTGGCTCTCCAGTATTGAGCGCAGCCGTACCACGGCGGCCTTTTCATTCGGGACTTCGATTCCGACGTAGGACTTGCCGGGCACCGGCGCCTGGATTCTCAAACGTTTGGCCGAAAGCGCCAGTGCCAGGTCGCGCTGCAACGCGGCGATCTGCGAAACGCGCACCTTCTGGCGCGCTTCGCTGTCGTCCTCTTCCGGACGGTCGAAGTACCCCGGCTCCACCGCAAACTGGGTCACCGTCGGCCCTACTTGGAAGCCCACCACCCGCGCCGGCACGCCGAACTCGGCCAGCGTCTTCTCGATCAGGCCCGCCGTCTGGTTGATGTGCCGCTCGCTGGGGCGCGCCGAAGGTTCCTCTTGCAGAAGTTCCAGGGGCGGCAGTTCCGGTTTGCGGGCGGGCAGCCCCGGAGCGGGTTCGGAAGACTCCTCCTCCACCCGGAACTGCTTTCGAAATTCAGGCGGGATGTAGGCTTTCCGGCGCTGGGCGGTCTCGGGTTTTCCGGCGTCACTGCGGGCCTCATCCATGGCCGCGATACTTACCGCCGGCGCGTCGTCCGGCAGCCGGGTCGGAGGCTGGCCCGGCTCCTCCAGCCGCTGCTCGAGCCAGACCAGTAGCGGCCCCAGTATCCCCAGACCATAGGCGCCTCCGGCGAGGGCCGCCGCCAGGAAAATGATTGCCTGCACGAACGCGGCCAACCCGTCCGGCAGGGCCGCGAACGGCAGGCCGATAAAATAGGCGATCGCCCAGCCAAGGCGGCCGCCGTCCAGGCCGGCTTCGGCCCGCTCCAGCGAACCGCCTCCAAATACAGCCAGGGTCGCCAGGACGGCAAACGCCGCCGCCTCCAGCGCGATCACCCGCAACCACATGCGGTTATCAAATGGATGGCTGCGTTGGTAGAGCAGCAGCAAGCCGGCCATTCCCAGCACCACCACGATCAGAACACTTCCCCAACCGAACCATACGCGCAGGCCGGCCGCCCACAGCGTCAGCCAGGCGCCGCTGGTCAGCCCGATCAACGCCAGCAGCGTCATGCTCGCCGCAGCCAGCAGGAATACCCCGCCAATGTCGCGGGCGAACCTTCGGAAACGGCTCCACACCTGTTGGAGCAGGCGCAGCCACGGCGCGCTGGGCGGCCCTTCTTCAGGCGCACGCGCCATAGCGCCGGGCCTTTCCCTGTTCCGAGCACTTCGTTTGCTTTTCATCTTCGGCTCTATGTCTGGATGGCCCGCAGGCGCAGGCTCAGGCGCTGACGCCCGGGTTCCACCGACAGCACTTCCCCCACCACCTGCTGGCCGACCATCAAGCCGCCCTGCGGCAGATTCATTTCGGAATTATGGATCAGTCCTTCAAGTCCGTCCTCAAGCCGCGCAAAGGCCCCGAACCGGGCGATTTCTGTTATCGTCGCCGGGACGACCACGCCAACCGGATAGCGTTCAGCAGCCGTCTCCCAGGGGTTTTCTTTCAGACGCTTCAGGCTCAAGGCCACCCGTCCGCGCCGAGCATCCAGCTGCAAGACCATCACGTCGATGCAGTCGCCCAACCTGAGAAAATCAGCCGGGTCGGCTACCCGACCCCACGAGAGTTCTGAAATGTGCGCCAGGCCTTCCACCCCGCCCAGGTCTATGAAAACCCCAAACGAGGTGATATTCGTGATACAGCCGCGCAGTCTCTGGCCGGGGGATATCTCCTGGAAAAGCCGCTGGCGCGCGCCCGGCGCGGCCTTGGCAGCCCGTTCGGAAAATACGATCCGGCCGCGCCGCGCATCGCATTCGATGATTTTTAACCGTAGAGTTTTCCCCACGTAGGTCTTCAGCTTCGCTGCACGCACCTGTTCGGAGGCTCCATCCGGGCCGGCCACCAGGTGCGATGCCGGCACAAAACCGCAGATTTCTTCGTTCTCCACCAGCAGGCCGCCGCGGTTGTACCCAAGCACATGGCACTCAACAATACGTTCTTCGCTTTGGAGCTGCTCCGCCCGGAGGTAATCGACTGCCCGCCCACCGATGCTCCCCCACGGCTGGCTGCCACTCCCGGAACGCGTCCGGCTACCGGGCGCGGGTCTTCCCCCATCCACTTCTTCGGATTCAATGATCGCCGACCAATAACCATCGTCAAAAAGCGTGGGGCCCGTCAGGGATTGTTCTTCGCCCATTCTTACTACACCTTCTCCATCACTTCAGGTCCGTGTGCGCCTCGCGTTCCATCTCCATGATCATACCTGCCACTGACTCGATCGCCACCCGCTGCTTTCGATACAGGTCTGCCTCCGACATCGCCAGTTTGAGCGCGATCTCGCGAACCTTGCGCCCCTCCATGAATTTCATCTCCAGGATGTTGTACAGGATCCACTCTCCCGTGAACCTGCGCTCGCCTTCCGGCCTCACTTTCTCGACCGCCTGCTTGAGGATCGCCCGCATCGCATTGGCCGGGTTGCCCTCGTGTTCCACCAGCGCTTCCTGCACCACCCGCAGGCTTAACAGCGGGTTCTCCGTGAGTTTCGGCCCGCCCCAATAATGGCTGAGCGCATCCTTCACCCACTGCGACAGGTCTCTGGCTTCCTCCCAAGCGGCTGTGTCGCTCAACAGTTCGCGCTGGTCATAGCGCACTGCCGCCCGCATCCGCTGCAACACACCCACCCGCGCCCGCAGGGCTTCGAGCGAGGCCAGCAGTTGCTGCTGCAAGCGGCGGTCTTCCAGCGCCACGGCCGCCCTGCGGCCCAACGCGGTCAGCGTTTCAGCCAGGTCTTCCTCCAGACGCTGCTCGGACCTCCTCTGCACGCCCAGGATACCCAACAATGCCCGTGGCTGCTGCAGACTGTATAAAGGATACAACCAAAATTCGCCCCAGGCAAATAGTTCCTGTTCAGCGTCCTGTTCCGTGCGCCGGATGGATTCATGCAGGCCATCCTGCCCCGAGCCGGCGTCGATGAGGTCTTTTTTGCCCACCGCCACGATGGTTTCAAGGCCGCCCTCGCCGAGCGCCGCTACGAACGCGGTGGACACCTGAAACTTATCGCACACCGATGCCAGCACCGCCTCAAGGAACTGCCGCAGGTCAGAGGTCGAGATCAGCCGCTCCTCCAGGTTGTGGAGCAGCTCCACATCCCCACGCTCCGGGCCATAGAAGAACCAGCGTTCGATGGTGGGGTAGACCAGCGTGATGGCGTGCTCCAGCAGCAACACGCTTGTGACCGTGATGATGGGAATCGCCACCGAATACTGGCTGCCCAGTAACTGGCTGATGATGTGCGTCGCCGTCATTAGGATCAGCACCGCAAACAGCGTTACCGGACCGCGCAGCAGCCACTTCAACAACCGGCTGCGGATGATGCGGTCCGGCCAGGGCACCCCGAAGAACGCCACGGCATACGCCATCAACACCAGAAACCAGAATACCGCCAGGTTGCCGGCCACCACCAGTCCCAGGAAAATGAGCTCGAAGCGCTCGGCAAATCCGCTGGTGATCTGCAGGTATGGGAACATCCCGGCCGCCAGCACCAGCGCCCCGATCTGGAAATAACCGATTCGCCGTTGGCTCACACCCAGGCGCGTGCGCCCGTAGGCGCGGTGCAGCATCACTGCCGCAAAGGCCACGGCCGCCAGATACAGGAGGAAGAACCACGGACTGAGCAGACCCGGGGCAAGGCGGGGGTAAGGCACCGCATCGAATTCAACCGGCCCCACCAGCAGGCCCAGGGGCAGCGCCGCCAGAAAAGCCGTCGCGATTCCATACGCCAGCCGGATTCCCCGCCGCCGCCGCCCGCGCGAGGGTCGGCCGGTGGTCTCCAGAACAGCATCCGCAAAGTGCATATACGCCACCGGGAAATACACCAGCCCCACCCATTGGAACCGCAGCCAGAACGTCAGGCCTTCTTCCGACGCCATCGCCCCGCTGATGGCTTCTCCCGAAAAGACGACCATCACACAGGCCAGAATCACGGCAAAGGAGCGCGACACCCGGTCGCGCAGGTTGAACGTGAGCGCCCGCAGGAAGAGCGAAAGCGCCGTCACCGCGATGCCCGCCTCGAAGGTCTGATTCAAGAGTTGCAGGAAGGATCTGAGGATCTCGCTCATTCAGGCTATCCCACGCTCCGGGCGAAGAACAAGGCGATATCCTGGTTGGCAAAGTAGCGGTCGTTGTAGCCGCAAAACTCGAATCCCAGTTTGACCGCCATGCGGATGGCCGGGTGATTTTTGCTCTGCATCTCAAGGATAAGGCGGGCATACCCCTGCTGCTTGGCCCATGTCTGCGCGCCACGCACCAGCGCGCTGCCCGCGCCCTGCCGCCGGAAGCGCCGCCCCACCACCAGGTCGGAAACCGTTACCCCGCCGGAAGAGGGCATGGGTGCCAGGCTGACGTAGCCAATGACCTCCCCGTCGCGTTCCGCTGCCAGCACCGCCGGGCGCTCTTTCCAGTCCTCGGCCAGGGCCTGCGGGTTGCGCGGGTAATCCACCCGCATCGAGCGCGGCAGGCGTACTTCGCGGAAACGCGCCGCCAGTTCCCCCTCTTCGTGTTGCACATCCATCTGCCATACATAGTCAGTATGGTAGGAAGGGTCAAGCGCCGCCAGGACGGCGATATCGGCCAATGCCAGGGGACGGACTTGGATCTCTGCCATCGGGAGGCCTTAGGGACCCGCGCTGATGCGGATCGGCACCCGGCAAGGGGGCAGCGATTGGCCGGAGTTGTCGATCACGATCAATTGCAGGACGTATTCGCCGGGCGGGATATTGCGCGTATCCCAGACCGGCACCAGCGCTCCTTCGTCCACCGGCGACCGTCCGGCCTGGATCGTGAGCCACAGTTCTTCCTGGGCGCGAGCGTATTCGACCTTGTAGAAACCCAGGTTGGTGACCTGCACGCTGCCTTCAATAGCCGTCTCGCCGCTCACAGTCTCGCCTGCGGTCGGGGAAGTGATGATCAGGCTGCCCTCCACGCATCCGGCCGGCGAGGCGTCCACGGTGGGCAGCGGCGTGGCCGTCGCCAGCGCGCCATCCGCGCCTTCGATCAGGTTGCCGTCTTCATCCAGCAGCGGCGCGGCGGTCGGGAAAAGCGGCAGGACGATTTCCGGGGCCAGGGTTGGCCCGATGAAGGTCACGAGCGAAAAGACCGCCACGCCCATCATGAGCAGGATGAAGATCATCAGGGCGTTCTGGTTCAACCGTCGCTGGGCGCTCGTTCGTTCCAGGCCATACACCGCCTGACGGCCCTCCTCCCAGGCCAGCCAGAACCGCCAGGCATAGACGATGACGCCAACGGCAATCAGAAAATAGATGACCGCTTCGTAGAGTTGGAAGAACCTGAGCACTTCGACCATGATGGTTGCTTTGGTTCTAGAGCGCCCGCAACACGGCGCGCAGTAGTGCGATGATCTTCGGCCCGAGAACGCTGCCCGCCTCCAACACTTCTTCGTGTGTTGTCAGTGTTTCCCCGTCCAGGTTCGCCTTGTTGCTGATTCCGGACACGCCCAGCACACGCGTGCCGCCGTGCCGCGCCACGGTGGCTTCGGGTACAGTGGACATACCCACCGCATCCACGCCGCTGAACCGCAGGAAGCGCAGGTCGGCCGGGGTTTCATAACTCGGCCCGGCCAGGCACACATACACGCCTTCGCGCAGAGCCATTCCTTGCTCGCGGCCCACCTTGCGTGCCAGCGCCAAGAGGTCGCGGTCATACACCCGGCTCATGTCCGGAAAGCGCGGGCCGAAAACATCCAGATTTGGCCCGCGCAACGGGTTCTGCCCCATCATCCCCAGCAGGTTAAGGTGGTCGGTGATCAGCATCAGGTCGCCGGGCTCAAAGTCCGGGTTTACCGCCCCGGCCGCATTGGTGATGAAAACGCTGCTCACGCCCATCCGCTGCATCACCCGCACCGGCAGGCCAACCTGGGCCATTGAATAGCCTTCGTAGAAATGAGCACGGCCCTGCATAACGACCACAGGCTTCCCTTCCAGTTCGCCGATCACCAGCTGCCCCATATGGCCCTGCACGGTGGAAACCGGCCAGCCCGGCAGGTCGTCGTAGGGTATCCTGGCGTCTGACTCGATGTCATCTGCCAGCGCGCCCAGGCCGGACCCCAGGATTATTCCGACCTCCGGTTTCAGTTCCGTCCGCGTCCGGATCATACGTACCACGGCGTCGATTCGCTCCAGGTTAAGGGGTTCATCCATCGGGGTGCTCCGTGTTCTCAGGGTTGGTATGCAAGCCGGTCCAGCAGCGCCCGGGTGGAAACCGGCGATTGGTGGCCGAGTCGCCGCTGAAGGTCATCGAATGCCAGGCCGTCCCGGAGCATACGCTCTGCGGCAGTGTGGCGAAGGCGGCGCGGCGTGAGCGGGCGCTCCAGGTCGGCCGATTTCCCAAGCGCCCGCAGCATCGCCCACACCGCCTGGCGCGTCATCCGGCTGCCCATCTGGCTGATGAACAATGCCGCTTCGTTGCTCCCGTGCACCAGTTCCGGCCGACCATCGCGCAGGTAACGCTCCAGGCTCGTCTGCGGCTCTGGCAGCTCACCACCCTCTGCAGGTTGCTTGCCAGTATTCCCGAAACGGATGGAATCGCCCAGATTCAGCCCAACCAGTTGGCTGATCTGCATGCCGCTCTCCAGCAGCAGGTTGAAGATCGCCCGGTCGCGGATGGCCCGCGCCGACCGGCTTCCGGATAAGGCTACGCTGATTTTCACAAGGTCGCCATCCGTGAGCGGCGGCGCGCTGGGTTCTGGAGCCGGATGCCTGAGTGCGGTTCCGCCATAACCCAACTCTTTTCCAAACTCCGCCGGGCTGCTCTGCTCCCCGGCCAGGGCTTGCGCCAGCCGCCGTGCTACCACCCGCCGCCGTTCCAGCGTCCTGCGGCTGAAACCGGCCCGTGCTTCGGCCACCAGAAATTCTGACATCCGCGCCACCGTGATGGCTGCCGCCTCGCCGCCCTCCAAACCGCGGACGAATGCATCCAACCGCTTAAGGTCATAGGTGTAGGCCAGTCGCGTGTTGGGGGAATACCCGCTCTGGTCGGCCAGGGTCTCCAGGAATCGTTGGATGTCGGGATGCATGCTTTGGCAAACTGCCTCGGTCGGATTATATCATCCGCCGAAAAATGTTACATAATTTCATCGGTGGACTGGCGAATCAGCCGCAGGGCTCCGTCGATGTGCTCAACTTCCACCCCATAATGCGTCACCATGCGATAGCGCCCACCCCCCGCCGCGCCAAACAACACCCCTGCCTGGCGACAGGCTGCCTGGAACGCCTCGGAGCGTCCGGGGTCGACCAGCCGGAAATACACCATGTTGGTGGGCGGCTCTGTGGTTTCCACGGCCAGCCCCGGAATCTCCGCCAACCCGTGCGCCAGTCGCCGGGCGCGGGCATGGTCGTCCGCCAGTCGTTCCACCATCTCAGCCAGCGCCACGATTCCGGCCGCCGCCAGGATGCCCGCCTGGCGCATCCCCCCGCCCAGTTGTTTGCGCGCCCGGTGCGCCTTGGCGATGAACTCGCGCGAACCGCAAATGAGCGAACCGGCTGGCGCGGCCAATCCCTTGCTTAAGCAGAAAGTTACCGAATCGGCCATGCGGGTCAGGTCGCTCACCGCGATACCCAGCGCCACAGCCGCGTTGAAGATGCGCGCCCCATCCAGGTGCAGTTTCAGGCCATGCTCCTGCGCAAATTCGGCCGCCGCCAGCATATAGTCCGGCGCAAGCACGCTGCCGCCGCAGCGGTTGTGGGTGTTCTCCAGTGCCAGAAGTCGCGAGCGCGGGTGGTGGGCGTCGTCCGGCCGCACCGCCCGGGCCGCGCCTTCCAGGTCCAGGCGGCCATCCGGCAGGTTGGGCAGCAATCGCGGCTGCACGCCGCCCAGGGCCGCCATCCCGCCCGCTTCATAGTGGAAAATGTGTGCCTGGTCGCCCACCAGCAGTTCATCGCCGCGCTGGCAGTGCGCCAGGATGGAAGCCAGGTTGCCCATCGTCCCGGTCGGCACGAAGAGGGCAGCCTCCTGGCCGGTCAGTTCGGCGGCCATTTCCTGAAGACGGTTCACCGTCGGGTCTTCGCCGTACACATCATCCCCCACCTCGGCTTCCGCCATCGCCCGCCGCATGGCATCCGTTGGCAGTGTGACGGTATCGGAACGGAAATCGAGCATCGCCATGCTCCCATCACCCTCGCAGAGAATCGAGTATCGCCGCCAGTTCCGGCGCCAGCGGAGCCTCAAAGCGCCGCAGGTTGGCCTCCCCCGGCAGGGCCAGGCCCAGCCGCCAGGCATGCAGGAACTGCCGTTTGAGCGGCAGGCTCGGCTTCCTCAATCCATATACCCTGTCCCCGGCCACCGGCGTGCCCACAAAGGCCATGTGGGCGCGGATCTGGTGCGTGCGGCCCGTCAGCAGGGTCACTTCCAGCAGCGTGTGTTCGGGGAACTCCTCCAGCGTGCGGAACTCGCTGATGGCCGTGCGCCCTTTGCCGGGCGGCATTACCGCCATGCGCTTGCGGTTGGCCGGGTCGCGCCCGATCGGCGCGTCCACTCGCCCGGTCGGGGTCGGAGGGTGGCCGTCCACCAGCGCCAGGTAGATCTTCTCCGCCTTGCGGTCTTTGAACTGCGCCTGCAGGAGCTGGTGGGCCGCGTCGCTTTTCGCCAGGATGATGACTCCGGATGTGTCTTTGTCCAGCCGATGCACCACACCCGGCCGCCGCTCACCGCCCACCCCCTCCAGCTCGGGCGCGTGCCCCAGCACCGCATGGGCAAGCGTGCCCGCCGTGTGCCCGGCCGATGGATGCACGACCATTCCGGCTGGTTTGTTGACCACGATGACGTTCGAGTCTTCGTAGAGGATGTCGAGCGGGATGTCTTCGGCCTGGAGGTCGGCCGGGGCCGTGGGCGGGATGACTACTTCCACCCAGCCCGCCCCCTCCAGCCGCTGGCCGGACTTGGTCGCCGGAACGCCATCCACCTGCACCCGCCCGGCGCGTATCAACCCCTGCAGGCGTGACCGGCTGAATTCAGGCATCTGGACGACCAGAAAGTGATCCAGGCGCTCACCGTTCTGGTCAGTGAACTGGAACGCCAGCCGCCGCTCAATCACTACCGGCCTGCTCCAGCTCGCTGCCCCCGGATTCAGCCCGGCGTTTCTCTCTGGCGTGCCGTTCGCTGAACCACACCCCCCACAGCAGCACGATCACCCCCACAGTGATGCTGGTATCTGCCACGTTGAACACCGGGAATGTGTAGATGGAAACGAAGTCGGTGACCTGCCCGGAAAAGCGTAGCCGGTCGATCAGGTTGCCGACCGCGCCGCCCAACTGCATGCCCATCGCCAGCCGCAGCGGCCAGTCGTGGCGCGGCACGCGCGGGTAGTAGTACAGGATCAGACCGATGACGATGACCGCCAGCGACGCGAAAATCAGGCTGCCTTCCTGGAACATGCCGAACGCCGCGCCCGTATTGCGCCAGTGGACGATGCGCGCCCAGGGCGCCAGCCAATCCAGCGGCATCCAGGTTTCGCCGAACGCCAGCGTCCGGCGCACGACTTCTTTTGTGAACTGGTCCAACAGAACGATTCCGCCCGCCAGGCTCAATAACCCAACATACGCAGACCGGGTTTGCGAAACCACGTCCACGGAAGCCGGGGCTTCCGCTGGTTCTTCGTTAAGGTTTTCCATAGACGGCCATTGTACCCCAGGTCACAACCGGGCCGTTCAACGGCGTCCCAGGAAATCGAGCTGGTGGGCGATGTACACGAGCGCGCCGTCTTCGATCTGGCGGTGCCGCCGGATGCCCCAACTCTCCAACGTTTCCGGGTCAAGTTCCGGGCGTCCCTTCAATTCGCGCTGGACGGTCTCGACGATATGGTGCAGAAAATAGCCTTCATCCGCCGGGTAGCGTCCGGCCTGCGGGAACACCACCCAGTCCGAACTCCCGGAAGCCAGCACCTCCACGTCGGCCGCCCGCAGCGTCGCGAAGAGATGGCGGCCGGTGCGGCTGTCGCCGGATGGCAGTCCGTCCGTCACCCGCTGATCCATGCTCAGGTTGTACAGCCGCATGATGGTCTCTTCTAAGGCCGGGTCGAAGACCGGCTCGAAGATCGTCCCTCCATCGTAGTTGATCGTGAAGTAGAACAGACCGCCCGGCCGCAGCAGTCCCATCAGCGCCGGAACCGCCCGTTCCAGGTCCAGCAGATCCAGCAGCGCGTTGGCCACCAGGAGGTCGCGGCCGTCTGTATCCGCAGCGCCAAGCGAATAGACATCCGCTGTTTGCGTATGGACATTACACCGGCGATCGCCTTTCTGGAGAGTCAGTGCTCCCTTTCCCGCTTCGCGCGCTTCCCAGCCTGCCTCCCCCGCCCACTTCGCGAGATAATCCGGCGCTCGCGCCAGCAAGCCGGCATCCAGGTCCACCAGGCGGTAGGACGTCCGCCTCAGCAGATCGTGTTCCAGCAGACGCGCCAGCATCGTCCCCACCCCGCCGCCGACCTCCAGGGCATTCACCGCGTTGGGCCCCTGTGCCGCCAGCTCGGCCCTCAATTGCTCCATGACGATCCGGTTCAGGGCGCGGTCGTCAACGGTTTTCTTGGCTTCCAGGTAGCGGGAGAAAGAATATTCAAACGCCATCGGCTCATTCCGCCAGCCGGGCATACACATCGCCCGAGGTTGCTCCGGCCGGCAAGTCTCGCAGGGCGGCGGTCAGGTCGGCCGCGCCCACCCATTCGGGCAGCAGGAGATCAGTGGCTTCGATCACAGTCAGATTGTACCGATATCTGCCAAGGCGTTCGAGTCGCTGGATGCAGGCCTCCCCCAGTTCCAGGGCGCTGTGCAGATACTCGAAAGACAGGCAGGCCAGCGGCTGGGAGAGGCCCTCCAGCGCCTGGCTCTCGTAGCCTTCCACATCGATCTTGCAGAAGCGCGGCTGGCCGAATTCGCTGATAAGCGCGTCCAGCGTCGTGACCTCCACCTCGATTTCCCGCTCCCAACGCACCCACGAAAACGTCGCGTCGCGCGTCTGCATCGCCGCCACCCATTCCGGCGAGAGGCTCGAAACCGTGGGCGCGTTCCCGCTGACCAGCATGCGCGCCCCCCCGGGCCGCGCCCCGGCCGCGGTCTGGCGCAGTGTCACGTTCGGGTTGCGGCCATAGGCAAGCCTCAGGAAGTCATAGAAGACCGGTTGCGGTTCCAGGGCCACCACCCGCGCCCCCAACTGCGCCATCGCCCGCAGCCGGTTGCCCACGTGCGCGCCGATATCGAAACACAGGTCGCCCGCCCGCACGAACTGGCCGTAGAACCGACGCAAACGGCGCGCCCTGGCAGGCGCGCCGTAGTACATTCGCAGGGAGCGCAGCAGGCCGCGTAGTTCTGTCAGCGTCATGCCCGCGCCCGCCCGTTGATTCGGTTCAGACTTTCTTCAAATGCAGGTAGGTGGTGGCGATGAGCAGGACTTCGGCGGCCTTGGTGATGTATCCAAGCGGGCTGAAGCCGGGGAAACCCCACACCGCAAAATAGGCGACGATCGTCGCCAGCGCCAGACCCATCAGGCCGTAGTGCACCAGCTCTACCCGGCTCGCCAGCGGCTTGATATAGCCCATGAACGCCGCCAACAGGATCAAATACGCCGCGCCGTTCAGCGCGAACAGGACGCTGAACTCGCTGATGTTCAGGATGACCAGATGCACCGCCCCGGTGAACAGGGTGAGCAGGATGACGGCCAGCCGCAGGTTGGATTTGGTCATGAGGGCGCTCCTTACATTGTTGCCTAAGATGCTCCGATTATAGCAGTTGGCCCCCAGCGCGCCACGAAATTTTCGATAGATTTCATGCTGTCGGCCCAGCGCGGCCGGGCTGCAAAGCGCTCCTGGGCCGCCAGGCTCATCCGCGACAGCATTTTCCGATCGCTGGAAAGCCGCCGGATGTGCAGGGCCAGTTCGTTTACGTTCTCATAATCAACCAGGAAACCGCACACGCCATCCACGATCGTCTCTCCGGCCGCGCCCTGGCGGCTGCCGATGGCGGGCAGGCCAAAGGCCATGCCTTCCAGATACACGATGCCGAATCCTTCGTATGAGGACGGCACAGCCAGCACATCTGAACTCCGCAACAGCGCGCCCAGGGCTTCCTCGTCCAGCGCCCCCAGGAATTCCACCCTCCCTTCCAGGCCGTGCCGGCCGACCAGGCGCACCAGCCTTCTCGCGTAGCGCAGGTCAGTGTCCAGATGTCCCACAATCGCCAGGCGGCAGCAATCCTCGGGAAGTCCGGCTACAGCCTCGATCAGGGTGTGCAGCCCCTTGCGCGGGATGATGTTTCCGACAAAAACGAGCCTGAGCGGGCCGGGGCGTTCCGTCCGCGCTCGCACTTCCTCGCCATCCGGCAGATCCGCCCAGCGGTCGCCGCCGGGCTGCGCCAGCAAGGTCGGAAGGCGCTCGCCGGTCAGCCGGTTCACATCCGCGCAGGTGGTCTGGCTCACACAAATGGCGGCATCAAGTCCGCGCAGGTACACCCGCTCAACAGCCTCGTAGAGCCCGCGTAGTCCCGCTGGATGGCGTTCGCGGCTGCGCAGATGATGGACGATGGAGAGGATTGGCGCGCCCAGTTCCTTCTGGATGCGGCGGTTTGTCAGGAACAGGGAAGGATGGTTGAGTTCATCTTGGATCAGGACATCCAGGCTCAGGCGCGCCAGGCGCAGAAACAGGTCGTCATTGAAGTTATCCAGCACATGCCGCAGGTAATCGCGCCAGGGCAGCGAAATGATCTCCACAACATGCCCCGAAGCCCGCAGCCGCTCGACCAGCATGCGGTCATACAGAAATCCCCCCGAGGTGTAACTCAGGTCGCCGTAGACGATCAGCCCGATTCGCACTCACAAGTCCAGTTGATAACTGGCCCAGGCGATGTCGTTCTCCCAGAGCCGCACCCGCAGGCCGGAGAGGCCCGCCAGGTTCGCTTGCTCGCGGAAACCCAGGCAAAAGATGCGCGCAAAGTGCTCGATGGATGGGTTCAGTCCATCGAACTCCGGCAGGAAGTTGAGCATCGCGTCGCGGTAACGCGCCACCAGGCCATCCAGGTTGGCGGTGATGTCCACGATGTCTACCAGATAGCCATGCTTGTCCAGGGTTGACCCGCGGAGTTCGACCTCAACCATGTAGTGATGGGAATGCGGCTGGTTCTCCGCACCCCAATCCCCTCCGATGAGAAAGTGCTGGGCAACGAAATCGCGCTTCACGGCGACGGAATACATTCGGGTGTCTCCAAAAATAATGGGATGGCCAGTTCGGGCCATCCCATTCTACCGTAAGGGTGTCTGGCTCAATACACCGGCGGGTTGCCGATGGTCACAAACCACGTGACGTACACCCAGATGCCCAGCAGCGTGGTCAGGATGTACAGGGTATAGGCCGTGCGCATATACGGTTTGTATTTGTTGAATCGCAGTTTCTGCGGTACCAGTTTATGCCCTCGCAGCACCACGAAATTCCCGAAGACGAAGGCGAAGAACCCCACCGTGGCATGGATTGTGGTGGCGTAGTAGAACACCGACGGACGCGGCCCGCCGGCGTCGCGCACCACGAAATCCCGGTATGGCAGGATCATCAGCCACAGAACCAGGATGATGTTGAGAATCGCCCCGCTCGTCTGCACCCATTTATGAGTGTCGTACTTCCCGCGCTTCGCCAGCCAGTACCCCACACTGAAGATGAGCGCCACCAGGATGCTCATCACCAGCGTCATGTCGGCGGCAAAGTTGGCGTTCGTCCCTAGAAACCCCGGTGAATGCAGCAGGTCGGTCATGAGTGCGTCCTCCAATCTCCTTCTACTGCGCTCTTTTTATCACGGTCTGCGGGTTTCTGCTGGTGATTCGTCCCCCGGTCTCTGGAAACCTCAATACGTGAAGACCACCTGAAGAACCTGCTCCGGATTCTGGTCGATCAATTCGTAGGCCTGCTGTGCCTCTGCCAGTGGGAATCGGTGTGTGATCCAGCGCGCCGGTCGGATATCGCCGAGCAGCTCCCAGGCGGCCGCAAACCGGCGGGCCTTGCTCCAGCGTCCGCTCAATTCCGGCGCCAGCGTGCTCACCTGGCTGCTCTCCAGCCGGATTCGCTGGCGGTGGAACGCGCTGCCCAGGTCGAGTGCGGCCCGCTTCGCCCCATACCACGACCCGGCGATGATGCGGCCATTGAATCCGGCCAACCCGATGGCGAGGTCAAGAGCCTCCGGCGCGCCGCTGATCTCGTAGATCAGGTCGGCGCCCGCGTAGTCGCCCTGCCCCAACGTCGCCCTGGCCGCCTGTACCTGAGCCGGGTCTGCCGGGTCAAAGGACTGCTGCGCTCCGCATTCCAACGCCGCCGCACGGCGCGCACGTTTGGCATCGAAGGCCAGCAATTCCTTCAGCGGGAAGCGCGCCAGCAGGGCTGTGGTCAGCAATCCCACCACGCCCTGCCCCAATACAACGACCTTTTCGCCCAGCATCGGCCCCCCATCCAGCACGAAATTGACCGCCGTTTCCATGTTTGGCAGGAAGACGGCGTCTTCCACTTCGATACCCTCCGGGCAGGGCAGCAGGTGGTTCAGGTCGGCCACAAGCTGGCTGCCGTGGGGTTGGAAAGCGAAGACCAGCCGCCCCAGCCACTCATCCGCCACGCCCTCCCCAACCTCAACGACCTCGCCTACCGCGCTGTAGCCGTACCGGAACGGATAGCGTGCCTTTTCCGCCATGTTGGCGATGTTCACATCCAGCGGCAGCTCCTCGGGCATCTCGCCCCGGAACATCAGCATTTCCGTCCCCGCGCTGATTCCGCTGCGCCGCACCACCACACGCGCCTGTCCGGGCCGCAATTCAGCCGGCGCTTCGGCGCGCACCTCCACCTGCCGCTTTCCGACAAAATACAGCGCCTCGCTCGCGGCGGACATGTCAGGCCAATCGCCCCCAGACCACGATGTCGTCGCCATAACGCTCGACCTGCATACCCTCCAGGTTCGGCGGAGCGCTCCCGGTCAGATCGCCCACTCCTTTCAGACCGCCCAGCAATACCGGCGCAATCGTTATGATCAGGATATCCGCCGCGCCCTGCTCCAGAAAACTGGTGATGACCTCCGCGCCGCCCTCCACCATCAGGCGGCCGACGCCGCGCTCGGCCAGCGCCTCCAGCGCGGCCGTCAGGTCGACGCGAGCATCCGCACCAAGGCTGACCGGGATCACAACCCCGCCGGCGCCCTCGATAGACTCGACTCGCCCGGCGTCCACTCCTGCCCCCGCTACCAGCCAGGGCGCTTTCGGGTGCTTGAAGATGCGCGCCCCCGGCGGGCAGGTCAATCGGCTGTCCAGAATGACCGGGCGCGGACTGTCGCCCTCCGCCAGCCTCACGGTCATCTGGGGGTCGTCAGCCTGGATCGTGCCCCGTCCGACCAGAATGGCATCATGTTCGGCCCGCAAAGCATGGGTCATTTTCAAGGTCTCCCGGCCGCTGATGGCAAAGGGTTCGCCTCTCCGGCGGCTGATGCTGCCATCCAAACTTTGCGCATAGCTGAGCGTAACGAAGGGGCGCCGCAGGTCGGCATATTCCCCCGCGGCCCGCCGCATGAAATCAACTGGTGGGTTCATCCGGCTTGGTGTCGTTCGCCCGGCTGTTCGGCAGGTCGAGCAGATGGCGCATGCGCGCAACCTTCGTGCGCAGGTAGCGCTCGTTGTCCGAGTTCACCGTCGGCGTCAACGCCACCCGCGCCGTGACCGCAATGCCCAGCGACTTCAGTTCATCGATCTTGGCCGGGTTGTTGGTCAGCAGCCGGATGGAACTGACCCCCAGAGTCCGCAACATCGCCGCCGAGACCGAATAGTTACGGCTGTCTGCCTGATGGCCGAGGATCAGGTTGGCGTCCACGGTGTCGTAGCCTTCATCCTGCAGGTTGTACGCCCTGAGCTTCTCCAACAGACCGATGCCCCGCCCTTCCTGGCGCATATAAAGCAGGATGCCGCGTTCTTCTTCGGCGATACGCACAAGGGACTGGTCGAGCTGTTCGCCGCAATCGCAGCGCTGGGAATGCAGCACTTCCCCGGTGAAGCATTCGCTGTGCACCCGCGCCAGCACGTCCCCCTGTCCTTCCACCGCCCCCATCACAAACGCGAGGTGTTCCTTGTTGTCAAACGTGTTGGAGAACAGGAACAGCCGGAATTCGCCCAGGTCGGTGGGGATGCGCGCGGTGACCATCAAGGCCACCTCGACATCTCTCGGTGCAACTCTGAAATCGCTCACGGCGTTTGCCTCGTTCGCATCCCATCAATCTTAGCACGAAGCCATTTGCCGGAGTCGCCTTTGAGCGCGCTCATTCTGGACGCCAGCCGAAGAACCCCGGCTTGAACAAACCGCCCCAGGCCAGGCCGGCCAGGCCAAACAGCACGTCCCGCCCGCGGATCAGCAAACTGATGGCCGCGCCCGTCTCCGGGCCGTACCCCAGCGCCGTCAACGCCAGCATCTGGCCGGCTTCTAACGCGCCCAAGGCCCCCGGGAATGGCGTCAGCAGAGCCAGCCGCGCCGCCGTCATCATCGTGACCAACCCGATGATATCGCTGTCAACGCCCAGGAAGCCCGTCATCAGCCAGAATTCAAAGACCAGCGCCGCCCACACCACCCCCGATATCCCCAGGGCGGCCAGCATCGCGCGCGGCTGCCCGCGGCTGAAATCGGCCATGTGCGCCTCCATCTGTCCCATGAATCGGCTCAACCGGAAAACCCACGGCCGGCTGGGCCCATCCCCGGCGAATCGTCCCAACATAGCGGTAAGCGGCTGGCGGCCGCGCCACAATGCGAGTCCATAGAGTACGGGCAGGCAAAACAAAACCGCGAGGATGGGCGCGGCCTGTCGCAGAGCCGCGCTCCCCAACAATCCACTTGTTGCCACCACGACCACCCCGGCCAGCAGGAACGTGAAGTTTGCGGTCATCTCGAACAATTTATCCAGGCTGATGGCCGCCGCCGCGTCTGCCAGCGGGACGCCATGATTCCTGTGAATGTAGTAAACCTGGAGCGGTTCGCCGCCAAAATGTGGCCCCGGCGTAAAGTAACTTACCCCGAACGCTGCCAGCCGGTAGCGCAGGATCGCCCGAAACCGGATTGCATGCCCCTGGGCGCGCAGGATCGCCCACCAGCGCAGGCCGAACAGCGCCATGATGCCGATGTTCGCCAGCGCCAGCAGCGCCAGCTGGCCCCCTGTCAGGCGGCGGATGGCTGCCGCCACATCGCCCAGCGAAAGCCGGCTCACCGCCCAGGCCAGCAGCGCCAGCGCGCCCAGCCACAGCAGCCCGACCCAGAATCGATTCCTGGGATTCACGCTGACCTGCGCTCGCCGGCGCGATTGCGCACGAACCACTCTTCCGGCCCCCACAGATACCATTTGCCCGGCCCGAGGAACACCACGCCGATACAGGCCGCCATCAGCGCCCAGGCGGCTGGGCTGCCGCCAAACGCCGCGAACCGCGCCCCCAGCAGGAGCAGGCTGGTCACGCTGAAAAAGCGCGCCGCCAGCCCCAAACCGATCCCCAGGATTCCCAGCGTCTCCAGCGTCTGCCAGGGCTGCGCCAGCCTTGTTTCCGGTTGGGCCGCCCAGGCCAGCAATACCAGCGCGCCCATGGCCCGGAACAACAGCGGCAGTTGGTCGCGGCTGGCCGCCCACACCTTATCCCAGACCCGCCCGGCATCTGTGGCCGGAGCAGCCAGCCGCCCGCTCACATGCAGCCAGTCGTAAGCGAACCCGGCGACGAACGGGATCATGAACAAGGTTGCTGCGACCGTTGTAGCGGGGGGCCCAAATATCGGGAACAACATCGCGGTCACCAGTCCCATTTGCAGCGCCGCGAATACCCGGCGGCTGGGGTTGGGCGGCAGGTCGAACACCGGCAGACCGCGCCGCCTGCGGCTCCACAATCCAAAGACAAAGAAGTAGCGCGCGAACCCGAACAACGCATACCACCACGGAACCGTGCCGTACTGGAATGCCAGCAGCGTGGCGGTCAGCACCCCCAGCGAGTCGTGGTTCATGTCCAACCGTTCGCCCAACCGGGTGGCGTGGTTGCCGCGCCGCGCCAGGTAGCCGTCGAAAAAATCGGTGAAGTCCGAAAGGATATAGATTCCCGCCGGCAGCCAGGCCCAGCCCCCGGCCGGGCGCGGCAGCAGTAGGAAACCGGCCAGCAAAGCGATGAGCGTGCCGCGCCCCAGCGTGAGGATGTTCCCCCAGCCCAGCCTCGCCAGCAGGTCTTCTTCCTCCGGACGCATGTTCTCGGGCAGCGCCACCCATACCGCCCACAGTTCATAGGCCATCACCAGCCCGGCCTGTGCCGCCCATCGCCCGGCATAGGCGGCTGTCTCCACGCCCGCCAGCAGGCTGGCTGCTGCCAGCATCGCCAGCGCAGACAGGCCAGCATAGGCCAGCCAGCGAACCCGCAGCGCCCTTAAAGCCTTGGACCGTCCCATCGCAAATTCGCTCGCCGGCGTCAGTCTGTATCCGCCCGAACGTATACGCGCGGAACGCGCGTGTTGATGTTGGTCAGGATCTCGTACGGGATGGTGTCAGCCCAGTTCGCCAGGTCTTCCACGCTGATCGTCTGGCCGCCCTGCGCGCCCACCAGCGTAACCACATCGCCGTTGTAGGCGCTTTCCCACTCGATATTGACCATGAACTGGTCCATGCAGATTCGACCCACCACCGGGTAGCGCTTGCCGTTCAGCAGCACTTCAGCCCGGTTCGACAGCGCCCGGAAGTACCCGTCCCCGTAGCCCACCGGCACGGTCACCAACCGCACCAAATGGTCGGATTCCCACGTTGAACCGTAACTCACCGGGTGGTTGGGCTTGAGGACTTTGAAGTACACCACGCGCGACGTCCATTCCAGCGCCGGTGTGACCGCCACGCTGCGCCGCACCTCATTGGATGGATAAACACCGTAGAGCAGGATGCCCGGCCGCACCAGGTCGTAGTGGCTTTCCGGCAGTTGCAGCACTGCGCCGGAATTCGCCATATGGCGGGTCGGCGTCGGCAGGCTGCGCTTTTCGTAGAACCGCAGCACTTCATCGAAACGCTCCAACTGCACGCGCGCCGAAGTCAGGTCGGCGGCATCGGCGTTGGCGAAGTGTGAGAAAATGCCCTCGATCTCGGTGAACCGGCAGGTTAGCGACGCCTCCAGCAGGCTCTCGGCGCTGTAGTAGTGCACTCCGATGCGCTCCATGCCGGTATCGATCTTCAGATGCACCCGCGCCCGGATGCCCAGCGCCTGCGCGGCCTGGTCGATCTGGGTCAGTTTTTCCACCGAGGAGGCCGTCAACGCCAGGTCGTGCTGGAGGAACAGCGGCACCTGGTCGCCCATGATGCCGCCCAGCACCAATATGGGTGTGCGGATACCCTGCTCGCGCAGCAGGATGCCCTCTTCGAGGAACGCCACGCCCAGAACCGCCGCGCCGAGGGCCTCCATGTGACGGGCCACTTCCACCAGGCCGTGTCCATACGCATTCGCCTTCAACACCGGCATGACCACGCTGGCGCCAACGTGCCGCCGGATGGCGTGGTAATTTTCGGTCAATCGGTTGAGGTCCACAGTCACCACGGTCGGCCTCAATACACCATTGGTGGTGATGGTTGGGTGGTTTGGCGCCTGCATTCCCCCGATTTTACCCCACCGAATATTCCCCCTCGTTCCCTGCCGCCTGCCGCCGCTATCCTGGCACACTCCTTGCTCCTTCACCTGCGATACCCCGGCAAATCCAGTCATCCGGGCGTTTGCTTGCCGGCCGGTTCTGTTGTATAGTGAATCCCGATGACGCACCCGGGCCGGCAGACCCAGACCATCTGCCTTGAGGAGTTTGTATGCTCAAGCGGTTGACCATTTTCCTGCTGATTCTCGTCCTGGCAGCGCCGACTGACGCTCTGGCCGCGCCCCTCGCCGCCCCCGGCTATTCCGTCACGGTACCCGGGGGGCCCACCTTCTGGGTGCACGACGTCGTCCGCAACGAAAGCGTCACCATCCAGGTCATTGACTACCCCAAAGGCGACAAGCGCTACGACGTCCAGTTAGGGCGCATCGGCAACAACTTCGACCCCATTGGCGTCGGCCAGCTCACCGGCGAAGACGGCAAAGAGTTTCGCAAGACCTTCAAAATTCCTTCCCGCCTGCTCAACCAGAACCTGCTGGCGATTCAGGTCTACAGCCGCACGGATGGCAGCCGGGGCTACGACATCTTCGCCAACGAAACCGGTTGGAACACGAACAAATTATTCACCCTCAGCCCGGTGGCGCAGTCCTCCGCCCAGGATGCCGGCTCTTCGGTCAACATCTTCCAGGGACCATCCTTCTGGGTCAGCAACGTGGACGTGTCCGGCAGCGTCGCCCAGGTGACTCTCAAGGTAACCAACTACGATGGCCTGGACAAGTACCGTATCGTGGTGGGCCAGAACACCGCCGATTTCGAAGCCCTGCCGGTCGGGCTTCTCGATAATTCGTACCCGCGCGAATTCCGCCTCACCTTCCCGCTTCCCACCGGGATATGGGACGAGGATGAGATCATGATTCGCCTCATCAACACCCACAACGGCAACAGCGGCACTACGGCTGTCACCATCGCCAGCGATTGGAAGGTCATCACGCCCTATGGCCAATACACCACGACCTACTTCGACCTCGCCGCCCAGTCCAAAGCGCCCAAAACCGGCGCGCCCAGCATGCGCATCCTCAACGTCGTCAAGGACACCGAGGTCACCGTGCAATTCTTCAACCTCGCTCCCGACAAGGATTTCACCGTCACGCTGGGGCTGATTGGCACGCAGGGCATCGGCGGCTTCACCGTCGCCATCCAGCCCACCGGCGCGGGCGGCTCCTTCATCGCCACCTACCCCATCCCGGCCCAGCTCAAGGGCGAAAGTCTGATTTCCATCCGCATTCAGAGTACGTCCAGCGGACACTATGCGTTCGACTACTTCGCCAACGAAGACGGCTACAACGCCATCACCGGCGGCGCCTCCACCGTCAACCCGGACTGGGTCCTGGCCGCCGGCACATTCCCGACCTTTGAGATCGTCAGCGTGGTCAAGGATTCTAAGGTCTCGATCACCGGCGTCAACTTCACCAAGAACGATACCTACACCGTCCGCATGGGCCTGTATGGCACTCAGGGAGTAGGCGGCTTCATCGCCGGGACGATTGACACCGGCGGCCAAAACGCCTTCTCCGCCACCTTCGACATTCCCCCGGAACTGGCCGGGCTGGGCATCATCGCCATTCGCCTGGAAAGCCAGAACTCCAACTACTACGCCTACAACTTCTTCTACAACCAGTAGACCCCCGCCTTCTGCCTAAAAAAAGCGCGCCGTGGCGCGCTTTTTTGGTTGTCCTGAAACTGTCATGCGTGGAACCATTTCAGTCATAGAATCGTCCTTCCGGCTGAGATATATTGGTATTGGAATTTTGTGATGCATCCACATCACACAGGAGGAACAGCGTGAAACGAATCGTTACTTTCGCTTTGCTGGGGATGCTTGCGCTTGCCCCCATGCAGACCTTCGCCGCCCAGGCCGCGGCCATCCCGACCTTCAGCATCGTGAGCGTGGTGGAAGATTCAACCGTGACGATCAAGACCGCCAACTTCCCTAAGAACGATACGTTCACCGTTCGTATGGGTCTCTACGGCACGCTCGGCATCGGCGGGACAGTCGTCACCACCCAGGCCTCAGGCAGCGGCGGGACCTTCACGGCCACCTATAGCATTCCTGCCGGGTTGAAAGGCCAACAGCGCATCGCCATCCGCCTGGAAAGCCCCACCAGCGGCTATTACGCCTATAACTGGTTCTGGAACAACACCGCCGGCGGGCCCACGGCCACCTCCGCTCCAACCGCCACACCCGGTGGCCCCACGGCCACGCCTGGTCCCACGGCCACCCCCAAGCCCGGCCTGCCCGCCTCCGGTTATCCTTCGTTCAGCATCACCGCGGTTGACCGCAACAACACGGTGACCATCAAAGGCGTGAACTTCACCAAGAACGACACCTTCACCGTCCGGATGGGCAAGTACGGCACGCTTGCCATCGGCGGCACAGTGGTGGATGCCGCCTTCAAGACCGATTCGTCCGGCGCCTTCACCGCCACGTTCAACATCCCCGCCGGTCTCAAAGATCTCGACCGCATCGCCATCCGCATGGACAGCCCCAGCACCGGTTACTACGCTTTCAACTGGTTCTGGAACAACGACCATCCCTAGATAGTTGGCCGTAGGAATTTTGAAGTCCGTCGGGGAGGAACAGCGGCCAACGGCTAAAGTGGCCGAAAACCAACTTATGAGGAGTATCTCGCGGGAAGGTCGGAGTCCCCTGCAAATAGACTTTCGGTAGGCTGCTCATCAACCTGGAGGCCGGCTAACGGAGCCGGCCTCTTTCGTAATCTGGCATGTCGCGGCGTCCGGTCAGCCGGACGCCGCTGGCTTTCCGAAGACTCTCCCTACGCCTTTACCAGCCCGATCTTGGCTTCTTCGCCGTCGAACGTCAGCGGCTCGTCCGGCTGCTGGGACTTCTTGGGCGGCGCGGCCGCTTTCAACTCCACCGCCAGCACTTCACCCATCACATAATCCCGGTGCGCGGTCAGCGCCTCCGCCAGCCTGTCCGACGCCTGGTAATACACCTTGATGCGGTCGGCGATTTCATAACCGAACTGCTTGCGCAGGTCCTGCACGTTGCGCACGAACTCACGCGCCAGGCCTTCTTTCACCAGGTCGTCGGTCAGCTCCGTGGATAGCGCCGCCAGATAGGCGCCATCTTGCGCCAGCGCCAGTCCGGCTTTGGCTTCAGTCCGCACCTCCACTTCATCGGGCAGGACTTCCAGCATTTCGCCATCCACCTTCACGCTCACCGGCTTGCCCGCCAGCAGGGCGGCCGCTGCCTGCCCGGGCTCCAGCGCCAGCAGCGCCGCGCGCACCTGCGGGAAACGGCTCTGATACTTCTGCCCCAACTGCTTCGGCAGTGGATTAAGGCTATACGCAACCGCCTCGCCCGCCGACCCCAGCGGCCGGACAGTCTTGACGTTCAACTCGTCGGCCAGCACGTCTGCGTATTTGCGAATCGCCTCAGCCTCCTGCGCCTGCCCCACGGCAAAGGCCGCCTCGGCCAGCGGCTGGCGCACCTTCAAAGCCGCCGAGTTGCGCGCCGCGTGCCCCAGCGAAGCCAGCCGCATCACCAGCGCCATCTCGCGGTTGAGTGCCTCGTCGATGGCCGGCTCATCCGCCTCCGGCCAATCGCACATATGCACCGATTCGGGCGCGTTGGGGTCGGCTCTCCGCACGAGGTTCTGGTACATCTCTTCGGCCAGGAACGGCATGCTGGGCGCCAGCAGTTTCGCCACTGTCGCCAGCGCTTCGTACAGCGTGGCGTAGGCCGCGTTCTTGTCGGCGTCCGACCCGCTCTTCCAGTAGCGGCGGCGCGACCGCCGCAGAAACCACTTCGAGAGATCATCCACGAAATTCTGAATTGGACGGGTCGCGCCCGGCACATCGTAGGCCTCGTACGCCCGCGTTACATCCCGCACCAGCGTATGCAGCGCCGACCTCAGCCACTTATCCATATCCGTAGTTTCGACAGTTGCGTCCGGCTCGGGCCTCCACTCGTCCAGGCTCGCGTAGGTCATGAAGAACGAATACACGTTCCACAGCGTGAGCGTGAAGTTCTTGACCACCTCGCTCACCAGATCCACCGAAAAACGGCGCGCGTTGCCGGGCGGGCTGGCCGTGTATAAGTACCAGCGGAACGCGTCCGCACCCTGGCTGTTCAGCACGTCCCACGGGTCCACGATGTTGCCCTTGGACTTGGACATCTTCTGCCCCTCGGCGTCCAGGATGTGCCCAAGGCAGATGACGTTCTTGTACGAGACCGAGTCCATCAACAGCGTGCTGATGGCGTGCAGCGAATAGAACCAGCCGCGCGTCTGGTCAACCGCCTCGCAGATGTAATCCGCCGGGAACTGGTTCTCGAAGATGGCCTGGTTCTCAAAGGGAAAGTGCCACTGCGCATAGGGCATCGCCCCGGAGTCGAACCACACGTCGATTAACTCAGGTACACGGCTCATCGTGCCGCCGCATTCCAGGCATTTGCCGTGCACGTTATCCACATGCGGGCGGTGCAGGTCAAGTTCCGCCAGCGATTGGCCGGAGAGGTCTTCCAGCTCCCTGACCGAGCCCATGCACACCTGATGGTGGCACTCAGCGCACTCCCACACCGGCAGGGGTGTGCCCCAATAGCGTTCACGGCCCAGCGACCAGTCGATGTTGTTCTCCAGCCAGTCCCCAAATCGGCCCTCGCGAATGTGGCCCGGCACCCAGTTGATCTCACGGTTCAGCCCCACCAGCCGCTCACGGAACTGTGTCGTGCGGATGAACCATGACGAGCGGGCGTAATAAAGCAGCGGCGTGCTGCACCGCCAGCAGAAGGGGTACGTGTGAGTGTACGTTCCGCTCTTGAAAAGCAGACCACGGTTCGCCAGGTCCTGCTCGATCAACGGGTCAGCGTCTTTCACGAACACGCCGCTCCATGGCCGCACTTCCTTCACGAAGGTGCCGTCCTCCGCCACCGTGAGCAGGATCGGCAGGTCGAACTCCAGTGCCGCCTGCATGTCTTCCGCGCCGAACGCCGGGGCCATGTGCACCAGCCCCGTGCCGTCCTCCATGCTTACGAAATCCTGCAAGACCACGTAGTGGGCTTCTTTGTCGGTCGGCAGGAAGGTGAACAGCGGTTGGTACCTGCGGTCCTTCAGCGCCGCGCCTGCCATCTCCTCCAGCACCTTCACCGCGCGCCCATCCATCACCTTCTCCAGCAAAGCCTTTGCCAGGATGAGCTTCTCTGTGCCGCCATCGCCGTTGGTGGTCTCCACCCGCACGTAAGTCTCTTTCGGGTGCGCCGCCACCGCCACGTTGCCCGGCAGCGTCCAGGGCGTCGTGGTCCACACCAGCAGGGCCGTATCCGGTTCATCCACCAGCGGGAAGCGCACGAACACCGAAGGGTCGACGGCTTCGTCATACCCCAGCGCGACCTCGTGGTCGGAGAGTGGCGTGCCGCAGCGCGGACAATACGGCACGACCTTGTAACCCTGGTAGAGCAGGTCTTTGTCCCAGAAGGCCTTGAGGATGTTCCAAACCGACTCGATGTAGTCGTTGGTATAGGTGACGTAGGCGCTGTCGAAATCCACCCAGAAACCCAGCCGGGCGGTGAAACGTTCCCATTCCTGGATGTACTCGAAGGCCGATTGGCGGCACAGTTCATTGAACTCGGAAATGCCGTACTCCTCGATCTGTTGCTTGTTGGTGAAGCCGAGTTTCTTCTCCACCTCGATCTCGACCGGCAGGCCGTGCGTATCCCAGCCGCCGCGCCGGATGACATACTTGCCGCGCATCACCTGGTAGCGCGGGAACATGTCCTTGAAAGCGCGCGCCAGACCGTGGTGCACGCCGGGTTTGCCGTTGGCGGTCGGCGGGCCTTCGTAGAACACGTAGGGGGCTGCGCCTTCGCGCTGACGCGCAGATTTATGGAAGATTTCGCGCTCTGTCCAGAATTTGAGAATCGCCTCTTCCATAGCGACGAGGTTGAGGTTGGCGGCTACAGGTTTGAACATTCGACCTCCAGGGCAGCCAGTCTGGTCGAGGCGGGAGTGGCTGCCAAACAAAAACTCCCGTCCCAGATCAGGGACGGGAGCCAGAAATGCTTCCCGCGGTACCACCCCGGTTCCCGCCAATGGCGGGCGCTCAGGCAGCGACGGACGTTCAGCCTACTCGCTGCATCTGGGATAACGGGGGATGAACCCGGCTCACCTACTCGACCATGCGGTCTTTCAGGTTGCGACTCCGGAAGGATTTTCCGCCGGCTGCTCCGGCCTGGCTCTCACCTCCCCAGGCTCGCTTGGCAGAGATGGCCAGCGTACTCGTTTCCATCACCGTCTTTGACGATTTGAATTGTCACATTATGCCACCGAGCCGGGTCAATGTCCAGTGATTCCCTGGCGTTCCCTACTCCGGCAAACGTTCTGGCATTGCCTGCTCGTTCACGCCGAACAGGGCCCGCACCGACGGCCGCACAAGCACGATGATGGTGAACGCGCCCAGCACCGTGCCAAAGGGCATGAACACGCACACGATTCCCGCCATGACCAGGCAGAACGTATAGTGCTGCCGCTTGCCAAGCGACCAGCCGGCGATCGCCAATCCCACGGCCAACGCCCACCCGGAAAGGATTATGACAGCCGGTATCAGCGTGAACATGAGCCCAAAAAGCGTGAAGAAACCATAGGGCATCTCGCCCGATGATGCTGCGGCCGAAAAGACGCCGCTCGTGAGGAATGTGATGCCTGCCATCAGGTGCAGTATCGGGAAGGAGCCGAAAAGGGCCGACAGACCGGCTACTACATAGTGAAAGATCGCAAGGATTTTGAGATGTTCAAAGTCCTGATTCATGCGCATTCCTTCAAGGCATGCGCGGCGGCAGGGTGAACCACAGGAAGGCCTGGTCCTCGGCCGAGAGCGCATTCAGGTCAACGCCTTCCAGGTACGCGTCGTCCGCCCAGTGATCCGGCAGAATCTTGTAGGCCTGGTTCACATAGCGTTCCACCGTGGCGGTTTCCACAAAGAGTTCCTCGGCCGCCAGGCTGGCGCGCATCCCAAAGAACACCCGCAGCCAGAAGGATTTCATGATCTGCGGCGTCAATCCGGGGTTCGGTTTCCACACCGGAATAACGTGCGCCTGTTCGCCATCCAGATGCGGCAGCACGCCAGGGGTCGCCACCAGCGGCAGGCGGTGGGCGGTCGCCAGCGCCGAAACCAACGCCATGCGCACTTCGCCCTTCAACAGGATGGCGCGCGCGCCGTGGCGCCGCGCGGCATCCACTACGTCACGCTCCCCGTATTGGGTCAGGCACACCAGCGCGGCCTGCGGGGCCGCACTGCGGGCGGCGTCCAGCAATTCGGAAAGCCCTCCCTGTTCCGGGCTGAATTCAGCATCCACGACCACCACGTCAGCGGTCTCCTGCTGCAACTGCGCCAGCAAGGCTGTCGGGCTTTCGGTTTCCGCCACCACCGTGGTGCGCGGGTCGCGCATGCACAACGCCGTATTCCATTTCAGACTGTAGAAGTCGTCGTCCATCAGGGCTACGCGCAAAGGGCGCTGGACTTTCATCATCGGAATCTCCTCAAGCCGTTCGCGCGTAGGATATCATAGATTCTGGAAGCGACATCCTGGCCGCCAGAGGCTGCCTGGAGTGCAGAATCAGGGCGAGGATAGCCAGGGGTGCGTATAATAGGCAAAACGCATCAGGAGCGTCTCATGCATCCCATTCTCGGTCAATGTCCCGTCTGCGGCGGCGAGCTGGCGCTTACCCGCTTGGAATGCCGCCAGTGCGATACCGTCATCCAGGGCCGCTTCAACGCCGGGCCGTTCTCGCACCTCTCCGCCCAGCAGCTGGCCTTCCTCGAAGTCTTCATCAAGAACGAGGGCAAGCTCACTCACATGGAATCCGACCTCGGACTGTCCTACCCCACCATTCGTAACCGCCTGCACGAGATCATCCGCGCCATGGGCTACCAGCCGGGCAAGGAAGAACCGACCCGCCTGACCGAAGAAGAACGCCGCAGGATTCTCGAAGACCTGAACCAGGGCAAGATCAGTTCCGCCGAAGCCATGCAGATGCTGAAGGAAGCCTGAGCAGGCATCACATCGTCCCCTGGAATCAAAACGGACGCCGCTTGGCGTCCGTTTTACGCTACTCGGGTTTCGCCGCCGGTTTTGCCTTGCCGTCCGCTTTGCCGTCGGTTTTGGTTTTGGTCTCGCTCTTGGTTTCGGTTTTCGTCTCGGGCTTAGAATCGCTCTTGCTCTCGTTGCTGCCGTTACCATTTTCGCTCTTGCCATTCGTCGAAAGCGTCGAGGACCTTCCGCGGCTATCGGTAACGTAATAGCCGGAGCCTCTGAACACCACCTGGGCGGGCTTGTACACTTTTTGCAGGCGCGGCTTTCCGCAGGCGGGGCACATCGTCAGCGCCGGATCATCAAATCCCTGGCGCTCGTCAAATTCGTGCCGACAGTTGTCGCAGTGATAGGTGTAGACAGGCATAGCGGTACCTTCACATCCATGACCAATTTCGAAGCGCAATTATAACGCCGCTGGCTGGCAATAACAAGCAAACAGGGGCGTTCTTTTTCATCGCGGCAATCTTGAATTCACTCTGAGCGATGGTTCTTGCTCCCCACGTACCTTCGTGTTGAAGAAGAAACGCCAAACTCTTTCTGGGGCCAAACCGCACACCCAATATCAGGCGGCGCCAGAAATACCAGTCTTACCTCATTCGACGTGCGACTTTTCTTCCGGGTTCAGGTCATCGTCGTCCGGGCCGCCATACAGGCTGCGGCCAAGGCCGCGCACATAGTCCGTCCAGGATTCGCCCGGCGGCCGTTCGCCCAGCAACGCGCTGAATCGGCTGAGCTGCGTGCTGAGGTTGTCGATGTGATGCAGGGCGGCCGCCTCGAGCGTCTTCGGGCGGCGGGCAGCTCCATACTCCAGCCGGCCGGGGTGGGCCAACAACATGTGCCGCAGGCGCAATGCCAGTTCCGGCGGAAACTCCGGCAGTTGTCGCAGGGCATTCAGCACGATCTCATCTGTCAGCTGCACATGCCCCACCAGCCGCCCCTCGGTCGTCAGGTCAATATCCAACCCCCACTCATATTCGCGCAGTTTGCCTGCATCGTGCAGCAGGATTCCGGCGCGCAGCAGGTCGCCGTCCAGCCCCGAGTAGAGCGGAATGACCGATTCGGCGATCGCCAGCATCTCCAACACGTGCTCCAGCAGCCCATGCAGATAGGCGTGATGCACCCGTTTGGCCGCCGGCGATTGGACGAACTGGCGCAGGAAGGTTTCATCGCCAAAGATCTGGTTGAGCAGCGCCGCCAGGTGCGGGTCACGCAGCGACTCGAGCGCCGCCCTCAGCTCGGCCTGCATTTCATCCGGGTCACGCAGGCTGCTCGGCAGCAGGTCGCGCAGGTCATATTCCGCCGGCTCGGCTCGCCGCACCCTCAACACTCGCACCTGAATCCGCCCCTGGAATTCTTCCGTGTCGCCCTCCACCTTGACCACATCCCCCACTGAAACTCCCTGGGCCACGCTTTCGGCATCTTCCCAGACCCGGGCAAGCATCTGCCCGCTGCGATCTCCCAGCACCAGGCTGAGGAACATGCCCCGCGTCGGGTCGCGGAAGGGTTCAAGGTGGCAGGCGCGCACTACGTAGTAACCAACGAATCGCTCGCCGGGCGGGAGTTCCCTCAGGAAGGACCCCTTATCCGGATGATGGGACTCGGCCATGTCTGTTCCTTTCAGGGGGTTTTGTTCGCAGGCTTGGCGTACCAGATTACCAGAGCCGTATCAATCCGCCAACGGCAGGGTGAAGGTAAAGACCGCTCCCAGTCCATCCGGCTGCGCCGTTACCCAGATACGCCCGCCATGGGCCTCAATCGCCAGTTGGCAGAAGGTCAGCCCCAGGCCCGTACCGCGCCGTCGGCCGCGCCGGCCGGGGATCTGCCCAAAGCGTTTGAAGATTTCTTCACGGAACTCCGGCGGGACGCCGGGGCCGCTGTCAGCCACGCTGCACGCCACCGTCCTCCCGTCTGGCTGCTTGCTGGCGCTGACTTCGATACGGCCGCCATCCGGTGTGAATTTCAAGGCGTTGTCCAGCAGGTTGGTCAGCACACGACGGATGAGCATGGTGTCCATCCTCAGACGCGGCAGGTTCTTCGGCACGCGGCAGGCGATAGTGATATCGTGTTCAGCGGCCTGGCCTTCCAACTCGGCCAGGACATCGTTCACCATCGGAAGCAGGGGCGTCGATTCCAACCGCAAATCCATGATGCCCGCTTCCAACCGGCTGATGTCTAGCAGCGAGGTGATCAGCGTCTGCACACGCTCCAGACTGCGTTCGGCGATGTCCAGCGATTGGCTGGTCAGAGCATCCATCTCGCCTTCCGGGCTGGCATCCCGCAGCAACTCGAGCGTGGTCTGGGCCGTGCCGATGGGTGAACGCAGGTCGTGCACCAGCGTCTCGGTGATGAGTTCGCGCGCCTGGTTGATCTGATGCTCTTCGGTCACATCCCGAATGACGAATACCCAGCCGATGGTTTCGTCGCCCGCCCCCCACACCGGCGCGCTCGTGCGCTCCAGGAAGCGTTGGTGGTGAGAATAATTGTGCTTGGGGACAGCGCCACGGCCGGATTCCAGCAGCCGCCGGGCATCCTCCGCATCAAAGCCGAAGGCTTCCAGCGCGTCGTTCGGCAGTTCGGTAAGGCGCAGACCATTCAGATGCTCGATCCGTAGGCCGGTGAGTTGCTCCACGGGGTGGTTGGCAAGCGAGATTTCCCCGCCAGCCGAGACCATCAGCACGCCCTCGCCCACCGCGTCCAGCACGGCTTGAAGGCGGTCGCGGCCCTGCCGCACATCAGAAAACAGGCGCGCATTTTGCAGGGCCAGTGCGCCCTGCGAGGCCATCAACCGCGGCAGGGAAAGGTCATCCGCCGCGATTTTCCAGCCAGCTGGCACATGCGCCAGCACCAGTCCCACGGTTTGTTCGCCCTGGTTGAGCGGCAGTACCAGCCCCTGGCACTCGGCGCACAGGGTCAGGGCGGCCGCCACGGCCGTCTGCTCATGCCCGACCGTCAGGCCGCCGGTAGCGAGCCGCTGGACGGGCTGCAGCGCCAGCTGGGCGGGCGCAATTGCTCCGGGCAGCTGCCCGGCTTTGGTCTCGGAGCGCATCATCTGGCCCTGGAGCAGGTAGCGCTCGGAGACCGCATCCCAGAGGTAGATTCCTGCCAGGTGCGACTCGAGCGCCGCGCTGATGGTCTGCACGATGGCATCCACCACCCGCTCCAGGTCCTGCATTCCCGCCAGCCGGTTGCTCATCATGTTGAGCGCCGCCTGCTCGTGCAGGCGGCGCCGGGCCTGGTCGTGCAGGTCGGCGTTCAGCACCGCCAGCGCCGCCTGGTCGGCCAATTGATTCACGAACCCCAGTTCGCTCTGGGTGTATTCCTCCGGCACCGGGCTTTCCAACAGAATGATTCCGAGCAGGCGGTCTTCGTGGATGATCGGAACCGTCATTTGGGAAGCCGTTTCTCCGCCAGTCAGATCAAGGAAATCAGGATCGCGCGAAACATCGTCTACAATCTCCGCCTGGTGGGTGCGCGCCACCCTGCCAGCAATGCCTTGCAGGCCAGAGATATGGGAGTTCTCGAGGCGGTAGCCGCGCTGAGCCTTGACTTCGAAGCGGTCTTCGGCAGGGTCATGGACGATCAATGCCCCCCACGGTGAATCGGTGAAGTCGATGGCGTATTCGAGCAATAGATTGAACAGATCATCCGAATGCAGCGCCGCCGAATTCTGTCGCCCGATGATCTCCAGCATGCGCAATTGCTCAGAACGGCTTGCCAGCGCCTGATCGGTGAGGGCGTACTGGCGGGCATTGGCTACCGCCAGCGCAGCCTGCGAGGCGAAGGTCGCCAGCAACTCAGTCTCATCCGGTGGAAACAACTGCGGCTCGTTGTAGAAGACCGTCAGGGTTCCCAGACGCCCCTCCGGCGCGGTAAGCGGCAGGTCAGCGAAGGCATGGATGCCCTCCGCAAACAGGTCGCGCAGGTACTCGTCTGGCTGGGTTTCGGTGCGCAGGTCGCGTTGCAGGGCGGGCTGGCCGGTCTGCAGCGCCCGGCTCAGGCCCCCGCTGGGTGTCAGGTTGCGGTGTCTGGCCTGGAACGCCGGCGACAGCCCGTGCGCCTGAGCCAGCTCAAGGGCCTTGCCGTCTGCGCTCAACAGGTAAACGGCGCTGCGCTGGCCGCGGCTCACCCGTGAGACCGCCTGCGTGATCTGGGCAAATACCTCATTCAGGTTCAGACTGGCCGAGATAACCGTCGAGGTGGCATTGAGCGCCTCCAGTTGCCGCGCCCGGTTCTGGGTTTCTTCGAGCAGCAGCGCATTCATCAGCGCCACGCTAACCTGCGAAGCCAGTGTAGCGAGCAGTTTCTGATCCTCGAGCGTGAATGCCGCCCCTGGCTGGAGTGAATAAACCGCCAGGCAGCCCAGCGTGCGGTTCGGGGTCGCCAACGGCACCCCCAGCCAGGCATGGATCAACTCATCGCCAACCGGCACGCCCAGGGTGGCCATCTCCTTGAAGGCTTCCTGCGCCAGCAGGATCGGCTTACGCTCCCGGACGACTCGGTCGGTCAGGCGGTCGAGCAACGGGCGCGCCGGCCACTCCTGCAGCTCGCCGCGCTTGACCGCCCGGGGATAGCGCAGCCAGCCGGTCGGTTCGTCATACAGCGCGACGTAGAAATTGTCCACCTCCATCAGGGCGCCCACCTGGTTCTGGATCGCATTGAGCAGTGAATCAAGTTCCAGCGAGTAGCGCATCATCTCGCTGATCTGGCTCAGGGCGGTCAGGTCCTGTTGGCGGCGTTCCAGGTGGGCGCGCGTGGCATTCGACTCATTGAGCAGGATGGTCAGCACAGTCGGGATGCCTGCCAGGAACACCAGGCTCGCCAGCCCCAGCGACGGATAGGACAGCGCCGCCGCGACGACGAATGGGATTGGCAGCGCTTCTACCGACGCCAGACTCGCCAGGTCGGCCTGCGGGTTGCGAATGGGCGGGCGCAGGCCCAGGGCATATTCCGGCAGGAGCAGCGCCGCGTGCAGCAGGCCGTACACCACGCTGAACCGCAGCCCGGCCAGCGCCCCAAGCGCCGGGATGGCCCCGGCCAGGTTGTTCCAATCGGCCAGCCAGACTCCCAGGCCCAGCGGCAGAAGCAGCCGCCCGGCTTCGTAGGCGTGCCCGGTCAGCGAGCGTGTCGTCAGGTTGTAACGCCCAAGTTCGCGCCGGTTCGCCAGCCAGCGGCCTGCTACCGCCGCCGCCGCGACCGCTCCCAGCGCGGCCAGGGCGGCCGCCAGCGGTCCGTACAGCACCGCCGTGCCCAACACGGTGGCATGAGCGAGGCTCCAGGTGGATTGCACATAGGATAATGGGAAGAGGTGCAGCAGGCAGATAAAGAAAGCCAGGAACGCCAGAGGTAGCCAGAAACTGGAGGGCAGCGCCTGGTCGTTGCCGAACAGAACAACCGTCACCGCGCTCCCCAGGATGACAAGCATCTTCCAGAAACGCTGCTGCGGGGTCGAACCAGCCGATCCGTCTTCCATTTCAGGCCTGGTTCAGGGGGTTGGGCTGGGCGTGGCGCTGGCTGGCGTCCCGCCAGGCTCCGGCGTTCCACTGCCCGGCAGCGGTGTGGGGGTCCGGGCGCCGACGCTGGTGGCGGTCGCCGTGATCGTCCCGGTGATCACTTTGAGGTTCTCTGCGGCTGCGGCTGCCCATTCCGGCGGTACCACGTCTTCGGGGAGTTCCAACAGCAGATTCCAGTCGCGTTCGGCCGCACTCCATTCACCGATTTTTTGCAGGGTGGTGGCGCGCCAGTAATAGAACTCGGCCTTCTGTTCGTCGGTCTGCGCCAGCGGCGCCGCGGCATGGATTACCAAATAGCCGTCGCCGGAATAGCCTGCCTGATGCAACACGATGCCAAAGTCCATCTGGATGCGGAAATCGTCCTTGAAGGTTTGGGCCGCGGCGCGCAGGTCGCGTATCGCGCTGGCGTAATCGCCAATGGTCGCATAGGCCAGGCCGCGCAGGTGATAGGTGCGGTATTGGGTGCGGTCGAGTTGCAGGACGTACTCATACACCCGGATGGCGTTCTCCGGATAGCCGCCCTCCTGTTGGGCGCGCCCCAGCTGCAGCCAGGCGGCCGTATTGTCCCCATGGAAGTACAGGTAGGTCTGGATCGGCCCGATGGCCTCGGCTGGGCGGCCGTTCGCCACCAGCGCCTGGCCGAGCGTCAGGTAGTTGTCCAGCAGGGTGAAGTCGAGGCTGCTGGCGGTCTGGGCGGCTTCCAGGGCGGCCGCCTCGTCGCCCAGCTCTAGTTGCGCCCTGGCGATCAGATGGAATGCCAGCGGGCTATCCGGTCGCAGGTTGAGGGCGGCCTGGGCGTCTTCCAACGCGCTCTCAGCGTCGCCCCGTTCAAGCCGGTACTCGGCGCGCGCCAGAAAGCCTTCCGCGAATTCCGGGCTGAGGTCGATCGCCCGGTCGATGTCGTCCTCGATATTGGCTTCCGGATTGATGGCCAGGTCAGCCTGGGCGCGCCCCAGGTAGGCGGGCCCAAACCGGCTGTCCAGGGCGATGACGCGGTTGAACTCGTTCTTCGCCCCGCGGTAATCGCCCTTTCCCATCAGGATCAGGCCGCGATAATAGATTCCGTCGGTCGATTCGGGGTTGTTTTGCAGGAACTGGTCGAGGAACGACAGGGCCTGGTCGTAGTTGCCGCGTCCCAGATTGGTCAGAGCCGTTCGGAACGACTCATCCGAAGGATGCGGCGTATCCACGTAACGGGCGGTGGGCGTGTAGGTGGCCTGCAGCAGCAGGGCCAGCGGCGTGGGGCCGTCCACCACGGGCGTTGAGGCTGCCGAGGCCTGTTCCGTGGCGTCCAGCGTCGCCGAAGCCGATGCGGCGAAGAGCGGGCGCGGCGTGGAAGTCGGGCCGAGGTTGGCGAACTGGCTGGCCGCCCTCCGCCGCGCCCCGACAATCCCAAACACAACCAGCCCCGTCACCGCAAGCCCGATTACCGCCAACAGCGCCAGTCGTCCAATCGGTATCCGCGTGCGTTCCTTCCCCTCCCCCTCGCCATCCATGCCCGCCAGGGTCCCCACCTCCCACTCGCGGCTGCGCTGCGGCCGCACCGGGGTCACGCTTTCATCCGGCGGAGCCGCCCCCAGCATCACCAGGCCACGCCGGGCGGCTTCGTTGTTCGGGTCGAGCTTGAGCGCACTTTCCAGGCAGTAGATGCGTTCTTTTTCGCTCTCCACCACCGCGCTCATGTACAGCCACAGATTGGGGTCATCCTGCACGGTACGCAGCAGGCGGGTGAGTAGGTCGCGCGCCCGCCCGCGCTGCCCGCTGCGAATCGCTTCAATGGCTTCCTGGAACATACGCTCGTCGGCCATATGGTTAGCAGTGTAGCACATGGGCAGGTGGGCGGCAAGTTATCCGGGCTGGCGCTGGTATAATGCCGCCGTGTTCGCGCACAGAGCCCCCCTCGGGGTCATTTGGGCGGTCCTGGGGCTGGCCGCTGCCGCTTGCGCCCCCACCGCTGATTCGGCGGAACCGTCACCGACGCCAGTTCTTCTCACCCCTTACGTTGCTGCATCTGCCACCCAACCCGCGGCAACGCCGATTCCGGGTGCGCCCGGCCAGACGCCGCCTGTTCCTCCCACCTCCACACCATTTGTCTATACAGTCAAAGAAGGCGATACGCTGTTGGGCATCGCCGCGCGTTTCGGTCTGACCCTGGCACAGCTTCAGGCCGCCAACCCCACCGTTGACCCGCGTTTCCTCTCAGTGAACACCGCCCTTATCATTCCGCTTAACGGCGAAACCCCGGTTTCGGCGCTGCCATCCCCCACGCCTGCCGCTCTCGAGGTCGGCGCGCTGCAATGCCTGGCGAGCGCCGACGGCGGGCTGGCGTGCTTCGCTCTGGCGGGCAATCCCGGCCCCGGCGGCCTGGAAAACGTCGCCGCACAGGTCAGTCTGCTGGACGAAAGCGGAAGCGCCCTGGCCGTCGAGACGGCCCTCCTGCCCCTCAATCTCCTGCCCGCGGGCCAGAGTCTTCCGCTGGCGGCCTTCTTTGCTCCGCCTCTGCCCGGTTGGTCGCGCGCCGAGATTCGGGTGCTCTCAGCCCTCCCTGCGCTGGAACTTGAAGAACGCTATCTGCCTGTGGAGTTGGCAGCCGGGGAGTTCGACATCGCGCCAGACGGATTGTCTGCCGCCGTGAGCGGGGCGCTGGAATTGGCGGATGGCACAGGGCCGGCCGGGCACGTCTGGGTGGCGGCAGTGGCGTTGGATGCAGCCGGTCAGGTGGTCGGCATCCGCCGCTGGGAAAGCGCCGCGCCGCTGGCCGCCGGAGAGATTCTGGATTTCGAGTTCAGTCTCTATAGCCTCGGCGGGCGCATCGCCAGCGTGATGCTGTTCGCTGAAGCCCAGCCCTAATTTTCACTCACCCCTGCGCCGCCGGCGCTCGTGTGCAGCATCATCGTCCGCGCCGCATACCCGGCCTCCTCAAATGCCGACCGCATCGCCTCGGCCACAGCCTGCGGGGCTTCACGCGCGAAGGCGATCAGTCCCGGCCCGGCCCCGGAAAGCGCCGCCGGCGCGCCCAGCTTCCGGGCCGCTTCCAGCGCCTCTGCCGCGCCCGGGATGAGCGGCAGGCGGTAAGGCTGGTGCAGACTGTCTTCCAGGGCTTCGGCCAGCAGCCCCAGGTCGTTGTCACGCAGCGCTTCCACCACCAGGGCGGCGCGCCCCAGATTGGCGACAGCAGCCGGGCGCGGGTACACCTCCGGCAGCGCCCGGCGCGCCCTGGCGGTTGACAACTGGATGTCGGGGATGGCGACCACCACCGGCAGGTCGGGCGCAGCCACCCTGCGGAAGATGAGGCCGCTGCGGCCCTGCGCGGAGAGGGTCAGCCCGCCCAGCACGGCCGCTGCCGCGTTATCGGCGTGGCCCTCCATGTCAGCCGCCAGGGTAATGACCTGCCGGCGCTCGAACACGCCGCCAAGCAGGGTATTGGCGACCAGGATGCCCGTGAGCGCCGCGGCCGCGCTGCTGCCCAGCCCGGCCCCCAGCGGAATGCGGTTCAGGCAACGGATGTGCAACCCGGCCGGCGGGCGCTGCCCGGCCGCCTTGAAGGTACCCGCGAACGCCGCATAGATGCGGTTGGTCTTGTCCGCAGGCAGGCTGCCCCGGCCTTCGCCCTCGATCTCCAGCCTGAAACGCGCTCCACCGGTATCGAAAACGGTCTCGTTCCACAGATTGAGCGCCAACCCGAGGGCATCGAAGCCGGGGCCGAGGTTGGCGCTGGTGGCCGGGACGACAACGCGCAAGGCTCTGGCTGGCGGCATCCGGCCTACACCGTGTGCGGTTCCTCGGAGACGACCACATCTCCGTTCTTGTCGCGGTACTCGATCCATACCCTCACGCCATCGGCGTCCCGCTGTACACGCACAATGCCGACATTAATCTTCCAGACGGGCGGAACGAGATTGACCAGCCGGTACAACACCCGGTTGTGGTAGGTGATCTGGTCGCCAGAGACGCGCCGGACGTTGGATTGGAAGTAGAGATAGGAAAGCGCCTGGAATGGCCGGTAGAGCAGGCGGCTGATGAGCGCCGCCCCCATCGGGCGCTCCCTGCCGCGATGGAAGATAACCGCCAGCAGGCGGCGCATGCCTTCGCCCAGCGCCGCCCCCACCAGCGCGCCGATGAGCGTATTCGCAATCCCCTGAATGACCACCGCCAGCACCCTCAGCAAACCCGGCAGCGGCGCGGTTTCCAGGAAGGCGATCCACCAGCCGAAGAACACCCCCAGGACGGCGCCCAGAAAAGCCCCGGCCAAAGCGTTGATGGCGGCTGGCGTCTCGCGCGGCAGGATCTCATAGGACTGCGCCAGCGGCGATGAGGTGTAAGAGTACACATCCGGCCCGCTCTCGACTGCCTCGAAGCGCACACTCTGCCCGATATGCACATCGCCGCTCAGCACGTGTACACCCGTGATGTTCTTCTGCTGGATGAAGCGGAACACTTCGCCCCGTTCCTCGCGGTAGCCCGGCCATTGGTCGCCCATGCTGATATGGTGCAGGCGCACCATCCACTCCGGAATCGCCATGTAGGTGAGCGGCACGGACGAAACGATGAACTTGACCGCAAATCGATCGTTGTTCTCTTCCAGCCACTTGAACAGCGCCGTCCGCTGGTCATTGGATAGCAGTGTGGGAAAGGGCACCGCATGCGGGTTGCGCAATGTGCGGCAATCCAGCACGAAGAATCCGATATCGCCATAGTTGAACGAGTAATAATACTGCGGCGGCCCCAGGCGGTGGCGGGCATCGTAGTCCGGGTTGTGGCTGTCTTGGTATTCATCGTAGACCTGGCAGGCCGTGCCGAACAGATCTGAGTCGGTGCGTTCCGAAGGGATGTTGCCCCAGTTGTCCCAGAATTCGTGGTCGTCGAAGATCATGAAGTTGGGGATGCTGGCTGTGAAACGCCGGAAATTCGGCCACTGCCAGGTATAGCGATAGGCCTCCCGATACAGGGCCGTCAGGTCGCCGACCGGCTGGGCGTGCGCCAGTTTCGCCCGCACGTTGTGGAAGTATTCGTCCACGTACACGTTGTCGCCGATCATCAGGAACAGCCGCAGGTCGAGCGACGCCGCATGCCGGCTCAGGCCGCTGAACACCTCGTCGCCGTATTCCCAGGGGATGAAGCACGAACCGAACGCAAAATTCAGCGATTCGACTTTCTGGTCAGTGGTCGGGAACGTACGGAAGGAAGGGAACCCTCCGCCGTTTTCCGGGGTTGCCGGCTGTCCGTTAAGCAGGACGGCATAGTAGTAGCGCGTATCGGGTGCCAGCCCTTCCAGGCGCGCCGTCCCGGTTCCATCCTGCGCCAGCAGCAGGTTGGCCGTAGCCCGCTGGCGAGCGCTGAAAGGCAGACGCGCCGGGTCCACATCCGCAGCCACTTCCAACGTGCAATCGGCGCGCGCCCGCGCCCATAGCGCCGCGCTCCTGTCCGTAACGGCGCCGACCAGCGGCCCGTGGGTGAGCAATGCGCTGGTCGTCATCGCTGAAACACAAAGCCCAGGCAGCGATGGTGTCGTATCGAAGTTTTCGATGGTGGTAATGGGTTCATGCGCGCCTCCTCGACAGCATTATACCCATCCAGGCGCGCCGGGGGCTTTGCCTCGCCTGGATGGCGCTCAGGCCCGGGGTGCGATTCAGAGCGCTACGGGCGGGCTGGCCCTTGCCTCACCCCGTCCCACTGCGCTCGCCTCCTTTCCGTGAATTGCGCAGGAATTCGGAAGGGGGGAATCAGGGTGAAGCAGTCTGGAGACCGCTCTTGGGTCAGATTCATGAGAAATTCTTAAGAATTTTGAAAATATATTTAGAAATTTGAACTTTATCATTGACAATTGTAACAATCTTTATATAATTCTATAAAAATAAGAGCGAGAATTGAATTTCCAAGCTCGTTGCCCTTTTCTGAGGAGAGCACATGGCAACACAGTTCAGCATCGCCGATAACCGCCCCTGGAAACGCCCCTACTTCACGCTGTGGGGCGGGCAGGCCGTCTCCCAACTGGGCAGCCGGTTGGTGGGCTTTGCGCTGGTCTGGTACCTGACGGTGCAGACCGGCTCGGCCAGCGTTCTGGCGGGCGCCACGCTGGTCACCATGCTGCCCGAATTGCTGCTCGGCCCGGTCATCGGCGCGCTGGTGGACCGCTGGAACCGTCGCCGCATTATGCTGGTCGGCGACACGCTGGTCGCGCTGGCGACCTTGTTACTGGCCGTGCTGTTCGCGCTGGGCGTAGTGGAAGTCTGGCACATCTACGCTATCATGATGGTACGTTCGCTGGGCGGCGGCTTTCAGGGTAATGCCACCGCCGCTTCTGCTTCGCTGATGGTGCCGCGCGAGGAGCTCAGCCGCGTTCAGGGCCTCAACCAGATGCTGATGGGCATCCTGGGCGTGGTGGCCGCGCCGCTTGGCGCACTGCTCTACGAGACCCTGCCATTGCAGAGCATTCTGGCGATTGACGTGTTCACCGCCCTGTTCGCCATCGTGCCGCTGTTCTGGATCGCCATCCCGCAACCTGAACGCAAGGAGGCCGCCACGGGGGAGAAGAGCAGCCTGTGGAGCGAATTGGTCGATGGCGTGCGCTACGTGCGCGGTTTCACCGGCCTGCTCATCATCCTCGTGATGGCCAGTCTGATCAACTTTACCCTTAACCCGGCCTCCTCGCTGCTGCCGCTGCTCATTCAGGGGCATTTCGGCAAGGGCGCACTGGAGCTTGGCTACGTCGAGGCCGCTTTCGGCGTCGGCATCATCGCCGGCGGCCTGCTGCTCAGCGTATGGGGCGGCTTCAGGAAGAAGATACTCACCATCTTGCTCGGACTCGTCGGCTTGGGGTTGGGCTTCTCTTCGATGGGCCTGTTCCCCGCCGACGGTTACTGGCTGATGGTGGGCGCGGCGGTGTTCTCGGCGCTGATGCTGCCGTTGGTGAACGGCTCACTGTTCGCGGTGATGCAGAGCACGGTGGCTCCGGAGATGCAGGGGCGCGTGTTCACCCTTGTCGGCACTATCTCGATGGCGATGTCTCCGCTTGGCCTGGCAATTGCCGGTCCGCTGTCGGATACCCTTGGCATCCAGACCTGGTATTGGGTGGGCGGCCTCGTGTGCGTCGCGATGGGCGTGCTGGGTTTCGCCATCCCGGCGGTGATGAACCTTGAAGAAGATTCGGCCCGGGCGGGCGGGGCGGGCGGCGCAGTCCTCCCCGCGCATCCGGTCATGCCGGAGTGATCCGGCCCTTGCATTTCTCGAGCTCAGGAGATTTCCATGACGACCCCGACAAGACAGCACCCCGGAAACATGCGTACGTTCTATGTCATCTGGTCCGGTCAGTTCGTTTCCGCCCTGGGTAGCGGGCTGACTGGTTTTGCTCTGGGCGTCTGGCTGTACCAGGACACTAAATCTGTGGCCCTGTTTGCCCTGAGCATCCTTGCGTTCATGATTCCCGGCGTATTCTTCTCGCCCTTTGCCGGCGCGCTGGTGGACCGATTCCCGCGCCGCTGGATGCTCATCCTCAGCGACGCCGGGGCCGGTCTGAGCACCCTGTTCGTTCTCGCCATGCTGTTGATGGACAACCTCCAGCCCTGGCACGTCTTTGTCGCCAACTTCTTCAACGCCCTGTTCAACTCATTCCAGTGGCCCGCCTGGTCCGCCGCTACGACCATGCTCGTGCCACAGGCGCAGTTGGGCCGCGCCAGCGGCATGTCCCAGGTCGGCGACGCCCTCTCCCAGATCATTTCCCCGGCCATCGCCGGGGCCCTGTTCGTGGCCTGGGGGTTGGAAGGCGTGGTCGCCATCGACTTCGCCACATTCCTCTTCGCCATCCTCACCCTGCTTCTCGTGCGCATCCCCGAGCCGGAGATCAGCGCCGAAGGCCGCAAGAACCGCGGCTCGCTCTTCAAAGAGGTGCGGTTCGGCTGGGACTACATCGTCGCCCGACCCGGCCTGCTGTACCTGCTGCTGTTCTTCGCCGCCAGCAATTTCCTGAGCGGTTTCATGAGCCCGCTTATCCTGCCGATGCTTCTGGAACTCGCCAGCGCCGATAAGGTAGGCGTTGCCGCCAGCATGGTCGGGGTTGGCATGCTGGTCGGTACGCTGGTGATGAGCGCCTGGGGTGGCCCGAAGCGGCGCGTCTTTGGCGTGGTCGGTTTCAGCATCTGGGCCGGCGTGGCGTTCGCCATGTTGGGGGTGGTGCCCAGCCTGCCCTGGGTCACCGCCTGGGCCTTTATGATGATGATGGTCTTTCCCATCATCGGCGGCAGCAGCCAGGCGCTCTGGCAGGCCAAGACCGAACCGGACGTGCAGGGCCGGGTCTTCTCGGTACGCCGCATGATCGCCCAATTCACCGCCCCCATCGCCGTGCTGCTGGCCGGGCCGCTGGTGGATGGCGTGTTCCAGCCAGCCATGAACGCAGGCGGCGCGCTGGCCGCGCGCCTCGGGCCGTGGATTGGCGTGGGGCCTGGGCGCGGCGTGGCCGCCCTGTTCCTGGCGCTCGGCCTTTTGCAGATCGTGGTGGCGGCAGTGGCCCTGGCCAACCCGCGCCTGCGCCGCGCCGACCTTGAAATTCCCAATGTGGAAGTGAAAGCCAGAGACGAGGAAAGCCCCGTCGCCGCGGCTCAGGCCGCCCTCGCGGATTGAACTGATTCTGTTTCTCCTCCAGAAACACGACACACCGGCGGAGTGGGGGCAACCTCCCGCCGGTGTGTCGTTTGCGCCCAACTTGCCTCCCCCGCCCTTCTTGACCCTCCGGCCAGGGTCGTGCCATAATTCAGGTGGAACTCCCGCCAGCCTCCCTGCCCACATGGAGGCTTCTGTGTTTAATCTTGCCTGGCGTTTCGCTCATCTGCTTCTGGTAACGGTTCTGTGCACAGCCTGCGTGACGTATCCCGAACCCCCGGACACACCCACGCCATTCTCTACGGCGACCGCCACACAGCCTGGGCCTGCGCCAACAGCCACTGCTCCTGCCGCCAGTACGATGCCCATCACCGACCCCTGCACTGTCCAGGGCCTGACTCCCGAAGAGTGCGCTAATGTGGGAGAGCATGAATTCCGCCTGGCCGACATCCAGGTATTCAATGAGTGCACCACCGACGCTCAGATCGGGGATACGCACCTGCTGAATGTGACCTTCACCGAGAGCGGTTTTGAGACGAATGCCACTCGCTACACCCGTCAGAGTGCAAACACGTTCAGCCGCATCTATGAGGGCGAGTACGCGTCAGAAGCCGAGGAAGGCTGGGCAACGATGCTTACCTTCATTCCGGTCGGCTATATCCGCGAGACTCTTTTTAAGGGTCAGGCATGCGTGCGGAACACCTACGAGCGCCTGCCCTGAACGCCGTGGTGGAGGCGACGCCGAACAACTATGCAGTTGTTTGAGGAACCAGAGAGTTTCCGGCCGGAAGAGCCGTTCACGCCCGCACGGCCACGCCGGCGTGTACTTCAACCACCACGCTCGCGCCGATCTGCAGCATATCCCCGGGCTTGATGCGGGCGACGCCGTTGACCGCCGTATTGTTGACGTAGGTTCCGTTGGCGCTGTCCAGGTCCATGATGCTCACGCCATCCGCCTCCACCCGCACCACGGCATGATGGCTGGAGACGTCGTCGTTGGTGAGCAGGATGGGATTATCCCCGGCGCGGCCAATGCCATGCTCGCCCTCGATGAGCGGGAACACCTGCCCGGCCTGGCGCCCGCCGCGAATGACCAGGCTGAACGGGGCGGGGCCGGCCTTGTGGATCCGACGGGTATCCGACTTCTTGCGGGCCGCAGGCGGAGCCGGCCGGGAAGCCTCATTCATCAGGCTGAAACGCAGGGTGATATGCAGGCCAAAGCGCACCACGTCTCCCGGCGTCAGCAGGGTCGGTGCCGTGATGAGGTTGCCGTTCACCATGGTGCCATTGAGCGAACCCATGTCCTCGACGATGATTTCGCCGCTCTGGCGGACGATGCGGGCATGATGCCGCGATACGGTCGTATCGTTGATGGCAAGGTCGCTGCCGGCATCCCGCCCGACGGTGCAGACATCCTTGACCAGCGCGTATTTTTCGCCCTGGAGCGGCCCGTTTTCAACGCTGAACACATAACTGCTCATAACCGTCCCGTTTCGCCTCGCATAGTGCGTGCATTTGCGTAAGTGTACATGATGTGTTCGCGGCGGGCAAGTGCGAAGGTAGTCCTATGGCAGCGGCCCCCAGCGCGGCTGCCAGTCGCAGTAATCGTTGTCCGTCAGGCGGCGGATGTCGCCGCCGGTCGCGCGCAGGATATAGATCTCGCAGCCATCCTCATCCCGCGTATTGTCGCGATACGACGTAATGGCGATCCAGCCCCCATCCGGCGAAAAAGAAGGCGCCAGGTTGTTGCCGCCATCGGTGACGTAGGTGACATTGCCGCCCTCCGGGCCAAATGTGATGATCTCGCGCTCCCACGCCGAGCCGATGTAAGTGGCGAGCAGGCCGTGGATCGACCAGTCGTTGCGGCCGCGCAGGCCGGTCAGGCCGGTGATGACGGTCACCTCGCCGGTCTCGACCTGGATGACCGCCAGTTGGATCTTGCCGCCCGTGTGAGTGGCAAAGAGAATTCGGCCGCCATCCGGCGACCAGGAGGGGTCCCAGCCGCCGCCCTCTTCATCCGTCAGCGCGCCCGGGTTGCCGCCGTCGCGCTCCATCAGCCAGATCTGGCCGTCCCACAGTTCCGGCCCGGAACTGTGCGTGAAGGCGATGGTCTTGCCATCCGGCGAAACGGCCGGGGCAAAATTATCCCGGCTGGTGGTCAGGCGCACGGGCGCGCCGCCGTTCAGCCCCAGTTCGTAAATTTCGTAGCCGCTGTCGCGGTTGCTGGAAAACAGCACGCTCTCGCCTTCTGGCGCCACCGAAGCAAAAAAGTGATTGCGCGTTTCGTCGAAAGTGAGCAGGCGGCCGCCGCTCCCATCCGGGAGGATCCGGCACAATTGGTTGGTTTCGCTGTTCTTCGTGGTCTGGCAGGTGTAGACGATCTGCCCGCCCGGCGCGTCGTCATCTGTGGGCGTTGGCGTTCTTGCGCCCTGGGTCGGGCCGTCCGAGGGTGTGGCCCCCTGGGTGCCGGCCGCAGCCAGCGCCGTGGCGAACTCGGCGCTCGGTCCCTGGCCTTTGGGCAGGTTGCAGCCCGCAAGCACAAAGCCAGCCAGCGCCAGTGAGACAAAGCCTCGTCTACTCATGGGCGCTATTGTAGCCAATGTAGACGGCATGGCATAGCCCTTTGGGGCGTCTGTGCAAAACTAACCTGGCGGGCGGAACGCGTTCAGCGCTCCGGGCAGCGATTAGCCGCCGGCGATCGCCCCGACGATGAGAAAAGCCTCCGCCCCCGTCGCGACCGCCTCCGGCAGAGGCGTCTCCAGGGATTCATGCGAGAGGTCCTCCCCACAGGCGAAGAAACGCAGGTATGGCCGCCGCTGCCCGCTGGCATAGTCGCGGATCGTCCCCCGCAGCATCGGGTAACTTGCCTCCAGCGCGTCGAGCACCGCCCGCGGTGTGACGGGCCCCTCGACCTCCAGGTTCACTTCGCCTTCCACGCGCGCCAGCGTTCGCAGGTGGGCCGGGAGTTTTACGCGCATCATGGCAGCGTCTGGACCTCAACCGACAGCACCGCCGGCAGATCGCGCACGATGGCCGTCCAGCTGTCTCCGGAATCCGCCGAGCCGTAGACCTGCCCGCCGGTGGTGCCAAAATACACGCCGCACGGGTCGAGGTTGTCCACCGCCATGGCGTCCCGCAGCACGTTCACATAGCAGTCTTTCTGCGGCAGGCCCTTGGTGAGTGCCTCCCATTCATTGCCGCCCGTCCGGCTGCGGAACACGCGCAGTTTTCCATCCGGCGGATAGTGTTGCGAATCGCTGGTGATCGGCACCACGTAGATCGTGTCCGGTTCGTGGGCGTGCACATCAATGACGAACCCGAAATCGGTCGGCAGGTTCCCGCTCACCTCATGCCACTCATCGCCGCCGTTTTCGCTGCGCATCACATCCCAGTGTTTCTGCATGTACAGCACATTCGGCTGCGCCGGGTGGCGGGCGATGTGATGCACGCAGTGGCCGACCTCCGCTTCAGGGTCCGGGATGTAATCGGATTTCAGGCCGCGGTTGATGGGCTGCCAGATCTTGCCGCCATCCTCCGTCCGGAAGGCGCCGGCGGCCGAAATGGCGATAAAGATGCGCTCGGGGTTGGCCGGGTCCAGCAGGATCGTATGCAGGCACAGCCCGCCCGCGCCTGGCATCCAGTGCGGCCCGGAGCCGTGGCCGCGTAGCCCCGCCAACTCTTGCCAGGTCTGCCCGGCATCCATCGAGCGGAACAGCGCCGCGTCTTCCACACCCGCATACACAGTGTCCGGGTCGTTCAGGGAGGGTTCCAGATGCCAGACGCGCTTGAACTCCCACGGGTGCGGCGTGCCGTCATACCACTGGTGCGTGCCGGCCTCGCCATCGTACGCAAACTCGTTCCCGGCCGTCTCCCAGGTCTTGCCGCCGTCATTCGAGCGATGGACGACCTGTCCGAACCAGGCGCTGGATTGCGAGGCATACAACCGCTTGGGGTCGGCCGGCGAGCCTTTCAGGTGGTAGATCTCCCAGCCCCCAAAGTGAGGGCCGTCCACCTTCCACTTCTTTCTGGCGCCGTCCGCCGTCAGGATGAAGGCTCCCTTGCGGGTGCCGACCAACACTCTTACACCGCTCATTTTCGACTCCTTCTGGGTATGTGGGAAATCGTTCGTTCGGATTCAGGCCAATCGATGGTCATATTATAGAACATTAATTCTAAGATGTCAAAGCCCTGAAAAGGCTTAACGTAGGAAACCGCGCTCCTATTATAGTCGCATGAATCCGTAGCCTGTCTGCATCGCCTTTCTTTGCGTCTTGGCGTCTGTGCAAGAGCCGTTTTTGCCCTTTTCTTCGCCTCCCCGCCCGTCTGTCAAGACGGAGCCACCCAACTCGCGCGGGTTTATAATCGCACCGATGGACGCCGCCATTGCCACCATCCGCCTCCCGGAATTCCCCTCCGCGCACGTCCCGCCCCGGCCGGTGGATGTCTGGCTGCCGCCCGGCTACGAAACCGGTCCGGCCTGCAGCGTGCTCTACATGCACGACGGCCAGAACCTCTTCGCCCCGGCCCAATCCTATTCCGGCGTCACCTGGGGCATCGCCGAAACCCTCTCCCGCCTGATATCCGCCGGCCGCGTGCCGCCTGCTCTGGTCGTTGGCATCCACAACACCCGCAACCGGGTCGGCGAGTACCTGCCCTACAAAGCCATGCATGTTTCCCCTGCGGCTCAGACCCAATTCCGCGCCTGGGCGGACGCCGAACTCGCCAACCGGGTCGAACGGGACGAAGACTGGCAGAAGCCGCGGGTTGTTTCGGATGACTATCTCCGATTCATGGTGGAAGAGCTCAAGCCCTTCATCGACTCCACCTACAACACCCGGCCGGGGTCAGCCCACACCGTGGTGATGGGCTCCAGCATGGGCGGACTGATCTCCGCCTACGCCTTCTGCGAATACCCGGATGTGTTCGGCCGCGCCGGCTGCCTTTCCACCCACTGGCCGCTCGGCGATGGCGTCATGCTCCACTACCTGCAGGCCGCTCTGCCCGCACCGGATGGACGGCGCATCTACTTCGATTACGGCGCCGAGGGGCCCGACGCCGAATACGGCCCCTATCAGCAGCAGGCCGACGCCTTGCTGGTACAACGCGGCTACCGCCCGGATATCGACTTCATGAGCCGATTCTACTCCGGCGACCCGCACCATGAGAGCGCCTGGGCGCGGCGTCTCCACATCCCCCTCGAATTCCTGTTGGTCGAGTGAGCATGCTGCCGCGCATTTCCGTCCTGCTGGTAGCCCCCCTGGCCCTTTTCGCCTGCGCGGGCCGGTCCACCACGCCCACCCCGTCCCCGCCCGGGCCCTCCATTGAGCCTTCCGCCGAGGCCATTCCCACAGAGACCTTGCCGCCCCCGGCGACGCCCACTACGCGTTCGGGCCCGGCTGGTCTGGTCTTCAGCGCCGCCGGCGCGCTCTGGCAGATTCGGCCGGACGGCAGCGCCGCCAACCTGGCCGCCTGCGCCCAGGGCGCGGCCCTCTCGCCGGATGGGACCCAGATGCTCTACGCCGCGCAGGACTACGATATATGGCTGCTCGACCTGCCTTCCTGCGCTCGCCAGAACCTGACCAACACGCCGGACGTGGTGGAACTCAACCCGCAGTGGTGGCCGAACCTGCCCGGCGCCATTCTCCTCGGCGTGAACCCGGAATTCGACACCGGCAAACCGGCGCTGCTGCAGCTCGGACGTGCCGGATACCAGGTGTTCGACGATGAGGCTTCCCCCGGCGATCTGCCCGCCATCTCTCCCGACGGCCAGTCCGTTGCCTACGCCGCGCCCGGCGGCACTGCGGTGATCTTTCGCCTCACCGGGGTACGTCAGGCGCTCGACCTGACCCCATACGGCCTCGACCCGGCCGAGTTCCGCCGCCTGGACAGCCCCTCCTGGTCGCCGGATGGCCGTCGGTTGGCCTGGATGGCCGGCACGCAGCAGGGCGAGGACTACGCCACCTGGCGCATTCAACTGCTCATCCTGGACCTGGAGACGAAAACCGGCGTCCGGCTGCACCCCTACGTGCCGCTGGGGCGCGGCGGCTGGCCGCCCGCGCCGGTCTGGAGCCCGGATGGCCGCTGGCTGGCGTTCAATCCCTGGTCGGAAGACCCGACCCAATCCGGCATCTGGGTGGTCGCCGCCGACGGTACTGAAGAGCACTTCCTCACTGTCCCCAACCCCCAGGGCGTCTGGCTCAACCAGCTCACCCCGCCGGTCTGGAGCCCGGACGGAACCCGGCTGGCCTTCAGCCTCGCCCAGGACCTGCCCACGTTCTGGTGGGCGGAAATCGGCGTCTGGCAGCCGCAAGCCCTGCCCCTGCCAACCGACGCCCTGCTGATCGCCTGGCGCTAGCCCAGGCTCTCTACGAGGCATTCGAATGGCCAGGAAGATCCTCACCCTGCACCCCGACCCGTCAAAACGCGGCGTCAATATCGAAAAAGCCAAATACGATGCAATGCGCGCCGCTGTCCTGGCCGCCATCGCCGAAGCGGGCGAACTGCCCTTCAGCGGCCTGTTCAACGCCGTCGGGGCGCGCTTGCCGGAATTCCGCGGTTCCATCGGCTGGTACGCCACCACCGTCAAGCTCGACCTGGAAGCCCGCGGTCTGATAGAACGGGTGCCGGGCGCCAACCCCCAGCGCCTGCGGCTGAAACAGTAGCTACCACAGGCGCTCTCAAAAAAAGAAAACGGGCGGCCATGAGGCCGCCCGCGTGGCGTTTGTTCCCGCCGTCCTTATTCTACATCCCGCGCGCTCAACGGGACCGGGAAGGTGATGGTCGTTGAGCCGCTCTTGGCGACGGCGATCGCGCCTTCATAGCGCACCCCGTTCCAGGCGTAGATGTAAGTGTAGATGCCGCTGATGACCTCAACCCGCGTGAAGCCGGGCTGCAGGCTGAAGAAATAGGTCGTCGGGCCGATCAGGGTGACATCCAGCTGCGAACCATAGTAGTTGTTGATTCGCAGGCCCACCGGGTTGGGCTGCTCGTAGTCCTGGTAGATCAACCGCTCACAACTGACGATGGTCATGGACGATGTGCCGTTCTTCAGGATGCGGATGGTGCCGGTGAAGGTCGTATCGCATACATCGTAGCTGAAGATGTAGTCCCCGGTCTGGATCTGGTAATAGCGGTTGGCGCCCAGCTCGGTGGTCAGCTTGTAATCCTCGCCGTACACCGGGTCCAGGCTGGTCAGCGTGATCGACAACGGTTCCTCGAAGTGGCTGTACACCACGAACTTGGCAAGCTCCGGCGGAGGGGGACAGTATTCGATGTCCAGGATCTGGCCCGCAGTGGTGTACTCAACCTCCAATTCCACCTTGCCCAGACAGCCCTCATAGGTGATTTTGTATTTGCCGACCTCGACGACTTTTTCAAACCAGCCGGGGCTGACGGTGAACACATACTTGGCCGGGCCATCCATTGTGACCTTGACATCAGTTTCCCGGTTGTTGTGCACCAGGATGGAAACAGTCTTGTTGAGAGGGGCAAACGCAGCCGCCAGGATGGAAAGCACGGCGATTGCCAGGAATATCTTGCGCATGGGTTTAACTCCGTTCCGATTCAGAGACACCATCACCGGGCGGTCCGCCGCCCGACAAACATGTGTATCATACCGTCGCGGGTGGGGCATGTCAACCAGTACCGGGGTGGGTCTTCTTCTCCTACTTTTGAAGGATGCGGCGGCGATATAATCCGGGCGATGAGCCCCTCTCCCGCCGCCCTTGCCCTCGCCGCGCTGGGCATCCCGCACCGTGAGTTCGTCCACGCCACGCGCCCTTCCAGCCTGGAACAGGCCGCCGCCGAGCGCGGCCAGCAGCCCGGTCAGGTCGTGCGCTCGATACTCTTCAGGCTGGGCGAGGACGACTACGCCCTCGTTCTGGTGGCCGGCCCCCAGCAGGTGGATTGGAAGGCCCTGCGGCGGCACTTCGGCCGTTCGCGTCTGACGATGGCGGCCCCCGAAGAAGTGCTGGCCGTAACCGGCTTCGAGATCGGCGCAGTCGGCCCGTTTGGCCTCCAGAACCCCTTGCCCATCGTAGTGGACGGATCCATCGCCCGCCAGCAGGAAGTTTCGCTTGGTTCCGGCGTGCGCGGCACCGCCGTCATCCTCTCCGTCCCCGACCTGCAGGCCGCTCTCGGCAATCCCCCCATCGCCGCCCTCACTCGCCCCGCCTGACCCGCATCACGCTTCACGCATCAGGCAAATGGAATCCCACCGACACGCGGTTAGAGTTGCCAATTACCGCTTGCCAATTACGTACCTCTCACTCAACTCCCACAACCGCTCCTGCGCCGCCACGTCATACGCCGCCTCCAGCGCCCGCCGCTCCCCGAAGCGGGTGAAGAACCGGCCGCTCACGCCCTCCAGTTCCCGGTCGAAAGCCAGCCGCACCGTCGTGCGCGCGCCCTCTTCCAGGCTGATGCCCCTGCGAAAGGCGATGCGCTGCACCAGCCGTCCCAGCGGCCCGTTCCCGGTCCCGCCAATATTCGTTCGCACGAAGCCGGGATGCAGCGCGTTGGCCGTAACGCCGCTGCCTTCCAGCCGCCGCGCCAGCGCCAATGTGAACATCACGTTCGCCAGTTTGCTCTGCCGGTAAGCGGTCATGATCCAATAGCCGCCCTTCAGTTCCACATCGTTCCAGTGGATGCGCCCGGCGTAGTGCGCGCTGGAGGACGTATTGACGATGCGCGCCGGCGCGCTGGCCTTTAACATCTCCAGCAACTCCAGCGTCAGGATGAAGTACGCCATGTGGTTGAGCGCCCACGTCATCTCGATTCCATCCGCGGACAACTGCCGCAGGAAGAACCCATTCCCGGCGTTGTTCACCAGCACGTCCAGCCGGCCGTAGCGGGCCCTGAACTCTGCCGCCGCTCGCCGCACTTCCGCTTGAATCGACAGATCCGCCTGAATGCCATCGCCGTTTGTGCCCAGTTCGGCCACCGCCGCCCGCAGCTTCTCCTCATTGCGTCCGATAATGACTATGCGCATGTTCTTCGCGGCCAGTTCCCGCGCTGCCTGCCGCCCGATTCCATCCGTCGCGCCGGTGATAAGAACAACTTTGTCCGTCATGGCTTCATTCTAACCGCCGCTCTGCCCTATGGTACAGTTGGCGCGTGGCGCTCCACCCCTCCCTCCTCTCCCTCCTCTGCAACCCCTTCACCGGCGAACCGCTTAACTTTATCGGCGACGAACTGGTGGGCGCGGCCAGCGGCCAGCGCTTCCCCGTCCGCGACGGCATCCCCGTCATCCTCCCGCCCCGCCCTGCGCTTCGGGCGCGCCTCTACCGCCGTTTCTACGATCTCGCCGCCCCGCTGTATGATGGCGTCGTGCGGGCCGGCGGCCGCCTCGGCATCAACCACGAGGAGCGCCTGCGCCGCGAGATTGCCGCCGCCCTCGACCTGCCGCCCGGCGCCCGCCTCCTCGAAACCGCCATCGGCAGCGCCCTCAACGCCCTGCATCTGCCGCCCCACATCGAACACTTCGGCCTCGACCTTTCCTGGGGCATGCTGCGCCGCGCCCGGCGCAACCTCGCCCGCTGGGGCCGGACCGCCCATCTCGTCCAGGCCGATGGCGCCTACATCCCCCTCCACACCGCCGCCTTCGACGCCGTCCTGCACCTGGGCGGCCTCCAGTTCTACGCCGACCCGTTCCGCGGCGTGAGCGAGATGGCCCGCGTCCTGCGCCCCGGCGGCCGCGCCCTCATCCTGGACGAAGCCGTCGCCGCCTACCACCTCCTGCGCCGCCTGCCTGCTCATCGCGCCTACGCCCCGGACGTACCGACCGCTGCCGCCAACATGACCCGCCTCGTGCCCTTCACCATCACCGACTACGAATCCGTCCTCCTGCCCGGCGGCCAGTTCTTCCGCCTGACGTTCACCAGGCCCGAAAAAGAGTAACCCGCCGCTGCATCAACGATTCACCCCGACCACCCGACCACTGGGCTTCCTGACTTCTAGACTTCCAGACCTCCCGACTTCCGTCCCATGTCCAAAGGCCGCCGCATCGCCCGCATCCCTAACCTCCCGCCCTCGCCGGAGGCCGCCGCGCGCTACCTCCTGCACTGGGAGTCGCGCCGCCTGTTCCACGCCCCCTCCGACTTCCCCCTGCTCACCCCGCAGTTCCTGTTCAACTCCGGCCTGCCCTTCACCCTTGAGATCGGCTGCGGCGCCGCCGAACTGCTCTGCGCCCTGGCCGCCGCCGACCCCGGCGAACGCTACCTGGGCGCGGACATCTCCCGCCGTTCCCTGTACTACGCCGTGCACCAGGCCGCCAATGCCGGGCTTTCCAATATCCGCTTCCTGCGCGCCGACTTTCTGCTCGCCCAGGCGCGCCTCGCGCCCGCCAGCCTGAAAAGCGTCCTCCTCTTGTTCCCCGACCCAAACCTCTCGCCGCGCCACCGCAAGCGGCGCGTCTTCAGCCCGGCCCTGCTGGATGCCCTTCACCCCGCCCTGTGCCCCGGCGCGCGCATCCTCGCCGTCTCCGATGACGAATCGCTCTTCATGGACATGCTCGCCATCGCCGATGCCGACCCGCGCTACCGCAAGACCCACTCCGAACCTTTCCTGGAAGGCTTCGACCCGCCCGCCCCCACCCGTTTCCAGCGCGCCTGGCGGCGCGTCGGTCGCCGCGTCCTGCGCTTCGAACTGGAACGCGATGGGTGATTGCGGATTGTTGATTTGTCCCCCGACGTGGCTATAATTTGCTTATGAGCGCGGGCGGTTTTACAGGGAGTTTACAAGTGCGGGAAAAAGCGCGCCAAGAAAGCATCTATGTCCCTTATCTTAACCGGTGGTCCCAGCCGGATACGATCGTACCCGATACTGTCAAGCCACAGACCCTCAATAGATATTCTTATGCATACAATAATCCCATTAGATACAACGATCCTAGCGGCAATTGCTCCAATGCCGAGTTCAATGTCCCGCAACAATTGGCTGTTGATTACGCTACATGGATTGGAAAACTGCCTGATTGTCGCGGGATAGAGATTGCAAAGAAATATGTGCCAAAGGAAGGCGTGCAAGGAGTTCCGGGAATCGTTGTGGCAGCTGCGTTAGCAATACAAAGTCAATACTATGATGAGTCTAAGGATACTGAGGGAGGCTGGTTTTCGGGAGAGGGTTCTGGATTAGGATACGCGCAAGTATCTGATGAACAAATGATCGCCTATGGTCTCGCCGGATTCAACCAAGAAAACCCAACGGTTGCGGTCATAGCTATGTCTATCCGCATAAGGTTGGCGTGGGATGCATGTGGAGAGGGGTGTACTCCCAAGGACAAGCTGATCCTAGCAGCACTTGCGCAGAATGGATCAGGATTTGACCCTGAACGTCCACCACAGAGACTGGAAGACGGGTCCATTGATTGGGAGAAGTACTTAAAGAAATACTACCTAAATGGCAATCCATCTTCACCTTCTGGAGACGTGCGGCAATCGATAACCAAACTTCAGTATGACACTCAATTCATGGTATTGCGGTTCTTTAACAATCTCCGAGAGCTTGAAAATCAAGGCTGGACCCTCCCATATGAGATTCCCACAGGGCAACTGGAAATTTGGCAGAATGAAATTCTAAACTATGTCTTGTTAACGTCTGGAGCGCAATAGGAAGCTGGTAGGGATACTCCTATGACTACCTCTTTGAGACTCCGCGTAAAGTTCGCGCTTGTTGCAGTGATGGTATTCGCCCTCATCACTGCTTGCACATTTGAGGCCGAGAAACTCATATCAAGTGAAGGTATCGCATATTCAATTGACCCAGACACCATCCTTGATGCTCTAGAAATCGGTGATAGAAATGTCTTCCTGCCTCGGGAGGATATTGGGAATTTACCCCAGCCCGGTGAAATGGTTGGCTGGAATCAAGAGGATTACTTGCTGGTCGTTGAGACGCTTCATGAACTTGCTTGGGGCGAGACGTTGGAAGAGTGGGATTTAACCTATTTGTCGGCTTACTGGCTCTGCAATGACCTCGAAATAGGAATCCAAAACGTGAACTTGCTTTATCAGAAGATTGATGATGGGAGTCGGGGGGGCGTTGCTCGATTTGAGAGTGATTTCAATATTGATCCACGTCGGTCATTGGCGGAGATCTATATGGCTGAATATGGACCCTCGTATGCCGAGATCCTAGGTGTGGATCCTTCCCAACTGGAAGTCGTCTGGTTCGATATAGTTAACATTGCTGAAATGAATGGTGGTGTGAGGCTGCGCGCTACAGTACAGGATGAATGTACTGTAGATGCAACAATTAGGTCCGATGTCTCTAGAGGTGCTATTTGGGAAGTGACCTATAGAACTTATGGCGGTGCTCAATTGGGGAACTTTCTTATTAATGCCGTATCGGAAAAGGTCAATGACAACTAGCCCAAACTCCACAACTCCGTCGGAATCCACCGATTGGTCACCCAAACGGGGCCGTTCAAGGTTCGATGACATGTTATAGGATGGGAGCTGAGCACTTGGAAGATGTAACATTAGAATCTTGGGGAGTGGCTATGAAAGTGGGCTTTGAATTTGGTCGTTCGCCGCAGCAGGCTGAAGCCCACTGTCTGGCTTACAGCCACCATGCCAGATGGTGGGCTGTAGCCCGCTGACCCACGAAGTTAGCCACTCCCGAATCTTGTTGGCAATCGAAATAGCAAACTTGTGTGGTCGAATTAATCGTCGAATTCAAACATTCTCTACGCGGTAAAGATGCGAAAAGAACCTTCAGTTAGACAATAAAGGAGCACGCCCGCATCTTCTTGCGCGAGCCCGTAAAATCCCGCTTACAAAGATTTACCGGGATTTTACAACCCGCAGGATCGAGGGCAATCAGCACGACCTAGAATGATGTTGGCGCCCCCTGCAAGACTCCGGAAAGCATCTGGCGGCACGGCAGAATCTCGCCACGACCGCGTGGCATAGGTTGCAGCGCAGGGTTATTGCGTCACGTTGTAGTTTGCCCTAAGGTGGCAAAGCCACCGGCGCAAACATTCGTGAGATCGGGCACAGCCCGACCGACAAGCGGGGGTTCCAGCCAGCGAAGGCTCAGAGGCCTGTTTCAATAATCGCCCTGCGCGGTCTACTTCCACATGCGCATGATTCGCCGCTCTGGCGACTTCCGCCGATTGGGCCATTTGGACTTCCGGATTTCTCCACTTCTCGCGGGTATAATCTCCGTGAAATCCCTCACTATAAAGAGGCAATCATGGACTTTACGCTTTCGCAGGAACACCAGATGGCGGTTGAGATGGTGCGGAACTTCACCCATAAAGAGGTGATTCCCATCATCAAGGAGTGGGACCGCAAACAGGAGATGGCCCCGCACATCCTGCCGCGCATGGCGGAACTGGGCATCCTGGGCATCAACATCCCGGTGCGCTACGGCGGCCAGGGCTTCGACTACATCACGCTTGGCCTGGTGTGCGAGGAACTGGAATACGCCGACACCACCCTGCGCGTGGTGATGTCGGTGCACATGGGGCTGAACAGCATGGCGGTGCTGCAATGGGGCACCGAAGAGCAGAAACAGCGCTTCCTCACGCCGCAGGCCAAAGGCGAGAAGTACGCCTGCTTCGGCCTCACCGAACCGGGGGCCGGGTCGGACGTGGCGGGCATGACCAGCACGGCCATCAAGAAGGGCGACCACTACGTGCTCAATGGCGAGAAAATGTGGATCTCGCTGGCGAGCAAGGCGCACCATGCCCTGGTGGTAGCCCGCACCGACCTGAACGCCGCCGACCCGCACGACGGCCTCTCGGCGTTCCTGGTGGAACTGGACAGCAAGGGCGTGACCACCGGCGACATCCACGGCAAGATGGGCGTGCGCGCCGGCTCGACCGGCTGGCTGGCGTTCCAGGACGTGAAAGTGCCGGCAGAGAACCTGCTGGGGCAGGAGGGCGAAGGCTTCCGAATCGCGATGTCGTGCCTCGATAACGGCCGCTACACGGTCGGGTCGGGCGCCACCGGTCTCATCCGCGCCAGCCTGGACGCCAGCGTGAAATACGCCAACGACCGCAAGGCCTTCGGGCGCGAGATCGGCAAGTTCCAGTTGGTGCAGCAGAAGATCGCCTACATGGTGCAGTCCTACGAGATGGCGCGGCTGCTCTACCTGAAATCTGGCTGGATGAAGAACCAGGGGATGCGCAACACCAAAGAAACCTCGCTGGCGAAGTGGTTCGCCACGGATGCGTCGTTCGATGCCGCCGCGGAGGCCATCCAGGTGCACGGCGCTTACGGCTACTCGGACGAGTACGACGTGGAACGCTACCTGCGCAACTCGAAAGGCGCGGTGATCTACGAAGGCACCAGCGAGATTCACCAGTTGATGCAGGCCGGGTACGCGCTCGGCTACCGGGCGGATGGCGACCTGCGCTGCGAACTGCCGGCCTACGATGCCGATTTCTGGCAGGCCGAAGGTTAACCGTAGGGGCGGGTTTTAAGGATGCGAAGCATCCCAACCCGCCCCTGCAATAATTCAGGAGGACAACGTTGAAAATCGTAGTGTGCGTCAAACAAGTGCCGGACACCGCCGCCAAAGTGGCAGTGGAAGGCGGAAAGGTCACCTGGGGTGATGCGCCGCTGGTCATCAACCCGTGGGATGAATATGCCGTTGAGGCCGCCTTGCAGGCAGCGGAAAAGGGCGGCGGCACGGTGACGGCCATCAGTCTGGGCGCCGAAGAAGCCAAAGAGGCGCTCAAGCACGCCCTGGCGATGGGCTGCGCCGAGGCCGTGCTGGTGAACGACCCGGCCTTGGCCGAGCTGGACACCCAGGGTGCGAGCCGCGTGCTGGCGGCCGCCATCCGGAAGGTCGGCGGCGTGGACCTGGCCGTGTTCGGCAAGCAGGCCATCGACGGCGACAGCGGTGTGACGGCGGCGCAGACCGCCCGCGTCCTCGGCTGGCCGGCGGCGACCCTGCTCGCCAGCCTGAGCCTTGAGAGCGGAACGCTGAAGGGCGAGCGCGCTATGGAAGAAGGCCGCCAGCGGGTGGAAGCCGCGCTGCCGGCCGTGGCAAGCATCGTCAAGGATTATGGTGAGCCGCGCTACCCGTCGTTTATGGGCATCCGCAAGGCGGCCAAGGCCGAGATCCCGGCCTGGACGCTGGCCGATCTGGGCATCCCCACCCCGGCCGCGGCAGTGATGTGGAAAGAAATCATGAATCCGCCGGCGCGCCAGATCACCAATGAGATGATCACCGGCAGCAGCCCGGAAGAGATCGCCAACAAACTGGCCGACAAGATCATGGAAGAGAAGGTGCTGTGATGGCGAACAAGGTCTGGGCCTACATTGACCAGTTCAAAGGCGCGGCCACACCGGCTTCGTGGGAAGCGGTGGCGGTGGCGCGTACCCTCGCGAATCAGATCGGCGGCGGCGTCACCGCGGTCATCCTCGGCAGCGGTGTGGAAGGGCTGGCGCAGACCGCTTTCCACTATGGGGCCGACGAAGTCCTGCTGGCCGACGACCCGGCGCTGGCCGACTACCGCGTCGATTCCTATGCCAGCACGCTGGTTGCGGCGGCCAAGGTGGGCAGCCCGGCTGTCATTCTGTTCCCCACCAATACGCGCGGTCGCGAAGTGGCCGGCCTCGCGGCGATGGACCTCGAAAGCGGCGTCATCCCGGATGTGACCGAGATCGTGCTGGAAGGTGAGCAGGTGGTCGCCACGCGGCCGGTATATGCCGGCAAATTGCTGGCGAAGGTGGTGTGCTCCGCCCGTCCCCAAATGGTGACGTTGCGGGTGCGCGCCTTCGGCAAGCCGGAGATGGACGCAAGCCGCAGCGGCACCGTGACGAAGATCGCCGCCGTGACCGATGGCGACAAGGTGAAAGTCACCGGCTACTCCGAATCTGAGGGCCGCTTGAGCCTCACCGATGCCGGCGTCATCGTCTCCGGCGGGCGCGGCACCAGCAACCGCGCCGACTTGCAGCCCCCGGACGACATCACCGACGAAAAGCAGAAAGAAATCTGGCGCGCCCAGCAGGGTTTCAAACTCATCGGCGAACTGGCCCAGACGCTGGGCGCGGCGCTGGGCGCCTCGCGCGCCGCGGTCGACGCCGGCTACATCCCGTACTCCCACCAGGTGGGCCAGACCGGCAAGGTGGTTTCGCCCGACCTGTACATTGCCTGCGGCATTTCCGGCGCCATCCAGCACCAGGCCGGCATGCGCTCCAGCAAAGTCATCGTGGCGATCAACAAAGACGCCGAAGCGCCGATCTTCAAACTGGCGCGCTACGGCGTGGTGGGCGACCTGTACGACATCCTCCCGGCGCTGACGAAGGCGATGAAGGAGCGGTTGGGGAAGTAGGGAATGGCGTAGTTGCGGTAACTGCCATTGGTAAATTGTAATTCGGGCGGCCGGGATGCGAGGCATTCCGGGCCGCCCGTACTATTTCGTCATAGAAAACATGATTGACTTTTTTTGAAATTAGATGTACGCTTGTTCTATAAACGACGGGGGAATCAGCGCCCCCAGAAAGAAGAAGGCGCGCATGAAAACCAAGTCCCAGGCAGACAAAGAGGTTGGCAGTAAGCGCAACGGCAGGCAGGCCATTAGCCGGATGCGCGGGAGCAATATGGTCATTCTGCTCCACGTTCTGATTTTTGTTAGTCTGCTGCTCACGACAGGCGCGCAGGGCGCGTTTGCCCAGGAAGATTATACGCCCACGCCGACTGAGGCGGCTACAGAGACCGCCACAGAAGCGCTGACTGAAACGCCTGCGGAAACAGCCACTCCTGAGGCGACCGCGACAGAGGAGGTGACGGCTACGCCTGAAGTGAGTGAGACGCCCACGGCTACTCAGTCGACTTCTGTCACTGAGATCGAAACGCCAATGGCTCCAACCTATACTCCGACGGTTGACGCCACAGCAACCATCGACCAACAAACTCTCTTGACTCAGAGGGTGAGGGAAGCAGTCTCAGGATTCCTGGGATATGTTCCAATTACCGAATTGATAGTATCGAATGTGGAGTATTTTGACAATTGGGCTTTTGGAACTGTGGCAGTAACTGCAAATCCAGGAGTTGAAGCGTCCCCGTTTGGTTATCTATTCATTGCCCAAAGCAACTCCCACGAGTGGCGTGTGGCCATAGAGCACACCACTCTTTTCAGCGAATGGATCTTGGAGGTACCTGACGAACTGGTCAGTCAAGAGCAAAAAGATATCCTAACCGCGGTATCCGCCTTGGGTGACGGAGCTGCGCTGTTGAGCTTGCCGTGGGCAACTGGTCAAACGTGGATACTAACGGGAGGACCTCATAGTAATGACGGGACTGGTCGACCATGGAGTTCCCTCGATTTTGCAGTTGGCGGGAGCGGTGAAGTCAGAGCCGCACGAGATGGAATCGTTTACCTAGATTGTGCAAACTTTGTCAGGATAAATCATTCGGATGGATGGCAGACAGGTTACTATCATCTAACTGGCATCGTGGTCTCGAACGGTCAAACGGTAACGCGAGGGCAGTTACTTGGATATACCTCTTCTGCAACAGGTTGTGGTGGTTCTGCTACTGGTGCGCATGTTCATTTTTCGCTGAGGAGAAGTGGTGTAAAGCAGGAAATCAATGGGCGCGATATAGGTGGATGGACAGTTGAGGAGGGATCTAGCGAGTACAGGGGTTGTATGGTTCGTATTAGTGATGGTAGTAGGCAGTGCTCTACCTACCAAGGCGGATCCGGCTCCATATATAACAATGGGACAATTGGCAGCGGTTCAGGTAGCGGCGGTGGCGGTCCTTCTGGCTACACTCACTGCGCCAATGAAGGCGGGCGCTGCAACTTCAGTGGTACGGCGGATGTGGCCTATGGCGCGAATGGCGCGTTTAATTACAAATATGGTGTGCAAAATGGCATTGACTGCAACAACAGTGTGTTTGGCGATCCGATCAATGGGGTTGTCAAAGCGTGCTACTACAAGATAACGTCAACCGGGACTTCCTGCTCTTCACTTTCAGGTGAAGTCAGGCTATATGACAACACGAATTGTGGAGGCGTATACACCACCGGCATCAATTCTTTCGGATTGTGGACCTTGGTACCGAACTTCAACGACCGAGCCGAATCGATCGTGGTTCCCTCAGGCTGGTCGGCGCGTCTCTACCTTCATGACTATGAAACCAGCCCCAGCGCGTGCTTTGCTTCGACTGACACGGACCTCTGGAACAATACCTTCAGCGATGGGACTACCGTTGCGAATCAGGCTACATACGTGCGTGTCTACAACAACACCAGCTGCGCCGGTGCGCCGAGCGCGCCATCCCTCAGCAGCCCCGGCAACGGGCAGACCTTCCTCGAGGGGGATAACATTAGTTTGAGTTGGTCAGCGACTGGCAACGAGTATTATGGTGAAATCTGGGGAGGTCCCGGCGGCACGCTTACTTTCGGATGGCAGACCGGAACCTCCAAGGTCATCGGCGCGCAATGGGCCGGCTACACCTATTACTGGCATGTCAAGGCTCGCAACAGCGGCGGTGAAAGCGGTTGGAGCAGCACCTGGTCCTTCACCGTAATACCGAATGCGCCGATTAACCTGACTGCCACAGCAGCCTCCTGCGGTGCCGTGAATCTCTCTTGGATGGGCCAATCAGGAAGTGTGGAGGGGTATAAGGTCTATCGGGGCGGGACGCTGATTCAAACGCTGGGCAGTGGCGTAACCAGTTTCCAAAACACTGGGTTGAGCGGTAGCACCTCGTATTCCTATGTTGTCAAGGCCTATCGCGGCAGTATTGAATCGAATGCCAGCAACACAGCGAGCGTGACAACCCCTGCCTGCGGGCCGGCCAAACCCACGCTGGTAAGCCCGGCCAACGGCACGACGGTGGGTAGATACGATTCTGTTACCCTTCAATGGAATACTGCCAGTGGGGCTACCCAGTATTACGCTGAGTTCTGGGGCGGGCCGAGCATCGCCATGAATTCGGGCTGGATCAGTGGTACATCCTTCTTCGTTGGCAGCAATTTCTGGGGAGGCAGCTACCAGTGGCGCGTGCGCTCTCGCAACAGCAGCGGCGTGATCAGTGAATGGAGCGATACCTGGACTCTGACAAGGAAGATCGGCAGTCCAACCAATCTGACCCGCAATGGCAATACTCTTTCCTGGAGTGCATCCCCGGACGCGCCCGGAAACATTGACGGGTACAAAATCTATCTGGATGGGAACCAGGTAGGAACTGCTGCCTACAACGCAACCAACTACAGCTTTGCCAACCCATCTTGTGGCGTAAACCATGTGTTCACGGTGAAAGCCTACAAAGGCACGTTGCTATCGGATCCGAGCAACAGCGTCAGCGTCTTTATCGACTGCCCAACCGTCCCATCCAACGATGATATCGGCGGGGCTAAACTGATCTCTACGACTCCGTATTCAGATCAGCTTGACGTATCTTTAGCCACTGTTGCTGGGGATGACCCAGATCTGCCCGGTTGTTATCGAACCAAGGGATACCACTCGGTCTGGTACAAATTCACGCCGCCAGGGTCGGGGACCGTGAACATCAACACTCTTGGGAGTGACTACGACACAGTGCTTTCGATCTGGACTGGGGCGCGGGGCGGGCTCAGCATGGTGGCGTGCAACGATGATTCGGCTGGCACTTTCCAGTCTCAGCTCACTGCTGGCCTGACCGGTGGGGTGCAGTATTACATTCTGGTGGGTGAGTACTCCGGCTATATGGCTGCGTCGGCCGTTGAGGCGCAAGGCAAACTTGATCCGGGTGTCGAGGCTCTAGCGACACAGAATCTCAAGATCGCTGTTGCGTACACTGTTCCTGTCCCCGCGGTGCCGGTACTCCAAGCACCAGCCGCCGGGGCCAAGCTGACCGACTACACGCCCACATTGGACTGGAACGACCAGGCGGTACCGCCAGCGCAATACCAGGTTCAATTGGCGAGCGCCAGTTCTTTCTCAGCGAGCGCCATCCTGTATGATACGTCGGTTACCTCTTCGGAATTCACTTTCGCCACGCCGCTGCAACCCGGCAAACTGTTCTACTGGCGTGTGCGCGCCTTCAATGGTCTTGGCCAGGCGAGTGCCTGGTCGGCCGCGAGGTATTTCTACACCGGCTGGCTTCCGCCGACGCTCTCGGCTCCCGCGAACCTGGAGGCGATGCCCAACTTGCGGCCGGCGTTCGACTGGACGGATGTGGCCGGTGCGGCGAGTTACACGATTCAAGTCTCGCGCTATGCCAACCTATCCAGTCCGCTGATCAGCGTGACGGTCACCGGGTCGGCGTATGTCTCGACC
>JACPVG010000031.1 GCA_016191875.1 Chloroflexota bacterium
AATACGGTTTGCGATCAGCTGCCGGAACTGGAAGTACTGATCCGAAAGTCGAAGCGGAGATTGCAGCGCAAGCCGAAAATTATCCAGGCTTTCGTGCGGGACGCAGGGTATGAAGTTTAAATACATGCGCAAGTGTCAGTAGTAGCTGTTTAAGAGGGGTTAGCGCTTGTTCAAGACGCGATTTCTCGGGGCGAATCTTTCAACGAATCGATGCGTAGGGGCGACCCTTCGACTTCGCTCAGGGCAGGCTCCGCAGGTCGCCCCTACCTGTGTTACTTGCCACTTCAAGGACTTCCTAGACAGTTTCTTAGCAAATGCCTTCGGCGTTTGTCAGCGAAGCAATCTCCATTCTGGCTGGAAGATTGCTTCGCTTCGGCTACGCTCAGGGCAGGCGTCGGGCGGAGTTTACACTGAGCGTAGCCGAAGTGCCCTCCTCACAATGACAGATTAGCCCATTACTTGGCCACTTCCCCGTTTGTGGCGTGGTTGTACACAGGCCGTATTTGTACTATCATGAGGCAAGCCTTTCTGCCCTCCATCACCAGCAACCGCCACTGATTGGCCTGACGGAAAAGGAGGAGGTTGATGAACCGAAGTCGAGTTCACCTGTTTGCGTTCCTGCTAATTGCACTGGTACCGGTGGCCGTGGGGCCGGAGTCGTTGCAACTGGACTTCGGAGACCTGCCGGACCCGCCCTATCCCACGCTGCTCCATGCGGAAGGGCGGAGCGGGCCAGCGCCGCTGGCGCTGGGGCCGGAGGGGGAAGTGATTACGAGCGTCCTGCTGGGGAATTGCGTGACCGGCGAAGCGAAGCCCAACCTGGTGGACAAGGACACCTGCGACGACGGCCAGTTCCAATTGAATGTGTCCGCACGCCGGCTGGAGATCCTGGTTACGCGCCCGGATGCGCGCGCCGAGGGCATCTACTGGCTGAATTTCCTGATGGATATGAACGACGACGGCGAGTGGGATCCGGAAACGCCGGAGTGGCTGGTGCGCAACTGCCCGGTGGCGGCCGGCGGCCTGACGGTGGAGCGCATTCACTGCGAGACCGAGCCGGTGGACGCGTCCGTGGACCTGAGTAAACCCCATGCCATCCGGGTGATGGTGTCCGACATGGCTGCGCCGGCAGAAGGATGGGACGGCTCGGCGTACTTTGAGCCGGGGGAAGGGCGCGGCGAGGTGGAAGACCACGGCATCGAGCCATCGCCGACACCCCCGCCGCCCCCGGGAGGGGATTTCGACTTCGGCGACGCGCCGGACCCCGGCTATCCCACCCTGCCGGCCTCCAATGGGCCGGCTATCCCGGCCCAAAAGGTCAACCTGCAACTCGGAACGAAAATCACTTACGAGCCGGCGCCGAATATGGTAGATCTCGACCCCGGAGACGACGGGCTGCTGCGAATCGACCTGAACGCCGGACGGGCGGTGGTGCACGTTTCGGCGACCGACCTGTCCTGGAAGCCGCGCGATATGTACGTAAACATCGTCATAGACCTAAACCGGGACGGAGACTGGAACGACCCCAATGAATGGGTGACGCGCAACTGCTTCGTGCCGCACAACATCCAGGATTTCCTGGGGGACGTGCTGGTATGCACGACCAACGTGGGGGCGGGCGCGCTCAAACCGCCCAGCGGCTTGCAGGGGTTGTTTCGGCTCATCCGTCAATTGCTCGGGATTCCGGGGAGCGACGACGAACCCTGGACGCGCGTGCTGCTCAGTGAGGTGAAGATCAATCCGGCGGGGGGCTGGCACGGGCAAAGCCCGGCGGCGGCGCTGCAATTCGGTGAGGTGGAGGACCACCCGGGCTGGGTGGACAACCCGCACCGGACGCCCACTCCAACGCAGACCAAGCCGCCGACGAACACCCCCACGCGGACGCTGACGCCCACCGTGACGCTGACCCCGACCGCCACCGCAACGTCAACGGAAACGCCCACGCCGACGGAAACGGCCACCCCGTCGGCCACGGCCACGCCAGAAGCTCCGACGGGAGTCGTGAACGTGGAGCGCGCCTCCTGCCGGTATGGGCCGAGCCAGGCGTTTCTGTTCCTGCATGAACTGCGGCAGGGCAACCGGGTGACGATCGTGGGGCGCTACGGCGACTGGATGCTGGTGCGGGCCGAGGGCTATGAGAGCCTGTGCTGGATCTTCGTGGGCCTGCTGGACGTGACCGGTGACCTGGGAGCGGTGAAGTATGCCGAACCGCAATTGCCGCAGAGCGAATGGGCGCCGGCACCCAGCGGGGTGGACGCCCAGCGCAGTGGGAACACCGTGGTGATCACTTGGAACCCGTCGAATATTGAAGGCGATGATTTCCGTGGGTACCTGCTGCGCGTACGCGTCTGCGTGAACGGCGTGTATCAGGAGCAGTTCTTCCAGACGGATTCGGAGACGATCACCATCCAGGCGGACAAGAATTGCGCGCAGGCGAACCAGATCACGATCTGGTACGTGCACCAGCGCGGGTATGGCCCGCCGCAGACGGTGAACCTGCCATAGAGCAGGCAGCAGAGAGCAGGTAGTAAGCAGTTGGCAGTAGTAGACCAACCTCCCGGAGGGCTGTGAGGCAACCTCCGGGAGGCGAGAGGCAGTATGGACGCGAGTTGTCCTGAAGCGGCGGAAGCCTGTAGCGGGTGTCAGTCCCCAACCTGGCGGGAGGGATTGACGGGGAGATTCAGGTCCTGGGGGAGCGCGGCGGCGGGGTTGGCGGTGAGCCAGGAGAGCAGGCCGCCGCGGCGCGGGCGCGGCGGCGCGCCCTTGTCGAAGGCGACCAGGAAGAGGCTGAAGCCAAGCAGCGAAGCGCCGGCCCACTGTTGGAGTGTGAGACTTTCATCCAGCCAGAGTTGCGAGAGCAGCAGGGTGACGACCAGTTCGCCCAGGCCGAGCAGGGCAGTCTGAAGGCCGCCGATGTTCTTGACGCCGGTGAAGAGCGTGAGGCGCGACATGAAGGTGACCAACGTGAGGGCGGTAAGCGGCCAGACGAAATCGCTGGTGACCGGGAAGCCGGCGAGTGTGCCGGAGAAGAGGTACACGGGCACGACCGCGGCGCTCATCGCCAGCAGGGTGTAGAGCGTGACGGTGGGTGCGGGGATGTCGAAGAGGACGCGCTGGTTGATGGGCAGGTGCAGGGCGTACAACACGGCGGCGCCGATCATCATCAGCATGCCCAGCCAGTCCATGCCGCCGGAGCCGGTCTGCACCAGCAGGTAGACGGCCGGAGCGGCCAGCAGCAGGCGGAAGAGCGTAAGGCGGGTGGGGGGTTGCTGGTCGAGGAAGAGCCAGAAGACCACGAAGAGGGGGTAAAGCGAATAGAGCAACTGGCCGACGCCGGCATCGATGCGGCCAAGGGCGGAATAGTAGAGCAGCGAGCCCCAGCCGTTGATGAGGCCGGCCAGGGCGCAGCCGATGAGACCGGCCGGATAGATGTACAGGTATTTGCGCTGGAAAACGTACATGACGGCGAAGAGCAGGAGGGTGGCGAAGAGGGTACGCAGGGCGACGACGCCCAGAGGCGGCATGCCGGCGTTGATGGCCTGTTTGCCGAAGACGGGCGCCATGCCGAGGAAAAAGGCGGAGAAGAGGGCGGCATTGATGCCCTGCAAGCGGAGGCGTTTGGCGGTGGGGCTCACGCGGCCTCCGGGCGGGTGCGGCAATCGGAAAGGGTAGGCCGGAAGAGCGCGCGCGGGGCCGACATAGCGGAATGAAAAGCGGTGAGGGTTGGACGCGAGATTCCTCGGTCGCAGGGTGCGAGAGAGGCAAGCGCTCTGGCGGGTCGGCTGCTCCCTCGGAATGACAGGGGGGTGGGGAGGTCTTGGCGGAAGCCTCGACTCCAGGCAGGGGTCAGCATGGCTTATTCGATGAGGGCCTTGACTTCGGCCAGCAGTTCGTCGTTCATGAAGTCGCCCTTCTGCATCAGGGCCTGTATCTGCCCGCTCAGGCGTTCCTTTTCCAGGCTGGAGAGTTCCTTGGCAGTAGCAACGATGACGGGAATCTCAGCGGTTTCGGGGTCGTGACGCAGGACTTCGAGGACCGAGAAACCGTCCATCTCCGGCATCATCAGGTCGAGGATGACCAGGTCGGGCTTTTCGCGCTGAATCAGTTCCACGCCGGCGCGGCCGTCCTCGGCCTCCATGATGGTGTAATTGCCCTGGGCCTGGAGGATGCGGCGAATCAACTGGCGGACGTGGGGATGGTCGTCCACGATGGCGATGCGGCGGTAGCGGTCGGTGGTGACACGGTTGAGGGCGGCCAGCAGGCCTTCTTCGGGGGCCAGTTCGCCGGTCTGGCCGCGCTTTTCCGGGTAGGCGACATCGCGGGACCAGTTCTCGCCCAGCACGGATTGCTCGACCGGCACGGTGTGGCCGGTGAGGTTGATGACCACGACCTCGTTGGGCCGGATGGCGCCTTCGCGGACGAGTTTGATGAGACCGGCGAACGCCACGGCGCTGGCGGGTTCGACCGACATGCCTTCCATCTTGGCGACGATGTGCATGGCGCGAAAGGCTTCTTCGTCGGAGACGCTTTCAAACAAGCCGCCGGCGTTGTTGAGCATACGCTGGCGCAAGACGGTGTAGGTACGGCCGGGATCGCCAGTGGCAAGGGTGGCGATGTGGGTGCGCGGGCTGGTAACCGGGTCGGCTGCCTCTTTGTTGGCTTTCCAGGCGGCCACCATCGGGGCGCAGCCTTCGGTCTGCAGGTTGGCAATTTTGGGAGCGCGCTCCACCAGGCCGAGAGCCATCATCTCTTCGAAACCTTTGAGCACGCCCACCGGCCCGAGCCCGCCGCTGACGGACTGGAAGTACCAATCCGGTGTGCGCCAGGGCACGTGCGGCGGCAGGCTACCGGAAGCGCCGGGCGGGCCAAGCAGGGAGGTGAGTTGCTCGGCGATCTCGAAGGCGATGGTCTTCATGGCGTCCACGGTGGTGACCGAACGCACGCCGCGGTCCACGTACAGGGCGCGGGTCTTGGCAAATTCGGCGGCGATCTGTTTGGCCTGGTCGTAGTTGCCGGTGACTTTGATGACCTGGGTGCCATAGAGGGCGACTTCGTGCATCTTGACCGGCGGGACGAGGCTGGTGATGAAGGCCCAAAGCTTGATGCCGGCGCGGGCGGCGTAGGCGGAATAGGCGATGGCGACATTGCCGGTGGAGGCGATGACGGCTTCGGTGACGCCGGCTTCCTTGAGGGCGGCGATGGTGACGGCCGCCTGGCGGTCTTTGAAGGAGGCGGTCGGCCCCTGGCGTTCGTCCTTGATGTAGAGGTTGGGCAACCCAAGCATCATGCCCAGGTTGGGCGCGCGCAGCAGGGGCGTGCCGCCTTCACCCAGTGAGATATCCGGGACGTGGGCGATGACCGGCAGGAGTTCACGATAGCGCCACAGGTTGAAGTTTCGGTCTTTCCAGAGGGCAGGCAGGCGGGGGCGCAGGGCATCCAGGTCGTAGCGGCTTTCGCGCCAGTCGCTGCCGCAATGCGGGCAGATGTTCTCGGTGACGAGGTAAGGCGTGCGGTGACCGCAATCGAGGCACTCGACGATGAAGGGCGTGGCCATGGGAGTCCCGTTGACGGAGGTCAATGATCCGGCTGGGCGATGGCCCGCTCCAGCGAGGCGAGCAATTCGGTTCCCTCAATCTGGCTCTTCAGCATCAACTGGCGCTGATAGCGTTGCAGGCGTTTGACGTCTTCCTCCCCGAGTTCTGCGCCGGTGATGATGATGACCGGAATGGTGCGCAAGTCCGGGTCGCTGTGGATGGCTTCGAGCAGGCTGAAGCCGTCCAGGTCGGGCATGAACAGGTCGAGGAGAATCAGGTCGGGGCGGGCGGACTGGATGGAATTGAGGCCCAGCAGGCCGTTCTCAGCGTAGCGGAAGCGGAGGCCGGACTGGCCGCGGGCGGCGCGCTCAAGCAGGGAAACCACGTTGGGGTCATCGTCCACCACCAGCACGTTCTGGACCCGGCGGTCGCCATTGGTGTGCAGACGGTCGATGGCGTTGACGAATTCCTCTTCGAGGATCGGTTTGGTGAGGTAGCCGGCCGCGCCCAGGTCGAGGGCGCGCTGGCGCTCGTCGAGAATCGAGCAAATCACGACCGGGATGTCGCGGGTCTCGGGGTGGCGTTTGAGTTCTGTGATGACCGCCCAGCCGTCGCGCCCGGGCATCTGGATGTCGAGGGTGATGGCATAGGGCCGCAGGCTGCGGGCCTGCTCCACGGCCTGCTGCGAGTCGGTGACCGGCAGGACCTGGAAACCGTGTGAGCCGAGGTAGCGCTGGTAGAGGCTGATAACTTTCGGGTCGTCGTCCACCGCCAGGATGATGCGTGCGCCGGGCGCGGGCGGTGGTTCCTGAGCAGCGGGGGCGGCCGGCAGCCCGGCGGTTACGGGCGGAGAGCCGGCCAGCGGCGTGGTGAACCAGAAGGTGCTGCCGGAGCCGGGGCGGCTTTCCACGCCGATCTGGCCGCCCTGGAGTTCGACGAGGTGGCGGGTGATGGACAGGCCCAGGCCGGTGCCGCCGGTCTTGCGGGTGGGCGAGGCATCCACCTGCGAGAAGCGCTCGAACAGCACGTGCATCTTTTCGGCGGGGATGCCGATCCCGGAGTCCTTGACATCCACGCGGATATGGGGCGGCAGACCATCGGCCGGGCGCGGGATGACGACGGCGCTGACTTGAATCCGGCCTTCGTCGGTGAACTTGACGGCATTGGAGATCAGGTTGATGAGAATCTGGCGGGTGCGGGTGCGGTCGGCCAGAACTTTGGGCAGGTTGGCCGGAACCTGGTTGACCAGCTGGAGCGGTTTCTCTTTGATCAGCCCGGAGGCGGTGGACATGACGCTGGCGATGACCTCGTTGAGATCCAATTCCTCCGGGGTGATTTCCATCTTGCCGGCCTCGATGCGTGAGAGGTCGAGGATGTCATTGATCATGTCCAGCAGGTGCTGGCCGGAGTTGTGGATGGCTTCCAGGTCCTGGCGCTGGAGGTCATTGACCGGACCGTCAATGCCCTTGAGGATGACGCGCGAGAAGCCGATGATGGAGTTGAGCGGGGTGCGCAACTCGTGGCTCATGTTGGAGAGGAACTCAGTCTTGACGCGGTCGATCTCGCGGAGGTCTTCCACGGCCTGTTGGACAAGGCTGAAGGCGCGGGCGTTCTCGGCCGCCACGGACAACTGGTCGGCCAGAATCTGGAGGACGGCCACGTCGTCCGGGGTGAAGGCGTTGATGTGGTCGGCCTGCACGTCGAGGACGCCGGTGATGCGGTTGCCGGACTTGAGCGGCAGGCCGAGTTCGGCCTTCGTTTCCGGAAGCAGGGGGTGGGCCTGGTGGGTGGGGTCCTGGCTGACATCGTTGACGAGCAGGGTCTTGCCGCTGTAGGCGACTGTGCCGATGATGGATGTGCCGGGTTCGATGGGCAGGGCGGCGCCCTGTTCCTTGAGGGCGCGGCCGGGGTCCCCGGTGGCAGCGCGCACGACAACCTGGTCGCCCTCGGCCAGGAGAATGGAGACGTAGTAGTAGCCGAAACGATCGCGAATCAGGTTGATGGCGCGGTCGAGCAGGTTTTCAAGTTCGAGCGTGCCGGAGGATTCGCGGGCGATCTCGGCGGCGGTCTCCAGTTGGCGGGCGCGGCGCTGGGTCTCTTCAAGCAGTTGCAGGTTCTGGATGGCGACGGCGGCCTGACCGGCGAGGGCCATGGCGCGGCGGCGTTGCTCTTCGGTGAGCTGGGTCTGAGCCGGGTAGGCGCCGAGGATGAGGCCGATGCACTGGCCGGCGGTGAGCAAGGGCGCGACCAGCAGGGCTTCATCCTTGTGGTCGTGGGGGAAGACTTGGTGCAGGGCGGCGTTAATCTCATCCAGGCCGCTCAAGTCGGAGAAGAGGCTGAGTTCCACCCGTTGGGCGTTGCTGAAGACCTTTTCCCAGCCGGCGGTGGAGAGGGGCGCGACGCTGTCGGAGGCATCGCCGCGGCGCGACCAGACGGCCACGGGCGTAATGACCGAGGGCAGGGTATCGCCGACCCAGGGTTGGTCGAACATGGCCAAGGCGACGTGGTTGGCATTCTGGCCGAGGATGGTGTAGCGCCGCAGGACGATGAGCACGTCGTCAAAGGACTGGACGGCGTTGAGTTCGGCCGAGGCGCGGTAGAGGTTGGCGGTTTCGGTGAGGGCCTGCTGGGTCTGCTCAAACAGGCGGGCGTTCTGGATGGCGGTGGAGGCCTGAAGGATGATGGTTTCGGCCAGGCGCATGTCGTCTTCGGAGAGCCGGCCGCGCTCGGTGAGCATGGCGGCGCCGACCGTGCCGATGACCTCGTTGGTGGCGACGAGCGGGAAGATGACCAGGTTCTGGTAGCCGCGTTCGGCCATCACGTCCTGAATGGCGGCGGTCTCCGGGCTGGAGATCGGCTGCTGGACGATGACGGGCTTCATGGTGTTGATGACCTGCTGGGTGGAGGGGTTGCCCTTGACCGGCAGGCGCAGTCCGACGGAGGATTTGGCGCTGGCGCTGGAGGTGGAATCGGCGATGACCTGAAGTTCGGTGCGGGATTCGTTGAGCAGGGCGATGCCGATCTCGTCCACGCCGGTAAGGGCGCGGTTGAGTTCGCGGGCCACGAAATCAAGGGACTGGCGCAGGTCCATGGTGGCGGCCACGCTGGAAACGATGCGGTTGATGAGGGCGAGTTCCTCGCTGCGGCGCTGGGCTTCGAGGGCGCGCTGCTCGGCGAGTTCCAGGTTGCGCAGGTTCTGGACGGCCACGGAGGCCTGATCCAGGATGGCGCGCGCCCGGCGCAGTTCTTCCGGGCTGAACACCATGGATTGCTTGAAGAGCACCGCCACGGTGCCGACCCAGCGGCCGCCGACCAGCAGGGGCAGGAAACCGGCGGCGTTGGCGTGGAATTTCTTGAGGTAGACGTATTTGGTGGCGGCATCCAGCTGGGGGTGGCCGCGAACGTCGTCGACGAAGGTGATCTCGTTGGGGCGCACGATATCCCAGACGGTGGGGAGGGTGTCGATCGAATAGTCGGTCAGGACGTCGATGGGTTCATCGGTGAGCGCGCCGAGGATAAAAATGTTTTCGGGCGGGTTCTCGCGGTTCCAGGTCTTTTCGAAATAGCCGACGATGAGCCCGTGGGCGCGCTGGCCGACAGCGGTGTATTTCTTGAGGACGCGCAGGATGTCTTCGTAGGACTGGGCGGTGTTGAGCTCGGCCGAGGCCTGGTAGAGGGTGTCGGCCTCGGACAGGGCGGCCTGGGTGCGGTCGAACAGGCGCTGGTTTTCCAGGGCGAGGCCGACCTGCTCCATGATGGCTTCGACGGTGGCGATCTGACGCTCGTCCCAGGGCTGGCCGTCTTCGCGGTTGAAGCCGACCACGCCGATGACCTCGTCCTGCAGGCGGATGGGCAGGGCGAGGGTGGCCTGGTTGTCGCCGTTAGCGTGCAAGGTGGCGCCGGCCTGTTCGACGGCCTTTTCCATGCCGGGCAGCCAGGCCTCGCCGGGGCGTTCCTGACCTTTTTCATGCAGCAGGCTGAAGCGGCGCGGCTCGGCGGCGGTGTATTCCTGCCAGCCTTCGTTGACCACCTGGCGCTGGGTGGATTGAAGTTCCTTGAGGGCGTTCTCCAGCTCGCGGGTGCGCTGCTGGACGCGCTGCTCGAGTTCGAAGCGGGCCTGTTCCTGCTGCTTGGCGAGCTCGCGCAGGTCTTCGATCATGAACTCCAGGCCCACGCCCAGGTCGGCCAGCACTTCGATATCCTCAGGAATCTGGATGTCGACATTGAAGTTGCCGAGCGAAACCGAGGCGATGGCATCCAGCAGCGCCTGGCCCAGGTCGTTGACCCTCTTCTTGTATTGATCGAGCGACAAGTTCTCAGTCATAGGGCATCCATCAGGCGGGGTGGGTCCGGCGGCGGCTGTGCTCGCGTATCCAGGCGATGGCATCTTCTTCGTTGTCGAAGAACTGGATGTTGTTGCGCCCGGTGGCCTTGTTGATGAAGCGCGAGAGCACACGGGCGGCGCGCGGCGGGTTGACGATGGCCATCAGACCGGTGCGGCGGTCGTGGTTGATCTCGGTGAAGTACTGGCGGGCGGCGGACGACAACCGGCCGAGTTTGCGGGTCTCGGCGATCATGTTCACCGGGTGCTCTTTGGTGGCGGCCTGGAGGAAGGATGTGTACTCGCGGCGGAACAGCTCGATCTCGGCGCGGCCCATATCGCCTTCGAGGATGGCGCGCAGAATGCCATCGCCGGGCATGTGAATGCGGCTGGGCATGACGGTCAGTCCTCTCCTGCCGGCGGGGTATCATCGCCGGTGCCGTTGGCGCCGGGCTGTGGGGGGCCTTCGCCGTTGCCGCCGGCGGGCGGTTCAGCCGCCGGGGTGCGGGCGAGCAATTGCTCGCGGGTGCCCAACTGCACTACAGCCCGGTCGGCGCCCAGCACCTGGCCGAGTTCTTCCAGGGCGATGCGCAGGATGGATTGGGTATCCACGCCGCGGCGGACTTTGTCGGTGATGGTGCGCACCAGGCGTTCCTGTTCGGCGCGCTGCTGCTCCTGGGTGAAGAGGCGGGCGTTGTCGATGGCGATGGCGGCCTGGCTGGCGATGGAGGTCAGCAGGCCGAGGTGGTGCTGGCCGTACAGGCCGGGGCGGGTATCGCTCTGGGCGGCGACGACGCCCAGGACGCGCTCACCGATGGTCATGGGGACGCCCATCCAGCTCTGGGTCTGGCCGCCGGCCTGGAGGTAGGGCAGGCCCATGCGCTTGAGGACTTCCTCGGCGTTGTTCTCGATGAGCACGGACTGACGGTTCTGGATGATCCAGCCGGTGAGGCCGGAGCCGGTGGGGCGGGGCTGGAAGGCGGCCCACATTTCGTGGTCTTCGGTGAGGCGTTTGCTCTGGAGCACGACGAGCGGGAAGGAGACCTGGTCGCCGGCCGGGTCGTGCAGGGCGACGTAGAAGTCTTCCACATCCAGCAGGCGGGCAGCATAGATGTAGATGTTCTCGATGATCGAGTCGACGTTGAGGGCCTCGGTGAAGGCCTGGCCCATTTCGTTGAGCACGGCCAGTTCGGCGGCGCTGCGCTGGGAGGCTTCGAACAGGCGGGCGCGTTCCAGGGCTTCGGAGACCTCGGCGGTGATCTGTTGGAGCAGGTTCTGCTCGTCGTCGGTGAACGGGCGGTCGGGGTCAGCGCTGATGCCCAGCCGGCCGATGGTCTCGCCGCGCACGGCGAGCGGTTCGATGCGGGATGGTCCTTCGGTTTCAGACGGGGTGGTAAGGCGGCGCGGTTCCTGGCCGCCATGTCCATAGGCATAGCCGACCGCGCCGCGCCCGCCGGCCTCGCTGAAGGCATCCCAGACCTCGCCGCTTGAGAGGCGCTGGAGGGTGTTGAGTTCGCGCAGGCGCTCTTCCATCTCGCTGCGCAGGCGGATGCCCTCGACGGCGATGGCGACCTGGCCGGAAAGGACTTCGAGGAGCAATTGCAGGTCGGTGTCGATGCCTTCGGGCTCGGCGGACTGTACGTCGATGACGCCGATGAGTTCATCGCCCAACACGACGGGCGTGGCGAGTTCGGCCTTGGTGCCGGCCACTTCCGGGGTGGGCGACCAGAGCGAGTCGGTGGTGACATCGCTGATGAGGACAGAACGACCCTGCCCGGCGGCGCGGCCGACCGGCCCCTGATTGAGCTGGACGTGGTAGCCGCGCGCCATGACGCGCTGGCCGGTCTCGCCGGAGCCTGCCAGCAGCACCAGGGCGTTAGCGGCGGCGTTGTAGCGCAGGAACTGGACGTAGTTGAAGCCGAGTTCGTTGCACAGACCCTCGACCACCATGTGGTAAAGCGCGCCCAGATCGTTGGCGGCGGCGATCTGTTTGGCCATGAGGTTGGCGAAGCGCACATGGCGGCCGCGGCGTTCGTAGGCTGCCTGCTGAGCGGCCTGCTCGGTCACGCGGCCGGTGACATCCCGGGAGGTAATGTACATGCGCGGCCCGATGCCGGGCATGAGCACGACCTTGCCCAAGGACTCGAGGTTGCGCCACTCCCCGTCTTTGTGGCGGATGCGGTATTCCACCAGGCGGGCTGCGCCGGGCTGCCCCAGGGTTTCCTGGAAGGTTTGAATGACCGCCTGGCGGTCATCGGTGTGAATGAGATCCCAGACGGTTTTACCGACCAGTTCGGGCTCGCTGAAGCCCAGGACCTGGGAAAGGTTAGGGCTGGCAGAGAGCATTACGCCCTGAGCATCCAAGAGGGTGATGATGTCGCTGCTGTTTTCAATGAGGACGCGGTAACGCTCTTCGCTTTCGCGCAAACCCTCCTGGGCGCGCTTGATGTCGGTGATGTCATTGACGACGCCGAGCACCTGAGTGATGTTGCCCTCGCGGTCGCGCAGCGGGCGCTTGACGGTCTGGCGCCAGCGTGGCTGGCCATCCGGACCGATGTTCATCTCCTCGGGATCGAAGACTTCGCTGCCCATCTCGAGGACGATGCGGTCCTGTTCTTCGTATTCCCGGATGCGGGTTGGCTCGCGACCCAGTTCTTCGTCGGTGCGGCCGATGACCTCGTCCACGCCGCGCACGCCGAGCGCCTGGGCGAAGGCGAGATTGGCGAGCGTGTAGCGCCCCTGGCGGTCTTTGGCGAAGACCATGTTCGGGTTGATATCCACCACCTGGCGCCGGAGTTCTTCGCTGCTCTGGAGGGAGGCGAACAGCTCGGCGTTGCTGAGAGCGGTGGCAACCTGGCGGGCGATGGTCTGGAGGAGTTCGATCTCTTCAGGGGCGAAGTCGCGCTTGCGGCGGCTTTCCCAGACCTCCAGGTGGCCGAAGGGCACGCCGGTGGGGGCCACAAGCGGCACTTCCAGGCGGCTCTTGCCGCCGAACTGGCGCATGTGCTCGCGCTCGTCGAGCGGCAAGTCGGGGTCATCCACGTGGGCGAGGTAGTAGGCGTTAGGTTCGCGCAGCCAGGCGTATTCCTGGGCGATCTGGCGGGGATTGAGGGGGTAGATCTCGCCGAGGTCGGAAACGCTCTCGGCCGGGCTGGCCTGCGGGCTGACGTATTCGGCCACGACGCGAATCCGGGCGGTGGCTTCGTCCCAGCGGGAGAGATAGGCGCTGGTGCCATCCAGAATCTCGCACAGCATGCGGGCGACATCGTTCAACACGGGGCTGAAATCCAGGGCCAAACGCGTCTCTTTGCTGATGGCGCTGAGAGTCTCCAGCACCAGATTGCGGCGCTTGAGGTCTTCTTCAGCGATCTTGCGTTCGGTGATGTCGGTGGAGATGCCAAGCACCTGGGCAGGCTGGCCGTTCTCATCCAGCAGCGGGCGTTTGACGGTTTGAAGCCAGTGGACATTGCCGGCGGCGTCGGTAATTTTTTCTTCGGGGATGAATTTGTCCCGCCCGGTCTCGAGGACTTCCAGGTCGTCTCTGAGGAACTGGGCGACCTCTTCGAGGTTGGGGTTGAAGTCGGAGTCGGTTTTGCCGAGCAGTCCTTCTACGCTGGTCCCGTAGGTCTCGGCGACGGTGCGATTGGCAAGGGTGAAGCGGCCCTGACGGTCTTTGGCGTAGACGAAGTGCGGGTTGGCGTCGATGACCTGCGAGAGGAACTGACGCTGTTCGTTGAGGGTCTTCTCGTTGGTGCGGCGTTCGGTGACGTCGCGCACGACCTCAATGGCGCCGACGTAATTGCCTTGCGGATCGTACAGGGCGCTGGCGCGCGCCGATAGGTACACGCCGCCCTTGAACTGCGGCACGAAGGCGTCGTCGGTGAGCAGGCTCTTGCCCTCGGTGACCACGCTGGGGTAACGCTGGCGCACTTCTTCCAGGGGACGGTTGACGTAGTCGATGAGCATGGGGCGGGCCTCGCCGTAGAATGTGGCGGCGTAGGCGTAGTCGCCCCGACCGAGCATTTTGCCGGCGGGCACGCCGGTGAGCTTTTCCATGGCCTGGTTCCAGGCGATGACGCGGCCTTCAGCATCGATGACCAGGATGGCTTCGGGGAAGAAGGCGATGATGTCGGCCAACTGGCGCTGGGAGCGCTGGAGTTCATCCTGGCGGGCCTTGCGCTCGGTGACGTCGCGCACGATGGTGAACGTGCCGGAGAGCTGGCCTTCGGCATCGTGCAGGCTGGCGAGGTTGATCTGGACATCCAGCAGGCGGCCGCCTTTGGCCGTGCGGCGGCTCTCAAACTCGACGGGGGCGCGACTTTCCTGCGCTTCCTGGAAGAGGGTGAGGGTCTGATAGTACAGGTCTTCGGGGATGAAGCCGAAGCGCTGGTCGGCCAGGTCGCTCAAACTCCAGCCGAACTCATGCTCGAAGGCCGGGTTGATGTATTCGACCGCGCCCTGGGCGTCGTAGAGGACGACCGGCAGGGGCGAAGTATCCAGAATCTGGCGCATGCGCTCCTGGTTGCTGCGCAGGGCCTGTTCGATGACGATGCGCTGCTGGAGGTCGCGCTGCAACTGCTGGTTGCGCTCGGTGAGTTCCTCGGAGGTGAGTTCGAGCGAGTGTTCGAGCATCCGGCGGTCGAGGTCGGCCTGCTGGTAGGCTTCGCTGATCACGTCAAAGAATTTCTCCCAGCCTGCCGAGGGGACAAAGTCTTCGCCGAGATGGCGTTTAATCTGCCGTTTGAGAAGGCGATGCATAGCCGGGCTACCTCTCCGAAAGCGTGGTGATGGTCATGGTCTGGTTATGCAGTTCACAGGAGGCGTTGGGGGCGGCCGGGCTGATCTCGCCGTAGGAGTAGAAGCCGGTAAGAGCGACGCTCTTGCCCAAGATGCCCTGCACGCTTTCGATCTCGTCTTCGACGCGCTGCTTGAGGACCAGTTTGCGGCCAACACAGGAGATGAGAATCGCCAGTTCGGGCGACTGGCCGCCGATAGAGTCGTAGGAGGCCTGAGCGGCATCCTCGGCGCCATCCATCAGGCGTTCGAAATTGGCTTTCATGAGCCGGGCGCGGCTGCCCACGGGCATGTCGCCGGCGAAGGTCATGCTCTGGTTACGTTCGTCGATATTCAGGATGGTGCGCACGACTTCCACGCCGTCCTCGGCGCGAATGGCGAGCGGGAAGAGTAGGGCGCTGGCGGGCAGGTCCGAGGTGTAATCGCCCAGGTAGCGCTTGTACAGGGTGAGAGCCGCCTGGCCGTCCAGTTCGTAGAGCACGTTCCCGGCGGCGCGGGTGATGACCCGGTCGGGGCCGAAGGGGTCCCAGCCGCCCATGGAGCCATAGCCCACTTTGAGGTTGTCGCCATACAGGCCGACGGCGGCGACCAGCCCTTCCTGAGGGTCGCCATCGATGAAGACCAGGGTGCTTTCGAAGCGGTCGCCGTCGCCGGCCAGGCCGCCGGTGACGGCGACGCCGGACGGGAGAATCTCAGTGAGGCCGCGCACCAATTCACTGCCGTTCACGGCGCTGCCATCCGAAAGCACCAGGACGTGGACGAGGCCCTCGGCGGGCAGGTGGGTAGCGAGCTGGCGGCCGGCGTTGAATGAACTTCCGTCCACCTGAGAGAGTTGCACGGCGGCGCCTTCGACGCGCGTGGTTTCGAAGTGCAGCGCAGTGACGGACAAGGAGTCGTCCAGCACGCGCAGGCCGCTGATCTCGCCGGAGGTGGAGCAGCCGATGATGAGAGCGCCGGGGTAGACCACGCGCAGTTCGGGCAGTTGGGCGCGCTGGGCCAGGAGGTCCTTGGAGCCAAAGACCAGCACAAGGTGGGCGGGTTTGACGGGCGGGCGCAGGGGGGTCGGCGTCCAGCTGTTGGCGGGCGTCCAGATGCGCTGTTCGATGTTCATTGGCCGTTTTCCTTTTCGGCGGCGTCGCTGTTCCCGGGCGGGCTGGCCGCGCCGGGGCGCACCGGCTGGATGACCGCGCCGGGGGCGGAAGATTCTTCCAGGCGGGCTTGCAGCTGGATGAAGGCATCGCGCCCGAGAGCCGAGCCGACCTCGCGCACGGCCGTGCGCAGGATGGCGTCCGGGTCGGCCGAGGAGTGGACGCGGGCGGTGATCTCGCGCAGCAGGGCTTCACGGCGGGCGCGCGCCTGGGTCTGTTGGAACAGGCGGGCGTTGTTGACTGCCACGGTGGCCTGGTTGGCGACCGAGGAGAGCAATTCGACGTGGTGCTGGTTGTACAGGCGCGGGGCGGTGTAGGACTGGACGGCGATGACGCCCAGGACCTCAGCGCCGCGCAAGAGCGGCACGCCCAGCCAGCACAGGGCCGGGCGGCCGCGCGGGGCGAGGCCAAGGCCGCCCAGGAAGGCTTCGACGTTCTCTTCGATGAGCAGGGGGGCGCGAGTGCGGACGATGTGATCGGTGAGGCCGGCGCCGAGCTTGAAGCGTTCTTCGGGCGGCGGAATGCGCTGGCCGTCTTCGGTGAAGAGTTTGAATTCGATCTCGTTTTCTTCGGCGTGGTAGAGGCCGAAGTAGAAGTTCTCGGCGTCCATCAGGCGGCCGGTGTATTTGTAGGTGGCTTCGACCACGCTGTCGATGTCCAGCGATTCGGTGTAGGCGCGGGCCATCTCGTTGAGGATGGCGAGTTCTGCGGCGCGCTCCTGGGCCTGGGAAAAGAGGCGGGTGTTTTCAATGATGTTGGCGATCAGGTCGGCCATGGTCTGGAGCGAGGTGATGTCTTCCTGGGTGAAGGCACCTTCGCGGTCGCTCTGGATGGTGAGGGCGCCCAGCACCAGGCCGCGCGAGATGAGCGGAAGGGCCATTTCGGAGCGGGTATCCGGCAGGTAGGGATTGCGGAAGAAGACCGCCTCGGCGCCGACATCCAGGGCAATGCGGGCCTGGCCGGTGGAAACGGCCGCGCCGACCATGGATGCGCCGCCGATCTCGAGTTTGTGGCCGTTGGTGAGCATCTGGCGGCCGGCATCGCCGGTGCCGGCCTGGAGCACGGCCCAGCGGTTGGGTTCGCTGGTCCATTCGCCGGTCTGGTCCACCAGGAACAGACCGCAGTAGTACAGGTCGAAACCGTTTTCGATAAGGTTGACGACCTGGGGAAGGAGCTGGGTGATATCCAGAATGGTGGAGGCGACGCGCGAGACCTCGGCCGAGGCTTCCAGCTGCTGGCTGCGGCGTTGAATCTGAGAGAACAGGCGGCGGTTCTCCAGAGCACTGGAGACAACCGAGGCCACCTGAATCATGAATTCCTGGTCGCGGGCCGTGAAAGCGCCCTGGCGCAAGGAGCCCAGGTTGAGTGTGCCGAAAATCTCACCGCCGGTGCTGAGCGGGGCGATCATGGTGGTTTGAATCGCGGTTGTGTCGTCAGCGGCGACAAGTTCCTGGTTGATGACGATGGCGTTCTCGTGGAGCGCGCGCTCGAAGGCGCCCTGCACGCGGAGGGTGCTGCCGGGCAGCGTGCTGGCGACTGCGCCACTGGCTGCGGCCACGAGCAGGTTGAACGGGTCGGGGATGCGCAGGCAGAGACTGGCCCGGTCGGCGGTGAAGATCTCGCGGGCGCGTTCGACGGCGACGCGGTACATGGCTTCAATATCGGCGCTCTGGCCGAGCTGGCTGCTCATCTGGTTCAGGCGGCCGAGGCGGCGGGCCTGTTCTTCGGTAGCCGCCAGGGCTTCCTGGATGCCTTCGAACAGGCGGCGGTTTTCCACCACGGCGCCAACCATGGAGAGCAGTTGCTGGAGGATGTCGCGGTCGCGGGTGTCGAAATTCTGCGGCCGGAGGCTGCCGACATTGAGCGTGCCGATGACTTCGCCGCTGACCGCCAGCGGGCCGACGATGTAGGAGCGGACGGCGCCGCGCTCGGCCTGGCCGGTGTCCGGGTTGACGACGATGCGATTTTCGTTGACGACGTTTTCGTTGGCGGTGCCGGCCAGCGGCAGGCGCGTGCCAGGTTCGAGCTGGCCCTGGCCGCCCAACACGGCAACCACTTCGACATGATCGCGATTTTCGGTGAGGAGGGTGAGGCTGACGCGCTCGGAGGGGAAGATCTCGTGGGTCCTCTGGATGGTGAAGTCGTAGACTTCCTGGAGGGTGGGCGCGGTCGCCAGCTGGGCGCTGAGTTCGTTGAGGATGCGCAGGCGGCGGGCCTGTTCGTCGGTGAGGGACAGGGCGGCCTGGGTCTGCTCGAAGAGGCGGGCGCGCTCCATGGCGGCGGCGGCCTGGAGGGTGATGCCTTCAATATATTCCTGGTCGAGGTCGCTGATGACGGCCCCGCGGGCGGTGTGGAAAATCTCGATCAGACCGCGGGTTTGTTCACCGATGATCCACGGCAGGCAATAGTGTTCGCGAATCAGGCCGCGCTGCCAGACGGCGGTCTCGTATTTGGCGGCGCGGCTGGAAAGCACACGCTCCAGTTCGGCGCGGCCAGCCAGGGGAATCTCCTGCTCGAGCTGGTAATCGTCTTCAGCGTCGTTGGGGCTCGCCAGGGTACGCTCCACCAGGCGCAGGCTGTGGCTTTCGGATTGCCATTCGTAGAGCGAGATCTGGTCGGGCTGGAGGTATTCGAAGATCTGGGCGAGCATGAAGCGGCGCAGTTCCTGCTCGGAGAGCAGTTCGGCCATCTGGCGGGCCAGGGTGTTGAGCCGGTCGGCGTTGGTGCGGCGGCGGACAATGCGGCTGTTGAGGTAGAGGCTGGTGATCTTTTCGGTGGCCTGCCCGGCCACGCTGGTGAGGCGGCGCACCTGGTCTTCGGTGAATTCCTGGCGAGCGGTGAAGAAGGCTTCGATGAAGCCGAGCCAGTCGGTGCCGGAATCGATGGGGATGAAGACCAGGCTGCGGGCGCTGCGCTCGACGGTGAAGAATGGCCGCAGGGCGGAGGAGACGCGCGGGTCGGCGTTGATGTCTTGAATGAACACGAAGTCGTTGCGCTGGAGGAGGTTCTGAACGATGAACCGCAGGCGGCGCGTCTCTCCGGTGAGGCCGTCTTGCGGGTTCCAGCGCTGGATGGTTTCGAACCAGGCGGGCGGGTCGTTGGGGTCGTTCCAGGGCGTGTCGAAGATGTTGATGGCGACGTGATTGGTCTGCTGCCCGAGCAGGGTGTGGCGCAGGAGGGTCTCCAGGACTTCGGTGTAATTGGCGGCTGCGTTGAACTCGGCGGAGGCCTGATACAGGGTGTCGGTTTCGGCAAGCGCCTGCTGGGTCTGTTGGAAGAGGTTGGCGTTTTCAAGGGCCAGGGCCAACTGGTCGGCCACCTGGCGCACGAGCAGGCGTTCGTCTTCGGTCCAGACGCGGCCGGGATCATCGTCGATCAGGTCGAGCAGGCCGTCCGGGTCGGTCTGGAAGGCCATTGGGGTGGGCCGGTGGACACCGGGGCGCTCCGAAAGGGCGGAAGGTTCCCGGTCTTCGGGGGCGGTGGCTGCTTCTGACGGTTCAGGGACGGCGGAGGCGGAAGCCGCCCCCATCGCAGGAGCGGGTTCCGCGGCGGCCGGGAGCGGCGGCACGGTCTCAAGCTGAGGCGGTTCGATCGCGGCGGATACAGCTTCCACGTCCATCTGGGGGGCGGGTTCTGCGATTTCAGCAGACGGCTCGGGCGCGGCGGTCCCAGCGAGCGGAGCCGGAAAGACTTCAGGCGAAAGCGGTTTGGCCGGGGGCGCGGCGCGGCGGGCGGCCGCCTTTTTGGCACGCGCCGGTCTGGCTTTGGGCGCGGCTTTGCGAACGGCGGCCTTTTTGCCGGCCTTGGGTTCAGGCTTCTGACGGGTCTCAGGTTCCGCTCTGGCAGGCTTGGCCGACTTGGCTTTCCGGGCAGCAGGAGCAGCCGGGGCGGGGGCGGCGGTAGCCGCGGGGGCGGTAGCCACACCGACAGGAGAGGCGAGAACCTCGGCAAAGCCATGGTAGCCGCCGGCGCGGCCGTTCTCCTCCGGCAAGGCGAAGATATGCAGGGTGACCGTGACCGGCTTGCCATTCCTGGCGAGCATGGCTACCTGGAGCTGGGCCGGGAATTCGCCGGCCTTGAGCGCTTTGCGGACGCGCTGGCGGGCGGCTTTCTCCAGACCGAATTCGGCCAACGGCTGGCCAATGACCGCCCTGGCCGCCAGGCCGAGGTGTTTCTTGACCTCCGGGCTGACCGAGGTGAAGCGACCCGCGGCGTCACACTCCCAGACCCAGCCGTTGGTGACGGCGTCGGCGGCTATGGCTCTGGGGGCCGGGGCGGCGGTCTCTTCGATCTCGTCGAAGAGAGACTCAAGCCGATTGAGGAACTGCTCGCTCTTTGATCGTTTCGACATCGTCAATCAGCTCCTGGGCCAGGGCGCGGTATTGTTCGGCGCTGCGAGTCCTGGAAACGTAGTACATGATGGGTATGCCCACAATCGGGCTTTCGCGCAGTTTGGTATCGATCTCGATCATCGTCTCCATCAGGCCCTCATTGCCAAAGGTGGTCTGCAATTGCTCCATGAGCGTGCGGTGGGAGCGGTTGCGGCGGTCGTACATGGTGATGAAGACGCGGTAGTTGAGGTTGGGGTTGCCCTGTTCGCGCACCCGCCGGATGGTGCCCATCATGCTCTTGAGGGCGTGGGCGGAGAAGTACTCGGCTTGGGTGGGGATGAGCAACATATCGGCGGCGGTGATGGCGTTGAGCGTGATGGCTCCGAGGGCAGGCGGGCAATCGAAGAGGACGTAGTCGTAGGGCAGGTTGCCGTTGAGGGCGCTGCGCAGGATGGCATCGTAATTCTGGCGCACGGGCAGGAAGCGCTCGGCCAGGCCCATTTCGGCGTTGGAGGGCAGCAGCCAGAGGTTCTCGATCTCGGTAGGGCGGATGACCTCCATCGGGTCGAGCGAGTTGAGCAGCACCTGGGCCACGGATTGCTCGACGTCCTTGGGTTTGACACCCAGCGAGAGCGTGAGGTTGGCCTGGGGATCCAGGTCGACCACCAGCACGCGCAGGCCGCGCTCGACGAAGGCGCCTGCGAGGGAGACCACCGAGGTGGTTTTGGCGACGCCGCCCTTTTCGTTGGCAATTGCGAATTTGTAGGTCATGGTTTCTGCTCTTCCTGGTCCTGCCCGGTGCGCGCCCGGCCGCGAATGGTGTGGCCGGAGGCGCCGTTGGCCTTGCCGTTGGGCGTTTCAGCCGACGGGCCGCGCAACAGCAGGTTGCCGTCTTTGGCGTTCAGGGCGCTACGCAATTCTTCAATGGCGGTTTGGAGAATGAGGCGCGGGTCGTTGCTGGCGCGCACCTTGGTGGTGATTTCGGAGACGAGGCGCTCGCGTTCGGCACGACGCACGGTCTGTTCGTAAAGCGTGACGTTGGAGACGGTGGTAGCGACCTGGCCGGCGATGGTGAGAGAGAGCTCGATCTGAGCAGAGTCGAACGCCTGGCCGCGCTGGGTGTGGTCGTAGACCATGATGCCGATGACCTCGTCCTGGCTGAGAAGCGGCACGGCCAGGACGCTCTGGCTACGGAACACATCCAGCCAGGCCTGAGGGAGTTGCCCGGCGCTGATGGGGGTAGTGAGCGTCAGCGGCTGGCGAGTGCGCACGACAGAATGCAGGGCGGGGACCGCGACCAGCGGCTGGATGCCGACCTGGCGGAAACGCTGCCAGAAAGCTTCGTCGATGCGGCCATCGGCGTATTGGGCCATGACCGGGTCAAGGTCCTGACTGCCGGGTTTGAGCAGGAAGACGACGCAACGGCTGGCATCAATGGCCTCGGCCGAGCGTTGGGTGACCTCGCGCAGCACCTGGCGCAATTCCAGGGAGGAGGAGGCGATCTGGGAGATCTCCAGCAGGGCGGCGGCGGCCTGGCGGCCGCGCTGTTCGGCCTGGAAGAGGCGGGTGCTGTCCAGCGCCTGGGCGATCTGGGCGCTGACCTGGTTGAACAGGTTAAGGTCTTCGTCATCGAAACGGCGGGTGGCTTCGGCCACGTCCAGGCCGATGGTGCCGATGACCTCGCCGCGGGTGATGAGCGGAATGATGGCCAGGGTGTGGGTACCGCGCGGTTCCATCACGTCGCGGAAGGCGGCGGCCTGGGGGTGGTTGAGCACATCGTAGAGCACCACGGTCTGCAGGCTGCGCATCACTTCCTGGGTGGGCTCGTTGCCGACCAGCGGCAGGGTGGCGCCGACGGCGTCGGCGCCGGGGGCATCCGGCCGGCTGGCAGTGGCGACCAGCACGCCCAGGGTACGGTCGTCGTTGAAGAGGATAACGCCAGCGTGCAGCAGGTCCAGCCCGGCCTGGAGCTTGGCGCACACGTCCTGGAGGAGTTCTTCCTCGGAGCGCAGGGAGGCCGCCATGGCGGTGATCTCCTGAAGGAGTTGAATCTGGTCCGAGCGCAGGCGAATCTGGTCGACCAGGCGGGCGTTTTCAAGCGCCAGGCCGGTCTGTTCCATAATCTCGGCCACCAGCGAGCGTTCTTCAGAGGTGAAGGGGGGTTCATCGTCTTCGCGGTTGAGTTCAAGCGCGCCGATGACCTGGTTGCGGAAGATGATGGGCTGGGAAAGGAAGCGTTCGGCGTCGCCGGCTTCAACCGGCTGGCTGGAGCGACCTATGCCGACGCCCATGCGGTCGTAATGGAATTCGGGCGCTTCAGTCTCCAGGCGGCGGCGCCAGGCCTGGGCGACGCGCTGACCGTAGATGACCTGCAACTCTTCCAGGGCGCGGCGGCTGTTCTCCAGCACGCGGGCGTTTTCGATCGCCAGGGCGATCTGGTCGGCGAGGATCTCAAGAATCTGGAGGTCTTCGGCGGTGAAGGCGTTGCGTTGCTGGGACTGCACGTCCAGTACGCCGATGATCTCGGCGCGCACCCGCAGAGGCAGGGCCAGTTCCGAGCGGGTTTCCGGCATATCCGGGTTGTCGTAAAAGATGACGTCGGCGCCCACGTCCTGGGCGATGCGGGACTGGCCCATGCCGGCGGCAAAGCCGACCACGCCCACCTTGCCCACCAGCAGGCGGTGGCCGCGTGCCAGCATGCGCTGGCCGCCTTCGCTGCTGGCCGCCTGCAGGACAGCGTATTCCCTGGGCTCGTCGAGGAGGAAGATGCCGGTGTGATAATAATCGAAGCGGTCGGAGATCAGGTTGACCACGCGGTCGAGCAGGAGTTGCAGGTCGCGGATGCTGGCGGCCTCGCGAGCCACCTCGGCCGAGGCTTCCAACTGGGCGACGCGTTTGGCGACGGCCTGGGTACGCTCCTCGACGCGCTGTTCCAGTTCGGACTGCACGCGGGTGAGTTCCGTATTTTGGGCGGCCAGGCGAGTTTCGCTCTCTTCAGATAGTGCCAGGGCGGTGCGGAAGCGGGTAATGGTGAAATCCAGCACGGCGCCGGTGCCGAAGAAAACCATCAGCATAATGATGAAGTCGTCAAGGTCGATGGGTTCCATCCCGGCCATGCCATTGACTCCGCCGAAATACAACCCGGCCACGACCAGATTGACCAAGACGACAAGGAGGAAGTTTTCGCGGCGGTCGAAATACAGGCCGGCGAATGGCAGAGCGATGAACAACAGACCGAGAACGCTGGGATTGCGCAAGCCGTGGAAGGCGTAGCCAAGCACGGCTGCGCCGCCGAGCATGAGGAGCAGATACACGGCGGCGGCGGCGCGGGTGCGGCCGCGGCGGGTGAGGAAAATGGCGAGCAACGCGACTATGGCGAAGCCGGAAGACAGCACAAGTTCTCTGGGGAAGCGGGCCGGTTCCGGAAGGTAGAAAACTGCCATGACCACTATCGCAGTGAGCAGGACTGCGGCGTTGACGAAATACAGCGGCAGGCGGACGTTGGAAAGGCTGCGGTTCATCATTCGCGTTCCTCTCCCGGCATGTCTTCCATGCTGTCCGAGCCGTTGGCCCCATTGGCGGCGTGGCCGTTCTCGGCCTCGCTGGCCAGGCGCAGGCGGATGGCGCCCTGCGAGGCGTTGAGGGCGCGGCCGAGTTCCTGGACGGCGGTCTGGAGGATGGTGTCGATGTCCGAAGAGGCCCAGACCTTGCCGGAGACTTCGGCGGCGATGCGTTCGCGTTGCGCCAGCCGCTGGGTCTGTTCGAACAATCGGGCGTTTTCGAGGGCGATGCCCAGCTGCTCGGCAACGGCCTGGAGAGTTTCAAGTTCCTGGGTGGTCCATTCGCCGTCTTTGACGGGCTTGTGGGTCTCCAGGACGCCGACGATAACGTTGCCGCGCACCCGCACCGGAATGGCGAGGGGATAGCGCTGGCCATCCGAGGAGCGCGCACCTTTTACGACTTCGCCCTGCGCCAGCGCCCGGCGGGCTTCGGCGGTCCACTCCGGGTCGGCCAGGGTGACGCCCTTGGGGGTGCTCAATACGCCGGTGATGTCGCGGGCGCGCAGGATATCGGCCCAGGCGGTGCGGCTGAGTTCGCCCAGCGCCCGGCGCTCGGCTTCGATGCTCTGGCCGAGCTGCTCAAACAGGCGGGCATTCTGAATCGCCAGGGCGACCTGGTCGGCCAGCACCTGGAGGACTTCAATGTCCACCTCGCCAAAAGCGTTCTCTTCGGTGCTTTGCACGTCCAGGGCGCCCAGCAGTTCACCTCCGGCGCGCAGGGGCAGGGCCAGTTCCGAGCGGGTGAAGGGCAGGTCCGGGTTGGCGTAGTAGACGGCGTCTTCGCCGACGTGCTGCTGAATGCGCGGCTGGCCGCTGCTGGTGACGTAACCGACGATGCCCTGTTCGCCCACCTTGAGGCGGTGGCCGCGGGCGAGCATACGCCAGCCGCCCTCGGAGTTGGCGGCCTGCAAAAGGGCAAACTCGCGGGTTTCATCGAGCAGGAAAATGCCGACGTGATAGAAACCGAACCGCTCGCTGACGAGGTGGGTGACGGGGGTGAGCAGGTCTTCCAGCCGGTAGATCTGGGTGGCGGCCTTGCCGACCTCGGCGGCGGCATGCAGGTAGCCGGCGCGCCGTTCCAGTTCGCTGGTGCGCTCGCCGACGATGGATTCGAGGTTATCCACGGTTTCCTGGAGACGGGCGGTCATCTGGTTCAGGGCCTGGCTGAGGGCGCCAATCTCATCCTCACGGGCGATGGTCTCGATGCGCTGAATCTCGCCGGCGGCGATGCGGGTGGCGTCGGAGGCCAGGTCGACCATGGGCTGGGAAATGTTCTGGGACAGGGAAAAAGCGGCGGCCACGGCCGCCGAGGCAGCCAGCAGGGCGATGCCGATGTTGAGCACCAGGTTCAATTGCAGGGTGGCAAAGACTTCCTGCTGCTCCTGCTCGACGAGCAGGAGGGTGTGGAGACCAGAGACCCAGCGGTACACGCCGATGACCGGCACGCCGCGATAATCGACATAGACGGCGGAGCCGCGGCCGCGGGTTTCAGCGCCGCGCAGGGCGCCGGTGGAACGCACGACGGTGAAACCGACCGGATATTCTTCGGTATCCAGCGCTGGTGTGAGGAGTTCGAAGTTGCTGCTGACCAGATAGGTCTCGCCGGATTGCCCGAGGCCGGCGCGTTCGACCAACAGGTTGTTGATCGGGTCCAGGTCCAAGCGTACGATGAGGACACCCAGGGGTTGCTGGCCCGGCTGCGGGTCCACATCATTGTAGATTGGGCGCGAGAGGTAAGATACCGGCACTCGCAGAGTAGTGGAATATACCGGGGCCTGGACGTTGAAGCCGATGAGGCCGCTGCGGAAGTAGGGCTGGCCGGCCACGCTGATGCCCTGGCGGGAGGCCAGGCTGGCGATCCTGACCTGGCCCTGGATATCGGCAAAGAAGATCTCGGCGAAGTTGCTGTTGCCGGCCAGCAGACGGTTGAACTCGTCCACGACTCGGTCATGGGCGGTCAGGGTGGTCGGACGGCTGGAGTCGCCCTGGAGGAAATCGCGCAGGTTGCGGGCGCCGATACCGGGGCGCAGGATGCTCTCGAAACTCACGCGCTGGTCCTCCAGCCAGGAGTTGATCTGGGCCTCTTTCAGGGCCGCCACGGCTTCAAGACGATTGGAGACCTGCTGCCGCCCAGTCTGGAAGCCGAACAATCCTGTGAGACCAGCCACCAGCAGGACGGGGATGAAACTGGCGAGAAGGAGCGTGGAGAGCAGGCGGTTGCGCAGGCCGCGCACTCGCAGGGTGCGCAGGGCCTGGGCGAGGATGAAGAGGGCGACGATGGCGGTGAAGAAGGGGCCGGCGAAATTGCGCCCGGCCAGGGAGGCAGGGTCGACGCGCGGGAAGGGCGAGAACAGATTTGCAGCCAGCGTGAGGGCGGCAAAGGCCAGCATGAGGGCCAGCCAGACACGCCGGCGGGCCGGACGGAGCAGGATGTAGGGCGCCGCCAGCATGGCCAGACCGCCGATGAGGTTGAAGGCCGTCAGGCCGGCGTAGAACAGTTCGCCGCTGAGGTACAGGACGACAATCGCAAGCGCGGCGAGCAAGCCGGAGCGTTCCAGATCGAGGGGCAGGGCGCGGCGGGCGGCCAGAAGGAGAACGACGGCGAGCGCGAAGCCGGCGGTCATCCCCAGAATGAGCGGCTGGCGGACGAGGTAGAAGACGATAAGGGTGTAGGCTAGCGAAGCAAGGCTGGCCCACAGGCCCAGCAGCAGGGCCGCGGCGAAGATCTCGGCGCGGCGGGCCGGCAACAGGCTCAAGAGGTTGCGGGAGGGGTTAGGCTTCTCGGTCATCAGACTTCAATCCATTTGGCCGCTGCGGCCGTTGCCGCCGTTACCGTCAGGCTGGCTGGTGCGCTCAGTGAGGCGGATGGTGACTTCGGGCAGGTCAAGTACTTCGCGCAGGCGGCTGGCGGCCGTGCGCAGGATGGTTTCCATATCCAGCGATTCGCGGATCTCGACCGTGAGTTCACTGATGAGGCGTTCGTTGGCGGCGCGCTGCTGAGTGGCGTCGTACAGGCGGGCGCCATCCAGGGCGATGCCGAGTTGTTCAGAGATGGCCTCCAGCATGACCTGTTCCTGCTGAGTCCATTCCGCAGAGTCGGGGCGGGCAATCTCGATCGCGCCGATAGCCTGACCGCGCACCCGGATGGGAATCTCAACGGTGTTGCCGCCTTCCAGACGCGGCAGGCCGCCCGTGCTGATGCGGTCGGCGCGCTGGCGCGTACCGCCGACGAAGTGGTAGGTAGGCAGGCGGCCTTCGCGCTGGGCTTCGAGCCAGGCGCGGCGGTTGATTTCGCCGTAGGCGCGCTGCACCTCTTCCAGACTCTCGCGGCTCTGACGGTAGAGGCGGGCGTTGCTGATGGCCAGGGCGAGCTGGTCGGCCAGGGTCTGGAGGATGGCAACATCCTGCTGGCTGAAGGCCTGGGCCTGGGCGTCCTGGATATCCAGGACGCCGATAATCTCATCGCGGGCCTTGAGCGGCAGGGCCATCTCGGAACGGGTGTCGGGCAGTTCGGCGGCCAGGGCATGGATGCGGTCGAGCGAGATATCCTGCGAAACGCGCGGCAGGCCGATGCCGGTGACATAGCCGACGATGCCCTGTTTGCCGACCTGCAGACGGTGACCGCGTTCGAGCATCTTGCGCCCGCCTTCCGATGAGACCGCCCGCAGGACGGCCCATTCGCCGGTGGCATCCACCATGAAAACGCCAACGTGATAGAAGCCGAAGCGTTCGGCGATCAGGTCGACAGAACGCTGGAGGATATCGAGCTCTTCGAGCAGGGCGCTGCTCTCGCGCACGATCTCGGAGATGGCGACGAGATAGCGGTTGCGGCGGTCGAGGTCGTGGGTGCGTTCGGCCACGCTCTGCTCAAGGCCGGCGCGAATCTCCGAGAGCTCGAGGTTGCGGGTCTCCAGGGCGCTGCGGTTGGCTTCAACTTCGGCCAGCGAGACGCGGTAGCGGGTGGAGGTGAAATCCAGTACCGCGCCGATGATGAGCAGGGCGGTGAGGCTGACGGTAAACTCGTCGACGCTGATGGGGGTCAGACCGCCGAAGCCCTGTAGCCCGCCCAGATACATCCAGAACATGAGCAGAACGACCAGGCCGATGGTGATGTAGTGGAAGCGCCGTTCAAGGTAGAGGCCGCCAAATGGGATGAGGATGAAATACATGGCCGTGACGGCCGGGTTCTCCAGACCGCCGTAGAGGAAGCCCAATACGCTGGCGATGATGGTCACGGTGCCCATGAAGATCAGGGCGGCTTCCTGGGTGCGACCGCGGTAGGCCAGCAGGATGCCCAGTAGAGCCGTGGACATGAGTACCAGGGTCATGAAGGCTTCGACGCGGTTGTTGGCCAGGTCGGGCAGGTACTGGAACGCCAGCAACAGGCTGGCGGCCAGCAGGTTGCCGCCGTTGAGGATGTAGAGCGGGATGCGAATGTTGGAAACGATGCGTCGCATGTGCTTAGACCTCGTCCGGGTTGATGCGGATGACGACTTCGCGGGCGGCGAAGGTTTCGCCGAGTTCCTGCACGGCGGTGCGCAGCACGGCGTCAATGTCGAGCGTCTGCCGCAGGTTGGTGGCGATCTCCGAGGTGAGTTGTTCCTGGGCGGCGCGGCGCTGGGTTTCTTCGTACAGGCGGGCGCTGTTGATGGCCAGACTGAGCTGGTCGCTGAGCGTCTGGACCAGGTCGGCTTCCTCGTCGTTCCAGTCCGGCTCACCGGGGTCCTTGCGCAGGTAGAGTACGCCGACGGCTTCGCCGCTCACCAGCACGGGCACGGCCAGGGCTGGACGCGTGTCTTCCACGCGGCGGATGGGCTGCCCGGCCTGGGCGGCTTCAAGCATGGTGGGCGTCCAGGCACCGCGGGCTGCGCCGATCTTCTTTTCGGCGTAGCGATAGCCCAGGTTGCGACGTTCGCCCAGCAGGCGGCGCCAGGCCTGGCGGGTGACTTCGCCGTAGGCGCGGCGTTCACCCTCAAGGCTTTCCTGCAACTGTTCGAACAGGAGGGCGTTGTTGATGGCCATGGAGACCTGGTCGGCCAAGACGCGCAGCGCCAGGATATCTTCATTGGCAAAGGCGCCGGGCTGGCGGCTCTGCACATCGAGGGCGCCCAGCAGCCGGCCGCCGGAGAACAGCGGCAGGGCCATTTCGGAGCGAGTTTCCGGGAGTTCGGCGGTGGTGAAGTGAGCTGCGTCTTCGCCCACGTCCAGGGCGATGCGGGCCTCGCCGCGCTGGACGACGTAGCCGACAATGCCCTCTTCGCCCACACGCAGGCGGTGGCCGCGGGCGATCATGCGCTTACCGCCTTCGCTGTTGCTGGCGCGCAGGACGGCATTCTCGCCGGTATCGTCGGCAAGGAAGATGCCGACGTGATAGAAACCGAAACGCTCACTGACAAACTGGCACACCTGGGGGAGAAGCTCATCGAGGGTGTAAATGGAGGTGGCGGCGCGGCCGACTTCGGCGGCGGCTTCGACAAACAAGGCGCGGCGTTCGAGGGCGAGGGTGCGTTCGGCGATGCGCTCTTCGAGAACCTGGTTCTGGCGTTCCAGTTCCTGGCTCAGGGACTGGCTGCGCTGGACTTCCAACTGCGTCTGCTCGGCCAGGCGGGAAGCGCGCTGGGCGAAATAACCGCCAGCCAGCGCCAGCAGCCCCAAGACGAACGGGCTGGTGTCGATGATCCACAACAGAGGCTCTTCCAGCTGGGTGAGCAACATATTGACGAGGGTTGGCGGCTGACGGCGAACCCAGACGACATTCAGGAATGTGGCGCCGAGCGGGAAGATGAAACCGAACAGCAGCCCAGCCAGAGTGAAACTGACGCGCTCATCTCTCAGGCGGTTCATTGGTTCACCTTCCCGTCCCCGTTCTGGCCGCGGCCATTGGCCGGCGGCGCAGCGGAAGTCTCTTTGCCCAACAGGCGCAGTTCGACTTCAGGAACTTCCAGGCGCTGGCCGATCTCTTCAATGGCGACTTTCATGACGCTTTCCACGTCCAGGTACTGACGCATACGGCTGCCGATATCGGCCGTCAGGCGTTCGCGCTGCACCCGTCGCTGGGCGACTTCGACCAGGCGGGCGTTCTCCAGCACCAGGCTGAGGCGGTTGGAAATCTCTTCGATGAGGGCGATGGTCTCGTCCGGCACGCTGGCGTCTTCCAGTTGAAGGTTCAGCACACCGACCACCTCGCCGCGCACTTTCATGGGGACGGCCAGGGTGCTGCGGGCGTCGTCGCCGATGTCGCGGCCGTGCTGCATGACGGTCTCGCCGCGTTCCCAGGCCAGGCGCACCTGTTCGCTTTCGCTGTTGGTGGGTTCGACGGTGAGCTGGCGGTAGCGGAAGCCGGTGTTCTCAAGGGCCTGGATAAAGGCGCGCCAGGATTCACGCGTGTAGCGGCCGTAGGCGCTTTCGAGTTCATTGAGGGTTTGCTCGACCTCGAAGCGCAGTTCGTTCTTCTGGATGGCAATGGCGATCTGGTCGGCCAATGAGCGGAAGGTGGGGATATCGGCGTCGCGGAAAGCATCCGGCCGGTCGGCCTGCATGTCGATGGCGCCCAGGATGTGTTCGCCCACCCGCAGGGGTACAACCAGCTGGGCGCGTGTGTCCGGCAGGAGCGGATGGCGGGCGATGCGGATGCCGGGGTCGCCCTCACGGGCCAGCCGGGCCTCGCCAATGAGCGTCACATAGCCGACGTTGGTCTCGCTGCCGATGCGGACGCGGTGCTCGCTCTCGACCAGCTGCTGGCCGGCTTCGTCGCTGCCCGCCAGCAGGAGGGCGGTCTGGTCGCGGGGGTTGGTGCGATAGATACCGACGTGATAGAGTTCGAATTTCTGGGCGATCAGTTCCACGGAGCGGTTGAGCAGGTCAAGCAGTTGGGTTTCCTGGGTGGCGTCGCGGGCGATCTCGGCGGCGTCCTGGAGCATTTCGGCGCGGTGCTGCAGGTCACGCGTGCGGTCGGCCACCTGGGCTTCGAGACCGGTGACCAGTTCGCGCAGGCGGGCGGTCATAGCGTTGAACGTCCGGGCGAGTTCGCCGATCTCGTCGTCGGTGCCGACCTCGGCCTGGACATTGAGATCGCCCTGGGAAACATGCTGGGCGGTGCGGGTGAGGCTGGCAATGGGCGCAGTCAGCACCTGGGCCAGACCGATGGCGATGGCGACCACGGCGGCCGCCACGACCAAAGCCAGCAGCAACGTGGTGCGGCCCTGCTCTTCAACCGGGGCGAGGAAGGTATCCTGCGGCTGGAAGATTGCCAGGGTCCAATCCGGGTCTTCGATGCTGATGGCGGCGGCCTGGAGGACACGGTCGCCGGTAGCGATATCCACAGTCGTGAAGAAGTAGGCCTGGTTCATGTTGTTGCGGGTGGCGTCCAGATTGCTCCCCAGGTCGGCCAGGTCGTGGAAGATGAGGTTGGCGGGCAGGTTGGGCAGCCGGCCTTCGGCCTGCATGCGCGCCAGCGTGGCGTCATCCAGCGGGATGACGGTGGTGAGGATGGTCTCCGGGGCGGCGCCGTGGGCCAGGTGAATCGTGTATTCATCGAAGAGCACGGCGAACGAATCCGGGCCGACGAGGTTGTTGCTGCGGGCGATGAGGTCTTGCAGAATCCCGCCGCGATATTCGACGGCCAGCACGCCGACGATATCGCCGAAGGCGGTGCGGATAGGGGCGCTGAAGATCAAAACCGGTTCGTCATGCTTGCCGCTGATGAGCAGGGGTGAGACGTACGATTCGCCGGCGACGGCTCGTTCCTGGTAGGGTCTGCCGGCGGCAGATTCACCACCAAGAATTCCGTGGCTGTCGATGATGTGGTTGCCCTGGAGGTCGTAAATTGTGTAGCCTAACAGGTAGTCGGGATCTTTGTTCTGGAGGGCGCGCAACGTGGCGATGATGCGCGAGCGCTGGGCGTCTGTGGCTTCCAGGCCGGCAGGGGCGGTCAGCAGTTCGGACATTACTGGCAGGCGGGCCTCATTGGTGACGGTGGCTGTGGTGGTCTCGACGAAGTCCAGCAGACTGTCCTGAGTCTGGATGGCGGCGGCGAAGAGCGCCTCGTTGGCCTCGCGGGTGAGGCTCTCGCGGGCGAAGAAGTTGTTGATGCCGCCGAGGAGGGTGAGGGCGATGAGGGTGACGGCAACGAAGGAAGTGATGAGCTTGGTGCGCAGGGTGAAGTAGTTGAACTGGCGGAAGAGATGCAGCAGGTTGATGCCGACCAGCACGGCGATGAGCGCCCAGGCAAAGCGCAGGATGGCGGCGTAGCTGGGCGGGTAGGGGCGAAATTCCGTGGCGCCGATGAACAGGTCGGTGAGCAGGGCCACCAGGCCGAAGATGGCGGCGGTGAGCAGCACCTGGCGACTGACGCGCTGCGGGAGGGTGTTGGCGACCGAAATGATGGTGAGACTCAACACGCCAACCAGGATGGCGGTGCCCAGGCCGGCATAAGCCAGCCCAAACCCGGAGAGGGCGATCTGGAGGCCGAGGATGCTGATGACGAGGCCGACCGTGGTGCGGCGGGCGGCGACGAGCGCAAGCCCGAGCAGGTTACCGGCCACCAGCACCCAGCCGAAGAAGAAGGCCACGTCCAGTTCGGCGGCCACTTCCGGCGGGTAGGTGTAATAGAGGAACGAAAGCAGGGCAATGCTGCCGAGCGAACGAACCACGCCGACGCGCAAGGCATTGCGGCGGCGCAGCGGTTCTGCGGTCTGGTTGTCTGGCCTGGCGGTTGCCATCTTTGGCTCCGTTCCGTTTCCTACTCGGCAGCCGCGCCCAGTTCGGCGGGCTGCGGGCCGGGCGTGTCTTCATCGGTGGGCGGCACGACATGAATCGAGACTTCGCTGACCTTGGGGAGTTGACCCAGTTCGCGCACGACGGTCTGCATCAGCGATTCAAAATCCAGGGTGCGGGCGAAACGCGAGGTGAGTTCGTTGAGGGCTTGTTCGCGTTCGGCACGGCGCTGGGTCTCTTCCAGCAGGCGGGCGCTTTCCAGCGCCAGGGCGGCCTGATTTCCGACCGCTTCCACGAATTCCAGTTCTTCGGACGACCAGTTGCTGTTCTCGGTTTCCAAGGTGATGTTGCCGATGATCTGCTGCTCGCGCAGGGTAAGAGGGATGTTGAGGGAGTAGCTTGGGCTATCATCGCCGGCCTCGGCCGGGTTCTCAAAGGTGGCGAAGAGTTCCGGGCCGCCGCGGGCGATGCGCGTCCATGAGCCTTCGACGTAGTCGCGGTTGAGCTGGCGAATCTCGTTGAGCGAGGTTTCGATCTGCTGGAACAGCCGAGCGTTCTCCAGCGCGACGGCCAGGCTGTCGGCGATGCCCTGCAGAACGGTGACATCGTCCTGGTCGAAGGCGGCGGGCTGATCGGATTGGATGCTGAGAGCGCCAAGCACCTGATTTCCGAGGGCGATGGGCAGGGCCAGTTCGGAGCGGGTGTGCGGCAGGTGCGGGTTGCGGAAGCGGATGGCGTCGGCGCCGACATCCAGGGCGATGCGCGGCTGGCGGTTGGCGGTGGCCCAGCCGACCATCGAGGAACCGCCCACGCTCAGGCGGTGCTCATCGGCCAGCATGCGGCGGCCGGCTTCGCCCGTGCCGGCCGTGAGGTTGGCATAGCGGCCGCGGTCATCCACCAGGAACACGCCGACATAATAAAGTTCGAAGCGCTCAAGGATGAGGTCGGCGACGCGCTGGAGGAGTTCCTGCGGGTCGAGGATGGTGCCGATGGCGCGCGAGATCTCGGCCGCGGTGCGAATCTGCAGCAGACGACGTTCCAGGTCGCTGGAGCGGTCGGCCAGTTCGGTCTGTTGAAGCGAAAGGTGTTCACGCAGTTTGCGCTCGGCGGTCAGCGTATCTTCCAGTTCGCGGATGCTGCGGGAAAAGCCCTGAATCAAGTAATCCAGCGAGGCCGCCAGAACGGTGATGACGAAAACCAGGGTGATGCCGGTGTTTACCCAGGAGGAAGCATTGGTATCGCGGGTGACGAGGTCGGTGGGCGGCGGCCAGACGCCGCTGGTGAACAGCCAGGCGGTGACAGCATAGGTGACGGTGGAAAGCAGGGCGGCGGCGACAGCCACGCGGCGGTTGAACAACAGGCCGGAGAAGAGGATGAAGAAGAGCAACCAGACACGGCCATCGCCGCCCAGGCCGTAGAGGTTGAGAGCCAGCGGGCCAAGCGCAAAGGCGGCGGCCAGCACCGTTCCGGCGCGGAGTTCGTAGGGCAGGCCGCGCAGGAAGGTGACCACCGCCACCATGATGTAGGCCAGAGACACGGCCGCGATGATGAGCCAGTTCTGGTTGCGGATGAAGACCAGCACGTTGGCGACGTACATAACGGTGCCGAGGACAAGCAACACATACAGAAGGGTCTGGAGGATGCGGCCGCGCCACTCCTGAAGGCGGGTCTGGGGCGGACTGGCCCGGAAAACGCCCGAATCAATCATTCGTCCTCCTTCGGGGCGAGGTCTTCCAGCGGCGGCAGGCTGCCGGTCCACATGAAGCGCGGGCGCACCTGATTGGGATCGCCGGCGGATTCGCCGTCATTGCCGTTCCCGCTGCTCTCGGCCAGCGTGGCGCCCTCGCGGCCGCTTTCGACGCCGATGTCGACGCGCGCCCGGCGCGTGCGCAGGGCGCGGCTCAACTCCGAGGCGGTGGTTTCGAGGATGGTCTCCATGCTCACCGAGCGGCGAATTTTGTTGGTGACCTCAAACAACTGCCGCTGGCGCTCGGCCAGACGGGCGTTGACGATGATGGCGGCCAGACTGCCGGCCAGCGTGCCGAGGATATCCAGGTCGTGATCGCTGAAGGCGTTGACGCGGTCGCTTTCCACGTTGAGCACGCCGAGCGGTTCGCCGCGATAGATGAGCGGCACGGCGATCTCGGAGCGCACGTTGGCGCTGGCGGCCACGTAACGCGGATCTTTGGTCACGTCCGCCACCAGGGCGGGTTCGCGGTTCTGGGCCACCCAGCCGGTGATGCCCTGGCCGACCTGGACCTGGAGGCCGAGGACCTCTTCGTCGTAGCCGGCGGAGGCTTCCACCCGCAGGTAGCGCTTGTCGTTGTCCATGAGCATGATGGCGACGCGGTCGCCGAGGGTGACGCGCAGGCCCTGCACGGCGCTGGAGAGGGCCTCATCCAGCGAGGTGCTGGCGGCGGCCACAGTGGTGACGTGGTGCATCAGGCGGTGCTGGGCCAGACTTTCCTGGGTCTCGCTGAAGAGTTGAGCGTTGGAGACGGCCACGGCCAGCTGGTCGGCCAGGATGCGGAGAATTTCGATGTCGTCGGGATGGAAGGCGAAGGGGCGGGTGGATTGCACATCGAGCGCGCCCAGCACCCGTTCGCCGACTTTGAGAGGCATGCCGAGTTCGGCGCGTGTATCCGGGAGGAGCGGGTTGAAGCGGTGGGTGGGGTCGGCAGTTACGTCGTTGACTACCAGGGGTTCGCCGATGGAGGTGACATAGCCGATGATGGATTTGGAGCCGACCTTGAGGCTGTGGCGGCTTTCCTTCATCTGGCGGCCGGCCTCGCCGGTGGACTCGTTGACCACGGCATTCTCGCCGGTGTCGTCGAGCAGGAAAACCGAGGCATGGTAGAAGTCGAAGCGATCGCGAATCAGGTTGACAGCCTTTGCCAGTAATTCGTCGACTTCAAGCGTGCCACTGGTGTCGCGGGCGATTTCGGAAGCGGTCTGGAGCTGGAGGGCGCGTTTGCGGGTGACCTCGAGGAGGTTGACGGAGTTGATCAACCCGGCGATCTGCCCGGCCAGGGTGCTCATCAGGCGCAGGTCATCTTCATCGAAGCGGCCTTCGTTCTCGGTGTCCTGCACGGTCATCACGCCGATGACCTCGCCGGAGGAGATGAGCGGCACGCCCAGCCAGGAGAGGGCCATTTTGCCGACGGCTTTGGCGCCCAGGGCGCGGGCGCGCTGCTCGGTGTCTTCCACCAGCATGAGGGGCTGGCGAGTGCGGATGACGATGGAGGTCAGCCCCTCGCCGAGCGGGAAGGGATCGACATGGATGGGTTCGCTGCCCTCGTAGATGTAGGGGATGTTGATCTGATCGGTGGCGGCGTCGTAGAGGGCGATGTAGAAATGGACGTCGCCCATCAGGGCGCGAATCTGCTGGTGGATGAGCGGGTAGAGGTGGTCCAGGCGGGTCTCGTTGGCTACGGCCTGGCTGAAATCGTTGAGCACCTGAATCTCACCCAGACGCTGGCGGGTGACGTTGAGGGCGATGACTTTTTCCAGCGCGGTGGTGATGAGTTCGGCCAGGCTGGCATAGGGTTGGAGGCTGGTCTGGGATAGGCTGGCGCGGTCGCGGGTGCCAAGGATGAGCAGGGCGGCCATGCGCCCGGCCTGGAGGATGGGCAGGAAGGCGCAGGCCTCGCAGTTGAGGCGCTGGGGCATCACCAGGAGTTCGCCATGCACCGGCGCGGCGGGCTGGTTGACATCCCGGACGATGAGCGGGCCGGCGCCGCTCAGGTAGGTGAGAGCGTGGCCGCTGGAGATGTTGAGGTTCGGAGGGAGGAAGGCCTGGTAGGAGGCAGGGTTTTCGGCGACCTCGACCAGGCGCAGCTGGCTGCCGGATGGGACGTAGACGGCGCTGATGAACGAGGTCTGCTGCATGACCTGGGCGGTGGAGGCGAAAATCTCTTCCTCGGAGGCGGCCTGGGCGACGCGGCGGCTGGCGCGGTAGAGCTGACTGACTTGTTGAAGGTCGATCTCGGCGCCTTCCAGCAGACGGTAGTTCTGGATGGCGGTGGCCAACTGGTTGGCGAGGGTGCCCATCACGTCGACGGTTTCAGTCTGGAAGGCATCCGAACGGTTGGATTGCACGTCCATCACGCCGATGACTTCGGCGCCCAGGGAAATCGGCACGCCGATCTCGGAAAGGGTCTCAGGCAGGAGTTCGTGGCGCATGTGCGCCTGGTCCTGGCCGATATCGGCCACCAGGCGGGGAGCGTTGTTGCGCGCCACCCAGGTGACGACCGAGTTGGCGCTGAGGGGAATACGGAAGCCCTGGGCCTTGAGGTTCTCGCCGGCCTGGCCGGTGGCCTCACTTAGCACCGCATATTCCTTGGCTTCGTCGAGCAGGAAGATGGAGGCATGGTACATGTTGAAGCGTTCCACGATGAGCGTGACGGTGGTTGAGAGGAGTTCGTCGAGGCTCTGGGCGGAAGTCGCCAGTTGGGCCACTTCGGCGGCGGCGACGATCTGCTGGGTGCGTTCGGCGACTTCGAATTCCAGGGCGCGGTAGAGGTTGGTGAGTTCGTCGGCCATCTGGTTGAAGGAGGCGGCCAGCAGGCCGATCTCGTCGCTGCGGCGCACGCGGGCGCGCATCTGCCAGTCGCCTTCAGCGAACAGACGGCTGGCGTTCACTACGGTCAGAATGGGGCGCAGGATGCCGCGCGTGCCGATGACGATGACCACGGCCATGACGAGCGTGGCGAAGGCCATCAGGGCGATAGTGAACGGGGCCAGTGAGTCGATCTCGCCATAGACCTGGCCTTGAGGGACTTCAAAGAGCAGGCCGATATTCAGTTGCGGATAGACTTCGTAAAGACCCACGACCGGCAGACCGTCGAACGAAAGGTACGACACGGCAGGCTGACCGGCGAGATGCGCGCCACCCAGCACCTGGGCTAACTGGTCGGGGCTGGGTTCCAGCGAGGTGAGGCCGCGCAGGCGGGTGACGCCAGCCGCCAGACCGGCCTCGGAATGGCCTTCTTCGAGGTCGAAGATATATACGGCGGAGTTGGGCAGGAAGTCCAGGTCGCGCTGGAGGACGTCCTGAATCGCGAAGGTTTCTGAGATGCCGACCACGTAGGCCAGCACCTCGCCGTTCGAGTCGGTGACCGGGGCGCTGGTGAAGACACGGAATTTCTTGCTGAGGCGCTCGATGGACTCGGTGATGACCACGCCTTCGATCTCGCCGCTGGGGGTGTCGGAATAGAGCGGCGGTTCGGAGTACAGGGAAAAGGAATTGAGCGGCTGCCCCAGGACGTGCTCCTGGAAGAAGTGGTGTTCGCTCAGGTCCAGTCTTTCCCACTCGCGCAGGGTGGCGATATGGATGTTGCCGGCCGGGTCGATGAGGAAATACTGGTTGAAGGTGGCCGAGGTGATATCAGGATTGAGGGCGTCGAGTGCGGTGAGCGTTTCGGCGCGGGCGGCATCGTGCTCTTCAGAGGTGAAGGGCGCGGTGACCAGGACGCGGACATCGGCGACGAAATTCGAGTCGCGGACGACGTTGCCGAGGCGGGTGTGCTTGTTGCGTAACCATTCGTCGAGGTTGGCGGTCTGGCGTTGTTCAAACAGGCTGAGCTGGGTGGTGATCTGGGAGAGCAGGAGGGTGCGGGCGCGGACGTAGGCGGCGCCGCCCATCAGCAGCATGGGGATGACGGCGAACGGCACCAGCGTGAGCAGGACGCTCCGCACCAGGCGGCCGCGGAAGCGTTCGCTCAGCGATGCGGTGACCAGCGGTTTTTCTAGCATAGCGCCACCCGGCGAATCCTTTCCGCTCTACAGTTCCCAGACCGGCTCGCCATCCAGGATGCGGCGAATTTGCTCCGGAAAGCGGTCGGGGTCGAGGGGTTTGCCGATGAAGCCGTCGAAGCCGGCGTCACGGGATTTGTTCAACTGGTCCACACTGGCCTCGGCGGTGACGGCGACGACGCGCGTGTTGCTCAGGCTGGGTGAGGTGCGTATTTTCTTAAGCGCGCCGTAGCCGTCTTCGTAGGGCAGGCGGATATCCATGAGAATCATGTCGAGGCGCGGCAGGGTGTCAGCGTACTCAACGACCTCGTAGCCGGAGGTCTTCCATTCGCAGTGGATGCCCATATAGCCGAGCAGACGGGCGATGAGGACGAAGTTGGAAACGTTATCCTCCACGACCAGGACGGTGGCATCCTTGGGGGAAACGCTTTCCTTGGGGTTGTTGACGTCGACCATCGGGCTTCCTTTATTTCTTCAGATAGGATTCGATCTGGCGCGGCAGAGCGTCCACATCGATGGGTTTCTGGATGTAGCCGTCGCAGCCGGCTTCCAGGCTGCGCTCACGGTCGCCGCGCATCACGTTGGCGGTGAGGGCCAGAATCGGCACGGCGCTGAGGCGGGGGAGCTGGCGCAGGCGGCTGGTGAGGGTGTAGCCGTCCACGTCCGGCAGGTTGATATCCATGAGGATGAGGTCAAGACGGGAGCCCTGGGCGGCGGCGAGGGCCTGGTCGGCATTTTCGGCGAACAGGACCTGATAGCCTTCGGCCATCAGGACGCGCTGGATCAGAATCCGGTTTTCGGGGTTGTCTTCGACGTAGAGGATGGTCGTGCCGTTCTGTTCCAACATCCAGCGCTGCCTCCATATTCGCCCGGCGCGGCCCGAGCCGCGCGTTGGAATAAAGCCAATGCGGGCCTTTTTCCAGGGTTTGGAAGAAAGGCCTTTTAAGAATTCTAGCACCTACGGGGGATTGCCCCGTTACATCTGCGTTGCAATTACTTTGCCTGCCATCACGAACTTATCAGCGTTGCAAGGTGGGCAGGCTGTGATGAATTTCGCCTTCGTACAATTATACGTTGTTTTCATTAGACAATGTGCTGGCTGGAACCAAGAATTTTGCAAGGCGGGGGGCGGTGACTGAAAACGCACCGGCGCGCCGTGGCTGTACACGGCGCGCCGGGGAATGTCGTCAACAGGCGGGTTCAGGGGTTGAAGTTGATGGCTTGTTTGTAGCAGTCGCCCTTCTGGCCCGGCTCGGTGCAGAGGGTGACGATGATGCGCAGGGCTTCGGTGGCCGGGGTCTGCACCAGGACGGTGACCCAACCCAACTGGCCGGGGCCGAGACTGGCGTTGCCGCCGCCGCAGGAGTTCTGGCTGGCGCCAAACAGGTTGTTGCTGTCGCGGTAGCCGACCTGCTTGCTGTCTGAGACGCGGGTGACGGCGATCGAGCCGGATTGGAAGGTCAGCCCGCCGGTGGATTCGACCGGCACGGCAATGAAGTTCCTGCCGTCGCAATCCACGATGATGGCGCGGCCGGCGCGCAGGCCGGGGGCCTGGGTGGGCGCGGCGGTGTTGGTGGGCAGGCCGGGGGTGGGGGCCAGCGCCAGCAGGCTGATATCACCGCTGGGGTCGATGTTGCTGGTGACGGCCAGCCAGCATTCGCCGGCGCCGGTCTGGATCTTGACCCAGGAGGAATCGCTGTTGCGGCCGAGAATCGGATAGGTCTGCCCGGCAGGAAGCAACTGCTTGACCGCCCAGCCGGTGGCCGGGCCGAAGCGGCAGTTCATCTCCGCCAGGGTGATGAGGGTGAGGTCGGGCGGGCCGGAGTGGCCGACCCCGGCCAGTGTGGGCGGCGGAGTAACGGTGGGGGTGATGAGCGCCTGGGCGGTGGCGGTCTGGTTGGCGGCGAAGGTGGCAGAGGCGTCGAGGGTGGCCTGGACAGCCAGGGCGAAGGCGTTCTCGGTGGCCTGGGCGACAAGCGTCTCGGCCAGTTGAGCGCCGAGGGTGCCGGTGGCGGCGGCCTGGATGGTGGCCTCCAGGGCGGCCGGGTCGGGGGCGGCACCGTCGCAGGCAACCAGGAGGAACGCCAGGGTCAGGAGAAGAGACGTAAACCTATAGATATTTCGCATAGCCATTCCTTTCGGCCAGCAGAAACCGCTGACTAGAACGATTCCATTCTAACGCAGGATGGAAAACGACGACGGCCGGGGAGTTGGCGGGGGCGATTAAAACATGGCGGCTCAACGTGGGACCACCGCCATGCCCTCGTGCGCCCTGTGCGCACTCTAACGTTGAGCCGCCAGTCAACCAGCCAGATGCTGGCCGGTATTTCTGCTTCACCTTCATAGTAGCAGGAAACGCGGCGCGATTCAAGACGTATTCCTATCCGTATGCTCTGATAAACGAAACGCCCGGAAGGAGCGTTCCGGGCGCGAGCACGAACGGGGTGCGGGGCAAGGCGCGGCTCTGGTCAGCGTTGCCAGACCAACATCGGGTCGTGAACGGAGCCGCTGCTGTGCATGGCGGCTTCGTCCTCCGGGCTGCGGACTGCAAAGTACAGGTCGTATTTGTTGATTCGGGCCGAGATCACTGCTTTTGGCTTGCGGTGGACGATATCAAATACATTCACGGGATTCAGCTCAACGTCAAACTTGCCCGCCTTGGAGCCGATGCCGAGGAAACCCTTCCTCGGAGGCTGAATCACCCGGACTGCTGTGGCGCTGGCATCCACCAACCTGGCTATGTTGAACTGCTTACCGACTTCCTGTTTCAGGCGGCCGTTTGCAAGCCATATCGCTTTCTGTTCGTCCAAGGCCGAGACCGTGAAGGTTTGGGGCTGCGTAGTGTGCAGGACACGTTTTTCAACGACGATCGACCCCTCTGGCAAAAATGATTTCAGAAACTCTTCGATGGCTTCCGTGCTCTCGCCAGCGACGGAGAGGGTCTGCGGGTCCGCATTTGAGAGAATTTTTCGGGAGAGAATCTCATAGCCTTCGGGGAGCTGGGATTTGATCTGTTTCTGGGCCTCTTCGTTCGTATCCGTCTCTGCCGTAATCGTGGTGGCGGGCTGGCGGGCGTATTTGTACAACCGGTTGCAGCCGTCTTCCCGGCCAAAATCCCCCAGCGTGTTGTACCTCTCGACGAATTCTTTCTCGAACGTGGGCATATCTCTCCTCGGTTGCCTGGGCGAGATTATTTTCCATTCCGTCCGAAGGAGAGCGGGTGACGGGATTCGAACCCGTGGATGGTAGCTTGGGAAGCTACTGCCTTACCACTTGGCTACACCCGCGCGGCAGTGGGGGGATTATAGCGAGGCGCGCGGGGCGTGTCAAGCGGAGGAGGTAATTGACCCCGGAGCGAGGAACTGCGCATCACGGAGTATTTGATGTTTTCAGTGGAAGGAGAAAGGCGCGCGGGGCGAGGGATGGCCCAAAGGTTGCACATGAACCTTGAGCGCCTTTTCGGCATAATCTTCCAATGCTTTTGTGATGCTGGTGAAAATGCCCGCATGCTATAATTTTTTCGACTCCCCGCAATTTGCCGGGGATGTTCATCCTGCGCGGTCTGGACGGGCAACAACCGCATTTTCTGAACCGGCCCGCCGGGGCTGACCAGATGGCTGGCGCAGGTTGAACACCCTCTACTTTTCCGTGTTTCGAGGCCGGATTTGGACGCACTGGTTGACCTGATTACCAGCCCGAACGGCAGCCTGGCTTACCATCTGGTGATCGCATTCACCTTGCTGGGGGCGCTGCAATCCGTGCTGAACCAGACCGATGAACGGGCCGCCGAAGCGCGCGGCCGGATGGCGTTGGGCCTGGGGGCGCTGCTGGCGCTGCGCGGCGTGCTGTTCTTCAGTTCCGGCCTGGCGATCCAGGGATTGGCCCGGCTGGACCTGCTGCTGCCGGTCATCGACCGGATGCTGGGCGTGCTGAGCGTGCTGGGGGTGGTGTGGGTGTGGGCGTTCGCGAAATCGAGCCGCGCCGGCGACGCTGCGGCCCTGCTGGCCGGGGCGGCCATCGCCCTGGCGGGCGCCCTGAGCGCGCTGTATTGGAGCGCCAACGGCCAGGCCGGCGGGCTGAACCTTTCCGGGTTGGGCTTGTTCTGGGAAGGGCTGGCGCTGGTCCTGGTTATCGGCGGGGAATTGGTGCTGCTGGGGCGGCGGCCGGATAGCTGGGCCACCGGCCTGATGCTCCTGCTGCTGATGTTCGGGGGCATACTCATCCAACTGGTAGCGCCCAACCCAGGTGACGTGCCGGCCTATATCCGTATGGCGCAGCTGGCGGCCTTCCCCCTGCTGTTCACCCTGCCGCGCCGGCTGGCGCTGCCGAACGCGACTTCGCCCGCCGCTGAGCCTGTAGCGCGCCCGGTTGAGGAGCGCGCCGCCGTGGAGAAGCCGGCTGAAGATGGTGAAGCCGCGAGTGCGCCGCCGGCCGGGATAGGCGCCGGAGAATTCAGGGCCATCCTGGAACTGGCGGCCACCGACAAACCGGAGGACGTATGCCGCCTGCTGACGCGCCAGTTGGGGCGCGGGCTGGTAGCGGACATCACCCTGCTGCTCACCCCACCCGACCACACCGGCCAGATCATCGTAATGTGCGGCTATGACCTGATCCGCGAAGACTCGATCGGCGGGGCGATGCTGGACCAGAAGGTCATCCCGGGCTACCCGGAAACGATGCAACGCGGCCGCCCGCTGCAGATCCCGGATACGAACAAGCTGGACCCGCTGGCGCGGGCCCTGAGCATCAAACAGACCGGCAACCTGCTGGTGTTGCCGCTGGCGAATGACGAGGGCAAGCCGCTGGCTTCGATCGTGTTGTTCTCGCCGTATTCCAAGCGGGTGTGGACGGCCCAGGATCAACGTTACATCAAAGAAGCCGCCCCGTTCATTTCCCAATTGCTGCAGAAGACCCAGCGCAGCCTGCGGATGCGCGAAAACCTGCTGGCGGCCGAGTCGCAGATGAAAGAAGCGGCTGAAGCGCGCGAGCAGCTTTCCGAAGAACACCGCGCTGCCCTGGCCGAACTGGACGTGCTGCGCGCCGAACTCGAATCCTCCGGGAACAAGGCGGAACTGGCCGCGTTGCAGGAGGAGGTGCACGCGCTGCGCACCCAGGCCGTCGCGGCGGCTGGCGCAGGCGTGGGCGCGGCTGTGGAAGAGTTCGAGGCGCTGGCGCAGGAAAACGCCCGACTCAAGAAAGACATGGAAGCCTTTGAGCGACTGAAGAGCGCCGCCAAGGCCGCGGCCGCCGAGCGCGACCAGCTCAAGGCCAGAGTGAAGGAAATGGGCCAGGCCGCGCCGGTCGAAGCCGCCGGTCAGGCGGAACCCGGGTTGAGCAGCGAGCAGGCCGAGGTGATCGCTTCCATAGCCCAGGACCTGCGCCAACCGATGTCGTCGATCATCGGCTACACCGACCTGCTGTTGAGCGAATCGGTTGGCATCCTCGGGGCGCTGCAACGCAAATTCCTCGACCGGGTCAAGGCCTCCACGGAACGTATGAACAGCCTGGTTGATAACCTGATCCAGATCAGCGCGCTGGACAGCGGCAACGTGCAGATCACGTCTGAGGCTGTGGACCTGACGGCGGTGATCGACCATTCAATCGGCGAGACCAGCGGACAGATGCGCGAGAAGAACATCGCCCTGCGGGTGGACCTGGCGGACGACCTGCCGCGCATGCACACCGATAAGGACGCCGTGCAGCAGATCCTGACCCACCTGCTCAGCAACGCCGGGGCGGCCACGCCGTTGGAGGGCGAGATCGCCCTGCGCGCCCACGTGGACCAACAGAATGGCGGTCCGGCGAGCGTGCTGGTGGAAGTCGTGGATAGCGGCGAAGGCATCCCGGAAGAGGACATGCCGCGTGTGTTCTCGCGACTGTACCGGGCGGACAATCCGCTCATCCAGGGCGTGGGCGATACCGGCGTGGGTCTGTCGATTGCCAAAACACTCACCGAGGCGCTGGGTGGCGAGATCTGGGTGGAGAGCCAGTTGGGCAAGGGCAGCACCTTCCGGGTGCGCCTGCCGGTGGAAACCCGCGCCGCCAACGGCCAACCCGGCGGAGACGCCACGTGAATGCCAACCGCCAATTGACGGCTGGCCTGATCCTTGCATCCCTTGCGTTCGTGCTTACTCTTGGCGGAATCCTGGCGGCCACGGCAGAAAGCGGAAGCCGGCCGCAGGTCCCCCCAGCGACGCCCAGCCCGACACAGACGCCCGCGCCAGCCGGGCAGGCGGCCACGCCCACCGCGACCGTGAGCGGCCAGACCGCCCCCCCGGCGGCGGCCACGCTCCTGCCCAGCCGCACCCCGGCGGCGCCGGCCGGCGTCTGCCCCATACCACCCGGGTGGCAGGTCATCGTGGTGGGGGGCGGGGAAAACCTGGCAAGCCTGGCGCTGAAATACCAGACCACGCCGGACGCGCTGGCGGCCGGCAACTGCCTGCTCGTCCCGGCGGTGAGCGCCGGCAGCCTGCTGTATGTGCCCAACCTGCCGCCCAGCGCGACGTTCACGCCCGTGCCGCAGACGCCATGCGGGCCGCCAGCCAGCTGGGTGCGTTACACCATTCGCACGGGCGACACGCTCTACAGTCTGGGGAGAGCCTTCGGCGTGAGCGTGGCGCAATTGCAGTTCGCCAACTGCCTGGGCGCATCCACCTATATCCGGGCGGGGGACCTGCTGTGGGTTCCCAATGTGGCGACCATCACGCCGACGCGGACGATCACGCCGACGCCCACGCGCACCTTTATGCCTTCGGCCACGCCGACGCGGACGCAGACCTCACCGCCGAGCAGCACGCCGAGCGCGACTTCTACAGCGACGGACACGCCTTCCCCAACGGTTTCACCGACCTACACGTTTACACCCGATCCTTCTGTTGTTTCTCCTTGAGATGATTCCCCGATCTGCCAGCGCCCCCTGGAATGTGTACACCGCGCTGGCGGTCCTGACGCTGGCCTCCGGCTGCGGAAGCGCGCCCGCGCCCGGGGCAGTGGCCCAGGCCGGCGCGCCCAACGGCGCGGTGGTGGTCGGCGCGCCAGCGGGCGCGACCTTCACCCCGACCGCTTTCCAGCCCCTGGCGGTGACCGCCACGCTCGTCCCGACCCTGGCGCCCACTCGCGAACCAACCAGCGCCATTCCCACGGCGCGGCCGCTGGCGACGGCCACGAACATCCCGACCAACTGGGTGGGCTACCCCGGCCCGGCCATCTACCCGCCCATCGCCATCCCGCCGCCGGTCGGGCGCTTCGCCCAGCCGGACGACCAGATCAACATCCTGCTGCTGGGTTCCGACCAGCGGCCGTACGACAGCGGTTTCCGCACCGACACCATCATCCTGGTGACGCTGAACGCCAAACTCAAGACCGTGACGATGACCTCCTTCCCGCGCGACCTGTATGTCTACATCCCCGGCTGGACGATGGAGCGCATCAACGCCGCCTTCCGTTATGGCGGGTTCGAAGCGCTGGCGCTCACGCTGGAGTACAACTTCGGCGTGCGCCCCGACCACTATGCCCTGATGAACTTCAAGGGCTTCGTCACGCTGATCGACGAACTGGGCGAGATCGACGTGGAAGTGGGGCAGACGCTGACCGACCACCGCGACAATAAGGGTAACTACACCGTCCAGGCCGGGACGGTGCAGATGGACGGCGAGACGGCGCTGTGGTACGTGCGCTCGCGTTACACCAGCAGCGACTTCGACCGGGCGCGCCGCCAGCAGGAAGTGCTGACGGCCATCTTCAGGAAAATCATCAGTTTGGATGGTGTCCGCCGGGCGGGCGACCTGTATGATGCTTTCGATGAAATCGTTCAGACCGATATCGGCCTGCTGGACGTGCTGGGCATCGCCCCGCTGGCGGCGCAGATCGACCCCGGAAGCATCCAGAGTTACACGATCGGCCCGGAGTACGTGACGCCATGGATCAACCCCTACAACGGCGCCCAGGTGCTGCTGCCCAACCTGGCGCTGACCACCCCGCTGATGCGCGAGGCGCTCAACATCCGCTGAGCCCTGCCCGGCGCGCCGGGTTGGGGCTGGCGGTTTTGCTGCTGGCCGGGCTGGCCTGCAACTTCCCGGTCCAGGGGGAGCCGACCCCGTTCGTCTTCCCCACGCCCATCACCATTCAGCCGCCGGGCGGTGGGACAGAACTCCCGCAGCCGCCCGGCGCGGCGCAAACGCCCACCGCTACCCCCACGCCCTGGCCGTTGCCGTTCTTTGGCAGCCCCGGCCCCACCGAGGTGACGCCCATTCCCGGTCCGCTGCCGCTGCTGAGCGCGCCCGACAGCATTACCTTCCTGTTCATCGGTTCAGACCGGCGGACGACGACCGTGCGGACGGACACGCTCATCCTGGCGAATTACCAGCCGGCTTACGGCGTGGTGACCCTGCTTTCGGTGCCGCGCGATCTGTATGTCTATGTGCCGGGCTGGACGATGCAGCGCATCAATGCCGCCTACCAGCACGGCGAAGGCAACCGCCACCTGTACCCGGAAGGCGGAATGGCGCTCTTGAAGGACACCATCCGCTACAGCCTGGGCATCCAGGTGAACCATGTGGCGATGGTCGGCTTCGACGGATTCATCCAGATCGTGGATACGCTGGGCGGGGTGGACGTGCCGGTGGCGTGCGCCTACACCGACTGGCACATCATCGACCCGAAGAAGGACCCCGAAGACGAAGATAACTGGGCGCTCTACACGGTGGATGCGGGCCTGGTGCACATGGACGGCGACCTGGCCCTGTGGTATGCCCGCTCGCGCCTGAAGAGCAGCGACTTCGACCGCGGCCGCCGCCAGCAGGAACTGCTGCGGGCGCTGTTCCACCAGGCGCTGCGGCTGAACACGCTGACGCGCCTGCCTGCGCTCTACCAGCAATTCTCCAGCACGGTGCAGACCGATGTGAGCCTGGATGACCTGCTGCCGCTGGCGGCCGTGGCGCCGGGCATCGGGACGGCCAACGTGCGCAGTTATTTCATCGACTCGACCATCGTGAGCAACTGGCGTACGCCGCAGAACGCGGCGGTGCTGGTACCGAAACCCGGCGCCCTGCAGGCGCTGGTGACGAAGGCGATGGGGCCGCCGGATGAGACCGAGCGACAGCACGCCAGCACGCTGGTGACGGTGTGGAACGCCAGCGGCCAGCCGGACTGGGAGGAACTGGCGATCGCGCGCCTGAACTATGGCGGGTTCACCGCCGTGGATGGGGTCAACGAGCGCGGCCGGGTGAACCGTACGACGATCGAGATACTGAGCGAGACCGTGAACACTGAGGAGGCGCTGGCGCTGGCGGCGCTGCTGGGCCTGCGCCAGGACGCCATCGTGCATGTGCCCACGCCGGGCTATACCTCCGGTTACCGGATGGTGCTGGGCGCGGATTACAACCCGTGTTTCGCGCCGGCCAGAATCGACCGGTGAGGGCGGCGAAGCCCCCAAAGCGGTTAGAATCGGGGCGATGAAACGTTTCCGACTCCGGCCCGACGCGCGCACGGCCGCGCTGGCGGCGGGCGTCATCTTTGCCCTGTTCCTGCTTCTGTGGGCGCGGTTGAGCGCCTGGTATGCCGTGCAGTTGACCGAGGAACTGCGCTCGGATGTTGAACTGGATGCCAGCGTACGGGCCAACGCCATCAGTTCCGGCCTGAGTCGCCGCCTGCTGCTGCTGGAGGGGTTCGGGGCCTTCGCCGAAGTCATGGCCGCCGGGCATTCCACCGAAAGCCAGATGTCTTTCTACGTGCAATCGGTATTCCCGACAGTGGACGGCATCCATGCGCTGGCGCTGGCGCCGCAGGGCGTGGTGGGCTTCGCCTTCCCGGAAGGCAGCAACGCCCATCTGACCGGCATGGCGTTCTTCAAGAGCCCAAACCCCACCGTGGCACGGGCGGCAGCCAATGCCCGCGACTTCGGCGACCTGGTGCTGGTTGGCCCGGTGGACCTGGGCTACCCCGAGCCGGTGCTGCTGGGCCTGCGGGCGATCTACAACGAAGGCGACCTGTGGGGGTTCGTGGTGCTGGTGGCGGACCTTGACCCGCTGCTGGGCCTGGCGCGGCTGGATAACGAACCGGGCAACCTGAGCGTGGCGCTGCGGGCGGGCAGCGGGCTGTTGATCTACGGTCAGCCGGAGACGCTGCAAGGCGACCCGGTGCTGCGGCGGGTGGAATACCCGGATGGGGCCTGGCAACTGGCGGCGACCCCGGCCCGGGGCTGGGAGGCGGCCATCGCCGGGGAGTTGCGCGCCTTCCAACTGGCATTGTTGCTGACCGGCCTGCTGGGCAGCGGGGTAGCGTACCTGGCGCTGCGGCGGCAGTTTGAGCTTTCCCAGACCGTGGAGGAGAAGATCGCCGAGGCCGAAACGGCCGGACAGCGGGAGCGCACCCGGCTGGCGCGGGAGCTGCACGACAGCGTCTCGCAGGCGCTGTACGGCATCGCCCTGGGGGCGCGTACGCTGCGCAAGAACGCCGAAGCGGGCAAGTCCGGAGGCGAGCTGTTCGAGCCGGTGGATTACATCCTCTCGCTGGCGCAGGGCGCGCTGGCCGAGATGCGTTCGCTGCTGATGGGCCTGCGGCCGGAGGAGCTGGATGAGCACGGCCTGAGCGCGGCGCTGGAACGCCTGGGTCACGCCCTGGCGGCGCGGCACCAGATCCAGGTGGAGACGCGGGTCTCGGATGAGCCGGCGCTTGGGCTGGAAGAGAAGATCGCCCTGTACCGCATCGCTCAAGAAGCGACCCACAACGTGACCAAGCACGCCGAGGCGCGGCGAATTGAACTGGCGCTCTGGCAGGCGGATGGCCGGGTTTCTTTGGAAGTGAGCGACGACGGGCGCGGCTTTGACGCCGCCCGGAATTACCCCGGCCACATGGGATTGAAGACGATGCGCGAACGAGCGGAGTTGCTGGGCGGCCAGTTGTGGGTGGAGAGCCGGGCGGGCGGGGGGACGCGGGTACGGGTGGACCTGCCGCTTTCGGGCGGAGCGACGGAGCCGACCGGCGGCGCGGGTTGAGCCTTTGGCTGAAGCCTCGACTTCAGAAGGGCCGACGATGGTCTGCTGAGATGACTCGAGTTCCATCTATGGGCGCAGCGGAGTTGGGATGCGAATCCGCTGCGCCTCTACGGTTTTGAGATCGGCCGCTCAGGATTGCGAAAGGCAAACGGCGGACGCATGTGCGCCCGCCGTTTGCTGAGAGAGGAGGAGGGAGAAAAGCGGTTAAGGAGGCGTGGCGGTGGCCGTCGCTGTTTCTGTGGCCGTGGCGGTCTCGGTCGGGGTGCTGGTGGCCGTGGGCGAGGGCGTGGCCGAAGGCGTGGGACTGGGAGTGGGCGTCTTGGTCGGGCTGACCTGGCGGATGCTGGGCACGAACCAGAAGGCGTTGGCGGCCGAGGCGGTGCCGTCGTTGTTCGCCACGCTCAAGACGATGCGGATCTCTCTTCCGGCCTGGGCGGAAAGGTCGAAATTAATCTTGGTGATGTTGCCGTCGTAGACCTCGTCCCATTCGGCCCAATCTTTGAGCACGCCGTTGGGATTGATGAACTGGAGTTTGAAGGTGACTTTGCAGCCGGCGCTCTTGTCCATGCAGCCGACCCAGGCCACGAAGTGATAGCCGTCTTTGATCAGGATCTTCGGAAATACGGCGGTCAGACTGCCCGTGCGGCTATTGTTGGGATGGAAGACCAGCGCCGGTTCGTTTTCATTGCGGTTTTCCAGGGCGGGCGCGGTGAGGTACTCCACCCAGCCGTCGTTGCCGGCCGAACTGGTGCACAGCAGGTCGCGGCTGCCGGATTCCCATTCGGCGGCGCAGAAATTGGCGGCGAAGTCGTAGACGAAGTTGGCGTTAGCCCTGGGGATGACCTTGATCTGCACCCAGATGCTGTTGCTGGCGCTGCCGCCGATGCCGAACAGGCTGCCGTTCACGTTGCGCAGCATCCAATCGCCGCGGTAGGTTCCGAGGCTTGGCGGCGAAATGAGGTCCAGGGTGATATCCACTGTCTGGCCCGGTTCCACGCGGCCGGGCAGCGGCACGCTGCGGTTGCTGGTCATGGCATCTCCGCTCACGAAAGCCAGCTGGTATTCGCGGCTCCAGGTGCAGGTGCCGATGTTCTTGATGCGCCAGGTTTTCTTGAACGCCGTGTTGCTGGGCAACTGAGTGTTATCCGGGATGGTGATATCCGAAACGAACTGAGCCCAATCGCAGCGGGAGACCGGGGCGGAGGTGCTGGTGGGAAAGAACGGCGCGCTGGTGGTAGTAGGGAACGAGGAAAACTGGGTGGCGGTGGCGAACCCCGGAAGCGGGATGGAGGTAGGCGTGTTCGTGGCGCCGCCCTGGTCGTTTTGGGCGGCGACGGTCTGCGCCACCAGGGTCTGGACGATGTTGTTGGGGTCGTCGGCGGCGCTGGTGGGGGTGGGCAGCCCGGCGGGCGCGGCCAGGTTGCAGGCCAGCGCGGCCAGAGCCAGAACAGCCAGAAGGGCGGAGAGTCGGGATGGCGCGTTCATGTACATTCCTCGAATGAGAGCAGACCTGAATTCTTCTTGATTATGACGCTGACGCTTCCAATCAGTATCCCGTGCGGGTGGGAATCTTTCATCCTTCTTTCGGATGAACTTGCCGGCCAAGCAAACAGCCCTGCCGGGCAGGGCTGCAAGATGTAAGCCATGAGGTACGCGTAACGGGAGGGGCCGCGGCCTAGAGCTGGTCGAACACGTCGCGCGGCACCAGGCCGACCTTGACGGCATACAGCGCGGCCTGGGTGCGGCTGGAGACGCCCAGTTTCATCATGATGTTGCTGACGTGGGTCTTGACGGTGGTCTCGCCAATGACCAGCTGATTGGCGATCTCTTTGTTGGCGCGCCCGGCGGCCAGCAGGCGCAGCACATCGACTTCGCGTTCGGTGAGTTTCTCGGGGCTGTCGGGCGTGCGAATCTCGCGCATCAGGCGTTCGGCAGCCTTGGGGGAGAGCTGCACCTGGCCGGAGGCGGCGGCCTTGATGGCGCGGATGAGTTCATCGGCTTCGGTGTCTTTGAGCAGGTAGCCGATGGCGCCGGCGCGCACCGCGCCGGTGACCGAGGCGTCTTCCAATACGCTGGTGAGGGCGATGACTTCCGTTTCGGGATGCTGTTTGCGCAACTGGCCGATGGCGGTGATGCCATCCATAATCGGCATGAGGAGGTCCATCAAGACCACGTCGGGTTTGAGTTCGGCGGCGCGCATCAGGGCTTCCTGGCCGTTGGCGGCCTCGCTGATAACCTCGAGGTCCCGGTCGGTGGCCAGGAACATTTTAAGGCCCTGGCGCACCACGGCATGGTCGTCCACGATTAAAATGCGAATGGGCATGGGCGCGATTTCCTCGTCACAAGTTGAGTTGATTATATGCGAAATCGCAGCCTGCGCTGGAGTATAATCGCCGGCATGCTGTCTAGACAAGCCCTCACCCCCCAGACCCCTCTCCACAGCGTGGCGAGGGAAGGCAAGCGTATTGCGTGAGTTACGAAACGTACCGGTCCCCGTTCAGCTGGCGGTATGGCAGCGAGGAGATGCGCCAACTGTGGAGCGAGGCGCGCAAGCGCCGCCTGTGGCGGGAGATGTGGGTGGCGCTGGCCGAGGCGCAGCAGGCGTTCGGGCTGGTGAGCGAGAAACAGGTCGCCGACATCCGGGCGCACGTGGATGAGGTGGATATCCCCCGCGCGCTGGAGATCGAGGCCGAGATCCACCATGACCTGGCGGCGGAACTGCGGACCTTCGCCGAGCAGTGCCCAGCCGGCGGGGCGGTGCTGCACCTGGGGGCAACGTCCATGGATATTGAAGATAACGCCGATGCGCTGCGCATCCGGTCCGCGCTCGATCTGGTGCTGGATGGACTGGCAGGCGTGATGGATGCCCTGGCGGCCCAGATCGAAGCGCACGCCGGGCGGGCGGTGATGGGCTATACCCACCTCCAGCCGGCCGAGCCGACCACGCTGGGTTACCGGCTGGCGCAGTACGGGCAGGACCTGCTGATGGACTGGCGGGCGCTGACGGAAGCACGCGCCGGAGTGCGCGGCAAGGGCTTCAAGGGCGCGGTAGGAACAAGCGCGGCGTTCCTTGACCTGCTGGGGGCGGAGAACCTGGACGCCTTCGAACAGGCGTTGAGCGAAAAAACGGGCCTGGAATTCTTCCCAGCCGCGACTCAGACCTCCCCGCGCAAGCAGGATACCATCGTTGTGAGCGCCCTGGCCGGGCTGGGAGGCAGCCTGTATAAGTTCGCCTTCGATCTGCGGCTGCTGCAATCGCCGTCGTTTGGGGAGCTGGCCGAGCCATTCCGGGCCGGGCAGGTGGGGTCGTCGGCGATGCCCTTCAAGCGCAACCCCATCCAGGCGGAGAAGATCGACTCGCTGGCGCGGGCGCTGGCGCAGGCGCCGCGGGTGGCGTGGGACAACGCCGCCCACAGCCTGCTGGAGCGCACGCTGGATGACAGCGCCAACCGGCGGACGCTGCTGCCGGAAGCATTCCTGGCGGCCGACGAATTATTGCGTGTAGCCAAAGAACTTATCACAGGACTGAGGGTGGATGAAGCCGCCATCGCCCGCAACCTGAGGACTTACGGCCCGTTCGCGGCCACGGAGCGGGTGCTGGCGGCGCTGGCAAAGGCGGGAGCCGACCGGCAGGCGATGCACGAACGGCTGCGCGTGCATTCGCTGGCGGCGTGGGCCGAGGTGCAGGCCGAGCGGCCCAACCTGCTGGCGGAGCGCCTGGCGGGGGACGCAGAGGTGCGCAAGTATCTAGGCGAAGAGGAAATCGCCGCGCTGATGCAGGCGGAGGGGCACATCGGCGACGCGCCGGCCCGCGCCCAAAGGATTGCCGAAATGATGCGGTCACGGAGTCTTTGACCGCTTGTTTCTTGGAAGTAGAGTTGCGACCTTTTTCAGGTGTGCCGGACTGGAACAAGATCGCTGAATGGGATCCCTCGCCTGGCCGAGCGCTGCTTCGCAGCGTCGGCTTGCTCGGGATGACAAGATTCCCAAATTGGCACATTCGCAATAGAGCGTGGATTTGTGATCCATAAAGGAGAACACAAGATGAACGAAGAAATCTTCCAGTCCGAGGCCGCGCTGACATTTGACGACCTGCTCATCGTCCCCGGTTACAGCGAAGTGCTGCCCGGCGAGGTGGACACGCGCGCCCGGCTGACCGAGCGCATTGGGCTGCACATCCCGCTGCTCTCGGCGGCGATGGATACGGTGACCGAGACGCGGCTGGCGATCGCGCTGGCGCGCGAGGGCGGGCTGGGCATCATCCACCGCAACATGCCGCCGGAGCGGCAGGCGGCCGAGGTGGACAAGGTGAAACGTTCGCAGTCCGGGATGATCGTGGCGCCCATCACGCTGACGCCGCAGGCCACGCTCCAGGAGGCCGAAAATATCATGGCCACCTACCACATCAGCGGCGTGCCGATCACCGAGAACGGCGGGCGGCTGGTGGGAATCCTGACCAACCGCGACATCCGCTTCGTGGAGCCGGGGCAGTACGGGCGGCCGATAAGCGAGTTCATGACGGTCCAGGCTGAGCTGGTGACGGCGCCGGTGGACATCAGCCGTGAAGACGCCAAAGCGCTCCTGCAGCAGCACCGCATCGAGAAATTGCCGCTGGTGGACAAGAAGGGCTACATTCAAGGTCTTATTACAGTCAAGGACATCCAGAAGGCGCGGGATTACCCGACCTCAGCGGTGGATGGGCAGGGTCGCCTGCTGGCGGGCGCGGCGGTGGGCGTCGGACCGGATGTGGAGGAGCGCGTCGACTTGATGGCGAAAGCCGGGCTGGATGTGGTGGTGGTGGACACCGCCCACGGCCACTCGGCGGACGTGCTGCGCACGGTGAAGATGCTGAAGGCGAGCTGGCCCGACCTGGCGGTGGTGGCTGGCAATGTGGTGACGCGCGAAGGGACGGAGGCGCTCATCCAGGCCGGGGCGGACGTGGTGAAGGTGGGCGTGGGGGCGGGCTCGATCTGCACGACGCGGGTGGTGGCCGGGGCGGGCATGCCGCAGATGACGGCCATCTGGGAGTGTTCGCGGGCGGCGCGGCCGCACGGCGTGCCGGTCATCGCCGATGGCGGGATCAAGTTCAGCGGCGACATTCCCAAGGCCATCGTGGCGGGGGCGGAGGCCGTGATGGTGGGCGGCCTGCTGGCCGGGCTGGAGGAAAGCCCGGGCGAGACGGTCATCTACGAAGGACGCCAGTTCAAGGAGTATCGCGGCATGGGCAGCCTGGGGGCCATGCAGGGCTTTGGCCGCGACCGCTACGCCAGCGGCAAGAACGGCGGCAAACTGGTGCCCGAGGGCATCGAGGGGCGTGTGCCGTACAAGGGACGGCTGGGCGATTACGTGTACCAGTTGATCGGCGGGCTGCGGTCAAGCATGGGCTACGCCGGGGCGAGGAGCCTGGCCGACCTGCGCGAGCGCACGCGGCTGGTGCGCATCACCAACGCGGGGCTGGTGGAGAGCCATCCGCACGATGTGCAGATCACCCGCGAAGCGCCGAACTACCAGCTGACGCCGCGCGGATAGCAGATAGCAGAGAGCAGATAGCAGAGGGCAGGGGGCAGACGGCAGGGGAGTAGGTAGTAGACAGTAGGCAGTAGCAGCAGGTAGTAGGCGGTGGACAGTAGGTGGTGGCGTTGAAAAGCCCAGTTGCCACTTGCATCTTGTTCAGTCACCTAGCTGGATGCCGGACAGCTGCTCGAGGGCTTTGACGAGGGCGTGGTTGCCTTCGCTGCCAAGGCCCTGGCGTTGGAGGGCGCGGTAAAGGTGGAACACCATGCCGGTCGCCAAGAGAGGGAGGCCGAGTTCGTCGGCAGCCTCCAGGACGAGGCGCAGGTCTTTCTGCTGGAGGTCGATGGTGAAGCCGGGGCGCCAGTCGCGGCGAATCATCTGCGGGCCGCGGTTGGCGAGCATCCACGAGCCGGCCGCGCCGCCGGAGACCGCCGCCAGGGTCTGTTCGAGATCGAGGCCGCCGGCCTGGGCGAAGAGCAGGCCCTCGCAGACGGCCAGTTCGTTCACCACCACCAAAATCTGATTGACGAGTTTGACCATCTGGCCGGAGCCGACCGGGCCGACATGGGTGATGGTCTTGCCATACGTCTCCAGCACGGGCCGGACGCGCTCCAGGTGGGCGGGGTCGCCGCCGACCATGATGCTGAGCGTGCCTCTGGCCGCGCCCTCGCTACCGCCGCTGACGGGCGCGTCGAGGAAGTGCGCGCCTTTCTCTGCCAGGCGGGCGGCGATTTCGCGGGTGGCGCGCGGGCTGATGGTGCTGTGGTCTATCACCAGCGCGCCGGGCTGGATGCCTTCCAGCACGCCGCCGGGGCCGAGGATGACCTGTTCGACGTCGGGCGTGTCGCTGACGCAGAGGAGGATGATGCCGCATTCAGCGGCGAGGGCAGCCGGGGAGGCCGCGGCGGTCGCGCCCTGGGCGGCGAACTCCTCCGTCCGGCTGGCGGTGCGGTTCCAGACCCAGATGCCCGGCGTGAGTTTCTGCATCAGGTTGGCGGCCATGCCGCGCCCCATAATGCCGAGTCCGATGAAGCCGATTTGTTCGGGCATGTTTCACTTCCTTTCCAGCGGAGAGGTGTAACCATAGATCGGCGCGGATGGCAAAACATTTAATTGGTAAGTGGTAACTGGTAATTGCCCATTCCACTGTCCGCTGGCTACTATCTGCTGAATTTTACTTGAGGGCGGGGGTAAGCGGTTGGTAAGAATTGGCGTGTATACTCGCGGCATGGTCAAGGGCGAGCAGGCCGACATCCTGGTGGTTGACGATGAGGTCACCATCCGCGAGGTGGTGCGCCGCTACCTGGAACGCGACGGCTTCCGGGTGCGCGAGGCGGAGGACGGCTACGAAGCGTTGGAGCGCATCACCGAGCGCGCCCCCGACCTGATGGTGCTGGATTTGATGCTGCCGGGCGTGGACGGGCTGACGCTCACGCGGCAGGTGCGGGCCAGCCAGAACTTCCCGATCATCATGCTGACCGCCAAAGGCGAAACGCGCGACCGCATCCTGGGGCTGGAGCTCGGCGCGGACGATTACGTCGTCAAACCGTTCCACCCGGCCGAACTGGTGTCGCGGGTGCGGGCAGTACTGCGGCGCGTCCACGAACCGGCCGCAGCCGCTGAGGCTGTCGTCGTGCTCGGCGCGCTACGCATCGACCCTGCGCGGCGCACGGCGGCGGTGGATGGCGCCGAGTGCGCCCTGACGGCGCGCGAGTTCGACCTGCTGTATTTCTTCGCCCGCCATCCGGGGCGGGTGTTCACCCGCGCCCATCTACTGGAGGGCGTGTGGGGGCCGGAGTATTCCGGCGACGCCTCCACGGTCACAGTGCACATCCGCCGCCTGCGCGAGAAGATCGAGGCCGACCCGGCCGAGCCGCGCTTCCTGCACACGGTGTGGGGCGTCGGTTATCGGCTGGATGCCTAACCCGATGCGCCCGATGCACATCTTTGCCCTGACGGTATTTCTGGCCCTGGCGCTCACGCTGGGGTTGGTGTTCATCTACATGCGGCCGCCGCTGGGCGACCTGGTCTACCTGCTGGCGCTGCTCTCGGTGACCGGGCTGGCCTCGGCCGGGCTGGGGTACGCCCTGCACCGGCTGGGAGTGTGGCGGCGGCTGCCGAGCCTGAACTGGAGCATCACGCTGGGGTATCTGTTCGCGGCCGGGCTGACGCTGCTGAATGTATGGCTGACGGCGCGGCTGATGTTCATCAGCGAACACGACCTGCTGCTGGGGACGCTGCTGATGGTGTTCGCGGCCATCATCTCTGTCGGGTTCGGCTACTTCCTCTCGGTATCCGTGACCGGGACGCTGCGCACGCTGGCGCAGGGAGCGCGGCGGGTGAGCGAGGGCGACTTCGCCGCCCGGGTGGGGCTGGCCGGGCGCGACGAGGTGGCCGAACTGGGGGCGGCGTTCGACCAGATGGCCGAACGCTTGCAGGAGGCACACGAACGGGCGCAGGCGCTGGAAACGGCGCGGCGCGACCTGGTGGCGTGGGCCTCACACGACCTGCGCACGCCGCTGGCGTCGCTGCGGGCGATGGTGGACGCGCTGAACGACGGGGTGGTGAGCGACGAGGAAACCGTGCGGCGTTACCTGCGGCAGAGCCAGAACGAGATCGGCCGGATGAGCGCGCTGATCGACGACCTGTTCGAACTGGCGCAACTGGATGCCGGGCGGCCGGACCTGCCGCTGGAGCCGGCTTCGCTGCGCGACCTGATCTCGGACACGATGGAATCCTTCCACTTGCTGGCGGATGAGAAGGGCGTGCTGTTGGAAGCGGAAGTGGGCCCGGGGCTGGACTCGGTGCCGATGGCGGCCGAACAGATCGGGCGGGTGCTGGCGAACCTGCTGGACAACGCCGTGCGCCACACGCCGGCGGGCGGCCGGGTGCGCTTGAGCGCGCAGGGCGTGGACGGCCGGGCGGAGGTGACAGTGCAGGACAACGGCGAAGGTATCCCGCCGGAAGACCTGGCGCGGGTGTTCGAGCGATTCTACCGCGGGGAGGCGAGCCGCAGCCGCAAGGGTTACCCGCGCGGCGGCAGCGGGCTGGGGCTGGCCATCGCCAGGGGGATGGTGGAGGCGCACGGCGGCGGAATCGCTGTGGAGAGCCGGGCGGGGGAGGGAGCGGAGTTCAGGTTCTGGCTGCCGTTATGAAGAGAAGGTCAACGGGGCGACGAGGTATGGGTCAATGGGGAAGTGCGGCGACGAAGTAAGTGTCAACGAGGCGACGAGGTATGGGTCAATGAGGAGTTGCCTTCCCCGTGCCACGTTGACACGGCAACTCAGCGACCTTTCTTGAGGTGAGACTATGCAAGCAGAACTACAAGATCTGGGCGTCGCGCCCGAATTGACAAATGTGGTCTGGTTGAATGCCGAGAGACCGCTGCGGCTGGCGGACCTGCGCGGCAAGGTGGTATTGCTGGAGATGTGGACGTTCGGGTGCATCAACTGCCAGAATGTGCTGCCGGCGTTGAAGCGCTGGCACGCCGAGTATGCCGGGCAGGGGTTGGTGGTCATCGGCAACCACTATCCGGAATTCGGGTACGAGGCCGACCTGGACAACTTAAAACAGGCGGTGGCGCGGTTCGGCATCGAGTATCCGGTGGCGATTGACAACGACTGGGCGACGTGGGACGCCTACCGGACGCGCTACTGGCGGAGCCGCTGCAGAGAAAAAGACCGGAACAGGTATTGCCACAGCAATTTGACGAGGTACAGACACTGCATGAACGAGTCACAACGCAGCACCTTTTCCCGGCTCCACAATCAAGCTGCCCTGCGCTCGTTTGTCCCGAGCTGCACGTTGTTTTGCACTGCCCATCTTCAGCATCACACAGCGGCCCGGCAACGGCCGGTGAACCTATGCGGGAAGGGAAGAGCAAAAACCCGGCGAGAGCCAGAGCCAATCCCACCCACATACCAAAGAGCCAGATACGCCTCATGCTTTCACTGTAGCAAAGAAAAATGCGGGAAGCAATCCCGCACTCTCTTTCTGTAAACTATTTTCTCTCTTCCTACTTTACTCTTCTTCCACCGGCCAGGGCGACGCGTTCGTGGGCACGATTTTAAACCCGCCAATGTCAACGATAAGCTCATACCCCGTGATCGGGTCTATAAAGCGTGAAACAGTAAGCTTCCTTCCGTCCGGGAGCGTTGCATCAAAACGCTCAATAGCACCGAAAGTGATATTTGCACCAATAAGGTTTAACAAATCCTGGCGGGTTACGGGTTTCCCACTTGCAAAAACTGTGGGCCCCAGGTTTATTTCCACGCCTTCGGGCAACGGATAAATTCTGGCACTTTCTCCAAAAGGACCCCCGATAACCGTATCTCCAGATCTAATGATGATATCATCAAAATGTCCGACCCAACCGGTAAAAACAATGTTTGGGCTGTCCTGGGGTGTAGACCTGGGCGAAACCATGCCCTGGACGGCGAAGAAAATGTCTGGGTTGTCTGGAAACGGATAATCAAAAAATTCATAAATTCCATCTGCTCTGTATGCATGCAGCCGCGGGAAACCATTAAAACCTTCAAATTTCTGTTCGTATGTCAAGAAGGCTCCGTCATCAGTGCCGTAATAAAATGGGCGATTATTAGAAATTTCGCTCCATCTCACAAACACCGGCTGCATTTTCAGAAGTTCCCGCTCCCACGGCGTAAGGATGGTGGGGTAGTTTCCTTCGGCGTAGATCTGGGCCGTAATCTCCGGGTGGGTTTGCACGAGCCACATCATTTCTGCCATGCTGGTCAGCTCGGGAGAAATACCCTTTAAAGCCGGAGGCTCGAGCCCTAACTGTTCAAAGTACCGATCGCGCAATGCTACGGTAAACTGGTGAAGTTCCCACCGTTGCTCCTCGGTTAAATGGAGCCAGTCTTTGGCCCACGCAGCGTACTTCTCTGGCCAGGCAGCGTTTACAAATACCGGGTTTGCATCAGGATATGCAGCAAGCCATTCTTCCACCGTCACCGGCTCGCTGACTTCTCCCGTCTCTCCCTCTCCCGGCTGCCCCACGGCAGGCGTGGATTCAAGGATCGGAGACTCGGCCACCGGGGTCGGGGGGAACGCAGAAGGATCTGCTGCCGGTGGTGTCGCCAGGGCCTCCGGGGCGCAGGCGGCAAGAAGCAGCATCGCCAGCCCGATGGGCAAAGGAGAGACGCGGCGCAGGAGGTTCGGTTGAGGGCGGTTACGGCCAGTCATTGGGCGGCTCACTCCTGCCCGAACTCGACGCCGAGGGCGCGGGGCGGGGTGACCTGCACGAGCCTGAGGAATCCGCCGCGCAGGCGGGGGGGCAGGAGGTTGGCGACGCGGGCGACCCAGTCGCTGCTTACCAGGAGCAGCACGCCTATCATGAGCAGCCAGGGCAGGGTGTTGAAGGCCACCACCGAGACGCCCTGCACGTTCTGCTGGAACACGGTGGCCAGCGACTTGGTGGCGCCAAACACCACCGCGCCCAGCGCGCCGCGCGCCGGCGACCAGCCGCCGAAGATGACGATGGCCAGGGCGATCCAGCCCAACCCGGCGGTGTGGCCCTCGCTCCAGCCGATCTTGATGCCGAGCGAATAGGAAGCCCCGGCGACGCCCACGAGCGCGCCGCCCAAAACGGTGTAGAGGTAGCGCAGGCGCGTGACGGATGCGCCGCGGGCGAAGGCGGCTTCCGGGCGCTCGCCGGCGCCGCGCAGGTGCAGGCCGGGCTGAGTGCGGAACAGCCACCACCAGGCCGCCGCCACCAGCAGGATGGCGAAGTAGAAGATGGCGTTCTGGTTGAAGAAAATCGGCCCCAGGACGGGCAGGTCTTTGAGGTAGGGGACCGCGAACTTGCCGACGCTGGGGCCGGGCAGGCGGGTGAAGTTCTGGCCGAGGAAGGCGCTCAGGTCGGCGCCCAGCAGGGTGAGGACGAAGCCGATGGCGACCTGGTTGTGCTTGAGGGTGATGCTGCCGAAGGCCACGATGAGGGCGAACAGCGCGCCCACCAGGGCGGCGGCCAGGAAGCCGAGGATGAGGCTGCCGGTGGTGTAGGCCACGACGAAACCGGTCATGGCGGCCATGAGCATCTTACCGTCCAGCGAGAGGTTGACCACGCCGGCGCGCTCGGTGAGCGTCTCGCCGGTGACGGCAATCATCAGCGGGGCGGCCTGCAGGGCGATGGAGGCCAGGATGCGGACGAGCAGGGTGTCATTCATCGGGGCGGGACTCCTTGCGCAGGCGCCGCAGGTGGTTGTAATCGCCGAATAGCAGGGTGAGCAGGACGAGCACGCCGGTGAGGATGCCGCCCAGCGAGGAGTGCAGCTGGGTGCGCAATTGCAGGGTGATGCTGCCCTGCAGGACGGCCGAGAAGAAGAAGGCCACGAAGGGCACCCAGAACATGCGGTAGGCGGAGAGCATGACGACCAGCAGGGCGAGGAAGCCGATGCCGCCGGAGATGGATTGGCGCAGGCTGTCGAACCAGGAGAGGACGCGCACCGCGCCGCCCAGGCCGGCCAGCGCGCCGCAGGCCATCATGGCGATGACGGCCTCGCGCTCGCTGGAGACGCCCAGCAGGAAGGCCGAGCGCGAGTTGCGGCCGAGCGCCTTGAGTTTGAGCCCCCAGGTGGTGTTGCCGAGCAGCACGGCCACAATGACCAAGGCAATGCTCATCAGGACCAGCGAGAGCGGACTGAAGCGGCTGTCGAACAGGCGCGGCAGGAGGGCGGCCTCCTGGAAAGGCTGGGTGCCGCGGAAACTGCCGCCTTCGGGCGGCTGCCAGGGGCCGGAGATGAGATAGTTGGTGAGGATGATGGCGAGGTTGGTGAGGGCCAGGCCGCTGAAGATCTCGTGCACCTTGCCGCGGGTCTTGAGCAGGGCGCTGAGCGCGGCCCAGAGCGCGCCGGCGGCCATGGCGGCCAGTAATTCCAACGGGATGAGCACCCAGGCGGGCTGGCCCTTGAGGTTGAGCGCCACCCACGACGCGCCGATACTGCCGAGGATGAGCTGGCCCTCCACGCCGATGTTCCACAGGCCGGCGGTGAACGTAAGCATCAGGCCGATGGCGCAGAGGGCGAGCGGAATCCAGAACGCCAGCGTGCCGAGCAGGCGATCGCGCGAGCCAAAGGCGCCCTGCCAGAGGGCCTGGAAGGCGGTCGCCGGGTCGGCCCCGAAAATCAGCAGCAGGGCGAGGATGAACGCCAATGAAGCCAGCACCGGCATGAGCGGCCAGATGCGTTTGAGCAGGGGGACGACCTTCACTGCTGGCCTCCGATGAGATGGCCGAGTTCGTCGGCGGTGGTGCGGGCGGCCTCGACGATGCGGGACATCACGCCCCCGGAGAAGACGGCGATGCGGTCACTGCGCTCGATGATCTCGTCCAGGTCGGGGGAGTAGAACAGAATGGCTGTGCCTTCACGTCGCCGGGCGTAGAGCAGTTCCCAGATGTAGTCCGCCGAGCGCACGTCCAGGCCGCGGGTGGGCTGGTCGAGCAGAATCAGGCGCAAGCCTTCGTTGAGCATGGCGTACAACATACGCTGCTGGTTGCCGCCGGAGAGTTGCTCGGCGGTGGAATCGGGGACACCGACGACCTCGCACAGGGCGATGCGGCCGGAGGTCGTCTCGCGGGCCGCGCCCCAGCGGATGAAGAAGGTCTGGTCACGGCGCGGGGCGGCCAGCAGGATGTGTTCGGTGAGCGAGAGGCCGGCGATGAGGCCCTCCTCGAGGCGACCCGCGGCCACGTAGGCCACCCCGGCCGCGCGGGTCTGATGGTAGTCAAGATGAGTGATGTCAAGACCGTCCAGGGCGATGCGGCCAGAGGCGGCGGGCAGCAACCCGGCGACAGCCTTCATCAGCAGGGCCTGGCCGCTGCCCTCCAGCCCGGCCAGGCCGAACACTTCGCCGCGGCGGATGGACAGGTTGATGTCGCCGACGGTCAGCCGCTGGGTGCGCACGCCCAGGCCGGAGATTTCCAGGAGCGGTTGTTCCACGGCGGCGGGCGGGCGGGGGGTGCGCTCCGGAACCTGGCCGAACATCATCTCGACCAGCGCCCGGTTGGGGCACGGCAGGGCGGTCTCGCCGACCAGCTGCCCTTTGCGCAGGACGAAAGCATGGCCGCACAGTTCCTGTATCTCCTCCAATTTGTGGCTGACGAGGATGATGGACTTGCCTTCTTCGGCGGCCATGCGGCGCATGGTGGCGAAGAGGGCGTCTTTCTGGCTGGCGGAGATGCCGGTGGTGGGTTCGTCGAGGATGAGGGCCTGGGCACCGCCGGCCAGCAGGCGGACGAGTTCCAGTTGCTGGCGCTCACCCAGGCTGAGGCTGCCGATGGCGGCGTCCATATCGACCGCAAAGCCGTAACGGTCCAGGATGGCCCTGAGTTCGGCGGCAGCCTGCCGGAAGTCGAGATTGACGGCGCGGTCGCGGCCGAGCAGGTAGTTCTCCAGGACGGTGAAGGGCGGAAAGTCGAGCGGGTCCTGGTAGACCATGCCGACGCCGCGGCGCAGGGCGTCGGCGGGGGTGGCGAAATGGGCGGGTTGCCCGTTGAGGAGGATTCGGCCGCTATCGGCGGGCTGGTAGCCGGCCAGAATCTTCATCAGAGTGGATTTGCCGGCGCCGTTCTCCCCCAGCAGCCCGTAGATGCGTCCGGGTTCAAAGGCAAGGCTGATGCCGTCGTTGGCTCTGACGTCGCCGAAAGTCTTGCGGATGTCGCGCAGTTCGATGTGCATGGCGGCCGGGTTCCGAGATTATCTTACATCAATTTGGGGGGATGGGCGGACAAGAGGACAGGCGGACAGATTGCGCCGTCCGTGCAAGGAGGGGTGGCCTCGGTTGGAAAGGCCCGGCAGAAAACCACGCAGGGGCGACCGCAGGTCGCCCCTGCGTGTGGCTTGTCTGGATTCCGGGGCAGGTTGCTGTCCCAGGAAATTCCGGCAGTTTACTCGGATGGGCCGGTCATGCCTTCAAGCAACTGCGGGAGGTACCAGATCTGCTCGTCGGTGGCGGCCTGCCCGGCGGCGATGTATGCGCTGCCGTCCTGCAGGTTGATCGGGCCGGTCCAGACGTTGATGCCGCCCGAGGCCATGCCAGCGATGAACAGGTCCAGGCTGGCCTGGGCTTCGGCGCTCAGGCCGGGCCCACTGATCCAACCGACGTGGGTGGTGTCGTTGTCGGTCAGGTTGGCCCAGTTGGCGCCGTTCCAGTCCCAGGACTGGGTCCAGGTGCCATCGGCGACGGACTGCGCCAGGGCCAGGTAGGACGGGCCCCAGTTGAAGTACGGCACGCCCAGGCAGATGTCCGGGGCGGTCTCACAGGCGCCTTCGAAGTCGTAGGGCACGGACCAGACGGCGTCGCCGGCAGCAGCGCGCTGGCCGGCCACGTCGATGCCTTCGGTGGTGTCGATGCCGCTCATGATCACGTCGATGCCGCTGTCGAAGAAGTTGGTGGCGACTTCGGTCGGGTCGAGGGTGACGCCGGGGATGTTGAACCAGAAGCCGATCCAGGTGACGGTGAACTGAAGGTCGGCCGGGTCGAGGCCGCGGTAGTTCTCGTAGCAGTAGCGGGCGCCGAGATAGGCCGAAGCGGCCAGGCGGCGGGTCTCGAAGTTGATGAGCGGGCCGAGGTAGCCGATCTGGCCGGTCTGGGTGGTGAGAGCCGCGGCGCAGCCGGCGATGGCCTTCATGTCTTCCATGCGGCCCATGATGTTGCCGAGGTTGTCGGGGGCTTCGCCGGTGAGGGCGTCATCGCCGGAAATGTTAATGAAGGTCACATCCGGGTACTTCTCGGCCACACCCATCGTATCCTCTTCGAACTCATCCGAGGTGGTCAGGATGAGGGTGGCGCCCTGGGCGACCATGTCGTCCACCACGCCTTCGAGGGTGGCTTCAGGTTTGTCGGCCGGGTTGAGCAGCTCGAAGAGAATCAGATTGGCGCCTTCCAGATTGTCGACGACATATTGTGCGCCTTCGGCGTGCGCCTGGCTCCAGCCGCGGTCATTCTGGGGGCCGACCAGAACGACGCCAAAGGTCAAGGGGCCGGGGGCGGGTTCGCCGGCGTCGTCAGACGGGGCGGGCGCGCCGGTGTCGTCAGCCGGGGGGGGCGCGCCGGTGTCGTCGGCCGGGGGGGGCGCGCAGGCCGCCAGAATCATCGAGGCGATGACCAGAAGGCCGAGGAACAGAAATAGTTTGTTGCGCATTTCTTCTCTCCTTACTTAGGTCTAATTGCACGGTCGTTCACGACCGCATGACACGATTGTAGCACCGGCGGAATATCCGGACGACTCCGCCGCGAAGAATTAAGGGTCAGTCCTCCAACACCGGCACGAAATCAAATTTCGTCACGTCCACCAGGCCAAGGTCGGAGATGCGCAGTTCGGGGATGACGACCAGGGCCAGAAGGCTGAGCTGCATGTTGGGGTTGTTGAGCGTGCAGCCACAGGCGCGGAAACCGGCCAGAACAGCCTCGGCTTTTCGAGCGACGACTTCGGCGCGCTCGGTAGACATCAGGCCGGCGATGGGCAGTTCGACCAGGCCGATGACTTTGCCAGCCTGCACGACCACCTGGCCGCCGCCGATTTGGGCGAGGGCGTTGGCGGCGAGAGCCATATCGGTTTCGGATGTGCCGATGACGATCATATGGTGGCTGTCGTGGGCGACGGTGGTAGCGAGGCCGCAGGGCCCGGTGAAGCCGAAGCCCTGCACCAACCCGACCTGCACGCCGCCAGTCGCCCGGTGGCGTTCCACCAACGCAATCTTTGCGAGGTCGTTCCTAAGGTCCACGTGAATCTGCCCGTTGGTGGAATTGACCGGCAGGCGCAGATGGCGGGTGGGGGCCTGGTTCTCGACCACGCCGATGACGTTGGCGGTGAGGGCGCCGTCGCGCGGGGCAGGTAGGACGAAATCGGCGGCGGCCAGCGGGCGGCCAAGATTGACCGATTGCTTTGCCCATTCCGGATAGGCGTAGACAGGCAGGTCGGCCAGCAGGCGGCCGTCTTCGGCCAGGAGGACGCCCCGGCCATACACGGCGTCGATGACGAGATTTTCCAGGTCGGAAACCAGGAGTATGTCCGCCCAGCGGCCGGGGGCGAGCAGGCCGACGTCGCGCGACACGCCGAAATGCTCGGCGGTATTGAGGGTGGCCATCTGGAGCGCGGTGACGGGCGGCAGGCCGTGCTGGATGGCGTGGCGTACGACGCGGTCCATGTGGCCTTCGCTCACCAGCGTACCGGAGTGCGAGTCGTCGGTGCAGAGTATGAAGCCGCGCGGGTCGAGGCCGTGTTCGAGGATGGCGGGCAGTTGGGCAGCCACGTCGTACCAGGCCGAGCCGAGGCGGAGCATGGCCTTCATGCCCTGGCGGACGCGGGCGATGGCGTCTTCCAGGCGGGTGCCTTCGTGGTCGTCCTGCGCGCCCCCGGCGGCGTAGCCATGGAAAGGCAGGCCGAGGTCGGGCGAGGCGTAATGCCCGCCGATGGTCCTGCCGTGCAGGGCGGTTTCGGCCATTTCGGCCAGCATCGTTTCGTCGCCGTTGAACACGCCGGGGAAGTTCATCATCTCGCCCAGGCCGATAATGCCGGGCCAGGTCATGGCCTCGGCGACGTCTTCCGGGCCGATGGCGGCGCCGGGCGTTTCCAGGCCGGGGGCGGACGGCACGCAGGAGGGTATCTGCACCCAGACGTGGATGGGCTGGACCGCGGCCTCGTCCACCATCAGTTTGACGCCTTTGAGGCCGAAGACGTTGGCGATCTCGTGCGGGTCGACGAACATGCCGGTAGTACCGTGCGGGATGACGGCGCGGGCGAATTCCGTGACGGTGACCATGCCGGACTCGACGTGCATGTGACCATCGAGCAGGCCGGGGACGAGGAAGCGGCCGCGGGCTTGAACGACCTGTGTGCCCTCACCCATGGCGTGGCTGGCGTCCGGACCGATAAAGGCGATGCGGCCGTCCTTGATGGCGATATCGGTGTGGGGCAGGATCTCGCCGGATTGCACGGCCACCCAGCGGCCGGCTTTGATGACCAGATCGGCGGGCTGGCGGCCCATGGCCACGGCGATGAGATTCTGGCGGGTATGAACCCAGTTCTTGGCGGTCTGCAACGTTTTGGCTCCCCAGGCGGTTGTGGGTTGTATCACTACCCAATGTACCGGATTTTTAGGGCTGAATCAATGGCCTTGTCTGGCGCGGTATAATCGCCGCATTCCCATTGTTCATCCCATTCATGACCGACCGCCCACGCACAAGCCGAACCGACCTCGCCCTGCTGGCCCTCGTTCTCGCGACGGCTCTCTTTGTGCGCATGCAGTTGTTCACGGGCATGGTGCGCGGGGACGATGTGCACTACGCTTTTGCGGCTTACGAACTTTCGCAGGGCAGGACGCATTTTGATGTCTGGGAGGAGGGCACGGCGCGGGTGGGGCTTTACGCGCCGGTGGCGTTGGCCTACCGGCTGTTTGGGGTGAGCGAACTCAGCACGGTCCTGTTTCCGCTGACGGCCTCGCTGGGGACAGTTGTGCTGATCTTTGCGCTGGGGGTGATGTTCAGTGGTCCGCGGGCCGGCTTGCTGGCCGCCATGTTGTGGGCCGTGTTCCCGCTGGATGTGTTCCTGGCGACCGACCTGCTGCCGGACGGGCCGATGACGTTCTTCTGCACGGCGGCGATGTATTGTTCTTTCCGCGCCCAGCGGGCGGCGGGCTGGCGCGGCCGGCTGGGGTGGGCGGGCGTCAGCCTGGCGTCGATTGGCTGGGGACTGTCGATCAAACCGTTGGCGGCGGTCGCGGCGCTCTTCCTGATAGCCTGGTCCGCCCGGCGGGGCATCCTGTGGCTTGCAAAGCGCCAATGGACGTGGGCGGCTGCCGGCGCAGTCGGGCTGATCTACATCTTCTTGCAGCCGCCGTCATTTCTCAGCGTGCTTTCCTCAACGGCAGCGGACTTTTCCTCGGCGTTGCTGCTGGGACGAATCAACCAGCCGACCGGCGACGGGTTCGGGCGCGAGACGGGGGTCTTTTTCATCTGGGGCCTGCTTTTTCTAGCAGGTTTTCTCCATTACATCAGACAATGGCAGGCTGGCCATCTGCCCCTACTGGCTTGGGCGGCTTTCCTGTTCCTGTATTACGAATGGGGGACCATCAGTACCGAACCGGCGCTCTATTATCCGCTCCAGGACTGGGTGGATGGGCGGAACATGCTGTTTGTTTTCCCGCCATTTGCGGTATTGGCCGGAGTCTTTCTGGGGGAAACCCTGCGGAGAGTGCGACTCCAGGCTCTTGTGCCGGCCTGGGCGCTGATGTGTTGGGCGGCAACTTTGCTGGCCGCTGGCCGGGTGAATGCGGAATCCGACCCGGACTGGGCCCTGGGGGGTGGAATGCTGGCCTGGCTGCTGGTGTGGTTCAGCATTGGCGGCGACGACCGCAGGCCCGCTCTCCGGTCAGGGGTCGGATGGGCGCTGGTGCTGGCAATCGGCGTGGGGTCGTTTGCCCCGGCCGGGCCGTTCTCGCGTAGTCTCTACACTGATCGCCGCGTCCTGTTGGACGAACTTGTGTGGGCGGCGGGCGCGACCCCCGATAGGGCGAACTTGCAGGTGTATACCGATGCGCCCGACTACCAGCCGCGCATCGCCTTCGCGTTTGACTTTGAGCTGGACTTTGACTGGCAGGGGGCGTCCGGCGTGTTGGCCAATCACTCCCTGCAGCCGGTGAGCGACTGGAGCGAGGCCGGACTGCCGGACGGCGCGCTCTTGATCCTCTTCGATCCTGAAACTCGCGCGCCCGCCGGGGCGCGGGCGGTTGTCGACGCGAGCGGAAAGATCCCGGTGTCGTTCCGCCTGTACTGGTTCCACTCAGGGGCCCCGTAAATGGCGCTGCCACTGATGAAGTGGTTGAAGCTCAAGTGGCCGCTCTTGGCCGTACTGGCCGTGGCCGCCTGGCTACGCGCCATTTGGGGGGCGGGAATCGGCCTGGGCGAGACAGTTTTTTCCGCCGAGGCCGCCTGGCATGCCACCGGCGGAATGCGCGCTGTTCTGGCAGGCGGCAACGCCGGGGCAATCGCGGTGGAACTCCTGGCGCGCCACCCCCCGCAGGTGCTCCTGGCGCAGTTCCCATTGGCCGTACTGTATTTCCTGTTTGGCGTTAGCGATACATCCACCTTCTTTTTGCCTGTGGCAACTTCCCTGCTGAACGTGGCGCTCGTCTACGGGCTGGGCCTGGCAGTAAGCGGCCCAAAGACGGCCCTGTTGAGCGCCATGCTCTGGGCGGCGTTGCCGGTCGACGTCTTCTTTGGGGCTGCGCTGAAACCCAACGCTCTCGTCGTGCTAGCCGGGCTTTGGGTGCTGCGCAGTACGCTCACCAGCCCGGGGAGAATCAGCGGTTGGCACTGGCTCTCCTTAGGGGTGTCCATCGTGTTCGTCGGAGTCTATTCGCTTCCGCTGGGCGTGGCGCTGGCGGGGATCGTGGGGATCAGCCTGCTGCGCCCCCGAACTCTGGGAAGCCGACCTGGCGTCGCGCCCTGGCTGGTTGCGGCGATTCTGGCGGGCTTCCTGGCGCTTGCGCCGCTGGCCGAGTTGCATGATCGTCTGCTGGAGGCCCTGCGCCGACCAGAGATGCTGTTGTGGATCCTGGCTCTGGCTGTGTGGCGCCTCGAGCGGACGGAAGTGCGCGCGACTGTCCGACCGGACTTTAGCCTCGCGTTCGGGCTGCTGCTGGCAGGTTACCTGGGCGAACTCCTGGCGACGCCAGGCGACCAAGCCTTTGAAGCCCTGGGCTATGGCCTTACGTTCGCACTGCCGGTCGTGTTCGTGTCGGCGTTCCTGACCCAACTGCTGGGGGGAAAATCGACCCGGACTGCGACCAGCGCGGCGGCAGTATTGGCGCTTGGCGGCTTTCTCCTTGCGCGGCCGAATGGGATTCACATCGCTCAGTTTGATAATCCAGAATGGCTGCTGGCCGGGCATGCCGCTTTGCTCTTCAACGGGATGCGCGGGTTGACGTTCCTGGCGCTGGCGTGTCTGGCATTTCGGCCGGCGCGCCCTGCAATCAGGCAGCGACTGGCATTCCTGGCCGCGGTGGGGCTGGGGGTTTCTTCTCTGCCCATCATGGCCGAGGCAAAAGAGCGCTACGCATTGCCCGTTGAACCCTGGCGAGCTGCGGTGGCAGCTGTGCGCAGCAAGGACTTGGGCGGCCCCATCCTGGTCGGGTCGGTGCTGCACGAGGCGTTGCTCCGATACGCAACCGGATTTGATGACGATAGCGTTGACATCAACCGCATGACACGCGCCCCAGGCGCTTATACGTCCGGGTTTACCCTCTTGGAGGAGGATGATTTCTGGGAAGAAGCCTGGCCAGCCAATTGGCGGTTCCAGGCCGCGTTTGGCGAACTGGAAACGCCCCGGCTTGTGCTGATGGCCATCGAGTCGGAGGCGGTGCGCTGTGAGGATGAGATCCGGCGCGCGGCGCAGCCCGGCGCTGGATTGACCCCGGTGCTGGACCTGGAGGGTTGCCGGGCGGGGATCGCCGGGGAGAATCTCGTTGACGGCGTACTAAAACAGGAAGCCAGATTTCTGCGCACGTTTCTGGTTGTGGAAGAACTCGGCGGCGGCGGGCTGCGGGTCGGGCATAAATACATGGTCTTCCCGGATGGGCGCACGTTTGACACAACGGTTACGTTGCAGCCCAATTCGGTTTATTACCTTGAAATAACGATGATGTCCGAGGGGCCGGCAACCGCGCTGTACTGGCGGACCGGGGATGAAGAATTCGCTTACGGGTTGGTATGGCCGCAGCAGCCGCAGGCTTTCGGAGCGATTCTCACAACGCCGGATTGGCCCGGGCCTCAGGCGGTCGCGATCTCACCGCTTCTAATCAGCGATACGTTCTGGGCGGAGATTCTTGATTTCGGGCTGTATTCGATCGAACCTTAGCCTGCGTCCTCGCAGAGCCGGGTAGATATCAGGGGCTAACCACCAAGCCCGGCGGCATCCGCCGGTTCGCCGAATGTATGGCGGGCCGCGTCGGCGTCGATGCGCTTGATGAGGCCGCCCAGGACGCTGCCCGTACCCATCTCCACGTAGGCCTTGACTCCCTGACTTTTCAGGTATTCGATGGTTTCCGTCCAGCGCACGCGGCTGGTGAGTTGGGCGGCCAGGTCGGTGCGGATGTCTTCGGCGCTCTCCAGCGGGCGGGCGTGGACGTTGCCGATGACGGGCACGGCGGGGGCCTGGGGCGCGGCGGTTTCCACGGCCTGGGTGAAGTCGGTCTGGGCGCTGGCCATCAGCGACGAATGGGCGGCCACGCTGACCGGCAGGGCGACCGCCCGGCGCGCGCCGGCGGTCTTGGCGTCTTCCACTGCCCGCGCCACCGCGGCCGAGTAGCCGGAGATGACGATCTGGCCGGGGCAGTTGTCGTTGGCGACCTGGACGGTCTCGCCGCCCTGGCTGGCTCCGGCGCAGATGTTCTCGACCTGGGGGATGTCCAGCCCAAGGATGGCGGCCATGCCGCCGGGTGAAGTTTCGCCGGCACGTTTCATGAGTTCGCCGCGCCGGCGGACGAGGCGCAGGCCGGCCTCAAAGGCCAGCGCGCCGGCGGCGGCCAGGGCGCTCAGTTCGCCGAGCGAATGCCCGGCCATGAAGGCGGGCCGGAAGACCGGAAAGCGTTCGCGGAAAACGGCCAGCGCCGCCAGAGAATGCACGTACAGGGCGGGTTGGGTGTGGAGGGTCTCGTTGAGCGTTTCTTCCGGGCCCTCCCAGCACAGGGCGGAAAGCGCATAGCCCAGAATCTGGTCGGCCTGGTCGAAGATGGCGCGGGCGGCGGGGTATTGGGCGGCAAGTTCCCTGCCCATGCCCACTTTTTGTGAACCCTGGCCGGGGAAGACGAAGGCGGTGGTTTTGGGGTTGAGGTCCATGCGCTGTTTATAACACAAGGAAGGTCAACGAGTTGCCGAGGCAACGAGGAACAGGGAATACCGCCGAAGGAGAGGGTTTCCTGGTGACACGTTGCCCCGTCCCGCGTTGACGCCAGGGAAAACAAAAACCCGCATTGCTGCGGGTCAGGGCTTATTTGCGCTCGACGGCGATGACCTCGCGGCCTTTGTAGTGGCCGCAATTGGGGCAGACGCGATGCGGCAGGCGCATCTCGCTGCAATTGGGGCAGGCCACCAGGTTGCGGGCGGTCAGAGCATCGTGGGCGCGGCGGCGGTCGCGGCGGCCCTTGCTAAGTTTTCGCTTTGGAAGCGGCGTCATGGTTCAACTCCTGCGGATGATTGCAGATTCAAAATCCCGCCGGTTGGCGGACTGGCGGATTATAGCGGTTTTGCCGGGGTGTGTCAAGTTTCTGGCAGGCCGATTCAGGGGATGCGGGCGGTCGAGCTTTTCCCCGGTTTGGCCTATGCTGGAAATCGGCCGCCCGTCGAGGTGCAATCCTACTTTCGGCGGGCGGGGAAACCGCCATGCCCGGCTATGCTGGGCTTGTAGGAGGAACTGCCATGCACTTCGGTCTGAAGATCCTGCTCATCCTTACGATGCTGAGCCTGGCAATCATGGCGTTCGGCAAACCGAACAACCCGGCCCAGGCAGCCGCGGGCGACTGCCAGCCCGCCGAAACGCAGATGGACGTGGAAGCGGGGGCGTTGACCGCCAACCTGTTGCGCAGCGCCTACCGGCTGCTGGTGCGGGCGCTGAATTTGCAGAGCGAGGATGTGGTGGGGCAAGGACGACACTAGGGACACTTTGTGATTCTCGCAGGGCCTCCTGTTTTCCACTAATCGAACGAGCAGCTTCCAGAGAAGGTCATCTTACCCCGCCGCGGCGTAGGCCTTTTTCATCCAATCCAGGACTTCGGCATCCACGTCGGCGGGGGAGAAGAGCTGGATGCGGTGGGTGCACATACCGCCCCACATCTCGCCACTTTCCAGTTTGCCTCTGGGCGGCTGGCCCTTGAGCTGGATGCCGAGGTCGATGCGGGTCTTGGTCGTTGGCTGGATGAGCGCGAACTGCTTCTTGCGCCGCAGGCTGACCGAGTTTTTCTTGGGGGCGACTTCTACATCAGCGCCCAGTTTCAGGGCGGCGGTGAGGAGGGCGTCGTAGATGGGTTTGAGTTCCTGCTTCTTCGCGTACTGGGTCTCGACCAGGTCGTCGCCGCCGGGCGGAGGCATGGCGGCGCTCTCCTCGCGGTAGATCAGGCAGATCATGTTGGCGAAGCCGTGGGTGACGCCATGCTCGCCCTTGAGCAGTTTCATCATCTCGCCGTGTTTTTCCAGTTGGCTGGCGGCCAGTACCTTGAACCACTCCTCGAGGCTCTTGCCGGTCTTTTCTGGCAGGTTGGCGATCATCGCCGGTACGCCGGGTTCGCTGCGATAGGCCATTTCACTCTCCTTGGAATTAGAACGAATGGTCTAAGTATACCAGATTTTCTAAAGGTCGCCGAGGTATGCGTCGCCAAGGAAATCCACGTCTACTCGTTGATCTGTTGATTTCTTGACACTTCAATAAACCCGCTTTTGCAGAACGTATATTCTATTATGATATCGGCGAGCAAGGAGGCCCGGATGCGTTACGAGGACTGGATATGGTACGAAGAGGCGCGGCTGGCGAAGAAGGCGGCGTCTGGAATGCCTGGAGCGAGGCGGGAATCCCGGGTGGTATGGCGCCCGCCGGTGTTGACCCGTTGCTTCAGGCGCTTACGCGCAGGACGTAAACGTCCACCGGCTCGGATTTCCCTTTGAGCTCCAGACGGCGCATCTCAAGCCCTTCAGCGGATCGCCCGGCGGCCTGCAATGTGTCCAGCGTCGTCAGAATCTCCCCCGCAGCGGCCGAAGATGCCAGCCGCGCGGCTACATTGACGTTGTCCCCCAGCGCGGTGACGTCCACCATTCCGCCAGTCTGCCCCACCGCGCCATAAAAGGCCGTGCCGGTGAGAACGCCCACGCCCACCTCGACCCAAGGACCGCCCGGTTTGCCATATCCGGTAGCGTGCAGCACTTCCTGGGCGGCCCGCAGCCCGGAGCCGGCATGGTCTGACACGAAGCCGGGCAGGAAGTAGCCCGAGACCTGGTCGCCGGCCAACTTATCCACCGCAGCATCGTGCCGGGCCAATATTTCAGTGCTGACCTTGTAGAACCGATCGATCAGGCGGCTGAACTCGGCCGGGGACATGCTCTCAGCCAGTTTGGTCGAGCCGCGAATGTCGGCGAACAACATGGAGAGCGTGACCTCGGCGCCGCCCTGGAATTTCTCCGCAAAATCGTCGCACACGTTACACATGTGTGGGTTGGCTCGCGAGGGCCGGGTGCCGTACACCGTCCGCACCAGCGCGCCGCCCACGCCGCGGAAGGGGGCTGCGCAGAACTTGCAGCGCGGCTCGCTGGGAAGGACGTGATATAGCCGGCGTTTCTTATTGAACGCTGCCATCTCGCCCTGTTCAATCAGCGAGCGCCACATGGCTTCGACTTCAGCCGGGCTTGCGGGATTCTTTGCCATCGGTTGTGTCTCCATCAGGACCCGGCCCGTCAGGCGGACCAGGGGTCATTGAATAGAAATCAGGTCGAGCGGAGCGGGGGCGTCGGCGTGCTGCGGCAGCAAGCGCGCCTGCATGCTCCATGGGCCGGTCCAAGTGACCTGAACGGGCAGCAGACGGCCGCGCAGGTCCTGCTCGCTCTCCACGAAGACCAGTTTCATATTGGGTGTGCGCCCGCGCCAACGGCCCTTGACCTTTTCCTCGAACAGCACTTCAACCGTCTCGCCGAGGAACTTCTGGTTAATCTCGCCGACGATGCGTTCCTGCTGGTCTTCCAGCAGACGGAAGCGGCGCATCTTCTCGTCTTCGGTCACGTCGTCGGCCATGCGGCGCTCGGCCACCGTGCCGGGGCGGGGGGAATAGCGCGCCAAGTGGGCCACGTCCAGCCGCAGGTCTTCGAGCAGGTCGTAGGTCTGCATGAACTGGGCTTCGGTCTCGCCGGGGAAGCCGACGATGATGTCGGTCGCAATCGAAACATTCGGGACGATCTGGCGGATGCGCTCAACAAGGCGACGGTAATCGGCGTTGGCATAGCCGCGCTTCATGGCCTCCAGCACCGTGTCGTCGCCCGCCTGCACCGGCACTTCGATATGCGGCATCACGCGCGGCAGGCCGGCCACTGTTTCCAGCAGGTCATCGGTCATCCAGTTGGGGTGGCTGGTAAGGAAGCGCAGGCGCTCCAGACCTTCGACCTCAGCATGCAGGATGCGCAGCAGCGCCGCCAGGTTCGGCCCGTCGGGGGTGTCTTTGCCGTAGCGGTCGACGATCTGCCCCAGCAGGGTGATCTCTTTCACTCCCTGGCGCGCCAGCGACCGGGCTTCGGCCGCGATGTCGCCCACCGGGCGGCTGCGCTCCACGCCGCGCTTGTAGGGGATGATGCAAAAAGTGCAGGCGTGGGAACAGCCAAGCACCACCGGCACATGCGCCGTCACCAGCGAATCGCGTTCATACAGCGGCAGGGGCAGGGCCTCATCTTGCAGGTCAAAACGCTCGGCCAGCGCGGCCAGTTCCAGCTGCTTGCTCTCGTCCTGGGTCAAGTAGGCCAGCAGCGGGCCGGGGTCGGAGGGCGGCGAGAAGACATCCACGAACGGGAAGCGCTCGGCCAAGACTTCATGGCCCTTGACGCCCACCATGCAGCCCATCAGGTTGATGGTCAGACCTGGGTTGGCGGCCTTGAGCGGCTTGAGCGACGATAGCCGTCCGACGGCTTTGTCTTCGGCGCTCTGGCGGACGACGCAGGTGTTGAGCACGATGACGTCGGCGTGGCGCGCCTCGCGGGCCGGCTGGTAGCCCAGCCGTTCCAGCGCCGAGGCCACTCGCTGCGAGTCGGCCACGTTCATTTGGCAGCCTTCGGTCCAGATGTGATATTTCATAAGGGCCAGTAATTGGTAGTGGGTAACTGGTAATTGGATGGCTATGTAGTTGGCCGTAAGTGATCAGTAATAGCAGTGCGCCCAAACGGCCAACTACTAAAAGTAGTCCTGGAGGCTCTCCGAGAGCGAACAGGCCAGAACTTGAGGGCGCCCTTGTCCAAAAACTTTTGGTGGACTACTTAACAGTAACGAGGACAGATTATATCAGGATTGAAGAGCGCGAAAACCGTAATGAGACGCCCTCCTGAGTGTTTGGGAGGGCGGCTTTGTTGGGGAGATGTTCAGCGGCGCTGGTTGTGCCACCACAGCCGGAAGCGCTTCCAGGGCGTCAGCTTGGCGCGCTTGCGGCTGGTGATCTCGGTCATGATGCGCGGACGGGTGCGCTCTTTGAAGGCGCTGGAGGGACGGGTGGAGTCGCCTTTCTTCACTTCCTGGGCGGTGCGCACGAGCCGCCGCAGGGTCTCGCGGTCGTCCGGGTACTCGTCCAGGATAGCGTCCAGGTCCTCGCCGCGCTTCATGCGGTCAAAGATGCTATCGAGCGTGTTGTAGATGTCTACCATATTTCCGAATCTCCCAGCAGTCGCTCCAGGGCTTGCAGGCCGCGCATCTGCAGGGCGCGCACCGCGCCGGGGCGTTTTTTCATCAGTCTGGCGATCTCCTCAGTGCTATACCCGATGATGAACTTGAGGACCAGCACTTCGCGCTGTTCATCCGTCAGCTTCCGCAGGGCCTCGGCCAGGCGGTCGGATTGCAGCGATTCGCTTAACGAGCGTTCCAGGTCGATGGATTCGTCGGTGATCGGGCCGACCGTCTCCAAGGAGGGTTCCTGTTTGGCAGTGCGGTAATGATCGATGACCGTGTTGCGGGCGATGCTGAACAACCAGGCTCCAAAACTGAGCCCGCGGTCACGGTAGCCGGGGAGATTCTCCCAAGCTTTCAGGAAGACCTTTGATGTCAGGTCTTCGGCCAGCGGTACGTCGGATACCCGGTAGTAGATGAAGCGGTATAGACGGTCCACATAGGCATCGTATAGCAGGCCAAAGGCGTTGGCGTCGCCGCTGCGTGCCTGGCGCACCAAGCCGGGCTCGTCTCTGAGGGGCCGCTCATCGCTCTGCACACTTCTATTGTAGTGGGTTAACGGGTTTCCGGGGAAGGCGTTATGAGAATTTCCTTCTTAAGTGCGACGTCCATTCCATAACAAGGCTTGCCGCTGAGCGTTATCGCCAGAGCAGCCATGTAGTTGGCCGTAAGAGTTTTGAAATTCGTGGGAGAAGAACAGCGGCCAACTATTGAAGTAGCCCATTGGCATCTGACGCGGAGCCTCGCGCTGGAAGGTCGGAGTCTTGGCGAAAAGCCTTTCGGTGGGCTACTCCGTTGCAGGCTGCTCGAACTACCTCGAAAGGAGGACGACGATGGCCAAATTGAGTTTGGCAATCAAGATTCTGGCCACGGCCGCGGTGATGGCTGGCGCGGCCTATGCAACACCAGCAGTACGGGGGCGCGTGACCCAGACCTTTGACGGTGCCGTCAAGGCGCTTGGGGAAATCGCGCTCGCTGCCGGTACAGACCTGTTCTCGGCCAGCGCACACGCCGGAGCGAATGCTGCCGCCCAATCCGAAGGCGGGATCACCGCTGAAGGCGCGGCCGACGGCGAATCCGGAACGAACGGCAACGCCGAGGGAGACCCGGAGAACACGGGAAGCGGCTTCGTGATGGTGCAGGTGGGGGCCGCCGGGGGCGGGCTGGCGGGCCTGTTTGGCGATGCCTCGGCTGGGCTGGTCATCCAGGAGCAGGAGTGCGCCGGAGCGAATGCGCACCTGACGCTTGCCTGGGATCCGGAAGTCTACTTGAGCGCCGCCGGCGAGACGGATGGCGTGTTCCACCTGTATCGCGACGGGGGGCTGCTGGCTGAACTGGACAGCCAAACCCGCACGTACGTGGATGTGTTCCCGAGCGGCGAGGAACACATCTACCGGCTGGAGTTCGCGGCCGGCGGGACGATCTACTGGCAGGAGGCCGAAGGGGGTTGCGGATGATGCGCCCGTCCGCAATGTTGCCTTAGGGATTCACGGTCGCCGGTTTGATAGGGCGCAGAGCATTGCGCCCTATCGGCTTTTATAACGCTGGCGTCCGAAACTCACCCCACGAAACGCTGACTGCCTCCTGTATAATCGGCGCATGCGATGCGCCAATTGCGGCACCACCTGGCCGGATGACCTGCAAGGGGTGATGAAATTCTGCGGCGCGTGCGGCGCGGCGCTGCTCGGCCAGGCTGCTCCGAGCACCCCACTCATCCAGACCTACGTCGCTCACAACGTCACCACAGCGCCGGGCGGCGAACTGCGCTACGTCACGGTCCTGTTCGCCGATCTGGTAGGCTATACAGCCTTCGCTGAAGACCGCCCGCCGGATGAGGTCTCGCGCGTGGTGGGCGATCTGTTCCAGAACCTCGGCCGGGACATCGAGCAGTTCAACGGCGGCATCTACCAGTTCCTGGGGGATGGCGTCATCGGAACGTTCGGTCTGCCGCGGCCGGACCCGGGCGCGGCGCGCAACGCCGTGCGGGCGGGGCTGGCGATGCAGGCCACGCTCCAGGACTACGTCAAAGAAACCGGGCTGCCGTTCCAGTTGCGGGTGGGCGTACACGCCGGAGATGTGATGTTCCGGGCGTTGTCGGGCAGCTGGACCATCATGGGTGACACAGTGAACACCGCCCGCCGGATTGAAGATGCCGCCCCGCATGGGAAAGTGTGGATCTCGCGGCCGGTGTACGAGGAAACCCACCGTTATTTTTCGATCATCCCGCGCCCGGCCATTGAACTGAAAGGCAAGCGCGAATCCGTCCAGCCTTATGAGGTGGTCGCCGAACGGCTGACCCCGGCCCTGGAATTGCCGACCTTCGTGGGGCGGGAGGCGGAGTGGGCGCGCCTGCAGGGAGAACTGCAAACCTGCCTTAGCGAGCGGAGCCCGCGGGTGGTCATCTTGCGCGGCCCGGCCGGGGTGGGCAAAAGCCGCCTGGTGTGGGAACTGCGCGACTGGGTGCAGCGCCAGCCGGAGATCTACCGGGTGGATGTAGCCCAATACGACCATAGCGAGCGCCTGCCTTCGCACGGTCTCAACACCCTGATCCGCTCACGTTTCGACCTGCCGCTGGCGTTGAGCGAGGCCGAGACGCTCGAACGCCTGGAAGCCGCCCTGCCGGAACAGTACCCGCACCTGGAGCCGAAGCGGCGTGCCCTGGCGGCGGAATTCCTGGCATTCGTGTTGGGCATCGGCGGGATGGGCCAGCAGATCCACAGCCTGGATGGGCGCGGCAAGTGGGAAGGGGCCTTCATCGAAGTAAAGAACTGGATGGAAGGCATCACGCGCGGCGAGCCGTGGATCTGGTTCCTTGAGGACGTCCAGAAGGGCGACGCGGATACCGCCGCATTCATTGACTGGGTTTTAGGCGTGGAGTGGCACGGCCCGCTGTTCGTAGTCGTCACACTGCGGGAAGAAGACTTTGATGCCGAATCGTACTGGCATGAGCCGGTCACACGCTGGGGAACGGAAGGTAAAGCGGACGAGATCCGTCTGACGGAGATCGAGCCGCGTAAGCTGGCGAAGGCGCTGATCGACATGGCAAGCGGCGAGATCTCGACTGCGACTGCCGAGCGCATCGCCGAGCATACAGAAGGCAACCCGCTCTTCGCCACCGAGGTCATCCTGTTCCTGAGGGACCAGGGCCTGCTCAATGACGAAATGGCGGTGGAGAAACTGACGCTGCCGGGCTCGGCACGTGAAGTGATGGAAGCACGCCTGGAGCGCCTGGGTCAGAACGGCAAGGAAGTTGCCAAGCGCGGCGCGCTGGTGGGGCGGCGCTTTACCAGCGAGGCGGTCGAACGCATCTGGGAGAAACCAAGGGCCGACCTGGAGAACGGGCTGGTGGTGCTGCGCGAGACCGAGACCGTGTTCGAAGAAGCCTCCAAGCTGTTCGTTGGCGAGATCGAGCAGGTCTTCCGGCATGGCCGCCTGCAGGAAGCCGCCCTGGCGCGCATTCCGCGCGCCGACCGGCTGGCTTGGCTCTCCGGACTGGAGAACTGGGCATGCAGTAAACTGCTGAACCTGGGCGAGAACTGGCAGGCCGCCGGCATCCAGCTTATCCCGGTCATCGCCCGCTCGTTGGAGGAGCATGGCAAGAACTTCGAGGCCAGCCTGTGGTACGAAGTGCTTGGCCTGCTGCACCGCCGCCAGAACCGGGCGCGCGAATCGGCGCTGGCGCTGCAAAAGGCGTTGGGACTGGCCCAGGGCGTACAGAAGCTGGCCCTGGCGCGCCTGGCGGCCGAAACCCTGAATTTCAACGGCGAGCCGGAGAAGGCGCTGGCGCTGCTGGACGGTCTGCGCAAGACTACTGAAATCAGGACGCCGGAGCTTCCGGATGAAGCGGCGGCGCGGCGCCAATCGCTGACCGCCAACCCGCTGGAGGACTGGCCGCGCCTGCCGCGCCGCGAAGCCGAACTGGCCGTCAGGCTGGCTCGCTGCGAGGCGCTGAATGCGCTGGGGCGCGCCGCGGAAGCCGGGCGCGAATTCGCCGCCCTGGAGGCAGACCTCGAGGATGCCAACAGCCTGGCGGGCAGCGTGCTCTGGCTGCGCTGGGGGCGGCAGTATGCTCACGCCCTGAGCGAACTGCTGGCCGACCCGGCCGCGGCGCCGCCGGTCTACGAACGCGTACGCGCCCGCGTGGATGTCCGCCAGACGGGCCTCGCCGATGAGCTGCTGCAATTTGTGATGGGCGAGGCGATGGCGGCCTCGCGCCTGGGGCATTACGACGAGGCCAAGGAACTGACCGACCAGAGCCTGGCGCTGGCGCGGGCCGGCGGGGACGCTCTGGCGGAAAGCCGTTCGCTCAATCACGTTGGCATCATCGCCACCGGCCGGGGAGACATCCGGGCCTCCACCGAAGCCTACGGCCGCGCCCTGGTCATCAGCCAGGCCATCGGCTACCGGCACGGCGAAGTGGTGGCGCTGCACAACCTGGGAATCACGAGCATGGACCAGGGCGACCTGGACAGCGCCGCGCAATGCCAGCAGCAGTACTTTTCGCTCAGTCTGGTGACCGGCAACAAGCCGGCTCAGGCGTATGCGCCCGCCTATCTCGGCATGATCGCCATCGAAAAGGGCGAATTCGAACATGCCGCCGAGTTGCTGGAAGAGGCCGCCCAGGTTGCCGAACAGAACGGCTGGAAGCGGGTGGTAGGACTGGTGCGGGGGTTCGAGGGTCTGCTGGCCCTGCGCCGCTGGCTGGCCGAGCGGGACGCCGCCTGGCTGGCGAAAGCGATCGATGGGCTGCTGAAGACCGAAAACGATTGGAAACTGGTGGACGAGGCGGGGGAGATCTACGCCAACCTGATCCTGGCGTTGCGCGCCGACGACCGGCTGGAGGATGCGCGCGCGGCCCTGGAGCGCGGCCGCGCCAGCGTGGATCCCTCCTGGGCGGCGGCGCGCGCCTGGCTGGATGCGTGCGAAGCGGCGCTGACGGGCGGGGACCTGCGGCCGATGCTCAAATGGTTCCGCAAAGGCGGGAACGAACGGGCGGCGGGTTTCCTGAAGCAATTCTCGAAGGCTTAAGTTCACGCGCATTCAGCCAGCGGCGGCCACCGCCGTTTTTAGATTCTCCCTTGACAAAGCCAAGGGTAGCGTACTATTATTGTTTATCGCAAAAATAAATTTCAACGATAGAGAGAAATGTAATGAACACTAAGCCGCGCCAGCCTGCTTCACTCCTGGTCATCAAGGACCTGGAGGCGCTCAAGTGCATCGCCGACCCGCTGCGCACCCAGATCATGGAGGTGCTCAACGACCAGACCCTGACCGTGAACCAGATCGGCGAGCGGCTGGGTCTGGCGGCCAGCAAGCTGTACTACCACATCAACCTGCTGGAGAAACACGGCTTTGTGCAGGTGGTCGAAACCAGCGTCAAGGGCAACATCATCGAGAAGTCCTACGGAGCGGCCGCCCTGAATTTCGAGCTCGATAAGGAATTGCTGCATTTCGCCGCTGAACGCGGCCTGACCTCCATCAATGAAATGCTGGTCAGTACGCTGGACGCCACCCGCGCCGACCTGATCCGCAGCCTGGAAGCGCGCGAGTTCAACCGCCAGCAGGGGGCGCAGGACCACCCCCGGCGGGCGTTCCTCAACCGGGTGCTGCGGCGCATCCCGGATGGGCGCGCGGAGGAATTCATGGAACGTCTGACCGGGCTACTAACCGAATTCGAGGCCGAGCCGGAAGCCAGAGCCAGCGAAGCGCCCATGTATGCCATGACCGTGGCGCTGTACCCCAGTTTCTACTACCACGAAGAACTCGATAAGCCAAAAAAGGCCGGTGGGCGGCGGAAGAAGCAGAAGAGGTGACTACTTCTACCGACAGGAATGACGGATGTTGCCCAGATTCTTCGGTCGCGGGGAGAGTATTGTACGAGGCCGCGACCGGGTTGACCGCTCCCTCAGATTGACAGATCCATAGTCAGTAACGGGCCGGCACCGGAACCAATTTGAAAGGAGAATCAAATGACAACGACAACCACCGCGCCTAAAGGGATGCGCACGTTCCTCATCATCGCCATCGGACAGATGATTTCGGTGATGGGTTCCGGCCTGACAGGCTATGCCCTCGGTTTCTGGATCTACGCTGAGACCGGCAACGCCACGCCGTTCGCGTTGGTGGCGCTGTTCAGCACGCTGCCGCGCATCCTGTTGGCCCCTCTGGCCGGTGTGCTGGCCGACCGCTACAATCGGCGGCGCATCATGCTGGCGGTGGACAGCGCGGACGCGTTCATCACCCTAGGCGCGGCGGCACTGCTATTCTCCGGGCGGTTGGAAGTGTGGCACATCTACATCATCGCCGGGGCGAGTTCGCTGTTTGGCTCATTCCAACAGCCCGCTTTCCAGGCAAGCATCACGATGCTCGTCCCCAAGCGCGACCTCGGGCGCGCCAGCGGCATCCAGCAGATGGGCCAGGCGCTGGAAATGCTGCTGACGCCGGTCATCGCCGGGGCGCTGTTCGGGCTGATCGGGCTGAACGGCATCATCGCCATCGACCTGATCACCTACGGCTTCGCGGTGGGCGCGCTGCTGGTGGTGCGTATCCCGCAGCCGGAATACGCACCGCACAACGCTCACGGCGAGAAGAACAGCCTGTGGAAGGACGCTGCTTTTGGCTGGTCCTACCTGCGGGGGCGGCCGGGGCTGTTCGGGCTGCTGTGGTATTTCGCGGCGATCAACTTCTTCCTCAGCCTGTCGGGGGTGCTGGCCACGCCGCTGGTGCTGGGCTTCGCCACGCCGGCCGCGGCCGGGCTGGTGGGTTCGGTGGGCGGCGCGGCCATGCTGGTGAGCAGCATCATCATGAGCGCTTGGGGCGGGCCAAAACAGCGCAAAGTGCCGGCGCTGATCTTTTACATCGGGCTGGCGGCGGCCGGGTTCCTGATGACCGGCCTGCTGCCGCAGGTGTGGCTGTCAGCGCTGGGACGCGGCTGGCTGCTGTTCTTCATCCCGTGGGCCTCGGCTATGAGCCAGGCGATCTTCCAGACCAAGGTGGCCCCGGAGGTGCAGGGGCGGGTGTTCGCCATCCGGGGCATGATCGCCCAGAGCATCAGCCCTATCGCCCAGGGGTTGGCCGGGCCGCTGGCCGACAGGGTGTTCACGCCGCTGCTGCTACCGGGCGGGAACCTGGCCGCCACCTGGGTGGGCGACCTGATGGGTGTGGGCGCCGGGCGCGGCATCGGGTTGCTGTTCGTGCTATCGTGCGCGGCGATGTGGGGGATGAGCCTGCTGGCCTATGCCAATCCGCGCATCCGGGATCTAGAACGCGAACTTCCGGATGCCCTGCCGGATGAGCCGGCGGCTGATAGCGCAGAGGCGTTAGAGGCGGCGGGCGCGCCGGCGGGTTAGCGCCGGGGCGTCGCCACTCCCCCTACAATTTAGGCGGACCGGGTTGGTGCGGGCGCAGTTCAGACCAGCATGGCGTTGAGCAGAATCTCGTTGACACCGGCCAGCGCCTTGGAAACCGGGCAGTTCTTCTTGGCGCTCTCGGCGGATTCTTGGAATTTCTCCGCGGTGATGCCAGGCACTTCGCCGCGCAGGTTGAGGACGATCTGGGTGATGCGGAAGCCCTCTTCCAGTTTTTCGATCTTCACGTCAGCGCTGGTTTCGAGGCGGGTTGGGGGGAAGCCGGCGCGGGTAAGCACCCCGGAAAGGGCCTGGGTGAAGCAGCCGGCGTGGGCCGCCGCCAGGACCTCTTCCGGGTTGGTGCCGGGGCCATCCTCAAAACGGGACTTGAAGCCGTAGGGGCCTTCCCAGCCGACCATCTTCATCGTCCCCTGGCCTTCGGTGTTATTGCCGACCCAGACGGCGCTGGCAGTACGAACAGGCATGGCGATTCCTCCGAGTTGGTGAGTGTGCAGGCGGATTATACATGATGCCTTTCGCGGGACGTCCCGGCGGCCAAGGCGGAAAAATTGTTCCAAATTGCACAAATACTCCCTATTGAGTATAATCGGACCACACTACCCAACACGTCCCCGCCGAACATGCTCAACGTCCATCAACTGCACGTCTTCCTGGTCGCGGCCGAAACGCTCAACTTCACCCAGACTGCCAAGCGTCTGCATCTCACTCAGTCCAGCGTAAGCCAGCACGTTAAGAGCCTGGAAGGCCAGCTGGGCGTAGCGCTGTTCGAACGGCAGGGGCGTACGCTCCTGCTCACACCTGAAGGCGACGTGCTGCTGCCGATGGCACGCCAGATCGTGGCCGGTTCCATGCAGGCCGAAGAGACGATGAGGCTGCTCAAGCGCGAGGTGCATGGGCGGCTGGTGCTGGCCTGCGACGCCGCCCCCGGAAAATTCCTCCTGCCGCCTTTGCTGGCAGAGTTCCGCCGGCACTACCCGCTGGTGCGGGTGGCCTGCCGTAACCTGCCCGGCGAGCAGGCCGCGGCCTGGCTGGCCGACGGACGAGCCGATTTTGCGCTCACCCAGCTGACCGGCCGCGAACCCCGGTCGGCCGAATTCCTGCTCTACCGGCGTGAACCGCTGATGCTGGCCGTCCCAGCCGGCCACCGCTGGGCGGGGCGGGGTGAAATCCTGCCAGCGGACCTGCTGGAAGAGTGTTTTGTGCTCAACGAAGCCGGCAGCCGGGCCTACGAAGAGTTGCGCCAAGCATTGCAGGCGGCGGGCGTGGAGATCGAGCGGCTCGAGGTTGTACTGGAGATGGGCAGCGCCGAGGGTGTGGCATTGGCCGTCGAACAGGGTCTTGGGGTCGGGTTCGTGCCTCAGACAATTCTGGAGCGGTTGTGTCCGGCGCGGCTGGCCGGAGTGGCTGTACGCGGCCTGAACATGACGGAAGAAGTCTTCCTGGGGAGACAGACCTCCCTGCCGGCAGGCGGGGCTCAGGCCGCCTTCTGGGAGTTCGTACGGGCGGATGTCAGCGCCCGATGGCAGAGCGACAACTGAAAGCCTGAACATTGCGCGCTGGGACGCTATAATGGGGGTATGCGCAAACCCGTCTCTCTGCCGAATTCTCTACGAAGAACCCTGCCCTGGCTGTTTGCCCTGATGCTGGCGACGGCGCTGCTTGACCAAGCGTTCGAACTGGTGCCCCTGGAGCGCAGGACTCTCTTGCTGGCGCTGACGCCGTTATTGGGCGCGCTGGTGCTGCTCTTCCCGCCGGAGGACGAGGCAGAAGCGCGCAGGACCGGGCTGAATGTCGCTGCCCAAACGCTGGTCTGGCTGATTGCCATGGCGGCGGTCTACCGCCGGGCACTCGCCTACGAACTCTTCGGCGCAGGCGCGCTAGCCCTGTTTGGCGTGATGCTGTGGGGGCTGCTACGCTATTACCGCCGCGATGAGGCCGACCCGCCGGCGGGACGCGGCTGGCCGGCGGCCGGGCTGGGGTTGTTCCTGCTGGCGGGGCTGGTGTTCCTGGTCGGCGGCCCAGCGGAGATCGTCCCGGTCATACTGGGCGGAGGCCTCTTGTTCTTCGCCAGCGGCTTCATCTGGAGTTTCCTGATTTATCCAGCCGATGAGCTGGATTGGCTGGCGCGGGCGGGTTTGGCATTCGCGTTGTGCCTGGGCGTGCAGCCGGTGGCGTTTGTGTACCTGGCGCGGCTGGGCATGGGAATCACGCCGGTCAGCATCGTGGCGGTGTGCGGGGCCTTGAGCCTGCTGGGCCTGGCCGCCCTGGGCTGGCGGCGCGGGCGGGTCTCATAGACTGATTAGAATGCCCTTGAAGCTGTAAGAATTGTCCCGAGAAGCCCCGTTTTGAACAAGCGATACCTTTCCAAAACAGCTTCTCAGGGTTGGAAATCGAATTCGGGGGCGTCGCGCCGCAGCCAGAACGTATAGATTCCCCGAACAGCCACTTGCGTATAGCCAGGCACGGCGCGAATCGTTTCTGAACTGGCGATCATGAGGGCGGGCATTTCGCAGCGGGTGTTGCCTTCATCCGGCCGGCGGGTGTCGTAGCGGCCATCCACCCTTTGCTGCATGCGCAGGCAAATGGCCTCCGGGTTCTCAAGGAGGAAGGCGGGCGCGCCATGGCCGTAGAACCCGACGGCCTCGCCCGGATGCTGTTCAAGATAGCGGTTGGCAAGGGCGGCGGTCTCCACTTCGCCTAACGAATAATCATCATAGACGGGTGTCTCAATCACCATCATCAGAGCGGTGACGGCCACCAGCCCGACCAGGGCCAGCCGCAGCCAGCGGCGCGGCATGTGCTCCAGCAGGGCTTCAATGCCCAGCATGGCCACGACGATGGCTGCCAGGTAGAAGTAGCCCATCGTACGGTTGGGGGGTATATAGAGATTGTAGTGGGTGGAGAGCGTGAGCACGAAACCCAGCCCGAAGACCACCAGGAGAGGCAGGCGGGGACGAATCTCCCCGCGCAGGATGGCGATGACGCCCAACACCGTCAGCGCGAACATCAGCGTACCAAGGAGGGACTGGTAGCCGAAGAGTTCGATGGGGTCATAGCGAGACTGCTGGCGGGCGATGGGCGCGTAGATCGATTCATCCCCCAGGTTGGAGGTGAGGGTGTGAACGAAGGACTTGGTGATGATGGCAATGCTGGGAAGCGCCAGAACGACGCCAATGACCGCCACGAGGAGATACTTGCGCAACGTATCCCAATCCCGCTCCAGGAACGCCAGCAGGCCGTAACCGGCGAAGATGAAGCCCAGGAACCACAAAGAAGGCGGGTGGGTGTAGATGGCGCCCACCACGGCCAGGCCAATGACCGCCAGGTCGCGGCGGGACCTGGTCTGGCGGTAACGCTCGAAGGCCCACAGTGCCAGCAGGTGCATCAGGACGGCCTGGTTCTCCGGCCAGGTCTGGCTGGAGCGCCAGACGAAGTAGTATGAGGTCATCGCCAGCAGACCGCCTATGACCGCCGCGCGCCGCCGGCCGGTAAACGCCTGGAGCACAGCATAGACCAGCAGGAAATACACGACGCGCTGGAAGATGGTGAAGAAGCGGATGACGGAGTAGGCGTCAATGCCGGTTAAGGTGCTGAACAGATACAGGTTGGAGCGCAGGACGGTGGGGTACGAATCGGCGGTGGGGGCGGCGCGCAACTGCACCTGGTTGGAGAAGAAGGATTGGGCCTCGCCGAAGCGGCTGTAGAAATAGTGCCGCCAGGGATCGCGCCCGAACAGGTGGTCGTTGGCGAGCATGGGGTAGATCAGCGCCAGGATGAAGAAGAAAATCAGCAGCGTGAACAGGATATTGGCGTTGAGCATCCGATCCTGGATCCGGCTCAGGCGGCCCTGCAATGATGTGGGCATGGTCTGTGGTCTCCTCGCGGGGTATTATACAGCCCGAATGAAATTGAAGCCCTTGAATCCCATCCCCGGCGGCCTGGACGTGGTCGTGATCGGCCGGAACGAAGCCCGGCATCTGCCGCGCGTCCTGGCGGCCGTCCGCCTGAGCGTTGAACGGCTGAAGGCTCGCTATAGCATTCGGGTTGAAATCCATTACATCGACAGCGGTTCGACCGACGATTCGGCCGACGTCGCTGCTGCCCAGGGGGCGCGCGTATGGCAGGCCCACCCGGATTACCACACGGCGGCCAACGGCCGGGCCAGCGGGCTGGCGCTCACGGAAGGCGAGTTTGTTTTCCTGCTGGATGGCGACTGTGAAGTGCACCCGGACTGGCTGGCTGTGGGGCTAGACTACCTGCTGGCGCACCCACGTGTGGGCGGGGTGGGCGGACTGGGCGATTCTGTGCGTCAGGTGGGGGGACGTGCGGTGCGGGTGCGCGACCGGCGAAGCACGCCGCCGGAGGGCGCGGAGGTTTACGATCACATCGGCACGGGCGGGCACGGCTTCCTGGCGCGGCGGGCGGCCCTGGAGCAGGCCGGGGGCTACGAAGTCGCCCAGACCGCCCAGGAAGAGGCGCTGTTGTACTGCAAGATGAGGGGACACGGCTGGGCGGTGCGGCGGCTGGGCGCGCCGATGATGACGCATCTGGACGACGACCTGGAAAGCGCCGGACGCGGCTTGGGCAAACTCCGCGGACTGGTCTTGCGCAACGCGATGAGCATGGGGACGACGATGCGCCACGCGCTGCTGGAGGCAAGGGTAGGGCCGCAGATCCTGGCGTTCTACCGGCTGCAACTGGCGCATGGGTTGTGGCTGCTCACGGCGGGCGGCCTGCTGGCCGTGACATTCCTGGCGAATAGCGGAGGGTCGGGATGGGCGGCGGGATTGCTGACCGCCTTTTATGCGGGATACCTCTACCGTCGCAAGCAGAGTGTACTGCTGACGATTACGGCGCTGCCCCTGCTTACGGTCTACGTGGTGGGCATCTGCATGGGTTTTGCGCTGAACCGGCCGCGCACCGATTGGGGGGTTCAAAACACGCCGGAGTACCGGGCGGTGGTTGCGAAGAACCGCGCAATTCCCGATTCCAAGCAGGGGCGACCGCAGGTTGCCCCTGCGCGACATTAATTGTCCGGGTGACCACTCCTTGATTGGGTGTATCGGGCCGGTTTCATGGGCTGGCACCCATGAAGTCGAGGGCGTACTGGGCATCGAAGGAATAGATGTTGGCCCAATAGGCGCGGCGGAAGGCTTCGATGGCGCGGTTATTATCGCCGAGGCGGTAGTAACCCCAGCCCTGCCACAGGTTGGCCTCTTCGCTGTTGGGGGTGATCTGCAGGGCGTAGTCCACGATGGCGAAGAGGTCGTCCAGCCGGTTGGTCTGGAAATAGGCGTGGAACGGCCCGAACTGGTAGCGCAGCATGCGCTGGGGCAGGCCGAGGGCGCGGGCCTGGTCGTAGGCCTCGGCGGCCTCCCCGTAGCGCTCGAAGTACACCAGGTTGCTGCCCAGATTGAACCAGGCGAAGGCGTTTTCGGGGTCGGCTTGAGTTGCGGCCTGGCTGGCCTCCAGAGCGCGCTGGCGGTTGGCGTCGGCGTCCCAATCCGGACCGAGGATTTCCACGACGGCCGCTTCCTGGCCCGGCAGGTACAGAAAGATGTAGACGTAATTGAACTGCTCCCAGCCTTCCAGCAGCCTGGCGTAGGTGACGCGGCGGTCCGGCCCCAGGAATGTGTCCTGGGCGGTGAAGGTCTGGGCGTCGTCGTCGTAGCCGGTGAGCAGCAGATAGTGGCCGGACCAGTGGTCGTCGTCCGGCCAGTAGGTTTCTTCCAGATAGGTGCCTTCTTCGATCATGATGGGCAGGCCGCCGGCGATGAAACGCTTGAGCGTTTCAAGGTTGCCGCCGACACGGTACTGGGTGTTCAGCCAGCCGGTGTAATTGCGCGCCCAGTAGGCGAGTTCCTCGACGTTGACGTTGCGGTCGGCGCTTTCGGGCTTGATGATGTCCGAGATGTCGTACTGACTGCCTTCCCAGCCGAAGGTGCGGAGGTAGAGGGCCAGGGTGGCCGGGCCGCAGTTGTTGGGCCCCTGCTGCTCCCAGGCGGGCGCGGGCAACTGAACCGAGGCAGGCAGGGGCGTTGGGGTAGGCGGTATCGCCGTTGGAATTGAATCAACAGGCGTCGGGGTTGCAGCGAGCAGTGGCGTAGCCGTAGCCGCGGCGACCTGCGGGGCAGCGGTGGGCAGGTTGCCGGGCGGGTCAAGGAACAGGCGCAGGCCGGTGCGGGCGAAGTCGAGCCGCCAGGCGAGGCGGGAGTTGACGGCGGGTATCTGATAGAGCAGGGCGGCCAGCAGGAGGAAGCCGGCGAACAGAAGCAGGAGGCGGACCAATCGCATTGGGGGGATTGTAACAAAAAGGAGCAAGGGGGCATGGGAGCAAGGGTGAAAAGGCGGATTGGCGAAGCGGCAGGAGATTACCTGGCGCTTCCGTCTTTTACACGGTGTTTACGTTTACGTGACGGGGGTATTACACGTCTCCGGTATCGTTGGGGCAACCACTCTTGGAGGTGAGTTATGAAACCCCGTATCCTTCTATCCTTATTGGCCCTGCCGGCGCTGGTGGCCGCGACTGCCGCGCCGGCGTTGGCGCAGTCGGAGTTCAACATCCTCGACGCATTTGCCGGACACGACAACGTGAATGCATATGTCGAGGGCGGCGTGCTGGTCATCGAGACGACCGGCTTGCCGGACCATGCCACCCAGCAGGTGAACCCCAACACGCCGCGGGCGGCGGACTACGTCCTTGAACTGCCGCTCGACCCGGTCTATCTGGCGGCCACGACGCCTACGGGCATGGGCGCCATCGGCGTGATGGTCAACGGAGTGCTGTTCTACAATCCCTACACGGCGGATGGCATGGATGCCGTCGAGCAGGAGATCTTCGACAACTGCCTCGGCCACGCGGACCAGTTCGGGCGGTATCACTACCACCAGGCGCCGGGCTGCCTGCTGGACGGCACGGACGCGCAGCTCATCGGTTTCGCCTTCGACGGATTTCCACTGTATTCGTATACGGACGCGGACGGTTCATGGCCGGCCGACCTGGATGAGTGCAATGGGCACTTTGGGGTGACGCCAGAATACCCGCAAGGCATCTACCACTACCATGTGACAGACACATTTCCCTATCTTATCGGCTGCTACCATGGCGAGGTACAGCTGAAGAACGTGCAGGAGACGGGTGGAGCGGGCGCGGGCACCGCGGGAGCGCCCGCCGGGCCGCAGGGCGGCCAGGGCGTACCCCCAGCCGGGCCGGGCGGGAACGCGCACCAGCCGCCGCGGGGTGGGCCGCGGCCCTGAAGACAACACCACCTCACGCAAAGAATGCAACGTTCGCCAAGAAAACCGAAGGAAACTCCTTTCGCTCTTGGCGAACTTTGCGTGAGCCAGATTGCCAAGGGAGGCTCTCGCTGATTCGGGCTACTGGTATTTCAGCGCGGTGCCGGTATTGAACAACACGACGCGCTCGTGCGGTTTGGCCCAGCCCTGGTCCACGAGGACGCGCAGGGCGGCCAGGGTGGCGCCGCCTTCCGGGCAGGCGGCGATGCCTTCGCAGGTGGCGAAGTCGTAGGCTCCTTCGGTGAGGGTTTCGTCGGAGACGGCGATGGCTGTGCCGTTGCTCTCGTAAAGGGCCTGCATGATGAGGCGGTCGGCGAAGGATTTGGGCACGCGCAGCCCGCTGGCGATAGTTGTTGCACCTTCCCAGAATTGGTTGGTCCCGGCGCGCTGTTCAAAGGCGCGCGGCACCGGCGCGCAGCCCTCGGCCTGCACCGCCACCATGCGCGGCATGGCCTCGTTTTTCAGCCAGCCGAGTTCTTTGAGTTCGTGAAACGCTTTCCACATGCCCACCAGGCCGGTGCCGCCGCCGGTGGGGTAGACGATAACGTCCGGCAGGGTCCAATCGAAGGCTTCGGCCAGTTCGTAGCCCATGACCTTTTTGCCCTCGACCCGGTAAGGTTCCTTGAAGGTGCTCACGTCCCACCAACCGGGTTCGCTTTCGGCCCGCTGGCGGACGAGCGCGGCGCAGTCGGAAATCAGGCCGTCCACCAGGTGCAACTCGGCACCATAGGAACCGGCCTCGATGATGTTGGCGTCGGGCGAGTCGTCGGGCAGGTAGATGGCGGCTTCCAGCCCGGCGCGGGCGGCGTAGGCGGCCAACGCGCCGCCGGCGTTGCCGGCCGAGGGCACGATGAGGCGCTTTTTTCCAACCTCGACCGCCTTGCTGACGGCGGCGGCCAGCCCGCGGGCCTTAAAGGTGCCGGTGGGGTTGCTGCTCTCGTCCTTAACGTACAGGCGCTCCATACCCAGGGCGGAGCCCAGCCGCGGCAGGGGCAGCAGCGGGCAGTCGCCTTCGCCGAGGGTGACGATGTTCGCGGGGTCCAAGACGGGCAGCAGCGCGTGCCAGCGCCACATTCCCCGCACCGCCGCCCTGAGTTCATCGCGGTCGAGCGCCGCGCGCGCCGCGGCGAGGTCGTAGCGGGCCAGCAGGGGGGTGTTGCAGGATGGGCAAAAAGCCTGCGGCTGAAGATGGTCGTATGTCTCGCCGCAGTGGGAGCATTCGAGGTGGGCAAGGAAGGAGAAATGCATGATTCAAGTATAAGGGATGTGTCCTTTTTCGCAATGACGATAAAATAGAGAGTGGAGGAATTCATGGCAAAGAAGAGATCATCGAAGCACAGCCCGCCCCCTGGTTCTGAATTGCGCGAACTGGAAAGCCATGAGCCGGGGAAAATCCGCGAACAGGTGGTGGCGATGCTGCAAGGGGACCCTGAAGACCCGGCGCGTGCCCGCATTGAGGTTCGTAAGATCCTGATTTCTGCTTTCGCCAATCCGGATTTCCCCCTATCGGCCCGCATCGAAATCGGCAATATCCTCGCAAAGATCGGCGACCCGCGCTTTGACTCACAGTTCTTCCACCTGCCAAAAGACGGCCAACGCGGATTCATTCATGTCGATGCCGGGGAATTCGTCATGGGCAGCGACCCCAGCCTCGACGGCCATGCCTATGAAAACGAAGAACCCCGGCACACGGTCACCCTGCCGGAGTACTTCATCGCCCGCTGGCCGGTGACGGTGGCGCAGTTTCGCGCCTTCGTGCAGGACAGCGGCCACCACCTTGAGAACGAGGACAGCCTGGGTGGGATGAGCAATCACCCGGTGGGGTGGGTGTATTGGGGCGATGCCCTGGCCTACTGCAACTGGTTGACCGACAAACTACGCGCCTCACACAGCACCCCGCAGGCCTTGTGGGACCGGCTGAACATCGGCTGGCGCGTGACCCTGCCCAGCGAAGCCGAATGGGAAAAGGCCGCCCGCGGCACCACCGGCCGCATCTACCCGTGGGGCAATGAATTTGACCCGACTATGGCCAACACGGCCGAAACCGACATCGGCATTCCTACGCCGGTGGGTTGCTTCTGGGCGGGGCGCAGCCCGTTTGATGTGGAGGATGTGAGCGGCAACGTCTGGGAGTGGACGCGCACCCAGTGGGATGACAATTACGCCTATCCTTATCCCGCCGGGGAATCCGACCGCGCCGAGCGCGAAAACCTTGCCGCGGCCAGCGCGCCGCATGTGGTGCGCGGTGGTTCCTTCAGCGATGTGTCCTGGAACGCGCGTTGTGCACGCCGGCATGGCCGCAATGTCTACGACCGCTATGCCAATTATGGGTTCCGGGTCGCTCTATCGCTCCCAGCCGGCTGAACCGAAGGTTTTTCGATGAACAAGACAAAGGCACCACTGCGACAGGCATCTCGCCTCACCCCTAATCTCCAATAACCAATCCCCAATCAGCCCTCAGTTCAACACCTCTACATTCGGCTTCAGCGGGATGCGCTCAATCAGGTCGAGGAAATCGGCCTGGGTGATGTCCGGGTCGGGCTTGGGGCACAGGGCGCGCAGCGTGGCTTCCATCACGTTGGTGCCGAACGAGCGGCCTTCGAGGCGCGGGGTGGTGGTGACGAGAATTCTCACGCCGCGCTTTTGCAGCAGTTCGACGTTCTTGGCGGTAGTGGTATTGGTGACGATCATCTTGCCGGACATGTCGGGCGGCAGGTAGTGGCGGATCTGAAGGAAATCGCCGGCGATGACATCGGCCTGCTCGTAGTATTTGGGCCACTTGTTTTCAGGCTCCTTCTCCTGCTGGGCGCCGAGCGGGTAGAACCACATGTAAGGCAGTTGGGTGATGACCGGCAGGAGGATGCCGGCCAAAATGCGCACCGAGCGCAGGCTGCGCATAGGCAAATCCAGGCCAAGGGCGAACATGAAGTCGCCGAACACGCAATCCACGCCGGCGGCCACCATCGCCTCGGCCATGCCGTAACGGTCAACGGCGTTGGTCTTGAGGCCCTTCATGCCGCGCAGCGTCTTGCCCTCTTTCTGCAGATGCTCTTCGAGCGCAGCGAAAGCGCGCTTGGCGAGCAGGCCCTTGACGCCGTTGCCGTCGCCCACCTTGCTGATGCGGATGGCGTTGCGGATGCGCCGGATGTCGCGGAAAACGTAGCGGCGCGGCCCGACCTGCAGATGGAACTCCGCGCCGCCGACCCCGAAGGCGTCCACTTTGCCGTCCAGTTCGCGGTAACGCTGGACGGCAAGATTGAAATCGCCGTTGGTGCCCTGGCGCGAGATCTCGCATTCTTCGCCAAGGAATTGGACGTGGGCGGCATGGTCGCGGGATGGGGAACCGACTGAAATCGAGAGGATCTTCTTCATGGCGGCTGTGTCTCCTCATCCCAAGTGTAGCGCAGAATCGGCGCGCCTGCGTATAATCCGAAGATGCAGAACAGCCCGCCCCCATTTCACACCGAACGGCTCATCCTGCGCGATTTCAAGGAGGCGGACTTCCCCGCCTTTTTCGCCACGTCCAACGACCCGGAGTACCGGCAATATTACTCCGAGAAGGAGGACTCTGAGGAGTACTGGCGCTTCATCTTCGACCGCATCCGGGCGAGCGCGGCCGCGCCGGAGCGCACAGTCTACCAGATGGCGGTCTGCCTGAAATCCGGCGAACTCATCGGCTCCTGCGGGGTGCGGATGGAGGACCTGGAGAACCGCCAGGCGTCGTTCGGCTGCGCCATTGCCCGGCCGTATTGGGGGGCGGGCTACGCGTATGAGGCCGCGCGGCGGTTGTTTGATTTCGGGTTCAGCGAGATGCCGATCCACCGCCTTTACGCCGAGACCAAAGCCGAGAACCGGCGCGCCCGGGCACTGGCCGAACGGCTGGGCATGCGGCTGGAAGGCGAACTGCGCGACAGCCGCTGGTTCAAGGGCCGTTGGTGGAGCATGGTAATTTATGCGGTGCTGGAGGGGGAATGGCGGGAGAAAAATTAGGCAGGTATGCCCCTTGCCTATTGGATTCGGACGAAAGGAATCGCGGCAATATGAACACCATTTGCGTTTTCTGCGGCTCTTCGGACAGCATCGCGGCACATTATTATGACTCGGCGAGAGAGATGGGCAAGGCCATCGCCGGGCGCGGGCTGAAACTGGTGTATGGGGCGGGCAGCACCGGCCTGATGGGCGCGCTGGCGAATGCGGCGCTCGAGCAGGGTGGCGAGGTCGTGGGCGTCATCCCCGAATTTTTCCACAACCCTACGCTGGCCCACAAGGGGCTGACGCGCATCGAGGTCATGCCGGACATGCACACCCGCAAAGCGCGCATGTACGCGCTTGCAGATGCCTTCATCGCTCTGCCGGGTGGGCTGGGAACGATGGACGAGTTCTTTGAGGCGGTCACCTGGGCGCAGATCGGCCTGCACACCAAGCCGCTCGGGCTGTTGAACGTGGGCGGTTATTTCGACGGCCTGCTGGGTTTCCTGGAGCGTGTGCAGGAGGAAGGGTTCATGTATAAGGAACATGGAGCATTGTTCCGGGCGGAAGCCGAGCCGGAGGCGCTGCTGGCGGCGCTGGAGGGCTACCAGCCTCCGGATGGGCTGGAGCGCTGGGTGGCGCGGTGAGGTGAATCTGAGTGCGGGGGAATTGTCAGCAGCGTTGTATTCGGGGGGAAGATTGCCGTACAATAATTCCAACGTGTCGTTCCACCTCAAACAGGCAGGTTGCTATGGTTAATCGCATACGGGCCTGGCTGGCCCCGCCCGACTACGACGACGAGCAGTTGAACCAGCGGGCTGAGATGGTCAATTACGTGTTGGCCTTCGTCTTCTTTAGTCTGCTCATTTTGCTGACGCTCACTCCCCTGGAAGAACTGCGGAAACCCAGCACGTACGGAACGTTCATCGTCTTCTTCAGCATGGTGCTGGCCGGCAAGTTGCTGCTCAATGCAGGTTGGATGCGTCTGGGGGTGCTCCTTCTGCTTGGTTTGCCGTGGGGGATGTTGTTCTTCCTGGCCATCCTTACCAACGGCATTCAGAATATCTCGCTCTACACGCTCCTGCCGCTGGTGCTGGCCGCCGGCTTGCTGGCGGGCCCGCGCGAGGCGCTGCTGATGGGCGCGGCGTCGATCCTGGGCCTGTCCGCGTTGATCGCCTTGCAGGACGCCGGCATGATCCCGCTCAGTTATGAAACCACCGCGCCCTGGTTGATCGCGCTGCGCTACGGGGTCAACCTGCTGCTGGCGACGCTCATCCTGTTCCTCTCGACGCGCAACACCAACCGCGCCTTTCAGAAGATGCGCGGGGAATTGCGGATGCGCCAGGATTTCCAGGCCTCGGTGCTGCGCCAGGCCAACGAGCTTCAACTGCTGCACGCGGTGCGCACGGCGCTGGCTCGCCAGGATGACCTGCCAAGCCTGATCCACAATGTGGTTTCCGCCATCCAGGACACCTTCGGCTATACATTGGTGAGTCTCTATCTGCTGGATGGCGATACGTTGAAGCTCCAGCACCAGGTGGGATACGAAAAAATCATTGAGGAGATTCCGATCACCCAGGGAGTGTGCGGGCGGGTGGTGCGCAGCGGCAAACCGGAACTGGTGGAAGATGTCCGCCAGGATGCAGATTTCCTCGGCGCCATCGAAGACCTGAGCAGTGAGGTGTGCGTGCCGCTCTTCGACGGCGATGAAGTGGTGGGAATCCTGAACGTCGAATCTGGCCATGCTACAACACTGGGGGAGCGCGACCTGCGGCTGATGGAAGCCCTGGGGGAGCACGTCTCCCTGGCGCTGGAGCGCGCACATATTCTGGAACGGCTGCAAAAGAGCGAAGAACGCTACCGGACAGTATCGGAACTGGCTTCCGATTATGCCTTCTCGCTGCGGCGTGTGGGGAAAGACGAATTTCGCTTCGAATGGGTGACGGAAGCGTATGCACGCGTGACCGGCTACTCGCTGGAAGAAATGCTGGCGATCGGCGATCCGGCCAACATTATCCTGCCAGAAGACGTTGCCGAGGTAGAACGGCTGAACGCTGAACTGGCGGCGGGCGAGACGGCCAGCGGCGAGTACCGCATCCGCACCAAGGACGGCGAAGTGCGCTGGATCCGCAGCGTCAACCGCCCATTGTTTGAGGACGGCGAATGGGTGGGTATCCTGGGGGCTTCGCGGGACGTTACCTGGGATGTGGAAGCCGAACAGACGGTACGGGCCAGCGAATACCGCTACCGGGCTTTGTTTGAGCGCAGCAACGATGCCGTGTTCATCATTAACCTGGAAAGTACGATCACCCAGGCCAACCAGCGGGCGGCCGAGATGCTGGGCTGCGACGTGGCGGACCTCGTCGGTAGAAAGTCCAACGACTTCCTTGCGCCGGAAGAGCGGCCGCGCGCCGACCGGCGGCTGAAGGAGTTGATGGAATCCGGTGTAGTCCCGGTCTATGAACGCACCTTCATCCGCAAGGACGGCAGCCGGATGCCCGCCGAAATGAACGTGGCCCTGGTGCGCGACCCGCTGGGCAACCCGATGCACATCCAGAGCGTGGTGCGCGACATCACGGAGCGCAAAGAGGCCGAAAAGCGGCTGGAGGAGGAGCGCAACCTGCTGATGGGCCTGATCAACGCCATCCCGGACGGCCTGTACGCCAAGGACCGCGAGTGCCGCTTTATCATCGCCAACGAAGCCGTGACGCGCGGCTTGGGACTGGCAGACCAGGATGCCATCATCGGCAAGCATGACCGCGACCTGATGGATGCCGAACTTGCCGAGCGCTATCACAAAGAGGAACTGCGCGTGATGAAGACGGGCGTGCCGCTGATCAACAAAGAGGAAACCTGGGTGGATAAAGGGAGCCAGCAGCAGTGGACGCTGACCTCCAAAGTGCCGCTGCGCGACAGCCAGGGCGAGGTCATTGGCACCGTGGGGGCGACGCGCCAGATCACCGACATCAAACAGGCCGAGATCGCCATGCGCGAGAGCGAGTACCGCTTCCGGTCTGTGTTCGAACAGTCGAATGACGGGATTCTGATCTCCACGATCGACGGTCAGCGAGTGGCGGTGAACCAGCGGGCAGCCGAGCAACTGGGCTACACCATCGAAGAAGTGATGGCGATGCCGATGAACGCGGCGGTGTCGGCGGAAGAGAAGGCCGCCGCGGATAAGACGCTGGCGCGGGCGCGGGCGGGGGAGAAGATACCGCCCTACGAGCGCACGGCGGTGCGCAAGGATGGCCGCGAGGTCATTCTTGAGATGAACATTTCGCTCATCCGGGACAGCGCAGGCAAGCCGCTGTTCGTCCAGACCATCGCACGGGATATCACCGAACGGCATCAGCAAGTGTATGAACGCGAGCGGCTGCTGCGCGACCTCCAGCGCCAGACCAACCGGTTGCAGACGGCGGTGGAAATCTCCTCCCGGACGATCTCCCTGCTGGAGCCGGGCGAGCTCATCCGCCAGGCGGTGGAATTGATCGCCGAACGATTCGGCTTCTACTACGTTGGCCTGTTTCTGGTGGATGCGCCACGCAAGTATGCAGTCCTGGCGGCGGGCAGCGGCGAGGCCGGCCGCCAGATGTTGGCCAGCGGGCATCACCTCAGGGTGGGCGGGGAATCGATGATCGGCTGGTGCGTCGCCAACAAGCAGGCGCGCATCGCGCTGGACGTGGGCGAAGACGCCGTGCACTTCGAAAACCCCTTTCTCCCCAAGACGCGCTCGGAAATGGCGCTACCGCTGAGCGCGCGCGGCGAGGTGCTGGGAGCACTCACTGTGCAGAGCGAAGTGGAGGCCGCCTTTACGGAAGACGACATCGCTGCCCTGCAGGCGATGAGCGACCAATTGGCCAGCGCCATCGAGAACGCGCGCCTGTATGAAGAGAGCCAGTCTGAACTTAAGCGCCGAGAGAAGGCCGAACGCGAGGTACGCAAACTGAACACCGAATTGGAGCGCCGGGTGGAACAGCGCACGGCCCAATTGCAGGCAGCCAATCGGGAACTCGAGTCGTTCGCCTATACCGTGAGCCATGACCTGCGCGCGCCGCTGCGGGCGATCGGCGGCTATGCCAGCATCCTGCTGGAGGATTACGGCGGCCAGTTCGAAGACCAGCCGGGCCACTACCTGGGGCAGATCCGCAGCAACATCGAGCGTATGGGATTGCTCATCGACGGCCTGCTGGCATTCTCGCGCCTGGGGCGGCAACAGATCAAGCGCCAGCCGGTGGCGCTGAGGTCCATCGTCAAGAATGTGGTCGAAGACCTGACCCCGGAAACCAAAGACCGCAAGATCAAGTTCAAAGTGGGCCGGCTGCCAGTGGTGCAAGCCGACCCGACCCTCATCCGGCAGGTGTATGCCAACCTGCTGGGCAACGCCGTCAAGTTCACCCGCAGCCGGGCGGAGGCTGAAATCGCAGTCGGAGTGCAGAAGCGAGAAGGCGAATCGGTGTTCTTTGTGCGTGACAACGGAGTGGGTTTCGACTTAAAATATGTGGATAAGCTATTCGGTGTGTTCCAGCGCCTGCACCCGCTCCAGGAGTATGAAGGCACCGGCGTGGGTCTGGCGATCGTCCAGCGTATCGTCAACCGGCACGGCGGACGCATCTGGGCAGAAGCAGTGGAAGGGGAGGGCGCGGCGTTCTACTTTACGCTCGGCCAGGATGGAGACGAAGATGGCGAAAGCAGTTGAGATCCTGCTGGTGGAGGACAACCCCAGCGACGAAGAACTGACCCTGCACGCCCTGCGCAAGTACAACCTGGTGAACGAGATCCAGGTGGTGCGGGACGGGGCCGAGGCACTGGATTTCCTGTTCTGCCGCGGGGCGTATGTGGGCCGCACCCGCGAAGACGGGCCACGCATGATCCTGCTGGACCTGAAACTGCCCAAGATCGACGGGATGGAAGTGCTGCGCCAGATCAAGGCGGACGAGGGTCTGCGGCGCATCCCGGTGGTTGTGCTGACGTCATCCAACCATGAAACCGATATCGTTGAGACGTATGACCTGGGGGCGAATTCGTATATCGTCAAGCCAGTGGGGTTCGACCGTTTCACCGAGACGGTGCGGCAGTTGGGTATGTACTGGCTGCTGCTAAACGAGACGCCGGATTAATGGCGTAGTCTCGAGGTCTGGGGGTCGAGACTACATCCTGCCGGGAAGGGGCGCGAGGCGCGGGGAATCGATACTAACGGGTCAATTGACGCGGGCGGCCAGGGCGACCCAGTCGTCCATCTGTATGCGGTCTTCGATAGCCAGGCGATGGCGGGCCAGCGCGGCGTGCATTTCGTCTTCGCGTTCGCGCAGAATTCCGGAGAGCAGCAGGATGCCGCCCGGAGCGACCAGCGTGGCCAGGCCTTCATCAAGCAGGCGGACGAGGATATGGGCGAGGATGTTGGCGGCCACCACAGGGGCCTGGGCAAGCCCAAACTCCCCGGCCAGCACACCGGTCACAGAACCGGCGGCGAACTGGATGGCTTCCGGGATGCCGTTGAGGGCGGCATTCTGGCGGGCGTTCCGAATCGCATCCTCCGAAACATCCACTCCCAAAATGGGGACTGCACCGAGGCGATGAGCGGCGATGCTGAGGATACCAGAGCCGCAGCCGATATCGAACAGCGGCTGGCCGAGAAGGGTGTAGCGCTCCAGATGCAGGAGCGACAACTGGGTGGTCGGGTGTGTGCCGGTGCCGAACGCCATGCCGGGGTCTATGCGGATCGGCAGGCGGCCAGCGGGGTCCGTCTTGGCCCAGGCGGGCAGGATGAGCAGACGTTCGCCGACGGGAATGGGCCGGTAGCGTTCCTTCCACGCCTCCATCCAGTTCTGGTCTTCGATCGTCCGGTATTCGGGGGCGGGCAGGGGGCGAATCATGTTCAGATAACCCAGGCCCTGCTCAAGACGGGCGCGCGTATCTTCGATGGCCGAGTCGTTCTCCAGGTAGGCGCACACGCGCAGCGGGCCGCTGGGCGAGCCGGGGTCGTAGGTCCAGGTGTGGGCGATGGCGGTGGACTGAATGACGACCCCGCCAGGAGCGAATCGGGCGAAGATATCGGCGACGGCTTCGGCCATTTCGCCATCCACGGTCAGGGAGACTTCCAGCCAGGCGGGCAATGGGGCAGCCTAAAACCAGGTCTTGTGGGGCTCGCCCGGCTTGTAGGGGCGGACAGCGAAGGCCGACCAGGTGTCGTCCACGCTGATGAGGTTGATCCACTTGAGGCCGGCGGCGATAAGCGCGTCCCAACCCCTGTCGCGGGTGAGGTCGGTCTGGATGCCGGAGGTGCCTTTGGGAAACGACACCCACAACAGGCTGATGGGTTTGAGGGCGGCGGCCGCGGACGGGATGAGGGCATCGGCGGCGGCCCTGTCCTTAACGAAAATCTGTATCCAATCGAACTGGCCTTCGAGGTGGTTGAGCGGCGCCACATCCTCCGGGAGAGGCTGGAGGGCAGCGAGGTAGCCAGTGGGGGCGTTGATGATGGCGGCGCGCAGGCCGGGTTTCAGCCTGAGTTTCTTGACGAGCGGGTTTTCGGCCATTGGAATCCTCCAGAGGAATGAATTTAACCACAGATGAACTCGGATGGGAAAGGCGTTATTGGTAAGCGACAATTGCTCTGTTGCAAAGATGAAGAGATATGGTAAATCATAGGTTATGAAACGCGAAAGTCGTTACGTCCGAGTGGCCCGAATAGCCTACCAAATGGCGCAAAAGACCTTGCCGCAGTATACGCATGCGAAGAGCCCACAT
>JACPVG010000035.1 GCA_016191875.1 Chloroflexota bacterium
CGGTGATTAAGCGTAAATTCGGTGACACCATTCGCTCCCGCAAAGCCCAACTGCAGAACCGGGAACCGATTGTGAAGGGATTGGTTTACAACTTCCATCTCTAACTGTCTTTCCTCAACTACGATCTTTGCAACAGAGCAGTTACCACTTACCAGTTACCACTTACCCTTCCATCTCCACCGCCAGCGCCACCGCTTCGCCGCCGCCGAGGCACAACGAGGCGATGCCGCGCTTCAGGCCGCGGTCCTTGAGCGCATAGATGAGTGTCGTGAGCACCCGCGCCCCACTGGCCCCCAGTGGGTGGCCAAGGGCAATCGCCCCGCCGTTCACGTTTACCTTGGCGAAATCCCAGCCCATGTCCTGCAAGGCGTAGCCGTCGGCCAGCACCTGCGCCGCGTAGGCTTCGTTGAGTTCGATTAGATCCACCTCGGCCAGCGTCCAGCCCACTTTCTCCAGCAGTTTGGGGATAGCGCGCGCCGGCGCGATGAAGATGCTTTTGGGGTCCACCGCCGCCTGGGCATAACCCACCACGCGCGCCAGCGGTTGCGCGCCCAGCGCCTCGGCTTTGACGCGGCTGGCGACCACCAGCGCCGCACCGCCGTCGTTCAGGCCCGGGGCGTTGCCCGCCGTTACCTTGCCGCCTTCTTTGAAGGCCGCAGGCAGTTTGGCGAGCGCTTCGAGGCTGGTGTCGCGGCGCGGGCCTTCGTCGGTGTCCACCACCGTCACGCCCTTGCGGCCCTTCACCTCGACCGGCACGATCTCGTCCTTGAACTTGCCGCCGTCGATGGCGGCGATGGCCTTCTGGTGGCTCTCGTAAGCCCACGTGTCCATCGCTTCGCGGGTGACCTCGTATTCGTCGCCGATGTACTCGGCGGCGTCGCCCATGATCCAGTCCTCGAACGGGTCCCACAGGCCGTCATGTTTGAGGGCATCGACCATCTCGACGTTGCCGTAGCGCAATTCGTCGTTGCGGCCGTGCACCAGGAACGGCGTCCGGCTGAGGTTTTCCATGCCGCCCGCCACGTACAGGTCGCCGTCGCCGGCCTTGATGGCCTGTGAGGCGAGCATGACGGCTTTTAGGCCCGAGCCGCAGACTTTGTTGAGCGTGGTGGCGGGCACGCTGCCCGGCAGGCCGCCGAAGATGCCCGCCTGCCGCGCCGGGGCCTGCCCCAGTCCGGCCCCGACCACGTTGCCCATCAGCACTTCGTCGATTTCGGCTGTATCTTTAATACCAGCGCGTTCTACCGCGGCTTTCACCGCCACCGCGCCCAGTTGGGTGGCGGGCACACTTCCCAGCGCGCCGCGAAACTTGCCGATGGGCGTGCGCACCGCGCTGAGAATGATGGGTTCGTTAGAATCGGAATTTGGCATCAAGGATCTCCGGACGTAATTGGTAACATGTGATTCCCGTATCTGGGCAGCACGGCCAGATCAGAAGCCTGACCGCCCAATAGTATTTTATCTCACAAGATCGGTTGGCCGGCCGCCGACTTTCTTTGCGCTCCTGCTTAGACTGGTTTCATCGCTCCTTTGTGTGCGGGATTCATCCAGCCACAAAAAGGAACACGCTCAAAAACGCAATCATTTACCAGTTACCAATTACCTCACCACCCCTTTGATTGACAACCGCCCTCGTCCCGAGTATCCTGACCGCATGAGCCAGATGCCCCTGTTCAGCGAGGCACCCAGCGGCCCACAGACCGTTTCCGAACTCACGGCGCAGATCAAGGGAGTGCTGGAAAACGAAGACGGCCTGCAGGATGTCTGGGTGCGCGGCGAGGTCAGCAACTTTTCGCGGCCGTCCTCCGGCCATCTGTATTTCACGCTCAAAGATTCAGGCGCGGCGCTCTCGTGCGTGATGTGGCGCGGCCAGGCCAGCCGCCTGAGCTACCTGCCGCGCGAAGGCGACGCCATCGAAGTGCATGGCGGCATCAGCGTCTATGAGGCGCGCGGCAATTACCAGTTGTATGCCGACGACATCCGCCCCGCCGGCGAAGGCGCGCTGTTCCAGGAATTCCTGCGACTCAAAGCCCTGCTGGAGGCCGAAGGCCTGTTCGACCCGGCGCGCAAACGCCCGCTGCCGCCCTATCCACGCGTCATTGGCATCGTCACCTCGCCCACCAGCGCGGCACTGCGCGACATGCTCAACGTGTTGCGCCGCCGCTACCCGCTGGTGCGCGCCGTGCTGGCCCCCGTCGCCGTGCAGGGCGATTCGGCCCCTAAAGAGATCATCGCCGCCATCGGGCGGCTGAACCAGTACGTCTCTCCCGACCTCATCATCGCCGGGCGCGGCGGCGGCAGCATCGAAGACTTGTGGGCGTTCAACAACGAAGGCGTGGCGCGCGCCATTGCCGCCTCGGCCGCGCCGGTCATCAGCGCCGTCGGTCACGAGACCGACTTCACCATCGCCGATTTCGTGGCCGACCTGCGCGCCCCCACCCCCACCGCCGCCGCCGAACTGGCGACGCCCGACCGGACTGACCTGCGCGTCGGCTTGCTTGCCCTGGTCGAAGACCTGGCAGCCCAGACCCGCGCCGCCATCGCTGAACATCGCTACGCCCTGGGCGAGACCCGCGCCCAGCTCAACCGCCGCAGCCCCGAAGCGCGGCTGGCCCAGGCGCGCCAGCGCAGCGATGACCTGGCGCGCCGCGCCACCCTGCTGCTGGGGGCGCAGGCGCGCCTGGAGCGCGAGCGCCTCACCGGCCTGTCTCAGAAATTGGCCGCCCTCAGCCCGCAGGGCATCCTCGAACGCGGCTACGCCGTGGTCACCGGGCCGGACGGGGCGGCCGTACGGCGCGTCGCCCAGGTGAACCCCGGCGACGCATTACGCGTGCGTGTGGCAGATGGCGAATTCGGCGCGGAAGTGAAGAGAGACAACACTACATGAAAAGGTCAACGAGTGACGCGTCAACGAGTACCCGGGCAATCCCTTCGCGGCTCGGGTTTTCCTCGGCAACCCAGCGCCTCGTTGACCCGTTGACCTTTTAGGAGAATCGCATGGCAAAAGCAAAACCGGTGGAAGAACTGACTTACGAAGAAGCCTTCGCAGACCTTGAGGCCGTCGTGGCCGCGCTGGAAAGCGCCGACCACCCGCTGGAAGAATCGCTGGCGTTGTTCGAGCGCGGCCAGGCGCTGGCGCGCCGCTGCGCCGAGCTGCTGGAAAAAGCCGAACTGAAAGTGCAGCAATTGACCGGGGATGGCGAGTTGAGCGAGTTTGAGGAGTGAGAAGGGGAAAAGACGTCTCCTTTCTGTGTCATTCCGAGCAAGCCGACGCCGCGAAGCGGCGCTCGGCCAAGCGAGGAATCTCGCGAAAGTAGCCTCCTTTGCAGGGTACGACACGTCGGGAAAGAACCGCCACTTTCGAAATTCTCCAATCGCAGTTTCCGGATGTATAGCGGAGTATCGCCCTCAGCGGTCCTCACCTCGAGAGTAGCAGATACCTCTCTCCAACACTCCTCTAACATCCCTCTAGCCTTCTTCTAACGCCCGCGCAGTACATTAAGTGTGTTCCGGTACTTCCGGAGACGAATCCCAATTCAACCTTGTTTGGAGGTGCAACATGACCAACCTGACTCGCTGGGAACCCTTCTCCGACCTGCTCTCGGTCCGCAAGCAGATGGACGACATCTTCGACGCCTTCTTCGCCCGCCCCATCACCAACGGCGACTCCTGGGGCATGCCGCTGGTGGACCTGTACCAGACCGATGACGACGTGATGGTGAGGGCCACCCTGCCCGGCGTGGACGCCAAAGACCTGGACATCCAGGTCACCGGCGACGCCCTCACCATCCGCGCCGAAGTGAAGCACGAGGAAGAGAAGAAGGATAAGCATTACCACCTGCGCGAACAGCGCTACTCTGCCTTCGCCCGCACGTTGCCCCTGCCGGCGCCGGTGCTGGCCGACAAGGCCGAAGCCGAGATGAAGAACGGCGTGCTCACCCTGCGCCTGCCCAAGTCTGAAGAGGTCAAGCCCAAGAGCATCACCGTCAAGGCCAAGTAAGAAACGTATGCCGACCTACAACTATGAATGCCGCCAGTGCGGCGCGGAGTTCAACCGCAACCTGCACTACAACGAAGACCCCGCTAGGGTCGATTGCCCGAATGGGCATGCACAAGTGAGACGCGTGTACATCGCGCCGCCGGTGGTGTTCAAAGGCTCCGGCTACTACGTCACAGACAGTCATCCGGCTGACAGTAAGGCCAGCCCGGCCTCATAAACCCGCCGCCCCGCCCATTCCGCGGGGCGGCTTGCTTTCTGCTATCTGCTATCTGCTTCCTTCTGCTTCTCCCCCAACACATGCAGGTAATGCCAGTTGTAAATACCGTGTGTATGGCCATCACCCCAGATGATGCTAATGGCATAATTGCCAATTGCCTTCACATCCTCCAGGCGCGTGGCGCGCGCGTCCATCAACGGGATGCTGAACACGTCGTCGTCCGGCTCGGGCTTCATGTTCTCGTGCCCGCCCCGGCATTGCGCGCACGGGCAGGCGCTTCTCAGCAGCGAAAATGGGTACTCAAACGTCGCACCGTCCGAAAAGGCGATGGTCATCGTCTCCTTCGTCCGGTCTGCTGTGATGCCAGTCGGTATCGGTGATTCGCTCATGTTTTCGCCCGTTCTCTCTTTCGCGGTTTCCTTCTCTAAGGTTTGGGAACCACCGAAAGGTAGTTTGCCGCCGCCCAGCCCGCCCGGCTTTCATCCACCGGCGTCACAATATACCACCACGTCAGGCCATCCTGCTCCTGCGGCCCGTCCGTCACCACGAAAACCTCTGAATCGTAGCCCAGGAACTGCACCTCGGCGTTCAGCCCCGGCGTCCGGCGGATGTTCAGCCCAGCCCCGTTGGTGCCGTAGATCTGCACGTAGGCCCCCACCGCCAGCACTCCCGGCAGCGGGGTGGGCGGCTCGCCCGGCGTCGTGGCGGTCGGTGCAATCGTCGGTGTGGGCAGGTAAGGCGTGGCGGTCGGGTTGGGGATGATCGTGAGCGCCGCCCCGGCTGCGGTCGGCGCAAGGGAGGCCGGGCGGGTGAAGGCCAGCCCCGCGCCCGTGAGGGCGCACATCAGCAGCGCCGCGCCCAAGGCGGCTAGCACAACCGGCAGGGTGAACAGGGGCTTCAGCTTTTCGATCATGGTATTCGCTCCGGCGGCCGGCTGAACAATCCGGCGGGCGGCTGAGGCGGCACCAGCACGCGCAGGGCGCGCGGCCGGGCGGTGATCTCCAACCGCCTGGGCGCGCCCACCGCGTCCCCATCCATCTGCAGGATGAAGCGGTATTTGCCTGTCACTGCAATCCGTTCGAAGGTGTGGCGCGTCACGGCCGGGTCGTCGTGATGGCGGTTGGAGAGCAGTTCAACTACATAACGAAAACTATCGGCCGGGTGTTCGCCTTTGAACAGCCACAGGTCCAACTGACCGTCATCCACGCAGTTGCGTTGGGCCAGGGTGGTGAATCCGCCGTTGTACAGCCGGATATTGCTCACCAGCGCCAGGATGTAGCGGTCTTCCAATGGCTGGCCGTCCACCTCCATGCTCAAGCGCAGGCCGCGCCAGCGCACGATGCTCCGCAGGATTTGCCAGGAATACAGCAGGTACGGGAACCGCCGCCGGCCGGCCCGTTGGCTTTCCATCTGCCGCACCACTTCCCCATCCAGCCCCACGCCAGTCCACAGCAGAAAGGGGCGCAGATTGCACAAACCCACGTCCATCCATTGCGTCCAGCCTTCAGCCTGGGCGCGGGCCGCTTCCTCCAGCGCGCCGGGGCGGAAAGCGGTCAGGGTGGCGTAGCCCAGTTCCTGCGCCCATACGTTGGCCGTGCCGCTTGGCAGCACGCCCAGGGCGGTATCGCTGCCCAGCAGGCCGCGCACCGTCTCACCCAGGGTGCCATCCCCGCCGGCCACGAACACCGCGTCCCGGCCACTACGGGCAGCCTGGCGCGCCAGGTGCGTGGTGTGGCGGCCGCTGCGGCTGCGCAGCACCTGCATCTGCCAGCCGGCTGCCTCCAACAGCGCCGCGGCCTTGTGCACGGCGCCCTCGGCGGAAATCCGCCCGGCGACCGGGTTGAAAAGGATATCTGCGCTTGGCATGGCTGACTCTCGATCTGATTCTAACCGATGCAGCATCCTTCCCCTGTCGCCCCCTTTTCTCTCTCCGCACTCATTGCCCCAGTCCGGCAAACTCCGCGAATCGGCGCATCCCGGCGATGTGCTCATCGACCTGCCTGAACCCTGCCCCCAGCGGGTTGAAGGCCAGGTGGGTTGCCCCCGCCGCGCGCCACCCCTCGATGGCCGCCGCCCAGACGGCCTCGTCGCCCGTGCCGTAGTTCAGGCGCGGCTCCAACCCGATGGCGCCCGGCTCACGCCCGGCGGCCTCGGCGTAGGCGCGTATCTTCGCCAGCGATTCAGCCGCATCCGCCGCCTGGCGGAAGCCCGGCAGCCAGCCGTCGCCCAGTTCGCCCGCTCTGCGCAGCACGTTCTCATGCTGGCCGCCAAACCAGATCGGAATCGGCTGCTGGACGGGCAGTGGCTTCAGCCCGGCGTCATCCACCTTGTGGAACTTCCCCTCAAACACCACCAACTCTTCGGTGAACAGTCGTTTCAGCAGCCGTACCTGCTCTTCGATGCGCCGGCCGCGGTTCTTGAAATTTTCGCCTAGCGCTTCGAACTCCACCGCGTTCCAGCCATTGCCCACCCCCAGGCGGAACCTCCCGCCGCACAGCACGTCCAGCGTGGCGGCTTGCTTGGCGGCCAGCGCCGTCTGGCGCTGCGGCAGCACCAGCACGCCGGTGATGAACCCCAGTCGCGGCCGCAGGGCGGCCATGTAGGCGAACAGGCTGAACACCTCCCAGAACCCATCTTTGTGCGTATAGGGTCCCTTCAAGCCTTCGGGGCGTTCCGGGTTGGCTCCCAGCACATGGTCATAGGCCAGCACGTGCCGATATCCGAGGTCGTCGATCGCTTGGGTCAGAGCCCGCACCGCCCCGGGGTCATCCCCAATCTCGTTCTGTGGAAACACCACACCGATTTCCATACCTGCCTCCTGGCTTCGTCTTACTCCCATTCTATCAATCGGGCCGCGCATTACCACTCCTTCGTCGTCTGAATCAATGTTGCGTTGGATCGCATAGGCTTACATCTGCCTGCCCTCTCTCAGCCGAGGTCAATTACCAATTGTCGCTTGCTCTGTTGCAAAGATCGTAGTTGAGGAAAGACAGTTAGAGATGGAAGTTGTAAACCAATCCCTTCACAATCGGTTCCCGGTTCTGCAGTTGGGCTTTGCGGGAGCGAATGGTGTCACCGAATTTACGCTTAATCA
>JACPVG010000033.1 GCA_016191875.1 Chloroflexota bacterium
GTGATTAAGCGTAAATTCGGTGACACCATTCGCTCCCGCAAAGCCCAACTGCAGAACCGGGAACCGATTGTGAAGGGATTGGTTTACAACTTCCATCTCTAACTGTCTTTCCTCAACTACGATCTTTGCAACAGAGCAATCGCCAATTACCAATTACCAGTTCGCCTTACTCCCACCCGCCTTTGATATAATCCTCATGTCTTCCCTCCCATGCCTGCTCCCATCGAACCCGCCTCCATCGAACTCGTCCCCGGCGCGCCGCTCATCCCGCCATTTGGCATCGGCGCCTGGCAGTGGGGCGACCGCATCGTCTGGGGCTACGGCCAGGGCGGCTACACCGACGAAGACCTGCGCGCCGCCTTCGATGCCGCCCTCGAGGCCGGCGTCAACTTCTTCGACACCGCCGAAGTCTACGGCAGCGGCCGCTCTGAGATTCTGCTCGGCCAGTTCCTCAAAGACTCCGGCCAACGCGCCTTCATCGCCAGCAAGTTCACTCCCCTCCCCACCCGGTTTCGCAAACAGGCCCTCCTGAACGCCCTCCAGGCCAGCCTGGAACGCCTGCAACTGGGTTGCATCGACCTCTACCAGATTCACTTCCCGCCGGTCCTGTTCGGCGATGACCGCTGGCTGGAGGCCCTGGCCGAAGCCGTCCAGCGCGGCTGGGTGCGCGGCGTCGGCGTCTCCAACTATTCCGAGACCCAGACCCGCCGCGCCCATGCCCGCCTGGCCGCCCTGGGCGTGCCTCTGCGCGCCAACCAGGTTGAGTACAGCCTGCTCGAGCGCGCCGCCGAGCGCGACGGCCTGCTAAAACTGTGCGAAGAACTCGGCGTCCGCACCATCGCCTACAGCCCGCTCGCCCAGGGTCTGCTCACCGGCAAGTACACACCGGAGAATCCGCCCCCCGGCGTGCGCGGCCGCCGCCTGCCCGCCGCCCGCCTGGCCGCCCTTGTCGCCTTCAACGCCTTGCTGCGGGATGTCGGCGACGGCTATGGCGGCAAGTCCGCCGCTCAGGTGGCTCTCAACTGGGTCATCAGCAAAGAGGCCATCCCCATCCCCGGCGTGAAGAACCAGGCCCAGACCATCAGCAACCTCGGCGCGCTAGGCTGGCGGCTCAGTCCGGCCGACGTCCAGCGCCTCGATCAGGCCGCCCGCGAACTGCCCTGAGCACTAGGTAGTGGAAAGTTGTCAGCAAGGACGGAAGACGGTTTAGACGGTTTGGATGACCCGGTCGATTTTCAATCACCAATTGCCAATGGCCAGTTACCAATTACTGCTTCCCAATCCCTCCGCCCTTTATGGTTAAATTCCCCCCATGACCCAGTTCTGGCTCATCCGGCACGGTCAAAGTGAATTGAACGCCGGCGGGCACGCCAACTCGCCCGCCTCCTCCCCGCTTACCGACCTTGGCCGCCAGCAGATCGAGGCCGTCGTCGCCCACATCCCCCAGCGCCCCAATCTGATCGTCAGTTCCACCTACGCCCGCGCCGCCCAATCCGCCGAGATGCTGCGCCTGCGCTTCCCGGATGTCCCCCACGAGACCTGGCCCATTCACGAGTTCACCTTCCTCGCCGCCGAGAAATACGCCCGCAAAGGCATGAAGGGCCTCGGAGCCGATTATTTCCGCTATTGGTGGCGCAGCCGCCCCGACCATGTGGATGGCGAAGGTGCCGAGTCCTTCAACCAGTTCCTCGCCCGCGTGGATGCCACCCTCGACCGCATGCGCCGCTCCGAGCACAACTTCGTCGTCGTCTGCGGGCATGGCTGGTTCAACCGCGCCCTGGTCTGGCAGATGATGAACCGCGTGCGCCTCAACGGCTACAAGCGCCTTGGCTGGTCCAAGAAGGTGCGGCTCGACCACAGTCCCCCCGGCAGCATCCTTGCCAAGTATTCATACAGCCGCCTGCTCTTGCCTCGCAACCACATGTTGCACTTCCTCACCTTTTGCGGCGGCGTCGCCGTGCCCAATGCCGCCATCATGAAGTTCTTCTCCACCGTCGATAACCGCCTCATCTTCGAAGGCATCTTCGCCGACCACCTCCCCGACGACATCCGCGGTTCCGGCATCTTTGATAAATAGCGCGCAAGTAACGAGCCTAAATCTTATCCCTCCCCTGCCAAGGGGTTTTTTTTACTTGTCTCCTTGTCTCCTTGTCTCCTTGTCTACCTGTCTACCTGTTTACTTGTTTCTTGATACTTGTTTCTTGATACTTGTTTCTTGACACTTGTTTACTTGATACTTGTTTACTTGATACTTGTTTACTTGTTTACCTGTCTCCTCCCTTACTTCCTCCTTTCTAACCCCCGTCTAACACTCCCCTGCTATAATATGTACACGCGGGGATGACAGGCTTCGACGGAAGAGGCTGGTCACGGACTGCGAGCCGAGAGGCGCCGACCTCGTAAACTCAGCGCAAAACCTAAGTGCCAACAGCACTGACTACGCTGCTCTCCCCCTCGCCGCCTAAACGGTAAGGGATGACAGCCCCGGCCGCTAATACCGGCCGCGCCCACCGCCTCCCTCGCTCTGGCAGGGAACGGCTGGGCGTCACAATGCCAGAGTGCTGCCGGCCACACCGCTAACCCGGCCTAAGGCCGCAAGGCACAGCGGTTCGCCCTCGGGTGTGGGTGGTCTCCGGTCCACCCCCTGGGCTAAATAACCCAGAGACTACGCTCGTAGATGTTCGCTGACTTAATCTTTCGGACGCGGGTTCGATTCCCGCCATCTCCACCTCAACGCAGACGACTCACCAGCCGGTGAGTCGTCTCGTCTTCATTGTTTTCCGGCGTTCCCAAAAGTGGTATTCTTGATACAGTAACCTGAACTCTATCGACCCGTGCGCCAAGGAGGAAACACGCTATGTCGCTTTCACACGCCCTCAGAATCTTGCTTTCCGCAATTCTGGCATTCGGCCTGGCCGCATGCGGCGCCGCTTCTCCGACTCCCACCCTTACCCCCCGTCCTTCGTCAACACCTACCCTGAGCTTGCCAGTGTCGGCCGTGACGCCCTCGCCCGCCCTGGCCAGATCGATCAACGCAGAGAACGCAGCCCAGGTTGGCCCGCTGGCCGTTTGGGGCAAAGGCACGATTTCGGCAATTGCCTATTCTCCGGATGGGGTCCTCCTCGCCGTAGCCTCCTCCTTGGGTGTTTACCTCTACGATGCGCAAACCCTCTCAGAAATCCGCTTCATTCCCAGCCCCAGCGCTGTGGACAGCGTAGCCTTCTCGCCCGACGGCAGCACGCTGGCTGCGGGGTCAGCCGATGGCACCGTGCGCCTGTGGCAGGCGAGCGATGGCAGCCTCCTGCACACGCTCGAAGGGCATGCGTATTTTGTCCTCAGCGTGGCCTTCTCGCCCGATGGGGGGACCCTGGCTTCGGGGTCAACCGATAACACCGTGCGCCTGTGGCAGGTGAGCAATGGCAGGCTGTTACGCACGCTTGAAGGGCACTGGGAAGCTGTCCGCAGTGTGGCCTTCTCGCCTGATGGCAGCACCCTGGCTTCGGGGTCAGACGACAACACCGTGCGCCTATGGCAGGTGAGCGATGGCAGCCTCCTGCACACGCTCGAAGGGCATGCGTATTTTGTCCTCAGCGTGGCCTTCTCGCCCGATGGCAGCACCCTGGCTACGGGGTCAGGCGACGACACCGTGCGCCTGTGGCGGGTGAGCGATGGCAGCCTGCTGCGCACGCTCGATGGACATACGTCTTTTGTATTCAGCGTGGCCTTCTCGCCTGATGGCAGCACCCTCGCTTCGGGGTCACGCGATCAAACCGTGCGCTTGTGGCAGGTGAGCGATGGCAGCCTGCTGCGCACACTTGGAGGGCATAAGTCTGCTGTCATCAGTGTGGCCTTTTCGCCCGATGGCAACATCCTCGCTTCTGGGTCAGACTATGGCATCGTGCGCCTGTGGCAGGCGAGCGATGGCAACCTACTGCGCACGCTCCAAGAACATACGTCTACTGTCACCTGCATTGCCTTCTCGCCTGATGGCAACATCCTCGCTTCGGGGTCAGCCGATGGCACCGTGCGCCTGTGGCAGGTGAGCGATGGCAGCCTGCTGCGCACGCTCGATGGACATACGGATCATGTCTTCAGCGTGGCCTTCTCGCCCGATGGCAGCACCCTGGCTACGGGATCAAGAGACGACACCGCGCGCCTGTGGCGGGTGAGCGATGGCAACCTCCTTCGCACGCTCTATGAACATAGGTCTACTGTCTTCAGCGTGGCCTTCTCGCCCGATGGCAGCACCCTGGCTACGGGATCAAGCGACGACACCGTGCGCCTGTGGCAGGTAAGCAATGGCAGGCCATTACGCACGCTCGAAGGACACACGTCTGCCGTCCGCAGTGTGGCCTTCTCGCCTGATGGCAGCACCCTGGCTTCGGGGTCAGTCGATCAAACCGTACGCCTGTGGCAGGTGAGCGATGGTCGCCTCCTGCACGCGCTCGAAGGACATACTCAAACTGCCGGCAGCGTGGCCTTCTCGCCCGATGGCAGCACCCTGGCTTCTGGGTCAGTCGATGGCGACGTGCGCTTGTGGCAGGTGAGCGATGGTAGCTTGTTGCGCACGCTCGAAGGACTTTCGTTGTTTGTCAACAGTGTGGCCTTCTCGGCCAATGGCAGCACCCTGGCTTCGGGGTCAGGCGATGGCACCGTGCGCCTGTGGCGGGTGAGCGATGGCAGCCTGCTGCGCACGCTCGATGGGCATACGTCTTTTGTACTCAGCGTGGCCTTCTCGCCCGACGGCAACACCCTCGCTTCGGGGTCAGACGATGGCACCGTTCGCCTGTGGGGCATCCCCTGAACGCCGCCGCCTCCACCCCCTGGGCTAAATAACCCAGAGACTACGCTCGTAGACGTTCGCTGACTTAATCTTTCGGACGCGGGTTCGATTCCCGCCATCTCCACCTCAACGCAGACGACTCACCAGCCGGTGGGTCGTCTTCATTGTTTTCCGGCGTTCCCAAAAGTGGTATTCTTGATACAGTAACCTGAACTCTATCGACCCGTGCGCCAAGGAGGAAACACGCCATGTCGTTTTCACACGCCCTCAGAATCTTGCTATCCGCAATTCTGGCATTCGGCCTGGCCGCTTGTGTCACCGCCTCGCCTTCGTTGCCCACCGCCCCCGCTCCCAGCGTAACGCCCCGTCCTTCCGCCACGGCTTCGCCAACCGCGACTCCATCGCCGACGCCTACCCTAAGTTTGCCAGTTTCAGAAGGGACTCCTTGGCCTCCTCTAGTGTCAACGATCAACGTGGAAAACGCAGCCGTCGTCAGTCCGATAGCTGTCTGGGAATCTATTGGAGGTATTGCAATTTCGCCGAATGGCAGCACCCTCGCAACCGGTTCTAATGACACTACCGTGCGGCTGTGGCAGGTGAGCGATGGCAGCCTCCTGCGTACTCTGGAAGGGCATACGGATACCGTGTTATTCCTGGCCTTCTCGTCGGATGGCAAGATGCTCGCCTCCAGCTCATACGATCAAACCTTGCGGCTGTGGCAGTTAAGCGATGGCAGTCTGCTGCGCACTCTGGAAGAGGATACAGAATATGTGCTCTTCCCTGCCTTCTCGCCGGATGGTAGCGCTCTCGTATCCTACGAGTTTTACGGCAGCGCGCGACTTTGGCGGGTCAGCGATGGCAGCGTGATACTGGATCTGAGAGAAGGTTGGAGATCAGATGGTTGGGGCGCCTTCTCCCCGGATGGCAGAACCTTCGCCACCCGTGACAGCCTGTTCAAGGTCAGCGATGGCAGTCTCCTGCGTACTCTGGAAGGGCCTACGAACCTTGTGAACGGCGTGGCGTTCTCGCCGGATGGCAGCACGCTCGCAACTGGTTCTAGTGACTCCACAATGCGCCTGTGGCAGGTCAGCGATGGCAGCCTGTTGCGGGTTCTCGAAGGGCATACAGGCCAGGTGCTCAGCGTGGCCTTCTCGCCGGATGGCAATTTGCTCGCATCCGCTTCTGAGGACAACAAAGTGCTGCTGTGGCAGGTGAGCGATGGCGTTCTCCTTCACACCCTGGAAGGGAATTTGGGTTTGGGGCCCCACGTGGCGTTCATGGCGTTCTCGCCGGATGGCAGCATGCTCGCCACCGGTTCAGAGGACGGCACGCTTCGCCTGTGGCAGGTGAGCGATGGCAGCCTGCTGCGCACATTGGAAGGGCATACGGATTTTGTGTACATCGTGGCCTTCTCGCCTGATGGCAGCCTCATCGTCTCCGGGTCTTTCGATGGCACCGTGCGCCTGTGGGGCATTCCCTGAGCGCCGCAAGGCACAGCGGTTCGCCCTCGGGTGTGGGTGGTCTCTGGTCCACCCCCTGGGCTAAATGATCCAGAGACTACGCTCGTAGACGTTCGTTGACTTAATCTTTCGGACGCGGGTTCGATTCCCGCCATCTCCACCTCCCAATGCCAACCGTCAACCCCGGTTGGCATTTTGGTTCAGGCAATCAACCGGCTTCGCCTCCACAGGACTCCGCCCACATCGTAGGGGCCGGTCTAAGACCGGCCCTCCCCACCTTCATAGACAATAACGAACCTGACGCGCTTACTTTTCCCCTTGCGGGATCTCCCCCGGCAACTCGATCACAAACGTTGTCCCCACCCCCACTTCGCTTTCCACCTCGATCGTCCCACCATGCGCCTGGATCAACTGCCGCGCGATCGCCAGCCCCAGGCCGCTGCTCGCCTGCCCCTCCCGCGCCCGAGCCCGGTCCCCCCGCCAGAACCGGTCAAAGATGAACGGCAGGTCCTCGGCCGGGATGCCCGCCCCGGTATCGCTCACCCGGAATCGCACCCCGCCTCCTTCTTCCGCAATCCATTCCGTTTCAATCGAAACCGTCCCGCCTTCCGGCGTGTACCGCAGCGCGTTGGAAATCAGGTTGGAAAGCACCTGATTCAGCCTCACGTAGTCCGCGCGCATTTCCTGCTTCGGCTCAGCCAGGCTCGTCTTCAGCGCAATTCCCAGCGCCGCCGCCTGCGCCCCAAAACTCGCCGTCAGGTCAGCCGCCAGGTCCGCCACCACAAAGCGTTCAGGGTGCAGCGGCAGCTGCCCCGTCTCCGCCAGCGAGAGCGTCTGCAAATCGTTCACCAGCCGCCCCAGCAGTTTCGTTTCTTCCAGCGTGTCATTGATATGCTCCGGCGTCGCCTTATACACCCCATCCTGAATGCCTTCCAGATTTCCCTGGATAATGTGTAGTGGCGTGCGCAACTCATGGGCGATGTCCGCCGTCAGGTTGCGCCGCTGCTGGTCGGCCCGCTCCAGTTCAGTCGCCATCTTGTTAAAGCGTTTGATCAACTCGCTAAACTGGGGCGAATCATCTTTGGGCACGCGCACGCTCAGATCGCCCTTCGCCACCGCGTCAAGCGCCTTGAAGAGTTGTCGCAAAGGTGCGCCATAGCGCATGTACATTGTGCTGGCAGTGACAATGATGATGATTAGCAGCGCGATCGGCGCGCCGCACACCAGCAGCCATATATTCCGGATCCCCGAATATTCCGAAAACAACAGGTACAGCACCGCCGCCGTCCCGCCAATAAACAACAGGATCGCCGCGAGGGCCACCACTATCATCGGTAGGTGTCGCCGCAATTGGGCATGTCGCCGCCGCGGCGTAGGGGTAGTGGGCGGGGTCTCAGTCATGAGTGCAGGTCGGCAGGTTCGCGTTCTTCATAACGTGTGATTCAGGACTCACGCTCTTCTATGAAGCGGTAGCCAATTCCATACACCGTCTCGATCATCGCCTTCCCTGCCGCGCCTTCCAGCTTCTTGCGCAGGTTCTTGATATGCGAGTCCACGCTGCGGTCGAAACGGGAGGCCGTCCCATGCAGGTCCTCGAGCAACTGCGCCCGCGTCAGCGTCTGCCCCGGCCGGGACGCCAGCACTTGCAGCAACTTGAACTCGTTCGGCGTCAGTTTGACCGGGCTTCCTTCATAGGTCACGCTGTACCTTTCTTCATCCACCACCAGCCCGCCAACCCGCAAAACGCTCGGCGCCTTCACATCGCCCCGCGACCGGCGCAGCAGCGCCCGCACCCGCGCTACCATCGCCCGCGGCGAAAACGGCTTGGCGATGTAGTCGTCCGCCCCGATTTCCAACCCCGTCACTTGGTCGATTTCCTCGGACAGCGCCGTCAGCATGATGATAGGCACGTCGCTTTCCCGCCGCAAGATTTTGCACACTTCCCGCCCATCCAGTTTTGGCAGCATCAGGTCCAGGATGATCAGATCCGGTTTATCGCGCCGCGCCGCCGCCAGCGCCGCTTCCCCATCCCCCGCGGTCGCAACCCGATACCCGTATTTCTCCAGATAATCGCGCGCCAACCGCACGATCTTGGGTTCGTCATCGACGACGAGGATAAGCTCGGCCATGGGGAGAGTATAAGGGAAAACAGAGCATCCCACAGTGGGCGCAGCGGCAATGGAAGCCGCTGCGCCTCTCAGTCTGCTACCCTTTCGAGACCTCCACTGCAATTTTCCCCCGGGCGTGTCCTTCGCCCATGTACCGGAACGCCTCGGCGCCCTCGCTCAATTCATAGCGCCTGTCGATGACCGATTTCATCTTTCCGCTCTCCAGCAGGTCGGCCAGGACTTTCATGTCCGGCCGGTTGAATTGCGCGATGAAGAATACGGGCTTTTGGCTGCTGCGCAAGGATGCTAGGCGCACCTTGAGGATGTAACTCAGCGGCCCAAGCAGGCCGCCCCCCTTCGGCGCGCCGATAATCACCAGCGTCCCCTCCGGCGTCAGCACCCGCCGGCACTCGGCCCACGACGGACTCCCGGAGACGTTCACCATCAGGTCGTAGCGCCGGTCGCTCTGCGTGAAATCCTCACGCGTATAGTCAATAACGTGGTCTGCCCCAGTCGAGTGTGCAATGTCAACCTTGTTCGTGCTGCACACCGCCGTCACTTCCGCGCCCAATGCTTTCGCGATTTGCACGGCATACGTTCCCACGCCTCCCGATGCCCCGTTAATTAGCACCTTCTGCCCGGGCTGGACGTTGCCCTTATCCCGCAGCCCCTGCAGGGCGGTGAGTGCCGCAACCGGCACGGCCGCCGCCTCCTCAAAGGTAACGTTGGCTGGCTTGTGTACTATCGCATTCTTCACGCACACATACTCCGCAAGGGCGCCATTCCGCCCGCCAAACACCTCATCGCCCGGGCGGAAGTCCGTAATGTCCTTCCCTACTGCCTCCACCGTCCCCGCGAAGTCCACGCCCAGCCTTTTGCTCTTCGGCTTCAACAGCCCCATCGCTCCCCTCCCGATGAACGGTTTGCCGGCCATCGCGTACCAGTCACCGGCATTCAGCGAAGAAGCGCGCACTTTCACCAGCACTTCATTGTCCGCAGGATCGGGTTTTTCAACGTCGACTAATTCAAGGACCTCAGGCGGCCCGAATCTTGAGCGTACGAGTGCTTTCATGAATCTATCTCTCCTTGTACGGTTTGCAGTCAATTGCTGTCGTATTCTTGGGTATTCATCCGGCCACGTTTTCGAAATGGGCAGAACGTGAGCGTCAGCGCGCCCAGGAACACGAAGAGGAACAGTCCCGAGAGGCACAGCGCGCCGAACAGCCCGAAGGGCGTCCCGATTCCCAGCCCCGGCCCGCCTCCCTGCGCCGCGCCCGCCTGGTAGGCGATATACCCACCCGCCGCCAGCAAGACGATCAGAAACAATACCCCGGCCAGTCGAAAGATAAAACCGTTGCGAAACATTTCTCACACCTCCTAGGGTTGATTTGGTTCACGTCCCTACTGTATCAACCATCTGTGGAGGAATTATGGATACCCCCGTCAGGGATTATGGAGATTATCGCCCTCCGCCATGCCACACCCGTAGGGGCGCATCAGTAGCCTTGCAACTCCGCTGCGTCCCAATCCCCCACTCATCTGTCATCTCCAACACCCTCGCCTGCCCTCACCCCCGCGCCCGCCGGATCTACCTCACCCGCGTATACGCGGCTTTCACCGCCAGCATCTCCTGACCCTCCGGCGTGATGTTGTACATCCGCACCTCAAACCCGTCATCCTGCGCGGCCTCCAGCTCGATTCGCCAGCCCCACGCCGGCGCGTCCCCGAAGGAATACGACCCGGCCACCGAGACGACCCCTTCCGCGCTCACTGTACCCTCGCACAGCATCATCTTGTCAGCGTTATGCCATGAATCCACCCATACCGCCTTCACGCCCGCGCCCTCCGCCCCCAACCCCAGCAGCAGCCAGCCTGATTGCGGGCCGTCTTCATCCCACGTATACTCCAGCCCCACGAATTTCCCCATCGCCACCGGCCCGATTCGCAGCCGCGTGTCTGAGGTCCGCACCGCCTCCTGCGGATTCAGCCACAACTGGTTCGTCCCCGCCCACTCGCCATGCAGGGTATTGAAAGCCGTTCGTACGTCCATTTGCTTTTCTCCTTTGAATGGGGAGTGGCTAAATTAGTGGGGCAAGGAAATCCTTGACATGCGCCTTGTCCTTGTATTTGGGGTATTGGTGTTTGTAGAGTTGGCGGCTGTTGAAGCAATAGATGAACAGCTTCAAGGCGCAGACCAGCGCATAGGGACAA
>JACPVG010000036.1 GCA_016191875.1 Chloroflexota bacterium
ACGGTTTGCGATCAGCTGCCGGAACTGGAAGTACTGATCCGAAAGTCGAAGCGGAGATTGCAGCGCAAGCCGAAAATTATCCAGGCTTTCGTGCGGGACGCAGGGTATGAAGTTTAAATACATGCGCAAGTGTCAGTAGGTAGTTTAGTATGCAAAACCAAAGCCGGATGTATTCGGACTCATCAGGCTTGAGCCTTCAATAGGACTCAAGTCTTCTTGTGCCACGGAGTTAACCAGTGCCGCATTTTGGCAAGGGCGAGTATTTCAACGTACGATTTGATGCCTCACCGACTGAATGGTGGCGTAAAAGCTTGTCCAAGTTTGGAATAGTTATTCCCTATATGGTGGGCCAGAGAATAGTTTTCGATCTTACATTGGAAAAGAGAGAAGGAACATCCCGCGACCGCGACACCATTACTCTCTATTACGTATATCCTGATAAACACCCCCGCGAGGCGATGAATCTCAAGATTCCATCCAAGACAACTGTTCAAGGTTTTGCTGCAACTTCTACGGGTACTATTGAATATCGTTTTGGTCTTCCAATTGAGGACTCCTCTATCCTAGTTGTAAGTGTTCAGGGAAACGAAAATGATGCAATTATGTGGATTGCACTTACTCTCTTAGGGGAATTTGTCTTGGGCCTTGTGGTAGGAGTGATAATTTGGGTATTGCCGTTGATAGTGCAAAAATAGGGGCTGAAATGTACATACTAAAAATAGGATGGGGATAGAATGGGACTTAGCAACTGAGTAATTCCAAATGTGCCACGAAAAGACTAAAGGATTTATACCAATAACTTGATGGAGCTCCCATGCCTAACAAACGCCGCATCGCCGCCGAAGACATCTACAATTTTGAACTCATCACCGGGCTGGATATCAGCCCGGACGGACAACACGTGGTCTACGCCCTGCAAACGGTGGAGCGGGCCAGCGAAAGGAAATACACTCACCTGTGGCTGGCCCCAACCGGCCGGGGCGCGCCGCGCCAGTTGACCTTCGGCAAGCAGGTCAACGCCGCTCCCAGGTTCTCGCCGGATGGGAAGACGTTGGCATTCCTTTCCAACCGCACCGGGGATGAGATGCAAATCCACCTGCTGCCGATGGATGGCGGCGAGGCGCGGCCGCTGACCCGCCTGAAGGGCAGCATCGGCGCGTTCCACTGGTCGCCGGATGGCCGCAGCCTGTTGGTGGAGTTCAGCAAGCAGGACAAGGAAGAGGCCGAGCGCGAAGGCGACGAGCAGAAAAAGAAACTGGGCGTGGTGGCGCGCCACTACAAGCGGCTGTTCTACAAGTTCGACGGGGCCGGGTTCCTGCCGCACGAACAGCAGCACCTGTGGCTGGTGGACGCCCGCACCGGCAAAGGCACGCAATTGACCGACCATGAGGTCTATGCCGAGGGGCAGGCGGTCTGGTCGCCGGATGGCAAGAGCATCGTGTTCGTCTCCAACCGCTACCCGGACCCGGACATGGAAATCGAAGGCGAGGACCTGTTCCTGGTATCCGCCAAAGGCGGCAAGATCCGCAAACTGGAGACCTTCCACGGGCACAAGGGCTTCCCCAGCGTTTCACCGGATGGGCGTTGGGTGGCCTTCTTGGGTTCGAAGGGCGAGTGGGATAACAACTATCTGTGGCTTGTCCCGGCGGATGGCAAGGGCAAGGCCCGCAACCTGACCGCCGGCCTGGAACTCGATGCCCAGGTGCTGGGGGCGCACGACGTTTCTCCGGCCGCCACGCTGCCGCCCACGTGGAGCCGCGACGGGCGGCGCATAATCTTCCAGGTGGGCGAGCGCGGCAGCGCCACGCTGAAAGCCTACAACCTCGATACGGACGCGGTCGAAGAGATCATCTCCGACCCGGGCGAAGTGGGCGCCTACGCTTTCGACCGCGAACAGAAACGCCTGGCGTATTTCTTCGGGACGATTGACGACATCAACCAGGTGCGCCTGCGCGAGATGGCGACCGGCAAGACCAAAACGCTCACCAAGACCAACGCCTGGATTAAGCGCCTCGACCTGGGGAAGGTGGAGGAATACTGGTTCAAGGGCGCTCACAAAAAAGACCTGCAGGGCTGGGTTCTCAAGCCGCCCGGCTTCCGCGCCAACCGCAAGTACCCGACCATCATCGAGATTCACGGCGGGCCGCAGGCGCAGTACGGCTGGCGGTTCTTCCACGAGTTCTACTACCTGGCCGCCCAGGGCTACGTGGTGGCCTTCAGCAACCCGCGCGGCGGGCGCGGCTATGGCCGTGAACACATTGCCGCCATCCGGCACGCCTTCGGCACGGTGGATTACGACGACGTGATGGCTTTCACCGACGCGGTGGCGAAGCAGCCTTACGTGGACAAAGACCGCATGGGCGTGACCGGCGGCTCCTACGGCGGGTTCATGACCGCCTGGATCATCGGCAAGACGAACCGCTTCAAGGCGGCGGTGGTGCAGCGGGCGGTGACCAACTGGGTGAGTTTCGCCGGCAACAGCGACTTCAACTGGTACTTCGAGCGCTGGATGGGCGACGGCCCGGTGTGGGAGAGCGAGGCGATGCTGAAGAAATACTGGAAGCAGTCGCCCATCAGCCTGATGGGCAAGCACGTCAGGACGCCCACGCTGGTGATTCACAGCCTGATGGACCAGCGCGTGGAGCACGAGCAGGGCGAGCAGTTGTACGTGGCGCTCAAGCGCGCCGGCGTGGAGGCCGAACTGGTGCTGTTCCCCGAATCGCCGCACGGGCTGTCGCGCGTCGGCCGCACCGACCGGCGCATCGCGCGGTTGAATCATATCCTGAGGTGGATGGATAGGTATTTGAAGAGGTAATTGGTAACCGGTAATTGGCTCTGGCTTTTGGAGTCGGGGCTCTTGCTGAGCCTTGGATGACAGGGGGTGGTATAATCCTCTCGCTGCTTGGAACCGCGCGAGCGGAACGAGACTGCGTAACAAGCAATAGATAATGCTTGAGGTGTCTGGCCGGTGGGCCAGACGCGCGCCGCCCGTGCATCGATGCAGCGGGCGTTTTTTGTGCCTCACCCCCGCCTCGCTGCGCTCGACTCCCCCTCTCCATTTTCATGGAGAGGGGGTTGGGGGTGAGGCCAGCCCGGACTCTACCAAATCGGAGGGTACCATGTCTACAACCAAACCGAAGACGAATGAGAAGCAGGAAGAACGGGGGAAGGTGACGACGCGCACGTTCAAGTTGAAGAAGAAGCGCGGTGAGGTCATCACGATGTTAACCGCCTACGACTACCCGACGGCGCTGGCGGTCGACAAGGCGGGCATCGACTCGATCCTGGTGGGCGACTCGCTTGGCATGGTGGTGCTGGGCTACCCCAACACCCTGCCGGTCACCATGGAGGACATGCTGCACCACTGCAAAGCGGTGGCGCGCGGCGCGCACTATGCCATGCTTATCGGCGATATGCCGTTCATGTCCTACCAGGTGTCGGTGGAGCAGGCGGTGACGAACGCCGGGCGGTTCGTGCAGGAAGCCGGGATGGACGCCGTGAAGCTGGAGGGCGGCCAGGAGCGCGCGGGGGCGGTCGAGAAAATCGTGCAGGCGGGGATCCCGGTGATGGGCCATATCGGGCTGACGCCGCAGAGCATCAACACGCTGGGCGGCTTCCGGGCGCAGGGCAAGACGGCGGCGGCGGCCAAGAAACTCGTTGACGACGCCCGCGCGCTGGAAGACGCCGGGGCCTACAGCATCGTCCTCGAATCCGTGCCGCAGCAGCTGGCCGAACTCATATCGCAGCAGCTGGAGATCCCCACCATCGGCATCGGGGCGGGCGTGGGCTGCGACGGGCAGGTGCTGGTTACCCACGACCTGATCGGCCTGTTCGACCGCTTCACGCCGTCGTTCGTCAAACAATACGCCAGCATCCACGGCGTAATGGCCGAGGCGTTCGCGGCGTTCAAGGCCGAAGTGGAAGCGAAGAAATTCCCGACCGCCGCGCACAGCGTGGAGATGAAGGACGAAGAATGGCTGGCGCTGCTGGGAGAACTCGGGCAGTGAGAAGAAGAAAGGTCAACGGGTTGCCGTGTCAACGAGGAAAGGAACTTTCCCACGTTGACGCATACCTCGTTGACACGTTGACCTCTTGAAGAGGGTTTATGCCCGAAAGCATCCTGATCGTCGGAACGGGGGCGCTGGCGTGCCTGTTTGCGGCGCGGCTGGCCGCCCGCGGCGTGCAGGTGACCATGCTGGGGACGTGGCGTGAGGGTCTGCTGGCGCTCATGCAATGGGGCGTCACGCTCGTCCAGCCCGACGGCCACCAGACCTCCTACCCGGTGCGCGCCACCGACAAGCCCACCGAATGCGCCGGCGCAACCTACGCCCTGGTGCTGGTGAAGGCCTGGCAGACCGAAGGCGCCGCCCGGCGGCTGGCCGAGTGCCTGGCCGAAGATGGGTTGGCGCTGACCCTGCAGAACGGTCTCGGCAACTACGAGGCGCTGGCGGCGGCGCTGGGGCCGGAACGCGTGGCACTGGGGACGACGACGACCGGGGCCACGCTGCTTTCCTCCGGGCGGGTGCGGCCGGGCGGCGAGGGCGTGGTCAGCGTGGGGGCGCACGACCGGCTGCCCCCGCTGGCCGACCTGCTCAAACAGGCCGCGTTCAACGTGGAAACGCTGGACGACGTGCAGACGCTCATCTGGGGCAAACTGGTCATCAACGCGGCCATCAACCCGGTCACCGCGCTTTTGCGCACCGCCAACGGCGAGATTCTGACGCGCGAGTCGGCGCGGGAATTGTCGGCGCAATTGGCGCGCGAAGTGGCGGCGGTGGCGGCAGCGCGCGGCATCGCCCTGGCGTTCGATGACCCGGCTGCGGCCGCCGAGAAGGTGGCCGAGCGCACAGCCGCCAATCACTCCAGCATGTACCAGGATATCCAGCGCGGCGCGCCGACCGAGATCGACGCCATCTGTGGGGCGGTGGTGGCAGCCGGCAAAGAAGCGGGCGTGCCCACCCCGGCGAATGAGGTGGTGTGGCAGTTGGTGAGGGCCCTAAGAGAAGGTCAACGAGGCAACGAGTAATGCGGCAACGAGGAAAAAAACGGTTCTCCCTCGTGCCTCATTGACACGGTAACTCGTTGACCTTTTGATTTGAAAGGAATCTATGCAAACTGTAACAACCCTTGAACAACTGCGGGCGGCGCGGGCCGGGCTGGCCGAGCCGCTGGGCTTCGTGCCGACGATGGGCTACCTGCATGAGGGCCATCTGGCGCTGGTGCGCGCTGCCCAGGGACGCTGCAAGAGCGTAATCGTGAGCATCTTCGTCAACCCGGCGCAGTTCGGCCCGAACGAAGACCTGGCGAAATACCCGCGCGACATCCCGCGCGACCTGGCCCTGCTGGACGAGGCGGGCGTCGACCTCGTCTGGCTGCCGACGCCGGAGATGATGTATCCGCCGGGATTCCAGACCTGGGTCGAGGTGACCGACGTGAGCCAGCCGCTGGAGGGCGCCATGCGGCCGGGCCATTTCCGCGGCGTGGCGACGGTGGTGGCCAAGTTGTTCAACGCCGTCGGTCCGGACCTTGCCTTCTTCGGGCAGAAGGACGCCCAGCAGGTGGCCGTCATCCGGCAGATGACCCTCGACCTGAATTTCCCGTTGGAAGTGGTGGTCGTGCCGACCGCCCGCGAGGCCGATGGGCTGGCGCGCTCCAGCCGCAACGTGTATCTGAGCGAAGCCGAGCGCGCCCAGGCGCCCGTGCTCCACCGGGCTTTGCAGGAGGCCGCCGCGGTCTACCGCGACGGCGAGCGTGACGCCGAGGTCATTCGCAAGGCGCTGCGCGCCGCGCTGGCCACGGCCGCCCTGGCCGAGGTGCAGTACGTCTCATGCGCACACCCGCGCACCCTCCAGGAGCTGGAGCGCATCGGCCCGGAGGGCGCGCTATTGAGCATGGCGGTGCATTTTGGGAAGACGCGGTTGATCGATAATCTGGTATTGGAAGGACACTAGGTCAATGGGTCAACGAGTTATGTGTCAATGAGGAAAAGCGCCATCCTCGTTGCCTCATTGACCCGGCGACACATTGACCTTCTCCATGGAGGTAGACCATGCTGCTGACAATCGACGTAGGCAACACGAATGTGACGCTCGGCCTGTACGAAGGCGAGACGCTTGGGCCGCGCTGGCGGCTGGCCACCAACCACGACCGCATGCCGGATGAATACGGTCTGGATTTCTTTCACCTGTTGCAGCACGCCGGGGTGAAGCCGGACGAACTGGGCGGCATCTGCATGGCCTCGGTGGTGCCGCCGCTCACCGGCAAGGTGGTGGAGGCCTGCCGCAATTACCTGCTGAAAGACCCGCTGGTGGTGGACGCCGGGGTGAAGACCGGCGTGCGCATCCTCTATGAAGACCCCAAGGCGGTGGGGGCCGACCGGGTGGTGGATTGCGCCGCCGTACAGCGGCTGTACGGCGGCCCGGCCTGCGTGGTGGACTTCGGCACCGGCACCACCTTCGACGCCATCTCGGCCGAGGGCGATTACCTGGGCGGGGCCATCGCGCCCGGCATTGGCATCGCCTCCGAGGCGCTGTTCGCCCGGGCCGCCAAACTCTCGCGGGTGGACCTCAAGCGGCCGCCATCGGTCATCGGCACGAACACCACCTACGCCCTGCAATCCGGGCTGTTGTTTGGCTATGTGGGGCTGGTGGAAGGCATGGTGGCGCGCTTCCGCGAAGAACTGGGGCCGGAGATGAAGGTCATTGCCACCGGCGGCCTCTCAGAAGTCGTGGCCCGAGAAACGAAAGTGATTGATATCATTGCCCCATGGCTGACGCTGGATGGGCTGAGAATTATCTGGGGGCTCAATCAGTAACGTGAGACGAGATGCGATATTCGAGAACAGTTATTGGAGATCAGTTATTCGAGATTCGAGGATTGTGAGATGTAAGCGACGCATCTCGAATATCGAATAACGATTATCAAATAACGCCTAAATCGCTATCGGAGATTCCTAAAACACCATGACCCACGACCTCGACCACGACGCCACGTACTTCCTCGAACTCCAGACCAAGACCGGCTGGGGGCGGACGCTGGCGAAATTCGCCGAGTGGTGCGCCATCCCGCCCGGCAGCCTGGCGCTGGATGTGGGCAGCGGGCCGGGCCTGCTGGCGAAACTGCTGACAGAAACCGGCGTGCATGCCTGGGGAGTGGACGTGGACGCCGAAATGCTCGCCCAGCGTCTGCACCCGGCCATGCTTCAGGCCGATACCTACCGGCTGCCGTGCGCGCCTGGCGCGGTGGATTACGCCCTGGCTTCCAACATGCTCTATCTGATGGATGAACCCCAGCCGGCGTTGAACGAGATGGCGCGCGCGGCGCAGCGTGTGGCGCTGCTCAACCCCTCCGAGTTGATGACCATGCAGGCGGCCACGGAACTGGCGGATGGGGCCGGGCTGGAGGGGCTGGCGCGCGATACGCTGCTCAACTACGCCGGGCGGGCGGAACGCCTGGCCCGGTGGAGTGCAGACGACCTGAGCCGGATGTTCGCCGCGGCGGGCCTGGACCTGGAGCGCACCGAGTTGACGATGGGGCCGGGCCTGGCGCGCATGGCGCTGGGCGTGAAGCGGATAGCAGACAGCAGGTGGCGGGAAGCAGACGGCAGGCAGCCTGCCACCCCAGCCTGACGACCGTGGACGATCAATTACGACTTACCAATTGCCAATTACGAATCACGCATCACGAGTCACGAATGCCTTCCCCTTCTCTCCTCTCCATGCCCCTGCCGAATGGCAGCCGCTGTTTCTACGCCCCGGAATACGACCTGACGCCGGAAGCCATGCGCCGGCTGGTGAGCAACCTGCCGGGCGTGAAACTGCTGGGCACGCTGGATTGCGACGAACAGGGCTTGTGCTGGTTCGAATTCGAGATCGACTCCTGGCGGTTCAAGGTGCACAACCCCTTCCCGCGCGGCGCGTACTGGTTCATCGCCGCCGACCCGCAGACCGATGAGGCCGTCCTGGCGCGTTTCGTCGCCGACCTTGAGGCGCTGGTGGCGGTGTGGTAGCGCAAGGTCAACGGGTTGCCGTGGCAACGAGTTCCGAGGAAAAGCGTTCCCTCATTGACGCGTTCCTCGTAGACCCGTTGACCTTCTTATAGGATTTACAAATACATGACTCCCCTCCAAAACAAGCGCATTCTGCTCGGCGTCACCGGCTCCATCGCCTGCTACAAGGCCGCCGACCTGGCCTCCAAACTGCGGCAGGCAGGCGCGGAGGTGGATGTGATTCTCACGGCCGCGGCGGCCCAGTTCGTCACGCCGCTCACCTTCCAGTCGGTCACCGGGCGGCGCGCCTACGTGGATGCCGACCTGTGGGGCAGCGAGGGGCATGTGCTGCACATCAGCCTTGCCAAGGAGGCGGATTTGCTGGTCGTCGCCCCTGCCACGGCCAACACAATCGCCAAACTGGCGCACGGCCTGGCCGATAACCTGCTGGCGCTGGCGGCAGTCGCGTGTGAAAGTCCGTTGTTGCTGGCCCCGGCGATGGATGGCGGCATGTTCCACCACGCGGCGACGCAGGAAAACCTGGCGATATTGAAGAAACGCGGGGTGATCGTCGTCGGGCCGGACGAGGGTCACCTGGCCTCCGGCTTGCGGCAGGTGGGGCGGATGACCGAACCGGCCGAACTGCTCGGCCACATCCGGTTGGCGCTTTCAAGGAGCGGGCCGTTGACTGGAAAGAATGTGGTCGTTACCGCAGGCGGTACGCAGGAGCCCATCGACCCGGTGCGGTTTATCGCCAACCGCTCATCGGGGCGGCAAGGCTACGCGTTGGCGCAGGCCGCCCTCGACCGGGGCGCGGCGGTGACCCTCATCAGCGGGCCGAGCGCGCTGGCCGCGCCCGTGGGCGCGGAGCGGGTGGAGGTGCGTACCGCGGCGGAGATGCTGAAGGCCGTCCTGGAGCACGCCGCCGAGGCCGACGCGCTGGTGATGTCGGCGGCCGTGGCGGACTTCCGGCCGGAGGAAGCCGCCGAGCACAAGATCAAGAAAGGCGGGGCGCCGCCGGTCATCACCCTGACTCACACCGCCGATGTCCTCAAGGAAGTGGCGGCGCAGAAGAAGAAAAGCGGCCGCCCACTTGTCACGGTGGGGTTTGCCGCCGAAAGCCAGGACCTGCTGGAGAATGCCCGCAAGAAACTCGCCGCCAAGGGGCTGGACATCATCGTCGCCAACGACGTGAGCGCGCCGGACGCCGGGTTCGAGGTGGAGACCAACCGCGTGACCCTGCTGTTCGCCGATGGCAGCAAAGAAGACCTGCCGCTGATGGGGAAGGATGAAGTGGCCGCGGCTGTAATGGAACGCCTTGCCAAGACGTTAACTTGAAACTCTTCCAATTGCGTATACAATGAGTTCAGAGGGGAGCGTGGTCTGGAGGTTGTGATGAGAGAGATCATCCTGCACATTTGCCCGCGCGCAGACTGGGAAGCCACACAGGCGGCGGGGGAGTACCGCGCCGAATCGCTGGGTACGGAAGGCTACATCCACTGCTCGATCGACGAGCAGTTGGAACGCGTGGCCAATTACTTCTTCGCCGGGCAGTCCGACCTTGTGGTGCTGCGCATCGCCGCGCCGCGCGTGAAGTCGCCGGTGCGCTGGGACCCGGCCGGGGACATGCTCTTCCCGCACATCTACGGCCCGCTCAACCTGGATGCGGTGCTGGAAGTCGAAGCCCTCAACCCGGACGCCCAGGGCCTGTTCCACTACCACATGCCGGCCTGAATCCCTCACGCCAATCACTCCCCGCTCGGCCCGCGCCGGGCGGTTTTTCGTGCATTCTCGCCACCTTGACCCCTTCGCGTTCCGCGCCCCCCGGCTGGCAAGGCTCGCAATCTTGTTCTTCGGAGACCCAATAAAAACCATTGCGAACCTTGCCACAGGCTATTTGCCTGCCACAATCGCGTAGAACATACCGAGTCCAAAGCGCCGGCTTTCCATGATGTCCAGTCCCGCTTCTTCGACCAGCTGCAATGGGTCCTGATTCCAGCGGCATCCCGCGTTCTGCTGATAATGCTGGAGAACGTTCCGGTCCTGAAGGTTTGCCAGCCAGCCCAGATTGCTATGACCATGCTCGAGGAGGAGAATCAACCCGCCCGGGCGGGTGACGCGTTTCATCTCGCTCAGAGCCTGGACGGGATCGAGGAACGTGCAGGTGGAAAGGCTCGACGTGACCGTGTCGAACACCCCATCGGCGAACTCGAGGTTCTCCGCATCCATGACCTGCGTCTGGATGCCCAGGCCAAGGCTCTCGGCCTTCTGGCGCGCGACATCCAGCATGTGCTGGCTTACATCAATGGCGGTCACCTCGCTGGCGGCCGGGAAGAAGGGGAAGTTCAACCCCGTGCCACAGGCGACGTCGAGAATCTTCCCATGCGCGCGGGGCATCAATCGCCTGCGCTGGCGTGCGACGCCGAGTACCACCTGGTCAAACCAGATTCTCTTCTCGTACCCATGCGCGAGCTCGTCGTACGCGTCCTGTAGTTGACCCAGCGTCAACCTTTCGCTGGCGGGGACGTAGGGCGGCTTGCAGGATCTTCCCGGTTTTGCAGTCAGAGTTTTCATATTTTCTCCTTTTTGTTATACTGTGTAACAATTGTGTTGCATTGTAGCCAACCCGGCCTTCAAGTCAATTGCGGATCTGGCTCCGATGTAACAAAAGTTACAAATACTCACACTTTGTAGCAGAAACAGGATGCCATGCCAGCGAATAACCCTCGCAAGAGAACTGACCCGCGCGTTCGGCGGACGCGCCGCCTGCTGCGGGATGCCCTGATCTCACAGATGCTGGAAAGGGACTTCGCCTCCATCTCCATCAAGGAGGTCACCGAACGCGCGGAAGTCGCTTATGTCACATTTTTCAGGCATTATGACAGCCTGGAGCAGCTGCTGATGGAGGTTTTGGACGAGGGGCTGGGGGAATTGTTGTTGCGCATCGAGATGCTGGCAAAGAAGTCCGATGATTCCGACCTTGAAACCGAGGGCAGGCTGATTTTCGAATACGCCGGGCAGAAAGCCGATCTATTCCAGATTCTCTTCAAGAGCCCAAGCGTGGCGCGGGTTCGCAAGAAGGTCGTGCGGAACATCGCAGCCACATTCCGCCAATCCTGCCTGCCGCTGGCAAGGTCCGGACACCCAATGGCGACCGCCATGCTGTCCCATCACATCGCGACATCCCTGCTGGCTCTCATCGAGTGGTGGCTGGACAATCGCATGGAGCCCGCGCCCGCACAGATGGGGAAGGTTTACAAGAGCCTGATCATCGACTCGGCGGTTGGAGCGGTGAACTCCGTATCCGCTGTGCCCGGCTAGGCGCAGGGCGATTTTCTTTTCCTACCCTATTGCTATTCCCCGCCGCCCGGACGGCTTTCTTGGTACACTCGCGCCGCCATGACCCCCTCACGACCCGCGCCGCCCGGCTGGTTGGTGGACGCTCTCGAATTCGCCCGCGCCATGCGCATCGGCCCGGCCATCACCGGCTACCGCCTGCACGCCAAGACCGGCGCGACGCCCTTCGCCAGCCTGTTCGCGCTATTCATCTTCCATCTGGTCGGGGAGACGCGCGCCTGGGACGCCGGGACGCGCCAGAACTGGATTGACCACGTCCAGCGCCTGCAGGACCCCGCCAGTGGGTTGTTCCGCGACCCGGCCCACCGCCAGCGCGCCACCGATGAAGCGCATTCCGCCGATCACCTGGACCAGCAGCTGACCGGCTACTGCCTGAGCGCACTGCGCCTGCTGGGCGCACGCCCGCTGCATCCGCTGGCGTTCATCCGGCCCTGGTACGAGCCGGAACATACCCGCGCCTGGCTGGATGGCCTGAACTGGGCCTCGGCCTCCAACAGCGGCAACAAAGCCATGTTCGCCGGCATCATGCTGGCCGAGGAGGCCGAGCGCGGTGCGGACGGGGCAAAGGCCGGGCTGGAAGCCTGGTTCGAGTGGCACGATGCCCACGCCGACCCGCGCAGCGGCTACTGGGGCCGCGGGCGCGCCAGCCGCTACTGGGAGGGGATGCAGGGCTACGTTCACCCGCTGGTGGTGTATGAGCATTGCGGCCGCGCCCAACCCGCCCTGGAGAAAGCCGCGCGGCGCACGCTGCTCTTGCAGCAACCCGATGGCCTGTTCAGCCCCAAAGGCGGCGGCGGCGCATGCGACGATCTGGATGCCCTCCACATCCTGGCCGCCGCGCACCGGCGATTCCCCGCCCTGCGGCTGGGAATTGAGCAGGCGATGGCGCAGGCGCGGCATGGCCTGCTGGATAATCAAAACCCGGATGGCGGATTCTGCTGGGCGCAGCGGCCGCGCTTCGGCCTGCGCGGCTGGTGGGGCGTGGCGCGCCACAACCTCGACTGGCGGCATCCGGACAAGGCATACGTCGCTCTGCGCGCCGCCCTGGCGGGGCAGATGAAACTGAACCGCCGGATTGAAACCGGCTGGTCGGACGACGGCCGCGCCTGGGATCAGAGCAGCCTGTGGGATACGTGGTTCCGCCTGCTGGCGCTGGTGGAGATCGAATTGATTCTCAGCCCCGATGACCTCTCGGCCCGCTGGCAATCCATCCCGGCGCCGAATTTCGGCCGGCTGGCGGGCGCAGGATGAATCGCGCCGTCAGAATCGTGGTGATTTGCGAAAGGGTAGGGACGCAGCACGCTGCGCCCCTACCTACGGAATGGGCTCCGGGCTTCTGATTGATGAACGTACTCGTCCTCACCACGCAACGCTGGCCGTTGGAGCATCCCTTTATGGAAGAGGTGCTGGCGAAGAACCTGCCGGGGCGCGGCCACCGCGTCAACTTTCTGATGCAGACCGACGGGCTGGCCCGTGAGATGACCCGACATACCTGGCACGCCGCGCAGGTCTGGGCGCTGCCGGGGCGCGGCCGGCGCACGGCCCTCGACCGCATAGTCAACGTCCTGGCCAAGCCCGGCCAGGTGGGCCGCGCCGCCCGCGGCCTGCCCCGTCCAGATATCATCTACATCCGCAACGATTTTCTGCTGGCCTTCTGGGCCTTCCGCCAGCGGCGCAAACATGGCATACCGGTGGTGTTCCAGTACTCCTTCCCAGCCGCCACTGCCCAGCGCGATAGCCTTTCCTCCCAGCTCGGCGCGGCCGTGCAGTTCCTCCTGTTGCGCGCCGTTGCCCGCCGGGCGGACCACCTCCTGCCCATCAGCGAGTGGATGAAGCAGGAGCTGGCGGCAAAGGGCCTGCCCGGCGAGAAGATGACCCCCTTCCCGCTGGGGGTGGATGCCAGCCTCGACCCGGAACGCATCAATGGCGCGGTGGTGCGCGCCCGGCTGGGCCTGGGCGACGCGCCGACGGCCATCTACTTCGGTTCCATGCATCCCCTGCGCGGGTTGGATTTCCTGTTGCGCGCCTGGACGCAGGTGCAGGCCGCCCTGCCCGCGGCGCGCCTGCTGATGGTCGGCGGCCAGCCGGAGGAGGTGGAGAACCTCAAGCGGCAGGCGGCGGAATTGGGGCTGGCGCAGAGCATGGTCTTCACCGGCCGCGTGCCGCGCCTTGACGTGCCGCAGTACATCGCCGCGGCGCAGGTGGGCCTCTCGCCCATCCCGCCTATCCCGGTGTACCTCATCTCCTCGCCCACCAAACTGGCTGAGACGCTCGGTATGGCGCGGCCGGTCGTCGCCAACGACATCCCCGAGCAGCGCATGCTCATCGAACTGAGCGGCGGCGGCTTGGGCGTGCCGTATGAAGAGGGCGCCTTCGCTGCCGCCATCCTGGAATTACTGCGCGATCCTGAGCGGGCGCGGCGCATGGGGCAGGCCGGGTACAATAGCATCCGCCGCGAACGTTCCTACTTGGCGATGACCGAACGGCTGGAGAGGTTGTTCGAGCGCCTGCTGGCCGAACGGCGCACCGCCTCAACGCGATGAGAATTCTGTCTGGTCAACTTCACCGCCTGCGCCGCCGCCTGCGCCCTGCCGCGCCGGAGCTCTTCTACCTCTCCGACCGCGAGAACTGGGTGCTGCGCTGGGTGGGCCATTACGTCACCACCGGCGTGCGGGGTCAGTTCGGGCTGCGGGCGCACCTCGACCGGCCGCTCAGATGGGCCGCGCCGGGCGACATCCTCCATTTCGGTTCGTTGTGGAATACCGCCGCGGCCTTCCAATCGCCCCAGGCCCGGCAGGCGCTGGCGGGCAGGCGCCTGGTCGCCACCCTGTTCCACGGCCAGCGCGGCGGGCCCGGCGATCACTTTACTGAAGCCATCGACATAACCTTGAAGAACCTCTCCCGCATCGAACGGGTGGTCACCGCCAGCCGGATGATGGCCGCCCGCCTATTCGAATGGGGCGTGCCTGAAGGGAAAATCGCCTGCATCCCGCTGGGCGTGGATCTGAGCCGCTTCCAGCCGGCCGCGCCCGAAGCGCGTCGCCGCCAGCGGGCGGCGCTGGGCATCCCGGACGATGCCGTGTGCATCGGCTCGTTCCAGAAGGACGGCGAGGGCTGGGGCGATGGCCTCTCGCCCAAACTCATCAAGGGGCCGGATGTTTTCCTGGCCGTGGTGGAACTGCTGGCGAAGAAACATCCCGTGTTCGTGCTGCTCACCGGCCCGGCGCGCGGTTACGTGAAAGCCGGTCTGGGTAAACTGGGCGTGCCTTACCGGCACAGTCTGCTGGAAAATTATCTGGAGATCCCGCGCTATTACCAATGCCTCGACCTGTACCTGGTGACGGCGCGCGAAGAGGGCGGCCCGCAGGCCATCCTGGAAGCGCCGGCCTGCGGGGTGCCGGTGGTCTCCACCCGCGTGGGTCTCGCTCCGGACATCCTTGAAGATGGGGTGAGCGGCGCGCTGGTGGATGTCGAGGATGTGGCGGCGCTGGCGCTGGCGCAGGCCGCGTCGCGAGTGATCGAAGATCAATCCTTCCGCGAATCGCTGGTCGCCAACGGGCGGCGCATGATTCAAGACTATGATTGGGGGCGCATCGCTGCCCGCTATTACCATGAAGTCTATGCCCCAATGCTGGGTGGAGAACGCTGGTGATCGAACCGTTCCAGGATGTGATTCGTGAAGGGCTGGAACCGCAGGAAGGGCACACGCCCCGCGCAAGCCTGCTTGCCGCACTGCTGCGCGCCAGTTTCAAGCGCCTGGCCCCGCTGATGGCGCGCCTGCCGGCCGCCGACCTGCGCAGTCTGCTGCTGGCGGTGCTCAACCGGGCCGTGCGCCGCCTGCCGCCAGAGCAGGCCGCCCGCTTCCTGCTGCGGCTGGATAACGACCTGTACGCCCTGCAAAGCGCGGCCGCCATCGCCATGGGCGAGGGCCTGCACACCAAGCACCGCCACCTGCGCTACGCCGAGTTCTTCAGCGCCCGCATCCCGCCCGGGCAGCGCGTGCTGGATGTGGGCTGCGGCCTGGGCGCGGTGGCTTATCATCTGGCGCAAGCCGGGGCGCAGGTAGTGGGCATGGACATCGTGCCGGAAAAGATCGAAGAGGCGCGGCAAAGGCACAGCCACCCCAACGCCGAATACCGCGTCGGCGATGCGCTGGCCCTCCGGGATGAAGCCTTCGACGTGGTGGTGCTCTCCAACGTATTGGAGCATCTGCCGCGCCGGGGCGAGTTCCTGAACCGCCTGTTGGCCGCCGCCAGGCCGAAAAAAGTGCTCATCCGTGTGCCGGTCTTCGAGCGTGATTGGCGTGTGCCGCTGAAAAAAGAACTGGGCCTGGAATGGCGGCTGGACCCGACCCACGAGACCGAATTCACCCTCGACTCCTTCCAGGCAGAAACGGAAGCCGCCGGTCTGGTCATCGAGCATCTGGAAGTGCGCTGGGGGGAAATCTGGGCGGAGTTGACGCCGCGTGCCGCCTGAAATCACCGTCCTGATGTCCGTGCACAACGGCGCCGCTACGCTTCCAGAGGCGCTGGCAGGCGCTCTGGCCCAGACCTGGCGGGATTTCGAACTGCTGGTGATCGACGACGGCTCGACCGACGCCACCCCGGAAATGCTCAGCCGCTTCACCGACCCGCGCCTGCGGGTTGTGCGCAACGAGCGCAACCTTGGCCTGACTGCCAGCCTGAATCGCGGGCTGGCCCTGGCGCAGGGCGAGTACATTGCCCGGATGGACGCGGACGACATCAGCCTGCCTGAGCGGCTGGCGCGCCAGGTCAGGTTCATGAAATCGCATCCGGAAGTGGCCGTCTGTGGCACATGGGTGCAGACCTTTGGCGAGCGCGAAGAGGTCTGGCGATTCCCATCCAAGCACGAAGAACTCCGCTGTGAAATGCTGTTCGAGAATGTGTTGGCGCACGGCAGCGTGATGCTGCGCTGCGCCGCGCTGGAAGCCCACGACCTGCGCTATGATGAACGGCTGGTGCGTGCCCAGGACTACGACCTGTGGGCGCGCCTGAGCCGCCATGCGGCGCTGGCCAACCTGCCGGAGGTCTTGCTGCGCTATCGCCTGCACGCCGGACAGGCCGGCGCGGCCGACGGCGCCGGCCAGCAAGCCACCGCCCAGCAGGTGCGCCGGATGCAGTTGGAATGGCTGGGGCTTGCGCCCTCGGAGAGCGACATGGCCGTGCATTTGACGCTCAGCACATGGCAGTTCGAGGCCGGCCTTGAGTTCCTGGGCCGGGGGCGCGCCTGGCTGGAGGGCATTGAGGAGGCCAACTGGAGGGCACCAGTATATCCCGCGCGCGCATTGCGCCGCGCCCTTGCCCGCCGCTGGCTGGCAGCCGCCCGCGCCGCCCAGAGGCACGGCCTGGCGGCCTGGCGAGCGTATGCGGCTTCCCGGCTGGCGCAGCCCTCTTTGACGGCAGTACGCTTTTATTTGCTGTGCCTGCGGGCCGAGGCGCGACATGGCTGAACGCGTCGCCATCATCTCGGATTCAGCGCCGCCTTACGGCGGCGGCGGCATCGCCAGCGCGCATTACGCCCTGTTCAAAGGTCTGCGCCAACGCGGCATCGAGGCTGCCCTGTTTACCTATTTCGACCGGGTATTTCCCGACCAACCCGAAGAGCACATCCACCGCTTCGGCCCGCCGCCGCGCCTCACCAAGAACCTCCTGCGGCTGAACCGGATGCTGTTTGCCCTGATTCAGCCGGGGCGTAAAGCCTGGTACGCGATCGATTCGCTCGCCTCAGGGCTGGGCGTGCGGCGCATGGCCTGGGCGCTGGCCGCCTATCGCCCGGATGTGGTCATCTTCCCCGACCAGGGCTCGCCGGCCCTGCTGCTGCCCAAACCGGCGGGCGCGACCTGGGGGCTGATCGCCCACCACAACCCCCTGCGCTTCCAGCACAGCCCGCTGGCGGGCGAGTTCTCCGCGCTGGACGCGCGCCTGGCCATCGCCTTCGAGCAGCGCGCCCTGCGCAAGATTGACCGGGCGACCTGCCCCTCGCGGCACATGCGCGAGTGGTTCGGCCGCGCCTTCCGCTTCGACGGACCGGTGGCGGTCATCCCCAATGTGCCGGATGTGGAGTCGGCAGCGCGCGCCGCGCCGCACGACCTGCGCCCGGCGCTCGGCCTGGCGCCGGATGCGCCGCTGCTGGCCATCCCTTCCGGCGAGGTGCGGCTGAAAGGCACGGAATTCATCTTTCCCATCCTGGGGCGGCTGGCGGCCGGATATTTGCAGCCGTTCGGCGTGTTCATCGCCGGGGAACTGGAGGCCGGTCTGGCGGCGCAACTGCCGGGCCTGCCGCCTCACGTCCGCCTGCATCTGCCGGGGCGGCTGGCGCACGGCGACTACCTGGCGCGTCTCAAGGCCTGTTCGTTTGGCCTGTTCCCGTCGCTGATCGATAACTACAGTATGGCGCTGGTGGAGGCTTCGCTGGCAGGCGTGCCGATGCTGGCCTTCGACGCCGGCGGCAACGCCGACATCCTTGCCGACGGCGAGAACGGGCGGCTACTACCGGCTTACGACTGGGAAGCGCTCGCCAGCGCGGCCCTGAATCTACTGAACGCGCCGCCCGAACTGGCGACCCTGCGCGAGCGCACGGCGGCCTATCGCCCGAGGACTTTCGACCCGCAGGCGGTGGTGGAGGAGTATGTACGGTTCTTCATCCAGAAGAACTGACCCGGGCCTACTGCGGATATGGGAGTGTCCAGGTCTGGTGGGGTGGGAGTCGACGCTTTAGCGGGGGCTCGCCACACACTCGGCTAAACCCTCGACTCCGATGCAATACCCAGGCGAAGGTGGACACTCCCGCGGAATCTCGACACTGAAGTACGGTAAAATCCGCCGGATACTCTGAGGCCCCCATGTGCGGCATTTCCGGAATCGTTTCCCATCAACCTCTCACGCCTGAACAGCGCGCCGCGGCGCGGCGCATGAACGCCGCGCTGGCCCATCGCGGCCCGGATGGCGAAGGGATGCACGAACACCTTCAGGCGGTCATCGCCATGCGCCGCCTGAGCATCATCGACCTGGCGGGCGGCTGGCAGCCCATCTACAACGAAGATCGCACCCTGGCGGTCACCTGCAACGGCGAGATCTACAACTACGTCGAGTTGCGCCCGGGGCTGGAGGCGCGCGGCCACCGCTACAGCACCGACAGCGACGTCGACAACGTCCTGCACCTATACGAGGAACACGGCCTGGATTTCGTCCACCACCTGCGCGGCATGTTTGCCATCGCTCTGTGGGACGAGACGCGGCGGCGGCTGGTGCTGGCACGCGACCGCATGGGCGAGAAACCGCTCTATCTCTACGAAGATGGGCAAACGCTTTACTACGCCTCGGAGATGAAAGCCCTGCTGAAGTGCGGCGTTATTTCCTTCGACCTCGACCCGCAGGCGGTGGATGATTACTTCCACTACCAGTACGTGCCTGAGCCGCAGACCATCGTGCGTGGGGTGCGCAAACTGCCCGCCGGGCATCTGCTGGTGGTGGACGTCGACCCCTGGCATGTGCGGGAAATCAGGTATTGGGACATGCTGGACGCCGAGCCGCTGGATGCCGACCCGGTCGAAACCCTGCGCGGCGTGCTGGACGAGATGGCCGAACTGGTCATCCGCGCCGACGTGCCGGTGGGCGTGGCGCTGAGCAGCGGCCTGGACTCGAGCGCCGTGACGGCGCTGGCGGTGAGCAAATACCCCGGCACCATGCACGCCTTCAGCGTGGGTTACCCGGGCGGCCTGCACAACGACGAACGCGCCGGCGCGCGCGCCCTGGCCGAACATCTCAAGATCCCATTCCACGATGTGGAACTGCATACGGAAGATATGGTCGCGAATTTCCCCGACCTGGCCTTCGACCGCGACGATCCCATCGCCGATATTTCCGGCTACGGCTACTACATGGTGCAGAAGGCCAGCCGCGTGGCCGGCATCCCGGTCATGCTGCAGGGGCAGGGCGGCGACGAGCTGTTCTGGGGCTACGACTGGGTGCGCGCCGCGCTGGCCGAAAGCCAGGCGCGCCAGGCCGATGACCGGCCAGGGCTGCGCAACCTGTGGGCCAGCCGGGAGTTCGTGCCGCCCACCGGCCTCAGCCGCGCCGGCCTGGGGCCGTTCGTCTATGGCCTGGGCGGGTTGGCTCCAACGTGGCGGCGCTACCGGCGGCGCGTGGCTGGGCCGCCGGGGCGGCTGGTGTTCTACGATATGGCGCGCGATTACGCCCAGGCCATCCGGGAGGTCCCGGGCCTGTACCCGCCCGCCTTGCGGGCCGCGCTGCGCTCCTGCCCCGGCCGCCACTTCACCCTCGACCGGCCGTGGCCGCCGCTGCCGGCGCTGTTCACCAAACTCATCGCCCAGAGCTACCTGCTGGAGAACGGCGTGGCCCAGGGCGACCGGTTGGGTATGGCCTCGTCCATCGAACTGCGCCTGCCGCTGCTGGATTACAAACTGGTCGAAACGGTCATCGGCCTGCGCAAGGCCCGGCCGGACCATCATTTGCCGCCCAAGCACTGGTTCAAAGAGGCCCTGCGCGGCGCCCTTCCGGATTGGGTGCTGGAGCGGCCCAAACGCGGCTTCGAGCCGCCCGTGCGCCAATGGCACGCCGCGCTCTTCTCGGCCTACGGGCGCAACCTGCAAGATGGCGTGCTGGTGCAGAACGAAATCCTCAGCCCGGCGGCCGCGGCGCGGCTTTCGGCCGGGCCGTTCCCCAAGACCAACGCCGTGCCGCTTTCGTTCAAGGCCCTGACGCTGGAGATGTGGGCGCGGCGCATCCAGGCGCAAGTCCCCTGACCATGCCGCGCATCACCTTTGGAATCATCACGCTCAACGGCCTGCCCTGGCTGGGCTATAACCTGCGCGCCCTGTACCCCTTTGCTCATGAGATCATCGTGGTGGAGGGGGCGGTGCAGGCGGCGGCAAGCCTGGCCCGCCCGGACGGCCACTCCCAGGACGGCACCTTCGAGTTCGTCCAACAGTTCCGACGCGCCGAAGACCCTGAACGCAAGGTGACGCTGGTGAGCGCGGTGGAGGAGGGCTACAACGACGGTTTCTGGCCGGAGAAAGATGAAATGAGTCAGGCCTATGCCCGGCGGGCGACTGGCGACTGGCTGTGGCAGGTGGATGGTGACGAGTTCTACACTGCGGAAGGGATGCGGGCCGTGTGCGGCGTGCTGGATGCTGAACCGGACATCGCCGCCATGTCATTCCCCTACCGCGAATTCTGGGGCGCGTTCGACTGCCGGGTGCGCGGCTGGTGGCACGACTACGAGCACCCGGCCTTCCACCGCCTGTTCCGCTGGGGGCCGGGTTATGCCTATGCCGGCCACCGCCCGCCAACAGTGCTGGACGAGCACGGCCGCGACCTGCGTACCCTCCGCTGGCTGGGCCCCAGGGAATTGAAGGCGCGCGGCATCTGGCTGTATCACTATTCCTACGTCCTGCCCAAACAGGCTGAGCAGAAGGTCGGCTATTACAGCCACGCGACGTGGACCGAGCAATTTCGCGACAACGCTCGCTGGTTGGAAGAAAAATACCACGGCTTGAAGGACCCGCTGTTCATCAGCGAACTGGGGCGCTGGCGTTGGCAGTGGCTGGAACGCTACCGCGACCCGCATCCGGCGGCCATCCGGCGGCTGCGCGCCGACCTGGCCAGCGGAAGACTGAACGAACCCCTGCGGCGTGCGGATGACCTCGAGCGCCTGCTGGCCTCGCCGGGCTACGCGCTGGGCCGGTGGTTCGCCCGGCTGGCGCTGTTCCTCACCTGGCACGCCCGGCGGCTGGCGAAACCGCTCACGCGGCGGCTGCGCGCCCGGCGGCTTAAGGCTTGAGCAAACCGCTTATAATTCCGGCCATGAGCCGTCCCTCCGGTTACGAAACCATCGAATATCACGGCACCAAATACGCTGAGGTCATCTGGGCGGATACGCGCGTGGCGCACACCACCTTCTTCTCGCCGGCCGAATCGTCCTTCCAGTTCGGGCTGCTGGCGCACAAGGCCGGGCATCAGGAACCGGCGCACTACCACCGCGAGTTCGAGCGCAGCATCAGCGACCTGCAGCAGATGTTTGTCGTCCAGCGCGGGGTGGTCGTGGTCGAACTGTACAGCGACGACGGCGACCTACTGCGCGAAGTGACCCTCAAGGCCGGGGACGCCATCGTGCTCATCCACGGTGTGCACGCCCTGCGGGTGCTGGAGGACATGCAGTGCATCAGCGTCAAGCAGGGGCCGTTCATGGGCACGGAATTCGACAAGGTGGAAGTGCCGGTGCGCAAGAGCCCGCCGAGCGAATGATCGTCATCACCAGCCGCTTCGGGCAGTTGGGCAACCGCCTGCTCATCTTCGCCAAATTCATCACCCTGGCGCGCGCGGAGAACCTGACGCTCATGAATCTGGGCTTCGGCGGCTATGCCTGCTACTTTAGAACCCTCTCCAGAGACCGCCTGTGCCGCTACCCGCCCTCCGGCCAGGCCGGGGCGCTGGCCGCCGGACTGGCGCGCCAGTACTACCGCCGCCTGGCGCAGTTGGGAAGGAACGTCGTTGTTTTGAACGCCGGTCTCTCAAAAGAATTGAACCTGGCCGACCCTGAATTCGTCCGGCTGGCGCGCGAGAAGACCGTCGTCTTCGCCGGGGGCTGGCCGCGCCTGGACGCCGATTACAAGGCCGAACATGCCCCGGCGGTGCGCGAGTTCTTCAGGCCGGCGGCGGATCACCAGCGAAACATCGAAGCTGTGGTTAACCGCGCCCACGCTACCTGCGAGGTGCTGGTGGGCCTGCATGTGCGCCAGGGCGATTACCGCACCTGGGAGGACGGCCGCTATTACTATAGCAGCGCCCAGTATGTCGAACTGATGCCGCGCCTGGCGGCGCTCTACCCCGGCAGGGCGGTCGGCTTCCTGGTGGTTTCAGACGAGAAACAGGACCCGGCCGCTTATGCCAGCCAGCCGGTGAGCTTTGGCAGCGGACATATCCTGGAAGATATGTACTCCCTGGCGGCCTGCGACGCCATCGTTGGCCCACCCAGCACGTTCGCCGGCTGGGCGTCATTCTACGGGCGTGTGCCGCGCTTGCAGATTAAGGACATCGCTGCGCCCGTCAGGCTGGATGCGTTTATGGAGCCTGCCGCGTGAATCCGACCGAATCGTTCCGCATCAACATCTACGCCGTTGGGCGTTCCGGCACCAAGGCGGCCCAATTGTGGCTGGCCTACCTGCTGGCCCGGCGCTACGGCGCGGTCTGGGTGAATTACGAGCCGCTGCGCTACCGCAGCCGCAAGCTGGAAGCCTCGTACTACGGCTGGCGGGTGCACACCCGCACGCCGCAGCTGCTGGAGACGACCGATACTCCCTCCGGCGAGTTTCGCGCCTTTTGCCGTATGCTGGCGGAATATCCGGTTAACGTTACCAAGTTCATCCGCGCCAACGGGCGCATCAATGCCATCAACGCCGTGATGCAGCCTGACCTTTCGATTCTCATCGTGCGCGACCTGTATCAGGTGCTGGAGTCGGTGGCGCGTCTCACCTGGAGCCTGGTGCCGGACGAGGCCGACTGGGCGCGCCTGTGCGCCGCCGGGCGCGGCCGCTACCCATTCCTCGACCCACATCTCAAACCCGGCCAGGAAAGCAAATTGCTCGTCAACGCCGCGCACTGGTTCCTGCACAACATGCACGCGCTGGAGCACGCCGTGGATACGCTGGCGGTGCCCTACGACCGCCTCGATTTGGTGGAGGCCATTGCCCGCCAACGCGGGTTAGAGTCCCACGGGACATCCCTGCGCCACCCGGCCTTCCGCGGCGGCATCCACGGCGACGTAGTGCTTGAAGATGTCCATGCCTCGAAAGGCGACCCCTTGAAAGCCATCCTGCCCGGCCGGCTCTACCGCCAGTGGGCGGCGCGTTACGCCCGCGAGCGCAGCGGGGGACTGTGCCGCGCCGTGGAGACGCTGCCCGAGCCTGAACCCAAAGACCGGGGGCAGACCCTGCGCGTGCAGGTGCCGCGCCACCCCGTCCTGGACGACCTCAACCTGCGCGTGCAGGAAAAACTGGCCGAGGTGGTCGCCCGCCAGCAGATTGGGTAGAATCAGCCCATCCCCAACTAAGGACGCCCATGATTCCCGTATTTGAACCGGTCATCAGCGAAGACGAAATTGAAGAGGTGGTCGCCGCCCTGCGGCGCGGCGAGATCAGCGGCAGTTTTGGCGAGGCCCTGCCGGCTTTCGAGGGGGCCTTTGCCGAATATGTGGGCTGCCAGTACGGCGTGGCGGTCAACAGCGGTTCCTCCGCCCTGCAGTTGGCTGTGGCCGCGGCGGGCATTGGCCCCGGCGACGAGGTGCTGGTGAGCGCCAGCACCAATATCGCCACCGCCCTGGCCGCCTACCACAACGGCGCGGTCAGTGTGCCGGTCGATTCCGAGCCGGTGACCTGGAATCTGGACCTTGAATTGGTCGAGGAACTCATCACGCCACGCACGAAAGCCATCATCCCGGTGCACCTGTACGGCCACCCGGTGGACATGGACGCGCTGATGGCCATCGCCGAGAAACACAACCTGCTCGTCATCGAGGACTGCGCCGAATCGCACGGGGCGACGGTGCGCGGTCGCATGACCGGCTCGTTCGGCCACATGGCCTGCTTCTCGTTCTACGCCAACAAGGTCATCACTACTGGCGAGGGCGGCATGATTACCACCAACGACCCGGCCCTGGCCGAACGCCTGCGCTCGCTGCGCAACCTGGGCTTCGGCGAGCCGCGCTTCTACCACGAGATTCCGGCGTTCAACTTCCGCATGCCGGGCTACGTCGCCGCGCTGGGGCTGGCGCAGTTCCGCAAGATCGACCGGATCATCGAAGAGAAGCGTCGCGTGGCCCAGACCTACAATCGCCTGCTGGCAGGAATCCCCGGCGTGCAGACGCCCGCCGAACTGGATTGGGCGAAGAACGTGTACTGGATGTATGCCATCATCATCGACCCGGCGGCCTACGGGCGCACGCGCGACCAACTGGCCGCCCGGCTGTGGGAGAAGAAAATCCAGACGCGTACGTTCTTCTGCCCGATGAACCAGCAGCCCTTCCTCCGAACCCAGCCCGGCACCCGCGACATACCGTGCCCGGTGGCCGACCGGTTGTGGGAGACCGGCCTGTACCTGCCCTCGACCTGGACGCTGGACGAAGCGACCATCGGGTTGGTGGCGGACTGTATCCGCGAGTTCCAGGCAGGGTGAAATGGGCTCCTACCTCGGCCGGCACGCCGAATACTACGACACCTTCTACGCCGAAAAGGACTACGCCGGCGAAGCGGCCTTCGTGCATGCCTGCCTGCAAGAGTTCGGGGCGGGCGGGGTGAAACGTGTGCTGGAATTGGCCTGCGGCACAGGCGGCCATTCCTTTCGACTGGCGGAATACGGCTACGACATCCTGGCGACGGACTACTCCCAAGACATGTTGGCGGTGGCGCGCCGCAAACTGGCCGGGCGCGAACTGCCGCTGCGCTTCGAGCGGCTGGACATGCGCGACCTGCCCGCGCCGGGCGAACCCTACGATGCCGTCGTCTGCCTTTTCGATTCCATCGGCTATGTCCAGACTAACGCGGCCATCGGCCAGGTGCTGGACGGCATCCGCCGCAGCCTGCGGCCCGGCGGCCTGCTGGTGATGGAGTTCTGGCACGCGCCGGCCATGCTGAAACACTACGAGCCGCTGCGGGTGAAGCGCTTCCCCATCGAAGGCGGAGAACTGCTGCGCATTTCCGAGACGCGGCTGGAGCCGGAGAACTCGCTGGCGCACGTGGCTTACACCATCTACGACCTCAAGGCGGACGGCACGTATACCTGCCTGAAGGAAACCCAGACCAACCGCTACTTCCTGCAGGGCGAGATGCGCCTGTGGCTGGAAACCCACAGGCTGACGCCCCTCAGGTTCTACAACGGCTTTGCCGACGACGAGCGCATGAGCGACCAGACCTGGCACATCCTGGCCGTGGCGCAACGGGAGGCGGCGTGAGGGTCGGCGTGTTCCTCGGCGACTACCGCCCGACGGAGGGCGGGGCGTTCACCTTCCAGGAAGAAGTGGTGGGCGCGCTGGCCCGGCTGGCGGGCGAAAGCCGCCACAAGTTCACGCTCATCGGCCGCGACCCGCAGAAACTGGCGGCTTCGGTGGGGGGGCGGCTGGATGTGCTGCCCTACCGCAAACCGCCCTTCGGGGAGGCCGCCGCCCAGCGCATCGGGCGTTCGTTCAGCGGGCTGCGGCGGGCGCGTGGCCTGCGGGGGCGCTTCGAGCGCCAGGCGCGCGCCCACGGCATCCAGTTCCTGTGGTTCACCACGCCGCGCGCGCTGGATATCGACCTGCCCTACCTCACCATCGTCTACGACCTGCAACACCGCCTCCAGCCCTGGTTCCCGGAGGTCAACGAGTTCGGGGCCTGGTTCGGGCGCGAAAGCCCCTTCAGCCGCTTCCTGCCGCGCGCCGCAGTCATCATCGCCGGGACGGAAGCCGGGCGGCGCGAGATCGAACGCTTCTACGGCGTGCCGGAGGGGCGCATCCGGCTGCTGCCGCACCCCACGCCGGCCTTCGCGCTGAATGCCGCACCCCAGCCGCGCGCCCTCCTGGACCGGTACGCCATCCCGGAAGGCTACCTGTTCTACCCGGCGCAGTTCTGGGCGCATAAGAACCACGCCAACCTGCTGCTGGCGCTGGCGCATTTGCGCGACGCCCACGGCCTGGAATTGCCGTTGGTGCTGGTTGGCGCCGACCACGGCAACCTGGCCTACATCCGGGAGATGGCCGCCGAACTGCGCCTGCCGGTCACCTTTCCCGGTTTCGTCTTGCAGGAAGAACTGGTGGCGCTCTATCAGCACGCCTATGCGCTGGCCTATGTGACCATGTTCGGGCCGGAGAACCTGCCGCCGCTGGAAGCGATGGCGCTGGGCTGCCCGGTGGTGGCCTCGCGCGTCTCGGGGGCCGAGGAGCAGTTGGGCGACGCCGCCCTGCTGGCCGACCCGACCCGCCCGGAGGAGATCGCCGCCGCCATCCTGCGCCTGCAGCGTGAGCCGGGGCTGCGGGCGGCGCTCATCGAACGCGGCCGGGCGCGCGCCGCCCGCTGGACGGTGGACGATTTTGTGCGCGGCGTGTTCGCCATCCTCGACGATTTCGAACCCTACCGCCGGACCTGGCGTTGAGCGAACTATGACCTCCTTCACGCCGCGTATCAGCGTGGTCACTTCTCTGTATCACGGCTATCGTTACCTGGCGCCCTTCCTGGAGAATCTGTGGGAGCAATCCTGCTTTCCGGATATGGAACTCGTGCTTGTGCACAATGAGCCCGAACCGGAAGAAGAAGCGCTGGTCAGCGGTTTCAAAATGGACTATCCCCTCCAGGTGCAGCATCTTGTGGTGGCAGATGTCGAGACCCTGGGGGCCTCGTGGAACCGCGCCAGCGCCGCGGCGCGCGGCGAGTATATTGCCATCTGGAATGTGGATGACCGCCGCCCGACCGATTCGCTGGCGCGCCAGGTGCAGGCGCTGGCCGCTTACCCCGCGGCGGTGCTGTGCTATGGCGACTACATCGAGGTGGGCGTGTACGGCCAGGAAGAGGGCCGGCGGCGGGCGACGCCGCCCTACTCTCCCGGGTATTTCCGCCGGTCATTCCCGCAGGGCGGCGCGTTCTGGCTGTTCCGCAAGAACCTGCTGGAACGGGCTGGCCCATTCGACGAGCAGTTCAGCGTCGGGCCGGACATGGAGCTCTCCCTGCGCATCGCCGCCCTGGGGCTGAAGATGCTGCGGGTGGATGGCGTGGTGGGTTACTTCACCAACGAAGGCAAGGGCCTGAGCACCCGCCAGGGGGCCGAACCCTCGGCGGTGGAACGCACCGCCATCCAGCTGCGCTACGCGATCTACGACAAAGTACACCCGGAATACCAGGAAGAAGCCTATCTCTACCGCCAGACCGAGATTCTGAAAGGCGGCGAGTGGCAGCCGCTCAGCGCCTGGTGGCCGGGCGCGGCCCGCTACCGGAGCCTGCGCCGCCCGCTGTGGGTCCTGGGCTGGCTGCGCAATGCGTTCCGGACGGCGCTGGACGCCCTCGGCCTGCTGGAGCGCCTGCACGACTGGCAGGCGCGGGTGCTCAAGCGCGACCTGTGACCATGCGCCAATCTCCAATTGTCAGCGTCATCCTGCCGACCCACAACCGCGCCGCGCTGGTGCAGCATTCGATACGGAGCGTCCTCGCGCAGACCTATACGGACTACGAACTCATTGTGGTCGATGACGGCTCGACGGACGGCACCGAAGCCGCCCTGGCCCAGGACGGCCGCCTCCGCTATGTGCGCCAGGCTAACGCTGGCCCGGCGGCGGCCCGCAACCGCGGCCTGCGACTGGCGCGCGGCGAACTCATCACCTTTCTGGATGATGATGACCTCTACGAGCCGGAGAAACTGGCCGAGCAGGTCGGCTTTTTCGAGACCCACCCGGATGCCATGCTGCTGCATTCCTGCTTCTCAAAATTCAACGACGCCGGCGAGGACCTGGGCGTGCGCGATACCACCTGGTTTCAGGGCTGGCTGTATCCGGAGATCCTGGCGCACTGGGGGATGATGATGGCCGCGCCGACCGTGATGGTACGCCGCGGCGTGCTGGACGAGGTCGGCGGCTTCGACGAGAGCCTGCGCTGGGCGGAGGACCCCGACCTGTGGCGGCGCATCGCCCGGCGCTACCCGTTCCACGTCCTGCCGGAGAGCCTGGTGCGGGTGCGCCAGCAGGCGGTGAGCGTTTCCAGCGACAAGACCCGCGCCGCCGGGCACTTCCGCCTCATGCTGGAGAAAGCCTTCGCCGACGACCCCGACCTGCCGCCCGCCTTCCGGCGGCGAGCGATGGCGGCCATGTACACCAACGTATGCCACAATCTGCTGGGCGCGGGCGGTCCGGCCGAAATGCGCCTGGCGCGCCGCCACGCCCTCACCGCCCTGGGCCTGCGACCCAGCCAGTGGGGCGCCTGGGCCGGACTGGGGGCTTCGTTCATCCCGCGCGGCCTGCGCGCCGGCCTGGCGGCGGCCTTCCGGCGGCTGCGGTTCCGCAGAGGCTGAACAAGGAAGGGGTTCCTGACGGTTCAGGCATTACGGATTAGGTGATGCGTGTTGATTCGCGCCAGCCGTTTATAATCCACGCCGCAGCCCATGACCATCCCAACCCGCCCCTCCATCCTCCTGCTCGGCTCGCAGATGGCGTTGGCCGGCGCCCAGGAAGTGCTGCTCACCCAGGCGCGCTGGTTCCATGACCAGGGCTACCCCGTGACGGCGGCCTTCTTCTACGACCGCGACGACCTGGCGCAAGCCTGGCAGGCCGCGCACCCATTCCCGGTGCTGGATCTGCGCGCCTGGGGGCCGGGCGGTTTCCTCCGCCTGCCTGGCGGTCTTTTGCGCCTGTGGCGGCTGCTGCGCCGGGAACGGTTTGCCGTCATCGAAACCTTCACGCCGGACAGCAACCTGGCCGGCATCCCGCTGGCCTGGCTGGCGGGGGTGCGGGCACGGGTGGCGACGCACCACGGTTATATCGAAGGAACGGGCGGGCTGGAGATGCGCCTGCACGGCGCGCTGGCGAATTCCGGCGTGGCGCAGGTGATGGTGGCGGTCTCCGAACAGGTGCGCGCTCTAGCGCAGCGCAAAGAGGGCGTGCGCCCGGCCCGCCTGCGGGTGATCGAAAACGGCATCCGGCCGCTGGAGCCGGTGAGCGCGGAAGCGCGCGCCCGCCTGCGGACCGAACTGGCCGTGCCGCAGGGCGGCCTGCTGGCCCTGACCGTGGCGCGCTTCGAGACTCAAAAAGGCTACGTTCATCTGCTCGACGCCATCCCGGCTGCCCTGGCCGCCTGCCCGGACGCGGTCTTCGCCTTCGCCGGGGAGGGTTCGCTGCGGCTGGAGATGGAGCGGAAGGCGAAGTCGTTGGGCATCGAGGCGAATCTGCGTTTCCTCGGCGTGCGGCGGGATGTCCCCGTCCTGCTGGGCGCGGCCGACCTGTTCGTGCTGCCCTCGCTGTGGGAAGGTTTGCCGATGGCCCTGCTGGAAGCCATGAGCCTGGGCCTGGCGTGCCTGGCGACAGACGTGGAGGGCACACGCGACGTCATCCGGAACGGCTATAATGGACGGCTCGTCCCGCCCGGCGATCCGCGGGCTCTGGCGGCCGCGCTGCTCGAATTGCTGACGGATGCGGCGGCGCGCGCCCGCCTGGGCGCAGCCGCCCGCCAGCGCGTTCTGGAACGCTACAGCGTGGAGCGGATGTGTGACGAGTATGAGACCCTGTTCATGAACCTCCTGAAGGACCACCCATGAGCCCCCCACTGCGAGCGTTGCTCACGCTGGCGGCCCTGGCCGTCCTGACGCTGGCTTTCCGCGAAGCCTGGCTGACCGGCTGGGCTTCCGGGTTCGATGTGCTGCGCTTCTCGACCAAGTGGGCGCTCACGTTGCTTGGTCTGTTTGGGCTGTACGGCGGCATTCTTGCCCTGCTGGCGGTTGGGTTGTGGCGTCCGGCCCGCCTGGCGGCCCCGGCGGAACGACTGGCAGCCGCCCGCTTCCGTCTTGGCCGTGCCCGTCTGGCCCTGGCGGCCCTGGCGTTGCTCTTCCCTGCCTGGCTGCTGCTGTACTCCCCCTGGGGCGATGTGTTCACCGGCTTCTTCACCCGCCTGGTCCTGCTGCTGGCGGCCAGCGCCGCGGCCGCCGCGCTGGCCGGGCGCGGCCCGGCGCTCCTGGAATGGGGTGATTTCCTGACCGCCGGGCTGCTGGCGGGCAGCGTCTTCGGTTTTGCCAAACTGTTCGTCAACGTCACCGATCACCCCTTCTCGCTCTCCTGGTCGGAGGGCAACCGGCTGTACGATTATTCCCTGCGCTGGGGCGGGCATCTCTACAACGCGCCGGAGGGCGCCAGCCTGCGGGCGGCCATCGACCCCGGGCGGCAGGCGCTGTGGGGATTGCCCTGGTTGTTCATGAGCCGCCCGCCCATCGCGCTGGCGCGGTTGTGGGGCGCGCTGGTGGTCAGCGTGCCGTACGTTCTGCTGGGTTGGTTCGCCGTCCGGCCGGAGGCGGGTGGGCGCAGGCGCTGGGCGCTGTTCGGATTGTGGGTGTTCCTCTTTGTCAATCAGGGGCCGGTCTATACACCGCTGGTGCTGGCGGCCATCCTGGTGGCGGCGGCCCGCCGCGCCCCGCTCTGGCTCGGCTTCACCCTGGTGGCGCTGGCCGGATACTATGCCTATCACAGCCGCCTTTCGTGGATGTTCGCGCCCATGCTGTGGGCGGGGATGCTGGCCCTGGCCGGGGCGCAGGCCGAACGGCCCGCCCGCCGCGATTGGCTTCAGGCGCTGGCATTGGGCTTCGCCGGCCTGTTGGGCAGTTTTGGCTTCACCCAGGTCATCCCGCCTCTGTGGCGCTATTTTCAGGCGGTGTTGAGCGGCCAGGTCGTTTCCGGGACGGGCCCCGGCGCGGTCGTCGCCGGCCAGGTAGCCCAGAGCGTGGCCGACGTGCTGGACATGAGTGAGCAGATCGCCACCCAGCAGACCCTCCTGTGGCAGCGCCTGCTGCCGAACGCCTCGTACGGGCTGGGAGTGCTTTTCGGTTTGCTGCTGGCGGCCCTGCCGCTCATCCTGCTGTTGGGATGGCTGGCGCGGCGCGGCGTCTGGCGGTTGACCCTCTGGAAGGCGCTGGCGCTGCTCCTGCCGATGGCGGCTTTCCTGGCTGTGGGGCTGACCGCCAGCGTCAAGGTGGGCGGCGGGCTGGACCTGCACAACCTGGACATGTTCCTGGTGGGTATGGTGTTCGCGGCCGCGCTGGCCTGGGAGGGCGGGGCGGGGCGGGAACTTCTCGAAATCGTCCGCCAGCAGGCTGTTGCGCGCCGCCTGCTGCTGCTGGCGGTGTTCATCCCGGCCTTCGTACCCATGGTGGATGCCCGCCCGCTGGCCCTGCCGCCCGACGACAAGACCCAGGTCGCTCTGGCGACCGTGCAGGCGACTGTTGCCTGCGCGGCGCAGTACGGTGACGTGCTGTTCATGGACCAGCGCCAGCTGCTCGCCTTCGGGCGGGTGGCGAACGTGCCGCTGGTCCAGGCGTATGAGAAGAAGGTGGTCATGGATCAGGCCCTCTCGGCCAACAACGATTACTTTCAGGCTTTTTACGCCGATTTGCAGGCCGGGCGCTTCAGCCTGATCGTGACCGAGAAGCAGGCGGTGATTTACAAGGATGCCGGGACGAGCCTCGCCGAGGAGAACAACGCCTGGGTGGCCTGGGTGACCGAGCCGCTGCTGGCCTATTACGAATCGGTGGCCGACTACCGCTCGGTGCGGGTGGAACTGTTCATGCCCATCGGGCGCGACTACGATTGCGCATATCCTTAACCGGCGCATAGGGCAATCGTCGGGAATCCGTGCCTTGACCAAACCCGCCGGGCGGTTATAATTCAGCGATTGAATTTTAGAACGAGGAGACTCCCATGCCCACCGCGTTGATCACCGGCATCACCGGCCAGGACGGCTCGTATCTGGCTGAATTCCTGCTCGCCAAAGGCTATAAGGTCATCGGCATGGTGCGCCGTTCCAGCACCGTGACCTTCGACCGCATTTCCCACATCCAGGACAAGATCGAGCTGATCCAGGGCGACCTGCACGACCAGACCTCGCTGGTCAACCTGATGGGCGAATACAAGCCGGACGAGGTGTACAACCTCGGCGCGCAGTCGTTTGTGCCAACCTCCTGGAACCAGCCGGTGCTGACCGGCGAGGTGACCGGCCTGGGCGTGACGCGCATGCTGGACGCCGTCAAGATCGGCTCGCCCAAAACGCGCTTTTACCAGGCCTCATCGAGCGAGATGTTTGGCAAGGTGCTGGAAGTACCCCAGCGCGAGACCACGCCGTTTTACCCGCGCAGCCCGTATGGCGTCGCCAAGGTCTATGGGCACTGGATCACAGTCAACTACCGCGAGTCGTACGATATGTTCGCGGTGTCCGGCATTCTGTTCAACCACGAAAGCCCGCGGCGCGGTCTGGAGTTCGTCACTCGCAAGATCACCGACGGCGTGGCGCGTATCAAACTCGGGCTGGCCAAAGACCTGCATCTGGGCAACCTGGAAGCCCGCCGCGACTGGGGCTTTGCCGGAGACTACGTGAAAGCCATGTGGCTGATGCTCCAGCAGGAGCACGCCGAGGATTACGTGGTGGGCACGGGCGAAACCCACTCGGTGCGCGAGTTCTGCGAACTGGCGTTTGGCGCCGTCGACCTGGATTACAACGAGCATGTGGTGCAGGACGAGCGCTTCTACCGCCCGGCCGAGGTCGACCTGTTGGTCTCCGACCCGTCCAGGGCGCTGGAGAAGTTGAACTGGGCGCGCGAAGTCAGTTTCAAGGGCCTGGTAGAGATGATGGTGCAGTCCGATATGGCGCTCCTGCAGGCGATGTACAAGGATGTGCCGGCCGGGTAAACGCAAGAGAATTTACCACAGATGAGCACGAAGGAAGGCGGTTGATCATCAATGGTAGTAGGGGCGCAGCATGCTGCGCCCCTACATGAACGGCACTGCGAAGCAAGGGAACAGACCCCAATGGTCTCAAAGACCATTGGGGTCTGAGAAGAAAACCAATCCAGGGAAATCACGCTATTCATGATGACTGATACCAACCTCATTGCACCCGTCATCCGGCGGGCTGCCGAACGACCGGAACACCCAACGCTGACTTTCATCGCCGAAGACGGCGCGGAAAAGCGGGTGACCGCGGCGCAATTCCACCGGCGGGCAGGCGGGGCGGCCGCCGCGCTGAAGGCGGCCGGCATCGGCCCGAATGACCTCGTCGTTCTCGTACTGCGCCATTCAGAAGAACTGCTCTCGGCCTTTTGGGGCGCGCTCTACCTGGGCGCCGTCCCCTCCATCTTTCCGTTCCTGACGGAGAAACTCGACCCCGGGCTGTACCTGGAACGGGTGCAAACGCTGGTGAGCCACTCAGGAGCGAAGGCGGTCATCACCTACGCCGAGTTCCTTGGGACGCTGACCGGGTTGCTGAAGGCTGCCGGCTGCCGGGTGCTGGACATCGCCGGGATGCCGGAAGCGGAAACCGATGTTGAACCGGCCGTAGATTTCGGCGGCGAGCGGATCGCCTTCCTCCAGCACAGCAGCGGAACCACCGGCCTGCAGAAAGGCGTGGCGCTTTCCCACCGCGCCGTGCTGAACCAGATCGCCGCCTACGGCGACGCCATCGGCCTGAATGAGCAGGATGTGATCGTCTCGTGGTTGCCGCTCTACCATGATATGGGGCTGATCGCCGGGTTCGTGCTGCCCATCGTCACCGGCGCCCCGCTGGTGCTGATGTCGCCGTTCCACTGGGTGCGCGACCCCAAGATTCTGCTATGGGCGATCCACCGCCACAAGGGCACGCTGTGCTGGCTGCCGAATTTCGCCTACAACCACATCGCCCGCACGGCCCGGCCGGGCGGCCTGGAAGGGCTCGACCTGAGAACATGGCGCATGGCGGTCAACTGTTCTGAGCCGGTCTACCATGCCAGCCATCGCCTGTTCCTGGAGAAGATGACGCCCTACGGCTTCCGGCCGGAGGCGCTGGCGGTCTCGTATGCGATGGCGGAGAACACCTTCGCCGTTACGCAGACCGCGCCCGGCCAGCCGCCGCGCCTGGACTGGGTGAAGACCGCCGTCTTGCAGGAGCAGCGCCGCGCCGAGACCGCCGACCCGGAGAGCACAGGCGCCACGCCAATGGTCTCCTGCGGGCCGCCCATCGCCAATAGCCGCATTCAGGTCTGGGACGGCGAAGGCAGGCCCATGCCGGAACGTCAGGTGGGCGAACTGGCGGTGCAAAGCGACTGCATGCTGAGCGGCTACTATAAACGCCCCGACCTGGACGGCGAGGCCCTCAAAGATGGCTGGTATCTGACCGGCGACATGGGCTACATGGCCGGGGGTGAAGTGTACATTACCGGCCGCAAAAAGGACCTCATCATTGTGGGCGGCAAGAACGTCTACCCGCAGGACCTGGAGGCCGTCGCCAACCACACGCCGGGCATCGTGCCGGGTCGGGCGGTGGCCTTCGGCCTGCTCGATGAGCGCATCGGCTCCGAGGCGGTGGTGATGGTGGCCGAGCGGCTGAACGGCGACGGCGGCCGGGAAGTGGACGAGATCGAGCGTGACCTGCGTCAGCGCATCGTTCAACAGACCGAGGTGACGCTGGCCGACGTGCGCCTGGTGGACGGGCGCTGGCTGATCAAGACCTCCAGCGGCAAACTGGCGCGCGGCGACAACCGCGAAAAGTACCTGCGCGAGTTCCGCGGGCAGTGATGCCAAGCCATCTCACGCAAAGAACGCCAAGAGCGCAAAGAAATGCACAACCATAGATGAACGCTGATGGGCACAGATAAACCCTCGCTCCATACCCAACTGATGTCCTGGCGGCTGTATGCCGGGCTGGCGGGCTGGCTTGCCCTGGCGCTGGCGCTGGCCTGGGCGGGCAACCGCGGCGCGGGGCTGGCGAACTGGGCCGGCTGGCTGGGCGTGCTGGCTCTGTGCGCCGGCCTGCTGTGGGGCGGCCTGCGCCTGCTGCGCGGCGAGGGCCTGCCGGGCTGGGTGCGCAATCTCACGCTGCTGGCCTTCGCCCTGCGGCTGGGGCTGGGCGTGTTCTGGTTCTACGCGCTGCCCGTCTGGGGCTACGACACCGACGTGCAGCGCGCCGGCTATGTGATGGACGACGCCCACAAGCGCGACGGCGCGGCCTGGAAGATGGCCAAGGAAGACACGCCGTTGTGGGAGTCTTTCCGAGGCTACAGCACCACTGACCAGTACGGCGGCCTGCTGTTCCTGAGCGCGCTGGTCTATCGCTATTTGGGAGGGAGCGTGCATCACCCCCTGATGATGCTGTCCGTATCGGCGGCGGCTTCGGCTCTGGCAGTCGCGTTCGCCTGGACATTCACGCGGCGGCTGTGGAGCGATACGGCGGCGCGCTGGGCGGCCTGGGGCCTCGCCCTGTACCCGGAGGCGGTGCTGTTGGGGTCATCCCAGATGCGCGAGGCGTTCAGCGTGACGTTAATTGCCGTGACCATCTGGCTGACCCTGAAACTGGCCGACGCCCTGGCTTGGAAGCCGGCCCTGGCCCTGGCGGTTTCCCTGCTTGCGGGCGGGCTACTCTCGCCGCCCATCGCCGCGTTGCAGGCAGCAATGGCCCTGCTGCTCTACCCGGCGGTCGATGAGGGCCGGTTGCTCACCCCGCGGCGGAAAATGATCCTGATTCCCCTCGCCGCGCTGGCCGGGCTGGCGCTCGCCGCCCTCTTCTGGCCGCGCCTGGCGGCCTTCTTCGACGCCGCCGCCTGGCAGAGATACGTGGCCGGGTCGGCCTCCGGCTGGGTGGCGCGCCAGTTCGAGCGGATGCCGGCCTGGTCGCATGTGGTGTTCCTGCTGGTCTACGGCGTGTTCCGGCCATTGCTGCCCGCGGCGCTGGTGGCGGATGGGGCGGTCTTATGGAAGATCGTAGCTATTCTGCGCGCCGCCTCGTGGACGCTCCTGCTGGGGATGTTGCTCTACGCCACATTCCTGGCGTTGCGCGGCAAAGCCTGGCGCGGCATTCCCGGCGCGCTGCTATTGGGCAACTGGTTGGTGGCCCTGGTGGCCTCTTACCGGGGCGGGGGCGACGACTGGGACAACCCGCGCTACCGGGCGGCGTTTGCCGCTGTCCAACTGGCCCTGGCGGCCTGGGCGCTGCTGCGCCAGCGCGAGACCGGCGACCCCTGGCTGCGGCGCGCCTTCGGTTTTGCGGGCGGGCTGATGCTGTGGTTCCTGCCCTGGTACCTGCGCCGCTATGCGCCCTTCGAGTGGCCCATCGTCGATCTGCCGGACGTCATCGGGCTGGGGTTGGGGACGGGCGCCCTGTATGCGGTCTGGGACTGGCTGGGAGAGAAGAGGTAATCGGTAAATGGCAACTGGCAATTGGGCATTACCTTGATCGCTCCAGAAGGCGAGTTATAATTCAACTACTGAATTTTAGAAATGACCGAACTCATCGAGATCTCCCCTGAACTTACTCGCGACCTGTCATTGCTCGAATCCATCGAGCAGGACCCGGACGTGACCCAGGCTTCGCTGGCCGGGCAACTGGGCGTGGCGGTTGGCACCGTCAACTGGCATCTCAAGCGGCTGGTGAGCAAGGGCTACGTGAAGGTGCAGCGCGCCCAGCGGCGCAAACTGCGCTACCTGATCACCCCTAAGGGCGTGGCCCTGCGCGCCCGCCTGACGGTCAACTACGTCGAACGCAACTTCCGCCTCTACCGGCGCACGCGCGAACATGTCGCCGCCCTGCTGGCCGAGCTGCGCGCCGCCGGGCATGAGGCGGTGCGCATCAACGCCGACCGCCAGGGGCCGGAGGACGTACTCGACATCTGCCGCCTGACCTGCCTTGAACAGGGCATCCGGCTGGTGGACGACCCCGCCGCGCCCGAATTGCGCATCGAAGGTGTGCGTATCCGCCTGAATTTGGGGGCCGGCGCATGAGCGACCGGCATGTGCTGGTGACCGGCGGGGCGGGCTACATCGGCTCGCTGCTGTGCGGCGAACTGCTGCGCCAGGGTTGGCAGGTGACGGTGCTGGACGAATTGCTCTTCGGCGGCGATTCGCTGGTGGCCTTCCTGCCGCATCCGGACTTCCGCTTCATCAAGGCCGACGTCTGGGAGGCGCGCGCCGTCCGCAATGCGGTCAAAGACCGGCCCGCGCCGGAGGCTATCGTGCATCTGGCGGGCATCGTCGGCTTTCCGGCGTGCCAGGCGGTGGGGCGGCAGGCGGCCTGGCGCTACAACGTGGAAGCCACCCAGCGCGTCTATGCGCAGGCGGCCGAACTGGGCGTCGGACGTTTCCTGTTTGCCAGCAGTTACAGCAATTACGGCGTCTCGGAGGACGGCGAGCCGGTGACCGAAGACTCGCCGCTCAACCCGCAGAGCCTGTACGCCGAGACCAAGATCGCCGCCGAGCGTTACTTGCTGGGGCAGAAGGACAACGCCTGCGCGCCGCTGCTGTTCCGCTTCGCCACGCTTTACGGCATTTCGCCGCGCACACGCTTCGACCTTATCGTCAACCAGTTCGTGCTGGATGCCTGGACGAAGCGCGAACTGCTCATCTACCAGCGCGGCTACCGCCGTTCGTTCGTGCACGTGCGGGATGTGATCCGCGGCCTGCTGCTCGGCCTGGATGCGCCGGAAGCGAAGATTCGCGGGCAGGTGTTCAATCTCGGCGCGGCGGACGGCAATTACTCCAAGGACGACGTGGTGCAGATGATCCTCAAACGCCTGCCGGAGACCCAGGTGCGTTACAAGGACCTGACCTTCGGCGGCGATATGCGTGACATCGCAGTCTCGTTCGCCAAAATCGAACGCGAACTCGGTTTTCAGGCCGAACTGACGCTCGACGATGGCGTGCGCGAGGTGCTGCACGCCCTGCAAAGCGGCCTGATCCGCGACCCGCAGGATGGGCGCTACCGCAATGCGCAGTTTATAGTGCAGTGAAAGGCAGGAAAGAGGTATCAGAAATCAGGTGATTAGGAATTAGGTGAGCCGGAATTCGGCGGCATGCAGAAGGCAACCTGATTGACTAATTCCTGAGTAACAGGTTGACTGTTTGAGGATACTATGAGCGAACAAACAACATTCTGGAATGACAAACGCGTGATCGTCACCGGCGGGGCCGGGTTTCTCGGCTCGTTCGTGGTCGAAAAACTGAAGGCGCGTGGGGCGCAGGAAATCTTCGTGCCGCGGACGAAGGACTATGACCTGACGCAGGTCGAGAACATCCGGCGTATGTTCGATGATTTCATGCCGGATATGGTCCTTCACCTCGCCGCGCTGGCGGGCGGCATCGGCGCCAACCGGGCGCGCCCGGCGGAGTTTTTTTACAACAACCTGATGATGGGCGTGCCGCTGATGCATGAAGCCTATGCCCGCGGCGTGCCCAAGTTCGTCTCGCTCGGCACCATCTGCTCTTACCCCAAGTTCGCCCCGGTGCCGTTCAAGGAAGAGTCTTTGTGGACCGGCTACCCGGAAGAGACCAACGCGCCTTACGGGCTGGCGAAGGCGATGCTGCTGGTGCAGGCCCAGACCTACCGCGAGCAGTACGGCTTCAATGCCATCTATCTGCTGCCGGTCAACCTCTATGGCCCGCGCGACAACTTCGACTTAACGACCTCACACGTCATCCCGGCGCTCATCCGCAAGTTCCTGGAAGCCAAGGAACGCGGCGACGCCGAAGTGACCTTGTGGGGCGACGGCTCGCCGACCCGCGAATTCCTCTACGTCGAGGATGCCGCCGAGGGCATCCTGCTCGGCGCGGAGAAGTACAACGGCAGTGAGCCGGTCAACCTCGGTTCGGGCACAGAGATTCGCATCAAGGACCTGGCCGAGACCATCGCCCGCCTGGTGGGCTACAAAGGCAAGTTCGCCTGGGATACCAGCAAGCCCAACGGCCAGCCGCGCCGCATGCTGGATGTGTCGCGCGCCAAAGACTACTTCGGCTTCGAAGCGCAGATGGGTTTTGAAGAGGGGCTGCGCCGGACGATTGAGTGGTACAGAGAAAGTATCAAGTAGACAAGTATCAAGTAGACAAGTATCAAGAAAGTGGTAACTGGTAAATGGTAATTGACTTGTTGCAATCACGATATCGGCGTACCCCTGTCGCCCTGCCTGTCCTGAGCGCAGCGCAGGAAGCGAAACGAGGGGTCGCCAGAAGCCAGCTATTCAGATTCGTTTGCCGGATAAAGCACTTACTCCTTGTTTACCTGATACTTGATACATGTTTACCTGATACATATTTACCTGATACTTGTGTACTTGATACCCGATAAAGACTGGACGCGAACTTGAAATCCACCCCCCACTCCCCTGAAACGATACGCCTGCAGCCGGGCAAAGGCTGGGCGCCGCTGGATCTGGCCGACCTGTGGCGTTTCCGCGAGCTGGCGTTCTTCCTCACCTGGCGCGACATCAAGGTGCGCTACAAGCAAACGCTGCTGGGCGCGTCCTGGGCCGTCTTGCAACCGCTCTTGCAGATGTTCATTTTCAACTTCCTGTTCGGCAACCTCGCCAACCTGCCTACCGACGGCATCCCGCGGCCGATCTTCACCTTCGCCGCGCTGCTGCCGTGGAACCTGTTCAGCAACGCCCTCAACGAAGCCAGCCGCTCGCTGGTGAGCAACCGCAACATGATCACCAAGGTCTACTTCCCCAAACTGCTCATCCCGGTTTCGGCGGTGATGAGCGGCATCGTGGACTTCGCCATCGCCTTCGTCATCCTGGTGGGGATGATGGTGGCTTACAGCGTGAAACTGACGGCGGCGGTATGGGCGCTGCCGGGCTTCCTGCTGCTGGCTCTGACGGCGGCGCTGGGCGTCGGCCTGTGGCTGGCGGCCTGGAACCTGCATTTCCGCGACGTCAAGTACCTGCTGCCGTTCCTCAGCCAGTTCTGGATGCTCGCCAGCCCCATCGCCTACCCTTTGAGCAACATCCCGGCCGAGTGGCAGACGCTGTACGCGCTCAACCCGATGGTTGGGGTGGTCGAGGGCTTCCGCTGGGCGCTGCTGGGCGGCGAGGTCTTCCCGGCCACCGCGGTCGGTCTGTCGCTGGTCGTCTCCTTCCTGTTCCTGCTTTCCGGGCTGTTCTACTTCCGGCGGCTGGAACGCACCTTTGCGGATACTGTCTGATGACTGATTATGCCATCCGCGCCGAAGGCATCGGCAAAGAATACAGAATCGGGGCTGAGGTGGACCGCTCGCCGACGCTGCGCGACGCCATTGTGCGCGCGGCGTCGTGGCCGGCGCGGGTGCTGCGTGGTGAGGCCGGCGGCCCGACTGAGAAGATCTGGGCGCTGCGGGATGTTTCGTTCGAGGTCAAGCGTGGCGAGGTGCTGGGCGTCATCGGGCGCAACGGGGCGGGCAAGAGCACGCTGCTCAAAATCCTGTCGCGGGTCACCGAGCCGAGCGAAGGCTACGCCGAAATCACCGGCCGGGTGGGGTCGCTGCTGGAAGTGGGGACGGGTTTTCATCCCGAACTGACCGGGCGCGAGAACATCTTCCTCAACGGCGCGGTGCTGGGCATGAAGCGCGCCGAAATCCAGAGCAAGTTCGACGAGATCGTCGAGTTCGCCGGGGTGGCGAAATTCATTGACACACCGGTCAAGCGTTATTCCAGCGGCATGTATTTGCGGCTGGCATTCTCCGTAGCGGCGCACCTGGAGCCGGAAATCCTGGTGGTAGATGAAGTGCTGGCGGTGGGCGACGCCGAATTCCAGCGCAAGTGCCTGGGCAAGATGGGCGAAGTGGCCGAAGCCGGGCGCACGGTGCTGTTCGTCAGCCACAACATGAGCGCCATCCTGCGCCTGACGGAGAAAGCCATCGTGCTGGACAAAGGCCGGATGGTGCATGCCGCGCCGACGCGTGAGGCCGTGGATTACTACATGGCCTCCGGTTTCTCGCAGAGCGGCGAGCGCGTCTGGCAGCCCGAGGATGTGCCCGCCGATGCCGCGCCGTTCCGGCCGATTGCGCTGCGGGTGCGCGACCCGCGCGGGGCGGTGATTGACAGCGTGCGGGCGATTGAACCGCTGACGGTGGAAATCGAATACGAACTGGCCGCGCCGATTCAGGGCCTGCGGCTGGGCGTGTACTTGCAGACCGTGCATGGCGAAGTGGTGTTCACGTCGTTCGACACCGACACCCCGGAGATGTTCCAGCAGCACGGCACGCGCGCCGCCGGACGCTATGTGAGCCGTGGCGTCATCCCGGCGGATTTCCTGAACGAAGGCCAATACCTGCTGGGCTTCAACGCCAGTACCTTCCGCGTGAAACGCTATTTTCAGGACGAAGCCGCCCTGGCCTTCACCGTGGACGCCATGGGCGCGCCGGGGATGCAGTGGACGGAAGTGCGGCTTGGGCCGGTGCGCCCGGCGTTGAACTGGACGATTGAAGCCCAATGAGACTCCCCAAGCGACTGCTCAAGCGCACCCTCGGCAGCCTGCCGCTGGCGGCGGAACTGGATTTCCAGCGGCGGGGCGGCCAGCCGCGGCGCGGTTTCAGCCTGCCCAAACTGGAAGAAGCCATCGGCCTGTGGGCCGAGCAGGCGGCGGCCTCGCCGCACCGCCACGACGCAGGCAAACGCGTCCTCGTATTCGGCATGCTGCGCTACTGGGTGGAACACACCAGCCTGCTTTCGCTGGCGCTGGCCGGGCTGGGGCATCGCGTGACGCTGGCCTATCTGCCCTATGGCGACTGGCGCACCCCGTTGGAAGACTTCGACCGCAAGAGCCACGACCTGTACGCCAAACGCGTGCTGGCCCCGGCGGCGCAGATGGTGGAGGTGCTTTCCCTGTTTGATATTGAGCCCGCGCCGCGCCTGCCCAAGCCGCTGGCCGCGGCCATCAAACAGGTCAGCATGCGTGACGTGCAGTACACCGAGCAGATCGAAGAGATCGACATGCGCGGGGTGCTCTTCAAGTTGCGGCGCGAGCGCAACAGCACCGCGGCGCGGGCGTTCTATGCCTGGCTGGGCACCCACAAGCCGGATGTGGTCATTGTGCCCAATGCGCTGATATTGGAGTTCGGCGCCCTGTTCCAGACCGCGCGGCACCTGGGCATCCCGGTCGTGTCCTATGAGTTCGGCGAGCAGCGCGACAAAATCTGGTTCAGCAAAGACAGCGAAGTGATGTTGCAGGATACCGGCGCCCTGTGGGCGCGGACGAAAGACGAGCCGTTCAGCGAGGTGCAGTTCGAGCAGGTGCGCGGGCTGTTCGCCCACCGCCGCACCGCCAGCCTGTACGAGAATTTCTACCGCAAGTGGCAGGTCACACCCTCCGAAGGGGCGCAGATGGCGCGCGCCAAACTGGGGCTGGACGACCGCCCCGTGGCGCTGCTGGCCGCCAACGTCATCGGCGACAGCCTGACGCTGGGGCGGCAGGTGTTCAGCGGGACGATGACCGAGTGGCTGCGGCGCACCCTGCGCCATTACGCCGCCCGGCCGGACTGGCAATTCCTGCTGCGCGTGCATCCGGGCGAAGCGAACATGACCGGCCCCTCGGTAGCCGACATCGCCCGCGCCGAACTGCCCGAAATGCCGGAGAACATACGCATCATCGCTGCCGCCGATGCGGTGAACACCTACGACCTGATCGGTCTGGCCGACCTGGGGCTGGTGTACACCACCACGGTCGGCATGGAAATGGCGATGAGCGGCCTGCCGGCCATAGTGGTCGGGCGCACGCACTACCGCGGCAAGGGCTTCACCCTCGACCCATCCAGTTGGGAAGAGTACTTCGCCCTGCTCGACGCGCCGCAGCCGCGCCTGACCGAAGCCCAGACGCGCCAGGCCTGGCACTACGCTTACCGCTTCTTCTTCGATTACCCGATGCCCTTCCCGTGGCACCTGATTCATTTCTGGGACAGCGTGCAGGAATGGACGCCGGGGCGGGTGTTCTCGGACAAGGGGATGCGGGCGTTCAAAGCCACCTTTGATGCGCTGGTGGGTGAGGAGACGGTGTAACTGGTAATTGGTAAATGGTAATTGCTCTCCCGCTGCGGGGCGAATTGCCAGTTACCAGTTACCAATTACTGCTTTCAGAATTGGTGACCACATGACCGACAACGACATCAAGCAGCAGGTACGCGAATTTTATGACGCTGTGGGCTGGAGCCAGGTGGCCGAGGGCGTGTACCAGAACGCGCGCTATGAAGATTTACGGCCGGTGGCGCGCGAATACATCCACAAATGCCACCAGCGGGTGTTGCGTCACATCCCGGCCAGCGGCCGCTACCTGCTGGATGCCGGTTCGGGGCCGATTCAATATCCGGAATATCTTGAGTACTCGAAGGGCTATCAGAAACGCGTGTGCGCGGATATTTCGATTACGGCGCTCAAAGAAGCGCGGGCGCGCATCGGTGAGCACGGCCTGTTCGTGGTGGCCGACATCGCCCGCCTGCCGTTCAAGGCCGAAGCCTTCGATGGACTCGTTACCCTGCACACCATTCACCACCTGCCGCCGGAGGACCATGTGCCGGCGTATCGCGGGCTGCACCGCGTTCTGGCGGCCGGCGGGCGCGGGGCCGTGGTGAACGGCTGGGGCCAGCCGCTGCTGGGGCGTATCCTTGAGGCACCCATCCGGCTGCGTAAGTGGCTGCGGCGGGTGAAACGCGAACAGGAAGGCGAAGACCTGCCGCGTAAACTGGCGGAGAACACCGGCACGCACGTGGAGAAATACAACGCCGGCTGGTTGTTACGCCAGTTGCGGCCGCACATGCCGGTGCGCATCTACGTCTGGCGCAGTGTGAGCGTGGCGGTGCTGCGGTTGTATGTGCAACCGGCGTTGGGCGGGCGGCTACTCTTGAAGATTCTGTACTGGCTGGAAGAACGCCTGCCGCGCTTTTTCGGGCGCGTCGGTCAGTACCCGCTGGTGGTGATAGAGAAGTGAACAACCGAGTATTGTCATTCCGAGTGACTGAGCGGAGCGAAGGAGCGAGGAATCTCGCGACGGTTTCCCTTTTTGCGAAACAGGAGTTGTCGTACCAGCCCCCTGTGAAGGTTGTGGTTTGGTACGAAGATGCAATAAAAGCAATAGAAGTAGGCTGTCGCGAGATTCCCTTCGGCTATGCTCAAGGCAGGCTTCGGTCGGCGGCTACGCCGCCTTCCTCAGAATGACATAGACTTCACGGCTGAATAATGGCGTCGGCGGCGTCCCACAGGATATGGGGCGAGTCGCGGCGGACGGAGAAGGTGAGGCCGTCGATTTCAAGGATGGCGTAATCTGCGGCCATCAGGGCGCGGGCCACATCGGCTTCGTCCCACAGCTGGACGACCACGTCCGGCTGCAACTTACCAATTGAATAGGCGTAATCCCACTTGGCGTGGCCGGGGCGGAAGCCGGTGAGTTTGGCCCACAGCCCGGCAGGCAGGTGGGCATCCAGCGCGGCGATGACCGGGTCGTTCTTGCCCAGCAGGTCGATGCACGGCCGGTCGGTGAAGTACGGGATCGCCCCGGCGGTCACGACCGCCAGCGTGGCGTCCGGGGTAGTGATCTTGTTCAGCGCCAGCGCAATGCGCACATACTCCTCGTTGCCGACGGTGAACTCCGGGCGGGCGGTGAGGATCCACTTGCGCAGCGAGCGCAGGTCTTCCACGGCGTTGAACTGCACCATGGCGGCAAGGACGAAGACGGCCAGCCCGAGGTTGGCCAGGGCGCGGGCGGGCGGCCAGCGAAACTGGGCGGCGCGCTCGCCGATGAAACGCCAGAGGTCGGCAGCGGCCTGCGTGAAGAGGATGAAAAAGCCGGGCATGGCGAGCGAGATGTAGCGGTTGGCCCCACCCTTGTGCTCCCAGGCGTCCCCGCCCACGTAGATGCTGTAGGCCGCCTGCGCCGCCAGCAGACCCGCCAGCAGGAGAGATGCGCAGTCACGCCGGTAGAGCAGGACCGCCAGCGGCAGGACGACCAGCGGCCATCCGGTGCGCTCGATGAGTTTCAGGAAGACGGCCAGCCCGTTGCCCACCCGCACCCAGGTTGGCAGGCCGGTCATTTTGAGGGTGTAGGTGTTGGGCAGCCATGCGCCGTAGTAGGCAAGGCGCAGGCCGGTCTGCCCGGCCAGCAGCAGGGCGAGCAGGCCCAGACCGTGGGTGAGATGGCGGCGGCGATTGGCCGGGTCCCACAGCATAAAGGCCAGCCAGACTGCCAGATAGGGCACGGCCATGTCGAACCGCACCAGTGTGCCGAGGCCGAGCAGCAGGTAGGGCCGCCACAAGAAACGGCCGGAGTCAAACGCCTGGATGGCCGACCAGGCCGCCATACTGACCAGCAGGACGAGGGCGCTGACCTCCATGCCGAGCAGGCCCCAGTTGTTCAGCGGGCCGTAGAAGGCGGTAAGCGCCACCGCCAGCAGCGTGACCTGGTGGCTGCCGGACAGCCGGAAGGCGATGCGGCGCACGAACATCAGGTTGAGCGCCAGGAAGATGAGGCCGGTCAGTTGGATGGGCAGGCTCATCAGCCGGGCCGGAATCGGGAAGAGATGCCAGAACGCCATGGTTACGACCCACAGCGGGTTGGTGAAGCCCTCCACTCGCTCGCCGCCCGGGTTCCAGACCAGGCCATCGCCATTGGCGAGGTTGCGGGCATAGCGCATGGAGATCATGGCGTCGTCGTTGAGGATGAAGTAACGCTCGCCGCCCACCACCCACGAGGTGCGCTCGATGTAGAATCCGGCGTAGACAAGGTACGCCACCAGAAGCAGCAGAAAAACGAGATTGGCGCGTTTGTTGTCGGTCATGTGAAGTCCCTTGAGAAGTTGACCGATTCTACAACGTAATTGAAATCGGAGAGAAAATGGACTGGAAAGATAAAGTCGTACTGGTGACCGGCGGGACCGGTTCGTTCGGCAAGAAGTTCACCCAGGCGCTGCTGCGCGACGAGGGGCCGGCGAAGGTGATCGTCTTCAGCCGCGATGAACTGAAACAGCACGAGATGCGCGCGGCGGGCTTCAACCAGCCCAACCTGCGCTATTTCATCGGCGATGTGCGCGACCGCGACCGGCTGCACCGTGCCATGCACGGCGTGGATGTAGTTGTGCATGCCGCGGCGCTCAAACAGGTGCCCGCTTGCGAATACAACCCGATGGAGGCCATCAAAACCAACATCATGGGTACCAGCAACGTCGTCGAAGCCGCGCTGGATGCCGGCGTGGCGAAAGTGCTGACGCTGAGCACCGACAAGGCCGTGAATCCCGTAAACCTGTACGGCGCGACCAAGCTGGCCGCCGAGAAATTGACCGTGCAGAGCAACACCTATGCCGGCGGGCGCGAGACGCGCTTCTCCTGCGTGCGCTACGGCAACGTGGTGGGCAGCCGCGGCAGCGTCGTGCCGGTTTTCCTCCAGCAGCGCAGTAGCGGGACGGTGACCATCACCGACGAGCGCATGACGCGTTTCTGGTTGTCGCTGGAGCAGGGCGTGAAATTCGTGATCGACTGCATCGAGCAGATGTACGGCGGCGAGGTGTTCGTGCCGAAGATTCCCAGCACGACCATCGTGGACCTGGCGAAGGCCATGGCGCCGGAAGCGAAGATCAACTTCATCGGCATCCGCCCCGGCGAGAAACTGCACGAAGTCCTCATATCCGAGGACGAGGCGCGCACCACCGTGGAACTGGAGACGATGTACGTCGTCCAGCCGATGGAAGCGATGTGGTTCGGCTACGAATGGGAGAAGAAGGGCAAAAAGCTGCCGGACGATTTCCGCTACGCCAGCAACACCAACACCGCATGGCTGACGGTGGAGCAGATTCGTGAACTGGTCGCGCCGTTTGAAACGGGCGCGGTGGAATAGGAGAAGTGCTGTAGTGCTGAAGTGCTGAAAAGTGGAACACTATACACATAGATTGAGCTACGGATACCAATGGCAAGAGTATTGATTACCGGCGCATCCGGCCTGCTGGGGCTGAACCTGGCGATTGAGGCGCAGCGCGCCGGTCATACGGTCTTCGGCGTCACCGGCAGCCGCCAGGTGGCGCTGGAGGGCGTGAGGATGATGCAGGCTGACCTGCTGGACGGGACGGCGCGCGCCCGGATGTGGGAAGCCGCCGCGCCGGAGTGGGTGGTGCATTGCGCGGCGCTGGCAGACCTGGAAGCCTGCGAGCGTGAACCGGAACGCGCCCAGGCCCTGAACGCCGACCTGCCGGGCACGTTGGCGGCCGAGGCAAAGGCGGCTGGGGCGCGCTTCGTCCACATCAGCACCGATGCAGTCTTCGATGGGGAGCGGGGCGATTACACCGAAGAGGACGCCCCCAACCCGTTGAGTGTCTACGCGGAAACAAAACTGGCTGGCGAGGGGGCGGTTGCCAGCGCCAACCCGGCGGCGCTGGTGGCGCGGGTGAACCTGTTCGGTTGGAGTTTGAGCGGCCAGCGCAGTCTGGGCGAGTTTTTCGTCAACGGTCTGCGGGCTGGCGCGCCGCTGAAAGGGTTTACGGATGTGTACTTCTCCCCGCTGCTGGTCAATGACCTGGCCGGGCTATTGTTTCAAATGTTTGAGAAAGACCTGCATGGCCTGTACCATGTGCTCAGCCGCGACAGCATGAGCAAGTACGCCTTTGGGGTGCGGATTGCCGAACTGTTCGGCTATGACCCGGCGGTGATTGCGCCAATCTCAGTGAAGGATGCCGGGCTGGCGGCGCGCCGTTCCCCCAACCTTACGCTGAAGACCGACAAACTGGCTGCGGCGCTCGGCCATCCGTTGCCGGGCATTGACGAGGGGCTGGCGCGCTTCCATGCGCTGTATGAGGCAGGCTACCCGGCGCGGCTGAAGGCCGCGGGCGAGATTCGGCCCGAATAACCGCTCACTAATCTCGACTTTCGTACCACGGAGGCATCCATGACCCTCATGATCCAAGGCCAACCTATCGGCCCCGGCCACCCGACCTACTTCATCGCGGATATCGCCGCCAACCATGATGGTGACCTGGCGCGCGCCAAAGACCTTATCCGGCTGGCGAAGGAGGCCGGGGCGGATGCGGCCAAGTTCCAGAACTTCCGCGCCGAGAAAATCGTTTCCGACTATGGTTTCAAGGCCATGGGCGGCCAGGTCTCGCACCAGGCCAAATGGAAGAAGAGCGTTTTTGAAGTGTACAAAGATGCCTCAGTGCCGTTCGACTGGACTCCAGTGTTGAAGGAGGAATGCGACAAGGTCGGCATTCACTACTTCTCCAGCCCGTACGACGATGAAGCCATCGAGATGCTCGACCCCTACGTCCCCGCTTACAAGGCTGGCTCGGACCTGATGTCCTGGCCGCACGGATTGCTGAAGATGGCGAAATTCGGCAAACCGGTGCTGCTGGCGACTGGCGCGGCGGACATCAGCGACGTGACGCGGGCGATGCGCATTTTGGGTTCAGCCACCGACCAGATCGTCTTGATGCAGTGCAACACCAATTACACCGCCAGCGAAGGCAACTACGACCATCTGCATCTGAACGTGCTGAAGACCTACGCCCAGATGTGGCCGGGCGTGGTGCTCGGCCTTTCTGACCACACGCAAAGCCCGGCCCCGGTGGTGGGCGCGGTGGCGTTGGGGGCGCGGGTCATCGAACGGCATTTTACCGACAGCAACGACCGCGAAGGGCCGGACCACAAGTTCGCCCTCAACCCCGACAACTGGGCGCGCATGGTGGAGGAAGTGCGCATCCTGGAGCGCGCCCTGGGCAGCCCGGACAAGCGCGTGGCCGGCAATGAGATTGATACCTACATGGTGCAGCGACGCTGCCTGCGGGCGGCGCGTGATATCCGGGCCGGAGAAACGCTGACCGCCGCCGACATTGAGCCGTTGCGCCCGGCCACGCCGGGGGCCATCGCCCCGTGGGAGGCGGAACGGGTGGTGGGCATGCGCGCCCGGGCCGACATGCCGTACGGCAAGGAAATACGCTGGATGGATTTGGAGGAATAGGCAATCAGGTAATTGGGAATCAGGGATCAGGAAAGCAGAGCCTTCTAATCGGCCATTTTCCTGATTGCCTGATGCCTGAGTCACTGTTTCCTTTCTTATGAAAGTTCTCTACTTTTCGCGCGACTACACGCCCCACGACCACCGGTTTCTGGCGGCGCTGGCGCAGACCGAGCATGAGGTGTACTTCCTGCGGCTGGAACGGCGCGGCCACGCCCAGGAAGAACGCCCGCTGCCCACCGGGGTGCAGGCGGTGGACTGGGCCGGTGGTCTGCGTCCGGCGCGCCTGGCCGATGGCCCGCGTCTCTTGTTGTCGCTACGGCGTGTGCTGCGGCGGGTGAAGCCGGACGTGGTGCATGCCGGGCCGATCCAGACCTGCGCGCTGCTCGGGGCGCTGGCCGGGGCGCGGCCGCTGGTCAGCATGTCGTGGGGCTCGGATTTGATGCTGGACGCGGAGAAGAACCGCGCCACCCGTTGGGCGACAAATGTCGTGCTGCGCAAAAGCGCGGCGCTGCTGTGCGACAATGAAGCCGTGCGCGCCAAGGCCATCGCGTTGGGCATGGATGCCGGACGAATCGTGACCTTTCCGTGGGGCGTGGACCTGGCGCACTTCTCGCCGGTTGGCGGCGACGGCGGGCTGCGCCAACGGGCGGGCTGGCAGGATTGTTTTGTGCTGCTGCACACCCGCACCTGGGAGCCGGTCTACGGCGTGGATGTGGTGGCGCGCGCCTTTGCCCTGGCCGCCCGCCAGCGCGATGACCTGCGGCTGGTGATGCTCGGCAACGGTTCGCTGGCCGGGCGCATCAAACAAGTCCTGATGGGCGCGGGCGTCATCGACTGGGTGCGCTTCGCCGGGCAGGTGAGTTTGAGCGAGCTGCCCGACATCTACCGCGCCGCAGACCTGTACGTCAGCGCCAGCCACAGCGATGGCTCGTCGGTGTCGCTGATGGAGGCGCTGGCCTGCGGTGTGCCGGCGCTGGTATCGGACATCCCCGGCAACCGTGAATGGGTCACGCCGGAGGTCGGCTGGCGCTTCCCGGATGGCGATGCCGAGGCGCTGGCGCAGGGTATCCTGCGTGCCGCCGGAGAGCGGGATGCGTTAAAGAAAATGGGCGCGGCGGCGCGCGCGAAAGCCGAACATAAGGCCGACTGGACGAAGAACTTTCAGAGGCTGTTGAACGCTTACGAGAAAGGAAAAGCAGCATGAGCGACTTCAAGGACTTCAGCGAATACCAACCCCAGCCGCAACCGGGGCAGAGCAGGCGGCCGGTGCTCCTGGCGGCGGTGATGGGTGTGCTGGTGATGGGCGCGGGGGTAATGGCCGTTCTGCTGGCCGCGCCATCCGAACCGGAGCCGGGCGCGGTCGTCGAATTCTCCGGCATGCTGCCGCTTGAGGCGCGCCTGAACGAGTTCCTGGTGCTGGCGAGCCGCGGCGATTATGAAGACGCCTATGCCCTGCTTTCTGAAGCCGGGCGGCGCGGCCTGCGACTCGAGTCGTTCCGCGCCCGGTGGCAGGCCGAAGACCTCGCCGGGTATGCGCGTCTGGATGTCAACCTGGCCGAGTTGAGCAGCCGGACGCGGGTGACCGGCACACTCTATTTCGCAGATGGCGGGACGCGGGCGTTCGAGGCGTTCCTGGAACAGACCGGCGGGGAGTGGTTCATCATTTCGATTGAGTTTGGCGAGTGAGGGATTCCCAAAGAAAGCATCTCCGGTTGCGGGAATACGATTACGCCGCGACGGGCGCGTATTTCATCACGGTGTGTACACATCGGCGCAGGATGATGTTGGCAAAGATAGAGAGTAGCAGGTCAATCCTTTCGCCGATTGGCGAGATCGTGCAGGATGTTTGGAATGCATTGCCGGCGCATTTCGCCAATGTTGGGGTGGATGAATTCGTCATCATGCCCAACCATGTGCATGAGATTGTGTGGATTCACGAGGACGAAGCGTTCTCCACTGCGCGGGTAGGGGCGACGCATGCGGTCGTGTTTGATGATGCCTTGCAGAAGGGTGACGTAGGGGCGACGCATGTAGTCGTGTTTGATGATGCCTTGCAGAAGGGCGTAGTAGGGGCGCAGCATGCTGCGCCCCTACCTAAGGCCGCCAGAGTGGCTTCGGGGTCATTGGGGGCGATTGTGCGTTCCTTCAAATCCGCGGCGACGCGCGAAGTGCACCGACGCGGGTTGAACAACGACCGGCCTCTCTGGCAAAGGAACTATTTTGAGCATGTCATTCGAAATGAGGAAGACCTGTTCACTCACCGGCGGTATATTCGGGAGAATCCATTGAAATGGGAGTTGGATGAATACCATGCCTGAGCCGCGCACCATTGCCATCATCCAGGCCCGCATGGCTTCCTCGCGCCTGCCGGGCAAAGTGCTGGCCGACCTCGGCGGCCAACCCGCCCTGGCGTGGATGACGCGCCGCGCGGGTCGCGCTGCGCGAATCGATGATGTCGTTGTGGCGACTACGGCTGACGCCAGCGACGACCCCGTTGCCGCTTGGTGCACCGCGGCCGGCGTGTCGGTCTATCGCGGCAGCATGCAGGATGTGCTCGACCGCTACCTCGGCGCGGCGCGCGCGTTCAACGCCAGCGTCATCGTGCGCCTCACCGGCGACTGCCCGTTCATCGACCCGCAGATATTGGACGAGGACCTCGCCACGTTCTTTGCTCACCGCCCGCCGCTGGATTTCGCCGCCAACCGGCTGCCCGGCGACCGCACCGTGCCCATCGGTCTCGACACCGAGATCTGCACCCGCGCCGCGCTGGAACGCGCGGCCCGCGAGGCAACCGAGCCGCACCAGCGCGAACACGCTATGCCGTATTTCTATGAGAATCCGGAGTTGTTCAACATCTTGCACATTCGGCACACGCCAGACTACGGTCACCTGCGCTGGACGCTCGACACCCCCGAAGACCTGGCCTTCCTGCGCGCCATCGTGGCACATTTCCCGGACGATTCGTTCTCCTGGCTGGATGTCCTGACGCTGGTGCAAGAGCACCCGGAGTTGAGCGCCATCAACGCCGCCGTCCGGCACAAAGACTACCGCGAAGTGGATGACCGCCAGCCATGAACCTGACGATCTTCAGCGCGCCCAAGCCGTTCCGCGACCCGCATATCGCCGCCATTCAGCGCAACGCCATCCAATCCTGGCGCATGCTGGGGCCGGAGGTCGAGATATTGCTCATCGGCGATGAAGACGGCATGGCCGAGGCCGCCGAGGAGTTCGGCGCGCGCCACCTGCCGCAGGTGAAGACCAACGACCAGGGCACGCCGCTGGTGAGCAGCATCTTCGACCTGGCGCGCCAGCACAGTGAGGGTGCGCTGCTGTGCTACGTGAACGCCGATATCATTTTGTTGCCAGGGTTGGCCGAGCAGGCCGCCAACGCGTTTCACCAATGCCCCGAATTCCTGTTGGTCGGCCAGCGCTGGGACTTGGACGTGACCGACGCGCTGGACTTCGAGCCGGGCTGGCCGCAAAGGATGATGGATGATGTCGCCCGGCGCGGGCGGCGGCATCCGCCGGCAGGCAGCGACTATTTCATCTTCCCGCGCGGTCTCTACACCGACATCCCGGATTTTGCCATCGGCCGCGCCGGTTGGGACAACTGGATGATCTATCACGCCGCGGGGCAGCCCTGGCCGTGCATCGATGGCACGCCGGATATCGACATCATCCACCAGAACCACGACTACCGCCACCTGCCGGGCGAGCGGCCGCACTACCGCCAGCCGGAGACGCAGGCCAACACCGCGCTGGGCGGCGGGGCGCGCAACATGTACCTGGTGCTGGACAGCGACCGCGAACTGCGGGGCGGGCAGGTGCGCCGGCCGCGGCTTACGCTGCTGCGATTCCTGCGGCGGGTGGAGCGCGCCCTGTGGCCGCCGGACGATAAGCCCGGCCCGCGCCGGGGGCTGGCGCGGCGCGTGCGTCGCTTGCGGCGGCGGCTGGGAAAGGACGTGGAGTGATGCGCGTAGGGCAGAACCCGGCGAAATCAATTGAAATGGTACGCCAGCCCGAACGGGTGACGGCGGCGGTGGTCGTCTACATCCCTGCGCTGGTCGGATATTACGCCCAGAGCCTGGAGGTGCTGAAGGTCTGCCTGACCAGCCTGCGCGCGCACGCGGGCATGCCGCTCGACCTGCTGGTGTTCGATAACGCTTCATGCGCCGAGGTGCGTGAGTTCCTGAACGACGAACACGCCGCCGGGAACATCCAGACCCTGGTGCTGTCCGAGCATAACATCGGTAAGACCGGCGCGTGGAATTTCATCTTCAACGCCGCGCCGGGTGAGTTCATCGCTTATGCGGATGCTGACGTGCGTTTCCTGCCCGGCTGGCTGGCCCCCCAACTGGCGGCGTTGGAAGCCTTCCCGCAGGCGGGCATGGTCACCGGCCTGCCGCTGCTCACCCCGCCGGAATACTCCACCGCCACCGTGGCCTGGGCGGAAGAACAGCCGGATGTGGCCGTACACCGCGGCCGCTTCCTGAGTTGGGAGGACTTCTGGCGCCACGCCCGCACCCTCGGCGGCGATGAGCCGAAGGCGCGCACCTTCTATGAAACGAATGAAGCGGTGATGCTGGAAAAAGACGGACAGCGTTATTACGTCGGCGCGGGTCACTTTCAATTCGTGGTGCGCAAGAGCGTCCTGCAAAGCCTTTTACCCATCCCCAGCACGCGGCCGATGGGTGATGTGCGTCAGTTGGACGAGCGCATCAACGCCGCCGGTGCCCTGCGTCTGAGCACGCCCGAATGGTACGTGGAGCACATGGGCAACGTGCCGCCGGAAGGGGCGCCATCAGCGGCAGCCGCACCCGCGCGCCGCAGGCTGCGCGGCCCCCTGCGCCGCAGGCTGCGCGGCCCCCTGCGCCGACTGGTGCAGTGGCTGTATGATCGCAGTTTCGAGTGGTTGTACAAATCGTGAACCGCTATTTGTGCATGGTTATTCGGCCCGGCGCGAATGGGGTTCAGAACCGACGAGAACTATGTCTGGTAAAGGATGCAGACAATGAGTCGCGAATACCGATTCTCGAATATCGAACATCGAATATCGATTATCGAATATCTGCTATCGGCCATCTCACGCATTACAATAGGCGGCTGTGAATAACCCGAAAACCATCTTCGTCAGCGCCGACCACGGGTTGGCGATCGTCTACTTCCTGCAAAGCGACGTCGTCCCCACGCTGCTGGATGCCGGGACGCGGGTCGTGCTGCTGACCGATGAGGCGCTGAAGGACAAAATTCAGGAACGCTTTGGCCGGCCAGGGCTGGTCGTTGAGAGCCTGCGCTTCAAGGAAGCGCGCGCCCACTTCACCGGCCACCGCGCCAGCATCCAATGGTGGCTGGATTTCCTGCGCCGCGCCGGGGCATCGAAGCGCATCAACCTCGAAGCGGTGGATGCCTTCCTGGCGCAGGTGGAAGACGAAGCCCATCCGCGCCGCAAGCGCCTGTTCCCGCTCATGCGCCTGGCGGTGGCTCTGCTGCGGCGCTGGCGGCCGGCGCGGCGCTGGCTGGTGCGCGCCCAGCGGCGTTTTGACCCCGGGTTGTATGGCGACCTGTTCGAGAAATACCGCCCCGGTCTGGTCGTCGCCAGCACGCCCGGCTGGCGCTTCGACCGCTATTTGCTGCGCGAAGCCGCGCGCCGCGGCGTGCGCACCGCCAGCGTCATCGTCGGCTGGGACAATCCCTCCTCCTACAGCCTGCCGGGCGCGCATGTCGATTTCATCACCTGCTGGTCGGAGATCCAGAAAGAGGAATTGATGCTGGGTTCGGATTGGCCCGCCGAGCGCATCCACATCGGCGGCATCCCGTCCTACGATGGCTACTTCCGGGACGAATGGCAGATGCCGCGCGAAGACTATTTCCGCCTGCATGGGCTGGACCCGGCGCGCAAACTCATCGGTTACGCCAGTTCATTCATCACCTTCTCGCCCAACATCCAGAACATCGAGGCGCTGGCGCGGCTGGTGAGCGCTGACCTGCTGGCCGAGCCCTGCCAGTTGCTGGTGCGCCTGCATCCCAACCACTTCATGGAGGTGGAACGCTTCGCCGCCGAGCGCGAGCGCGCCCGCGAAATGGCGCGCCAGATGCCGCATGTGCATGTCGTCGAGCCGGTGGCGCTGGGCGGCGAACTGGGGCACTACTCCGGCGAAGACATGCCCGAAAAAGCCTCCTTCATGGCGCATTCAGACGTTTTCACCACCGTCTACAGCACCATGGTGGTCGAAGCCAGCCTGCACGACCGGCCGGTGGTCAGCGCGGTGCTGGATTCGCCGCAGGGCTGGCCGGGTAAGTTCACCCTGCCGCTGTCGCGCATCGGCGGCTGGCCGACACATCGCCGCTTCATCGAATCCGGCGCTGGCCAGGTGGCGAACACCGAGGACGAACTGCGCCAGGCCATCAACTACTACCTGCGCAACCCGCAGGCCGAACTGGCCGAGCGGCGGGCGTTCATCGAGCGCGAGTGCACGCATACAGATGGCAGCGCCGGGCGGCGCACCGGACAGTACTTGCTGGGCCTATTGAAAACCGGCGAACGCGGTTAATATGTAGCGGGAAACGCCAAACGCATGGAGACCAATCCTCTGTCAGATCGCCTCGAGATCCTGTCCGTCCGCCTGCTGGACGAAGAGCGCCCGCGCGTGAACGAACTCCGCCAGCTGGCTGGGCAGCTCGGCCTTGAGTTTGGCTGGCATTACCTGCTCGACCTGACCTGGACGCTGCGCCACCTCGGCCCGGCCGCCGGCAAGATGCTGATGGATGCCGGCGCCGGCACCGGCATCATCCAGTGGTATCTGGCTCAGCATGGTGGAACCGTCTACAGCGTGGACCGGCTGGACCGCTCGGCCCTGCCGTTGCGCCTGCGCGCCCATACCCGCGTGCGCGGCCTGCGCGCCGAGGACCTGCTGTCCACCCCGGCGGTGATGGCCCACGACCGGTTTGCCACCCGGACGGGGGCCGCCCGCCCCAAGCGTTTTTTCAGAAACCTGCAGGCGCTGGTGGTCGGCCTGTGGCCGCGGCGGGGCGGTGAGGTCATCCTCTACAATCAGGACCTCATGACCCTGGAGGACCTGGACGATGACAGCCTGGATGCGGTGGTTTCCATCTCGTCGCTCGAACACAACACGCCAGAGAATCTGGAAAAGGTGGTCAGCGAACTTCTGCGGGTGCTGAAACCCGGCGGCAGCATCCTGGCGACCCTGTGCACGGCGGGCCAGAAAGACTGGTACCACGAGCCTTCCAACGGCATGTGTTATTCCGCGGCATCGCTTAAGCGTATTTTCCAACTGCCGGCCGACCTCCCGGACAATTTTGACCGCTACAACACGTTGATGGACGAGCTGCGCGATTGCGCCGAACTGCGCGACAACCTGGCCGCCTTTTACTCCCGCTCCGGCCACAACGGCATGCCGTGGGGCAGGTGGGAGCCGCTCTACCAACCGGTGGGCGTGATTAAGACCAAGGCGTAGTTCAGCTCACGCCAGAAACGCAAACAACGCAAAGAAAAACAATGGTTAATCGCGTGACGAATCGGCTGGGGCGCGCCTGGCGGGTGCTGATCACCGGCCAGGTTGAGGCGCGCGCCCGCCGCGCGATACCACCCATCACTGCTGAAGAGGTCGCCGAGATCCGCTTGGTGTTCGCCATGCCCAAGTTCTTCATCTTCGGGCATGCGCGCTCCGGCACCACCCTGCTGGCGCGGCTGGTGCGCGTGCACCCCGACGTGCACTGCAACTGGCAGGCGCACTTCTTCAGTCGCCCGCCGCTTCTCTCCGGGCTGGCCGACGCGCCTGAAGTGGGCGACTGGCTGGCGCGGCGCAGCAACCGCTGGAACCGCGGCCGCGACCTCACGCCGGTGGCGTTGCGGGCGATGGCCGATTACATCCTGGAGCGCGACGCCCGCGCCGCCGGCAAGCGCATCGTGGGCGATAAAAGCCCCAACGTGCTCACCAACGGCAGCGCGATTCACGAGATGCGCCGGTTGTACCCGGATGGCAAGGTCATCTACATCGTGCGCGATGGGCGCGATACGCTCATCTCGCACCGCTTCCAGAATTTCATCGATGCGGCGCAGGCTCTGCCGCCGGTGGACCTGAAGATTCGCGACGATTTCGCCCGCGACCCGCTACCGTATTTCGCCGGGGAGAAATCCATTTTCACCCAGACCGCCCTGCGGCGTATGGCCGAGGGCTGGGTGACGAACGTGGTCGAGACGGATGCCGCCGGCCGCGAATTGTACGGCGACAACTACTGCGTTTTGAAGTATGAGGCGCTCATCGACCAGCCTTACGAAACGATGGCGGGCGTGTGGCGCTTTTTGGGCGTCGACCCCGCCGGGCAAGGTGAGGCGGTACGGACCGAGATGGCCCATAACCCGGACGCCGACTGGCAGCAGCAGAAGGCCGGAGAACTGGTGAGCGCGCTGGAGAAGGGCAAGCGCGGCTCGTGGCGCGAGCTGTTCACCGCCCGCGACAAGGCCCTGTTCAAGGAAGTGGCGGGGGAGACGCTGACGGCGTGGGGCTATGAGGACGGGAATGATTGGTAACTGTGTCATTCCTCAGCCGGGCGAGAAGTCGACTTATGCCATTGCCAATTTCGCCCTCTTCGGAATGATATCCCAATGAAGTTCCTCATCTGCGGGCTGGGCAGCATCGGGCGGCGGCATTTGCGCCACCTCACCGCGCTGGGCGAAACCGACATCGTCCTCTACCGCACCGGCCAGAGCACCCTGCCGGATGACGAACTGGCCGCCTATCCGGCCGAGACCAACCTCCACGATGCCCTGGCCCACCGGCCGGACGCCGTCATCGTCGCCAACCCCACCGCCCTGCATCTGGATGCCGCCATCCCCGCCGCCCGCGCCGGCTGCCACATCCTGCTCGAAAAACCGGTGTCCGACTCGATGGAGCGCATCGACCAACTGCGCAGCGCAGCCTATGAGTTCGGCAACCGCATCCTCGTCGGCTTCCAGTTTCGCCACCATCCCGCCCTGAACTTTGTGAAGGCGGCGCTGGACGCGGGCCGCATCGGGCGGCCGCTCTCGGCGCGCGCTCACTGGGGCGAGTACCTGCCCGACTGGCACCCGTGGGAAGACTACCGTCAGGGTTACGCCGCCCGCAAAGACCTGGGCGGCGGCGCCATCCTCACCCTCACCCACCCGCTGGATTACCTGCGCTGGCTGTTCGGCGACGTGCGCGGGTTGTGGGCCTCGGCAGGCAAATTAAGCGACCTGGAAATCGATGTGGAAGATACCGCCGAGATCGCCATAGATTTCGAACGTAGCATGCTGGCAAGCGTGCACCTGAATTACACCCAGCGCCCGCCGCGCCACGACCTCGAGATCGTCGGGACCCAGGGCACGATTCGCTGGGACAGCGCCGAGCATCACATAGACCTTTACAGCGCGGAAGGGCAGGCCTGGACCCGGCAGGAAATCCCCGCCGACTTCGAGCGCGACCACCTGTTCCGCGCCCAGATGGCGCACTTCATCGAAGTCGCCCGTGGCGACGCCCAACCGGCCTGTACGCTGGACGACGGCGTGTGGGCGCTCAAACTGGCGCTGGCGGCGCATGAATCCGCTCGTACCGGACAAAAGATAGAATTCACAAACGACTGAGATGTGGTATCATCGGGCGTTTGGATTTTTCCAGACCCGCAACCGATTAGGGACGGCGCAGACCGCCCCACAAAGACTTGGAGCCAATCCCTATGACTGCAAAGACAAAAACAAGCGTCCTGATCGAACCCTACGGCGGGACGCTGGTAGACCTGATGGTGACCGGCAACGAACGCCTGTCGCTGTTGGAAGAAGCCACCACCCTGCCCTCGGTGCAGATCTCCCAGCGCAGCCTGCACGACCTGGAACTGCTCGCCACCGGCGGCTTCTCGCCGCTGACGCGCTTCATGGGCAAGGACGACTATCAAAGCGTGCTCGAGACGATGCGCCTGGCCGACGGCACCCTGTTCCCGATGCCCATCACCCTCACCGTAGATAAGGAAGCCCTGCCCAGCGACGCCGACAAAGTGGTGCTGCGCGACTCGCGCAACAACGTCTTCGCCATCATGGACCTCGAGGAACGCTTCAAGTGGAACCCGGACGAGGAAGCCCAGAAAGTGCTCGGCACCACTGACCCGCGCCATCCGCTGGTCTCCGAGATGATCACCTGGGGCGACACCTGCATCTCCGGCGAATTGAAAGTGCTCAACCTGCCGACCTACAACGACTTCACCGACCTGCGCCGCACGCCGGCCGAAGTCCGCGACCTGCTTGAATCGATGGGCAACAACCACGTGGTCGCCTTCCAGACCCGCAACCCCATGCACCGTGTGCATGAAGAACTGACCAAGCGCGCCGCCGAGGAAGTGGGCGGCTCGCTGCTCATCCACCCCGTGGTGGGGATGACCAAGCCCGGCGACGTCGACCATTACACCCGTTGCCGCGTCTACCGCGCCCTGTACGACAACTACTACGACAAGAGCAAGACCGTGCTCAGCCTGCTGCCGCTGGCGATGCGCATGGCCGGCCCGCGCGAGGCGGTGTGGCACGCCATCATCCGCCGCAACCATGGCGTCAACCACTTCATCGTCGGGCGCGACCACGCCGGCCCCGGCAGCGACGGCGGCGGCAAGCCGTTCTACGGCCCGTATGATGCCCAGGAACTGCTCGCCAAGCATGAAGAAGAGATCGGCGTCAAGATGGTGCCATTCAAGATGATGGTCTACCTGCCGGACGAAGACCGCTTCGAGGAAGACACCAAAGTGCCTCAGGGCGCAAACGTGGCGACCATCTCCGGTACGCAGGTGCGCGACGATTACCTGGCGCAGGGCAAGTACCTGCCGGAATGGTTCACCCGCAAGGAGACCAGTGAGATCCTTCTGGACGTCAACCCGCCGCAGCACCGCCGCGGCTTTGTGCTGTGGTTCACCGGCCTCAGCGGTTCCGGCAAATCCACCACCGCGCAGGCGCTCATCCCCATGCTGCTGGAGCGCGGCCGCCAGCTCACCGTGCTGGATGGCGACGTGGTGCGGACGCACCTGTCCAAAGGCCTGACCTTCAGCCGCGAGGACCGCGACACCAACATCCTGCGCATCGGTTTTGTGGCCGGCGAGATCGTGCGCCACAACGGCACGGTCATCTGCGCCGCCATCAGCCCGTACCGCGCCCACCGCAATGAAGTCAAGCAGATGATCGGCGAAGAGAACTTCATTGAAGTGTTCATGGACACGCCGTTGGAGGTTTGCGAAGAGCGCGACATCAAAGGTCTGTACGCCAAGGCGCGCCGCGGCGAGTTGAAGGGGATGACCGGCATCGACGACCCGTACGAAGCGCCGCGCGATCCGGAACTCAAGCTGGATACGGTGGGGTTCACCCCCGACCAGAACGCGCTGAAGATCGTGGAGTATCTGGAGGCGCGCGGTTTCCTGCGCCCTAATGGCGAGAACGGCACGAACCACCGGTAAGCAGGTATGTTGTCATTCCGAGCAGGCCGGCGCTGCGCAGCAGCGTTCGGCCAGGCGAGGAATCTCACGAAAGGATGCTTTTCTTGTTGAGAGGGCTTAGACGGAGTAATGTCACAGGATGGAAAGCGCAGTGGCCTTTCCACCGGGGCAAGTATTGCAGATATGCATACATATCGCGAGATTTCCTTCACTTCGTTCAGGACAGGCTCTCAGTCGGGCGAGTGGACGGAACAAAGGCTATGGCCGCAACGCCCTCCTTCGGAATGACAACCGTGGTTGATTGAAAACCGTTTGCAAGTGAGCATTTATAATTTATGACTCGCCTCCTCCCCGCCCAGTTTGACCTCACCGGCCGCGTGGCCATCGTCACCGGCGCGGCGGGTTTGCTCGGCAGCCAGTTCTGCCGCACGCTGGCCCAGGCCGGCGCGGCCGTGCTGGCCGCGGATGTGGACGGCAAGAAAGCCCAGGCGCTGGCGAAAGAGTTGAAGGCCGCCGGTCACAAAGCCGCCCATACCCAGACCGACGTGACCGACAAGATCTCGGTCAAGGGCATGGTGCAGGCCGCGGTGGACGACTTCGGGCGGCTGGATATCCTGGTCAACTCCGCCGCGCTCGACCCCAAGTTTGACGCCCGTGAAATCAGCAAACAGGGCGCCAACGCCTTCGAGGATTACCCGCTGGCGAAATGGAACGAAGCCTTGAACGTCAATCTGACCGGCATGTTCCTGGCCTGCCAGCGGGCGGCCGGGCCGATGCTGGCGCAGGGCGGCGGTTCCATCGTCAACATCTGCTCGATGTATGGGCTGGTGGGGCCGGACCAGCGGCTGTACCAGCGCGAAGGCCAGCCGCCGCAGTATAAGCCGGTCACCTATACCGTCACCAAGGCCGGCGTGCTCGGCCTGACGAAGTACCTGGCGACCTACTACGCGGGCAAGAACATCCGAGTGAACGCGCTCACGCCCGGCGGCGTGTTCAACGACCACGACGACGAATTCGTGCAGGCGTATGCCGCCCGCAGCGTGCTGGGACGCATGGCCCAGCCGGATGAGATGAACGGCGCGCTGCTGTTCCTGGCTTCGGACGCCTCCTCCTACATGACCGGCGCGAATCTGGTGGTGGATGGCGGTTGGACGGCGTGGTGAAGAAGGCAGACAAGTATCAAGTATCAGGTATCAATATCTGCAAGTCACATGCGCAAGACAGTTTGGTGTTGCACGCCGTCATAATGGACCTGGCCGTGCAACACCCTGCAAGTTGCTTTCTTGATACTTGTTTACTTGATACTGTAATGGAATTCCGAATGCCATGACCTCCCCTAAACACACCCTCGCCCTCATCCCCGCCCGCGGCGGCAGCAAAAGTATCCCGCGCAAGAACATCCTGCCCTTTGCCGGGCACCCGCTCATCGCCTGGAGCATCGCTGCCGGGCGCGCCGCCGAAACGGTGACGCGTGTGGTGGTCTCGACTGATGATGAGGAGATCGCCGCCGTGGCGCGGGAATACGGCGCGGAAACGCCCTTCATGCGCCCGGCCGAGCACTCGCAGGACAACACCCCCGACCTGCCTGTTTTCCAGCACGCCCTCGAATGGCTGGCCGAGCACGAGGGCTACACGCCGGACATCGTCGTCCAACTGCGCCCGACGTCCCCCTTCCGGCGGTTGTGGCATATCAATGAGGCAGTGAATGCGCTGGCCGTCCGCCCGGAAGCCGATTCCTGCCGGGCGGTCATCGTGCCGTTCCAGAACCCGTTCAAGATGTGGACGTTTGGCGAGGATGGGCTGATGCGGCCGCTGATGAAAGATACAGGCTTCGCCGAACCTTACAACATGCCGCGCCAGGCCCTGCCGGATGTGTACTGGCAGACGGGCTATGTGGACGCCGCCTGGAGCCGCACGATTCGCGAGAAGAACTCCATGACCGGCGACGCCATCCTGCCGCTGGTCATCGACCCCGGTGACTGGGTGGACATCGATTCGCCCGACGACTGGCGACGCGCCGAGCGCCTGTTCACCGAAGGCGTCATCACCGAGGACGGGCTGGGCTACCGGGTGGAGACGAGTTAGGCGCTATCCGGTACAATGGGCGTCTTAGAGGTAATTGGTAATCTGTAATTCTTTCTGCGGTGGCGATTCGGTTAATCCTGCCACGGGGCCGCAGCTATCCAATTACCACTTACCAGTTACCAATTACATGCCAGCCTTTACCAATTACAGATTCTGCAATTTGAGGAACAAGACGAATGCCTGAGATAAGAATCGGCGACCGCGTAATTGGCGATGGCCACCCGGCCTACATCATCGCCGAAATCGGCGTCAACCACAACGGCATCCCGGAACTGGCGTTTCAGTTGATTGATGCCGCCGTGGATGCCGGAGTCGACGCGGTCAAATTCCAGAAGCGCAACCTGGAAAAACTGTACCCGAAAAAATATCTGGATAATGTCAACGCCGGCGAAAAGAACCTCGCCTTCCTGCTGCCGATTTTGCAGCGGGTCGAACTCTCCGACGAGGACTTCGTGCGCCTGCACGAATACTGCCAGAAGAAAGGCATCACCTTCCTGTGCACACCCTTCGACATGGACAGCGCCGATTTCCTGGCTGGATTGGGCGTCCCCGCTTTCAAGGTCGCCTCGGCAGACATGATCAACCTGCCGTTGCTTGACCACCTGGCTGCCAAGGGCCTGCCGATGATCCTCTCCACCGGCATGAGCCGCATCGAAGAGGTCGAAGTCACGGTGGAATTCCTCAAACAGCGCGGGGCGCAGTTCGCGCTGCTGCACTGCAACAGCGCCTACCCGGCGGCCTTCGAGGACATCAACCTGCGTTTCATGAACCAGTTGCGCCGCTTCGATGTGCCGGTGGGCTACTCCGGCCATGAGCGCGGCATTGCCATCAGCACCGTGGCGGCGGCAATCGGCGCGCACATCATCGAGCGCCACATCACGCTCGACCGAACGATGGAAGGGCCCGACCACGCCGCCAGTCTTGAGCCGGTCGGCTTCAAGAAGATGGTGCGCGATATCCGCCAGGTGGAGACCGCCCTCGGCACCGGCGAAGAAAAATTCATGTCGCGCGGCGAGATCCTCAACCGCGAGGTGCTGGCCAAAAGCCTGGTGGCGGCGCGCGATATCCAGCCCGGAGAAAAGATCACCCCCGAGATGGTAACGGTCAAGGGTCCCGGCCAGGGCCTCAGCCCGCAGATGTACGATCAGTTGATCGGCCGGAAAGCCGGGCGCGCGATCGAGGAGGATGGCCTGTTCCTGCCGGTGGATATCGGCGAACTGGTGACGCTGGATGTGGAGCACACCCTCCCGATGGAGTGGGGCTTCGTCGTCCGTCACGCGGATGTGGAGCCGATGCTGGCTTACAAGCCAAAAATCCTTGAGTTCCACTTCACCGACCGCGACCTGGAGGAGGAATACACCAACGGGGTACTGGGCATCGGCCTGGTGGTGCACGCCCCGGAGTTCTGGGGTCACAACCTGGTGGACCTGTGCACGCCCGACGAACGCCTGCGCCAGTCGTCGATCGAGTTGCTGCAAAAAGCCATCGACGTGACCCGCAAAATGGCGCCGTTCTTCAAGGGCACGCCCAAGGTCGTCGTCCACCCCGGCGCCGCCAGCCTCGACCACCCGCTGGAAGACAAGGCCGCCCTGTACGAAAACCTCGGCAAGTCGGTGGACGCGCTGGATTACGAAGGCGTCGAACTGCTGCTGGAAAACCTGCCCGCCCACCCGTGGTATTTCGGCGGCCAGTGGCTCACCAATGCTTTCATGGATGCTCATGAGATCATCGATTTCCTCAAGCCGCGCGGCCTGAAGATGTGCTACGACACCAGCCACCACAAGTTGTACTGCAACTGGGCGCACGTGGACTTTTACGACCAGGCCGAGGCGTTGCTGCCTTACATCGCCCATCTGCACCTCTCGGATGCCTCCGGGCTGGATGGCGAGGGCTTGCAGATCGAGGAGGGTACAATTGACTGGGTGCGCTTCTTCCGGGCCTTCAAGGACTACCACGGCACGATGATTCCCGAGATCTGGCGCGGCCACCAGCGCGGCGGCGAAGGCTTCCTCATCGCGCTCAACCGCCTCTCCGAAGCCTACTTCAAGGCCATTCAAGACTGATCAGAGAGGGCTGCGTCCGACCCGCTCCTCCATGTATCTGCGACTGCGCTCTCTCCTCTCCACCATCCTTAACCGGCTGCGGCTGTGGCGGTTGGCGCGCCAGGTGGCGGCCGCCGCCCGGCCGGCGGCAGGAGCCAGGACCGTAGCGGTCTTCAACGCCTCCACCCGCCTGCAAAACCTCAGCCTGAACGCCGGTTTCCAGCTGCTGGCCGGCTGGGGTTTACGGCTGGCCGGACTGCGGGTGGTGCATTTCGTCTGCCAGGCGGGGATGAGCCGCTGCATGCTGGGTGCAGACATCGACAACCCCCACCAGGCCCCGCCCTGCCGGGATTGCATCGGTCAATCGCGCCGTCTCTACCGCGAGGCGGACGTCCGTTGGTTCAGTTACCAGGAACAGGCCGAGCTGGCGGCGGCTTTGCGGCTTCTGACCCTGGACGACCTGATGACGTTCAGTTTCCGCGGCCTGCCGCTGGGCGAGATCGTCCTGCCCGGCCTGCGTTGGCGGCTGCGCCTGCATACCCTGGCCGATGACGAACCGACCCGCTTTCTCTATCGCCAGTTCATCCTCTCGGCCTGGAACGTGGCCCAGGAGTTCACCGCATTCCTGGATGAGGTCAGGCCGGATGTGCTGCTTGTCTTCAACGGGATGATGTTCCCGGAGGCTGTCGCCGCCCGGCTGGCGCGGGCGCGCGGCATCCGTACCATCACCCAGGAGGTCGCCTTCCAGCCCTTCACCGCCTTCTTCACCGATGGCGACGCCACCGCCTACCCCATCGACATCCCGGATAACTTCCAGCTCGACGAAGAGAAATCCGCCCGGCTGGATGCCGCGCTCCAGAAACGCTTCCAGGGCGAATTCACCATGGCAGGTATCACCTTCTGGCCGGAAATGCACGACCTGGACGCGGCCTTTCTGGAAAAGGCGGCCGGGTTCAAACAACTGGTGCCGGTGTTCACCAACGTCATCTTCGACACCAGCCAGCCGCACGCCAACACCATCTACGAGAGCATGTTCGCCTGGCTGGATGACATCCGCGCCCTCATCGCCGCCTACCCGGATACGCTGTTCGTCATCCGCGCCCACCCGGACGAAATGCGCCCCGGCACGAAGAAGCAGGCCCGCGAGAACGTGCGCGGCTGGGTGCGCCGCCACCGCCTGGAAGACCTGCCCAATGTGGTGTTCATCGATTCACAGGAGTACGTCAGTTCCTACGCTCTGATCGAGCGCGCCAAGTTCATGATGGTCTACAATTCGAGCATCGGCATTGAAGGCACCTTGCTGGACCGGCCGGTATTGTGCGGCGGGCGGGCGCGTTACACCCGTTACCCGACGGTCTTCTTCCCCGCCAGCGCCGCCGAGTACAATCGGATGGCAAAAGAGTTCCTGACCGCCGGACGCATCCAGATCCCCCTGGAATTCAAACGCAACGCCCGCCGCTTCCTGTATTACCAACTGTTCAAGACCGCCCTGCCGTTTGGCGATTACCTGGAGAACCATCCGCGCCCCGGCTACGTGAACCTGAGGGCGTTCGAATTGGATGCCCTGCGGCCGGAGAACAGCCCGGCGGTGCGCGCCATCCTGGAGGGCGTTGCCCGCGGCGGCGATTTTCTGTTATAACCCACCCGACATTTGATTTCGGAGCAACCCTTGGACTCGATAGACACAACCCTGTTCGCCAAAGTACAGCCGGTGCTCGCCGCCGCCCTGAAGGTGAACCCGGCCGACATCACGCCCGCCCTGCAATTCGGCGACCTGCCGCAGTGGGACTCGATGGGCCACATGGAAGTCATGGTCGGCCTGGAGGCCGCCCTGGGCGTGGAGATCACCGCCGAGACCATCACCGCCCTCACCAGCGTGGAAGCCATCTGCACGCACCTGGCGCAGAACGGCCATGCCTGAAACCACGCTGGAGGTCACGCCGGCCCTCCTCATCCCGCCGCATCTGGTCGGCCAGATACAATCCAAACTGGCCTACGTGGATGAGGCCATCGCGGCGGCGCGGGTGGCGGAGAGCGGCGACCGTATCACGCTGGCCCTGCGGGCGGCCGGGCGCGAAGGCGAGATCGAAGCCAAGGTGCAGCGCGTGGTGCAGGAGATGGCCCAGGGCGGCATCGCCCCCAGAGTGGAGATCCTCGAAGACCACCTCGACCGCCCGGTATCCTACGCCGCCGACCCGCTGGCCGAACTGTTGGCGCGCCGCGAAGTCTACGAGGAAAGCACCGGTATCTTCACCTTCGGGCCGTTAATGAGCCGCCTGATCGAATACTTCGAAAGCCGCTTCCTGGAACTGGCAGCCCACTTCGATGCCCAACCCTATCGCTTCCCGACCCTGATGTCGGCCGAATTCCTCGACCGGGTGGATTACTTCCGCGCCTTCCCGCATTCGCTCACCTTCGCCACCCATCTGCGCGAAGACCTGGATATCATTAACCAGTTTGCCGAAAAAGCCAAGTACGAGGGAAGGGGACTGAACGCCCCGGCCGAATTCTTTTCGCAGGTGCAGGCGCTGCTATCGCCGGCGGTGTGCTACCACTTGTATTTCTCATTGGCCGACCACCCCCTACCGGATGGGCAGCTCATCGCCACCAGCGTCGGCACCTGCTTTCGCTACGAATCCACCAACCTGACCTCGCTGGAACGGTTGTGGAACTTCACCATGCGCGAGGTGATCTTTGTCGGCTCAAAGGATTTCGTGCTGGAGCACCGCGAACGTTCGCGCCAGTTCATGCAGGCCATCTTCGAGGAACTGGGCCTGGCCTACCGCGTCGAGACGGCCAACGACCCGTTCTTCGTCGGCGAGTTCCGCAAGCAGGCCGCCTTCCAGACCGCCTTTCAATTGAAGTATGAGATTCGGGCGCGCCTACCGTTCAAGGACAGCACCCTGGCTATCGGTTCTTACAACTACCACCAGGATTTCTTTGGCCGCCACCTGGGCATCACCCTGCCAGATGGCAAGCCGATTCACACCGGCTGCACGGCCTTCGGACTGGAGCGCGTCGCCTACGCCTTCCTGGCCCAGCACGGCTTCGACCCGGCTGCATGGCCGGTCGCGGTGCGGGAGGCGCTGGTATGATCCGCGTACTCTACCGCCTCATCCGGGAAGAGGATTACCCCGTGGTTACTTCAATGTATCAGGAACTCGATACATACCTTCGAAGCCTGAATGTGCGCCTGCCGGAGCCGGAAGACCCGCGCCAGACCTGGTTGGACTCGTTCACCCGCACTCTGGGCAAATTCAGCCAGGTGCATGTCGCCGAAATCGACGGCGCCGTAGCTGGCTTCATGCTCTCGCGTGTCCGCCGGGTCCCCGAATACTGGGGCGGCGTGCTGGTGGGGGCGTTGAGTGACATGTGGGTGGTTCCGGAAGCGCGCCGTTTTGGCGTGGGCCGGGAACTCTCGCGGCTGGCGATTAACTGGCTGCGCGACCAGGGCGTCCACTCGGTTGAACTTCAGATCGTATCGGACAATGTCGCCAGCCTGAAGTTGTATGACACGCTGGGTTTCAAACACGAATTGATTCAGGTGCGGATGCTGTGGGATGACTATCTGGAGCCTCCGCCGCCGGATAATGCCGCCTACGAGTGACTGAAGGAACCGCCATGAGCGAGATCTCGATCCGTGAAGCGACCGCCAAGGACCTGCCCGCCATCGGCCACCTGTGGACTGAGATGGACGACTTCCATCGCGGGCTGACGCTCAAACTGCCGCAACCGGCCGACCCCGCCCGGCAGTGGCTGGATGCCTTCAAAGACCAGCTGGGCAAGGCGGCGTTCCTGTGGGTGGCGGAGATCAACGGAGAGATCGAAGGTTTCCTGCTGGCGCGTCTCAAACGCCTGCCCGCCTATCTGGGCGATGTCATGGTCGGGGAGATCAGCGATCTGTATGTGGACGAGGAAGCCCGCGGCCAGAAGGTGGCCGTGCGGCTGGCGGAGACCGCCATCGCGGCCCTGAAACGGCACGACATCCATTCGATTGAAATCCAGATCATGGCTGGCAACCACGGCGGGCTGGCTTTCTGGCACAAGCAGGGCTTCCATACCGAGTTGACCCAGGTGCGCATGTTGGTGGGAGAAGAGCGGTAATTGGTGATCGGTAACTGGCAACTGTGACCCATGCCGCTGCCTCATATTGCGCAATCACAGGTAGAGGACGCGCTGCGCGGGGTGGGAGTGGCAGAGGGCGACGGCCTGCTGGTGCATGCCGCCCTGCAACTGCTCGGCCAGCCGGTTGGCGGGCCGGAGATGTATCTGCACGCGTTGCTGGCGGTGATTGGGCCGGAGGGCACGCTGGCCGTACCGGCGTTCAATTTCGGGTTTGCCCGCGGCGCGGACTACGACCCGGCTACCACGCCCTCGCAGGGTATGGGCGTATTCTCGGAACTGGTGCGGCAGCATCCGGATGCCCGGCGCACAACCCACCCGATGCAGTCGTTGGCTCTCCTTGGAGCGCGGGCAGAAGAAATGGCCGCCCTGGATACGCCCTCGGCGTTCGATGACGGCTCGGCCTTCGACCGGATGCTGGTACACGACTTCAAGCTGCTGCTGCTGGGGGCGGACGTGGAGGCGGCCAGCATCCTGCATTACAGCGAGCAGCGCGCCAACGTGCCCTACCGCCACTGGAAGGAGTTCACGGCGCGCGTCTTGCGGGATGGCGGGTGGCAGACCTGCACCTATCGCATGTTCGTGCGCGATGAGAAGATCGACCCAAAACTGGTGGCAAAGCCGATTCAGGTGGAACTGGAACAGCGCGGCCAGTGGCGGGCTCAGAAAGTGAATTTCGGGGAAATTGCCGCCTGTACGCTGCATGAGTACGTGGCCGCTACGGATGCCCTGCTGATGACGGACCCGTGGGTGTTTGTGGCGAACAGATAACCAGGCGCCCGGATATCGGGGAGACCAATCTGTAATTGCTCTGTGGAGGCGGCCGGTTAATAAGCCATCTTCGGACCCTTCGTAATTGCCAGTTGCCAATTACTCCTTTGAGTTACACTTCTCCTATGGCGTCCCCAACCATGTACGACCTCCTGAATGAACTCTGGTTCCTGCCGCGCGAACTGGTGTCGGATGGCTACGACGCCGCGCTGGCGCGGCTGGCCGGGGTCGCACCGCTGACGATTCACGAGGTCGCCAGCGGCACGCCGGTCTGGACGTGGAAAGTACCGGAGAAGTGGACGGTGGACGAGGCGTATCTCGAAACACTGGACGGGCGGCGGTTGCTGGACGCCGCCGAACACCCGCTGCATGTGGTGTCGTATTCTCTGCCCTTTGAAGGCGTGGTCAGCCGCGAGGATTTATCCGCCCATCTGCACACCCACCCGCGCTTGCCGGATGCTATCCCCTTTGTGTTCAAGTACTATCAACGCGATTGGGGCCTGTGTTGTTCTCAGGAATTGAAGGACAGCCTGAAGGATGAGCAGTACCGCGTCGTCATCAAGACGCGCTTCGAGCCGGGGGCGCTGAAGATCGGCGAGATCGTGATTCCCGGCGAGCGCGACGAGTGTTTCGTGCTGGCAGCGCACCTGTGCCACCCGGCGCAGGCCAATGACGACCTGACCGGCGTGCTGGTGGGGTTAGATGTTGCGCGTACGCTATTGGCCGGGCCGAAGCCGCGCCACACGATTCGCATCCTGTTCTTCCCGGAGACGATTGGTTCGGTGGCGTATTTGAGCCAGCACGAGGACCTGATTCCATCGATGCGCGGCGGGCTGTTCCTCGAAATGCTGGGCAACGACGCGCCGCTGGCCTTGCAGCAGTCCTTCCAGCCCGAAAGCCAGTGCGACCGCTCGCTGGTGAGCGCTTTCCGCGGCGTCGCCCCGGAGGGCTACGTCGGCCCGTACCGCACCATCATCGACAACGACGAGCGGCAGTTCAACGCGCCGGGGGTGCGCGTACCGATGCTGTCGCTCTCCCGCGTGGTCAACCCGCACCTGCCGGAATCGCGCTTTACGCCCTATCCCGAATACCACTCCAGCCACGACACCCCCGCCATCGTGACCCAGGGACGGCTGGAAGCGGCGCGGGACGCCGCGCTGGCGCTTGCCCGCGCCTTCGACAGTAACCAGTATGTAGTGAATCAGTTCAAGGGCGAGGTATTCGCTTCCGGGCATGGCATCTGGATCGACTACCAGGTGAACCCCGAGGGCCACCGCAATCTGTTCCAGATCATGGAGCGCTGTGACGGCGAGCGCACGGTAGCGGATATCGCCATGGATCTGGGGCTGCCGTATGCGGCCGTGTGGGACATCGTGAGCCAGTTTGCTGAAAGGGGGCTGGTCACGTATAGCGCCGCGCCGCAGCCCACCGCGCCGCGGCGAGGGTAGGTTGGCGTATGGTTTTCGCGACAGAGGCGCAGAGACCCAGAGAAAACCTGTAGACCACAGATTACACCGATTTCCAGTTTGTGCCGAGTGTGCATTCACACACACCGCGTAATCGTGATTTCTGTGTCCATCTGTGTTCATCTGTGGTTAAATCCCATTGATGGATTTGAAAACTGCTCTGAAGCAACTGAGGCATCGTGCCCGCCGCGCCGCGGCCGCCCGGCGCTGGGGCGCGGCCGCGCTGGCTGCCGCGCCGGCCGTGCTGGGCAACGCCATGCCCAAATCCGGCTCGCATCTCATCAGCCAGGTCTTGCAGGGGCTGCCGGGCGTGGGGCCGTTTGTGGACCCCGGCTACCCGCCGGTGAACCGCGACCAGGCCAACGCCAAACTGGACGACGCCGCCGTGCTGGCAAACCTGCGCGGCATGCGGCCGGGCGACCTGCGCTACGGCTACGTGCAGGCGCGTGAACCGTTCCTCTCGCCGCTGGCGAAGGACGGGCGGGCGACGGCCTTCGTGTATCGCGACCCGCGCGATGTCATCGTTTCGCACGTGTTCTACGCCGCCGACCTGCACCCCGGCCACGCCCTGCACCGCTACTACAACCAAACCCTGACCACGATGGAACAGCGCATCGACGCCGCCATCGACGGCGTGGATGAGCCGGGCGCGGAACTCTCGCCCATTCGCGCCAAGTACGAGAATTACCTCGCATGGCTCGACCAGCCCTGGGCGTTGTGCCTTCGCTTCGAAGACCTGATTTTGGCGCAGGAAGCCGCGTTCAACCGGCTGCTGGATTACCTGGAGGCGCGCGGTTTCAAACCCACGCTGCCGCGCCCGCAGGTTGTTGCCGTCCTGACGCACGCCATCGAGCCGAAGCGCTCCGGAACGTTCCGCAAGGGCCAGCCGGGCGGCTGGCGCGAGCACTTCACCGCCGTCAACCTCGCTCATTTGAGGCGCGCCACGGGCGACCTGCTGGAGCGGCTGGGGTATCCGGATGGCTGAGGCTCGGCTGTTCTCCAAAGCGCGCGGCCGACTCGACCAGTTGGCCTGGTTGCCGCGCCTTGCCTGGTTGCGCGCCCGCGGTCGCCGGCGCGTGGCGCTGTCCTCCTACCCGCGCAGCGGCAATACCTGGCTGCGCGGCCTGATCGAAGCCGCCACCGGCCAGGCCAGCGGCTCGATCTACAGCGACGCCGTCATGCGCCGCGGCGCGGATGGGGTGGTCATCAAGACCCACGCCTGGGATATGCACCGCTACACCCACGCCGTGCTGGTCGTACGCCACCCGTTCGACGCGCTGCCATCCTACTTCCACTACCGGCAGAATATCTGGAAGGAAACCGGCCTGACCTGGGAGACCTTTCTGCTCGGCGCCATCGAGGAGTGGCGCGGGCATACCGCGCGCTGGCTGGCCGCCGGGCGGCGCATGCCGCTCTACCGCCTGCGCTACGAAGACCTGCTGGCCGAGCCCCAGGAGGAACTGGCGAAACTGCTGGCGTGGCTGGGATTCGACTTGCCGCCGGAGCGAGTGGCGGCGGCCATCGACCACAACGCATTGGAGAAAATGCGGGCGCGCCACCCCCGGCTGGGCGGCGAGTTTTTCCGGCGCGGGTTGAGCGGCGTGGGCGTCGAGGAATTTTCGGAAGCGGAGCGGGGGCTGGTGCGCGAGCGATTGGGCGACCTGCTGGCCGAGTTGGGGTACGACGGCGGTGAGGTGTGAAGATTTTTTCTTAACCACGGATGAACACACATGGATATAGATAGGTCGAAGGGCATCTCACGCAAACAAAATGAAAGAACGAGAGATGGTGCAGAGCCTCCATATCTGCGCCATCTGAGCAATCTGTGGTTCTCTGCGTTCATCTGTGGTTAAATCTCATCCTGTGACCCTCACTACACGCCTCAAACTCTTCCGCCGCCGCGCCCGCCGCGCCGCCGCCCGCCTGCGTTGGGGGGCGCTGGATGCGCCCATCCTGTTCGGTAACTCGTTCCCCAAGAGCGGCACGCACCTGCTCACCCAGGTGCTGGAGGGCTTTGCCGCCCTCGGCCCGGCGGTGGTGAGCGGCCTGCCGCCGGTCGTCACCTTCGACGGGCCAACGGGGCGGCCGCGCCCGCTGGCCCACATCCTGGCGGACCTGGCGCGCTTCCAGCCCGGCGATATTGCCTACGGCCACCTGCACGCCGAACCGGAGATTTGGGCTGCCCTGTGCCGGCCGGGCGTGGCGCCGTTCTTCATCTACCGCGACCCGCGCGATGTGGTTGTGTCGCATGTGTACTACGTCACCGAGATGGAGCCGAACCACGTCCACCACCGCCACTATACGGAGAAACTCCACACCTTCGAGGAACGCCTGCAGGTGAGCATCCTGGGCCTGCCGGAACTGGACGTGCCCTTCCCGGACATCGCCGGGCGGTTCGCGCCCTATTTGGGCTGGCTGGAGCGGCCGGAGGTGCTGTGCCTGCGCTATGAGGATTTTCTCGCCGCGCCGGAGGAAACCCTGGGCCGCGTCTCCGACCATGCCGCCCGGCGCGGGTTCAGGAGTCGCGCCGAGCGCAGCCGCGCCATCGAGATTCTGCGTGCCCGCATCGACCCGAAACGTTCGCCCACCTTCCGCAGCGGACAGGCGGGCGGCTGGCGGGCACACTTCACACCGGAGATCACCGCCCTGTTCAAGCAGGCCAGCGGCGACCTGCTGGCCCGGCTGGGCTACGAAGAGGACGCGGACTGGGCATGACGCCGCGCGCCTCCATCGTCATCCGCGCCTACAACGAAGGGCGGCACATCGGGCGGTTGCTGGCCGGCATCCGCGGGCAGCACTCTCGCGATTTTGAGATCCTGTTGGTCGACTCCGGCTCCACCGACGACACCGCCGCGCTGGCGGAACGGAACGGGGCGCGAGTCCTGCACATCGCGCCAGAGGAATTCACCTTTGGGCGTTCGCTCAACCGCGGCATCGCCGCCGCGCAGGGCGAGTTCATCGTCAACATCAGCGCCCACTGCTACCCGATGCACGACAAATGGCTGGGAAATCTGCTGGCCGCCTTCGACGACCCGCAGGTGGCGCTGGCCTATGGCATGCAGCGCGGCGATGGTCGCAGCCGCTTTTCGGAACGGCGCTTCTTTGAACACTATTACCCGGCAGCGTCCAACCCGCGCCAGCGCGACCCGTTCTGCAACAACGCCAACGCCGCCATCCGCCGCGCCCTCTGGGAACGCAATCCCTATGACGAAACCCTCACTGGCCTGGAAGACCTGGCCTGGGCCTCCTGGGCGCTGGAACAGGGGCACTGTCTGGCCTACATGGCGGAGGCCGGGGTGGTGCATGTGCATGAGGAGAAGCCGCGCCAGGTGTACAACCGCTATCGCCGCGAGGCCATCGCCATGAAAGAAATCCTGCCGCACAGCCGCTACAAACTGCGCCACGCGTTGCGCCTGTTCGCCCGCCATGCCTGGGGCGACCTGAACGCCGCGGCGCACGAGGGCGTGGCGTTGCAGAGGGCCGGGGAGATTCTCTGGTTTCGCTGGATGCAGCACTGGGGCACCTACCGCGGCTACCGTCATTCTGGCGGGCTGACCCCCGGCCTGCGCCAGACCTTTTACTATTCGCCCGAGATTCTCACCCGGAACAGACGATGAACGAACCCTACGACCCGCACGGCGAAAGCGAGGTTCTGACCGCCGGGGCGCCCATCGAAAGCGCCCGCGCCGCCGCCATCCTGGTGCACGGGCGCGGCGCCTCGGCGGGCGACATCCTCTCGCTCACCCCCCATATCGATTCGCCCGGCATCGCCTGGTTCGCGCCGCAGGCGTACCAGTCCACCTGGTATCCCAACGGGTTCATGGCTCCCAGCGAGCAGAACGAGCCCTGGCTGGGTTCGGCGCTGGGGCTGCTGGGCTGGCTGCTGGCGGATATCCAGTCGGCGGGCATCCCGCCCGAGCGCATCGCCCTGCTGGGCTTCTCGCAGGGCGCCTGCCTGGCGCTCACCTTCGCGGCGCGGGCCGCCCAGCGCTACGGCGCGCTGGTGGGGTACTCCGGCGGGCTGATTGGTCCGCCGGAGGCGCGGTTCGCGTTCAAGGACACTCTGGCCGGCACGCCGGTTTTCCTGGGTTGTTCGAATGTGGACCCCCACATCCCGCTTGAACGGGTGGAGGAGACGGCCCGCGTCCTGACGGGGATGGGCGCGCAGGTGGATAAGCGCATCTACCCCGGCATGGGACATCAGGTGAACGAGGACGAACTGGCAGCGGCCCGGGCGTTGCTGGCAGGGATGGCCGGTTCGGGCGTACAATAGCGCCGGCGGAATCGCCGCACCGAGGAGGCATCCATGTTTCAGCGATTGTCGAATTCCTGGGAACTCACCAAGGCCAGCGCCCGCGTCCTTTGGGCGGACAAGGAACTGCTGGTCTTTCCCATTCTCTCCAGCATCGCTCTGCTGCTGGTGAGCGCCGCCTTCATCGTCCCGATGGCCTTCGGCGGGCTCTTCGACGCCCTGTTCTCTCAGAACCTGCAGATCGGCGGCCTCATTGTCGGCTTCCTGTTCTACGTCACCCAGTACACGGTCATCATCTTCGCCAACACCGCCCTGGTGGGCGCGGCGATGATCCGCCTTCAGGGCGGCGACCCGACCGTGATGGATGGCGTGCGCGTGGCGCTCAAGCACTTCGTCAACATCCTGGGCTATGCCATCGTCGCTGCCACCGTGGGAATGCTCCTGCAGCGGGTGAACGAACGCAGCCGCGGGGTAGGGCAATTTGCGGTGCGCCTGGTGGGCATGGCCTGGAACCTCGCCACCTACCTGGTCGTGCCGGTGCTGGCGGTGGAAGGACTGGGGCCGTTTGCGGCGCTCAAGCGCAGCGTTGAATTGCTCAAGAAGACCTGGGGCGAGCAGATCGCCGGCAACCTGGGCCTCGGGGCGGTCACCGGGCTGGCTTTCGTCGTCACCATCCTGGCGGGCATCGCCGGGCTGGTGGGCGGAGCGGCGCTGGGCGTGCCTGGCTGGCTATTGGCCGCGCTGGCGGGCGCGCTGGTGATCGCTCTGGTATTGCTCGGCCTGGTTTCTTCGACGCTCAACGGCATCTATTCCGCTGCCGTCTACCAGTACGCTGTGCAGGGCGAGGGCGGCGAGTGGTTCGACGCGGCCATGATTCGCGACGCTTTCAAGGCCCGGATTCCATCCGGGGTGTAGCGCTCGATCGCATCCAGGTGGACGCCCGGTCTCCGCAGGGACGCCGGGCGTTTTTCTTCCCTCTCGGCCTGCCAGTTAGCCGGATTGCCTGTCTCATGTAAGCCACCAAGCATCTATAATGGCTCGCAGCATGCCTGAAAACGCCACCTGGGACGGCAAACCCGTCAGCCCGGAACCGCCGCACGGCGTTACCATCATCGTCCATCGGCGCGGCCCGGCCGGCCTGGAATTCCTGATCCTGCACCGCGCCCACAACGGGCCGGACTACGCCGGCGAATGGGCCTGGACGCCGCCCTCCGGAGCGCGCTACCCCGGCGAAGACGTGGAATCCTGCGCCCGGCGCGAACTGGCTGAAGAGACTGGCCTGGCGCTGGTCGTAAGCCCGACCGCGTTTGGCGCGTCCGAATGGATAGTGTACACGGCAGAAGCCGCGCCGGATACGGCGGTGCGGTTGAGCCCCGAACACGACCGCTTCGAATGGCTTGACCCGGTTGAAGCAGCCCGCCGCTGCCAACCGGATGAGGTCGCAGAACCGCTGCGCCGCGCTCACGGCCACCTTTTGGCCTCAGGATAACGAAGATTCCCTGCGGGGGGTGTAATATTCACGTAATTTCCGCGGTATATAGTTGAATGGCCGGATACAATCCGGCTTTGGCCATTCTGATTCCAAAGGCAGGACCTATGCAAGCCGAGACCACGTTCCATAAACCCACTTCCCTGCTCACCGGCCTGTGGTTGGGCGCGCTCACCAGCCTGGCCGTCATCGGGGTGCTGTATGCCGGGCATGCCCTGGCCGGGCTGCCGTTCGTGCCATTCGACCTGTTCGACTGGCTGGCGCGCGTCCTGCCGGGCGGGCTGATCGCCTCGGTCATCCAGATCATGGTGGCCATCATCCAGGGCCTCAACCTGGGCGAGACCTCCAGTACCGCCAAGGCCATCGAGCAGTTGATGGCCCTGACCCAGGTGGTGGCAGGCGGGGCGGCCTTTGGCCTGGCGCTGGCCGGGCTGGGCCGCCGCAGCCCCACCGCTGTGCCGCTCTACGGGCTGATTGGCGGCTTACTGCTGCTGGCGTTCACCCTGGCGATAAAATCCAGCCTGGGCTACGGCGAGGTCTCGGCGGCCATTGCCAGTATCTGGCTGGCGCTCGTGTTCCTGGCATGGGGCCGCCTGTTGGGCGCTCTGGTTCAGCGGGCCGGCCCGGCGCTTTCCGCAACCGGGCCCGGGGCGGCGCTCACCCGCCGCCAGTTCCTCAACACGGCCGGGTTGGGCAGCCTGGCGGTGGCGCTGGCCGGGTTGGGCCTGGGCCGCCTGTTCGGGCGCGGCGCAGCGCCCGCGCCGGCTGTGAACGCGTCCGGACCGCCGGCCGCCGGCCCCGGCGACCCGTTCGGCGCGGCGCTCACTTCCGGTCCCGCGGCTTCGCCCGCCCCGGAGGCGTTGGCCGCCCGCGCCCCCGGCGCGCCGGGCACGCGCCCCGAACTGACCGACAACGACGACTTCTACCGCATCGACATCAACACCCTGCCGGCGCGCATCAATGGCGATACCTGGCGGTTGAAGCTTGGTGGTCTGGTGGATACGCCGCTGGAACTCAGCCTGCAGGACCTGGCGGCCATGTCGGCCGTCACCCAGATTCTCACCATGCAGTGCATTTCCAATTCCATCGGCGGCGATCTGACTGGTTCGACCCGCTGGACCGGCGTGCGCCTGAAGGATGTGCTGGCTGTGGCCGGTGTGAGTCCACGCGCCCGTTCGCTGCGCGTGGAGGCCGCCGACGGTTTCTTCGAGTTCGTGAGCATGGAAGATGCCCTGGATGACCGTACCCTGCTGGTCTACGCCATGAACGGCGAGCCGCTGCCCACCGAACACGGTTACCCCCTGCGGGTGTACGTCCCCAACCGCTACGGCATGAAGCAACCCAAGTGGATCGTGAGCATCGAGGTTCAGGACGCCGCCACCAAGGATGGCTACTGGGTGGTGCGCGGCTGGGACGAAGATGCCTTCGCCAAAGCCACTTCGGTCATCGACACGGTGTATGTGGACAGCGCCAGCGACCCGCCGACCGTGCTGGTGGGCGGCATGGCCTGGGCTGGGGCGCGCGGCATCAGCAAAGTGGAGGTCGAGGTGGACGGCAGCGGCGAGTGGGCCGAAGCGACGCTCATTGACCCGCCGCTCAGTCCGCTGAACTGGGTGCTGTGGCGCTACGACGGCTGGCCCTACGCCGCCGGCCAGCATGAATTCCGGGTGCGTTGCTACGAAGCCGACGGCCGCCTGCAAGTCCTTGAGCTTGGCTCGGCGCGCCCCAGCGGGGCCACCGGCGTCCATAGGCTGCGGGTGAATATCTGAACGCGGGGGAGCGCCGCGGAGTTGCAAAACAACGCTTGCGCCCCTGCCATCGAGAACAAAAAGAGCGGCCGCCCGGCCGCTCTTTTTGTTCGTTGTCTGCTGGCTGTACTTTGCTGAACCCTACACTTCCGCCTGATCGAGGTGCAGCAGGCGCAGGTGCAGGCTGAGTTGGGCGGCCTCCGCCCGGCGGGGCAGGATGCCGTCCGCCTGGCCCATCAAGGCCGCCGCCGTGGCCGGGTCATCGGCCAGCAGCAGCACGCGCGCCCGCGCCAAACGCGGCTGGCCGTGAATCTGGCGCAGGATGACCGCCGCCGGCAGAAAGGGGAGGGTGGCATCCAGGAGGATCAGGTCCGGGTTGGTGAAGGACAGGCGCGCCCGGGCCTCGTGGCCGGAGCCCGCCAACTGGGTCTGAAAGCCGGACGACTCCAGGAGATTTGCAAGATATTTTGCATTCTCATGGTTTCCATCAATGATGAGTGCGTAGGGCTTAATCACGCCAGCCTGCCTTCCATCCGTGCTGCCGCCCGGGTGCCGTGCCGGGCGCGATGTCTCTCAACCGTCTTAACTCTCTTGTCGTCCGAAAGGTTCGCAAAATGCCGCCACTGGTACTCTTTTCTTATCCGACTTTCATTTTTACCGTGCCTGACTGTCCCATAGTACAGTGCCTGCCAGGGCAGGCGGCGGTAGAATCCATCTGCATTCACATGATGTCGGATGATTGGAGCGACCCATGACAACCCAGCACGAACCCGATTCCGCCGAGGCGGTCGAAAAGGCTATTTCCGGCGCCCTGAAGATGATTCCCTATGGCTTTCACGCCCTGACCTCGAAACACGGCAAGGAGATGAACGTGATGGTGCTCAACTGGTTCAGCCAGGTATCCTTCGAGCCCCAGCACATCGTCATCGGCCTGCAGCAGACTTCGACCACCTACGGGCTGGTGGAGGCCAGCGGCCATTTCGTCGTCAACATTTTTCACCAGGCCGAGGCCGATGTGGTCAAGCAGTTCAGCAAGAGCCGCGAAAAGAACCCCCAGAAATTCGAGGGCGCCCACTGGCAACCCGCACCCGTCACCGGAGTGCCGGTGCTGGACGAGGCCGCCGCGTTCCTGGAGTGCGAGGTGGCGGGTGAACTGGACACCGGCGCCGGGCATAGCGTCATCCTGGGGCGGGTGGTGGGCGGTGGCGTGCGCGCCAGCCACGACCCCGGCGAGGGCCTGACCCTGCCGCATGTCGGCTGGTCGTATTCCGGTTAGCTGGGCGAAAAGAGGCCGCAGGGCCTCTTTTTCATTGACACAGAAATTCCACGCAATGGTGGCTCCATGACCTGCCCCCTGATTCTATCCACAGAGACATGGCGCGTAGAGCATACCTGTCAAAGAAAACGGCCCTCCGGCAGGGAGGGCCGTCAGTCTGAGGAGGTTCAGCCTCAACGCGTCTGCGTCCAGTTCACCAGAATCAGGTTGCGGGAGCAGTCGCTGAAGGTGTTGAGGATCAACAGGTCGGAAAGCGGCTCGCCGGTCAGGTCGTCCAGGATCTGCAGGAACACCTGGCCGCTGGTGGTCTGGGGCGAGTTGGAGATCTTGATCTCGTAGCCGCTCTCGCCGTAATTCGTGTTCGTGCCGCTCTGGGCGTCCTCGGTGCCGAAGGCGCCGGTCATGCGCACCAGCCGGAAGATGGTTGGCGCGCCGTTGATGTCGAAGACCGCCCCGCCCACGTACATGCCGTTGCAGCCATCCGGGTGGCCGATGTAGGTCGGGTCGCCGGCGTTGGGCGCAAAGAACGGCGCCTGCCCGGAGGGCGTGTTGCTGGGCGTCAGGTTCGGGAAGGAAAAGTTCGTGGGCGATGGTTCCAGCGTGCCGGTCGGGTCGAAGGTGATCGCTGTCGGCGTGAAGGTGACGACGACCGGCGAGGTGGCTGTGGCGGGCGCGCCGGTGGGGATGGGAATCAGGGTCGGCACGGCGCGCGTTGGCTGTAGGTTTGGCGGCAGCGGGTTGTAAGGCGACTGCGGGTTCATGAAGATGAGCGCCACGAATCCCAGCAGGCACGCCGAACTGATCAGGAAATACAGCGTCCCCAGGTTCCAGATCAGGTCGCCCAGGCCGCCCCCGCCGCCTCTGCCAGATGAACGGCGGCGCGCCCGGGGTTGAGGTTCTTCTTTGAAATCGAATTCATCCATGGTTTGCTCCCCGGTTCCGTCGGGGCGTTCACTAATTCTAGCGGGAAACGCCCATCACGGCACGTAAATCTCGATTTGACTTTGCGCCCGCGCCGTCTCCAGCCAGGCGGCCACGGCGCGTTCCTGAAGCGTCAGGCGGGCATCCGGTTCCAGGCTGCGGGCCGGTTCACGCGCCAGCACTTCCACGATGTGGTAACCGGCCTCGGTCTGGATCACTTCGCTGTACTGCCCCGGCTGGAGGGCGAAGGCGGCCTCTTCCAGCGCCGGGAAGATGAGGTAGCCGCGCGGGAACCAGCCGATGTAGCCCAGGTTCTGCGGGTCGTTGTTGTCCACCACCTGTTGGAAAGGCACGCCGCTTTCCAACTGGCCGTACAGGCGGGCGGCCGAGAAGGCATCGAAGGTGAACACCTGCCGCGCCAGTACCTGTTCGGCAGACTCCGGCACGCCGGCGGCCAGCTGGTCGCGCATCCAGGCCGCTTCGATCTGGATTTTCAAGTCGGCCCGCAGGCTGGCGGCGGTGTAGCCGTTTTCCGCTGCCCAGGCCTCCAGGGCCTCTTGCCCGCCGGCGCCTTCGGTCATGGCCGCCAGGTGCTCATCCAGCAGGGCTTCGTCGGCGGCGAAACCGGCCGCGCGGGCGGCCTGCGCCAGCAAGGTCTGGTCGATCAGGCTGGCGAGCGCCCTGCCGCTGGCTGTCTCTCCGGGAGCAAGCCGCGTGCCAAACTCCGCCAGGGCGGCCTCGAATTGCGTCCGGTGGGCTTCGTAGACATCCAGCCGGATGCCCTCGCCGTTCACGCGAGCGGCGTAGTCCGGCTCCGGGGTTGGGCTGGGCGCTTCGGTCTCATCCGCAGAGGGGGAAGCAGCCGGGCCGGTCGGGCCGGGCGCCTGGGTGGAATCGGGCTGGCCGAGCGTGCAGGCCGCCAGACCAACAACAAGCAGGAAGGGCAATAGTCTTTTCATGACGGGTAGGTAGTTGGCCGCAAGAGACCATAAGAAACAGGGCGCGCTGACGGCCAACTATTAAAAGTAGTCCTGAAGGCTTTCCAAGGGCGAACACGCCGAATACTGAACCACTCCTTGTAAAGAAACTTCTGATGGACTACTTAGGCAACCTGCACATTATAACGCTCCAGTCTCGCCGGTCTTACGGACTCAGGGTGTACTTGTCGAAGTCGCAGGCCGGCGCGTAGCCGATTCTCATATAGATGGCATTGCTGGTCGGGTTGTCCATGTCCGTGAACAGCGTGCAGAACTCGTAACCGTCGTCCAGCAAGGACTGGCTGAGGCGCGCCACACAGGCCGTCGCGTAGCCTTTGCGCCGCGCTTCCGGCGGCGTGTAGACCAGGTTGACCGTGCAGCCGTGCCGCGTCGGGCGTGAGCGCATCGCCATGCTCACCGCCGCCCCGCCGTCCTCCCAGATGGCGATGTCCCCCCGGCGTTTTTCGATCAGGCTGCGAAACGATTCCGGCGGCCGCGTGGCGCGCCCAAAGGCTTCGGTATCGAAGGCGATGGCCCAGCCGGTCAGCAGTTCGATTTCCTCTTCGCGCGCCATGCGGAAGCTCCCCTGCGCCGCAGTCAGCGTGCCCGGGTTCACCGCCCGCAGGGCATACAGCCGCTGGCGCATCTCCGGCTGCACGCCCGTCTGCCCATGCCACAACTCGGCGAAGCGCTGGCCGTGCGGTTTGGGGCCGAGCACGTCCGGCGGCGCCAGGCCGCGTGCGTGCAAGTCGTCGATGAGTTGGCTCAGTTCATCGTCCGCGGGTTCGGCGCGCGGCGTCGCCAGCACCAGGCCGAAGGGCGGGGTCATCATCGCCGCCAGCGCCAGTTGGCCCGCGCTTTCAATCACCGCGTAATAGGGGGTTTCTTCGAAGTAGCCCGGCTGCGCCACCATCCGCAGGGTGTTGCCCAGCATCAGGCTGTTCCTGGCTTCCTCGGTTTCCAGCCAGGTCTGCGCGGCGCTCAGGAATTTCTGCGGGTCGGTGAATGTCCGCATTGCCTCACTCCAGATTCTGGTAGAACGGCTTCACCTGCTCGCGGAAATAATCCGTCATGCCGCCCTCGCCTATGGGCGTGAAGTCCACGATCTCGCCCGGCAGCACATCGTTTGCCACGCGCCCGGCCTGCCCGGCGGCGTTGCGGTAGGCGGCCTCGCCGCCCGCCACCTCCAGCCCGAAGACCAAATGCGGCCCGGCTTCGTCCTGCGGGTCGTTCATGTAGGTTAACCAGGCGGCCTTCACTTCCGGCAATGTCTCGAACAGCGAATTCAGCGCCTCCACCAGCGCGGCCGGGTAATTGGCGGGCTGGCCGAGCAGCACCTGGCGTTCTTCTTCAATGACGCGCGTGTGTCCCTGCTGGAACAGCGTGCCGTCCAGCAGGGCGGTGATTTCGGCGGGCGTGAACTCCTTGCCGGACTCGGTGTTGGGGTTGAGGATCAGCGACTCGCCGCGCGTGGCTTCCAGGAACGCCCGCGCTGGCAACTCAACGTAGGATTGTTCCTCGCTGATGGCCTGGCGCAGCCGCATCAGGGACGTGAAAAACGGCAGTATGGCCGAACCATCCGGCTTGCCCCAATGCTGGAGGTTGAGGGCGGAGACGTTGCCCTGGGCGTCGCGGGCCGCGTTGCCCAGGGCAAAGATCTGCGCTTCGAGCAGGCCGAGGTAGAACGCCGGACGCTGGCCGGGGTCCTGGGCAGCGCGGTCGAGCAGGCTTTCGAGATCGGTCATGCGGTCAACTCCTGCAGCAGGGCGGCTTCCTGTTCGGCGGTCAGCCCGGCTTTCATCAGGTAATCGGCCGGGCGGCCCTGCGCCCATACCAGCGTGTCGCGAATCGTATCCTCCAGCGGGCGGAAGGCCAGCCCGGCGGCGATGGCGCGGGTTGAGACGATGGCGTTCACTCCGGCGTCTTCCGGCCCCGGGTTCCACACCGGCAGGCCGCGCCCCAGCAACTCATGCTCTCTGGCAAACCCCTCGGAAATCGTTACAAATTCAGCATCGCTGCCGCTTAGCCGTCGGGCGCTTTCAAGTACCATACCAAAAGGCACGGATTGGGTGGCGTTGTACGCCCCACCCAGTTTCTCCTCCGCCAGTTTGAGCGCGAAGGCGGCCAGGTCGCGGGCATCCACCAGCGTGAGGGGTTCGTCCGGCGCGGGGGCCAGCATCTTCCCGCCGCGCGCCGCCCGCAGCAGCCAATAAGTGAACCGGTCGGTGTGGTCGTGCGGGCCGACGACGTAGGAGGGGCGGATGACCGCCGCGCTTTCCGGTAGGGCGCGCTCGCAGGCGGCTTTCAGGCCGCTGTAGGTCTCGCCGGTAATCTCCTCGGTGGCCGGGTCGGCCAGTTCGGCCAGCGGCGAGTCTTCATCCATCGGCTGGCTGAAATCCGCGTAGACCGAGATCGAGGAGATGTAGACGTAATGGCCGCCGCGTCCGCCCAGCGCGGCCAACATCTGGCGCATCGGACGCGGGATGTAGCCGTTGACGTCAATGACCGCATTCCATGCCCGACCATCCAGCGCGGTCAGGTCGTCCGGGTTGCTGCGGTCGCCGTGGATTTTCTCCACGTCCGGGAACAGGTCGGCATTGGTCACCCCGCGGTTGAAGAGCGTGACGGTGTGCCCGCCCGCCAGCGCGGCTTCGGTGATGTGGCGGCCGACGAACTGCGTACCGCCGAGGATGAGGAGCTTCATAGTGGTGTGTCCTCGATTCGGAAATCTGCGCCCAAGTATACAGGTAGACAGGGATGGGTCAACAGCGGCGTATAATGGGGCCATCCCGCGCGCCTGCCCAGGGAGCAACCCATGCAGGCCATTTCACAACGCATCTATCAGGCCATCGAATATTTCCTGGCGATGCACTTCCCCAAGCGCGTCACCGGCATCTGGCGCGTCATCTTCCGCATGCCGGTCCTCTATTATCGCTTTGGCTTCGGCTGGCTGATGGGCGGCATGGTGCTGTTGCTCACCACCACCGGGCGCAAATCGGGCAAGGTCCGCCATACCGCCCTCGGCTACGGGCGGGATGAGAAGACCGGCGAACTGGTGGTCAGCGCCGGCTGGGGCGGCAAGACCGACTGGTTCCGCAACCTTCAAACCGACCCACACTGCGTCCTCCACATCGGCCGGAGGAAATTCAACGCCCTGGCGCGCGTCCTGCCAGAAGACGAGGCCATCGCCCACATGCGCGCCTTCCTGCCGAAGAACCCTTATGCGCCGCGCATGTGGTCGCATCTCATCGGCGAAGAACTTGGCTCAGATGACGAGAGCCTGCGCAAGGTGGTGCGGGCGTTCCCGTCGGTGGGGTTCAAGGAGACCAGTATCACGTAGACATGTATCAAGTACACACGTATCAGGTATCGAGTATCAACATGTAGAACTCTTGCACCCTGATACATATCTACCTGTTTGCGTGTGTACTTGTTTACCTGTATACCTGATACTTTTCATTACATCCTGAACACCCCAAACCCTTCGCCCTGCCGGGGCGCTTTCAGCACCACCGAGAGCGCCAGCGCCAGCACCTGGCGGGTTTCGGCCGGGTCAATCACGCCGTCGTCCCACAGGCGGGCGGTGGCGTAATAGGGGTTGCCCTCGGTCTCGTACTTCTCCAGTATCGGGCGTTTCAGTTCCTCCGCTTCTTCCGGCGTAAGCGGCGGCTTGCCTTCGGCGGCCAGCTGGTCCTGCTTGATGGTCAGCATCACATTGGCGGCCTGCTCGCCGCCCATCACGCTGATACGGGCGTTGGGCCACATCCACAGGAAGCGCGGCAGATAGCCGCGCCCGGCCATGCCGTAGTTGCCCGCCCCGAACGACCCGCCGATGATGACCGTCAGTTTCGGCACGGTGCAGGTGGCGACGGCGTGCACCAGCTTGGCCCCGTCCTTGGCGATGCCGCCCGCCTCATACTCGCGCCCGACCATGAAGCCGGTGATGTTCTGCAGAAAGACCAGCGGCACGCCGCGCTGCTCGCACAGTTCGATGAAGTGCGCCCCTTTGAGCGACGACTCGCTGAACAGGATGCCGTTATTGGCGATGATGCCCACCGGGTAGCCCTCGATGCGCGCAAAGCCGCAAACCAGCGTCGTGCCGTAGCGCGCCTTGAATTCGCGGAATTTGCTGCCGTCGGCCAGCCGGGCGATGACCTCGCGCACGTCATACTGCTCGCGGAACGTGGTCGGCAGCAGGCCGTACAACTCCTCGGCCGGGTACAGCGGTTCTTCCGGCGCGACGGCTTCCACGTTGAGTTTTGGCCGGTGGTTGAGCGTCTCAACGATGCCGCGCAGGATTTCGATGGCGTGGTCGTCGTCCTCAGCGAAGTGGTCGGCCACGCCCGACAGGCGCGTATGCACGTCCGCCCCGCCCAGGTCCTCGGCGCTCACGTCTTCGCCGGTGGCGGCCTTCACCAGCGGCGGCCCGGCCAGGAAGATCGTGCCCGTGCCCTTCACGATGATGGCCTCGTCTGACATGGCCGGGACATACGCCCCGCCCGCGGTGCATGAACCCATCACCGCCGCGATTTGCGGGATGCCGCGGCTGCTCATCTGCGCCTGGTTGTAGAAGATGCGCCCGAAGTGCGTCTCGCCGGGGAAGACCTCGTCCTGCAGCGGCAGGAACGCGCCGCCCGAATCGACCAGATAGATGCACGGCAGGTGGTTGTCCAGCGCGATTTGCTGGGCGCGCAGGTGCTTGCTCACCGTCAGCGGGTAGTACGAGCCGCCCTTGACCGTGGCATCGTTGGCGACGATCATCACTTCCACACCAGCCACGCGCCCGATGCCGGCCACGATGCCCGCCCCGGCCGCTTCGCCGTCGTACAGCGCCCAGGCGGCCAGCGGCGCAACTTCGAGAAAGGGTGAACCGGGGTCGAGCAGGCGGTCAATCCGGTCACGCACGAACAGTTTGCCGCGCGCCTCATGTCGCTGGCGGCTCTTCTCGCCGCCGCCCTGCCGCACCAGCGCCAGCCGGGCGCGCAGTTCTTCGGCCAGGGCGCGGTGGTGGGCGTCGTTTTGCTTGAAGCGCGGGTCGGCGGGGTTGAGGGAGGAGGGGAGGGGTTCCATAGAAATGATGTAATTGGTAACTGGTAACTTGTAATTGGCCGCTGGCGTTCAGGCGATTATAAACGCTGGGGAATTCAAAAGGCACAGAGTGGTGATCTCCATGCCTCTGACTTCTTTGCGCTCTGTGGCGAAAATGATTGGCGCGACTACCCGCGCCGCTCGTCCTCCCAGATGTGCACCAGGTCGAACAACTCCGGCAGCGGCAGAAGGGCGTTCACCCGCTGGCTCAGGTAGTCCTGGCGGGCGCGCGGCACGCCCAGGGCGCGGTTGCCCTGGCGCAGCCGGCCGGCCCCGCGCTTGAACTCGCCGCGCGTCTGGTAGCCCACAAAAGTCACCTGCATCCCGTAGACCCACAGGTTGTGCCAGTCCAGGCTGCCCAGCAGTTTGGGGCTGCCCGAAACCGCCGGGCTGTGGATGCCCAGGCGCGCATCCGGCAGGCGGCTGGCGCGCAGGGCCGCCAGGCTGTAGAACTCCGCCGGGGCGCTGACGCGCTGGCGCGGCGGCAATATGAGCGCGCAGGTTTGGAAGCGGCGTTCGCCATCCAGCCCGTAGAGTTCGACCTCGATCTCATCGGCTTCTTCGGATTTGAGCGCCACCTCGCCGAGCGAGCGCCAGGCGGCCGGGGCCGACCATTCGTGCGGCAGCGCGCTCGCCAGGAACAGCGGCTGCCCGGCCTGGATGGCGCGCCCCAGGCTGGCCTGGCTGCGAGCCACCACGCCGGTGACGAAGGCGAACACCAGCAGGTCCTGCTCGCTCTGGCCGGTGTGCGCCGCGGCCGGGGCCAGAGCCGGCGCGCCGAGGAAGCGCGCCGGATACTGGTGGAAGCGGGTGATGTCCTTGCGGCCGGAGACCAGCGTGGCGCACAGCGCGCAGCGCCGCCCGCCCAGCGAAACCGCGAACGTATCCGCCTCCTGGAAGTCGTTGGATTCGAGCAGCGTGTAAGGGACATCCTGCTCCTCCAGCATGCGGCGGAAGGCCAATTCGGCGGCCTTTTCGGCCACCCGTTCGCGCAGGTCGTCGTAGCCCGGGGCGGCCGGGCCGCGCCCGGGGCGCGCCAGCCAGCGCAGGATGTATTCGATTCCGGCGTGGGTGTAGTCCTGGCTGTACTTAAGGGTGATGAAATCTTCGGCGGCCAGTCTGGGCATGGGCGGGCCTCTTCGACACGAACAGTAAACCGACAGCGGGCCGGGCGCGGCGGCAATAGCAGAATTGCGCCCGGCGGTCACAAAATCAATGACTTTATTATATCGCCGGGTTCAGGGCAGCGAATACACCACCAGGTCGGAGAAACTCACCGACATGCCCGCCTCGCCCGCCGAACGGATGTACAGCCCCAGCGTGCCGGTGTACAGCACCGAATCGGTCACGCTGAACAGGTAGTGGCCGTTGGCGTAGAAACGCAGTTCCTGGCCGTCGGCCCACACCCCCAGCCGGACGTCGGCCGGGCCGGCGGGCAGGAAGGGGAAGCCCGCCCAGACCTGCATGGCGTTGGCCGCGCCGCGGTACAGCCGGTCCACGTGCGCCCGGCCGTCGCACGAGAAGCCGAAGCGGTAATAGTCGAAATCGGCGGTGGTGCGGATGAACAGGCCGTATTCGTCGGCCCCCCGGCACAGGTTGGGGCTGGCGGTGATCTCCAGGTAGAAGTTTGAGAGCAGCGGTTGGCGGCGCAGGGTGTAGAGGTAGACCTTGCTGGCGCTGGCGGTGAGCGTGATGTGGTTGTTGGCGATGGCCGCCGCGCCCTGGGCGCTGCCCGAAACCGACCAGAACGTCTCGTCGCTGAAGTCGTCGCGGAACAGTTCCGGCCCGGCTTCAGAGGCCAGGTCGAGCGTGGGGATGGGCGCGAGCGTCGGCGCGGCGGTGGGTGTGTTCGTCGGCGGGAACCACACGATGGTGGGTGTCGGCGTCGTTGTGGCGGTCGGCGTGGCGGTGGGCGGCAGCGGGGTGGGTGGGGGCGCGGCGCAGGCGGCGAGAAGGGCCGAGAGTAGAAAAACGAGAATCGAAATTTGGGCGCGGGTATTCATGGGGAGAGAAGTATAACAAGCGTTCCTCACCCCCCGGCCCCCTCTCCGGAATTCCTGAGGAATTCTTGGAGAGGGGGAGTCGAGGCTTTAGCCGAGACGGGGGTGAGGCGGTCCTATCCCCGCGCCACCAGCTGGCCGCGCTCCGGGCCCACCGAGGCCCAGCCCACCGCCACGCCTGCCTGCTCTTCGATGAGGTGGATGTAATCGCGGGCGGCCTGCGGCAGATCCGCCCACTCGCGCACGCCGCGCAGGTCTTCGTCCCAGCCGCGCAGTTCCTGGTAGACGGGCATGAAATCCTCCAGACCGCGCAGGCCCAGCGGCAGTTCGCGGTGCGTGCGCCCGCCGCCTTCATACGCCACGCAGATTTTCATGGGCTTGAGGCCGGAAAGGATATCGAGTTTCGTCAGCGCCAGTTTCGTCAGGCCGTTGACGCGCACCGCGTAGCGCAGCAGGACGAGGTCCAGCCAGCCCACCCGCCGCGGCCGGCCGGTGGTGGTGCCGAATTCGTCCCACGGGTTTTCGCCGGTGCCGCGCAGGCGTTCGGCGGTTTCGCCTTCCTGCTCGGTGGGGAAGCCGCCTTCGCCCACCCGGGTCTGGAAGGCCTTGGTCACGCCGATCACTTCGCCCACGGCGGCGAAGCCCAGCCCCAGCCCCAGCAGCGCGCCGGGCGCAATCGGGTGCGACGAGGTGACGTAGGGATACGTGCCGTGGTCGAGGTCCAGCAACGTGCCCTGAGCGCCCTCGCCCAGCACGCGCTTGCCGTCTGCCAGGAGTTGATGCAAATAAACGGATGTATCCGCGATGTAGGGTCTCAGGCGGCGGGCGTATTCCGCGAATTGGGCGGCGACTTCATGCGCGTCGAGCGGTTCGGCGTTGTAGAGGGCGCTGAGCTGCCGGTTGGTATTTTCGACGTGCGCCTTGACCTTGTCGGCCAGGTCTTCTTCATCCAGCATATCGCCGACGCGCAGGCCGCGCCGGGCGGCCTTATCCACGTAGGCCGGGCCGATGCCGCGCAGGGTGGTGCCGATCTTGCCGCCGCCGCGCTGTTGCTCCTGCGCCGCGTCCAACGCGCGGTGGGCCGGTGTGATCAGGTGGGCGCTGGGGCTGATGCGCAGGCGTTCCGGCGGCACGCGCACGCCCAGGCCTTCCAGGTGGGCCATTTCGGCCAGCAGGGTTTCCGGGTTGATGACCATGCCGTTGCCCATCACGCCCACTGTGAGCGGGTGGATGATGCCCGATGGAATCAGGTGCAGTTTGAAGATGTTGTCGCCCACCGTCACCGTGTGGCCGGCGTTGTCGCCTCCGCCCCAGCGCGCCACGGCCGCCGCCTGCTCGGCCAGCAGGTCGACCATGCGGCCTTTGCCTTCATCGCCCCATTGGGCGCCAACGATGATATCCAGCGGCATGGCGGGTCCTCCTCCCGGCGTGCGTCTGCCCTGATTATACAGGCGCAGTTGCGGCGCGATTCCTCGAAATTCCCTATTGCAATCCGGGCAAAATTGAGTATAAATACAAAAAATCCACAATCACATAGAGGCTTCCAGGCCTCCAGCCAAAAAATGGAATTGCATCGCGCAGGTCGCACACCGACGGCTCGGTCGCAATTCTTTTCTTTTTGGCCGTGTGAAAAGGAGTTCAAAGGCGTTTATGTTGTTGGTGCGCGCACATCTCAAATCGAGTGAGATTCACGGGCTGGGTTGCTTTGCAGCGGAGCCCATCGCCAGGGGCCAGCGGGTCTGGACGTTTGACGACCGTATCGACGTGCGCGTCCCGGTCGAGGAGCTCCCCAACCTGCCCGGCCCGGCCCGGGATTTCCTGGACATGTACGGCTACGAAGAGGTGCTCGACGGGCGGGCGTACATCGTGCTGGCCGGCGACCATGCCAAACACATGAACCACTCCGATGCCCCCAACGTGCTGGAGGTCGGCAACGGCGATGAGATCGCCGGCCGTGACATCCAGCCGGGCGAGGAATTGACCTGCGACTACAACGCCTTCGACCCGAAGTCGATTGCCCGCTTCCGCGGCGCCGGCAGCGCCGTACCGGATTGACCCGCCGCCCAACAGGCCATGGCTGCGGCGGGTCCGGGCGGCATTCCGATTGGCGATCACCCCTGCGTAAGGGGTTCGTAAACTCAGAAAACCGGAGGACCAGACAAAAGAAAATGACCAGAAAGTCCGCTTCGTACCTGTCCGAAAAGCTTGAGGCCCGTGAAAACGAAGCCAAGGGCGGTTGGGGCTTGTTTGCCCGCCAACCGGTAAATGCCGGAGAACTGCTCCTCTATTGGGGCGGCACGATCATCGACTACGCCGAACTCATGACCCTGCCCGAAGACGTGCGCATCCACACCATCCAGGTGGAAGAGGACCTTTTCCAGAAGCCGATTTTCGAGGACGACCCTGCCGACATGATCAACCACTCCTGCGACCCGAACGCCGGCCTGGCCACCGCCATCTCGGTGGTCGCCATGCGCGACATCCGGGCCGGTGAAGAGGTGTGCTTCGATTACGCCACCTGCGACAGCCAGCCCTACGACGAGTTCAACTGCCAGTGCGGCGCGCCGAACTGCCGCCAGCGCGTGACCGGCGACGATTGGAAGAAACCGGAACTATGGGCGCGCTACAACGGCTATTTCTCGCCTTACCTCCAGCGCCGCATCAATGAGCTGGTGGCCGTCCAGATGGAGCGAATCCCGGTCGAAGTCGCCGCGGGCTGATGGGCCTGAACGCCAAAACAGGCATCCAGGCAGCAGGCGCGCGCGGCAACGCCGCCCGCTGCCTGTTTCTTTTGCCTGTTCCCGGCCCGGGCTGGCGCAGGTTGAAGAGACGATTTGCTGTCCCTTTCCCATCAGGAAAACTCAGGGAAATTGAGACTTGATTTCGATGAAGTCGCTGGTATACTGCGCGGCATCCAACGCCTGGCAGCGTTGTGAAGGAGAACTGCCATGAACAAAGCCAAATGCCCCATGTGCGGCGCAGATGTCAAAGTGGCTACAAGCGCCAAGCTGGGTGCGATCATCGTCTGCGGCGAATGCGACGCGGAACTTGAGGTGGTGAGCCTCAAGCCGCTGGAATTGGATTGGCCGCTGGATGTACTTGAAGACGATGATGATTACGACGAATTCGACCTCGACGACGAGGATGATCTGGATGATTTCGAAGAGCTCGAAGACCTCGAAGACGACGAGGAATTTGAGGAACTCGAGGAAGAGGAAGACGAAGACGACGACTATTGAGCCTGCCTGACCGCCAATCCAAACCGCCGGGAGATCCGGCGGTTTTCTTTTCCGTGCTTTCCGCCCCGGGTTTTGCTCACATCCGCCAGAAGCCGCGGCTCACCGGGCGCATGTCTTCGGAGGTCGTGAAGGCGTTGGGGTCGATGGACTTGATCAGGTCCAGCGCCTGGCCCACCTGCCGTCGGAACAGGCTGATGTTGAGGAGCGTCACCGCGCCGTCTTTGCCGCGCGCCGGAATCTCGGTGACGGCGTAGCCTTCGGCGCGCAGTTTCTCGGCCACCGCCGCGCCCAGGCTGGTGGAGATGGCGCGCAGGGTGATGTAGCCGATGGCCATGCGCTCTTCGGCCCACATGCCCACCACGTTGCCGGTGGCGAACCCGGCCGCATAGGCCACCAGGTTGACGATGTTGTCCAGGTCGTCGATGACGTACACGAAGGCCACCACGTAGATGACCGTCTGGAGGAAGCCCAGCACCCAGGTGAGCACGCGCCGGTTGCGCAGCACCATCATTATGCGCACGGTATCCAGCGCCATGTTGAGCACGCGCAGGGCGAAGATCAGCCCGGCGACGAGCCAGGTCTGGGGGTCGAGGAGCGATTGCACGGCGATCATTTCTTCGAGGCCGCGATGGTTTCGGCGCCCTGCATCATGGGCAGGTAGAGGCGGTCGGTATATTCTTTCACCATGCGCTTCATGCTGAAGCGCGGCGCCAGCGTGCGCAGGCACTCCTTGACCATCTCCACCCATTTCACCGGCATCTTGTCGCCGGGGCGCTGGTCGTAATACAAGGGGATGATCTCGTTCTCCAGCGTGGCGTACAGGCTGGCGGCGTCTTCGCGGTCCTGCACGGCCGGGTCGTCGTAGTCGTGGTCTGCGCCGATCGCCCAGCCGTTGTGGCCGTTGTAGCCTTCGCGCCACCAGCCATCCAGCACGGAGAAATTAAGCACACCGTTGAGGGCGGCCTTCTCGCCGCTGGTGCCGCTGGCCTCGTTGGGGCGGCGCGGCGTGTTCAGCCACACATCCACGCCCTGCACCAGGTAGCGGGCGATGTTCATGTCGTAGTCTTCCAGGAACACCAGCCGCCCCCCGTTCTCGGCCTGCTTGACCTTGCGGTAGACCTCCTGGATGAGCAGTTTGCCGGGTTCATCGGCGGGGTGCGATTTGCCGGCGAAGATGATCTGCACCGGCCGGTTGGGCTGGTTGACCAGCCTGAGCAGGCGTTCCATGTCGCTGAGCGCCAGCCCGGCGCGCTTGTAGGTGGAAAAGCGGCGGGCGAAGCCGATGGTGAGGGCGTAGGGGTCGAGCAGGGTGCCGGCCGCCACCACCTGCACGGGGTGCACGCCGTCGTAGACCCATTGCTGGCGGGCGCGTTCGCGCATGTAGGCTACCAGTTTGCGCTTGAGGTGTTTGCGCGCTTCCCACAATTCCTCATCCGGGATGTCGGCCACGTGTTCCCACACGTCGGGGTCGTCGATGTTCTCGTACCAGTTTTCCGGCAGGTACTGGTTGAACAGGCCGAGCAGGCGGCGCGCCAGCCACGTGCCGGTGTGCACGCCGTTGGTGATGTGCGAGATGGGCACGTCTTCGGCCTTTTTGGCCGGGTAGAGGAATTGCCACATTTTGCGGGCCACCTGGCCGTGCAGTTCGCTGACGCCGTTGGCGGCGGCGCTCAATTTGAGGGCCAGCACCGGCATGCTGAAGGTCTCGCCCCAGGAGAGTTGGCGGCGGGCGATATCCAGGAAGGCGTCGCGCTCCAGGCCCAGTTCCGGCCACAGGTGCGAGAAGTATTTATCCATCAGCCAGAGCGGGAACTCGTCGTTGCCGGCCGGGACGGGGGTGTGGGTGGTGAAAAGGGTGGGGCGCCTGACTTCTTCGGCGGCTTCGGCGAACGCCCGCCCGGCGGCGACCTTTTCGCGGCAGCGCTCCAGCGCGAGGAAGGCGGAATGGCCTTCGTTCATGTGCCAGACGCTGGGGTTGTAGCCCAGCATGCGCAGGGCGCGCACGCCGCCCACGCCCAGGATGAGCTCCTGGCTGATGCGCAGGTCCAGGTCGCTGCTGTACAGGCGGGCGGTGAGGGCGCGGTCGCTCTCGCTGTTGCCTTCCATGTTGGTATCCAGCAGGTAGAGGGGCACGCGCCCGACGCGCACTTCCCAGATGCGGGCGTGCACCTCGCGGCCGGGCAGTTCCACGCTCACGGCGGCGGGCTGATCGTCATCCTTCAACAGGGGCAGGACGGGCAGGTCGTCGAACTTGAGGTTAACCTGGTGGGCTTCCTGCCAGCCGTCTTCGGTGATGTGCTGGCTGAAGTAGCCCTGGGTGTAGAGGAAGCCGATGGCGACGAACGGCAGGCCGAGGTCTGAGGCTTCTTTGACGTGGTCGCCGGAGAGCACGCCCAGGCCGCCGGCGTAGATCGGCACGGTTACGTGCAGGCCGAATTCGGTGGAGAAGTAGGCGATGGGGTTGTTGAGCAGGCCGGGGTAGCGCTGGAGGAACCAGGTATCTTCGGCGGCCATGTAGCGGTCGAAGAGTTCCAGCGTGCGGTCGTAGAATTCGACGTACCATTTGTCGAAGGTGACGGCGTTGAGGCGGGCGCGGGCCGCCTGGCGCAGGAACTTGATGGGGTTGTGGTAAGTCTCTTCCCACAGGTGCGGGTCGATGTATTCGAAGAGGCGCTGGGTTTCTTTCTCCCAGGTCCACCACAGGTTGTAGGCGAGTTCGCCGAGGCGGGCGATGCGCTCCGGCAGGTTGAAGTGATTGGGCATTTCGCTGCGAAAGGCTTCCATCCGGCATCCTCACACGGGTGTTGTTCAGATTACAAAGAGGAATCTTACCACTGGTTGCGGGTCGGGCGAGAAACGCCGCCCGACCCGGAGTTCGCCGCCGGTGGCTTTGCCACCTTAGGGCGAACTCCATGCGAGATGGTTGCGCGCGAGACGACCTTTTGGGGCGGTGGTGAAAATGGTGCAAAACCCCCCACCCCCCTCCGAGAAAATGCACCAAAAGTGGCAAAAGATGCACCATTTTGGTAGATTCGATGCGTCGTTTTGGGGGTTTGGTGTGTCATTTTACGGGTCGATGCATCGTTTTATGCGCGGGGTTGGTGGGCAAGGTGGGAAGGCAGAGGCAAAGGCATCTCATGCCAAGTGCGCGGTGAAGATAGCGGGCGGTGAAGATAGCGGGCGGAGAATATAGCCACGCAAAGACGCAAAGAGAAGAGAAAGGCTTTAACTACAGATAAACACGGATGAACACAGATGAAAAGGATTGACATGCTACGAAGCCCCCGGATGGGGAATCATAGCATGGGTAGGGCGGGAAGGGTAGCGGGGGAGGGAAAGTGTCAATCCACCAGCAGCGTCATAGCGGATCATTGCTAAGCAAAGGTAGTACTTACAGTCTTATCTCGGAGTTAGCGAAACGCTGTTAACTGTGAGACGTAAACTACATCTTTACGCACAGTTAAAATGTTTTCCCCCAGTTACCCTCTCAAACATGTATCAATACTGACTATTGACTATTGTATAAAAACATGTATAATACGTTATGAATACACTGTAGGAGACGCTATGCCATCTAGGAATGAATACATCGAAGAGCTCAACTGGCGACTGGAAAGCCTAAGAGGAGAGATTTCCAAACTACAGGGGAGTATCCAAGAATTGTTTGATGAGGTGAAGATTAAGCAAGAACAGGCTAAACATCTAATGATGCTATTGGAATCTGAAGGCCAAAGTACACAAGACCCGGAATTATCTTCGATCAGTAATAAACCTATTGCTGATATCGCTTTTGACTTTGTTTCAGCACAACAAACTAGAGCACCCTACCACTATGTAGATCTAGCAAACGAACTAATGTCAAAAGGCATATATATTTCTGGGAAAAACCCCTCAGCAAACCTTCTCGCTCACATGAGTAGAGATTCGAGATTTGTCCGAATCGCGCCAGGAACGTATGGCCTTGCTGATTGGGGACTGGAGCCGGTAGAAAGCGCTACCAAATCAAAGGTGAAACGGAAGAGAAGGAAGAAAAAATGAATTTTCGGGTTAGAAGCAATGTTGACCTCGTCTTGATTGCCCTCTCGAAATTGGGCGGTGCAAAAAATAAGATCTCAACTGAGGATGTGGCTGTAGAAGCGTTTTATATCGCTCCTGACAGGTTTTCATGGGTTTCACAAAAGTACAAGAAATACCCCGACAAGGAAGTTACCAGAATGGCACTGGAGGATGCAGCAAAAGACAAACACGGTAAGTTGGTTATTGGTAGGTATGCAAGGGATACATCAAAGGACGGCTGGAAGTTATCACCTAATGGTGTGCGCTGGTTAGAAGAAAATAGGCTTCTAATTGAGAGCTCGCTGCAAGGCGTCTCTGAACTTCCGAAAATGAGCCCAAAGGAAGTAAAACGGCTTAAGAGTCAATTCGAGAAGGACCCAGCATATCGCACCTTCCTAAAAGAAGGATTGATAAACAACATTTCGAGGTTTATGTTTACCGATATGCTTCAATGTAGTCCGGATGCCTCACCACAACTTATCAATGAGAAATTCCAGAGACTTCTGGCACTCGTTGAACTCGCCGACTTAAAAGCGATTGCCGAATTCTTAGGCGAATGCAAATTGCATTTCAAAGACCTTTTTGAAACTAGCTAAGACTTGGGAGGTTACAATGAGCAAGATTGAGATTGGTGTACCTATAGAACTGAAATACAGCTCTCGATACTTCAAGCAAAATCGCTCCTTTGCTCTAAAAGACATCTACGATGCGTTGGTTGAGCTAATCACTAACAGCGATGATAGTTATCACCGCTTGTTCGATGAGGGAAAGATAAAAGAGGATGGCGGTCCCATACTATTAGAAGTTCACGCGAAACGGGGGGAGCCTTCGATTGTTCGGGTGAAGGACAGAGCAGAAGGGCTAACACTGAGGCAAATGCTTGACAAGTTCGGACGTGTCGGAGACAAGACCTCGAAAAAAGGTGACCGGGGTTTTATGGCAAGGGGAGCAAAAGACTGCACGGAATTAGGGGATATGATCATTGAATCAATAAAAGACAACAAGTATTACAAGTGTACACTCTCCAAAGACGCGACAATCACACCGATCAATGATGGCCTTCCTGTAAACCCAGAAATTAGAACCGAGCTAGGTATTCCCCGAGGAAATGGTACATCTGTTACCTTGATTGTGGATAAAGCCTATAAGGTCCCTAGAACCTCTAATCTTGTCAAAGATCTTCCTTGGCACTACTCATTGCGCCTACTTGCCTCAGAGGAAAGTCCAACAAAGATATCCATTCGAAAACTCAATGACTTAAGAGGAAGACCTGAATCAATAGTATATCGACAGCCAGAAGGACAGCTAGTAGTTGACCAAGAGATAACTGTAGAGAACTATCCAGATGCGAAGGCCCACTTGAAGATTTGGCGATCTCCCGAGGCGCACGAAGGCGATCGAGGAAGGTTTCGGAGATCGGGAATCTTAGTGAAGAGTAGCCGAGCAGTTCTGGAGTGTAGTTTGTTAACCTCAGAATTCGAAAACGATCCGCTAGCTTCAAAGTACTTCGGGCTGCTCGAATGCTCATATATTGATGATTTGATGGAGCAATTTGACTCCCAAGCTGAGAATAGCATTTCAGTGAAACAGGACAACCCTCGAATCCTCATTGATCCTAATCGTCAACAGGGCTTAATGCGCGACCACCCATTTACGAATGCGTTATTTCAAGTTCCCACGGAAGTGCTTCGAACACTTGTTGCCAATGATCGAGAACAACAGAAAGCAAATCGGAATTCTATAGCGAACGACAAGACAAAGGAGAAGTTGAACCAGCTGGCGAAAGTGGCCAGTCAGTTTCTTCGTGAACAGGTAGAAGATAATCCTGAAGTTTCCCCAGATGAAGAGTCTGAAACCGAGTCATTCTTCAAGAAAGGAATTATTGTCCTTCCCACGTATGCGAAAGTCTCACTTGGAGAAGAGAAGAAATTTTGGGTCTACGTCAACAAAGATGTGATAAAGGGTGACCCAGTTGGGACTGTAGTTTCTTGTGATAATGAAATAATTGAGCCGTTGGATCAGATTATCCAATTGCAGCAACATTCTAAGAAGGAAAATTCCTTTGTTGGCACCTTCAAAGTGCGTGCAAAGAAGCTAACTGATAGTTGCGTGATACAACTGAAGTCCAAAGCTTTCCCACTTGGAGAAGCAATTGTCGAAGTTGTTGAACCAGGTCTTGAAATCAGAGATTTCATTAGCCCACTTGAGTTCGAGCACAAGTCATATTCTGTTGAAGAGGGCAAATCGCGAATTCTACACTTGTATGCAAAGTATCCCGAAGTTATCAGTAAGTCAACCAGCATAAAAGCGTGGACTACAGATGATACCAATGTTGCAGTACGGGGAAGTGTAACCTTAGATCCCGTAATTGGCTCTAATTATGCGCGCGGAGACATACGTGTAGAAGGACGACGAATAGATTCTTCTGCCGAAATCAAAGCAGCAGTGAATGGAAGGGAAGCTCAAGCGACCGTCAAGGTTAAGAGCAAAATCACAAAAACTGTTGAAATGGAAATCAGAATTGAGGATGAGGATTTCGGAAACTTCCGGGCGAGGTGGGCGGATCACGATGGCAAGCCAAATCTCCTTCTTATATCTGCGAAGCACGAATCGGTCCGCAGATACCTTGGCCCGCCTCCCGAATATGCAGGTCAGGAAGGGCCAATCTTCCGCTTGCTTCTGGCCGAGATTGTCGCTGAAAGCGTTTGCAGAAAAGTTCTTGGTCTTGAGGCGAAAAATAAACCTTGGGAATTTGCTCTAAGAGACCTAATGAGCGATCAGGCAATCGTCGACGAAGTGTTTTCGAAACTTCACCGAAGATTTCGGGAGTTTGTTGGCTTAGCTCATAGAGTAATGGTTGGAGATATCGAAATATCGAGTAGCTAGAGCCACTTGTCAGAACAAACAAAACATTTAGAAGTTTCGAATAACAATCCTCTCCCGCGCCCCGCATTTCCTCCGATGTTATAATTACCACCAATCCCGCCCGTTCAGGTCGGAACCCTGCCGCGCATGAGTTCCATCGAAGAGATCAAAGACCGCCTCGATATCCTGGATATCGTTTCCGAAACCGTCCAACTGAAGCGTTCGGGCAAGTCCTACACCGGATTTTGCCCGTTCCATGCCAACACGCGCACACCGTCCTTTGTGGTGTGGCCGGAGAGCGGCACCTGGAAGTGTTTCGGGGCCTGCAACGAGGGCGGCGACATCTTCAAGTTCGTGATGAAGCGCGATGGGCTGGAGTTCCCTGAGGCCCTGCGCCAACTGGCCGAGAAGGCCGGGGTGACTCTGCGGCCGCCCACGGCCTTTGAAGAAGCCCAGCGCGAAGAGCACGAACGCCTGCGCGCCCTGCTGGAAGAGGCCGTTTCCTACTACCGCAAGCAACTGCGCCAGCCGGCCGGGAAAGACGCCCTGGAGTACCTGCGCGGCCGCGGCCTGAACGACGAAACGCTGGCCCTCTACGAACTGGGCTATGCCCCGGCCGGTTGGGATAACGGCCTCAAGCACTTCACCGAAAAAGGCTACAGCGAACAGGAACTGCTGGAGGCCGGGCTGGTCTCCGAGCGCGACGGCGGCGGCGTGTACGACCGCTTCCGCAACCGCATCATGTTCCCGATCCGCGACGGGCGCGGCCGCATGGCGGGTTTCGGGGCGCGCGCCCTGGCCGCCGACGACCAGCCCAAATACCTCAACTCGCCGCAAACGCCGGTGTTCGACAAGAGCGCCCTGCTCTACGGGCTGGACAAAGCCCGCAAACCCATCCGCGAACAGGACCAGGCCGTCATCGTCGAAGGCTACATGGACGTGATCGGCCCGGCCCAGGCCGGGTTCACCAACCTGGTCTCGCCGATGGGCACGGCCCTGACCGAGCCGCAGTTGAAACTGCTCAAGCCGCTCACCCGCCGCATCGTGCTGGCGCTGGACGCCGACGCGGCCGGGGCCAACGCCACGCTGCGCGGCCTGAATGTGGCCCGCGACGCCTTCGACCGCGAAGCCGACCCGGTCTTCAACGCCCGCGGCCTGGTGGCCTACGAGGGCCGCCTGCAGGCGGATATCCGCGTGACGGCGCTGCCGGAAGGGCTGGACCCGGACGAAGTCGCCGGGCGGGACCCCGGCCAATGGCAGGCGCTCATCGCCGCCGCCAAGCCGGTGGTGGAACACGTGATGGAAATGCTGGCGGCCGGCAAAGACCTGGACGACCCCAAGGTCAAGACCGAGATCGCCGGGCAGGCGCTGCCGCTCATCCGCGACGTGCCCAGCGCCATCGAGCGCGACACCTATTTGCAGAAACTGGCGCGCCTCATCCGGGTGGACGAGCGCACGCTGCTGGCCGAAGCCGGACTGCGGCCGCGGCCAGCCCGCGGCGCGGCGCGCCGCCCGGCCGCCCGCCCCGCCGGCCCGCCCGCCGCGGCCGAAAAAGCCCTCTCGCCGGCCGCGGCGGCGGCGGGTTCCATCGCCCGCCTCGAAAGCCACATCCTCAGCATCCTCATGCGCCAGCCGGAACTGGTCTACCGGGTGGACCGCTCCCTGCAGGAAGCCGGGCTGGCGCGCTTTGGGGCGCAGGATTTCCTGCTCACCAACCATCAGGTGGCCTTCCGCCTGGCGCAGGAAAGCCTGGAACAGGACCACACCGAACCGCTCAACTTCACCATGGAGAACCTGCCCCTGCCGTTGTTCGACATGGTGGATGACATGCTGGTGAGCAGCGAAGACCTGGACCCGGCCGCCGACCGCGTGCTGGAAGACCTGCTGCGCGCCATCCTGCAACTGCGGCTCAAGCACCTGCGCCAGTCCAGCGACCAACTGCGCTTTCTGCAGCAGGAGGCCCACGACCTGGGCGACCTCAAAGCCGCCCAGTACGGCCAGACCCTCCTGCAGATCACCCGCAACCTCGACCTCATCAACCGGGCGTTGGGCCGCTACAGCGACCTGACCCTCGCGCCGAACTGACGCCGCCAGGACCCGCCATGCCCAGGAAACCCAAGGACCCGGAAGAAGAACTGCTCGAGGCGGTCGAGGACGCCGTCGAAGAGGACGATGACGAACTCATCGAGCTCGAGGACGACTTCGATGAGGAGCCTTCCGAAGAGGAACTGGCCGAGGTCGCCAGCGTCCTGGAAGACGGAATCGACGGGGAGGACGAGGAAGGCGCCTACATCGAGATTCCCGCCGACTACGGCGACGACCCGGTGCGGCTGTACCTCAAGGAGATCGGCCGGGTGGAGCTGCTGGACGTGGATCATGAGTTCTGGCTGGCCACCCAGGTGGAGGGCATCAAACGCCTGGAACGCCTGCGCCGGGCCCACACCCGCGCCCGCCGGGTGGAAAACGAGCCGGGCGATGTCTATAAAGCCCTGTGGGATGAGATCGTCCAGTCCTGGAAACTGATCGAAAGCGGGGTCAAGAAGGCCAAACTCAAGCCGCCCGACCTGGGCCAGACCCTGGAAGAAGCCCAGCAATTGCAGGCCACCTGGGACCTGCGGCGGACCTCGTTCGTGCGCGCCTACCTCAACAACGGCCTGTGGTCGCGCAACGACAACTGGGACGCGGTGGCGCGGGCCGTCTTCCGTATCTTCACCGGCTGCTACCTGCTGCCGCCTGAGACCACCCAGAAACTGCGCGCCTACCTGGAAAAGAACGGCAGCCTGCCGGCCAAACGCTCGTTCGTGCGCTACCTGCCGGATGCCGCCGGCCTGGAACGCTTCGTGCAGGGTGTGCGCGCCCGCTCCGAGGAGGCCCAGAACGCCATCATCAGCGCCAACCTGCGGCTGGTGGTCAGCATCGCCAAGCGCTTTGTCGGCCGCGGGTCTTCCTTCGAAGATCTGATCCAGGAAGGAAACATCGGCCTGCTGCGGGCGGTGCACAAGTTTGACGTGACGCGCGGCTTCAAGTTCAGTACCTACGCCACCTGGTGGATCCGCCAGGCCATCACCCGCAGCATCGCCGACCAGGCCCGCACCATCCGCATTCCGGTGCATCTGCTCGAGTCGATCCAGCGTCTGATGCGCACCCAGCGCCACCTGACCCAGACGCTGGGCCGCGACCCCAGCCGCGAAGAACTGGCGCTGGAGGCCGGTTTCCTCGACCCGGACGAGACGCAAGCCATCCGCCGCGCCCTGGAGAACGAGCGCGAACTCTCTTCCGAACTGCGCCGCAAGTGGAACAAGGCCACCGCCAAGGTGGAGCAAACCCTGCGCACCGCCGAGGAGCCGATGTCTTTGGAAAGCCCGGTGGGCAGCGGCGACAACAGCCAGCTGGGCGACTTCATCGAGGACGACGACGCCCTGGAACCCATGGACGCGGCGGCGCGCGAGATGCTGCGCGAGCAGGTGCAGAACGCCCTGGCGGCGCTCACCGACCGCGAGCGCGAGGTGCTGGAACTGCGCTATGGCCTGCTGGACGGCAAGGACCACACGCTGGAAGAGGTCGGCCAGTATTTCAAGGTCACCCGTGAGCGCATCCGCCAGATCGAGGCCAAGGCGCTGCGCAAACTGCGCCATCCCACCCGCAGCCGCGATTTGCGCGATTATTTGGGGTGAACGCCCACCCGTCCTCCTCTCGGGGCGATAACCACGTCCCAACCGCCAACATATGCGACATGCACCAATAACAAAGTAGGGGCGCAGCATGCTGCGCCCCTACATGGATGGCTTGCGTATTCCGTTCCGCCAATTCCTTGTTCGCCAACCCCAGCAAAAAATCGGCTTCGATGCGAGTGAGGAGGTCGCGGGCGGTTTTCAGCCATTCGCGGCGGCAGGCAGGGCGCGGCCGAGGTGGTAGAAGGCCGCCCTCACGCGACCGATAGTCTATTCGCCCGGTTCCCCGCGCAGCGCGTCGCGGATGTTGTTCTCCACCGCATAGGTGGCGGCCTCGATGCGGTTGCTCACCCCCAGCTTTGACAATATCGAACTGACGTGATGCCCGACGGTCTTCTCCGAGAGAACCAGGGCGGCGGCGATCTCGGCATTGGATCTGCCCTGCGCCACCAGGGCCAGCACCTCCAATTCCCGGCGGCTCAGGTCGTGGAAGGCGTGCTGGCGCTGCTGGCGTTCCGCCTGGCGCACGCGGTCAATCACCTTGCGGGTCACCTGCGGGTCGAGCGCCGAACCGCCCTGACGGGCGGCGTCCAGCGCGTCCAGCAGCGGCTGGTTGCCCACCTGCTTCAGCACATAGCCGGATGCGCCGGCTTCCAGCGCCTTGAAGATCAGTTCATCCTCGGCGTAGGAGGTCAGCATGATGACCTCCACCTGCGGGTGGCCGGCTTTGATCCTGCGGCAGGCCAGGATGCCGCTTTCGCCCGGCAGGCGGATATCCAGCACCACCACATCCGGGTTGAGCGCCCCGACCTGGGCGACGGCTTCATCGGCGCTGCCCGCTTCGCCAACCACCTCCACCCAGGGGACATCTTCCAGCAGGGTCATCAGCCCCAGCCGCACCACTTCGTGGTCGTCCACCAGCAGCACCCGCAGCCGTTTCATGGGTCTTCCCTCCAGGGCGCGCGCAGGGTGATGCGTGCGCCTTTGCCGGGCTGCGACTGGATCTCCAGCGCCCCGCCCAACAGCCGCGCCCGGTCGCGCATATTGCGCAGGCCGTAGCCTGCCCTGGCGTGAGCAGGGTCGAAACCGCGGCCGCTGTCTTCCACCGTCAGTTCAAGGTTCCCAGCCGCCAGCGCGGCGCGCACCTGGACGCGTTTGCCGCCGGAATGCCGCACGGCGTTGGAGAGCGCCTCGCTCAGGAAGGCGGCCACGTGCGGCAGCCGGGCCGGATGGAAAGGCCGCTCGGACTCCAGCGCCATATCCAGGCGCACTTCCACCAGCGAATTCAGGCGGACGTCCTCGGTCTGGCTCTGGATGATCGATTCGAGGGTATCGCCGGCGGCGGATGGTTTCAGGTTGCCGATGTAATTCCGCAGGTCGGCGATGGCCTCGTTGAGCAGGCGGCCAGCCCGTTCCAGGCGGGAGGCCTCTTTTGGCTCGGCGGCCAGGTTGCGGCTGGCCGATTCCAGGAGCAGGCCGGCGGTGTAGATGGTCTGGATCGTGCCATCGTGCAGTTCACGGGCGATGCGTTCGCGTTCTTCGACCAGTTCGCGCTCCACCTGGGCCTGCTCGATGAGCTGGTTGACTTCGATATCGAACACTTCCAGGGAGCGAATCGTGGCCAGCGTCAGCGCCAGGCCGGCCAGGGAACGGATCACCGGCGGGGGGAAGCCCAGCCAGGCGGTGAAGGTGGCGTCGTTAAGCCAGCTGGCCGGGGGAAACCCGGCCGGGGGGACGACCAGACCGCCAAAGATGGCATAAGCCACCAGAGCCAGGCTGGCAACCCGCAGGGTGCGGGCGATGCCTGCCAACCCCAGCGGCACGATAAAACGGTCCACGTGGTAGCGAACCCCGATGGCGCTGAGGATGCCGGCCGGGACGGCGATCAGATAGCGCGCCCAGATGGATGCCAGCGTGTGGAGCGTGTGGATGTCGTCGTACCGGGCGATGCCCGGCATGAAGAACCAGAACAACCAGAGCATGAAGATCGCCAGGGGCAGGGCCGCCAGCCGCGGCCAGCGCCTGCGCAGCAATTCCGCCCCGAACTGGAGGAGGAATGCGAATGAAAGCCCCAGCAGGATCGTCTGAAGGCTGATCAGGAAGGAAATGCCCGCTTCGGGCAGATAGCCGGCCTGAATGGGGATGAACACCCAGCCCCATTCGTGCAGGCCGTGGGATAGGCCGAAGGCGGCCAGCCAGCCCAGGTTGCGCGCCAGTTCCAGGCGGCTGTGGCTGCGGGACTGGAGGGCGATCGCCAGACCCAGCGTGAAGAAGACCAGGCCGTAGACAAAGAACACAATGACGGCGTTGGTTTCAAAGAAACGCTGCAACCCGGAAATCATGGAGTGACTTTAAGCCCAAACGATGGGGATGTCAAATGCGGTGAAAAGACAGAGTTCCGGGGCGTCTCGCAACGACCCGGAACTCTGCGCGGGAGAGAGGAGGTTCTATTCGGCGAAGGCTTCGAAGAAGGGCGGGAAGGTGAACAGCACGCCCACGGCGATCAGCGCCAGGGTGACGCGGAAGGCTTTGTCGATACTGACGTCCTTGCCCTTCCAGAACGTGTTCAGCAGCGCCCAGGCGATCAGCCAGGCGATGATGGCCATACCCGTCTTGCCGCTCAACGGCCCGACCGGGGCGGTCCAGGTGAGGAAGGTCTTGAGGGCGGCGCTGAGCTCAGCGCCGGTGGTCATCAGGCCCATCACGAGTGCGCCGATGCCGCTGCCGATCATGGCGGCGGCGGCCGGGCCGGTCGTCATCAGTTTCACTTCTTTGGTGGTCATGATAGTGCTCCTAAGGTTTCAGGTCGGTTTACAGGATGGGGGCGGCTTTGGTGATCAGGGCGCCGAACAGGCCGGCGATACCGGCGGTGACAAAAGCGATGACGAACAGCACCATCACCATCTTGCGCATCTTGGCGTTCTTCACCAGTTCCGGGCCGTACTTCCAGACCAGGTAGGCGACCGCAAAAGCCAGAATGGGGGAGAACCAGGCGATGTGTTCCTTCCACTCCATGCCGAAGGTGTGCCAGGCCGAGAGGCTGGGGTCGGCCTTCAGGAACGAGCGCGGGAAGAGCGAGAGGTCGGCGCCCTCGGGCGGCGTGGCGCGGTACCAGGGGTAGACGATAAACGTGCCGGTGATGACCGTGAGCAGCGAAACAACCGCCATGCCCATCGTCCCCCAGCGCAGGCGGGTCAGGCGCTCTTTGATGCCCAACTCGGTGACCAGTTCGGGCCGCAGGGAATACAGACCTGCCAGGCCGCCGGCGAACGACAGCAGGAAGAGCGCGCCCAGGATCATGCCGTGCGCCGCCGTCCAGAATTCGCGTAGTGAAAGTGCCATTTCGTGCCTCCAGTGATGTGGTGTGGTGGATGGTTCATGCCATCCACGCTCAGGATACGCCAGAGGCCCCAGAATCGTAACGGTCAGGCGACTCAATTTGGATGGGGAGAGTTCCCTATTTCGTTTTGAAAGCGATTGGGCCTGGCGGCGATCTGCGCGCTAACCAGGATAAAGGAATCAGGGGTATGCGGGTTGCTTTGCAACGTTCGCCGTACCCCTACGATGTAAGGGCGGCCCTTAAGGAGTCGAAGCATCCCGGCCGCCCGCATTGTTCAAGATTCGGCTCAAAGCCCCCCAAGATTGGAAATGCCAACAGAACCTAATTCAACTCTTTGTTGACCATCTCCAACAGATACCCCGCCTCGATGGGCTCCAGGATGGCGGCGGCGCGTTCCAGGTGCGCCCTGCGTTCCGGGCCGCCCGGCGGCAGCCAGCGGCCCAGGTCGTAGCGGGCGGCGGCCTGCTCGCGCGGCATCTTCTTCTCCTCGGCCAGCGCCAGCGAGCGTTCCAGCGCCTTTTGTGCGGGGCCATCCTTGCCCTGGGCCTTCAACAGGCGGCCGCGCATGCGCCAGTAGGTGGGCATGGCGAAGGAATACACGCGCCCCACGCTCTGGATGGCCTTCAGGCCGCGCTGGGTCCAGTCCACCAGTTCGCCCCGGTCGCCCTGGCCGGTCTCCAGCAGGGTGAGCAGCACATCGGCGGCGGGGGCCAGCCCGACCATGGCGGCGTAATCCACCGTGCTCACGCCGGCCATATGTTCGATGCTGGCGCGCGCCAGGCCCAGCGCCTCGCCGGGGTCGCCCAGTTGCAAGGCGGCGTGGGCCTGCAACCCGGCGGTCGAAGATTGCGAGATGGGCACTTTCAGGTCTTCGTAACGCGCCAGCAGGCCGACCACTTCGCTGAGTTTGCTGGCGGCCGCTTCCGGCCGGCCACGCACCAGGTCGTAATAGGATTTCCAGTGCAGCGCCCAGGTGAGTTGCAGCGGGTTGTTGCGCTGGCTGGCGTTTTCGTACAGGGTGGCGGCGTACTCGTCGCCGCGCTCCGGCCGCCCCTGGAGGTAGCCGTTGAGGGTGAGGAAACTCAGGGTTTCCCCGGCCTGGCGGTCGTTGCCCAGTTCCAGGCACAGCGAGTAGGCCGGTTCCAGCAGGTCGTCCACCAGCAGCCACTGGGCTTCGCCGCTCTGGCTGGCGGCGATGGCGATGGCCGAAGAAATGTACAGATCCGGCCGGTTGAACTTCGCCAGCAGGCGCATGGCGCGCTGGCTGTAGTCGCGCGCCAGCCCGCGCAGCGGCACGAAACTGGCGACCACGCTCATTTGGGCGTAGGCGTAGGCCAGTTCCGCCGATTCGCCCGCCCGTTCGGCCAGGTTGAGGTAATTCAGGGCGGTCAGCACCGATTCGATCTGAGCGTTGCTCAGGTAATAGGCGATGCCCATGTCGGCGTAGATCAGGGCGGCTTCCATGAGTTCGGCGCGCTTCCCGACGCTCAGGCGCGGCTGCCAGATGCGGTGCGGCAGGGTCTCGTGGATGGTCTGACGCACCAGGCGGCGCGCCAGGGCGGCTGCCATACCGGGCATGCTGCGCGGCATGGCGCGCCCCAGCCGGGCCAGGGCGGTGTTGTAGTGCGCCAGGCTCTCGCCCAGGCGGCTGAGGGCCAGCGTGGCCTGGCCCAGGCGCTTGTGCCAGCCCACCTGCCGCATGAGCGGCGTCTCCACCTCGGCGCTCAGTTTCAGGGCCTGCTGCAGGAACTCGATGGCCTCTTCGTTGGCATAGCTCTTCAGGCTTTGCTCGGCCGATTTTTCCAGGTACTCGATGGCCTTGGGGGCCAGCGTGCGGTCCAGCTCTTCGGCGGTGGCGGCCCGCAGGTAGTGGTAGGCGAGCAGCGGGTAATAGGGGGCCAGGTCGTGGGCATAGGTCTGTTCCAGCCAGCGGGCGAGTTCGTGGTGCAGCTGCCGCCGCTGGGAGAACAGCATCAGCCCGTAGGCCACTTCGTGGGTCACGGCGTGCTTGAACAGGTAGGCCAGGTCCGGCTCCATGCGCAGCAGGGTGGTGAACGAGAGCTGGCGCAGGGTGCTCAGGTAGTGGTTCAGGTTGGGCTTGTCGGTCTCGATGGGGTAGATGGCTTCCAGGGCGCGCACCAGGAACTCGCGCCCGATGACGCTGGCGACTTTGAGCGCCAGCTTTTCCGAGGGCGGCAGGCGGTCGATTCGGCTGGTGACGATGCCTTGCAGCGTATCGGGCAGGGAGAGCGTCTCCAGGGCCTGTTCGGTCCCCAGGCGGCAGGCGCCGTTCTCCACCATCACCAGGCCGGTGTCGCGCAGGGCGTAGAGCAACTCCTCGCTGTAGAAGGGGTGCCCGGCGGCTTTTTCCCAGATCAGATCCACCAGGGCGGCGGGAATCTGCTGGGCGCCCAGCCGCTGGCGGATCAGCGCGGCCACGTTCTCGGTCGTGAAGCTTTGCAGGTCCACCAGGGTGGTGGCAGCCTCGGCCAGCAGGTCGTCGAATTCCTGGGGGGCGTCGTCCTCCGGCAGCGGGCGGGTGGAGAGCACCAGCAGGAGGTGCTCGATCTCGCGGCTCACCCGCAGCACCAGCGCCCACGAGGCCGAGTCGAACCATTGCAGGTCGTCGAACACCAGCAGGAGCGGGTAGTCTTCGGCCTTGCGCGCCAGCAGTTCGGTGAGCAGTTCGAGGATGTTGTTGCCGCGCACCTCGGCGCTCATGGCGCTGGTCAGGTCGTTTTCGGGCAGGTCGATGGGCAGCACGCTGTTGAGCAGCGGGGCCATTGGCAGGGCGTGGGCGTGGTAGCGCGCCAGGATGTTGAGCACCTGGGCCTGCTGCACGTCGCGCAGGGCCGCGCCGCTCAATTCCGGCAGCAGATCCAGTTCGAACGCCTGGCGGAAGACCTCGCGCCAGGCATGGTAGGGGCTGTTCTTGTCGATGGCATCCAGCGTGCCGTAATAGCGGGTGAGTTTCAGCCGCCCGGACTGGCGGAACAGGTCCTCGAGCAGGCGCGACTTGCCGATGCCGGCTTCGCCGCGCAGGATGATGGTCTGCGACCCGCTGCCGCGCAACAGGCGCTGGAGGGCATCCGCCAGCAGGGTGCGTTCGCGGTCACGGCCGATCATCTCGCTGGCGGCGCGCACCGCGTCGGTGCGCTCGGTGAGCGGGTGGAAGGCCGGGAATTTCTCCGCCTTGCCCTTGATCTCCTGGTCCGGCAGGGTCTCGAAGTAGATCTGGTCTTTGGCGGCTTCGTAGGTGGCTTTATCCACCAGAATCGGGACGCCATGCTCCTGTTTGAGGCGAACGTGCTGTTTGGCGACGCCCATCAGCCGGGCGGAGAGGTTGACCACGTCGCCGATCATGGTGTATTCGCGGCGGTGTTCGTTGCCCACCGAACCGCAGAAGGTGAGGCCGGTGGTGATGCCGATGTAGGACTCCACGCCCAGGGCGTTGAGTTCCTTGCGGATGCGCAGGGCGGCGCGCACGCCGCGCGCCGGGTCGTCTTCGTGCGAGAAGGGCGGCAGGCCCAGGGCGGCCACCAGCGTCACGCCCTTGTCGTCCACGTTGAGTTTGTTGATGCTGCCTTCGTAATAGTACAGCGAGGTCTGGAGCAGGCGGGCCACGTGCTGCCCGGCCTCCAGGCTGGCGGAGGCGTTCAGGCCGGGCAGGTTGATGAACAGCACCGTCAGGCGGCGCAGTTCGGCCAGCCAGGCGCTCTGGCCCACCGAAAGCCGGTCGTTGATCGCCCCGGGGATATAGGCTTTGAGACGGATGGCGATATCTTCGTCCAGGGCCGGGTGGGAGGCCGGGCGCGGCAGGGGCAGCGTGGCGGTGATGCTCTCCAGGGATTTGCCTTTGCGCCCATCCGGGAAGGCGACCTCCGGGCCGTGCACGCCATCCTGGCCGGCGGCGCAGGCCGACGGGCACAGCAGCACCTCGCCGGCCCGGGCGACGTCGTTGGCCATGCCGACCTCGACCAGCGGCGCGCCGTCCAGCAGGAATTCCCAGCGGCTGAACACGCCGCCGATGTGAATCTGGCTGATCTCCCCGGCGGAGACGGCGATCTTCAGGGACAGCTGGACGCCCTCGGCCTCGAAGGCGTTGAGGGCCTGCTGCACCTGCTGGCCGCAACTGGCGGCGCGCAGGACGGCCGGGCGCAGGCCGCCCTCCTCGGACGGCCACAAAGCGATGAGCGCGTCGCCGGCGAACTTGACCACGTCGCCGCCGTTTTCCAGGATCAGGTCGATCAGTCTGCCGAAGTAGGTGTTGAGCAGGTTGGCGAGGCGTTCGGCCCCGGCCGGGCCGCGCTGGCTGAGGAGGGTGGTGACCTCGGTGAAGCCGGAAATGTCTGCGAAGAGCACCGCGGCCGAGAAGGATTCGGAGACCGGGCTGGTGATGGGCGCGGGGTCGTGCAACACCCGTTTCAGGATGAGGTCGGGGACGTAGGATGCAAAGGTTTCAACCAGGGTGGGTTGGGCCATGGCCGGCGGCAGCGCGCTCCTCAAGCGCCAAGTATATCAGAGCGATAGGGAGGGGACGGGAAGCGCGGCTCCCCGGATTTCTGCGATAATAGGCATGAGTTGCCGCGTGTTCCCAAGGAGCCTTCCATGCGCCGCATCATCCTGTTCGTTTCCCTCCTGGCGTTGCTGGCCGCGCCCATGCCCGCCCGCGCCGACGTGGCCCCGCCGGGCCAGCCGCCGGGCAGCAACCCCCAGCCGGGCGATGAACTGACCCAGGTGCGCATGGCGGCCGAGACGGTGGTCATCGAGGTGCTGGCCGACGCGCTGCAAGGCAGCCTGGGGCGCGCCGGCGTCACCGCCGATTTCACCATGCATAACGAAGGGGCGCAGGCCGAGGTGATGGCCGTGCGTTTCCCGATTGCCGCCAACAGCGGCTTCTCCACCTATCCGGAGATCCTGGGTCTGATGGTGGTGGTGGATGGCAGCAATGTGCCGATCCGGCGCACGACCGGGCCCGACCCGGTCTACGGCGGCGCGGACGTGCCCTGGGCGGAGTTCGATGTCACCTTCCCGCCGGGCGAAGATGTGTCCATCCGGGTGACCTATATGCTGGAAGGCACCGGGGAGTACCCGTTCATCGCTTTCTACTACATCCTGGCGACCGGGGCGGGCTGGAAGGACAGCATCGGCCGCGCCGACCTGGTCCTGCGCCTGCCCTATGAGGCCAGCCCGCACAACGTGGTCTTCGAGACCGAGATCGGTTGGGCGAACACCACGCCCGGCGGCGTGATGGAAGGCCGCGAGGTGCGCTGGCATTTCGAAGATCTCGAACCGACCCAGGCAGACGATCTGGTCGTGGCGCTGGTGATGCCTTCGGTCTGGCAGCGGGTGCTGGCTGAGCGCGCCAACGTGGCCGCCAACCCGGACGACGGCGAGGCCTGGGGGCGGCTGGGCAAACTCTACAAGGAAGTCACCTTCCTGCGCCGCGATTACCGCCGCGACGCCGGCGGGCTGGAACTGTATGCGCTGAGCGTGGAGGCCTACGAAAAGGCGGTGATCCTGCTGCCGAACGACGCCCTGTGGCACGCCGGGTTCGCCGACCTGCTGGCCTTCCATGCCCTGTATACGGCATACGCCGGCAGCGATGTGACCGCCGAGGCCGTGCGCGCCATGCAGGAAATTCAGGCGGCCCTGGCGCTCAAACCGAATGACCCGAAAGTGCGTGAGATCGCCGACGAAATCTTCTGGACCTTCAACGGCCATCCTTTCGAAGGCGCGGTGCGGGAGGAGGGTGGCGAGTACGTGTTCCTGTGGCTGACGGCCACGCCCACCCCGCGCCCGACGGCCACGCCCGAAAGCCCCAGCCCCACGCCGGCGGTTGAACCAACAACCGCGCACACGCCGACCCGCACGAGCGCGCCGCCCGCGCCGAGTCCGGCTGCGCCTTCATCCGGGTTGCCGCTGTGCGGGGCGGCGCTGCTGCCGCTGGCGCTGCTGGCCGCCCGCCGCCGCCGGCGCTGAAACAAAAACCAGCCCGCGCAGTCTCCCGCGCGGGCGGTCCTTTTTCCGAATTACCTGATTCCCAATTACCAATTACCCAATTACCTGTTTCCCAATTACCGGTTTTTCAGAACACAAACTTCCCGTTCTTATACACCGTCTCGCCGTCCAGCATGATCTCCGAATCCTTGCGCATGTCGCAGATCATGTCCCAGTGGATGCTGCTGGTGTTCTTGCTGCCGGTCTCCGGGTAGCCGGCGCCCAGGGCGATGTGGAACGAGCCGCCGATCTTCTCATCGAACAGGATGTTCCCGGTGAAGCGGTCGATCTCGAAGTTGGTGCCGATGGCGAACTCGCCCAAAAAGCGGGCGCCCTTGTCGGTCTCCAGCATACGCAGCAGGAACTCTTCGTTGGTCTTTGCCCTGGCGTGGAAGACCTTGCCGTCCACGAACTGCAATTCGATGCCTTCCACCGAGCGGCCCTGGGTGATGGCCGGGTAGGTGAACTTCACCCAGCCCTTGACCGAGTTCTCGACCGGGCCGGTGTAGATCTCGCCATCCGGCATGTTGTGTTCGCCGGCGGCCTTGAGGAAGGTGCGGCCCTTGATGGAGAGCGTCAGGTCCACGTTGGGGCCGCGCAGGACGACCTTATCGCCGCCTTCGAAACGCTCGACGATGTGTTTCTGCTCCTGTTCGACCTTCTTCCAGTAGGCGATGGGGTCCTTTTCATCGGCGTGGACGGCGGCGTAGACGAAGTCTTCGTACTGGCGCAGGCTCATGCCGGCGTCTTTGGCGTAAGCCTCGGTGGGGAAGAGGGTGGTGACCCACTTGAACTTCCTGGCCGCGCCGCGGCGCATCTGGGATTCCAGGATGGGCTGGAGGGCCTTGCCGTGGTCGGCCTGGCGTTTGGCGTCCACGGTGCTCAGGCTGCGGGTATCCAGCAGTGAGTGGATGCGGAAGCGGCTTTCGAATTCCTCGTAGGCCAGTTGGCGGAAAACGGGCGTGTGCTTGATGGCCTTATCGCTGGCGTGCTCGAAGAACAGTTCCTGCTGATGCGGCAGGTCGAGGGCCGGGTAGGGCAGGCCGCCGCGCTGCAAAATCAGAGCGTACATCTCTTCGATGAGCGGGATGGCGGCGGTGGTGCCTTCCAGCAGCACCCGGTCGCCTTCCGTGATTCTGGCGGAGTGGTCCACCAGGATCTGGGCGAATTTCTTTACGCGGTTGTCAGCCAAGATGGGCTCCTGTGTGAATTTTGTCGCAAGAAAACATTATACACGCGTTGGCAGCCATGCGTCCTGAAGTCTGGAGGTCGAGAGGTCTGGAAGTCTGGACATCCAAAGAGGCAGGCATCCTGACTTCATGACCCCTAGACCCCCAGACCTCCTGACCTCAGGACTACCCGACGGTTATAATCGCACCTGAACGCCATGAAACAGGTCCTGCAAAACCTCAAGGACGGCAAAACCATCGTGGCCGACGTCACCGCGCCCACGCCCAAACCCGGCCAGGCGCTGGTGCGCACGGCCGCCTCGCTGGTCTCGGCCGGCACCGAGCGCATGCTGGTGGAGTTCGCCGGCAAGAGCCTGCTGGGCAAGGCCCAGGCCCGGCCCGACCTGGCGCGCCAGGTGCTCGACAAGGCGCGCCGCGAGGGCCTGCTGACCGCCCTGGAAGCGGCCTTCAACCGCCTCGACCAGCCCCTGCCGCTGGGCTATTCCTCGGCCGGGACGGTCATCGCCCTGGGCGCGGGCGTGAGCGGCTTCCAGCCCGGCGACCGCGTCGCCTGCGCCGGGGGCGGCTGGGCGGTGCACGCCGAAGTGGCCGCCGTGCCGGTCAATTTGCTGGCCCGCCTGCCGGATAGCGTGGATTTCGACTCGGCGGCCTTCGCCACGCTGGGGGCCATCGCCATGCACGGCTTTCGCTTGTCCGGGGCCGGGCTGGGCGACTCGGTGGCGGTCATCGGCCTGGGGCTGCTCGGCCTGCTCACGGCGCAGATCGCCGGCGCGGCGGGCTGCAAGGTGCTGGGCATCGACCTGGACCCGGCGCGCGTCGAACTGGCGCGGACATTGGGCGCGACCGCCGCGCTGCGCCCGGAAGCCGAAGAGGCCGCGGCGGCCTTCACCCATTCGCGGGGGGCCGACGCGGTGCTGATCTGCGCCGATGCCGAAAGCAGCGACCCGGTGGAACTGGCGGGCGAGATCGCCCGCGAGCGCGCCCGGGTGGTGGCGGTGGGCGCGGTGGGCATGGACGTGCCGCGCCGCACGTATTACGCCAAGGAACTCGACCTGGTGGTCTCGCGCTCCTACGGCCCCGGCCGCTACGACCCGGCCTACGAAGAGAAAGGCGTGGACTACCCGGCCGGGTACGTGCGCTGGACGGCCGGCCGCAACCTGCAGGCTTTCGTCGACCTGCTGGGCGGCGGGCAGGTGGATGTGAAGCCGCTCATCAGCCACCGCTTCGCCATCGACGACGCCCCGGCCGCCTACGCCCTCATCACCGGCAAAACCGGCGCGCCCTCCCTGGGTGTGCTGCTGACCTACCCGGAGATCTCGGCTGAAGCCTCGACTCCAGTATGGAGGCCGGGAGTCGAGGCTTTGGCCGAGACTTCTGCCGCGCCCGGCGTCCTGCGTCTGGGGGTGCTGGGCGCGGGCAACTACGCCGGGGCGGTGCTGTTCCCGGCGCTGAAGAAACTGCCCGGCCTGCGCCTGGTCGCGGTGGCCTCGGTGGGCGGGCTGCATGCCGAGCACGCCCGGCGCAAGTTCGGGTTCGCCCGCGCCGCCAGCGACGAGAACGCGGTCATCGCCGCCGCGGATGTGGACGTGGTGGCCGTGCTCACCCGCCACCATCTGCACGCCGGGCAGACGCTGGCCGCCCTGAATGCGGGCAAGCATGTGTTCTGCGAAAAGCCGCTGGCGCTCACGGAAGCCGAACTGAGCGACATCGAAGCCGCCCTGGCCGCGGCGGACGCGCCGCGCCTGATGCTGGGCTTCAACCGCCGTTTCGCGCCGCACGTCCTTCTTTTGAAAGAGTTCCTCGCCAACTCCGGCGAACCGCTGGCGATGCACGTGCGCGCCAACGCCGGAACCCTGCCGCGCGAGCACTGGACGCAGGACCCCGAGCAGGGCGGGGGGCGCCTGCTGGGCGAGGCGGTGCATTTCATCGACCTGATGGCGTATCTGGCGGGCGGGCCGCCCACGCTGGCCTCCGCCCGCGCCCTGCCGGATATGGGCCGCTACAACCAGGACAACCTGATATTGACCTTCGCCTTCCCGGATGGCTCGCTGGGCACGCTGCACTACCTGGCGAATGGGGATAAAAGCGTGCCCAAGGAACGGCTGGAAGTCTTCAGCGCCGGGCGCGTGGCCGTGCTGGACGACTTCCGGCGGCTGGCGTTGACCCGCGACGGCCGCACCAGAACCCACACCGCCCGCCTGCGGCAGGACAAGGGCCACAAGGCCGCCTGGGAAGCCTTCATTGCCAGCCTGCAAACCGGCGGCCCGCCGCCGATTCCGTACGCGCACATCTTCGGCGTGCACCGCGCCGCCCTGGCGGCCGTGGCGGCGCTGCGGGGGGAAGGCTGATTTTGGATGGCTGATTGCGGATTGCTGAGGATTTGGAAGTCGCTCTGGCAGATTTTGAACAATGGGATGTTGGCGGAACTCATCTTGATCTGGCGACCAATATGGATGTTATGAAATCGATAATGGGCATTTCCGGCTCAGGATTTTGCGAAGAGCCTGGAGAATAGCCTGAAGGGGCCTGTCAATTCTATGAGCACAAAGCTCGGAATCTCACTTCTTCTGGGGTTTGCAGCAATACCATTTTTGCTGCTGATTCGGACTCAATCTCGCGGTAACGCGGCGTTAGAAGGTGACGAAACGTGCATAGAGCCTCCCGCCACAATCGGATTTCCTGCATATCTGCCTAAGAGTTTTAGTCCTACCCCTATCCCACTGGGGAACAATTGGTTGGTCGAGATGGAAATTGGGAATACTAGCGAACAGAGAATCGAGGAAGTTAGAAGTATTGCAATAAGGAATGAAACCGAGCTCTGGTTCACAGATCCGGTGCGCAGATATGATATGCAAGAACACACGCTGGAGACTTATCGCGTACAAGATGGGCGCGGGAACGAGATCGACGTTTTTGCATTGTACGTATCCAGCAGGAACGAGCTATGGGCACTTGGTAAGACATATGTCAACTCGCAGACGCGACTGTATCTGCTTAGTTACTCTGTCGAATTCGATAGAATGGAAATCGTTCCCGATGAAGCCGGTGTCCTGGACCAGAAATGGTACGGGTTTGCTGCCCAATCTCTAATTGCTGAAGGTCAAAATGGCGAGATTTGGTTCGTATATGGCGGGTACCTGTTTCGATATGAGCAAGAAACTGGTATTTCACTGGAAATAGCTGGAAGAGATCATGACATCAACATATCTGGGCGATCCATAGTGGTGACCGATCAAAACGATATTTGGTTCGTTGCTGAAATCTTGGTGGAAGGACCTGAATTCTTCAATGGCTTGTACAGGAAAGGACAATCTGTCATATTTAGATTCAATCCCGAATCGGAAACCCTCCAGGACTTTGGCTCGCCGCCTGGTTATCCCAGGCCAAGATCGTCATTTCACCCCTTTAGTCTCTACATGAATTCGAGGGGGCAGTTATGGGCTGATGACCTTGGTTGGCTGGAGCCGGACTCAGCTGGCAGGTATGATGTCCAGGACTGGTTCGTTGCTATTAAGTCCCCTATATTCATATCGGACCGCTCCGGTGGCGCATTTCAGTACTCTTGGGTCACTCCAACTATTGCGGGGGAGTCCAATGGCAAGATGTGGTTTGCCTCTCGAACTGGAATCGGTGAACTCGATATGGAATCGGGTCAATGGTGTCTTATCGCCGGTTTTCCTGTATGGGACATAGCTATTGACTCAGTAGGAGGTATATGGACAGTTTATAACAACAGGGTCCTCCATTTCTCGGACAAAGATTAGATCAGGTGTACTCTTAGCATCGTGCCGAACAGTTTTAGGCTCTATGCTGCTTCCATTTGGTTCGCCTCATTCGGTGCTACCCTACAAAACTCGAATCTGCGTAGCACAAGGAGTTATCACAGCCCGCTGCTCACAGCCACATCGTTAGCTCGCAGCGCGATCGTCCCATCCGCCGCCCATTAGAAATCCATCAGAACCCCGGCGCGCGCCTTGACTCCCGCCCGCCCTTTTCGTATAATAGGCCAACAGAATATGGACCACAAGCGCGAGCGCTTGAGGCTGAAGCCTCACGCGCTTGCTTTCGTTTGTTTACAAGGTAGCACGTTTGTTCGATAAAACCATTTTGGCCCAACCCAAAACCCCCGGCCTGCCCGCCTCTGGCGCGGCCCGCCGGGCATCCCCATCGGCGGTGGGGGCAAAACGGCAGCATCCACTTCATCCAGTGCCGGGTTCCGGTACCCATCAGGAGGCATAATCTATATGGAAGCAAAGGGTTTGCGGGCTTTGCGCATCAGTCTGGCTTCGCCGGAGACCATCAAGTCCTGGTCGTACGGCGAGGTGCTCAAACCGGAAACGATCAACTACCGCCGCCTGCGTCCGGAAAAGGACGGCCTGTTCTGCGAAGCCATCTTCGGCCCCACCCGCGACTGGCAGTGCTACTGCGGCAAATACAAGAACATCCGCTATAAGGGCATCGTCTGCGACAAGTGCGGCGTGGAAGTCACCCGCTCTTCGGTGCGCCGTGAACGCATGGGCCACATCGCCCTGGCGGCGCCCATCGCCCACGTCTGGTACACCCGGCGCGTGCCCTCCTACCTCGGCATGCTGCTGGATATCTCGCGCCGCAACCTGGACCGGGTGCTGTACTTCGCCCAGTACGTGGTCACCCACGTGGACGAGACCGCCCGCGACAACGCCCTGGCGCGCCTGGATGAGGACATCGCCCAGGCCGAACTGGCCGCCACCGAGAGCATCGGCGGCCAGATCCAGCAGATCGAAAGCGGCCGCGACGAACGCCTGGCCGAACTGGAAAGCCAGATGAAGGACCTCGAGAAACGCTTCGAGGAAGAACTCGGCAACCGGCTCGACCCGATCATCAAGGAAGGCCAGCGCCTGGAAGCCAAACTCCAGGAGCAGGTCGGCGAAACCCCGCGCAAAGACATCACCTTCAACGGCCAGGAAGTGGTGGTCAAGGCCGGCGATGCGGTCACCAACAAACACATCAGCGCGGTGCAGAAGATCGTCAAAGGCTACCTGGAAGAGATCGAGAAGGAAGTCAACACTTCCAAGTCGCGCGAACTCGAACACATCAAGCTCAACATCGCCAGCACCAAGGCCGAAAGCGAAGTCGCCCTGAGCGACCTGCGCGCCCAGCTGGACGAAGAGAGCGCCGTGGTGCGCGCCGATAAACTGCGCGCCCGCGACGAACTGCTCAGCCTCAAGCCGCTCACCTTCATCGGCGAACACCGCTACCGCGAACTGCGCACCCGCTGGGGGCAGGTCTTCCGCGCCGACATGGGCGCCGAAGCCTTCCACGACATCCTCAAGCGCCTCGACCTGGAAAAACTCAAGGAAGAACTGTGGCACGAGGTGCGCACCACCCGCAGCAAGCAGAAACGCCGCAAGGCCACCAAGCGCCTCAAGGTGGTGGAGGCTTTCGTGCGCTCCAGCAACCGCCCGGAGTGGATGGTGCTCACCAACCTGCCGGTCATCCCGCCCGACCTGCGCCCGATGGTGCAGCTGGACGGCGGCCGCTTCGCCACCTCCGACCTCAACGACCTCTACCGGCGCGTCATCAACCGCAACAACCGCCTCAAGCGCCTGCTGGAACTCGGCGCGCCGGATGTCATCGTGCGCAACGAGAAGCGCATGCTCCAGGAAGCCGTCGACTCGCTCATCGACAACAGCCAGCGCGGCAAGGCCCTCAGCCGGCGCGGGCGGCGCGAACTGCGCTCGCTCTCCGACCTGCTGAAAGGCAAGAAGGGCCGCTTCCGCCGCAACCTGCTCGGCAAGCGCGTGGACTACTCCGGCCGTTCGGTCATCGTGGTCGGCCCGCAGTTGAAGTTGTACCAGTGCGGCCTGCCCAAGACCATGGCGCTGGAGCTCTACCGCCCGTTCGTCATCGCCCGGCTGGTGCAGCACAACTACGCCGCCAACGTCAAGGGCGCCAAGCGCTTCATCGACCGCAACCGCCCGGAAGTGTGGGAAGTGCTGGAAGAGGTCATCAAGGAACGGCCGGTGCTGCTCAACCGCGCCCCCACCCTGCACCGCCTCGGCATCCAGGCTTTTGAACCCACCCTCATCGAGGGCAGCGCCATCCAGCTGCACCCGTTGGTCACCACCGCTTTCAACGCCGACTTCGACGGCGACCAGATGGCCGTGCACGTGCCGCTCTCGCAGAAGGCGGTCTGGGAAGCCCGCAACCTGATGCTGTCTTCCAAGAACCTGCTCAAGCCCGCCGACGGCGAGCCGATCATCGGCCCGTCCAAGGATATGGTGCTGGGCGTGTATTACCTGACCGTGGACCCGAAGCGCGAATACAAGGGCCACGGCCGGGCCTTCGCCGACCTGCACGAAGTGGATATGGCCTACCAGCTCGGCCAGGTGGAACTGCACACCCAGATCAAGGTGCGCGCCAGAACCTGGTACGCCGACGACGGCAGCCGTCTGCCCGAAGCCGAGATGCATTTCATCGAGACCACCGTCGGGCGCGTGCTGTTCAACCTGGTGCTGGACGAAAGCGTGCAGTTCACCAACCGCGTCCTGGACAAGGGCGGGGTGAAGGACCTGATTGCTGAAACGCTGGAGGTCATCAGCCACGACGACGAGCGCAGCCCCGAAGAGAAGACCACCGAAGTGGCCGACCGCATCAAGGACATCGGCTTCACCTACGCCACCCGCTCCGGCATCACCATCGCCGTCTCGGACATCACCATCCCCGAGCAGAAACGCGAGATGATCGCCGAAGCCATGGGCGAAGAAGAAGACGTCGAACGCGACTTCCGGCGCGGCCTGCTCACCGAACAGGAACAGAACGAACGCATCATCGAGATCTGGACCAAGGCCACCGACGAGATCGGCTCGGCGGTCAAGAAGGACATGGACCCGATGAGCAACCTGGCCATCATGGCCAACTCCGGGGCCGGCAAAGGCGGCTTCAGCACCATCAGCCAGCTGGCCGGCATGCGCGGCATGATGGCCGACCCCTCCGGGCGCATCATCCCGCTGCCCATCCGCTCCAACTTCCGCGAGGGCCTGACCACGCTGGAGTACTTCATCTCCACCCACGGCTCGCGCAAGGGCCTGGCCGACACCGCCCTGCGCACCGCCGACGCCGGTTACCTCACCCGCCGCCTGGTGGATGTGGCCCAGGACCTGATCATCGTGGCCGAAGATTGCGGCACCGACCAGGGCACCTGGGTGCGCAGCAGCGACGATGTCGCCGGCCAGACGCTGGGCACGCGCGTCTTCGGCCGGGTGGCGGCCCGTTCCGTGGCCGACCCGCAGACCGGCGAAATGCTCGTGAAGCGCGGCGAGTTGATCGAGCAGAACGCGGTGCGCAAGATCACCCTGGCCAACGTGACGGACGTGTACGTGCGCTCGCCGCTGGGCTGTGAAAGCGACCGCGGCGTGTGCGCCACCTGCTACGGCCTGGACCTGGGGCGCGGCAAGATGGTGGAAATGGGCGCGGCCGTCGGCATCGTGGCTGCCCAGTCCATCGGCGAACCCGGCACCCAGCTCACCCTGCGCACCTTCCACACCGGCGGCGTGGCCGCCGGAACGGACATCACCACCGGCCTGCCGCGCGTGGAAGAACTCTTCGAGGCCCGCCGCGCCCCCAAGGGCGAGGCGGTCGTCTCCGAGATCACCGGCAAGGTGGAGGTCGTGCAGTCCGACCGTTACAGCGACCTGCGCGTGGTGCAGGTGCGCCACAGCGAAATGGTGGATGAGACCTTCGAGGTCAAGGACGGCTGGAAGGCGGCCGTCAAGGACGGCACCGAGGTCAAGAAGGGCGACGTCCTGCTCAAGATGAAGGACGACGACGAAAAGACCGTCGTGGCCGACCAGGACGGGCGTGTGCGGCTCGAAGGCAAGACCAGGCTGGTGCTGGCCTACGAGCACGCCGAGACGGCGGAGTACGAGATTCCCTCGAACACGCGCCTGATCGTCAAGAACGGCGACACGGTCGAACCCGGCCAGCCGCTCACCGAAGGCTCGCTCAACCCGCACCAGATCCTGCGCATCCAGGGCCGCGAGGCGGCCCAGATGTACCTGCTCACCGAAGTGCAGATGGTTTACCGCTCGCAGGGCCAGAACATCCACGACAAGCACTTTGAACTCATCATCCGCAAGATGTTGAGCAAGGTGCAGGTGACCAACCCCGGCGACAGCGCCCACCTGCCGGGCGATCTGGTGAACCGCCTGGATATCCGCCGCGCCAACGAACAACTGCGCGCCGAGGGCAAGCAGCCCGCCAAGTACATCGACGAATTGCTCGGCATCACCAAGGCCTCGCTGAGCACCGAGTCGTTCCTCTCGGCGGCCTCCTTCCAGCACACCATCAAGGTGTTGGCCGGCGCGGCCATCGGCGGAGCCGAAGACCCGCTCTGGGGCCTCAAGGAGAACGTCATCCTCGGCAAGCTCATCCCGGCCGGTACCGGCTACGACACCCATATGCAGCAGTTCTTCGCCGATATGGAACAGGCCGCGGCCATCCACGCCCCCAGCAACGGCAACGACGCCGAACTGGAGGAGATCCAGAAGCTGATGCTCGGCGAACTGGACACCAGCGGCGACGACGACCTGGACCTGGAGGCCGAGGACCTGGACGCTGACGAAGAAGAAGCGGCTGAAGCCTGAACCGCAACCTGTATGACGTTGAACCCGCCGGCCGCACCCGCCGGCGGGTTTTTTTTGTGCCCGCATGCCGGGGCGGGGCGGCGGGCGTTCCCCGGCCGCCGCAAGTTTTAAGGACGCCGGATTGGACACGATACGGGCAGGCTTGTTAGAATCATCTTCCGGGCGGCCGCGCGCCTGCCCGGCTTGACGCGCCGGGTTTTTGCCTGTATGATTTTCGATTAGAACTTACGTTCTAGTTTTGGAGACCTCATGGAAATCGGACTGGTACGCAAAATCGACATCGAACAGGAGATGCAGCAGTCCTATCTGGACTACGCCATGAGCACCATCGTGGCGCGCGCCCTGCCGGACGCCCGCGACGGCCTCAAGCCGGTGCATCGCCGCATCCTCTACGCCATGTACGACATGGGCCTGCGCCCGACCTCCGCCCACAAGAAATCGGCCCGCGTGGTGGGCGAAGTGCTCGGCAAATACCACCCGCACGGCGACAGCGCCGTGTACGACGCCATGGCGCGCATGGCCCAGGACTTCTCCATGCGCCTGCTGCTGGTGGACGGGCAGGGCAACTTCGGCAGCGTGGATGGCGACGCCCCGGCCGCCATGCGCTACACCGAGGCCCGCCTGACCGCCTCGGCCATGGACATCATGCAGGATATCCAGAAGGACACGGTGAACTTCACCGCCAACTTCGACGATACGCTCACCGAGCCCAGCGTGCTGCCGGCGGCGCTGCCCAACCTGCTGGTCAACGGCGCCACCGGCATCGCCGTCGGCATGGCCACCAACATCCCGCCCCACAACCTGGGCGAGGTGGTGGATGCCTGCGTGTTCATGCTGGAGCGCTGGGCCAAACTGGACGATGTCACCGTCGAAGACCTGATGCAGTTCATCAAAGGGCCGGACTTCCCCACCGGCGGCATCATCCTGGCCCCCGACCGCGAAGAAGAGGGCCTGGCGGCCGCCTATGGCACCGGCCGCGGGCGCATCAGCGTGCAGGCCCGCGCCCACCTGGAAGAAATGAGCCGCGGGCGGGCGCGCATCATCATCACCGAACTGCCCTATGCCACCAACAAGGCCGCCCTCATCGAGCGCATCGCCAGCCTGGCGCGCGAAGGCGACGTGGAAGGCATCGCCGACCTGCGCGACGAGAGCGACCGCAATGGCATGCGCATCGTCGTCGAGCTCAGCAAGACCGCCGAGCCGGAAAAAACGCTGGCGGCCCTGTACCGGCGCACGCCCATGCAAAGCACTTTCGGCATCATCCTGCTGGCGCTGGTGGGCGGCGAGCCGCGTATGTTGAGCCTCAAGCAGGCCCTCCAGGTCTATATCGAACACCGCCTGGAGATCGTCCGGCGGCGCAGCGAATACGACCTGGAAAAGGCCCGCCAGCGGGCGCACATCCTGGAGGGGCTGCGGGTGGCGCTCAACAACCTGGATGAGGTCATCGACCTGATTCGCAAGGCGGCCGACGTGGACGCCGCCCGTGAGCGCCTGATGAAGCGCTTCAAACTCAGCGAGGTGCAGGCCCAGGCCATCCTGGATATGCCCCTGCGCCGGCTGGCGGCGCTGGAGCGCAAGAAGATCGAACTGGAATACAAAGAGGTCATGGCGCTCATCCGGGAGCTGGAAGACCTGCTCAAATCGCCCAAGAAGATGCGCGCCGTGGTGGCCGCCGAACTCGGGCGGGTGAAGGAAGCCTACGGCGACCGCCGCCGGACGCAGATCGTGGCGCTCAAGGGCGGGCGGGCGGCCAAGACCGTCTCGCTCAGCGCCAGCGAGATCGTCCCGGACGCGCCGGTATGGGTGGCCGCCGACCGGGAAGGGCGCATCGCCCGCACCCCGGAAGGCAAGACCCCGAACATGACCGGCTGGAGCAAGCCGCGCTGGATGGCGAGCGCCAACTCGCGCGACACCCTCTACCTGGTGGCCGAAGACGGCGCCACCGCTGCCATCCCGGTGCATGCCCTGCCCGAAGCCGAGACGCCCGAAGGCGGCGCGCCCTACTGGACGGTCTCGCCGCTGCGCGAGGGCGACAAACTGGCGGCTTTGTTCACCCTGCCGCCGCGCGAACGCCGCCCGGCGGGCTGGTACGTGCTGACCGCCACCCGCCTGGGGATGGTCAAGAAAAGCCCGATTGAGGACCTGCCCGGCGCTTCGGCCCAGACCTTCCCGCTGGCGCGGGTGAATCAGGGCGACGCCATCGGCTGGATGGCCTTCACCGACGGCGGCCAGGAACTCCTGCTGGCGACGGCCAGCGGCATGGCGATTCGCTTCTCGGAAGACGAGGTGCGCCCGATGGGCCTGCTGGCGGCCGGGGTTTCAGGCATCAAACTGAAGGGCGACGACGCGCTGGTTGGGCTGGCGGCGTTGGACCCGCGCCACGAGGTCTTCTTCCTGGCCTCGAACGGGGCGGCCAAGCGGGTGAAACCGGAGCAGTTCCCGCGCCAGGGCCGCTACGGGCAGGGGGTGGCCGCCTGGAAGTTGCCGCCCGGTGTGCAGGTGCTGGGTTTCGCCCACGACAAACCCAACCAGCAACTGGTCATCCACACCCATTCCTACGCCCCCAAACTCCTGCGCCTGGATGATGCACCGCTGCGCGCCCGCACCGGCAGCGGCAAAGATATCGTGGGGTTGAAGGACGCCGACCGCATCACCGGCTTCACCGCCCCGTGGGAGCCGCCGGCCGCCTTTTCCGGCGGGGGCCCAAAGCCCTCTCCGGCGGAGGCCAAACCCAAAGCCAGGCCCAAGGCTGCGCCCAGGAAAGCCGCTGCCAAACCCAAGAAACCGGCCGCCAAAGGCGGAAAACCCGCCGGCAGGAAGGGCGGCGGCCGGGTGAAAGGCTGATACGCAGTTGGCTGTAAGAGTTTGAATACCGTCGGAAAGGAACAGCGGCCAACTAACGCCGTGGGCAAGTATTCCATGCTGACCGGTTTTCGGGCCGGATGTGGCAAACCAGGGAGAACCTTGCCCACGGGGTTACTTACTCGCTCTGTTGCAAAGACGACCAACTTCAGTATTGTCATTCTGAGGGAGCGGTCAGCCGACACTCGGCTTGAAAGAATCCTTATCCGCGACCGAAGAATCTCGCGAAAAGAGCCCCAAATGCGGCAGTGGGTCGTCGGATAAGAAACACTTTTGTCGAGATTCTTCCATCGGGTTGCAGGTTGGACTGAGTTTATCGGTGGTCGCACCCTCCTTTGGAATGACAGAATGGATTGTTGATCATCCTTGCAACAAAGCATTACTGACCCTCCAGAGTGCAGAAGGGCGGGAAAGGCGGTAGTATAATTCAGAGCAGATTCAGCCCGATGGCTGAAACAGGCCTTTTTGTGTTGCCGCAGGACGAGCGAGGAGAACGCCCTGACCGACCCGTTCACCAAGAAACTGGGCGAGGATAAGCCCCCGGACACCAGCCCGCAGATGCAGCCGGGCGACATGCTCATGGATCGCTACCAGATCCAGGAGATCATCGGCAGCGGCGGTATGGGCACGGTCTACCGCGCCCGCGATGCGCACTTCCAGGCCATCCGCCTGGTGGCGATCAAAGAAATGATCAGCAACATCGCCGACCCGCTGGTGCGCAAGAATATCAACGCCATCTACGAGCGCGAGTCCAACATCCTCGCCACGCTGCGCCACCAGGCCATCCCGCGCATCTACGATTACCACACCCAGAACGACCGGGCCTACCTGGTGATGGAATTCATCAACGGGCGCGACCTGGACGATATCCTCTCCGAGACCACCACCTTCTTCCCCGAAGAACAGGTGCTCAACTGGGCGGTGGAACTGTGCGATGTGCTGCAATACCTGCACGAACACAAACCCGAGCCGATCATCTTCCGGGATATCAAGCCCTCCAACGTCATGATCAACCAGCAGAACCACATCGTGCTGGTGGACTTCGGCATCGCCAAGGTCTTTGAAAGCGGAACCAAGAACACCATGGTCGGCACCCAGGGTTACAGCCCGCCGGACCAGTACCGCGGCGAGGCCACCCCGGCCGTGGATATCTATGCCATGGGCGCCAGCCTGCACCACCTGCTGACCCTGCGCGACCCGCGCCTGGAAGCGCCCTTCTCGTTCGCCGAACGGCCGGTCAAAGAGATCAACCCCAACGTATCCGATGAAATGGTGGCCGTGGTGGACAAGGCCCTGCAATACAACCCGGAAGACCGTTTCAAGACCGCCCTGGAGTTCAAAGAAGCCCTGCTGGGCGTCGCCAAGCGCACCGGCACGCTCATCCACAGCGGCGGCATTTCGCATGTGGCTGGCGGAACCGCGCCGGTGCGCGGGGTCAAGGCCCTGTGGGTGTTCGAATGCGAGGACGAGATCCGCGGCACGCCGCTCTATAACTCCGGGAACGTGTTCATCGGCTGTTACGACAACAACCTCTACGCCCTGGACGCCTCCAACGGCGAGTTCAAATGGAAGTACCCGACCGATGGGGGCATCCCCGGCCGCCCGGCGGTGTTTGAAGGCAATATCTACCTGGGTTCAGAAGACCAGCGCCTGCATGTGATCTCGGCCCGCAGCGGCAGCGTGGTGTGGACCTACTTCAGCGAAGGACCGATCCGCTCGTCGCCGCGTATCGCCGAGGGCCACGCCTTCATCGGCTCGGATGACGGCTCGCTGCATGCCGTCAACGTCGCCAGCGGGCGTCTGTCCTGGAAGGCCGAAGCCGGCGCGCCGGTGCGTTCGACGCCCTTCGTCACCAACGATTACGTGTACGTCGGCACCGAGGCCGGAGAACTGATGTGCATCGACTTCCGCGGGGCGATCAAGTGGCGCTTCAAAGCCAAGCGCGCCATCACCTCGTCGCCGGTGGTGAACAACGAGGCCGTCTACGTCGGCTCGCTGGACAGCACCATCTACGCTCTGGACCCCCTGTCCGGCTGGGTGCTATGGCGCTTCCGGTTGGGCAAGGGCACGGTCTCCAGCCCGGCCCTTTCGGACGGCATGCTCTTCGTCGGGGCGGCCGACAACGTGATCTACAGCATCGATGCCCGCTCGGCCAAGGAGAACTGGCGTTTCACCACCGAACACCAGGTGAGCGGCTCGCCGATCGTCTACAACGATTCGGTCTACTGCGGTTCGGTGGACGGCCACCTCTACTGCCTGGAACAGCGCACCGGCCGGCTCAAATGGGCGTTCGCCACGGAAGGCCCCATCACCGGCACCCCGGTGGCGCATGAAGACCACATCTACATTGGTTCAACCGACAAGAAAGTCTACGCCCTGTTGGCGTGACCAGGAAGGGGTCGTTTTTGAAAAACCTATTCGAAAGCATCTTCCGCCGCACGGGCAAAGGCCGCGATGTGCCCACGCGGCCCACTCCGGTGACTGCCCGGACCAGCGATGCCACCACCGCGCCGCTTTCCGAACAGCAGTTGGAAGAGATCGCCCAGGCCGCCAGCCGCATCGACCCTGCCCAATTGGTGGTAGGCATGGCCCGCAACCAGGGCCGCCAGCGCGAAAACAACGAAGATGCCGTGTTCGCCTACGCCGCCACGATCTCGTCCAGCACGGCCACGCTGCCGCTGGGCATCTTCATCGTGGCCGACGGCATGGGCGGGCACGAAAACGGCCAGATGGCCAGCGACCTGGCGGTGCGCAGCATGGGCACTTACCTGGTCGGCAAACTGCACAGCCCTCTGTTTGGCGCCGCCCCGGAGCCGCCCCACGATAGTTTGCAGGAGATCATGCGCCAGGGCGTGCGCAAGGCCCACGATGAGATCCTGCGCGGCGCGCCCGGCGGCGGCACTACCATGACCGCCGTGCTGGTGATGAACACCCAGATGACCGTGGCGCACGTGGGCGACACGCGCGCCTATGCCATCTACATGGATGGGCGCGTCCAGACCCTCACCCGCGACCATTCGCTGGTCAAGCGCCTGGAGGAACTCGGGCAGATCACCCCGGAAGAGGCCGCCGTCCACCCGCAGAAATCCATGCTCTACCGGGCCTTGGGCCAGGGCGACCCGGCCGACCCGGACGTGTTCACCGCCGCCATGCCGGAGCCGGGCTACCTGCTGATCTGCTCGGATGGGCTGTGGGGCCTGGTGGGCGAAGATGAATTGTTCAACCTGGTGGTCAGCGCCCCCAACCCGCAGGCCGCCTGCCAGGCGCTGGTGGAGGCCGCCAACAACGCCGGCGGGGTGGACAACATCACCGCCATTCTCGTGAGGCTAATGGATCGGGTCTGACCTATGGCAACGGGGTATCTGGACAACTACTACGCGCGTTTGGGGGTCCCGAAGAGTGCGACCCCGGAACAGATTCGCTCCGCCTACCATGCGGCCGCCCGCCGCCTGCACCCGGATACCTCTGAGAACCCCGACGATACCGAAGTCTTCTTACAGATTCAGGAAGCCTACGAGACGCTTTCCAACGTCCAGCGCCGGACGGACTACGACCGCCTGCTGCCGGACGATATCGACCCACCCTCCGACGTGATGGTGAACGCCATCTACAGCCGCAGCGTGCTGCCGACGATGGACAGTCCGCAACTGGTGTATGTGTTGCTGGACCTGTTGTCGCGCCCCACGGACGAAGACCGCAAGAAACCGGCGCTGAACATCTGCCTGGTGCTGGATACCTCCACCAGCATGTCCGGGCCGCGCCTGGATATGGTCAAAGCCGCCGCCACCACCCTGGTGCGCAGCCTGAACCCGGAAGACTACCTTTCGGTGGTGGCCTTCGATGACCGGGCGGAAGTCATCATCCCGGCCGAGCGCGGCGTGGACCTGGGACGCATCGAAGCCCGCATCAGCCAGCTGCGCACTGGCGGCGGCACCGAGATCCTCCAGGGCCTGAAAGCCGGGATGAACGAGGTCGGCCGCAACCTCAGCCCCTCTTTTGTCAACCAGCTCCTGCTGGTAACCGATGGCCGCACCTACGGCGACGAGGCGGCCAGCCTGGAGGTGGGCGACTACGCCGCCGATCGCGCCATCACCATCAGCGGGCTGGGAATCGGCAACGAATGGAACGATGAATTCCTGGACGCGCTGACCGGCAAGACCGGCGGCACCAGTTCGTATGCCCGGCGGCCGGACGACATCCGCCGCCTGCTGGAAAAGCAGTTCCAGGGCATCACCCGCACCTATGCCAACAATGTGCTGCTGGACTACAAGACCCCGCCGGATGTGGAGCTGCGCTACGCCTTCCGGCTCTCGCCCGACCCCGGGGCGCTGCCGCTGAAAACGCCCGTCCAGCTGGGGAACATCCCGCTGGGCCCCAGCCTCTCCATTCTCATTGAATTCATCATCCAGCGAGTCCCGGAAGGCACCCGCCAGATCACGCTGGCGGAGGGCGACCTGCGGCTAAAGATTCCCACCCGCAAGATCCCGGACACCACGGCCCGGTTCAGCCTGCTGCGCACGGCGGCCAAAGAGCCGGAAGTGGAACCGCCGCCCCAGGTGCTGGTGAAGGCCATGTCGCGCCTTTCGTTGTATCGGATGCAGGAGCGCGCCCGCGAAGAGATGGAAGCCGGCAACGTGGAAAAGGCCACCGCCCGCTTGAACAGCCTGGCCAACCAGCTGCTCTCCTCGGGGCGGCCGGACCTGGCCCACACGGTGCGTCTGGAATTGAAGAACATCCAGAAGGGTGAATCGTTCGGTGAAGAGTCGAAAAAGCAGTTAAAATATGAGACGCGCTCTCTCATATTTCCGGATGGAAAATAGGAGGTGGCAGGCTTATGACCGTGCAATGCCCAAACTGCGCTCATGAGAACTTTGATGGGGCATTGTTCTGCGCGGAGTGTGGAACGAAACTGATCAGCGAAGACGGCCTCTCCACCGCCGCCATCCGCGCCACGGACACCAGCAAAGGCGACGGCGGCGAACAGGCCGCGCCGATCCCCCCGCCGCCGGTACAGACCTCGGACGCGTTCGTCAGCCTGCATGTGGTGCGCACCGGCCAGATCCTGCCGCTGGTGGGCCGCGAAGAATTCACCATCGGGCGGGTGAGCGAGGGCCAATCCATCCTGCCGGATGTCGACCTTACGCCTTTCGAGGCCTATTCCCAGGGCGTCAGCCGCCTGCATGCCACCATCCGGGTGGCCGTAGACCAGATCATGCTCATCGACCTGGGGTCCAGCAACGGCACGCGCCTGAACAACGACCGCCTGCAGCCGCACCGCGAATATGAACTGCGCCACGGCGACATGCTCTCGCTGGGGCGTCTCAAACTGCAGGCCCTGGTGCGCCAGGATTAGCCTTGGCGGCGGAAGACTGACGCCAGTTCCAACCCCATAAGCAGGAGTCTGTCATGCCGATAAACGTCCTTGTCCATATTGCCAATGAGGAGCCGATTCTGGGCGACATTGAAGAGATGCCGGTGTTGACGGATACGTTACTGATCCTGCGCAATGCCCGCAAGCGCGACGGCAAAGACGTCCACTTCCTGGCCGAGAATGTCACCACGGTGGTGTGGCCCTGGGAGCGCATCGCTTTCCTCGAAATCCTGCCTTCCGAGGAAGATGAAGAGATCATCGGCTTCGTCCGCGAGTAACCTCCATGACCGAGAAGGACCTGAGCAACCGCCGCATCCTGGTGGTGGACGATGAAGAGCGCATGGTGCGCTTCATCCGGCTGAACCTGGAGCACGACGGCTTCGAAGTCGTCGAGGCGTTCTCCGGCCAGCAGGCCATGGACCGCCTGCGCGAGACCCTGCCGGACCTGGTGCTGCTGGATGTGATGCTGCCGGATTTCGATGGCTTTGAGGCCCTGCGCCTGATCCGCGAGAACAACGACGTGCCGGTCATCATGCTCACCGCCAAGGGCGAGGAGGACGACCGGGTGCACGGTCTGGAACTGGGCGCCGACGATTACGTCACCAAGCCCTTCAGCCCGCGCGAACTGGTGAGCCGGGTGCGGGCCGTGCTGCGCCGCACGGATGGGGCGCGCAGCGCCAGCAGCGGGGCGATTCAGGTGGATGAACGGCTGAAGATCGACTTTGACCGGCGCGAGGTGTGGGTGGAGGGCAAACTGGTGAAACTGCGCCCCACGGAATACCGCCTGCTCTACCACCTGGTGCAGAACGCCGGCTGGGTGATCAGCCACGACCAGATCCTGGCCAAGGTGTGGGGCTACGAATACCGCGACGAGCCGCACTACGTGCGCCTGTACGTGAACTACCTGCGCCAGAAACTGGAAGCCGACCCGGCCAACCCGAAATACATCCTCACCGAGCGCGGTGTGGGCTACCGGTTTGTGGATTACAAGAGGGAAAAAGAGAAGAAGGGGTAGGGGGCGTTGAGGCTGGTTACAGCCAGTCTATCCGGATTTCCTTTTCCAGCGTCTTGAACTCTCTGTCCCCCGTCACCAGTTCCGCCTTGCGGCTCTTCGCCAGCGCGGCGGCGTAGCAATCGGCGTAGGCGATGTTCCCACTGGTTTTGAACTCCGCCGCCAGACGGGTCAACTTCCAGTCGGCGTCCACGATCTCTATCGCCATGCCCTCGACCTCTTGAATATACTCATCGGCGACCCGGGCGGAGTTGGTGCGGGCGATGGCGTACCAGACCTCCCCCAGGTTGACGACGCACATCAGGAGCTTGGGGCTGCCCTCCTCGGCTTTGAGCAGCAGGTTGCGGACGGCATCCGCGCCCGGCTCGTCTTCGAAGAAAGCCATCAGGGCATAGGAGTCAAGCACCCTGGCCGCCATGCTCACTCCCGTTCCTTGTCCTTGCGGCGTTCATCGGTCAGGGCTTTCAGGCCGCCCTTGCCTTTGAGCGAGCCTTGCAGGTTCTTGAGATACTGCTCGGTGACAGGCTTGAGCAGGATGGCTTCGCCGGTGTCCATCACGATGATCTTCGTGCCGTTCTTGATGCCGTATTTCCGGCGCAGGGAAGCGGGGATGACGATCTGGCCTTTTACTGTTGCGTACGTCTCCATGTTCGGTTTCTCCTTATCACATCAATATACTACCATATACCTTATAGTAAGTCAACAACTTATTAGTAATACATCCGGGACCGATGGCGCGGCCGCTTCCTGGCGACGCGTCAGGCCCAAACTGGGCGCCCGCCGGTCCTGACCCGCCAACCTTACCTGCCCGCATCGCTGGGAGAAATGCAAAGAAGACCGCCGCGACCGGCGGTCTTCCTCCGTCGGTTTGCCCTTACCTCACGCCGCGGCCGGAATCAGCGCCCGAGCCGCCTCTCTCAACGCCGAAATCGCTTCTTTTCCGATGCGCTGGGAGAACACCAGCCGGGTCTGGCTGGTCAGGTTCAGGTTGCCCTTGTTGTCGCGCACGTTGCGGGTCTGCGTGGTCTGGAGATTGACGTAACCATCTTCCTCGCAGCCCTCGCAGTCCCAGAAGGTGAGGGTAACGAAATTCTCCGCCACCCAATCCGCGCCCAATTCGGCGATGGCGGCCAGCCGGCCGGATTTGAGGGCCTCAAGCAGGCGCGGCTCGAAGCGAATCGGGAAGCCGCCGGGGGCCTGCATGCCCACCGGCCGGCCGAACTCCGTCTTGCGCATGTATTTGCGGCACGTCTCGCAGTAGGGTTCCTTGGCCAGCTCCTCGCCGGAACTGCCCCATGCGCCAAACAGGAAGCCGGGCAGGGCCACCAGCAGCCAGGCCCAGTCCACCCAGGAGTCCAGCCACTCGGCGGGACCCATGCGCAGGTAGTGGGTGAGGGCGAAAACGCCGAACGCCGCCAGCGCGCTCAGCGCGCCAATCCGGCGCAGGTTGTCCCAATCCGTGCTGTTGAACGCCATGCCGCGCTTGTTAATGGCGGCTCCCGCCAGCCAGCCTCCGCCGAACGGCACTAAGAAGAGGACGAATGGGGCAATGATCATGACCATCAGGCTGAAGAACGCCGACCGGGAGACGGCCAGGGCCAACAGGGCCAGCAGGACGAGCAGGAAGTACGCCGCCAGGCCCCCGAGGGCTCCCGCCAGCAAGCCGGCGGCAGCGATGTTGAAATTCACGCCGGTGCTGTTCGGGACGCGCGCCGGGCGGGCGATGGCTGTCTTCACTTCCTCGAAGCGGAAGGAGAACGGCCCGGCGCCCTTGCGCAAGGCTTCCAGTGCGGCGGCCTGAACCCGCGGCTGGCCTTCAAGCGCCGCCAGGTCGGCCGGCGGTTTGCCCGGTTCGCTGAAGCCGCAGGCGGGGCAGAACTCCGCGCCGGGCGCGACCTCGTCGGCGCAGGAGGGACAAACAAGTTGGGCAGGCTTATTGGCGGTCATCCCGAACCTCCTCGTTCAAGACGAAATGGAAGGCGCGGGGAACCCTGTTGTGCGATGTTCACTTCGATGACGGCAAACGCGAAATAACGATCCCCCGCGCCCTTGTTCGATTCTAGAGTTTCGGCAACAGACTCTTCAAGGGTCAGATGTCCCGGAATCCGGGCGACGCCTGGCCCTTGTCCCGGGGTTCAGAATTCCAGCATTTTGTGGCGCGCCACCACGCTTTGCACCAGGCCGATGCTCAACATCAGCGAAAGCAGCGAACTGCCGCCATGCGAGACGAACGGCAGCGGCAGGCCGGTCACCGGCATCAGGTTCAGGTTCATCCCGATGTTGACTATCGCCTGGAAGGTCATCCAGGTGGCTACCCCGTAGCAGATGAGCGCCCCGAAGGTATCGTGCGCCAGGCGGGCGGCGCGCAGGACGCGGAAGATGACGAACAACAGCACAGCCATCAGCGCCACCGTTCCGACGAAGCCGAACTCGTGGGCGGTGGCGGCGAAGATGAAGTCCGAATGGCGGACTTTGAGGAAGCGCAGCTGCACCTGCGACCCCTGGCCGTAGCCCTGGCCCAGCCAACCGCCCGAGCCGATGGTGACCAATGCCTGGGTGACGTTGTAGGTGGCCCCGAAGCGCGCCTCCGGGTCGGGGGCGGCGAACTGGATGACGCGCTGCTGCTGGTAGGGTTCCAGGAGGGGGAAGGCCGCGGCCGCCAGGATGAGGGCCAGCATTCCGAACAGCACCACCTGCTGCCACTTGAGGCCGGCGGCGAAGAGCAGGGCGGCCCAGATGACATAGATGACAATGGAGGTGCTGAGGTTGGGCTGCAGGAGGATGAGGATGGTGAGGAAGAACACCACCAGGAAGCTGCGCGCCACCCAGCCGAACGTGCCGGCGATTTCCCGGTTGCGCTGGAAGTAGTCGGCCAGCAGCAGGATGGCGGTGAGCTTGGCCAGTTCCGAGGGCTGGATGAGCGCGAAACCCACGTCCAGCCAGCGCTGCGCCCCGAAGGCGGTCTCGCCGCCGAAGGCCACCAGGGCGAGGAAGAAGATGATGACCACGAACATCACCCGGCTGATGGTGATCCACAGGTGGTAATCGAGCAGGGTGGTGATGAAGATGACGCCCAGGCCGAACAGGGCGAAGATGATCTGGCGCTCGACGGCCTGGGCTTCGATGAGCTCCGGGTTGCCGGCGATGGCCGAGTTGATCATGGCGACGCCGAAGATGATCAGCACGACCACCGCGCCGAGCAGCAGAAAATCGAAATGCTTCCAGGTTTGCAGACGCATGGGGGACTCAGGGGTTACCGGCGGGCTTGCGAAGCGATTCTACCCGCGTCGGGCGGGATTGGCAATCGGGCTTCGCCCCTACATGTTGGGGACTTGCAGAACTGATTCGAATTGAACGATAGGCGCGTGTTCATGTGACTCAGTATTGTCACTTCTCCCTCGGGCGGGGGTTGGTGTGACACAGCGGTCGGAATTCCCCAGCAATTACGCCCGCCAACTGAAGGCAATCAACTCAAGGAATCCGCCGCTCCCTCTCCCCCTGCCGGCTGTCTGCTCCCTGCTGCCTGCTCTCTGCTCTTCGCCTCTCAGCGGCCGCGGGCTTTTGCGGGCTTGAGCGGGATCTCGGCCACCAGGTGCTGGTCGCGGCCGTCCTGGGTGACCTGGATGCGCACCTGGTCGCGGTCCACGGCGATGTGGCGCGAGATGACCTCGATGAGTTCGTCGCGCAGGTCTTCCATCATGCCCGGCGGCAGGTCGGTGCGGTCATGAATCAGTACCAGTTTGAGGCGCTCTTTGGCTTTGTTGGCGCTCTTGCGCTTGCGGCCCAGGAAGTCCATCATCGCCTTACCCTCCCCGCCCCATCATCTTGCCCAGGCGGCTGAGGAAACCGTCGTCGGCATCCATGCTGATGAAGGGCACCTCCTGGCCGGTGAGGCGTTTGGCGACGTTGCGGAAGGCCTGCCCGGCCCGGCTCTTCTCATCCAGCACGATGGGTGAGCCGCTGTTGCTGCTGACGATGACGTTCTCATCTTCCGGGACCAGGCCGATGAGCTGGATGGCGAGCAATTCCAGCACGTCTTCCGGGGCCAGCATGTCGCCGCGTTTCACCATGCTGGCGTTGAGGCGGTTGAGCACCAGTTTGGCCGGGCCTTTCTGCTCGGCCTCGACCAGGCCGATGATGCGGTCGGCGTCGCGCACGGCCGAGACTTCCGGGTTGGTGATGATGACGACTTCGTCGGCGGGGGCGATGGCGTTGCGGAAGCCGCGCTCGATGCCCGCCGGGCTGTCCACGATGATGTAATCCACTTCGGCGCGCAGTTCGTCGCACAGGCGCACCATGTCGGAGGGCGAGATGGCGCTCTTGTCGCGGGTCTGGGCGGCCGGGATCAGATACAGTTCCGGCAGGCGCTTGTCGCGAATCATCGCCTGGCGCAGTTTGCAACGCCCTTCGATCACGTCCACCAGGTCGTAGACGATGCGGTTCTCCAGGCCCATGACGACATCCAGGTTGCGCAGGCCGATATCGCCGTCGATGCAGCACACCTTGTAGCCTTCGGCGGCCAGGGCCGCGCCGATATTGGCGGTCGCGGTGGTCTTGCCCACCCCGCCCTTGCCGGAGGTGATGGTGATGACCTTCCCGCCGCCGGCCGGGTTGGAGGAATTGGATGACGTCCTGCGTGCGCTCATGGTTATTTCCCGTAGGTGCCTGACTGTGGTTCAGAAGACGTATTTAACCACAGATGTACACAGATAAGAACAGAATGGCTCGATTGGACGTGAGCCTCGTCGAAGCAGCCCACCGAAAGTCTTTTTGCAAAGGACTCCGACCTTCCAGCGTGACTCTCCTTACTCTTACGGCCAACTACTTAACCTCGTGTGCAAGTATCAGTGAGAACCTGCCAAATCCGGGCCGATACTCGTCGGCTTCGCCTCCGAGATCGGCCCCTACGGCTGGTCGTAGGGGCCGACCACCCGCCGCAGGCGGTGTGCCTGGCCTGAACGAAGTGAAGGGTCGGCCCGAAAACCGGTCAGCATGGAATACTTGCACACGGCGTTACTTATTATAGACTGGAGCGGCATTTCCGGCTGTCGCGCAGCCGCATGGGTTTTGTTATTCCTGCCCGGGCAGGCTCCACGGCTCGGCCACCACCTGGCCGTCGCGCAGGCGCGCCATTTCCGGGCGCGGCTGGCTGCGCGGCGCCGGGGCGATGGCGATCTGCCCGGCGATGCGCAGCTGGGTGGGCGAGAGGTCCAGAGCGCACACCACAGCCTCGGGGTCGCCGTCGGCGCCGGCGTGCACCAGACCGCGCAGGCGGCCCCACACCACCACGTCGCCGCCGGCGATGATCTCCGCGCCGGGGTTCACGTCCCCGATGACCGTGACGTGCCCAGAGTGCTCCACGCGGCTGCCGGAGCGCAGGGTGCGCCGCAGGAGCAGGGCCTCGCTGCCTTCGAATTCAGACGGGAGCGCGGGGGCGGCTTCTTCCGGGCGGGGCTGGTGGATGCGGGTGGCCAGGCCGAGGGTCTGAGCGGTCTGCTGGGTGGTGGGCGAGTGGCTCAGCACCGCCCACAGCGAGAGATGATGGTCGGAGAGCAGGTCGCGCAGCTTGCCGAGCGTGGCGGCGTTAAGGATGTGGTTTTCGACGTCGAGAATCAGGCGGGCGCCCTTGAAAAAATCGGCTTTCTGGGCGATTTCTTCCAGGAGAGCGGTCTGCACATCCGGCCAGTAGCCCTCCCCCAGGGTGACGAGCAGCCCTTCGCGTATCCCTTTAATCTGTACCGACGGGCGCATATCCGCTGCCAGCCCTCCTGCGTGAACGTGGCGCGATTATAGCATGGGGCCGATCAGGGTGAGCCCAGGCCGGCGTCGATGGCCTTGAGTTCGAAGTAGGCTTCCAGGATGCGGAACACGACCGGCCCGGCCACGCTGGCGCCTTCGCCGCCATTGTACAGGAAGGCCACCACGGCGATCTCCGGGTTGTCGTAGGGGGCGTAGGCCACCGTCCAGGAGTGGGTCGGCCAGTTGCCGGGGATGCACAGATTCTTGGCGAGGGCGACGGCATCGCAATATTCGGCGGTGCCGGTCTTGCCGGCCGCCGCCACAGTGATGCCCTCGAACACTTCAGTGAGCGTGCCGTTGACCACCGCCTGGCGCATGCCGCGCTGCATCATGCTGATCACCCAGGGTTCGATGGTGACAAGCTCGCCCTCGATCTCCTTGCAGGAGCCGATGCCGTCCGGATTCTCATATTTCTGGATGCGGGCGTCCAGCGTAAGGTCCCACTTGATATCCGGCGAGAAGGGGCTGACGATGTTGGGATTCGGCACGGGGTTGCCCGCGTCGTCCAGGCCGATCAGGTTTCCAGCGTCGTCGTAGGCGGGCGTCAGCAGGTTGCCTTCGTCGTCGGTGAGCACCGGCACCACATTGCCTTCGCCGTCCACCACTTCGCGCATGATGGTCGGGCGCATGAGCACGCCGTCGTTGGCCACCACCGCGGCCGACATCAGCACCTGCAGGGGGCTGGCGATGACAAAGCCCTGCCCCACGCTGGCGATGTAGGTGTCGCCGGTGGACCAGTTCTCGCCCTGGTTGATGCGCTTCCAGGTCGGGTCGGGAATCAGGCCGTCGGTCTCGTCGGGCAGTTCAATGCCCAGGTACTGGCCGTAGCCCAGGGCGCGGGCGTAGGTGCCCAGGCGGCAGATGCCCAGGCCCTGGGGAATCTCGTCCTGATAGCCGCCGCCGAGTTTATACAGGCACACGTTGCTGGAATTGGCGATGCAGCCGATGAAGTCCAGGCTGCCGAACCCGGCCCGGTTCCAGTCCACGAATTCGCGGGCCCGGCCGGGGTCGTTGGCGTAGAAACTCTCGGTGACGGTGATGAGGCCGGGGGTCTGGATGATCTGGTCGGGCGTGATGACGCCTTCGTTGAGCGCGCCGATGCCGGTGACGATCTTGAACACTGAGCCGGCCGGCAGTTCGTAGCCGACGGCCTTGTTGAGCAGCGGATAGGTGGCGTCGGCCAGCAGTTGCTCGTAGTAGTACTGCGGAATGAAGCGCGCCATGCGGTTGTTCTCATAGGTGGGGTAGGACACCATGGCGAGGATCTCACCGGTGCGCGGGTTCATGGCGATGGCCACCGCGCTGGAGATGCGCAGCGTGGCGAAATACTGGTTCCACAGCTCGATCTCGTTCTTGAGGATGGCGTCGGCGGCCTGCTGCAGGCGGGTGTCGATGGTGAGCACCAGGTTCTGGCCGGGCTGGGGCTGCACCACGGTGGTCAGGTCGCGCAGGGCTTCGCCGGCCACATCCACTTCCACCACGCGCCGGCCGTTGCTGCCGCGCAGGATCGGGTCGAAGAACAGTTCCAGCCCGGCGTAGCCGATCTTGTCGCGGTTGGGCAGGAAGCCGAGTTCGCTCAGCTGCTCTTCCAGCACGGCCGGGATCGGGCCGAGGTAGCCGATGAAGGTGGAGGTGAGCGCCCCGGTGGGATAGTCGCGCACCGGCTCCACCTGAATCGAGACGCCCGGCCAGTCGGCGGCGCGCTCCTGGATGATAAGGGCCACTTCGCGCGGCACGTCGCACTCGATCAGCACCGGCTGGAAGGGGGCGAAGGAGGTGCCGATGGCGATCATCTCCGAGATGCCCAGGTTCTCGCCGCACTGGATGAGCGGGTCCGTCTCGATGTTCCCCTGGCTGATGGGCAGGTCGGTGAACTGGGCCAGCTGGCGTACGATCTCTTCCACTTCGCCGGGGTCTTCGGGCAGCAGGGCCGGGGTGACGGCGATGTTGTAGGAGGCGATGTTGCGCGCCAGCACGATGCCGTTGCGGTCGTAGATGACGCCGCGCAGGGTGGGCAGGCTGATGGTCTCGGTGCGGTTGGCCTGAGCCTCAGAGGCCCAGCGGTCGGCCTGCAGGATCTGCAGCGAGAACAGCCGCAGGATGAAGACGCCGAACACGAGGACGGCCAGCAGGCGGAAGACGCGCACGCGGCCGGGGGCCAGGGCCGTGGCGCGCGGCCGCCCGGGTTGGCTGTTACTCATTGGCGATCTCCTGCGGGTAGAACACCTTGGCGAATTCGCCCATCAGGCCGTAGACCGGCAGGGCCAGCAGCAGGTTGAGCAGCAGGCTGGGCAGGATGACGAGATTGAGCGCCTGGACGGGGGCGATGGGCGTGCGCAGCACCCACAGATACACGTAAGCCAGGCCATGCACCAGGAATGTGCCCAGCAGCACGGCGGTGAAGAGGTTGAGCCAGGCCACCTCCCACATACGGCGCGGCAGGAAAGCCGCCAGCCCGGCTGCGCCCAGGTAGGCCGCCAGCATCAGCCACCAGGGCAACTGGCTGGCGAAACCCACCAGCAGGCCGGCGATGAGCCCCCAGACCCAGTGGCCGGGCAGGCGGCGGCGCAGCGCCCACCCCAGCAGGGTGAGCAGCACCAGGTCAGCCGGGCCGTGCAGCAGCGTCAGCTGGGCGGCCACGGTGACCTGCAGCAGGGCGGCGGCCCCCAGCGAAACCAGGGCGAGCAGGCTGGGCAGCACGCCTACGGCCCTCCGGCGGGGGTGGGCAGCAGAGGGGCGATATCGATCGGGCGGAAGTTGATGATGACCAGCACGATCTCCAGCCGGGTGAGATCGGAGACCGGGCCCACCGAGGCCAGTTGGAAGAGGGCGGTGGCCTCGCTGCGCACGCTGGTGATCTGGCCGACGAGGATGTTGGCCGGGTACTGGCCCCCCAGGCCGGAGGTCAGCACCAGGTCGCCGGGCTGGATGCTGGCGCTGACCGGGATCTGGGTGATGAACAGGTCGGCGGTTACGGAGCCGTTGAGGATGCCATCCGCCTCGGCGGGCTGGATGCGCACATCCACCAGCGAGGCCGGGTCGGAGATGAGCTGGACGCGGGCGGCGTTGGCGGTGACGGCCGCGATGCGCCCGACCAGCCCCTGGGCGCTCACCACCGGCATGCCGCGCCGCAGGCCGTCATCCGAGCCGCGGTTGATGAGGATGTATTGCAGGAAGGGCGAAGGGTCGCGCCCGATGACCGCCGCCGCCTGGTATTCATTGGCCGGCTGGGCGCGGGCGAAGTCCAGCAGGGCGGAGAGGATCTCCACCTCGGTGACCTGCTGCTGGAGGGCGATGACCTGAGCCTGCAATTGGGAGACCTCCTGCTGCAGTTGGGCGTTTTCCTGCTGCAGGCGGGCGGTGTCGGCCGGGGCGGCGAAGAGCGTCTGGAAGGCCAGGAAGCGGCTGTTGAGCCACTCCTGGATGGGCAGGATCGGCCGCAGGGCCAGGCCCGCCAGCGGCGTGAGGAAGCCGCCGAAGGCCAGCACCAGCACGCCCAGCACCAGCAGCGTGATGGTCAGGGTTTGCCACGGGCGGCGTTGGAAGGATTTCATGGGTTTCCTGCGGGGAATTGTACCGGAGAAGCGGCCGGGAGCCGCCCGGTGGGAGGAACTGAAGGGGGATTAGCGCCCGTCGAGGGGCAGCAGCCACTTCTGGTGGGCTTCGAAGTCTTCCAGCACCAGGCCGGCGCCGCGCGCCACGCAGGTCATCGGGTCTTCGGCCACCCAGGCGCGGATGCGCAGTTCGTCGGTCAGGCGCTCGGCCAGGCCCAGCAGCAGCGCGCCGCCGCCCGACAGGCACACGCCGATGTCCATCAGGTCGGCGATGATCTCCGGGGCCACCTCGTCGAGCGAGTCTTTGACGGTGTCGATGATGGTCTGCACCGAACCGCTCATGGCCTCGCGCACCTCCACGGAGGAGACTTCCAGGGTCTCCGGCAGGCCGTTGACCAGGTTGCGGCCGCGCACCACAAAGGTCTTCTCTTCCGGCAGCGGGTAGGCCGAGCCGATCTTCATCTTGACCTCTTCGGCCATGCGCTCGCCGATGAGCAGGTTGTATTTGTTGCGGATGTAGTTGAGGATGTCCTGGTCCAATTCGTCGCCCGCCACCCGCAGCGAGCGCGAGGTGACGATGCCGCCCATCGAGAACACCGTGACCTCGGTGGTGCCGCCGCCGATGTCCACGATCATGCTGCCGCCGACCCGGTCGATGGGCAGGCCGACGGCGATGGCCGAGGCGGTCGGTTCCTCGATCAGGTGGGCTTCGCGGGCGCCGGCCAGCATGGCGGCGTCGTGTACGGCGCGTTTCTCCACTTCGGTGACCCCGGAGGGGATGCCGACGACGACGCGCGGGCGCGGCAAGGGCACCAGGCTCTGTTGGTGGGCCTGGCCGATGAAGTATTGCAGCATCTCTTCGGTGATCTCAAACTCGGAGATGACGCCATCCCGCAGCGGGCGGACGGCGATGATGTTGGCCGGGGTCCTTCCGACCAGGGCCTTGGCCTCGGCGCCCACGGCCTGCACCTGGCGCGTCTTCTTGTCAATGGCGACCCAGGAGGGCTCGTTGATGACGATGCCCTTGCCGCGCACGTGAACCAGGGTATTGGCTGTGCCGAGATCTATGCCTATATCTAAGGAAAAGAACCCCAGAAGCCAGGTCAGGGGATTGAATGCCAAAGTGCGTGCTCCTATGCTTGAGTTTTGGCAGGCCTGGCCCTCGGCCTGGCCCGCAAAACGCTATATTATAACATGCAGGCAATTGGAGGTTGCCTGTCCGCCGGGCATGGGTTATTCTATGGGGAAACATAGGGCGCTGGTTGGGATTGACGGCCGCGCTCTTTCCTTTTAAGCCCTACCGCCCGAAGAGGATTTATGCCCCCTCGAACGAACCGAATCGCGTTGGTGCTCCTGGTGCCCATCCTCCTGGGCGTCCTGGTGGCCGCCTTTTTCTGGCTGCGGCGGCCGCCGGCCCCGCCAGCCAGCCCGCAGGTGGCGGCTCTGGAACGCCTGGAGGCCGCCGCAGCCCGCCCGCCGGAGATCCTCTTCCGCAACGGCTTTCCCATCCTGCTTTCCGCGCGCGTGAAGGTGAAGGGCGCCGACCCGGTGGAGCGCGCCCGCGCCTTTCTCTCCGACTACCGCGACCTGCTGGGCCAGAACGACCCGGACCTGGAACTGCACGTGCAGCGGGTGGAAGGCGAGACGGGCGAAACGGTGCGCTTTTACCAGACCTATCTCGGCCTGCCGGTCTTCGGCGCGGAACTGGTGGTGCACCTGCGCGGCGACCACTTTGTTTTCAGCACCGGCGACCTGTTGAGCGAGGCCAACCTTGAGCCGGTCCCGGGCCTCACCCCGCCGGAAGCCGAAGCCCTGGCCATCGCCGCTTCCGGCGATGCCCTCGGTCGCGTGCTTGGCGAAACCTCGCTGCTGGTGTTCGACGAAAGCCTGTTGAGCGAAGACCTGCCGCGCGATACCCATCTGGCGTGGCAGGTCACGCTTGCCGGGCGGGAGCCGGCGCGCTATTACGTGGATGCCCACACCGGCGAGGTGTTGTATTTCTACTTTTTGGCAGAGGACCACGGCGGCGAACTGGCCGGCTATGACCTGGACCTGGAACATGCCAACGGCGCCAACGGCAACGATACCTATTGTTACTACTGGACCACCGACGACGACTACGTCGGCAGCGAGAAGGGCGTCAAGAAGTCCTACCATGGCGACAAAGACATAACGAACGCCTGGTGGTTCCTGCGCTGGACCTACGCTTTCTTCCATAACTCGTTTGGGCGGCATTCCTGGGATGCTGACGAGGGGCAGATCGAAGCCTATGTCCATGCCGGGGTGTCCAACGCCCAGTGGACGTCGGCTTGCGACATCATCGAGTTCAACACCGGTTGGGTGGGCTACGACGTCACCGTGCACGAATTCACTCACGCCATCATCCGCCGCACCTCGGGACTCATCTATGCCAACCAGTCCGGCGCGCTCAATGAGAGTTATGCCGACATCATGGCCGCCTACGCCGGGAACGGCGACTGGGTGATGGGCGGCGGGTGCTGCCCCGGCTTCTCGCGCTCGCTGATTTCGCCCGCCAAGGACATGTTTTCAAAATACCGGACCGAAGCGACCGACAAGGGTGGCGTCCACTCCAACAGCGGCATTCCCAACAAGGCCGCCTATCTCATCTCCGAAGGCGGCGATTTCAACGGCTGGAGCGTCAGAGGCATCGGCCTGCAGAAAATGGGCCAGCTGGAATTCTGGACTATGGCAGGTCTGCCCGGAGGCAGCAGCCTGATGAACGCCGCGGGCGCCACCATCGCCTTGGCGCAGTCCTGGGCCGACAGCGGAGTGCACGGCCTCACCCAGGACGACGTCTGCCAGGTGCGCAACGCCTTCGCCGCCGTGGAACTGGCGACCGGCGACCTGGGCTGCGACGGCGTGCTCGACCCCGGCGTGAAGGACTTCGACTACGACTACATCGACGACGCCAAGGACAACTGCCGGGCGGTGAAGAACCCCGACCAGAAGGACACCGACAAGGACGGCCAGGGCGACGCCTGCGACGAGGACGACGACAACGACGGCCGCAAGGACCCGGCGGACAACTGCCCGCTGGCCTACAACCCCGACCAGGCCGATAAGGACGGCGACGGCATCGGCGACGCCTGCGATGACGGCGACGGCGACGGGATCATCGACATCAAGGACAACTGCCCGCGCACGCCCAACCCCTACCAGTTCGACTTCGACAAGGACGGGCGCGGCGATGCCTGCGACAACGACATTGACGGCGACGGCGTGAACGAATCCGGCCTCTCCTGCGTCCCGCGCATCGGCCGGCCGGATGAGCTGGCTTGCGGCGCGGAGCTGGTGGACAACTGTATCTACCAGCCCAACGCCGATCAGGCCGACCGCGACGGCGACGGTATCGGAGACGCCTGCGACCTGTGTTTCTTCGGCAACGATTACAAGGCCGGGCTGGCTTACACCGCCGGGCGCATCATCACCGCCCCGGATGGCTCGGTGACCTTCGAACCGCCCCGGCCATTCCTCACCAACCCGGAGGCGTGCGAGAACACCACCACCGTGGCCGGGTTCCCATGGGGCGGGCCGGACATAGACCTGACCACGGATGGGAAGCCCTGGGCGGTGAGCGTGACCGGCGACCCGGGCACCGTCGCGTTGCTGCCCCTGCCGGCCTGCGAACCGGACCAGGAGGGCTGGCACTCCGAGGACCGCCGCGGCTACGTGGAACTGCTCGGCCTGGAGCCGGGCATCGGCCCGCGGCTGGTGGCGGCCAACGGGGACGTGCTGGACAAACCCTCCAGCCTGGATGACGCCCATCGCCTGCGCTTCCGCCCCGAGGGCGGTTTAAATGCCTTCCTGGAGTTGATTTTCCCGCTCGACTACCCGGCCGGCGGCGTGGCGGAGTTCTCGTTCAGCATGCTGTGCGGATCGAAGGATGAACTGCCGGCAGACTTCCCCAAGCCGGACGACCCGGACCAGGAACAACCCGCCGAGCCGGGGCAGGAAGCGGCCGCCACGCCGACGCCGCAAGCCAGCGCCACGCCCGCGCCCACTGAAACGCCTGAACAGCCCTGCGCCTGGACCGCGGCGGTGAACATCTTCGCCCGCAAGGGGCCGGGCTCGTCCTCATATGACGCGTTGTATACCTTCAACTCCGGCGATAGCGCGCTGGTCGTGGGGCAGAGCCAGGACGGGGAATGGTGGGCGGTGGATACGATCTATGGAATAGGGTACGTGCCCAAGTCCGAGCAGTATGGAAGCGCCTCAGGCTCGTGCGAAGCCCTGCCGGCCTTCACCCCCGGCCCAACCATCACGCCCACCCTCACGCCGTCGCCTGAGCCGGTCAACGCCACCTCCACGCCGGACCAGGGCCTGCCGCAATGCAGCGACAACGTCGACAATGACGGCGACCAGATGGTGGACGGCAACGACCCGCAGTGCACCGGGCCGAACGACAACGACGAATCGAACTGAGGCAACCCTGCCTCACCCATATCTTCAGATTTGTGTGTAATTGCAGACATCCGATTTCTTTGAGAAATCGGATGTCTTTGCTTTCACATCTTCTGCTCGCCGCGTTCCTCGTGCGGGGTGATGACCAGTGTGGCCGCCAGACCACCGGCCGGGGCTTCCGGCTGGTCGGGCGCGGGCGGGATCTCGCCGCCCAACGAGAGGATGGCCCGGTCGGCGCTCCAGTGCACGTTGGCCGCGCCGATCTCCTCCAGCAGGCCGGCGCGCTCCAGCAGGGTATGGACTTTGGGCTGGAGCGCCGCCAGCAGCACCCGGCCGCCGCCCGTATGCTGGCGCTGCCAGACCTCGCGCAGCACCTCGATGCCGGTGGCATCCACCAGCGGCACGCCGCGCAGGGAGAGGATGAGCGTGGCATCCGCCGGGTCGGCGGCCTCCACCTGTTCCACCAGGCGGCGGGCGGCGGCGAAGAACAGCGGCCCGCTGATGTAGTAGATGAGGATCTCGCCGCCGGGATGGGTGAAGCGGTGGCCGGCCTGTGTCAGGCGTTCTTCGTCCAGCGGCTGGCGGGTGATCTCCAGTTCGCTCAACTGGGCCATGAACACCAGGCTGCTGATGCCGAAACCGATCAGGATGGCCTGGGTGAGGTCGAGGAAGACCGTGGCGGCCATGGTGATGAGGAAGGCCAGGATGGCGTGCTTGAGGCGGCGGCCGAAATAGAAGCGGATGGCGTGCCATTCGTTCATGCGCCAGGTGGTGACCAGCAGCACGCCGGCCAGCGCCGCCAGGGGGATGCGGCTCATCAGCGGCGCGAACAGCAGCACGGTGACCAGCAGGACCACGCCGTGCAGAATCGGGGCCAGGCGAGTGACGCCGCCGCTCTTGACGTTGACGCTGGTGCGGGCGATGGCCGCCGTGGCTGGTACGCCGCCGAAGAACGGGATGAGGATGTTGCCCAGCCCCTGGCCCACCAGTTCCACGCTGTTGTGCATGCGGATACCGGTCATGTTCCCGGCCACCGCCCCGCATAGCAGGCTTTCGATGCTGCCCAGCGCGGCGATGGTCATGGCGGGCAGGACGAGATCGCCCAATGTGCTCCAGTCGATTCCGGTCAGGTGCAGGCGCTGCTCGAGCAATATGGTGCGCGGGATGGCCCCGATGGCGGGCATATCCAGGTGCAGCAGGGCTGCTGCCAGGGTGGCGAGCAGGATGGCGACCAGCGAACCCGGCAGGCGCTGGCTGATGCGGAAACGCGGCCAGACCAGCATGAGCGCCGCCACACCCAGGGTGATGCCCAGCGCGGCGGCGTTGGCCCCCGGCAGGGCTTCCAGCACCGCCCGCATCTTCTCCAGGATGTTCTCGCTGGCGGCGGTCTTGAGGCCCAGGGCGTTGTCCAGTTGCCCCAGCGCGATGATAACGGCGATGCCGCTGGTGAAGCCGGAGATGACCGGCGCCGGGATGAGGCTGACGATGCGCCCCAGCCTCAGGATGCCCAAAAGCAGGATGAGCAGCCCGGCCATCAGACCCGCCAGCCACACCCCTTGCAGGCCGTAACGCGCCGCCAGCACGATCAGCACCGCCGACATCGCCCCGGTCGGCCCGCTGATCTGGTACGGCGCGCCGCCCAGGAAGCCGATGAGGATGCCGGCCAGCACAGCGGTGACCAGCCCGGCGGCGGCATCCGCCCCGGAGGCCACGCCGAAGGCCAGCGCCAGCGGCAAAGCCACCGCCGCCACCGTCAGCCCGGCCAGCAGGTCTTTCTGGAATTTCGCGGTGCTGTAACCGGCGAACTCGCGTTGAAGCAGCGACCACCATTCTTTGAGCAGCATGGATTATCTTCTTTCTGAGGTTGGGTTTCTTCTTGACCGAGGGCGGATTGTATCACCGTCTGGATGACCTGTTGGGAGGTCGGGGAAAGGCTGTGCCTGATCGCGAAACTTTATTGTTCCTGGAATCGAGGCTTTAGCCGGGTGTGTGGCGAATTCTCCGCTAAAGCGTCGACTCCCACCCCACCAAACCTGGACACTCCCCTCCCAGCCGCGCGGTTGAAGCCGGCCCTGTTTTTGGGTATAATCCGCCTCCACAGGCGGCAGGCTGCCTGCACAATTGAATAGGAAGAGACAGCGCATGGCCCGGCAGACGACCGCCGGGTGACGAGGTCGAGGGTTCCCCGCCGCAGGGCGGGGCCACGGACGATCCGAAGTTGGATTGCCCCAAAATCGAAAGATCAGCGGAAGCCCTCCGGGTGCGCCACGCCCCCGATGTCTTTTCCTCCAACCGAGATCCAGCCGGAAAACGCGGCCCAGGCAACTGGGCCGACAGAGCCGGCGGAAGCGTGGTGGGCAATGGCGCCGCGCGCCATTGTTCAGAGTTCTGCCGCCAGGGCGGCACGACTCCGCCATTCGTTCAATGGAGGAACCTCCTATGTGTGGAATCGTCGGTTACATCGGCCCGCGCGACGCAACGCCGATCATCCTCTCTGGCCTCAAACGGCTGGAGTATCGCGGCTACGACTCGGCCGGCATCGCCGTCTTGCAGGATGGCAAATTGCACGTGCGCCGCGACGCCGGCAAGCTCAACCGCCTGCTCACGCTCGTGGAAGAGAAGCCGCTCAACGGCCATCTGGGCATCGGCCACACCCGCTGGGCCACCCACGGCGAGCCCAACGCCCGCAACGCCCACCCGCACATGGGCGCCACCGGCGAGGTGGTGCTGGTGCACAACGGCATCGTCGAGAATTTCCTGGCTTTGCGCGAAGAACTGGCCGCCGAGGGGGTGGAATTCAAGTCGGATACCGACACCGAGGTCATCGTCCACCTGGTGGAGCGTTACCTCTCCCAGGATGTGCCGCTGGAAGAGGCCGCCCGCCAGGCGCTCGGCCACCTGCACGGGCACCACGGCGTGGTCATGATCTCCAGCAGGGAGCCGGACAAGATCGTGGCGGCGCGCATCGGCAATGCCGGCGGGGTGGCCATCGGTTTCGGCGAAGGCGAGATGTTCGTGGCCTCCGACATCCCCGCCATCCTCGAACACACCCGCAAAGTCGTCTTTCTGGAAAGCCGCCAGATGGCCGTGGTGAGCCGCGCTGGGATGACACTCCAGACGCTGGAAGGCGAGGCGCTGGACTACACGCCCGATACGGTTTCGTGGGACCCGGTGGCGGCCGAGAAAGGCGAATACCGCCATTTCATGCAGAAGGAAATCCATGAGCAGATTCGCTCCCTGACGGATACCATCGCCGGGCGGGTGGACTTCGAGGAGGGGCGAATCCTTCTGCCGCAGTTGAACCTGACCGAGGACTTCGCTCGCCGCATCGACCGCATCATCATCATCGCCTGCGGCACGGCGGCCTACGCCGGCATGCTGGGCAAGGTGCTCATCGAGAAGATCGCCCGCATCCCGGTCGAAGTCGATATCGCCTCCGAGTTCCGCTACCGCGACCCGATCATCACGCCGGACACGGTGGTGCTGGCGATCAGCCAGAGCGGTGAGACGGCCGATACGCTGGCGGCCATGGCCGAGGGCAAGGCGCGCGGCGCCACGCTGTGGAGCATCGTCAACGTCATCGGTTCGCAGGCCATGCGCATCTCGGATGGCTACATCTCCATGCAGTCCGGCCCGGAGATCGGCGTGGCCAGCACCAAGGCCTACACCGCCCCGCTGGTGGACCAGTACATGCTGGCCGTGTTGCTGGCCGACCTGCGCGGCGTCATCAGCGCCGAGGAACGCAAGGCGCTGGTGGCCGAACTGGCGCGCGTCCCGGACCTGGCCGGGCAGGCGCTGGCGCGTGAACCCGAGGTGGCGAAGGTAGCCGAAGCGCTCAAGGACATAAGCCATTGCCTGTACCTGGGGCGCGGCGTGAATATGCCCACGGCCTACGAGGGCGCGCTGAAGTTAAAGGAAATCTCCTACATCCACGCCGAGGGCTACCCCGGCGGCGAGATGAAGCACGGCCCCATCGCCCTGTTCGACGAGAGCATGCCGGTCATCGTGCTGGCCCCGCGCGACCCGTGGGTGGATAAGATGATCAGCCAGATCGAGCAGACCAAGGCGCGCCGCAGCCCGGTGGTGGCCGTCGCCACGGAGGGCGACGAGGTCGTCGCCTCGCTGGCCGACCATGTCCTGTGGGTTCCCGAAATGCCCTGGATGCTCAGCCCGGTGGTGACGGTCATCCCGCTGCAACTGCTGGCCTACCACATCGCCGTGCTGCGCGGCCTGGATGTGGACCAGCCGCGCAACCTGGCCAAGAGCGTGACGGTGGAGTAGGGGAACGCAGGAAAGAGTCCGGCCGGGCGCCGCGCGGGATATAATACGGACAAGGCGTGTGCGAATACGCCGGGGTCCCCATCAACTCATCATCGAATCGACCAAGACCCGCAACGGGAAACCGGAGTTAGGCGCCCGCTCGGGGGGAGCAAGGCGTCTGGGTTCTGTGAGGTGGATGATGGTCAGGTTGTCGAACGCTCTCCCTGTTCTACTCCTATCCCTGCTCCTGGCCGGATGCGGCGCTCTGCCGCTTGCCGACGTTTCGGAAATCGCCCTGACGACGCTAGGCCCGCAGGCCTGGATCGACGCGCCGCTATCCGGCCAGACCCTGCATCTGCCCTCCGCGCCCTTCGAGGTGGTCGTGCACGGCAACGCGGCTTCGGGCGTGACCGGTTTCGAGTTGAGCGTTAACGGGCAAGCGTTGGCCACGGCGAATCCGCCGGATGGCAATCAGCCCTTTGCCTACGTCGCCTTTGAGTGGACGCCGCCTGCGCCCGGGACCTACCTGCTTTCCGCCCGTGCCCAGGCCGGCGGGACCTACGGCGTCCCGGCCCAGGTGCAGGTCGTTGTCGTGGCGGAGGGTGAGGATGAGAACCGGCTTTCCCCCACCGCGACCGAGCCGGGCACCCCGGCCGCCTGTCTGTACACCGCCCTGGTGAATCTCTTCTGCCGGTCGGGCCCGGGGCGGGTGTATCTTGAACTGGATAGTTTCGTGACGGGCCAGGCCGCGCAGGTGGTGGGAATACTCGGCGACCAGACTCACGTTCAGGTGCTGGGGCCGAATTTCGGGATGGCCTGCTTTGTGCCGCTCGGCGAGGAGTTCGGGCAGTTGAGCGGCGGCTGCGACGACCTGCCGGTCGTCACTGCGCCGCCCACGCCCACCTATACGCCATCGCCCACGCCAGAACCGCTGGCGACCAGCACGCCCAGACCCACGCTCACGCCTGTGCCGCCGCAGTGCAGCGATGGAGTAGATAATGATGGCGATGGGCGCGTCGACCTTGCCGACCCCCAGTGCCGCAACGCCAACGACAACGACGAGGCCAACCCGTAACCGGGCGGGACTTCAGTTACCCGGCGCCGGGCCGTACGTGAAGTATACGGTGCAGCTTTCAGCGGAATCGTTTTCTCCCTGCGTGATGTATCCATAGCCGCCGGCCACGCCCCACTCGGCCAGGGACATGGGGCCGATGAGCGCGACTCCCTGGCAGGCGATGTCGTCGTCGCTGGCTTCGTCATAATCCACCAGTTTGACGAACACGGACAGCCGCTCGCCGTCGCCCACGAGAATCTGCAACTGGTTATGGTTCAGTTCCCAGGGCTGGATGCAATTATCCTGGCTGTTCACTGTGCATAAGTAAACTGCGTCCAGCGGGGTCTGGCCTGTGTACAATGCCTGCGGGCAATAGGACTCGTGGCAGTAGCCATCGTGGCCCTGCGGGTTGCCCCATTCGGCCATCATCAGCCGACTGCGCAGGCCGTCGTACGCGCCGGGCGGGCAGTTGAAGAAGCAGTTCACCGGGATGTTGGCCCGCACCGTGAAGCGCCCGTACAATTCCAGTTTGTCGTCGTTGCCCCACAGGTCGATATCGTCATCGTCGGTTGTGCCGAACTCGATCCAGTGGAACTCCACTTGCATGTTCACCTTGCCGCCTTCGGTGCAGGGATAGAGCGGGCCGCCCGCCACGCTATCCGGGCTGGTCGACTCGAAGATCAGCCCGCCGCCCTGATAGATGACGAAGGTCTTCACCTCATAGGCGCGATACAGATCGCACGGCCCGGGAACGATGAACACGCGCTGCGAGGACCCGTACACCTCGACGGGGATCTCCTCGCTCTGGTGCAGGTCGTAAAGCCGGAAACCCCATGTCGCCACGGTAGGGTCGGCGGTGGGGTCGGTGCACCCCAGATCATGCACGGCCCCTTCGCAGTTCTGCTTGTTATCCAGGTCCCAGATCAGATAGGCATGCGGATGTGTGGTGATATCGGTGAGGGGGTGACCCGGATGGCATAGCTTGATCAGGGTGATGATGTTTCCAGCGTTGGTTTTCTGGAGTTCGCTCACGCAGTCAGCCGTGTCGTAGGATAGATGAACCGTCGGCGCCAGCAAGGTGAGGCTGGTGACTTTGGGAAGCGACTTGCCCTCCAGGGCCACGGGCGCCAGCGCGAGCACGGACTGGGCCAGCGTGCTGGAGTTGTCGAACGCCAGCAGGTCGGACAGGTTGTCCTGCTTGAACGTGCCGAGCAGGTTCAGGTCACCCCCTGCCCAGCCCCAGCATTCCAGGGCGATCGGGGTGGGTTGGCCTTCGGTCACGACAAGCGAGGCGATTTCATAGGCGGCCGGCCCGTTGCCTGCCGGGGAGGGCTGCAAAAAGCCCATGGCGGGCGTCCGCGTCCAGTGAGCGCCGTCTAGCGATTTGTAGCAATACAGGCCGTCCGTGGCCTGTCCGGCGTCCAGTTCGGCCAGGCTGAGGTAGAGCGCCGAGAAATCGGGCGCCAGGTCGCCCGCCTCGGGCAGGCACTCCGGGTCGAAAGAAAGCGATGCCAGGTTGCCGGCCGCCTCGCCCTCGGAATTGAATGCGGCGGCGTAGTAAGTCTGGAGGCCCCAGGAGGAAGGGTCAGTGTAGGTGATGTACTCGAACTGCGACTGCCCATCCAGCGTGGCAATGCGCTCCCAGGCGGGCGAGGCCGGGCTCTGGCGGTAGATGAAGAAGCCTTCCTCGTCGCCGGACAGATCGTGAATCGCAAGCTTGGCGTTGCAGCCCTCCGCCTCAGCGGTGAGCTCCGGCGCAGCGGGCGGCGCGCCCACCGTCAGCTGGCCGAACCATTCGCCGGGCGATCCCTCCCAGGGGTCCGCGGCGCCCAGCGAATCGTCCTCGCCGGGCGGCTGGGGCGGGGCGGGCGGCTGGATGGCAGGTCCCTGCGCCGCCGGCAGGTCGGACGCGCCCTGAGAAACGAGCAGGGGCGCGGCCGCGTCTCCTGCCTGGCCGGCCCCGGTCTTCTGGCCGGGCTCGATGGTGATGGGCAGCCCGCTGGAATCGGCGGAGAGGTCCTCCGCGGTGTGGGCGCGGGCGAGAAGCACATAGACGCCCGGCTGTTCCGGAATCCAGGCGAATTCCGCCCACATCTCCGTCAGCCCGCCGGGCGGCGCGCCGTGCACCCCCACCAGCGTGTCGTTGGCCCACAATTCAATGGCCAGGACAGGGCTTGGGCTGAAAGCGTAGGCATCCACCAGCAGGGCCACGCCCGCCGGGGCCGTTGCGCCCAGTCCGGGCTCGGAAATCCCTACCTGGATGGGTTCGGCGCCCGGAGGCAGGCGCGCATCGAGGTCGGTGTACTCCAGGGCTTGCCTGCCTATCGCCGCAATCCCGATGACGAGCAACAGGGCCAGGGCGGTAATCCCGACCCACAGGCAACCTTTGGGTAGTCTTCGCTTGTTCATCGCCGCCTCCATCAGAAGAGGGTTGGCCGGAATCTTCTGGAATGATCCGACAGCCTTCAATTTGCGGGAACGAGGGGCGTATTTATTGATCAGGCCATGTTCTGAGTATACTTCCAGAGGCATGCCGCAGGCAAGCGGGCTGCGCGCGTAGAGTGGATACGTAGTCTGCCAGGAACGGCGCGGCGGCGAAGGCGAACGATTCGGCTGCTTCTGGGAGGGGCATTCGCCGAAGACGAATTTCAAAGTGCAGTTCTTTGATCTACTGCACCCGACACCAGTCAGTAATCGTTTTGCCACTGCCATCGTTTCCAGCGTTATGCCGGATTGGAATCCCGAGTAGCGAGGTAAAGCAGAGATGGTTTTACTGGATTTGGCTGGAAAAAAGTGAGGTTGAAAGTGGGCGGGAACGCTGGGCAAAATGCGTACGAGCTGCGTGCCTGGATTGTAGGCCGCCAAATCACTTTTGGTTTCTGACCAATACAATCAAAATTTACCGCTGCCGCGGCCAATAGGCGCCGACTTCAATTCCTTTCAGTGCCTGTGTGCCCGAATGGAATCGGTTCAGGTTGACAAGCATGTTCCCCTTATCATAGATAGTGGGGTTTGCTGTTTGGTCTGGTTCTCGTAAAGTATCAAGTAAGTAGAAGGGGGCTTGGCCTTCATCACAAAGGCGCAGAGCGCCGACCAGTAGGGATTTCGTTCGAGCCAGCAGCCGACAAGGCATGCAGGGGTAGGCTTCATCAAGCCAGCGTTGGAGGAAACTCATGAAAGCGATTCGACACACGGAATACGGACCACCGGAAAGGCTTCAACTCGCAGAGGTGGAAAAACCAGAACCTAAGGATCATCAGATTCTGGTCAAAGTGCATGCGGCGTCCGTCAATGCGATGGAATGGCGGGGCTTCGCGATGTCACCGATCATCCCCCGCTTAATGGGGAGCGGGATTCGCAAACCGAAAGATGCGAAGCTCGGCGCCGATGTCGCCGGGACGGTTGAAGCGGTTGGCAAAGAGGTTATGGAGTTCAAGCCGGGGGATGCGGTATTTGGGATCAGCCCGGGCAGTTTTGCCGAGTATACGTGTAACGGTGAGAGTAAGTTCGCCCTGAAACCGGCCAATGTCTCGTTTGAGGCGGCAGCCGCCGTTCCGGTAGCGGGATTCACCGCCTTGCAGGGTTTACGCGACAAAGGACAAATTCAGGCAGGGCAAAAGGTGCTCATTGATGGGGCCTCTGGCGGCGTGGGCATTTTTGCGGTGCAGATTGGCAAGGCCTTCGGGGCGGAAGTGACTGCCGTATGCAGCACCCGAAATCTGGATATGGTGCGCGCCATTGGGGCAGACCACGTCATTGATTACACCCGCGAAGACTTCACCAAGAGAGGGCAGCACTATGATTTGATTCTGGCCGTCAACGGGCGCCATCCGCTTCTGCACTACCGGAGGGCGCTAAGCCCTAAGGGAATTTGCATCGTGGCCGGGGGGCCTCTGTCTCAGGTTCTCAAGGCATTGCTTCTGGGTCCCTTGGTGACGAAGTTCGGGAACAAGAAGATCGGCTTCATGGGAATAGCGACAACCCCTAAAGAAGATCTGCTGGCGCTCAGAGAGCTTCTTGAAGCGGGCAAAATCGCCCCTGTGATCGATCAATGCTACCCGTTGAGCCAGACGGCTGAAGCCATCCGGTATCTGATGGACGAACACGCCAAAGGAAAAGTAGTAATAACTTTGGAAAGTAACAAAGCCTAGGTGTACAGTAGATGGAAACTGCGTTTTGGTATAGACTCTATCAAGAAGAACGAGTTCGCCCTCTGGTTGAGGGCGAGTCCTGTGGGCCCGGTGCACCGGCGGCCCTTTCTGATTGATTGGAGGTTGAATGCTCAAGGGAGACCGTAGGCCTGGATACGCGCTTTCACTCATCACGGCTGTTTTCATTTTGACCGCATGTACTCTGCCGGGCGGGGAACCTGGTGAACCTGAAGTGCTTTCTCCTGTTGATATTGGAGACGCGCCTACGCTCGAACCGGATGCAGAAAGGGATCCCTGTCTGGAAGGCGGCTGGACCATGCCCACCGCAGACCTGGATCTCTTCGTCGCCTCGATGGTGCCTGTTCCGAACATACGCGTGGTCGGCGGGAGTCTGACTATGACGTTTGCCGATGGAGTGTATGATTACTCCGGCCTGATGACGTTGCAGGTCGAACTGGACATGTCTGAGGATCAGTATTTGCAAGGCGATGGGATTTTTCGCAGCGGCGGCGCATATGCCACGGAAAAGCGGTCTGACCGGGGCGGCCCCGTTTTTGACTTTTTAATCCTCGATCTCACAGCCTCCGAATCGGAAGTGATGGTATGGCGAGCCTATAAGAACGGGGAAGTGCAGACCGCGCCGGGCACGGGGCCGAATTTCGTCATCGTGCCGCCTGGGGCCGCGAACTACCATTGCAGCGATTCGACGCTGGAAATCGAGACTCAGGGAGCGGCTGGCCCGATCACTATGTTCTTCCAGCGCTGTGCATCGTGTTCAAGCGAGTGATACCCGCGGCGTGATGCTCCGGAACCAGGGCGGAAAAGAGCGAATCCGGCCCGCTTTGACCGGAAAAAGTGACCTGGCCAGGCTGGTCAATCCTGGGCAATCTGTGGGCGCGTTTCCCTTTCTACTGAGGTGAAAACCGAGGTTCCCCACGTGCTTTCCTAACGCTCGAGATGTCCTGAGGACTCTATGGCCCGCTTGAGGTCAGGCCGGCTCTCGCGGGACAAATATCGCCGATTCAGGTGACTTTTGTACCTTTTTTCACGCAAATCTGGGTAATCTTCCAAAACCTGTCCAATCCTCGGTTTACGTCGGCGCGCGCCTCTTCTATACTCTCCCGTGAAGTCCAGCAACGCCTCGAGGAGCTCAATGCCGGAGCAGACCCGCCGCAGCCTGAACCATTTCGGATTCGTCGCATTTACGGATGCCTTCTTTGCGCTGGACTCTAGCGACCGCAGAGACATAGCCGATCGCCTGCTCACGGACTGGCGCCATGTGGGAGAGCACTTTGAAGTCTACCCGTTGGCCCCCGGCGCCCATCTCGCCGATTTCCTGATCTGGAGCGTCGTCACCGCTGAAAATACCAGCGCTGCGCATCAGTTCTTCACCCGCGCCGCAAACGTGCAGGCCGCCCACCGCCGCTGGCTGAAACCGACCGGCGCGCTCTGGGGCTTCACCAAACCTTCGCAATACACCAAATCGCGCTCGACCCAGGAATTGGATCCCTTCGCCGGCGAACGCAAGCCGTATCTGGTCATTTACCCATTCACCAAGACCGCCGAGTGGTACCGGTTGAGCCGCGAAGCGCGCCAGGGCATGATGAACGAACACATTCGCCTTGGCAAGGAATTTCCAGAAATCTCTCAGCTGCTGCTGTACTCCTTCGGCGTGCAGGACCAGGAGTTCGTGGTGGTGTATGAGATGGAGGATCTGAGTCAATTCTCCGATCTGGTGTATGCCCTGCGCGACACGGAAGCGCGCCGCTATACCAAAAGCGACGCGCCGCTTTACACCGCCATTCACCACCCACCCGAACAAACGCTGGACTTATGGTGCGCGCCCGCGGGGGATAACTCCTGATGGCCGCGGCACCCAATCCGATTGGCGTCCTGCTCATGGCCTATGGCAGCCCGGATGACCTGGCCGATATGCCCGCTTACCTGATGGATGTGCGCGAAGGCCGGCCCCCCAGCCCGGAACTTATAGAAGAAATCACAGAGCGCTATCGGAAAATCGGTGGGCGCTCTCCGCTGCTCGAGCGCACCCGCGAACAGGCGCAGCGGCTGGAAAAGGAACTGAACCGCAGGGGAGGCCCTTCGGGACAAACCTTCAAAGCCTACGTCGGCATGCGCCACTGGCAGCCGCGCATCGCCGCGGCGGTCAAGCAGATGGCCGCCGATGGCGTGTCGCGGGCGGTGGCGATGGTGATGGCCCCCCACAATTCCGAAATGAGCGTGGGGAAGTATTACCAGGCGCTGGACAGGGCCCAGAATGGGCATGCCATCCAGTTCGTCCGCATCTTGGGCTGGCACGATCATCCCGGTTTCCTGGATGCGCTGGCGGAAAAGATGACCGAGGGGCTGGCGAAATTCGAGCGGGAGACGCCTTACGTCGTTTTCACCGCGCACAGCCTGCCGGCGTTCATCCTGGAGCGCGGCGATCCGTATGACGCCCAGTTGAATCAGACCGCGGTTGTCCTCGCTGAGCGGTTCGACCTGCCGGAAAGACGCTGGCGGTTCTGCTATCAGAGTGCCGGGGCTTCGGCCATCCCCTGGCTTGGGCCGCAGATCGAAGAGGTGGTTGTTGAACTGGCCGAAGCCGGCGAAAGGAATCTGCTGATCGTCCCCGTCGGCTTTGTATGCGACCACGTTGAAGTGCTGTATGACATTGACATCGGCGCGCGCCAGATAGCCGCCAAACGCGGGGCACGATTGGAGCGTTCCCCCTCCCTGAATGCCTCGTCCGCATTCGTGGCGGCGCTGGCGGACCTCGTGGCAGACCATCTTCCGAAGGGACTGCGGCCATGAATCCGGCGCTGGCATGCATAGGGTTGAGCCACCACACTGCGCCGGTGGAACTGCGCGAGCGGATCGCCTTTGACGCTGAAAGCCGCGGCAAGTTCCTGGCAGACCTGGAGAACCGCGCGGAGTGCAACGAGGCGGTTGTCCTCTCTACGTGCAACCGCACCGAAATCTACATGGCTGGAGGATCGGTCGACCACCGGAGCATCCTGGGACACCTGGCCGATGGTTTTGGGATTGCATCCGCCGAACTCGAATCGGCAACATACAGCCTTTCGAGCGAGCAGGCCATCAGCCATCTGCTGCGCGTGGCCGCAGGATTGGACTCGATGGTGCTGGGAGAGCCGCAGATTCTCGGGCAGGTCATCGCGGCCTATGAGACGGCGGTCGCGGAGAAGAGCATCGGCCCGGCCCTGTCGAAAGTGTTTCTGGCGGCCATTCATGCCGGCAAGCGGGTGCGCAACGAGACGGGCATCGCGCGCCACACCATCTCGCTCTCGTCGCTCGCCGTCGCCCTCGCCCAGCGGCACATTTCTGATCTGGCGGACGCTCACATCACCCTGTTGGGCGCCGGGGAAATGGCCGAACTTGCCATCGAGGCCTTCCGCAAGCGCGGCGCGACGCGTTGCACGGTCATCAGCCGCAGCCTGGCATCCGCCTGCAAACTGGCCGAACGCTGGCAGGGCGAAGCCCTGACGCTGGATGGGTTGCAGCAGGCGGTGGAGGCAACGGATATCCTGCTGTGCTCTTCCTCTGCCCCGCACACGCTCATCACCAAGCCGCTGGTGCAGCAGGCGCTCGCGGCGCGCCCCGCCCGCCCGCTGGTGATCCTGGACATTGCCGTTCCCCGAGATGTGGACCCGGATGTCGAAGACGTCCCGGGGGTGACGCTGCACGATATCGATGACCTTCACCAGGTTTCCGAAGCCCATCAGGCATGGCGGGCCAAAGACATCCCGCTCGTTGAGCGCATCCTGCAGGAAGAGTACCGCGCCTGTCTGGAAGAACTCGCGGCGCTGCGCGTGGTGCCGATCATCAAGGGAATCCGCAGGCAGGGCGAAGAGATCCGCTCCCGCGAACTGGAGAAGACCTTGCGCCATCTGGGCGACCTCACCCCGGCGCAGCACGAACGCATCGATGCGCTGACGCAGGCCATCGTGCGAAAGTTGCTTCACCAGCCAACAGTGCGGTTAAGGCAGGAAGCGGCCGGCGCCCGGGCAGACGAATACAGCCTGTTGGCCCGCGAGATGTTCGGCCTGGACGATTTGCCCTCTGGCAATGGCACGGAGGCGGCATGAACACGCTGCGAATTGCCACCCGCCCTTCATCGCTGGCGCGCTGCCAGGCCGCGCAAGCGGCCGGAATGCTGCGCGCCGCTTCCCCCGGGCTGCAGGTGGAGCTCGTCGTCATCACCACAAAAGGGGACAAGGTGCTGGACCGGCCGTTGCCTGAAATCGGCGGCAAGGGATTGTTCACCCAGGAACTGGAACAGGCGCTGCACGCGGGACGGGTGGACGCCGCGGTCCATTCGCTCAAAGACCTGCCGGTGGAGGATGCGCCCGGGCTGACCGTGGGCGCCGTGCCGCGGCGCGCCAGCCCGGCGGACGTACTGGTCTCGACGGATGGCCGGAAGCTCGACGACCTGCCGGAAGGCGCGGTGGTGGGCACGTCCAGCCTGCGGCGGCAGGCGCAATTGCTGGCCCGCCAACCTGACCTGCGCGTGGCCTCGATCCGGGGAAACATTGACACCCGCATTCGCAAAGTTCTGGATGGCGAATACGCCGCCGCCATCCTGGCGGCCGCCGGTCTGGAACGGCTGGGGTTGACCGCCCACATCGCGGAATACCTGTCCCTGGACTGGATGTTGCCCGCGCCCGGCCAGGGCGCGCTGGCGCTGCAATGCCGCGCGGGGGATGAACGAACGCTGGCCGTGCTCTCGCTTATTGAGGATGCGGACACGCGGCGAGCGGTCACCGCCGAGCGCGCGTTCCTGCAGGCGCTGGGCGGCGGCTGCTCCCTGCCGGTGGCCGCTTTTGCCGAAGCGCCCGGCGCGGACATCTCCCTGCAGACAGCGGTGCTATCGGAAGCAGGCGACCGCCGCATCGCGCTTTCGGGCTCGGGCGCAGACCCGCACGTCCTGGGCAACGACCTGGCGCGCCAGGCCCTGGCCCGGGGCGCGGCCGAGGTGCTGCATGTCTAGCCTGCGCGGCAAACGCGTGCTGGTCACCCGGCCGCGCGAACAGTATGCGGCCCTGGCGCGCCTGCTGGAGGCACAGGGGGCGCTGCCGATCGCGTTTCCCACGATAGCGGTCGAACCGGTAGAAGATACCCGCGAACTGGATGCCGCGCTCCTGAACCTGGCCGGTTTCGATTGGCTGGTGTTCACCAGCGCGAATGGCGTCGATGCAGCCTGGGGGCGGATGGATGCGCTGGGCATTTCTGCGCTCCCCGGCGGATTGCGCCTGGCGGCCATCGGTCCTAAGACGGCCGCGGCCCTGCGCGGCCGCGGGGCTGAGCCGGAGCTTGTGCCGGGCGAGTACATCGCCGAAGCCATCCTGCCGGGGCTGGGCGACCTGCGCGACCGGCGTGTGCTGCTCCTGCGCGCCGACCTGGCGCGCGAGACCCTGCCCGGCCTGATTCGCGCCGCGGGCGGGGTGGCCGTGGACATCACTGCCTACCGCACCCGCCCGGCCACCCCCGACGCTTATGGCCTGGCGGCATTGCGCGCAGGAGTGGATGCCGTCGTGTTTACCAGCCCATCCACGGTGCGGAACTTTGCCCGGCTGTGCGAGCGCGAATCGCTTGACCCGGGGAATCTCCCCGGCAGCCCGGCCCTGGCGGCCATCGGCCCGGTCACTACGGGCGCGCTGACCGACCACGGCCTGTCTGCCGACATCGTAGCCAAGACCTACACCGCTGAAGGGCTGGTCGAGGCGCTGGCCGCCCATTTCATTTCACAACAGGACTGGAACCCTGCATGACTGACAATGCCAACCTCCGACGCCCGCGCCGCCTGCGGCTCTCGCCTGCACTGCGAAGCCTGGTACGCGAGACCGAACTGGCCCCTTCGGATTTCATCTATCCGCTGTTTGTGCGCCATGGCCGGGACATCGCCCAGCCGATTGCCTCGATGCCCGGAATCTTTCAATGGAGCGTGGACCGGCTGGAGGCCGAAGCGCGTGACATCGCCGCGCTGGGCATCCCTGCGGTCATCCTGTTTGGAATCCCGGCATCCAAGGATCCGGTCGGTCTGGAGAACTTCGCCGCCGATGGCATCGTCCAGCAGGCCATCCGGGCGGTTAAAGCCGCGGCGCCGGAGTTAGTGGTGATCACCGACGTGTGCCTGTGCGAATACACCGACCATGGCCACTGCGGCATCCTCAACCGCGGCGAGCATGCCCATCCGGCGCTCCCCGCGGATCATGTGCTGAATGAACCCACCCTCGACGTGCTTGCCCGCGTGGCGGTCTCGCACGCCGAAGCTGGCGCGGATATCGTCGCCCCCAGCGGGATGATGGACGGTATGGTGGCGGCCATTCGGACCGCGCTGGATGCCGCGTCTTATGAACACCTGCCGATACTCTCGTATGCCGTCAAATACGCCTCGGCGTTCTATGGCCCGTTCCGCGAGGCGGCCGAATCGCCGCCCAGTTTCGGCGACCGCAAATCACACCAGATGGACCCGGCCAACCGCCGCGAGGCCCTGCGCGAAGCCGCGCTGGATGTCCAGGAGGGCGCCGACATCCTGATGGTGAAGCCTGCCCTGCCGTATCTGGATGTTCTGCATGCGCTGCGCCTTGCGCATCCCGAGATGCCGCTGGCGGCCTACAACGTGAGCGGCGAGTACAGCATGCTCAAGGCCGCCGCCGCCAACGGCTGGGTGCAGGAACAGAATGTCATCCTGGAAGCGCTGACGGGCATCAAGCGCGCCGGTGCCGACATGATTCTCACCTACCACGCCAAGGAAGCCGCCCGCTGGCTCATTTGAAAAGGACACATCATGAAACCAACGCACCTCACGTCACATGCCTCTGCCGAACGGAAATACCATGACAGCAACATGCAGGCTGCCAATTTCAACCTGGTTCCGTTCACCATCGCCTGGGAGGTCACGCGCGCCTGCGCCTTCGCCTGCAAGCATTGTCGGGCGGATGCGATCCCGCGCCGTGACCCCCTGGAGCTTACAACCGCCGAAGCAAGAACGCTGATTGACCGGCTGGCGGCCTTCGGCAGCCCGATCCTGGTATTCACCGGCGGCGACCCGATGATGCGCCGCGACCTGTTCGAGCTGATCGCCTACGCCACGGAAAAGGGGCTGCGCTGCTCGTTAACGCCCACCGCCACAACCCTGCCCACGGTCGAACGGCTGCGCCAGGCGGCCGGGGCCGGCATCCGCCGGGTGGCGCTCAGCCTGGACGGCCCCTCGACCGAAGTGCATGATGAGTTCCGCCAGGTACCGGGTTCGTGGGAACGCACCATGCAGATTCTGCGCAACGCCGGCGAGGTCGGGTTGAGCGTGCAGGTGAACACCACCGTGACGACCTTCAACGTCGATCTGCTGTCGGAGATGGTGCCGTTCATCGAAAAGGTTGGCGCGGTGCAGTGGTCGGTGTTCTTCCTGGTACCCACAGGCCGGGCGCAGGCCAAGTGGCTGATCTCGCCCAAAGAACATGAACGCGTATTCAACTGGCTGTATGACCTTTCCCAGCGCGCGCCGTTCGACATCAAGGCTACGGCCGCGCCGATGTACCGCCGCGTGGCCGTGGAGCGCAGGCGCGCCGAAAGCGGCGGGGCCGGCGAAGTGACCTTCCAGGGCGCCGGGTTTCAATACGCCGACGGATTGAACCGCCCGCGCAAGGGCGTGAACGACGGCAACGGCTTCCTGTTCATTTCCCACACCGGCGAGATCATGCCCTCCGGCTTCCTGCCCATCTCGGCTGGCAACGTACGCAAAGTGGACGTGGTCGAGACCTATCGCCACCACGAACTGTTCGCCACCTTGCGGAATTACGACCTGCTCAAGGGCAAGTGCCGGATCTGCGAATACCGTGAATTCTGCGGCGGCCAGCGCGGGCGGGCCTATGGGGTCACGGGCGACTACATGGCGTCGGACCCGTCGTGTGTCTACCTGCCCGCCGGGGTGGCGGCGTGATCGAGCCTCAGCCCCGGTTTGTGGACGCGGTTCAGCCCGAACCCGCTGCGCGCTTCCTGCGCGCCTGCCGGCGTCTGCCGGTGGATGCCACGCCGGTGTGGTTCATGCGCCAGGCCGGCCGTTACATGCCGGAATACCGCGCCATCCGCGAACGCCACAGCCTGCTGGAGATCGTCGCCCGCCCGCACCTGGCGGCAGAGGTGACGCTGCAACCGGTGCAGACGCTGGGCGTGGATGCCGCCATCCTGTTCGCCGATATCCTGCTGCCGGTGGTGCCCATGGGGCTGTCGCTGGAATTCGCCAAGGGCGAAGGGCCCGTGATTCGCGAGGCTGTGCGCAGCGCCCAGGCCGCCCGGCGCCTGCGTGTGGTGGATGCGGAGACGGACCTGGGTCACGTGCTGGAGGCGATTTGCATCCTGCGGCGCGAATTGCCGGCCGATGTCCCGCTGATCGGGTTCTGCGGCGCGCCCTTCACAGTGGCATCTTACATGGTGGAGGGCGGGCCGGCCAAGGATTTTCGAAATGTAAAAGGCATGATGCTGGCCGACCCGGCGGCATGGCACAGCCTGATGGAGACCGTGGCATCCAGCATGGAAAACTACCTTCTGGCCCAGATTCAGGCGGGGGCCCAGGCGGTGCAGGTGTTCGACTCCTGGGTCGGGCAGCTCAGCCCGGCGGATTATCTCGAGTTCGTCCAGCCTTATTCTCGCCGCGTGTTGAAAGCCGCCGAAGCCACCGGCGTGCCGGTCATTCACTTCGGCACCGATACGGCCACCTTGCTGCCGCACATGAAAGAAGCAGGTGGGACCGTCATCGGGCTGGATTGGCGCATGCCGCTCGACGATGGCTGGGGGCTGCTGGGAGAAGACGTGGCCGTGCAGGGCAACCTGGATCCCACCGCCCTGTTTGCGCCGCTCCCGGTGCTCAGAGACCGGGTGGAGGGTGTCCTCCGGCGCGCCGGAGGCCGGCCGGGACACATTTTCAATGTGGGTCATGGAATCCTCACCCATACACCCGTGGAAAACGTGCGGGCGGCGGTGGACATGGTGCACGAATGGCCGCACGAATAGCCATTGTCGGGGGCGGCATTGCGGGGCTGGCGGCTGCCCACGCGCTTGCGCGCACCCCGGGGCAGGTGGAGGTCACAGTCCTGGAAGCCGGCCCGCGTTGGGGCGGAAAAATCCTTACCGAGCGGCTGGACGGCTTCGTCATTGAGGGCGGGCCGGACACCTTCCTCGCCGCCAAACCCTGGGCGGTGGCGTTGTGCAAAGAGCTGGGCATCGCCAACCAACTGCAAGGTACCAACCCGGACAAGAACGCAACCTACATCCTAAAAAATGGCCGCCTGCATCCCATCCCCGGCGGCCTGACGATGATGATTCCCACAGAGTTCGTCTCGATGCTTCGCACTGGCTTGCTGACCTGGCCCGCCAAACTGCGCATGGCCGCCGACTTCGTGCTGCCAGCCCGGGCGAACGGCCGCGAAGAGAGTATGGGCCAGTTCGTTTCACGCCGGTTGGGTCGTGCCGCCTATGAGGCCCTGATTGAGCCGCTGATGAGCGGCATTTACGCCGGGGATGGCGACCAATTGAGCATCCAGGCCACCCTCCCGTACCTTCCGGATCTCGAACGCGCCCACGGCGGGTTGATTCGCGGCGCGCTGCACGTCCGCCAGGCACGGCAGAAAAACGGCCATACGCCGTCTCCTGGTTCGCGCAGCCTGTTCCTCACGCCGGCCGGCGGGCTGGCGGAAATCGTGGAGGCGCTGGTGGGGCAGCTCCAGCGGTCCGGGGTCAGGCTGCAACTCGGCATGGCTGTGCAGGCCATTCACCGGACAGCGGACGGTTTTGTACTGCAACTTCCAGATGGAGCGCGGGTGGAAGCCGACGCCGTGATCCTGGCGACGCCCGGTTACGTATCGGCACAAATGCTGGCCGATCTGGCGCCCGACCTGGCCGCCGAACTTGAGGCCATCTCGTATGTCTCGACCGCCACGGTGTCTCTCGCGTTCCGCGCTGACCAGATCGAACATCCGTTGGACGGCTACGGATATGTCATCCCGCGCACGGAAGGACACGCCGCGCTGGCCTGCACCTGGACCTCGACCAAGTTCCCGCACCGCGCCCCGGCCGGGCACGTACTGTTGCGGGTGTTCATCGGCCGGGCCGGGCAGGAAGGCGACATCCCGTGGGACGAAGCCGGCCTTCTTGCTCTGGCGAAGCAGGAGCTGGCGGAAACGCTGGGGATTACGGCTGTGCCGGAGATCGCGCGGGTATTTGTGTGGGAGCGCGCCATGCCCCAATACAACCTGGGCCATCCTGCGCGTCTCGAGCGGATTGACGGCCATCTCGAAGACCTGCCAGGACTTGCGCTGGCAGGCAATGCCTTTCGCGGCATCGGCATCCCGGATTGCATCCATTCCGGCCACCAGGCGGCCGCCCGCGCGCTGGCTTTTGTTGGCGCAGAACATCCAGAACCGGAGACCACCGTATGAACATCGAAACATCCCGGCAACTCTATGAACAGGCGGGGCGCCTGCTGCCCGGCGGGGTGAGCTCGCCAGTGCGCGCCTTTCGGGCCGTGGGCGGCCAGCCGCTCTTCATCGCGCGTGGCGAGGGCCCCTACCTGGAAGATGTGGATGGCAACCGTTATATCGACTACGTGCTTTCCTGGGGGCCGCTGATACTGGGGCACGCCCATCCTGCGGTGGTCGCCGCGCTTGAAGAAGCCATACGACGCGGCACAAGCTACGGCGCCCCCAGCCCGCTGGAACTCGAACTTGCCCGGCGTATACAAGGCTTCATGCCCGGACTGGAGATGCTGCGATTTGTCAACTCGGGGACGGAAGCCACGATGAGCGCCCTGCGGCTGGCACGGGCGTTCACCCGCCGCGATAAGATCATCAAATTCGAGGGTTGTTACCACGGCCATGCCGACCTGCTGCTGGTGCAGGCCGGGTCAGGCGTGGCCACGCTGGGCCTGCCGGATTCGCCCGGCGTGCCACAGGCCACCACCCAGGATACGCTGGTGGCGCGCTTCAATGATCTGGAGTCGGTGATTTCCCTTTTTTCACAGTTCCCGGACCAGGTTGCCGCCGTGATTGTGGAGCCGGTGGCGGGTAACATGGGCGTGGCGCCGCCTGCGGAAGACTTCCTGCCCGGTCTGCGGGACCTCACGGCCCGCCACGGCGCGTTGCTGATCTTCGATGAAGTGATGACGGGGTTTCGGGTTCATCCCGGCGGGGCGCAGGCGCTGTACGGCATCCAGCCGGACCTGACCACCCTGGGTAAGGTCATCGGCGGCGGCCTGCCTGTAGGGGCGTATGGCGGTCGTGCCGAGGTCATGCACATGGTCGCGCCGTCCGGGCCGGTGTACCAGGCGGGTACGCTGTCCGGCAACCCACTCGCCATGACGGCCGGCATCGCTACTCTGGATGAACTGCAATCCGCCGATGTTTGGCCGGGCCTGATAGCGGCTGCCGAGTGGTTGGAATCCGGAATGGCTGATGCCGCGGCTGACGCGGGAATCGCCATTCAGCAGAACCGCGTCGGCACGATGTTCAGCACTTTCTTTGCCCAGGAACCCGTGAGGGACTGGCCTTCGGCCAGCCGCAGCGACACAGCCCGTTTTGGCCGCTTCTTCAACGCTATGCTGGAGAACGGTGTTTACCTGGCGCCTTCACAGTTTGAAGCCGGATTTCTGTCCACCGCCCACACGCCAGCCATCCTCGATCAGACGGTCGCTGCCGCGCGACAGGCTTTCGGGAAAGCGATGGGCTGAAATGCAGAATCGAACAGCCAGCGTTTCCGCGCCTATCGGTGTGCTGCTGGCGAATGTGGGCACTCCGGATGCGCCCACGCCTGCGGCGCTTCGCCGTTATCTGGCCGAGTTCCTCTCAGACCCGCGGATTGTGGATTACCCCGCCTGGTTGTGGAAGCCCTTCCTGCATGGCATCCTGCTTCGGTTCCGGCCGCGCCGCTCGGCCCGGTTGTACGCCCGGGTTTGGACAGAGGCAGGCTCGCCTTTGCTGACCGGCATGACGGCAATCCGGGAGCGACTGCAAGAACGCCTGGATGCGACAGCCGGGCGGGCCTTCCGGGTGGAAATCGGCATGCGTTATGGCTCGCCGGGTATATGGAAAGCGCTCAAGAGCTTTGCAGATGCGGGAGTGTACAGGCTGCTTGTGCTGCCATTGTTTCCCCAATACTCCGGCACAACCACCGGGTCTGTCTATGATGCGGTGTTCGCGGCATTGCACAGTCTCCAGCCGCTGACTGAGGTGCGCATGCTGAGGAGTTATCACGCGCATTCGGCGTATTTGGGGGCGTTGACGAACGCCATTCGTTGCCACTGGCAACATGCCAGGCCCGATAGGCTGGTCATCTCGTTTCACGGCATCCCGCAGCGCTATGCGCGCGCTGGAGACCCGTACCCGGCCCAGTGCCGGGAGACGGCCGAACGGCTGGCCATTGCACTGGGGCTGGAACCATCCCAATGGGTGATGGGGTTTCAGTCGCGTTTTGGACCGGAAAAGTGGCTCGAGCCCGCAACTGACAACACCCTGACCGACCTGGGCCGCAGCGGGGTGGGCGCCGTGGACGTCGTGTGCCCCGGATTTGCGGTAGACTGTCTGGAGACGTTGGATGAGATCGGCCATGAGGGCCGGCTACGGTTTACTGAAAACGGTGGAAAGATTCTGCGCTACCTGCCGGCGTTGAATGCGAACGACGATCACATCGCCTTATTGCAGACGCTGGTGGAAGAACAGGCAAAGGAGTGGCATTGAACCAGGACGTAACGAGAAGAGAGACGGAAGCCGCGAGTACCCCGCTCCTGCGAAAGGAGCTTCTGGGAAAGGGGATGGTGGCGCTGGGTGTGGCGGTCTGGATTCCATATTTGGCCGCGGTCTTCAGTGAAAGTCACCCACCCATCGCGCCCTTCCTGGCGCTGCACCTGACGCTGGTGCTGGGCGGCGTACGCGTGAAGCGCACCGGATCGGGCGGCATACCTCCGCGTCGGGGCGCACGCTATCGGGTTGGAACGATGCTTGTGGTGGCCGGTGTGCTGGTTTGGGCCCCCTATTTGTACAATAAATACATCCTGCATGACCCGCTGGTGATCACTCCCTTTCTGGTGAGCCATCTGTCCGGGGTGGTGTTGGGCGGCTTTCTGCGCCTTTCCGACGGCAGCAAGGAGAAGAGCAACCTTGGGATTGCAAATGAACGAAATGACTGACCCGGCGCGGGCCGCCGACGGCGCGCCCCCGGAACTGATTGCCGGCACCTCCTTCATCGGCGTTCCGCTGGTGTTAACGGCGATGCGGTGTACGCTGCAATATATCGTCGTGCCGCTCGTGCTGCCCATCTTCAGCATTGGCGGGGCCTTTTCGCCGCTGGTGAATATCGCCGTTGGCGCACTGGGAGTGGGGGTGATCGGCTACAACCTGACGCGGCTGTGGCGCACAAACTGGCGTTGGCGCTACCTGGGTTTGAGCCTGATCGTCATTCCGATCATTCTGGCCACCATGTACTTTGACTACACCGCCTTTCTGGTAGGCGGTGCGCAGTAAACCAGTAAGTAGATTTAGGAAGAGGGGAGCATGCATGAGCCTCGAATCTGAATTCGAACACGCCCTGCGGGGCACATACGAAGCGGCCAGAAAGCGCGGCTATGTGGCCGCTTACTTCCTGCGCATGCTGGATGAATACGGGGGAGTGAACACCGCCAAGATGCTATTGGAAGGCAGCGAACCTCAAACCGGCCTGCACAAACTGTGGGAACTTGGCCTGCTGCACGAGTCGATGGAAGCCGTGGTGTTGCAAAAGAGATTTGAATCGCTTCTGGATAGAAAATACCGCGACGAAGCTCGCAGGCGCCTTGAGGAATTGGGGTATCAAGTAGACGCCGGAAGCACGGATTAGAATCCTCCCCACAACCTTCCAGAAGTCACTGACAGGGGGCGAAACCATGTCTCCAAGGCCTGAGAATCGCCCAATTATGAGAATCGATTAATCGTTTTTTCCGGTCTAATTCCGGAAAAAACGCAAATTCCGGTCGAACGCTGGAAACGACAGTGACGCGGGGTATTGCAAAGTGGGGGAAAGTGGGCTACAATGTGGTCATCTGTGGGCTAAAGTGGCAAAAAGTGGGACGCCGGCGAACCGGCGTCTCGGCCATTAAGCACAGGATGGAACAAATGTTCTTAGGACAATACCGCCACGCTCTGGATGACAAGGGACGGCTCACCGTCCCGGCGCGCTTCCGCGAACTGCTGGAGGCAGGCGGCTTCGTGCTGCAGGGCTTCGACCGCAACCTGATGGTGCTGACCCCCACAACGTTCGAGGCCATGACCGCCCAGATCAACCAGATGAACATGGTGGATCCCAAGGCGCGTGAACTCAAGCGCCTGCTGTTCTCCACCGCCGACCGCATCGAGCCGGACAGGAACGGGCGCATCCTCCTGCCGCAGTTCCTGCGCGAGCTGGCCGGCCTGGATGGCGAGGCCGTCCTGGTGGGGGTGGGCGACTACTTCGAGATCTGGGCGCCTGCCGCCTGGGAGGCGCAGTTCGCCCAATTGCAGGACGCCGAAGCCAACGCCCAGCGTTTTGTCGGCCTGCAGTTGAGCGCCGAGAAGGCATGAGCCAGCCGCACCAACCGGTACTTTACCAGGAGATCATCGGCGCATTGACCGAGGCGCGACCCCGCCGCATCGTCGACCTCACCGTGGGGGCGGGCGGGCACGCCTGGGGCTTTCTGGAGGCAGCCCCAGGCGCCCGCCTGCTGGGCCTGGATGTGGACCCGCAGGCGCTGGCGCTGGCGGCGGCCCGGCTGGCGGAATACGGCCAACGGGCCATCCTGGTGCGGGCTTCCTACACCACCCTGGCGCAGCAACTGGCGGCGCTGGGCTGGGAAGCGGCCGACGCCCTGCTGCTCGATCTGGGCGCGTCGTCCATGCAGTTCGATACGCCCGAGCGCGGCTTCTCCTTCGTGCACGACGCCCCGCTGGACATGCGCTTCGACCCGGAGAACCCGCTTTCGGCGGCTGAGATCGTCAACGAATGGCCGGAGGACGACATCGCTGACATCCTGCGCGAATACGGCGAAGAACGCCACGCCCGGCGCATCGCCCAGGCCATCGTGCGCGAACGGCCCCTGCGCACCACCGGTGAACTGGCCGGGCTGGCGGCCCGGGCGCTGCGGGCCCCGCGCCACGGCCGGCGCATCCACCCGGCCACACGCACCTTCCAGGCCCTGCGCATCGCCGTCAACGATGAACTGGCCGCCATCCAGCAGGTCCTGCCGCAGATGCTGGCGGCGCTGGCCCCCGGCGGACGCATGGCGGTCATCGCCTTCCACTCGCTGGAAGACCGGCTGGTAAAGCAGTTCCTGCGGATGCACAGCCAGTCCGGCCCGCAGGGCGAACCGCCGGCGTTGACGCTACTAAATAGAAAGCCGCTCGAAGCCTCGGAAGACGAGGCGCAGGCCAACCCCAGGGCGCGCAGCGCCAAACTGCGGATGGCCGAAAAGTACCACTAGAGGCAGTCTGTGGCTAAGGGCGCTGGCAGGTTCTCGCCGGAGACGCTATACATAGAGGAATTGGCCTGAACATGCCCACCCCTGGCCGCAACTGGCTGGAACAGAACTTGCAGTGAGAACAGGAACAATGGAGCGCAGCATTGGATTGATCCAGGCCTATCGTCAGGCCCCCTGGCGCAAACAACTCCAGTGGATCGGGTTGTTTGCGGCGGTGGTGGTCTTCCTGGCGTTGGTGGCTGGCGGCTACCTGAGCGTCACCGCCCGCGCCGCCCAGGCCGGGCGCGACGTGCAGCGCCTCCAGGCGCAGATCCGCGATCTCGAGCAGTCCAATGAGAGCCTGCGCACGCAACTGGCCGAACTGACCTCCGCCCGCCTGATGGAACAACGCGCCGAAGAACTGGGTTTTGTGCCCGCCAGCCCGCAGGCGCTCACCTACATCCCGGTGCCGGGCTACGGCGGGCGGCCGGGCGCGGCGCTGGCGCCCACCCGCCTGGCCGGCGGCGCCAGCCAGACTGTCCTGCCGCGCGAATACACCATGTCCCTGTTCGAGTGGGCGCAGGATTTGATCGCCCTGCTCGCCATCCAGACCGGCGCGCAGCTGGGGAGCGGGCAGTGATGTCAACTTCCTGGCGGTTCTCCATGCTGGGTTTCGGCCTGGCGATGATGGGCATGGCCATCATCGGCATGTCCGCCTGGCTCATGTTCGGCCCCCAGGCGCAGACCTTCCGCATCCAGGGCGAACTGTACGCCGTCGAGCCGATCGAGATTCGCCCGCCGCGCGGCCAGGTCTACGACCGCTGGGGGGCGCTGCTGGCCGGCAACGTCACCGTCTACGAGATCGGCGTGAACCTGCATGAAGTCCAGGATGCCAAAGCCATCGCCCGCGCCGTCAACGGCGTGCTGGGCGCGGACTATTATGAAATTCTGGGGCGGGTGAGCATCCCGCCCGGGCCGGACGCGATCTATATCGTGCTGGCAAACTACGTTCCGGCCGACAAGGCCCAGATCCTGATCGATTACGTGGAAGAACAGCGCGACCCGGAAACCGCCAAGCCCGGCGCGCCCAGCCTGGCCGGCCTGGTCTTCAGCCGCCACCTGATGCGCTCCTACCCGGAGAAAGACCTGGCTTCCAACGTGCTTGGTTTTGTGAACCGCGAAGGCATCGGCTATTTCGGCATCGAGCAGTATTATCAGGACCTGCTGGCCGGCGAGCCCCGGCGCATCCTGGTGCCGGTCGACCCCAGCCGGGCCGCCGACCTGCCGGATGTGCCGCCCGGCGCCAGCCTGGTCCTCACCCTCGACCGCGAGATTCAGGCGATGGTCGAAGAACAGCTCGACCTGGCGGTGCAGTTCTACGGGGCCAGGTCCGGCACGGTGGTCATCATGGACCCCGAGACGGGCGAGATCCTTGCCATGGCCTCCACGCCGCGCATCGACCTCAACGAGTACTGGAACTACCAGGAGGTCTACCCCGGCTCCACGCCCTTCAACCGCAGCGTGAGCAAGTCCTACGAGCCGGGTTCGGTGTTCAAGATCATCACCGTGGCGGCCGCGCTGGACAGCGGCACGGTCAGGCCCAACTCCAAGTTCTTCGACAACGGCGTGTTCCAGATCGGCGGCATCACCATCCGCAATTGGAACGGCGCCGCCTGGGGCCAGCAGGACATCACCGGCTGCCTGCAGCACTCGCTCAACGTCTGCATGGCCTGGCTGGGCAGCGAAATGAAGGCCGATCTGTTCTACCGTTACCTGCGCCTCTTCGGTTTCGGGCATGCCACCGGCGTGGACCTGGCGGGCGAGGCCACCGGCCGCCTGAAGGAACCGGGCGACGACGACTGGTACGAAGCCGACCTGGGCACCAACACCTTCGGCCAGGGCATCGCCGTCACGCCGGTGCAGATGCTCATGGCGGTCTCAGCCGTAGCCAACGACGGCCAGATGGTCGTGCCGCACCTGGTGCGCGCCATGGTGGAGAACGGCCGCCAGTACGAATTCCACACCCAGTACGCCGGGCAGCCCATCCGCCCTGAGACCGCCCGGACGCTCACCGCCATGCTGGCCGTGTCGTTGGAATCGGAAGCCTCCAACGCCCTGGTTCCCGGTTACCGCATCGCCGGCAAGACCGGCACGGCCGAGATCCCCACGCCCAACGGCTACACCAGCGCCATCACCAACGCCTCCTTCGTCGGCTGGGGGCCGGTGGACGACCCGAAGTTCCTGGTCTACGTGTGGTTGGAAGAACCCTCCGCCTCGATCTGGGGTTCCGAGACCGCCGCCCCGCTGTTCTCCCAGATCGTCCAGCGCCTGGTGGTGCTGCTGAACCTGCCGCCAGACGAAATCCGGGCCGGATATGCCGGCCCTTAGAGAATCGATGTGTTGACCCTGGCCGATGTGTTGCAAGCCCTCTCCAACACGCGCCCGGAGGCCCCGCAGGTCATCACCGAAGCCGTGATCGACTCTCGCAAGGCCATCCCGGGTTCGTTGTTTGTGGCCCTGCCCGGCGAACGCGCTGACGGACACGACTACGTGGACGCAGCCTTCGCCAACGGGGCCTCCTTCGCGCTGGTGCGGCGCGCCCCGGCGGCCGAAGCCAGCCAGCTGGACCTGCGCCGGCCGATCTCCCAGGCCGACCTGAACGCCCTGGACCTGCCGGTCTGCCTGCTGGTGGATGACCCGCTGGCCGCCCTGCAAACCATCGCCCGCCACTGGCGGCGGCAGCTGGATGCGCGCGTCATCGGCATCACCGGCTCGGTCGGCAAGAGCACCACCAAGGAAGTCGTGGCCGACGTGCTGAGCATGAAATACCGCACGCTGAAGAACGTGGGCAACTTCAACAACGAGATCGGCCTGCCGCTCACGCTGTTGAGCCTCTCGCCCGGCCATCAGCGCGCCGTGCTGGAGATGGGCTTCTACGTTCCGGGCGAGATCCGCTTCCTGTGCGAGATCGCCCAACCGGCGGTCGGCGTGGTCTCCAACATCGGCACGGTGCACGCCGAGCGCGCCGGTTCGCAGGAGAGCATCGCCCACGGCAAGGCCGAACTGGTGGAAAGCCTGCCCGCCGAAGGCTGGGCCATCCTCAACCACGATGACCCGCTGGTGCGCGCCATGGCCGGTCGGACGCCGGCCCGGGTGCTGTTCTACGGCCTCACCCCGCAAGCCGACCTGTGGGCGGACGAGATCGAAGGCCTGGGCCTGGACGGCATCCGCTTCCGGCTGCACCACCAGGGCCAGGAATTCCATTTGAAAGTGCCGATGCTCGGCCGCCACTCGGTGCAGACCGCCCTGCGCGCCGCCGCGGTTGGGCTGGTGGAGGGGCTGGACTGGCCGGAGATCATCGCCGGGCTGCGCTTCGGGCACATGCAGCTGCGGCTGGTGGCGGTGCGCGCCGAGAACGGCGCCCTGTTGCTGGACGACACCTACAATGCCTCGCCCGAATCCACCCTGGCGGCGCTCAACCTGCTGGCCGAACTTGACGGCCGCAAGGTGGCCGTGCTCGGCGACATGCTGGAACTGGGCCAATACGAGGAACAGGGCCACCAGCTGGTGGGGCGGCGGGCGGCCGAAGTGGCCGACGAACTCATCGCCATCGGCCGGCGGGCGCGCGTCATCGCCGCCGCGGCGCTGGATGCCGGCCTGCCCCGCGAGCGCATCCACAGGGTCGCTGACAGCCCGGCGGCCATCGCCTTGCTGAAAGACCGCCTGGGGCCGGGCGACGTGGCCCTGGTGAAAGGCTCGCGCGGCATGAAGATGGACGTGATTGTCCCGGCGCTGGAGGGACCGCGATGACCCAGCCCTCCGTGGCGCTGGCCCTGGCGGGCATCGCCTTCATGCTCACGGTCATTTGGGGTGGGCCGCTCATCCGCATTCTGCGGGCGCTCAAGATGGGCGACAGCATCCGCCTGGAACTGCCCGATTCCTACCAGGCCAAGGCCGGCAAACCGACCATGGGCGGCGTGATGATCGTGCTGCCGGTGCTGCTGCTCACCGTGCTGCTCAATGCCGTCTCGCTCATCGGGTTCAGCGGGCGCGGCCTGTCGGTGCTGGTGCCGCTGGGCACCCTGCTGGGCTTCGGCGCGCTGGGGGCGGTGGATGACTGGGAGAAACTGCGCAACCGGGCGCGCGGCGAAGGCATGAAGGCCCGCTACAAGTTCCTCATTCAGGTGGCGCTGGCGGCCGTGGTAGCCTATGGCCTGTACGCCGTGCTGGATGTGCCGCACATGTTCTTCCCCGGCGTGGCCCGCGAGATCAGCCTGGGCTGGTTCTACGTCCCCGTGGCGATGTTCATCATCGTCGGCAGCGCCAACGCCGTCAACTTCACCGACGGGCTGGATGGCATGGCGGGCCTGATCTCGGCCACCTGCTTTGCGGTTTACGGCATGATCGCCATGATCCAGGGCCAGGTGTTCCTGGCGCAGTTCTGCTTCACCGTGGTCGGCGCGCTGTTCGGTTTCCTGTGGTTCAACGTGCATCCCTCGATGCTCATCATGGGCGATACCGGCGCGATGGCGCTGGGCGCCACGCTGGGCGTGGTGGCCCTCATGTCCGGCCATTGGATTCTCTACCCGGTCATCGCCGTCATCCCGACCGTCCAGACCCTCAGCATCGTCATCCAGGTGACGTATTTCAAGCTCACCAAGGGCAAACGCGTGTTCAAGATGTCGCCCATCCACCTGCACTTCGAATTATCCGGCTGGAGTGAGACCCAGGTGGTGCAGCGCTTCTGGCTCATCAGCCTCTTGGGCGCCATGATCGGCGTGGCGCTGGCGGTGGTGTGAGATGGCCGTGGCCGTGCAGGGCTGTTACGTGGTGCTGGGCGCCGCCCGTCAGGGCACGGCGCTGGCGCGCTTCCTGGCCGGGCGCGGCGCGCAGGTCGTGCTGACGGACATGCGCGCCGCAGACGAATTGAAGGAGACGATGGAACGCATGGCTGACGTGCCGGTGGAATGGGTCCTGGGCGAGCATCCGCTGGCTCTGCTCGACCGCGCCGACTGCGTCTGCCCATCGGGCGGCGTGCCGCTCACCATCCCCTTCCTGGCCGCAGCCCGGGCGCGCGGCATCCCGTTCACCAACGATTCGCAGGTTTTCCTGGAGCACGTCCCCTGCCGGGTGGCGGGCATCACCGGCTCGGCCGGCAAGACCACCACAACCACCCTGCTGGGGCGCATGGCCGGCGCGGCCGAGGGGCGCGGCCTGCGCAGAGCCTGGGTGGGCGGCAACATCGGCACGCCGCTGCTGGCGGCGCTGGACGAGATGCAGGCGGACGACCTGTGCGTGATGGAACTCTCCTCCTTTCAACTGGAGATCATGACGCGCGCCCCGCAGGCCGCCGCGCTGCTCAACGTCACCCCCAACCACCTGGACCGGCACGGCACGATGGAAGCCTACACGGCCGCCAAGGCCAATATCCTCATTCACCAGAAACCCGAAGATGCCGCTGTGCTGGGCCGCGACGACCCCGGCGCCTGGGCGCTGCGCGGGAAGGCCCCCGGCCGGCTGCTCTCGTTTGGGCTGACCGAGCCGGAGGATGGCGTGTATGGCGCCTTCCTGCGCGACGAAGCCGCCTGGCTGCGGGACGAGAACGGCGCGCGCGCCATCCTGCCGTTCGAGGAGGTGCTGCTGCCGGGCGACCACAACCGCCGCAACGTGCTGGCGGCCTGCGCCCTGGCGGCCGCCGCCGGCTTGCCGGACGAAGCCATGCGCGCTGGCGTGCAGGGTTTCAGGGGCGTGCCGCACCGTCTGGAATTCGTGCGCACCCGGCGCGGCGTGGACTGGATCAACGACTCCAAGGCCACCATCCCCAGCGCGGTGGTCACGGCCCTCAATTCCATCCGGCGGCCGGTCGTGCTGCTGCTGGGCGGGCGCGACAAGCATTTGCCCTGGGAGGAACTGGCGCTGGCGGCCGCCGGGCGCGCCGCCCATGTCATCCTGTTCGGCGAGGCGGCCGGGCTGATCCGCGCCGCTCTGGAGCAGGCCGGCGGCGGCTACGCTCTGACGACCTGCCCCGGCCTGGAAGATGCCGTGCAGGAAGCCGCCCGGCGCGCCGAAGCGGGCATGGTCGTCCTGCTCTCGCCCGGCTGCACCAGTTTCGACGAGTTCGCCGATTACGAACAGCGCGGCGAGCGTTTCAAGGAATGGGCTTTGGCCCTGGAAGATTGAGGAGACCCTTTGTGATGGAAACCGACGCCCAATTCGCCCAACCCACCGCCCGGCGGCTGGAACGCCCCGCCAGCGGGCTGACGCTCGGCATCGACGTCTGGCTCCTCCTGGCGGTCTTTACGCTGCTGGTGTTCGGCGCCCTGATGGTCTATTCGGCCTCCTGGGATTTCTCGCTGTTCGTCAACGAAGGCGACCCCACGGCCACCTTCCGGCGGCAGTTGACCTGGATGGCGCTGGGCGTGACGGCGGCGGTGGTGGCCTCGTTCTTCGATTACCACGTCTACCGGCGGCTGGCGCTGCCGCTGATGGGCGTGGCCATCCTGGGCCTCATTACCGTCTTTATCATCGGCGAGGTGCGCTACAACGCCACCCGCACCCTGTCGGGCGGCTCGTATTCGCCCTCCGAACTCGCCAAGGTCGCCATGATCATCTACCTCTCGGTCTGGCTGTACAGCAAGCGCGAGGTGTTGCGGGATGTGTCCTTCGGCCTGGTGCCGCTGGGCTTCATCGTCGGCATCGTCAGCGGGCTGATCCTCGGCCAGCCGGACCTGAGCGCGGCGGCCACCATCGTGTTCCTGGGCGGCATGTTGTTCTTCCTGGCCGGCGGCGACCTGAAACAGATCTTCGTTCTGATGGCGCTGGTGGCCCTGGTGGGCTGGGTGGTGGTGCAGGTGCATCCGACCGGCAGCGACCGCATCGCCTCGTATTTGCAGGGCATCAAGGACCCCACCCAGGCCGACTACCATGTCCGCCGCTCGATCGAAGCCTTTGTCAACGGCGGGCTGTTCGGCGTGGGCATCGGCAACTCGGACACCAAATACACCGGCCTGCCTGTCCCGCCCACCGACAGCATCTTTGCCGTGGTCGTCGAAGAGACCGGGCTGGTGGGCGGCGCGTTCCTGGTGGGGCTGTATCTCATCCTGCTGTGGCGCGGCCTGGCCATCGCCCGCCGCGCCCCGGACCTGCTCGGCGCGCTGCTGGCGGCCGGGCTGACGCTCTGGATCGTGATGGAGGCGATGATCAACATGTCCGTGATGGTGGGCCTGATGCCCTTCGCCGGCAACGCCTTGCCGTTCATCAGCGTGGGCGGCTCGAACCTCATGGTCACTCTGGGGGCGGTGGGTATCCTCATGAACGTGGCGCGCCAGGGGCGCGCCGCCGAGGCCACCGCCGCGCCCTTACCCCGCAGGAGGACGCATGCGCCTGATGATCTGCGCCGGCGCGAGCGGCGGCGGCGTGTATCCCGCCCTGGCCGTTCTGCAGGCCCTGAATGAAGGCGAGGCCGACCTGCTGTGGGTGGGCGGCGAAGGCGGCATGGAAGCCGCGCTGGTGCAGCGCGCCGGCCTGGCCTTCACGGCCATCCCGGCCGGGCAGGTGAACGCCGTGGGCCTGCGGGCAATTCTGGGCGTGTTCCAGCTGGCGCGCGGCTATTTTGCTGCCCGCGGCCTGGTGCGCCGCTTCAGGCCGGATGCCCTGCTGTTCACCGGCGGCTTCGTGAGTGTGCCGGTGGGCCTGGCCGGGCGGCGCCTGCCCATCCTGCTGTGCCTGCCGGATATCGAACCGGCCCGCGCCCTGCAACTCATCTCGCGCTACGCCGCCGCCGTGGCCGCCCCGGCCGAAGATTCGCGCAGCTACTTTCGCCCCGGCCTGCGGGTGGAGGTGACCGGCTACCCGGTGCGGGCCGACCTGGCCGGCTGGGACCGCACCCGGGCCGCCGGGGAATTCGGCCTCGACCCCGGCCTGCCCACCCTGCTGGTTTTTGGCGGCAGCAAAGGCGCCCGCAGCATCAACCTGGCTCTGGTGAAGGGCCTGCCCGCCCTGCTGCCGGAGATGCAGGTGCTGCACGTGACCGGCGAGGCCACCTGGGAAGAGACCCGCGCCGCCCGGCCGCACCTGCCCGGAGAACTGCTCGACCGCTACCGCGCCTACCCGTACCTGCACGCGACGATGGGCGCGGCTTTCGCCGCCGCCGACCTGGCGGTGTGCCGGGCCGGGGCCAGCACCCTGGGCGAACTGCCGCTGTTCGGCCTGCCCGCCATCCTCGTGCCGCTGCCGCATTTCTGGCGCTACCAGGAGGTTAACGCCGGCTACCTCGCCCGCCAGGGTGGGGCGGTGGTCTTGGCGGATGCCGACCTGGAGGCCAAACTGACAGCGACGGTCTTGGACCTGATGCATAATAAACCCGGGCGCCTTGCCATGCAGGCCGCACTGCACAAGCTGGCCCGCCCGCAGGCGGCCGCGGAAATCGCCGGGCTGCTGCGCGAACTGGCGGCGCGACAAGGATAGGCCTATGGTATCGCTGGCTTTCGTCTTCTGGTTGTTCGTCACCCTCGGCTGCATTGTCGGGATGACGCGCGGCTGGGCCAAAGAACTGCTTGTCATCTTCAGCGTCGTCCTGGGCCTCTTCGTCATCCTGGTGCTGGAGACCTACGTGGGCTTCATCCAGGGCCTCATGCAGGCGGGTGGGCCGCGCATGCAGTTCTGGGTGCGCTCGATCATCATCTTCGTGCTGGCGTTCTTCGGCTACCAGACCCCGGGCGCGGTGGCGCGCTTCCAGACCGCCGCCCGGCGCGAAAAGTTGCAGGACTCGCTGCTGGGCATCGTCCTCGGCGGGTTGAACGGCTACCTGATCGTCGGCTCGGTCTGGGCCTTTCTGGACCGTGCGGGCTATCCGTTCGAACTCATCCGCGCCCCCCAGGCCGGCGACCCGCTTGGCGAGGCCGCCCTGCGGTTGATCGCTTACCTGCCGCCCAACTGGCTGGACGCCCCGGAGATCTATTTCGCCGTGGCCGTGGCGTTCACGTTCGTGGTTATTGTGTTTGTATAAGAGAGGCAATTGGTAAATGGCAACTGGTAACTGCTCTGTTGCAAACACGCGTCTTTTCAGTATTGTCATTCTGAGGAAGCGGTCAGCCTACGATTGGCTTGATAGCATCCTTATCCGCGACCGAAGAATCTCGCGAAAGGAGCCCGATTTGCGTCGATGTGTCGTCGGGTTAGAAGCGCATTTGTCGAGATTCCTCAGTCGGGTTTGCAGATTCACTCTTATCTGGGAAGATTGCACCCTCCTTCGGAATGACAAGATAGTCTGTTGTCTATCACTGCAACGGAGCAATCGGTAATTGGCAACTGGACACTGGTCGCAAGGCCTGGCGTATATCCAATTACCAATAACCAATTGCCAATAACCAATTACGAACACTGGATTTTCAAAGGACAACGAGAGCATGGCACACATCCACTTCATCGGCATTGGCGGGGCGGGGCTTTCGGCCATCGCCCGCGTGCTGCTGGAACGCGGCCATACCGTCACCGGCTCCGACCGGGCGGCCACGCCGCTGGCCGAAAGCCTGGCGCGCCTGGGGGCGCGGGTGGATCTCGGCCACGCCGCCGGTAACGTGCGCGGCGCGGATGTGGTCATCCGCTCATCGGCGGTGACCGACGACAACCCCGAAGTGCAGGCGGCCAAAGCCGCCGGCATCCCGGTGCTCAAGCGCGCCGACTACCTGCCCGAACTGTTGAAAGACTACCGCGTCCTTGCCGTGGCCGGTTCGCATGGCAAGACCACCACCAGCGCCATGCTGGCCTGGACGCTGACGGCCATGAACCAGCGGCCGGGCTACATCGTCGGCGGGGTGGTGGAGAACCTGGGCGGCAACGCCTCGGCCGGGAAAGGCCCGTTCTTCGTCATCGAGGCCGACGAATACGACTATATGTTCTGGGGCCTTGCGCCGGAGGCCGCCATCGTCACCAACGTCGAGCACGACCACCCGGATATGTTCCCGACGCCCTTGGATTTCTTCGACGCCTTCCTGGGTTTTGCCGGACGCATCAAGCCCGGCGGCCTGCTGGCGGCCTGCGCCGACGACCCCGGCGCGGCGGCGTTGCTCACCCGGGTGGGCGGCGGGGACAAAGACTGCCTGGGCTACAGCCTGCATGATGCGTCGCGCCTGTTCTGCGCCGTGGATGTCGAACCCCAGGCCGGGCGCGGCTGGCGCTTCACCATGCTCAAGGCCGATCAGGTCCTGGCGAAGGTGGACCTCCAGGTGCCGGGCGAACACAATGCCCGCAACGCCCTGGGTGTCCTGACGCTGGTGGACTGGCTGGGCCTGGATGCCCGCGAGGCGGCCCTGGCCCTGGCCGATTTCCGTGGCGCCGGGCGGCGCTTTGAAGAATTGGGCGAGGCGGGCGGTGTGCTGGTGGTGGACGACTACGGCCACCATCCGACCGAGATCCGCGCCACGCTGGCGGCGGCGCGGGCGCGCTACCCCGGCCGCCGCTTGTGGGCCGTGTGGCAGCCGCATACCTATTCGCGCACCCTGCAACTCCTGCACGACTTCGGCGCGGCCTTCGACCAGGCCGACCGGGTGCTGGTGACCGGCGTATACGCCGCCCGCGAAGCCCCGCCGGCCGATTTCTCGCACGACCGGGTGCTGGCCGCCATCCGCGCCGACGCGCCGGTCTTCCAGCAGCGCCTGGAGGATGCCACCGACTACCTGCTGGCGCAGGTGCGGCCGGGCGATGTGGCGCTGGTGTTCTCGGCCGGCGACGCCACCGAAGTGAGCGCCGGCCTGCTGGCCGGTTTGCAGGCCCGCGCCGGCGAGGGGGTGGCATGACGATGACCGCCCTGCCGCTGGATGCCCTGCGCCAGACCTTTGGGGCGCGCCTGCAGGAGAATGTGCCGCTGGCGCGCTTCACCTCGGCCCGCATGGGCGGCCCGGCCGAAACCCTGCTGGAGGCCGAAAGCGCCGACGACCTGGCCGAGATCGTCTCCCGGCTGTGGGGGCTGGACATCTCCTTCCGCCTGCTGGGCGGCGGCTCGAACATCCTGGTCAGCGACCGCGGCGTGCGCGGCGTGGTGGTGCACAACCGGGCCCGCGCCGTCGAATGGTTCCCCGAGCGCCGGCCGCCGCAGGTGCGGGCCGAATCGGGCGCCAACTTCGGCGCCCTGGCGCGCCAGGCGGCCCAGAAAGGCCTTTCCGGGCTGGAATGGGCCGCCGGCATTCCCGGCACGGTGGGCGGCGCGGTGTACGGCAACGCCGGGGCGCACGGCGGCGACATGGCCGCCAACCTGCGGCTGGCCGAAGTCTTGCATCGCCATACCGGGCGGCAGAAGTGGAAAATGGAAGACCTGCGCTACTCCTACCGCTCCAGCATCCTCAAGGAGAACCTGGGGCAGGCGGTGGTGCTGGCCGCCACGCTCGACCTGGCGCGCAGCCAACCGGCCGAGATCGAGCAGAAAATGGATGAGTACCTCGTCCACCGCCGCCGCACCCAGCCGCCCGGCGCCAGCCTGGGCTCGATGTTCAAGAACCCGCCCGGCGATTACGCCGGCCGCCTGATCGAAGCCGCCGGGTTGAAAGGCTTGCGGGTGGGCGACGTGCAGGTCAGCGACCTGCATGGCAATTTCTTTGTCAACCTGGGTGAGGGCAGCGCCGCGGATGCCTATACCCTGATTCAGCAGACCCGGGCGCAGGTCGAAGAGAAGACCGGCGTGCGGCTCGAACTGGAAGTGGAACTGGTCGGTGACTGGCAAGGGGAGGCCCGACCGTGAAGGCAACATATAGTTGCTCTGTCGCAAGGACGCCTACGACAGGAACTGTCATTCCGAGGGAGCGGTCAGCCCGGCTTCAAATTTGGGACCATCTTGAACCGCGACCGAGGAACCTCGCGAAAGAAGCCGTGTTTGCGGCGATGTGGCGTCGGATTAGAAGCATGTCTATCGAGATTTCCTTTGCTGCGCTCAAGACAGGCTCTCAGTCGGGTTTGAGGGTTGGAGCGAACTTGTCGGGGATTGCACCCTCCTTCGGAATGACAAGTTCGTTCGTTGAACATCATTGGAACAGAGCAGCATACATTCACAATTCACGCATCATGAATCACGTCATGCGTGTGCCGTATTGTGTGCGGGCTATGGGACGACAGGATGGCTGAGAAGAAACTCACCGTCGGCGTGCTGTTTGGCGGGCGCAGCGGCGAACATGCCGTTTCGCTCATGTCGGCGCGCTTCGTGCTCAGCGTGCTGGACCGCGCCAAATACGACGTGGTCGAGATCGGCATCACCCGCCGCGGCGAATGGCTGATCGGCGACGATGTGCTGGCCGCCATGCAAGCCGAAGCCTACGACCGGCTCGAACCGGTCACCCTGCTGCCCGACCCGACCCGCGCCGGCCTGTACCGCATCGCCGCCGGCGGCCTGGAATTGGCGGCCCGCCTGGACGTGGTCTTCCCCGTCCTGCATGGCACCTTCGGCGAGGACGGCACGCTTCAGGGCCTGCTCGAAATGGCCGGGATGGCCTACGTGGGGCCGGGCGTGGTTGGGGCGGCGGTGGGCATGGACAAGGCCATCTTCGCCGACCTGATGCGCGCCCACGGCATCCCGGTGGTGCCGGGTGTGCTGGCGCTGCGCAGCGAACTGCATGCGGATATGGACGGCGCGCTCGACCGCATCGAGGCCGGGTTGGGCGGTTACCCCTATTTCACCAAACCGGCCAACCTGGGTTCGTCCGTGGGCGTCAGCAAGGTCAAGAGTCGCTCCGACCTGGTCGAAGGGCTGCTGGAAGCCGCTGAATATGACCGGCGCATGCTGGTTCAGAAAGGCCTGGATGTGCGCGAGATCGAGGTCAGCGTGATGGGCAACGACCGGCCCATCGCCTCGGTCTGCGGCGAGGTGCTGCCGGGCGAGGAGTTCTACTCCTACAACGCCAAGTACCACGACGAACGTTCGCGCACCGTCATCCCGGCCGAGATTCCGGAAGCCGCCGCCGAGCGCATCCGCGCCCTGGCCGTGGCCGCCTACGCCGCCTGCGACATGGCCGGGCTGGCCCGCGCCGACTTTTTCCTCGACCGGGTGACCGGCGACGTGTATATGAACGAGATCAACACCATCCCCGGCTTTACGTCCATCAGCATGTACCCGATGTTGTGGGCCGCCAGCGGGGTGGGCAACGCCGAACTGGTGGATAGACTCATCGAATACGCGCTGGAGCGCAAAGGCCAGCGCGACGCCACCCGGCGCGAGTTCGAACGCGAGGGCGGCGCATGACCACCGCCCGCCGCTCCGACCGGGTGCGGGCGCGCCGTGGCCGCAGCGACCGCGGCGTGGCCAGGAAGCCGACGGCCGCCCAGCGCCGCACGGGCGCCCGGCGCGCCCAGCCGCCGATGGTCTCGCGCCGCGGCGTGATGGCCGCGCCCGGCGCGCCCACCCGCAGCCGGCGTGAGGCCCGCCGCCGTTACAACGTGGTCCTGCCCATGTCGGGGGGCGCCGAGATGCGCCTGCCGGCCATGCCGCAGGTGCGCTTTGGCTGGCGGCTGCTCTCGTTTGCGCTTTCGCTGGCGCTGGGTTGGGCGCTGGTTACCCTCTGGACCGCGCCGCAGTTCCATGTGGCCGAGGCCGCGGTGGCCGGGTTGGAGCGCCTCAGTCCCGCCGAAGTGAACACCGTGCTCAAACTCACCGGCGCTTCCATCTTCACCGTCCAGCCGTCCGAGGTGCGCGCCCGCCTGCAGGCCGCCTTCCCGGAACTGACCGGCATCCGGGTGAAGGTCGGCTTCCCCGCCAGGGTGGTGGTGACCGCCGCCGAGCGCGCCCCGCTCATCGCCTGGGAACACGAGGGCATCGTGGTGTGGATCGACGCCGAAGGCTACGCCTTCCTGCCGCGCGGCCAGGCCGAAGGGCTGGTGGCGGTGGTGGCGCATGGCGTGCCGGACCCCGTGGCCGGCCAGGCTGAACAGAGCCAGCAGCTGCTCACGCCGCAACTGGTGCGCGCCATCCTCACCCTGGCGCCCTCGGCCCCGGAAGGCGCTGCGCTGGCCTTCGACCCCGAACACGGCCTGGGCTGGGCCGACCCGCGCGGCTGGCAGGTGTATTTTGGGCCGCGCCCGGAAGATATGCCGGCCCGCCTGGCGGTCTACCAGGCCATTCTCAAACAACTCAAGGCCCTGGGCGTAAAGCCCAGCCTGATCAGCGTGGAGTACCTGCACGCGCCCTATTACCGGGAAGACTGACGGATGAGCGACGCGATCATCGTTGGCATTGATATCGGCACGACCAAGGTCTGCACCCTGGTGGCGCGCGTGGAGGACAACGGCCGCATCCGCGTCCTGGGCGTCGGCATCGAACCCTCGCAGGGCATCCGCAAGGGCAGCGTGGTGGACCTGGGCGCGGCCTCGCAGGCCATCGCCCATTCCATTGATAAGGCCGAGCGCACCTCCGGGCTGGAGATCACCTCGGCGCTGGTGAGCCTGGCCGGGTCGCACGTTTCGGGCATCAACAGCCGCGGGGTGGTGGGCATCAGCCGCCAGGTGGTGGACGACGCCGACGTGCTGCGCGCCATGGAAGCCGCCCGCGCCGTCGCCATCCCCCACAACCGCGAGGTCATTCACGTCATCCAGCGCGGCTTCACCGTGGATGGGCAGGACGGCATCCGCATGCCCATCGGCATGCACGGCTACCGCATGGAGGTCGAGGCCCACATCATCACCGCTGCGGCCGCCACGGTGGAGAACCTGCGCCAGGTGGTGGGCGCTTCCGGCGTGCAGGTGACCCAGTTCGTGCTCAACCCGCTGGCTTCGGCCGAGGTGGCGCTCACGGATACCGAGCGTGAGATGGGCGTGGTGGTGTGCGACATCGGCGGCGGCACGAGCGATATGGCGATCTTCATCGAGGGCGACGTGTGGCACACCATGGTGCTGGCGGTGGGCGGCAACCACGTCACCGGCGACATCGCCCACGGGCTGCGCCTGCCGTTCTCGCAGGCCGAGGAACTCAAACTGCTGCACGGCCAGTGCCTCACCAGCGAGGTGGGCGAGGGAGAGACCTTCCCGGTGCGGGCCTTTGGCGAGGAAGAGCCGGTCAACGTCTCGCGCATGGAACTTGCACATATCATCGAAGCCCGGGTGGAGGAGATCTTCAGCCTGATGCTGCAGGAGATCAAGCGCAGCGGCTACGACGGCCTGCTGCCGGCCGGCATGGTGCTGACCGGCGGAACCAGCCAGCTGCCCGGCATCCGCAAACTGGCGAGCGAAGTGCTCGGCCTGCCGGTGCGCCTGGCCCAGCCCGAGAACCTGCGCGGCATGGTCGACCAGTTGAAGTCGCCGGCCTTTTCCACCAGCGTCGGGCTGATCCAGTGGGCGCTGCTGATGAGCGAAGTGGACCCTTCCGTGGCGGCGCGGCCGATTCAGGTGCCGCAGATGAAGGGCCTGAACATGGACAAAGTCAGGGAATTTCTGAAACGGATGTTGCCATGATGGAACGCGAAAACGGCCGCCCGTTTCAGTTGCAAGATTTTATGCAAAACTGTATAACCATCACATGCCTTGTTGTGAAGGACAAGCATTAAGGAGGAACCCATGAAACCCATGGCGAATTCGGAATCGTTTGCCCGCATCAAAGTCATCGGCGTGGGCGGCGGCGGCTGCAATGCCGTGGAGCGTATGATCAAGGAGGGCTTGCAGGGCATCGAGTTCATCGCCGTCAACACCGATGCCCAGGCGCTGATGCTCTCCAACGCCCAGACGCGCGTGCGCATCGGCGACAAGCACACCCGCGGCCTGGGGGCGGGCGGCAACCCGGATAACGGCCGCAAAGCCGCCGAGGAATCGGCCGAGGAACTGTATAGCGTCATCAAGGGCGCCGACATGGTCTTCATCACCGCCGGCATCGGCGGCGGCACCGGCACCGGCGCCGCGCCCATCACCGCCCAGATCGCCCGCGAATGCGGCGCGCTGACCATCGGCGTGGTGACCCGGCCTTTCACCTTTGAAGGCGCCCGCCGCGCCCAGACCGCCGAGGCCGGCATCGGCAAACTCAAAGAGCATGTCGATACCCTCATCGTCATCCCCAACGACCGCCTGCTCCAGATCGTGGATAAGCGCGCCAGCCTGATGGACGCTTTCAGCGTGGCCGACGATGTGCTGCGCCAGGGCATCCAGGGCATCTCCGAACTCATCACCGTGCCGGGCCTCATCAACCTGGACTTCGCCGACGTGCGCACCATCATGTCCGAAGGCGGGGCGGCCCTGATGGCGGTGGGCCGGGCCAGCGGCGAAGACCGCGCCCGCGTCGCCGCCGAACAGGCCATCACCAGCACGCTGCTGGACATCACCATCGACGGGGCGCGCGGCATCCTCTTCAACGTCACCGGCGGGCCGGAACTCTCGCTGTTCGAGGTCAACCAGGCCGCCGCCATCATCAAGGAGACCGCCCACCCGGACGTCAACCTCATCTTCGGGGCGGTCATCGACCCGCACATGGGCGAGGATATCCGCATCACGGTCATCGCCACCGGCTTCGAGCGCAGCGGCGTGCCGCGCCGCATGCTGCGCACCCGCCCGACCCAGCCGGCCAGCGCCCGCCCGGCCGGCCAGAGCGTGGCGGATGCCAGCGACGCCGCCGCCAGGCCGGCCCAGAACAAGGAACTCGAGCCGGCCTACAACCCGGACGACCTGGACATCCCCACCTTCCTGCGCAAACGCGTCGGGAAGTAAGCGCAAGTCGCATTCCGGTTCCTCCCGGAGTGGCTTGGCCCCTTCACAACCGCCCTCCTCGGCCGCCTTCGCCCGGGGAGGGCGGCGCGTTTGGGGTCACGGCGCAGGGAACCTGCCTGCACAAATAGCAGGGCGCTCCGCTTGCGTTGTTTCCCGGAGAGGAGTATCATCTAAGCAGCCAAACAACCCGCAGGCAGTAAGCCCTCGCGGGAAGGAGGGAAAAAACAACAGCGCAAAACCCTTACACATGTAGTTTCATAGCCAATTTCACTCTGAAAACCTTTGTAGTGGGAGGTACTTTAGTATGTCTAAGTCACATGTAGTGCGCATTATCGTCTTACTGGCCATCGTGGCCGGCTCGCTCTCGCTGGGCGTCCGCCCGGCCGCGGCGGCGGTCGTTCCGCCGGAGTTCCAGGACCCGGAATGGGTCTGCGAGAACATCTACGGCGGGTACTACACCGGCAGCCTGGTGTGCATCCTGACCAGCGACACCCTGTATGGCCTGCCCTACTGGGTTACTCAGGGCTTCTACCTGGGCGGCTTCAGCGAGTACGTGGGCGATGTCTGGGAAGAATTTGGCTGCCCGCTGGATGAAGGCCTGGCCTTCGAGATGGCCCAGTACCAGGTCGGGCCGTACCCGGACCAGTGGTACTACGACCTGTACAAGTTCATCGGCTGCGAGGTCGTTGACCCGGGCGTTGGCGACCGCACCGGCGGCGATGAGGGCGCGGGCGCGCTCTCGCTCAAACCGCCGCGCAACGGCATGATGAACTACGCCGCCGGCACCTGCGACGACAACAACTGCCGCATCACGCCGGCCCTGCCGCACGGCGCGGCCGCTGACCTGGGGACGATCCCGGGCGGCGCGGATGCCACCCTGTACGTGAACCTGGGCGGCGGCACGGGCAGTTACACCGTGTGCTTCTGGGGTGAGGGTACCATCTATCAGTACATCTCCGGGCTGTGGCAGGCCATCGCCACCAGCATCGGCGGCGGCAAGTCGTGCGCTTCCGCCAGCGGGGATGGTTCGTTCGCCTTCTCCGAGAACTAACCACCCGTTTGGCTAACGCAACACACAACGGAGCGCGGCCACACGCCGCGCTCCGCTTGATTCGGGGGTGAGAATCTGATAGTATGGAAACGTCACTATTCTGGGGCATATTGGCCGTGCCACAGCGGGGAAGGAGAGCGAATGCGGAGAAGTCCTGCAGATCCGGTGTTTCCACAGATCGTTCGATTTCCATAACCTGAATCGGGAGGTAGTTGTATGTTCAAGTCCAATGTATTTCGCATTATCGTCTTACTGGCCATCGTGGCCGGCTCGCTCTCGCTGGGCGTCCGCCCGGCCGCGGCGGCGGTCGTCCCGCCGGAATATCAGGACCCGGAATGGGTGTGCGAGAACTTCTTTGGCGGGTACTACGCCGGCGACCTGGTGTGCGTGTTCACCACTGATACCTGGTACTACGGCCTCGCCTACTATGTTTCTCAGGGCTTCTACCTGAGCGGTTTCAGCGCCTATGTGGGCGATTTCTGGGAGGAATTGGGCTGCCCGCTGGATGAGGGCATCGCCTTCGAGATGGCCAAGTACCAGGTCGGGCCTTACCCGGGCCAGTACGTTTACGACCTGTACAAGTTCATCGGCTGCTACGTGGTGGATCCGGGCGTTGGCGACCGCACCGGTGACGATGAAGGCGCGGGTACGCTCTCGCTCAAGCCGCCGCGCAACGGCATGATGAACTACGCCGCCGGCACCTGCGACGCCAACAACTGCCGCATCACGCCCAACCTGCCGCATGGCGCGGCCGCTGACCTGGGGACCATCCCGGGCGGCGCGGACGCCACGCTGTACGTGAACCTGGGCGGCGGCACGGGCAGTTACACCGTGTGCTTCTACGGGGAAGGCACGATCTATCAGTATATCTCCGGGCTGTGGCAGTCCATCGCCACCAGCATCGGCGGCGGCAAGTCGTGCGCTTCCGCCAGCGGGGATGGCTCGTTCGCCTTCTCCGAGAACTAACTCACCTGCCAGCAGTAACGACTCCCTGCGGAGCGCGGCCACACGCCGCGCTCCGCTTGTTTTGGGGCGCAGAATCTGCTATGATTGGAACGTCAACTATCCTGGGGCGTTATTGGTTGCGCCGCAGGGGGAAGGAGAGAGAGCACTTAGAGACACTACAGATCCTGTGTTACCACAAGTCGTTTGATTTCCATAACCTGAATCGGGAGGTTTTACGTATGTCTAAGTCCAATGTATTTCGCATTATCGTCTTACTGGCCATCGTGGCCGGTTCGCTCTCGCTGGGCGCCAAACCCGCCTCGGCGCTTCCCTACGATGTGGGTTGGCAGGACCCGGAGTGGGTGTGCGAGGACTTTTACGGCGGGTACTACGCCGGCGATCTCGTCTGCGTGTTCACGACCGACACCTGGTATTGGGGCCTCGCCTACTATGTCTCCCAGGGCTTCTACCTGGGCGGCTTCAGCGAGTACGTGGGCGATGTCTGGGAGGATTTGGGTTGCCCGCTGGATGAGGGCATCGCCTTCGAGATGGCCAGATACCAGGCCGGGCCGTACCCGGACCAGTATTACTATGACCTGTACAAGTTCATCGGCTGCTACGTGGTAGATCCGGGCGTTGGTGACCGCACCGGTGACGATGAAGGCGCGGGTACGCTCTCGCTCAAGCCGCCGCGCAACGGCATGATGAACTACGACGCTGGCACCTGCGACGCCAACAACTGCCGCATCACCCCGGCCCTGCCGCACGGCGCGGCCGCTGACCTGGGGACCATCCCGGGCGGCGCGGACGCCACGCTGTACGTGAACCTGGGTGGCGGGACGGGCTCGTACACGGCGTGCTTCTACGGGGAAGGCACCATTTACCAGTACATCTCCGGCTTGTGGCAGTCCATCGCCACCAGCATCGGCGGCGGCATGTCGTGCGCTTCCGCCAGCGGGGATGGTTCCTTCGCCTTCTCCGAGAACTAACTCACCTGCCAGCAGTAACGATTCCCTGCGGAGCGCGGCCCACGCCGCGCTCCGCTTGTTTTGGGGCGCGGAATCTGCTAGGATTGGAGTGTCAAACTATCCTGGGGCGCTATTGGCCGCGCCGCAGCGGGGAAGGAGAGCGCAGAGATTCTCCAACACACCCCAAGTATCGAACGAAATTCCGTTTGTCAAATTCACATTAGGAGGCAGTAAAATGTCTAAGTCCAATGTATTTCGCATCATCGTCTTACTGGCCATCGTGGCCGGCTCGCTCTCGCTGGGGGCCACACCTGCCGCGGCGGGTCATCTCTTCCCACCCGAGTGGCAGGACCCCGAGTACGTGTGTGAAGACTTATTCCTGGATGACACCTTCAGTCTGGGTGGAACGGCCTGCGTGGTGCTCTTCGATTTCTCGTACGTCGCTAACGGCAATTTCCTGGGCGGGGGGGTAAGGGTCTTATACGCTGAGATCTGGGCTGAACATGGATGTTCCCCTGAGCAGGGCCTTCTGGTGGAACTGCAAAAAGTCTTCGTGGGAGACGATTGGGCCTATGTAGACTTCAAGGTTATCGGTTGCTATGACTTCGCCGGCGCGGAAGGCCGCATCGGCGATGCCGCCCGCGGCGACGACGGCAGCGGCACACTCTCGCTCAGGCAGCCGCGCAACGGCATGATGAACTACGACGCCGGCACGTGCAGCGGCAACTGCCGCATCACGCCCAACCTGCCGCACGGCGCGGCCGCTGACCTGGGGACCATCCCGGGCGGCGCGGACGCCACGCTGTACGTGAACCTGGGTGGCGGGACGGGCTCGTACACGGTGTGCTTCTACGGGGAAGGCACCATCTACCAGTACATCTCCGGGCTGTGGCAGGCCATCGCCACCAGCATCGGCGGCGGCAAGTCGTGCGCTTCCGCCAGCGGCGACGGTTCCTTCGCTTTTTCCGAGAACTAGCCGAAGCGTCAGAAACAGCAGCACTATGCGGAGCGCGGCCCACGCCGCGCTCCGCTTGATTCGGGGGTGAAAATCTGATAGTATGGAAACGTCATACAATCCTGGGGCGGAATTGGCCGCTCCGCAGGGGGAAGGAGGGACGATAATCGGCAGATTCTTGACCATTACGTACATCCACCGCCTGTTGGAACCAAACCTTGTATGTGGAGGTAGTTGTATGTCTAAGTCCAATGTATTTCGCATTATCGTCTTGCTGGCCATCGTGGCCGGCTCGCTCTCGCTGGGCACCCGCCCGGCCGCAGCCGCCACCCTCCCGCCGGAGTTCCAGGATGCCGAGTGGGTGTGCGAGAATCTCTGGGGCGGCAGTTACCAGGGGGGCCATGACTGCGTCATTGATTTCGAGACGTGGACCTGGTTCACCACCCAGGGCTATCCGGGCTACGGGTACACCGCGTACCTTTCGTCCCTCTGGGACGAATGGGGCTGCGCTCTGGATGAGGGCGTCCTGCTCGAACTCCAGCCGATATTCCTGGGCGGCATGTACGCCGGACAGTGGGGCTATTTCGGGAGCAAAGTCATCGGCTGCACGGACCTGGGCGGCGCGGAAGGCCGCATCGGCGATGCGATCCGCGGCGATGAAGGCGGCGGGACGCTGGAACTCAAGCCGCCTCGGAACGGCATGATGAACTACGACGCCGGCACCTGCGACGAGAACAACTGCCGCATTACCCAGAACCTGCCCGTGGGCGCTGAGAAGGACCTGGGGACCATCCCGGGCGGCGCGGATGCCACCCTGTACGTGAACCTGGGCGGCGGCACGGGCAGTTACACCGTGTGCTTCTGGGGTGAGGGCACCATCTATCAGTACATCTCCGGGCTGTGGCAGGCCATCGCCACCAGCATCGGCGGCGGCAAGTCGTGCGCTTCCGCCAGCGGGGACGGTTCCTTCGCCTTCTCCGAGAACTAACTCACCTACCAGCAGTAACGATTCCCTGCGGAGCGCGGCCCACGCCGCGCTCCGCTTGTTTTGAGGCGCGGAATCTGCTAGGATTGGAGCATCAAACTATTCTGGGGCGCGATTGGCCGCGCCGCAGCGGGGAAGGAGAGCGCAGAGATTCTCCAACACACTCCAAGTATCGAACGAAATTCCGTTTGTCAAATTCACATTAGGAGGCAGTAAAATGTCCAAGTCAAATCTGTTCCGAATTGTCGTCCTGATCGCTATCGTCGCCGGCTCGCTCTCGCTGGGCGTCCGCCCGGCCCAGGCCGGGCCCTTCCCGCCGGAGTTCCAGGACCCGCAGTATATGTGCGAGGAATACTTGCTCGGTCTCTGGCTGGATGGCGACTGCCTGTTCATCGCCCCGGACTACTACCCCTTCTTCCTGATCTCGCAGGGATTCTACCTGGGCGGGTTCCAGGCGTTGTGGAATGATTTCCTGGCTGGATTCGGATGCACGCCCGGCCAGGGCATCGCATTTCCGATGGTGAAATACTTTTATGGCCCCAACCCGAATCAATACATTTACTACTATACGGAAGACGGGGCCCGCTGCACGGAAGGTCTGGCGGGCGGCATCGGCGGGCGCACTGGCGGCGATGAAGGCGCGGGCACGCTCTCGCTCAAACCGCCGCGGAACGGCATGATGAACTACGACGCCGGCACCTGCGACGAGAACAACTGCCGCATCACCCCGGCCCTGCCGCACGGCGCGGCCGCTGACCTGGGGACCATCCCGGGCGGCGCGGATGCCACCCTGTATGTGAACCTGGGTGGCGGGACGGGCTCGTACACGGTGTGCTTCTACGGAGAAGGCACCATCTACCAGTACATCTCCGGGCTGTGGCAGGCCATCGCCACCAGCATCGGCGGCGGCAAGTCGTGCGCTTCCGCCAGCGGGGACGGTTCGTTCGCCTTCGCGGAGAACTAGGTTCCTTCTGTAGGCTGTAAAAGCGGCGGGCCAGGGATTGCGAAGCAATCCCGCCCGCCGCTTTCCTTTCCCCGGCAACCCGTCGCCTCCTTGGCGCAGTACTCCGCTCCCATTCCTCAGACCGATTTTGTGAAACGCGCCCCAGTTATCTTAAAGTTTTCGAAAATCTGTGCTGATTCCTTGCCATGACCTGACAGATATGTTAGAATGCGAACACCCAAAACCCTACATGTAGGGTATTCCACTATACGCACCCCCATATATGGGGGTAAATTGTCTAATCAGGTAAACTCGCCCACATGCGCTGCCCGTTCTGCCACAGTGAGGATGGTTCCAAAGTCATCGATACCGCCCACGACGCCCGCGGCGGTATCCGGCGGCGGCGCGAGTGCAAGGATTGCGGCCAGCGCTACTCCTCCTACGAGCGCCCGATCCTCGCCACCCCGCTCATCATCAAAGAAGACGGCACCCGCGAAGAGTTCGACCGCGAGAAACTGCTGCGCGGCCTGCGCATCGCCTGCGCCAAGCGCCCGGTCTCGGCCGCCGACCTGGAACGGCTGGCCGGCGAGATCGAAGCCCACTTGCAGCGCCAGGGCAAAGCCGAGGTTTCCTCGCGCGTCATCGGCGACATGGTCATCAACGGCCTCAAAGACCTGGACGTGATCGCCTACATGCGCTTCGCCATCGTTTACCTGAAACTGGATGATTTGCAGTCGGTGCAGCACCTGCTGGACCGACTGATCGAAAGCTAAGACGACGCCTCGCCGGCCCGCTCGTACGCCGGTGAGGTGTCTGTGTTTATCGATACCGTTAGAGGAGAGAGCCGCCATGCTGAAAGCGAACGCCGCCAAGACCCGGGACGAGAACGGTCTGCTGCCCACGCCGGAACGCCCCGCCGACCTGCCGCCCGCCCGCCTGACCGAGAACGCCCACAGCGTCTTCCTGCGCCGCTACGCCCGGCGCGGCGCGGATGGGGCGCCGGTCGAGACGGTCGAAGAAACCTTCTGGCGCGTGGCCTGGCACGTCGCCAAAGTGGAGACGGAGTGGCAGGCGGACGAAATGGCGGCCGCCCGCGACTACTACGGCCTGCTGGCCGAAAAGCGTTTCTTCCCCAACTCGCCCACCTTCACCGGCGCGGGCACGCCGCTGGGCCAGCTGGCGGCCTGCTTCGTCTTGCCCATCAGCGACGATATGGGGCGGCGCGAGTCGGGCATCTTCCAGACCCTGCGCGACGCCGCCCTCATCCAGCAGACCGGCGGCGGCAACGGCTTCGCCTTTTCGCGGCTGCGCCCCAAGAACGCCCTGGTCAAGACCTCGGCGGGCAAAGCCACCGGGCCGGTGGGCTTCCTGCGCGTCTATGACCAGGCCTTTGGCGAGATCGCCCAGGGCGGCACGCGGCGCGGCGCCAACATGGGCGTGCTGCGCGTCGACCACCCGGATGTCGAGGAGTTCATCACCTGCAAGACCGACGAGAACGCCATCACGAACTTCAACATCTCGGTGGGCATCACCGACGCCTTCATGCGCGCGGTGCAGAACGACGAAGAATGGCCGCTGCGCTTCCCGGACGTGAGCGACCCGCGCTACAAAACCTTCGAGGGCACGCTGGAAGACGCCGAAAAGGCCGGCCTGCCAATCCTCACCCATAAGACGGTCAGCGCCCGCGAACTGTTCAGCCGCATCGTGACCCAGGCGCACCACAACGGCGAGCCGGGCCTGCTGTTCCTGGATGCCGCCAACCGCGAGAACCCGGTGCCGCACCTGTATGCGCTGGAGGCGACAAACCCGTGCGGTGAACAGTGGTTGGGTCCCTACGAGAATTGCTGCCTCGGCAGCATCAACCTCGCCGAGCATTTCGGCCCCGGCGGCGCGGTGGATTGGGAGAAGCTGCGCCAGAGCACCGAACTCTCCACCCGCTTCCTCGACGACGTGGTGCAGGGCAACGCCTACGTCCCGGCCGTGCCGCAACTGAAGGACGCCGCAACCCGGGCCCGGCGCATCGGCCTGGGCGTCATGGGCCTGGCCGACCTGATGTACCACGCCGGCATCCGCTACGGCTCGCAGGAAGGGCAGGAGTTCGTGGCCCAGGTGATGGAATTCGTACGCTACCACTGCATGCGCACCAGCATCGAACTGGCCAAGGCGCGCGGCCCGTTCGAGGCCATCGCCGGCAGCCTGTACGACCCGAAAGACCTCAAGTGGACGCCGCCGCGGCCGCTGGCCGCGTATACCCGCGACTTCGGCCGCCCGGACGTGGACTGGAAGGCGGTCGTCCGCGACATCAGGAAGCACGGCATCCGCAACGCCGCCCAGACCACCATCGCCCCGACCGGCACCATCGCCACCGTCTCCGGCTGCGAGGGCTACGGTTGCGAGCCGGTCTTCGCCCTGGCCTACATCCGCCACGTGAACGACAACGGCCAGGACCTCAAACTGACCTACACCAGCCCGCTGTTCGAGGCCGCGCTGGAACAGGCCGGGCTGGACGAACCGGCCCGCGACCGCATCATCGAGCAGGTCGTCGCCACCGGCACCTGCCAGGGTATCCCCGGCCTGCCGGAACACATCGCCGACACCTTCGTCGTCTCCGGCGACATCTCCGCCGAGGAGCACGTGCGCATGCAGGCCGCCCTGCAGGCCTTCGTGGACAACAGCCTGAGCAAGACGGTCAACTTCCCGGCTGAGGCCACCGAGGCCGACGTGGCCACCGCCTACCAGCTGGCCTGGGAACTGGGCTGTAAGGGCATCACCGTGTACGTCACCGGCTCGCGCGAGACGGTCGTCCTGGAGACGCACGAGACCGCCCGCGCCAAAGAGCCGGAAGCGCCGCTGGCCGACCTGCCCGCCCTGTGGAACGAGACCAAGAAGCCGCGCCCGCGCGCCCTGCCGGGCTACACCTACATCACCAACACGCCGGTGGGCAAGGCGTTCGTGACCATCAACGAGAACGGCGGCGGCCAGCCCTTCGAGGTGTTCCTCACCACCGCCAAGGCCGGCTCGGAGACCGCCGCCGTCTCGGAGGCGCTGGGCCGGTTGATCTCCTACCTGCTGCGGCTGGCTTCGCCGGTGGCGCCGCGCGTCCGTCTGCGCGAGGTCTTCAGCCAGCTCAGCGGCATCGGCGGCTCGCGCTCGATGGGCTTCGGCCCCAACCGGGTCGGGTCATTGCCGGATGGCGTTTCGCAGGCGCTGGCCGAATACCTGGACAGCACCGAGCACCGCTTCAGCGACCAGCCCGCCCGCCCGACCAACGGCCATGCCGCGCCCGACATGGGCGGCGGGATGAACCAGCCGGGCGGCGAACAGCCCGCCTTCAACGCCCAGGCCATCGGCGACATCTGCCCGGAGTGCGGCCACGCGTCGGTTATCAATGAAGAGGGCTGCCGCAAGTGCTATTCGTGCGGGTATAGCGAGTGCTGAAAGGCTCGATGTTCGAGAGCCGAAATTCGAGGATGCAAAGGGGTGGGGTGGCGTGAAAGCGCACCTCACCCCTCTTGACCGATAGTATCATATATAGTATCATTTAGGTGGGTTGGATGAGCAAACGCGAGAAACTGCTGGAGCGGATTCGGAACAACCCCAAAGGCGTCTCGCCGGATGAACTGCACCAATTGCTCACCCATTTTGGCTTCGTCCAGCGCAAATCCGGCGGCGGCTCCAGCCACCGCAACTACACCAAAGACGGCTGCCCGTATGTGCTGACCGTGCCGTTCAAGAAGCCGCTGAAAGCGGTGTATGTGCTGAAGGCTCTTCAATTCATCGAAGAGTATGGAAATATGGAAGATTGAGAGAGTACCGGAATGACCAAGGATCTGAACCACTACCTTTCTCTGCCCTACAGCATCGAACTGACCCCTAATCCTGAAGCGGGCGGTTGGGTGGCCGCGGTCAGGGAACTGCCCGGCTGCATCAGCCAGGGCGATACACAGGTGGAGGCGCTGGAAATGATTCAGGACGCCATGCGCGGCTGGCTGGAAACCGCGCTGGAAGATGGCAAACCCATCCCCCAACCGCGCCTGGAGGACGACTACTCCGGCAAGTTCGTGGTGCGCGTCGCCAAATCCCTGCACCGCCGCCTGGCCGAAGCCGCCGCCGAAGACGATGTGAGCCTGAACCAGTATGTGGTGACTGCGCTCGCCAGCGCGGTGGGGATGAAGGAGAAGGGGTAGGGTTGGTGTAGGAGGCAAAATCTGCAAGGAGTGTTGTCCCGATCCTTGAAGGAGCAAAAGAAGGTGTGCTATGGAACCCAACAAAAATCCCAACAATCCGCTTCCGGAAAACGGAAACCGGCGCCTTCGCAGTATGGCGCGCCTCTTTGCTGCCGTCTTCCTCATCGGTGGCGTGTGGATGTTAGTATTCCATAGCAGACATGCCGGTTTCCTTTTTATCGTGATCATTGGCATTATCTACTTTCCCTTGGGGCTGCTTGTTTTGCTGCCCGATGATGTGCGGCATCAGATACTAAAGCCTTCGCAGGAGACAACCTCCGTCGTGGTTGCATTGTGGCTGATGTATGTGTTGCTGGTGATCATCAACGCCAGGACTCCCTTATCAGCAAGATACGCGAAAGTTCTCTGGTACTTTCTCATCCTCCTCCTGATTTTGAATCTGGCGGGTTGCGTGATAGGCTTCACTGGGATATAGCGTGATGGTCAGAGTATACATGTTTCCGCGGGCGGTCCCATGTGGCAACGAGACACCCAAAATGGGCGGTCACAAATCATTGTTCGCCATGCTCAATATCGCCTCGGCCGACGACTACCCCGGCAAGTTTGTGGTGCGCGTGGCGAAGTCCCTGCACCGCCGCCTCGCCGAAGCCGCCGCTGAAGACGACGTGAGCCTGAACCAGTATGTGGTGACTGCGCTCGCCAGCGCGGTGGGGATGAGGGAGAAGGGGTAGGATGAGCGCGAGTGGCGACACCTGCCCGGAGTGCGGCCAAAGCTGGTAACAATATTATGATGTCTCGTGAACACCCAATGGTTGGCGTTTGGATGAAGATTGGACGGGCTGAGAAACACATTTCGGATTTCGAGAAAACGAGCAAGTCTTTTCTTGAGACTAAGCCATTCTCATTTCGTCATGAAGAGGATCATCAAGCTCATCTAAAATACCTCGTTGTTGACAATATAAGGCCCATTCCTGACGAACTCGTCCCAACGATTGGGGATGCAATTCACAATCTCAGAACGTCTCTCGATTTGCTTGCCTGCCAGCTGATGCGTCGTCAGAACATTTCCCATTCCTGTGAACACGTCAGCTTTCCAATTTTCGATAACGTCATCAAATTCAGCACAGCCTTACAGGAGCCGAAGGTACAAGCGTTTGGCAGTGACGCGGTACAGATTATTAGCAGATTGCAGCCATATCAGGGAGGGACAGGAAACGCTCTCTGGGAACTCCACCGTCTTGATATTCAAGATAAACATAGGTTTCTGATTGTAGCAGTTGCTGCAATTGATAGTGTGGAAGGAAGAATAGTTGTGAATCCAGAAAGCTCTCTTAACCGCAAAGAATCTACTTTCAGTTCTGCGCCGAATCAGTTCAAGATTTTAAAGATAGGCCACAGATTTGCCAGAATTGACCTGCGTGCTGTTGTTCCCAACCAAGGAGAAGTGGCCGACATAAAACTCACATTCACGGGTGATATAGTTCTTGATGAACCAGGAATTGTTGACATTGAGCCAGTTTTGAAAAAACTTAAGGGATATGCCGATGTTGTGAAACAAGCAGTTAGCCAATTCTTCCCACTGTTTTCTTGACTTGTCGATTCCCGTAGCACCTATAAGCGAGTACATTTAGAAAGTTCTGCGCTCCTCACTCCTCCCCAAATATCACTTGCACCCGCATCAGGTTCACTCGCTCAAAAGTGCGGGTGTTGAATTCGCTGTAATACAGCCAGACGGTTCTGGCTGGTCACATCAAAACACGGTGAGAGCTTGGCGATGTAAAGCGAAATTCGGTCATGCCCCACACCTACCTCAACCCCCCGGACCTCTTCAACAGCACCCAGTACGGCTTCTCGCAGGTTGTCGCCACCCGCGGCGGTACCACCGTGTACCTCTCCGGCCAGGTCGGCTGGGATGCAAACGAAGACATCGGCGCCCCCGGCGACCTCGCCGAGCAAACCCGCCGCGCCCTGCCTGCTGGATCCCCCTTGACGATGATACTATAAAGTGATACCATTCAGGCGCCAATGAACGCCCGCCAGCGCCGCACGCTCGAACGCATCTTCACCGACCCCATCCCGGCCAACATCCACTGGAAAGACATCGAGAACCTGCTGGATGGCCTGGGCGCCGAACTCTCAGAAGGCAGCGGCTCACGGTTGCGGGTGGCGCTCAACGGCGTGCGCGCCGTGTTCCACCGCCCCCACTCGCAAAAAGAGACCGACAAAGGCGCGGTCAAATCCGTCCGGCGGTTTCTGAACCAGGCCGGGGTTCTCCCCAAGAGGTAGATATGGAATACAAGAACTACATTGCCACGGTTGAATTTGACGACGACGCCATGATCTTTCATGGCGAAGTCATTAACACCAGCGACGTCATCACCTTTCAGGGCGCGGCCGCTGAAGAACTGCGCCAGGCCTTCGTCGACTCGGTCGAAGACTACCTGGCTTTCTGCGCGGCGCGCGGCGAAGAACCGGAGCGCCCCTTTTCCGGCCGGTTCGTGCTGCGGATTGACCCGGCCCTCCACCGCCGCCTGTACGTTAAGGCCCGGCAATCGAAGAAGAGCCTGAACGCCCTGATCGCCGAGACGCTGGAAAAGCAGGTCTGACGCCGGTAGCCAACTGCCGAGCCAGCGATACCTCCCTGCGGGGTGAACGACCTGCCTCTCTTTCCGGGCTATTTCACGGGAGGGCGCGGACTGAGCGGTACATTTCACCCGCGCAGGAAGGGACAGGTGTCCCCAATTTCGACCGGCCGCCCGGCATTCGATTGAAATCCATAGAATTCCACCTATAATTGTCATAATATTTCTATACGGGTGAGGAAAGGAACACGAGATGAATCCTGTTCGCCCAATCAAGAAGTTGCCCCTGCTGGCGCCGGCTATCCTGCTGTTTGCCACCGCCTGCGGCAGCGCCGTGGAACCCACCCCCACCGCCGACGTGCCCGCCACCGAGGCGGCGGTGGAAGCCACCCGCCTGGCCGTTGAAGCCATCCTGAGCGCCACGGCTACCGAGACGGCCACCCTGCCGCCCACCGAGACGCCCATCCCCTCGGCGACCGCCACGCGCGGCCCCACCAAAACCCCCACGCCGCTCATCCCCAACTGCACCCGCTGGGACCGCCTGAGCCGTGACATGGTCGGCGAGGAAGTGTGCGTCTACGGCGTCATCAGCCAGCTCATCACCGGCGGCTCACAGTCGATCATCTTCCAGGACCTGGACGCCCCCCTGCCGCCGGTCGAGTTCCGCTTCCTCATCATCGACGCCTGGTATCCGGACCTCAAGGAAGGCCAGTGCATCCGCGGCGAGGGGGTGTTGCGGGAAAACGGCCCGACCTCCTATCTGTTCATCAACACCAGCATCATCTGGAGTTACCGCAGCGCGGAAGCCTGCAAGAACTGAGCAGCCCGCCTGCATTGCAGTCGAAAGGAATCGAGTGTAATGTGACCGTTAGGTTGGAAGTGACGGCCACATTACACCTGCTTGACTCCAAGGAGGCCCTATGCTCGCCAGATTTTCCACCGCCCTGCGCCGCTACGCCACCGGGCGCAACGTGTCGGCCTTCTTCGTGCTGGACGCGCTGTTCATGTTCGGCGTGATGCCCGCCGCCGGGGCGTGGCTGGGAGCGCAGCCGCTCGACCTGCGCTTTTACTACACCGCCAGCGAGGCCATCGACGCCCTCGCGGCCTATGGCCCGGCGGTACGGGAATCCTACCGGATGGTTCAGTTGACGCTCGACCTGCTCTACCCGGTGACCTACACGCTGTTCTTCTGCCTGCTCATCACGTGGCTGTTCCAGAAGGGCCTGCCCGTCGCAAGCCGCCTGCATGGCTTCAACGTCGTGCCGCTGGGCGGGTTCGCCTTCGACCTGCTGGAGAATTTCAGCATCGTGGCGCTGCTATCCAGTTACCCTGACGTTTCGCGGGCGCTGGCCGCGGCGGCGGGCGTGTTCACCCTGCTCAAGTGGCTGCTTGCCGGGGCGAGCCTTGCTCTGGTGTTGACCGGGTTGATTGGCTGGTTGCGCAAGCGGGGGAGCTAAGGGCGGGAAGAGACGCTGCTGCGCCACAGCGCCGCCAGCACGAGGGCCAGCGCGACGGCCGAGACGGCCAGCGAACCGAGCACCAGCGACTGGTAGCCTGCATCCACGTTCGGCAGGATGTGGATCGGCGGCACGTTCGGGTCGTACTTCTTCGTGAGGTAGATGCCTTCCAGCAGGGCGATGCGCCACAGCCGGGAATGCCGCCACAGATCCCAGGCCGCCCAGCCCAGCGCGGCCAGCAGCGCCCAGGGCATAAGGCGCGGGTAGCGACGTTGCAAGGCGCCCGCTGTTTCCGCCGCCCCCACGAGCAGGAAGAGCAATACCACCAGCATGAACCGGCCGGGGACGCGTTCGGCCTGCTTGAGCAGTTCAGGGAACACGCTCCAGGTCTTGCCCAGCGCCAGGACGAACAGTCCAACCGTTGGCACGGCGAGGGGCGCCAGGTTCCCGCCGCGCCGCGCGAACGCCGCCAGACCCAGTAGCAGCACCGCCAACCCCGCCCAGCCCAGGTACAGGTCGTACTCCCACCACCACAGGAGGCCCCACTCGCCGCCCAGCCCCACCGGGTCGGCGTCGAAGGGGATGAGGCGGGTGAAGGCGTCCAGCAGCACCCCCGCCGAGGGGAACCCGCCGAAGGTGTTGCGGTCGGCCTCCCGCAGCGTGACGAAAGCCGGGGCCAGCCGGTGGGCGGCCAGCACGAAGGCCAGCGGTATGGTCGCCGCCGAATACGGCAGCAGTCGCGGCCGGGTGAGCGTCAGCAGCGCCAGGAAAAGCAGGCACCAGTTGGCGATGTGGAACGAGCCGTTCAGGTACAGCAGGTACAGCAGCAGGCTCATCGCCAGGGCGGGCCGCAGGGCGAAACGCTTGCTTTCGGCCGCCTCCAGCCACTGGAAGACGAACTCGGCGAACCACGTCAGCAGGAACGCCCCCGCCCACTGCAAATGGCCGATGCCGAAGCGCGCCGTGAACGCTCCGCCGAAGGTGAACAGCCCGAAGAACAGCCCCGCCGCCAGCGGCGGCCACCCGAAGCGCCGCCGCAGGCGCGCAAAGCCCCAGAACCCCAGCGAATAGAACAACAGCACGTGCAGCAGCGCAAAAAGCGGGATCGGCAGCCAGCGCAGCAGCAGCACATCCGGGGTGAGCATCACCTCCGGGTTCGCCAGGAAGCGGTCGGTCTTTTGCAGAACTTCGCTGATGACGTAGGGCATCCGCCCAGCCGTCACCGCTTCCTTCAGCACGGCCAGGTAGAAATGCTCCTTCAGCCAGTCCTGCACGAACAGGCGCAGGTTGCCGTAGCGAAAGAAGTACACCCAGTGCAGCGCGCCCAGGGCGTACAGCCCGGCCAGCCAGGCAGTGAGCGCCGGGCGCGGCGCGGGGTCGTTGAGTTCGGCGGTAAGGCGGTCAAGGTACTTCTGTAGGACAGCCATATGCGGGGTATTGTAACGCCCGCCCATGCCGGGCGGCGCATGTATAATGGTTCTGCTTGCTTCGGAGTCGGGGCGTGGTCGCTTGGAATCGCGGCAATTCCCGCAACCTGTATCCATTCTTTCCAACGACTCTGTAGGCAGGGCGCATTACGGATTCGGGAGGCAGGAAAGAATGAAGAACTGGATCAAAAGCCATTGGACCGCGCTGGCGGAGATCGCCATTGTCATCCTTTGGGCTTATTACGTCGGCAAGCCGCTGCTGGTGATGGATGAGGGCATCTTCATTTTCGGCCGCGAATACGGCATGGCCGTCTCCACCCACCACTTCTGGACCTTTGTGAAGCAGTGCGGGGCCTGCGCCTTGTGGAACGGCGCTCAGATCGGCGGCTACCCGGCCATGGCCAACACCTATGCGGGCATCCTGCATCCCGTCACGGCTATCGCCACCCTCGTCTGGGGCGTGGTCAATGGCAGCAAGGTCATCACCGTGGCCTCGCTGGCCGCCGCCGGGGTGGCGCAGTGGTGGCTGGCGCGCGAACTGCGCCTGGGCTTCATCGCCCGCATGTGGACCGCGCTGCTGGCCGTGGCTGGCGGCCATCTGGCAGGGCGGCTGGAACTGGGCCTGGTGAGCCTGGTGCTTTCCACCGGTTTCACCGCCCTGCTCTTCGCCGGCGTGTTGCGGCTGTACCGCCTGCGCACCTGGGGCGCGGCCATGCTGCTGGCGGCGCTCACCGCCTCGGCCTTGCTCTCTGGCCAGGGCTACATCCAGATCTGCATGGCGCTCACCCTGCCGGCCTTCGGCTTCCTGCTCGTCCGGCCCGACCTCAAGCTGGACGGCCTGTGGAAGAAGTACGCCCTGGCGGGCGTGGTGGCCGTACTGCTGGCCGCGCCCATGGTCCTGGCGCTGGCCACCAACCATTTCTTCAAGAGCGGTCTGGCCGATTTCCGCTCCAGCCAGCCGCTGGCCTATGCCCTGGTCAATTTCGTCATCGATTCACCGGACTTCTACCGCAGCGAGGTGCTGGGTAAATGGCCCAACCCCAACCTGTACACGCTCTATATCGGCTGGCTGCCGGTCATCTTCGCCATCGTCGCCGTGGGCCTCGCCCGCAGGCCGGAGCGCCGGGTGCTCTACTACCTGGCCGCCTCGGTGGTCTTCATTTTCGTGTGGATGCACCCCCCGCTGCTGGCGAAACTGGCCGAGAAGATTCCGGCCGTCGCCAATTTCCGCTTCCCCTCGTTCGGCTACGGCATCGCCGTCACGCCCATCCTGGCGCTGGCCGGCTACACGCTCGACCGCATCTTCGCCCTGCCGAACTTCCCCACGCTGGAGTTTTCAGCCGGCGGGGGGGCTGAGAAGCGCGTCCGCCTGCCGGCCACGTTCCTGCTGGTCATTCTCCTCGTTCTCAACGTCCGCTCCGCCTACCGCTTCGGGCAGACCTACATCATGCCCCAGGCCATGCCGGACAACACCGCCAGCATCCTGGCGTCCCTGCAAACCGATTCGCTGCAATGGATTCAGCCGCCGTTGGGCGAACAGTACTGGACCGTCGTGGCGGTCGGCATGGGGCTGAAGGTCACCGGCGATTCGATACCCTGGTGGGTGGATGAAGAGCGCGTCTATCCGGAGCCTTATTACTGGATTCTGCGCGATCAGAACGCCCAGGAGGGCTACACGGAAGTGCGGGCCTTCAACAACGAATGGCTCTTCGTCAATCCGGAGAACCAGTATGCCTACGTGGAAACGCCTGCCGGAGAACGCATCCCCTGCGCCGGGCAGGGCGTTGGCGGCGACCTGACCGTGACGTGCGACACGCCCGCGGCGGGCACGCTGGTGGTGCACGAGAACAACCTGCACGGCTGGCGCGCCTGGGTGGCCGACCAGGAAGTGGAATTGGGCAGCGGCCGCTGGCTGGAACTGCCCCTGCCGGCCGGCAAGCGCCTGGTGACCCTGCGCTACCGCCCGTGGGATGCCTACGCCGGGTTCGCCATCACAACCCTGGCGGCGGTCTTTGCCCTGCTGGCGTCGTTCCGGCCGGGCTGGCTGCGCCTGTCGCGCAACGACCGCGGCGCGGCGCCCCCGCCCCCGGAGGAGGAGCGCCTCGCGCCGGGGATGGAATGACGCGCAAAGCGGCTCAACGGTCCTAGATGAAGAAACGCCTGATCCTCGTGGCCGGCAATATCGGCGTGGGCAAGACCAGCATCACCCAGCGCCTGGGTGAACGCCTGGGTTGGGAAACCGGCTACGAATCCGTGGCCGACAACCCCTATCTGGGCGACTTCTACGCCGACATGGGGCAATGGGCCTTCCACCTGCAGGTGTTTTTCCTGGGGCATCGCGCCGACCAGCATCTGGCGGCCTGGCGTTCGCCCAAGTCGGCCATCCTCGACCGCAGCATTTACGAGGATTACTACATCTTCACCCGCGCCCTGCACCGCCTGGGCAGCATGAACGAACGCGACTACCGCTCCTACGAGCGCGTCTTCAACCTGATCACCAAAACCCTGCCCGCGCCGGACCTGCTCATCCACCTGAAAGCGCCGGTCAAAGTGCTGCTGGCGCGCATCCGCCGGCGCGGCCGCGAGATCGAAAGCGGCATCACCGCCGAATACCTCGGCCTGCTGGATGAACTCTATGAGGAGTGGTTGCGCAACTTCGACCTGTGCCCGGTGCTGACCATCAGCAGCAAGGATCTGAACTTCGTGGAGCGGGCCGAGCATCTGGATATCGTCATCCAGCGCATCGAACACAAACTGGCCGGGCGCGACGAACTGGTCCTGGACGATTGAACCCCATAACATTCAGCGGATGGCATCGTTTTCGCATACAGGTGCGGAGTGCTCTTGCAGCGCTTCCCGCCCGCAGACCAGATGGGGGCAACCCTCCTCCTCACGTGTCCTCTGCCGCCTGAGAAGGCGGTAGAGGCATTAAGCGCATAACACTTCTCCGGGTCGAATCGTTAAATAGGGATAGGAGGGCTCTCTGCCTGATTAATGGTATGACTCACCTCACAGGCAAAGTCGCCTTCCTCCTCCCATCCGCTCTGGCCGCGTGCGCCCCACGCGGCCAGAGTATTTAATGGAATAGTTGCATTCCCAGGGGCAAAAGTGTCGCGCCTCGGCTCAGCCTGCGGCCGGGGTCTCTGCCGCCGCGGATTTGCGGCGCGCCTGGCTCCAGCCATAGCCGAGCCCGAAGGCCATGCCCACCAGCGGGATGAAGGCCAGCACGTTCATGGCGGCGGGCAGGCCGTTCTGGTCGGCCATGCGGCCCACAACCCAGGCCCCCACGCCGGAAGGCAGCCAGCCCAGGCCCATTGCCAGCGACGAGGCCAGCCCGGCGCCGCGCGGCCAGGCTTCCTGGGCCATGATCAGCCCGACCGGGACGGACGCGCCCAGCAGCACGCCGGTGGCGATCAGAAACGTCACTTGCAGCGCGCCGCTCGTGTGCAGGGCGGCCCAGCTGGCCGGCCCCAGCAGAGCCAGGCTGCCCAGCACCACGGCCAGGCGGCCGAGCGTGTCGCTGAGCGGCCCGCCCATCAGGCTGCCCAGGCTGGCCGAGAACAACAGGGCCGAAAACAACGCCCCGGCCTGTTCCAGGCTGAAGCCGCTCTCCTGCAGCAAACTGGGCAGATAGGTGTAGAGTGAACCCTGGAACCACGAGCGCGCCATGACGAACAACACCACCAGCGCCAGCGCCAGCCGCGAACCGGCCGCCGGCGCGGCGGGCAGGGTGGGCGCGTCGGCCGGGCCCAGCCGCCGGGAGCGCCCCGCCTCGCGGAACTGCCAGCCCAGCAACGCGGCCGCGCCCAGCCCCAGCAGGGCGAGCGCGGCTGTGCCGGGCAGCCCCCAGCGCGCCAGCAGCAGGCCCATCAGCAGCGGGCTGAGCGCCACCCCCAGGTTGCCGGACACCGAAAACACGGCCATCGAAGCGCCGCGGCGCGGGCCGCCGGCGCTGGCCGCCAACGCCGCCGCGGCCGGATGGAAGCAGGCCGAACCCAGCCCGCCCAGGGCGATGAACGCCGCGATCAGCCAGTAATTTTGCGTATAGCCAATGAGGGCCATCAGCCCGCCAATCCACGCCAGCGAAGCGACGATCATGCCGCGCCGGTTGAGCCGGTCGCTGAGCGCGCCAAACGCCGGCTGCACCAGCGTGGTGCTGGTGCTGGCGATCAGCGCCAGCACGCCCACCTGCCCGTAGGTCAGCCCCAGTGCGAGGATCAGGATCGGGTAAACGACCGGCAGGAAGTTGAAGCACATCTCCAGCAGCAGGTGCGAGAGGCCGACCAGGTAGGTGAGTTTGGGGACGCCGCGGTAGGCGGAGAGCACGTTGAGTTTCAGCATGGCGGGGGCGCGGCGATTCTATCACGCCGCCGCTTGCGCCGCGCCTGCGGGAGGACTATAGTAGAGGGGAGGGAAATCCCGCCGCGGACTCAAGGATGGAACGGACATGAATCCAAAAGACATGAAGGTCTTCTACGTCGGCCGCAGCCCGGACCTGCCCCCGGATACTCTGGACGGCCTCTTCGACGAGATCCACCGCCGGCTGGACCAGCCGGTGGGGCGCATCGACATGCCGCGCCGCCGCAAAGGCCAGGACTTCGGCGAGAGCCTTGCCAGGGCTTTTCGCTTCAGCAACGCCGTCATTCTGGTGGTAGGCCCGGACTGGCAGAAGAAGCGCTGGGGGCCGGCGCTCAAGAAACACGTGGAGGCGGCGCACCGGGACAACCTGCCGGTGGTGCTGCTGTTGCTGGAGGGCGCGCAACTGCCCTCCGAACTGGCCCTCGAATGGCAGATCACCCGCCCGATGCTCAAGACATTCGAATTCTACCCGGCGCGGGGCCCCGGGGAATTCGTCGACGAGGTGACGAAGGCGCTGGAAGATATGTTCACGCCTGATACTGTTATAGACGATTTCGCCGACTCCGGCCTCGAACTCAACTCGGCGGACTTCCGCATTCCGCTGAAGGGCCTGGACCTGGACGAAGTCTCGAAGAAACTCGACGCTCGCGTGCAGATTCTGGAACCGCCGCGGGCCATGCGGGGTGGGCGCATGAAGGCCGAAAAGCGCGGCAAAAGGGGAGACTGGAAAGCGGCCAACGGCGGCGATGGCGGCGAGGACCTGGCGCAGTTCAGCGCCTTCCACCCGCGCGAAGCCCCCGCCGGCAAGTGGCTCAAACTGCTGGTGTATGTGCATGCCGAGGCGGCGAAGTATAAGGTGGCTGAGGACGCCGCTGAGGAACTGGCCGATGCGCCGGAGAAGTACGCGCTGGGCGAGGGCGCGGCGCAGCACGGCATCAAGAAAGGCACGGCCATCCGCATCCTGCCGCAGATGCGCGGCTTTCGCTTCGACCCGGTGGAAACGACGGTGAAGTGGGAGGACGATTTCAACCGGGCCGCCTTCCGCATGCAGGCCGACCCAAAGGCGCCCGGCTTCAAGGTCGGCGTGGCGGTGAACGGCCGGGTGACGTTTCTGGTTAGCGGGGTTATCGTGGGCGAGGCGGAGATTTCCACCGAGATCCTGGCCGAAGGCTCAGTGGCCTCCGGCGGGCAGGCGCATACCAGCCTTCCCATGTATCCCAAGGTGTTCGTATCCTATTCCCACAAGGACAAAGCGATTGTGGAGCAGGTGGAGCGCGCCACCGGGCTGCTGGGGGTCGAGTACCTGCGGGATGTGAATTTCCTGCGCAGCGGCGAGAAGTGGAACCCCGCCATCCTGGCCAAGATCGATGAGGCCAATCTGTTCCAGCTGTTCTGGTCGGCGAATGCCAAAGCCTCCCAATACGTGGAGCAGGAATGGCGGCACGCCCTCGCCAAAGGCCGGCCAAACTTCATCCGTCCCACATACTGGGAACAACCCATGCCCCAGCCGCCGCCCGAACTCGCCGACCTGGAGTTCACGTCGTATTAGGGTGTGAGGCGACAGGGGACTGAATTCCACATTGACAAGTTCCCAAATTGGGATAAAATAGGGCCACTGTGCGGGTTATCAGCAGTAAGGCGCTTCAGGATTTCTGGCAGCGGCACCGTAATGCCGAAGACGCGCTCAAGGCATGGTTCCATGAAGCCGAGCATGCCGTATGGCGTACGCCGGATGACATCAGACGCCGTTACCGCTCAGCGGATTTTCTGCCCGGCAATCGAGTGGTCTTCAATATCAAGGGCAACCAGTACCGGCTGGTGGTCAAGATTCACTATAACACCGGCATCGTCTATATCCGCTTTGTTGGCACACACGCCGAATATGAACGGATCGACGCGGAGAGCATCTGATGAAAGCGAAAGTGATTAAGAATGAGAAAGAATATCAGGAGGCCTTGCGTGCCATCGAGGATCTGATGGACGCCGCCTCGGGGTCGCCGGATGAGGAAAGGCTCGACCTGCTTTCCCTGCTCGTTCGGGCCTATGAAGCCGAGCATCATCCGATTGGGCTCCCTGACCCCATCGAAGCCATCAAATTTCGCATGCACCAGGAAGGGCTGACGCAAAAGGATATGCAGAAGTACTTCGGCAGTCAGAGCAAAGTATCAGAAGTGCTCAACTACAAGCGGCCATTGAGTCTGAGCATGATTCGCGCCCTGCATGCCGGGCTGGGTATTCCGGCGGAGGTGCTGGTGCAAGAGATCAACCTGGCGGAATCGGTGCGTGCGCCGGAGGCCCAAAAGCAGTAAGCAGACGAGATCTGAGAGGCAGGGACAGGTTGGGATGTTTCGCATCCTTAAACCTATCCCTGCTCCCTGTTGTACAATACCCCCATGCCCAACACGCAACCCCGTGTGCCCAATGCCCGCGGCACCCGTGAATTCGCCACCTCGCCCGCGGCGGTGGTGGTGTTCCTGATCGACGAACAGGAACGCCTGCTGCTGTTCAAGCACCCGCGGCGCGAATACTGGGAAGTGGTCAGCGGCGCGCTGGAGGCCGATGAAACCGTGTGGGCAGGCGCGCTGCGCGAGGTGGGCGAGGAGGCCGGGCCGGATGTGCACGTCGAGCCGCTGGGCGCGCTGCACACCGCCACCTTTCGCTTTGACGACAACAACCACTACATGCTCAGCCTTACGCTGCTGATGGCCTGCCGCGGCGGGGCGGTGCAGCCCGGCGACGATATGGCCGGTTCCGAGACCCGCTGGTTTGCCTTCGACGAACTGGACGACCCGACGTTGCCCCTACTGCCGCCGGCCGACCAGCCCTGGCTGCGCCGCCGCGCCCTGGCCCTCTACCGCCTGTGGCAGGCCGAGCCGGTTCCGCTGGCGGAATTGCAGCGCCCGATCGACTTCTTTGGCGACGTAGTTCGGTAACGCGAGCATCCCTTCTCGTCACGAATGCTCCCCGGTGTAGAATATGGGGGAAAGCGAGGGCGTTATGCTCGACAAAATCTCCCCGTGGGTGGGAATCGTGAGTAGTATCATGCAAGCAATCCCAGGATTAAGGGAACTTGCGCCCGGCCCGCGCTTGCGCGTAATGGGGACGGAGACGAGAATACAGCGCGTCTTCCAGTATGAGATTAGTACAGAGTTGCGGGAAGAAGTCGATGGTGATGAATCCTTTTTTGTAACAACAACTACCGGGCCGCCAACAGTTTTGCACTGGGATAAAAAGTACAAAAAGGTCGGTGAGCGTGATGCTCAATTCGCGTTGGTTTTCATTGAAAACAAACCACTGTACCCGACTACAAATAGCGATGCGATGCATGTTACAGCCACAATGGATTACATTGGTAACAGTGTGCAAATCTATGGTCTGAAAGGGCGATTCTGGGAAACAGGAAAGACAAAGAGGGTCGTGGCAATAGAAGACGCTGACACTGCAACGACCATTGAGCGATTGCCAAATGGAACGCGCATAGCCCTTGTAATTGCGATGAAATACCCCGAAGACAGAGTTGTGTTTGCCTATAATGCGGATAGCAATTCAAGCAAAGATTGGAAGAAATCCGATTACCCACTCGGAAACAAACTCACTAGAATCCAGGTTTGTCTTCGAGGAGGAAATTTCCGTGATGCGACGTTTGAGTTTGGCGTATTGGTAAACCACAATAACGAGATGGAGATAAGGTCAGCCAATGAGTGATCCAAAAACCAAAATGAAACCAAAGCCCGCAGAAGATAGCAACCACACCGACGAGCGCGGCGGTGGTGAGGACGATGTACTGACCGAGCAGGGCTTCTCCGTAATTTGATTAGGGCGATTGACCAGCCAGTTCAATGGCTACTTGATGTCAAAGGATTGTCACTTTCGGTAAAATAGAGACTCATGACCACCACTGACTCCAACATCGAGAAACTGGTGCAGCCGGAAGACCCGCTGCCGCCGGTGACCCTGGCCGACCTGCCCCCGGCCATGCAGGCCGCCGCGGCGCGCGCCGGCTGGACGACCCTCACCCCGGTGCAGGCCTATGGCATCCCCTACCTGCGGGCGCAGCGCGACATGATGATGCAGGCGCGCACCGGCAGCGGCAAGACCGGCGCCTTCGTGCTGCCCATCGTCGAGCGCATCGATATCCGCAAGCCGGTCACCCAGGCGCTGGTGCTCGCCCCCACCCGCGAACTCGCCAACCAGGTCACCGAAGAAGCCCACCTGCTGGCGGGCGACAGCGGCCTGCGCGCCGTGCCGGTGTATGGCGGCGTATCCTACGGCCCGCAGGAGCGCGGCTTCCGCGAAGGCGCGCATCTGGTGGTCGGCACCCCGGGGCGCATCCTCGACCATCTGCTCAAGCGCAACCTCAAACTGGACGGCCTGCAAGTGCTGGTGTTCGATGAAGCCGACCGCATGCTCTCGATGGGCTTCTACCCGGACATGCGCCGGTTGCAGCAGTTCCTGCCCGACAGCGACTACACCGCCGCCATGTTCTCGGCCACCTTCCCGGCGCACGTGCAGAGCCTGGCGCGCCAGTTCCTCGACGAACCCGGCTTCCTGTCGCTCAGCCGCGACCATGTGCACGTCACCGACACGCTGCACGCCCTCTACGTGGTGCCGGGCATGCAGAAAGACCGCATCCTGGTCAGGCTGATCGAGATGGAAAACCCGGCCCAGGCGATCATCTTCTGCAACACCAAAGACCGGGTGCATTACGTCGCCCGCGTGCTGCAGCGCTTCGGCTACGACGCCGACGAACTGAGCAGCGACATCGCCCAGAAGAAACGCGAGCAGATTCTCCAGCGCGTGCGGGATGGCGTACTGCGCTTCCTGGTCGCCACCGACGTGGCGGCGCGCGGCCTCGACATTCCCGAACTTTCGCACGTGTTCCAGTACGAACTGCCCGAAGAGCACGAGTTGTATATCCACCGCGCCGGGCGCACCGGCCGGGCGGGCGCATCCGGCACGGCCATCACCCTGGCGGCCGCCGACGAAATGCGCTACGTGCGGCGCGTGCAGGGCGCCTACAAGATCGACTTTGAGGAGCGCGATATGCCTACCGATGAAGACGTTGAAAGCCTGGTCACCCAGCGATTGACCGCCATCCTGGAGCAGCGCATGCGCGACCGCGACCGCCTGCAAATTGAGCGCATGCGGCGCTTTGAGCCGCTGCTGGAAGACCTGCTGGCCAACGAGGAGGGCCGCGCCCTGCTCACCATGCTGCTGGATGACACCTATCACCTCGCCCAGCACCAGCCGCCGGAGTTACCGCCGGTTGGCACCACCAGCCGCAAGGAGGGTGGCGAGGGCAGCGGCGGCGCGGGTGGACGGCGACGCCCGCGCAATCGCCGCCGGTGAGCGCGCCCGTGGTTCTTGTCATTCCGAAGAAGCGGCCGACCCTGTTTTGCACTTGCCAGTAACTCGCTCTGCGACTGAGGAATCTCGCGCGAGTCGTGATGTTTGCGGCAATGCCACGACGGAAAAGCGGCACATCTGTCTGGACTTCCTTCGCCGCGCTCAGGACAGGCCCTCGGTCGCGGAGCGGAAAGAACACACGTTATCTGCTATTCTGACTGCTGCCTCGGAATGACAAAACCCTTCCCCGCCTTTACCATCTTTTTACATCCCCCTAGCACTCTCCAAACACCCCTCCGGTATCCTTCAGACAGCGCAAACTAGCGCGCACAACACACTGGAGGTGTACCGATGTTCAAGAAAGCACTGTTTTCCCTGCTGGCCGTTGGCCTCGCCGCCGCGCTGGCCGCCGTGCCGGCCCTGGCCCAGGGCGATGGCCCGGGCGGGCCGGGCGGCCCCGGTCGCCCCGGCGCGCCGCTCGGCGAGGTCACCGAGATCGGCAGCGACTCGTTCACCGTCAGCAACCCGCGCGGCGAACGCACCCTGCTCGTCACCGACGAAACCGTCTTCCACCACTTCGATGGCAGCCAGGCATCTTTCGCCGACCTGCACGTTGGGCAGTGGGTGACCGGCCGCGCCGAGCCGAATGACGACGACACGTGGACGGCGCTCAATGTCATCCTCCTGCCGGAGGACTTCGAGCCCGGCGAGTTCAAGCCCGGCAGCCGCGTGGGCGGCGAGGTGCTCAGCACCAGCGTCAACAGCATCACGCTGGAGACCCCCGTAGGCGAGCATGTGATCGTGATGGTCAACGCCGAGACCGAGTACGTGGGCGGCGTCGCCAGCCTCTCGGAAGTTGAGGCGGGCATGACCGTTGCCATCGCCTACGAGGAGCAGGAAGACGGCTCCCTGCTGGCCGTGCAGGTGCTGGCCGGGCCGTACAGCGGCGAACCCCGCGCCATCGGCCGCATCACCGCCATCGGCGCCGGCAGCCTGACCATCGAGAACCGCTTCGGCCAGACGCTCACCTTCCAGGTGAACGCCGACACCGCCTTTCTCAGCCGCGACAACAGCCTGACCGGGCTGGATGATCTTGAGGAAGGCCAGGGCGTGATGGTCATCTACGCGACCCAGGCGGATGGCAGCCTGCTCGCCATCGCCATCGCCGCCGGCCACCCCGGCGGGCCCGGCGCTCCTGGCGGTCCCGGAGGGCCAGGTGGCCCCGGCGGGCCGGGAGGACCGGGCGGCAGCGGGTTCGGCGGCCCGCAGGGATAAATGAGAAGACCCCAAAGGCCGGGAAAACCTTTGGGGTCTTTTTTTGGGCTGCTATCGGATGGCGTTCAGGCGCGCTGGTAAAGGATGACTTGCCAGAAGCCCCGCCGCTTGTAGAAACTGCGGCGCAGGCCGTGCTCGTCGAGGATGCGTTCGATCTCCTGCGTCGAATGGATGAACATCCGATACTGAGTCCGGGCGAACAGTTTCAGGAAGAAGTTCGCCACGGCCGCGCCCCTTGCCACCCACCGCCCGTCGATGGGGATGACGATGGCATACAGGCCCTTCGCCAACCGGGCCGAAGCCGCCACCAGGGCGGGCATATCGTCGTAGCAGCAGATCACCCGGTCGAGCGTCACGATGTCGGCGGGTTCCAGTTCCGGAGCCAGTTCCACCAGGTCCCCGAAACGGAAATCCGCCCGCCCGGCGTGGCCGCGCCGCTCGGCCTCTTCCTGGGCGGTCTTCAGGTAGGCGGTCGACGCGTCCACGTGAGTGATGCGCGCCAGGCCGCGCCCGGCCAGTTCGTGCTGGATGATGCCCACCCCGCCGCCGATATCCAGCAGGCGCTTTCCCTCCACACCGCCCTGCGCCACCTGCTCGATCAGTTCCCGTGTGGCCTTCGAAGGCCCCTTTCGCAGGTAGGTCTTCAGGTCGGCCTGGGCGGTCTTGTCGTCAAACATCTGCTCGATGCCGCAGCACTGGGGTCGGGTCATAAGCGGTAATTGGTACCTGGCAACTGGTGAATGATTCGCATCTCGCTATTCAGCGTTTGAGCCTTTACTGTCTACTACCTACTACCTACTATCTACTGCCTGCTGTCTGCTATCTGCTATCTGCCGCCTCACACCCCCTTAATAATACCCCCATCCACGGGCAGCATCACGCCGGTGATGTAAGAAGCGGCCGGGGAGAGCAGGAAGACCGCCGCGCGGGCGAACTCTTCCGGGGCGGCCATGCGCCCCAGCGGGATGCCGGCGGCGATGCGCTTCGCCTCATCTTCAGGCGTGTCGCCGGCCCGCGCCGAGCGCTGTTCGAGCAGGTCGGTCACCCGTTCGGTCTCCGTCCAGCCGGGCAGGATGGAGTTCACCCGGATGCCTTTCGGCCCCAACTCCTGCGAGAGCGTTTTGGTCAGCCCGATGGTCGCCAGCCGCACGCTGTTGGACAGCACCAGGTGGTCGAGCGGCTGGCGCACCGTGAACGACGTGACCGTCAGGATGCTGGGGCAATCGGATTGGCGCAGGTGGGGCAGGGCGGCGCGTATCAGGCGCACGTGCGCCATCAGGCACATGTCGATGGCCTTCTGCCAGGCGGCGTCGTCGAAGGTCTCGAACGGCCCGGAGGGCGGCCCGGCGGTGTTGGTGAGCAGCAGGTCCAGCCCGCCCATCATATCAACCGCTTGTGCCACCACGGCGGCCGCGGCATCCGGTTGGGTCAGGTCGGCGGGCAGGGCATGGGCAGTCGCCTCGGTCTCTTGGGCGATGCGCTGCGCGGCTTCGCCGATGCGGCCGGCGTCGCGGCTGTTGACGGCCACGGTGCAGCCCTCCTCGGCCAGCAGGCGTGCCGCCGCGTAGCCCAGCCCTGCGCTGGCCCCGGCCACCAGGGCGCGTTTACCGGTAAGTTGCAGGTCCATGGTTGGTTTCGTTTCTCAGACCTCAAAGGTCTCCAAGACCTTTGAGATCTGGTTGGTTCACGGCCGCGCCTTGCGGATGAAGGCCGCCAGGTCCTGCTTCTGCTGGGCCAGCGACGGTGGGTGCACGTACATCATGTGCCCGGCCTCGTAGAAGGTCATCTCGATGTTGGCGCGCAGATGCTCCTCCAGCTGCATGTGCTTGAAGGTGTAGTCGGTGGCGAAATACGGCGTCGCCAGGTCGTAGTATCCGTTGGAGACGTGCACCCGCAGGTGCGGGTTGATGGCGATGGCCTCGCGCAGCGTCTCGGCCACGTTCAGGTACTCGTTCTGCTGTTTCTCGTACGACCACGGCCAGACCTTCGGCGTGAGGATCTCATAGGGCAGGTCGCTTTCGAACTTCAATTCGCGGCGCACATAATCGTACAGCGTGGCCGTGTAGGGCCCCATGATGGCGCTCATGCTGGGGTCGTTCTCCCACATTTCGCCGGCCGCGTCGCGGTCCACGCCCAGGAAGCGGCTGTCCAGGCGGCCCACCACTTTGCGCTCGGCGCGCAACAGTTCCTTGGTGAAGCGGAAGATGTTAATGCGGAAGTTGGTGCTGCGCACGTACTCCGGCGTCAGGCCGGTGTAGTCGGACAGTTTCTTCGCCAGGCCGTCCTGCTCCTCGGCGGTCAGCGCGTCGCCTTTCATCATCAGGGCCAGGTACTCGCCGGCGGCGAACTCCTCCACCTCGGCCAGCGTCTTGCGCAGGTCCTTCATCAGCCGGGCGGGCAGTTTCTTGTGATAGAAGGCCGTGGCGGTGTACGTGGGCAGGAAGAGGATGAACGGCCAGTCGTTGCCGGGAGTGAACAGCAGGGTCTGGAAATGCAGCACCGCCGAGACCAGCATGATGCCGTTCAGGTACAGCCCGTGCCGCTTTTGCAAATAGCCGGAAAGGCCGGCGGCGCGGGTGGTGCCGTACGATTCGCCGATCAGGAACTTGGGCGAGAGCCAGCGGCCGTTGCGGGTGGTATAGAGGCGGATGAAATCGCCGACCGTCTCGATGTCTTTGTCGTAGCCGTGGAACTGTTTGGCTTCTTCGCCTTCCACCGGGCGGCTGTAGCCGGTGCTCACCGGGTCGATGAACACCAAGTCGGTCTCGTCCAGCAGGGAATGTTCGTTGAGCACCAGTTTGGCGGGCGGCGGCAGCAGCGCGCCGGCGTCGCCCATCTCCACCCGCTTGGGGCCCAACAGGCCCAGGTGCAGCCACACCGAGGACGAGCCCGGCCCGCCGTTGAACGAAAAGGTCAGCGGGCGTTTGGCCGGGTCGCCTTCGCCCTTCTTGGCGTAGGCGATGTAGAAGAACGAAGCCTTGGCTTTCTCGCCTTCCTTGTCCACCTCTTCCTTCAGCACCATCGTCCCGGCGGTGACGGTGTAATCGATATCCACCCCGCCCAGCGAAATACTGTGCTCGGTGACCGAGGTGACCTCCTTCGGCTCCGGCTTTTCCTTCTTTTCCTCGTCCTTCTTCTCTTCCTTTTTGTCCTTCTCGTCCTTATCGGTCATGGCATCGTCCTCAGGCGCTCATAGCCACACATGAACACGGATATACACAGACGGAGGGAATTCTATCAGGCAACGGAGCGCTTCCCGCTCACTGCCCGGACTTCAGCCCCACCACCTGGTCGAGGATGTTCAACAGCACCATCAGGTTGGGGGTGTAGCCCGCCCCGGCGCTGGCCCCGCTGAACCAGCCGCCGCCTTTCTTCTTGACGTTCAGGAAGCCCTTCTCGATGCGCACTTCCTCGATCTCGTCCCAGGCATACTGCTTCTTGCCTACCTGCAAGCCGCCGGCCTTGCTGATGGTCACCTGCCCGAACTGCACCGGCTGGCCGCTGTTGTAGCGGTCGGCCGCCTGCCGGTACAGCCGCGGGAAGGTCTGCTTCTCGATGTGGTCATACAGCCGCTCGACATCCAGCAACTGGTCGTTGAGGATGACCTTCTCGTTCTTCGCGTTCCACAGGGTGTAGACGTGGCTGGTGCCGGTGTACACCCTGTTGGTGTAGTGCCGCGTCACCGTGGCGACGGTGTACTCCACTTGGTCCCAGGGCCAGGCCGTGATGCCCTTCACGCTGGAATGGGCGAAGCCGTTCGCGTACAGCACGGCGCCCAGTTTTCTCGTCCGGAAGATGCCCCACAGCGAGCCGGCGGCCAGCGCAAAGGCAACCAGCGCGCCCGCCGCCCACAACCCGGCTTCTTTCAGCACCACGGCGTAGTAGTAGATGCCCCACTTGTTCCAGAACACCAGGGCCGCGCCGCCCAGCGCGCCCAGCCCGGCCAGGGCGAACACCGCCACGCCGAACCAGCTCCACCCCGTCACCTTGCCGGCGAAGACCTCCACCGCCGCGCCCAGCCCCTGCACGCGCTCGAATCGTTTGGGTACTGCCGGGTCGCCGTTTTGATCCATGTTCTGCTCCATTATGGGGGAAAACGTCAACGAGTTGCCTCGTTGCCTCGTTGCCTGGTTGCCTCGCTTTCCGATTGATTATGCCAGATTTCGCGCGCCACGGGCGCTCCCAAAATGGACTATACTGGGCAGAGGGTATCCATTGGCCGCATGACTGAGATCACCTTCGAACGTATCCCCCTCTTAAGCGCCCTGGGCAAGGATGGACACAGTTCCCTTTCCGGCGTGCTGCGCTATTCGCGCGTCCCGGCCGGCGAGGTGCTCTTCCGCGAGGGCGATAAAGGCGACCGCATGTTCATCATCATGCGCGGCGAACTGGAGGTCTTCAAGGCCCACGACACGCCCGACGCCCGCCACCTCTCCACCCTGCACGACGGGGACTTCTTCGGCGAACTCAGCCTGGTGGTGCGCGACGGCCGCCGCACGGCCACCGTGGTGGCCACTGAAGACACCGAACTGATAGCCATCCTCCAGGAAGATTTCTACCGCCTGCTCCAACAGCGCCCGACGATGGCCTACGCCATGGTGCAGGAACTGGGGGAACGCCTGCGCCACAGCGACGACACGGCCATCGCCGACCTGATCGAGAAGAACCGCGAACTGGAGCGCGCCTACGAAGACCTCAAGGCCGCCCAGGCCCAACTGCTGGAACAGGAAAAGCTGCGCACCGAACTCAACATGGCGCGTAACATCCAGATGAGTATCCTGCCGAAGGACACTCACGCGCCCAAAGGCTGCGACTTCGGCGCCACTATGGCCCCCGCCCGCGCCGTGGGCGGCGATTTCTACGACTTCGTGCGCCTGGGCGAGCATCAGGTCGGCGTCGCCATCGGCGACGTCTCCGACAAGGGCGTGCCCGCCGCGCTCTTTATGGCCCAGGTGTGTACCATGCTGCGCGCCCTGGCCCGGCAGATCAAAGACCCGGCCGAGGTGCTGCGCCGGGTGAACGCCGATATGGCCGAGACCAACGAGGCCGGGCTGTTCGTGACGATGATCTACGGCGTGTTCGACGGCAGGGCGCGCCAGTTCCACTATGCCCGCGCCGGGCACGAATCGCCGGTGCTGTTCACCGCCCAAGGCGAGGCCCGCATCCTGCCACACGGCCAGGGCGCGCCGCTTTGCGTCTTCCCGGACTCTCTGCTGGATGTCCAGTCGGTGAAACTCCCCAAAGGCAGCACACTCTTCATGTACACCGACGGCGGCGTGGACGCCATGAGCGAAGAGGGTGGTTACTTTGGCCTGGAGAGCCTGCAGGAAACCGTGCGCGCCAACCTGAAAAGCAGCGCCCAGGCCCTGTGCGACAAGGTGCTGGAGACGCTGCGCACCTACCAGGCCGACAATCAGTTCGACGACGCCACGCTGGTGGCCTTGCGGGTGAAGTAGCCTGGCTGTGTTGCATAAATAGTCAACAATCTATCTTGTCATTCCGAAGGAGGGTTCAACCTCCTGCAAGTCAAGTCCAACCCTCAAACCCGACTGAGGAATCTCGCGACAGGCGCCTTCTCTGCGGCGATGTGGCGTCGGATTAGAAACACCGCTGTCGAGATTCCCTTCGGTTTCGCTCGCGTTCCAAGATATCACCTGATTGAAGGTAGGCTGTTCTGCTTATTTTCCCGCCCGCGCTTTGCGGTATTATTGGGCCTTGCGGCCCGCAGCCCCCTCCGAACTCATGGCCGCCTGGACATTGCATGCTCTTTAATTTCGCCCTGTTCCTCCGCCTGAGTTGGGCCGCTCTCTTCAAAAGCGCGCACACCCCCGCCCGCCTCACCCCCAAACGCCTGCGGGTGTTGTTCTGGTGGTATTTGCTCATCCCCTTCCACAACCTCACCACCCAGTTGTGCTTTGGCCTGGATTACCTGCTCTTCCCCGCCTTTCGCAGGCAGGCCGTCACCGCCCCCATCTTCATCATCGGCAATTTCCGCAGCGGCTCCACGCTCTTGCAGCGCCTGCTGGCGCGCGACCGCGAAAACCTCACCGCCATGCAGTTGTGGGAGATTTATGTCGCCCCCTCGCTCAGCCAGCGCCACTTCTGGCTGGCCCTCGGCCGGCTGGATGCCCGCTGGCTGGATGGGCGGCTCACGGAACGCCTCAAGCGCGCCAACGACCGCCTGCTCGGCTCGATTCAGATGCACAGCGTCAGCCTGTGGGAGCCGGACGAGGACGAAGGCGTGATGGGCCAGACCTGGGATACGGCCTTCTACTTGTTCCCGTTCCCCTTCTTCGATGTCCTGCCCGCCTACTGGCGCTTCGACACCGACATCCCCGCCCGCCGCCAGCGGAAGATTCTGCGCTTCTACCGCGGCATCCTCCAGCGGCATGTCTGGTTCCACGGCGGCAAACGCTACATCGCCAAGAACCCGGCCTTCTGCACCAAGGTCGAGGCGCTGCGCCGCGAGTTCCCGGATGCCGTCTTCATCTACCTGGCCCGCAACCCCATCGACACCGTCGCCTCCAAGATGACTTTCTTCTCCTACATCTGGCGCATCTTCGGCGAACCGGAGGAAACCTATCCCCACCGGGATTTCAGCCTGGGGCTTATCGCCCACTGGTACCGCTACCCGTTGAGCCGCCTGGATGCCATGCCGCCCGAACAGCGCATCATCCTGCGCTACGACGACCTGATCAGCGACCTGGGCGGCACAGTGCGCCAGGTGTATGAGCGCCTCGGCCTGCCCATCGCCCCCGGTTTCCATGAGATCATCGACGACACCGTGGCGCGCCAGCGCGACTACGAGAGCGTCAACCGTTATTCGCTGGCCGAAATGGGCCTGACGGTGGCCGATATCGTCGCCCAATTCGCCGATATCTTCGACCGCTTCGGCTTCGACCGCAACGGCGCGGCCTACGCTCAGGAAGAGCCGGCCGCCCCGCAACTGGCAATGGAGGCTGCACCTTGATCGACCCTGTTATCTTCACCATCAACCTGTTCGGGCTGACGCTCACTTTCCGCTGGTACGGCCTGCTCATCGGCGTGGCCGTGCTGGTGGGCGGGCTGATCGCCGAGCGCGAAATGCGCCGGCGCGGCGGCGTGGCCGAGACGGTCTGGGACATGCTCCTGTGGGTGGTCCCGGCCGGCATCGTCGGCGCGCGCCTGGGCTATGTGCTCAACGACATCGCCGGCGGCGGGCAGTACTTCCTGCAGGACCCCCGCCGCATCTTCTACATTACCGAGGGCGGCCTGCATATCTACGGCGCGCTGGTTCTCGGCCTGCTGGCGGCCTATGCCTATTCGCGCCGCCATCCGCTCGACCTGTGGATGTTCCTCGATTCGATCGCCCCCGCCTTGCTGTTCGGGCAGGCCGCCGGCCGCCCGGCCAACTTCATCAACCAGGAACTCTACGGCCCGCCCACCGACCTGCCCTGGGGCATCCCCATTTCCGCCGAGCACCGCATCGGCGCCTGGCGCGACCTCAGCCGCTACCCGGAGGAGACCACCCGCTTCCACCCCGCTTTTGCCTACGAGATTCTCTGGAACGTTATCACGGGCAGCGCCCTGCTGTGGTTGACCCGCAAGTACCCGCAGAAGTTCAAGCCCGGCGCGGCGATCTTCCTGTGGATGGTTTTCGCCGGGGTGGGGCGCTTCATCATCGAATCGTTCCGGCCCGACCAGCCGCGCATCCCCGGCACGGACATCTCCTGGTCGCGGCTGGCGGCCGGTCTCCTGGCGGTCTTCGGCGGTGTGCTGCTGGCGGCGCGCATGGGCTGGCTCAAGTCCAAACTCAAGTTCCCGGAGAAGTACACGACCCGCTGAGAATCCAAAGAGCCGCACTGTGCGGCTCTTTATGTTTTCTTCACATCTTTAAAAGCAGGGCAGCCAGCGCCGTCTCCGAGCGCCTTTCCACCTCGTCGTGCAGGCTGCCGCCGTGGCTGTCCATCGTCACCACCGCTGGGAAGTCCACGACCTCCAGCACCCAGATGGCCTCCGGCACGCCGAAATCCAGCTTGTACACGCCCAGCACCTTCTTCACCGTTTTGGCGATGAGCGTGGCCGCCCCGCCGATGGCATGGAAGTACACCGCGCCCTGTTCCTGGCAGGCCGCCAGCGTGGCGGGCCCCATGCCGCCCTTGCCGATGACCCCCCGCAGGCCGAACGCCTTGATGACCTGCGCCTGGTAGGGCTCTTCGCGGATGCTGGTGGTCGGCCCGGCGGCCACGAAAGAATAGTCGCCGGTGTCCAGCCCGCTCACCACCGGCCCGCAGTGGTAGATCACCCCGCCGGCCATCAGCGGCTTGAGCGTCTCGATGACCTCCAGGTCATCGCCCTGCGGGGTGCGCTTCTGTTCGATAAAGGTATCCACCAGCCACTTGTGCACCGCATCCCGCCCGGTGAGCATCACCCCGCTCAACAGCGCCGGGTCGCCCACCTTGAGGCCGCGGATGTCTTCCTCTGAAATCGGCAAGGTCAGGTTCTTCATCGCTGCGCTCCTAGGAGTAGGCTGCCTCGCCGGCCTGGATGGTCATCTGGCGGCGGCGGTAGGCCCAGCACATGTATGAGATCGAAACGAAGTACGAGGCCGGCAGGCGGTGGGTGGCCTTCACTTTCGCGCCCAGGACGGTGGTCGCCCCGCCGAAGCCCATCGGCCCTACGCCCAGCATGTTGGCCTGCTCGGTGATGCGGTCTTCCAGTTCGGCCAGGGCCGGGTCCGGGTTCTCGTCGTCCAGTTGGCGCAGCAGCGTTTCCTTGGAGGCGATGTAGGATGTGCCCCGGTCGCCGCCGATGGCGATGCCCAGAATGCCCGGCGCGCAGCCCTTGCCCTGCGCCTGGTGCACCGCGTCCAGGGCGGCGCGCCGCACGCCTTCCAGGTCGCGCCCGGCTTTCAGGCGGCTGTCCGGCAGGCGGTACTGCGCGCCCACGTTCTCGCACCCGCCGCCCTTGAGCATCAGATCCACCACCAGCGCGTCATCCTCCGATTCTTCGAAGTGGATGGTCGGGTAGTGTTCGTCGCCCAGGTTGTCGCCCGTGTTGCGGCCGCTGAGGGAATCTACGGCGTTGGGCCGCAGGTAGGAGCGGTGGGTGGCCTCGGCCACAGCGCGGCGGATCTGCTCGCGCAGGGCGCGCGTGCTCCAGCCCGCCGGGTGATGCACCGTGAAGATCGGCGTCCCGGTGTCCTGGCAGATGGGCGTCGAGCCTGCCCGCGCCATCTCCACGTTCTGCAGGATGGCCTCCAGCGCGGCCCGTCCCGACGAGCCCGGCTCCTCGCGTTCCACGGCGGCGCGCAGGGCGCGCTCCACGTCCGGCGGCAGGCTGGTGGCGGCCAGGCGAATCAATTCCAGGAAATCAGGGGTATGGTCTTTCACATGCGGCTCCTTCGGGGCGCGGGTTCTCTGCCAGCAGAATAGCCGAAGAATTCAGACCGTTACAGGTGCATTTGTCCCAATTGGGCGTGGGCCGATGTCCCCTTTCGCGAATCAAAGGCCGCCGGGGTTCCCGGCGGCCTCTATTCTTCGTCGAATCCTCTCCTCAGCCGAATGCCTTCCGCCTGCCTCTGCGCCCCCGCGGCGCGGCCGCGGCCAGCGCCCCCAGCGCCGCGAGGCCCGTCCCGCCCATGCTCGCTATCGAATACGGCAGCGACGAGATTGGGCAGCCGCCATTGACCACCGGGCCGGGCTGGTCCGGGCACCTGTCCAGCGGGTCGGGGATGCCGTCGCCATCGCTGTCCGGGCAGCCATCGTAGCGCGGTTCACCGGCCTTGTTGGGGCACTTGTCCAGCGGGTCGGGGATGCCGTCGCCGTCCGTGTCCGGGCAGCCGGCGTAGCGGGCTTCGCCGGCCTTGTTCGGGCATTTGTCCAGCGGGTCGGGCACGCCGTCGCCGTCCGTATCCGGGCAGCCCTGGTAGCGCGCCTCGCCGGGCTTGTTCTTGCAGGCGTCTTGATCGTCCGGCACGCCGTCCCCGTCCGCGTCGGCCGGCTGCACCGGGCAGCCGTTCTTGTCCAGGCCGTATTGGCTGGGACCCTCATTGGGGCAGCGGTCCAGCGGGTCGGGGATGCCGTCGCCATCGCTGTCGGGGGGTGGCAGCGGGCAGCCATCCGTCCCAAGGCCGAAGCCGGCGTTGCCAAGGCGCGGGCAGCCATCTTCGTCATCGGGGACGCCATCCATGTCCGTGTCCACCGGGATGAGCGGGCAGCCGACCGAATCGATGCCGTGACCCTGGTCGCCGCGCAGCGGGCATTGGTCTGCGGCGTTGGGAACACCGTCGTTGTCAAGGTCGCCCTCCGGCGGCGGCAGCGGGCAGCCGTGTTCGGTCAACCCGAAGCCGCGGTTGCCTTCTTGCGGGCAGCGGTCTATGGCATCCGGGATGCCATCGCCATCGCCGTCCGGGGCGGTGTTCGGGCAGCCGCGCTCGTCCACGCCAAAGCCCCGGTCGCCGAGGCGCGGGCAGGCGTCCACTTCGTTCAGGAAGCCATCGCCGTCGAAATCTCCGCCGGGCGGCGGCAGCGGGCAGCCGGCTGCCCCCATGCCGTTGCCCAGGTCGCCCTCTTCAGGGCACAGGTCGAACGGGTCCGGGTAGCCGTCGCCGTCGGAATCGGGCGGCGGGAGCGGGCAGCCCTCCGCATCGACGCCGAAACCGAGGTCGCCGCGCCGCGGGCAGGCGTCTTGGCTGTTCAGAAAGCCGTCCTGGTCGAGGTCGCCGTCCGGGTCGGTCAGCGGGCAGCCGTTCTCGTCCACGCCGTAGCCCGGGTCGCCGACCGCCGGGCAGGCGTCCTGGCTGTCGGCCACCCCGTCATAATCGGAGTCGGGCGAGAGGTCCCAGGCGGAAGCGGTGGCGGTCACGTCCGGGACGATCACAGTGGCTTCCGGATTCTTGTCCAGCCAGTCATCGAAATCTTCAGGCTCCATGGTGCCGGGGGTGGGCGGGGCGTCCACATTCGTCACCGCCGCGGTCTGCCCGGCCACGAGATTGATGACCCCGCCGTCGGTCGCCAGGCTGCAATCGCCCTCCAGGCAGGTGACATACACGGTGCCGTCATCCCCCACGGATATGCCGAGGTAGGAACCGCGCACCGAGGCGACCCCGGCGGGGGTATCCACGTCGATGGCGTCGCCGTTGAGGATGACCCACAGCTGGCCGAGTTCCAGCCGGATGCGGGCCAGGAACCCATCTTCCGATTCCACCACGGCTTGCAGGCTGAACAACGAGTTTGGCCCCATGCGGATGATCGAGCCATCGTTCAGGTCCAGGCGGGCCAGAGAATCGCGGCCGGTGGAGAACTGGCCGCCATCCTCCACGGTATAGCCGATGGCGACGAAGTCGAATTCTTCCTGCTGGCTGGCGCGCGCCAGCACTTCGCCGCTGGCTTCGATGAGCCGGGCGGTGATGGCAAGCTGGCCGCTCTGCTCAGCGGGTTGGGTTGGCGTGGGCGTGGCGTTTGCATCCGGCTGCGCCGGCAGGGAACCGGCGGGCGGCGCGCCCGCCTGCGCCGGGGCAGTTGCGGCCGGGGTGCAGCCCGCCGCCAGCAGGGCGAACAGGACAAGGAGCGGGATGATGAGGGAGCGATGTCTCATAACGAGTCCTCTCGGTGGTTGCGATGTTCTTCTTACTATGGTACTCAGTTTTTCCCGACTTCACAATGTGGCGTTGAGCATGGTCCCTGCAAAAGTAAAACCCGCCGATGACGGCGGGTGGGCTGGTGGGGCCGACAGGGCTCGAACCTGTGACCTCACGGATGTGAACCGTGCGCTCTGACCAACTGAGCTACGGCCCCAACGGAGCAGGCCGGATTATAGCATGCCCGCGCGCGGCTCGCAAGGTGGCCTTCGCGCCGGGAATGGTGGCTTTCTCAAAGTCGCGAGCGAGTAGGGACAGGTTTAAGGATGCGAAGCATCCCAACCTGTCCCTACTACTACACCATTTACGTTCCCGGCCTTCCTGACCAGTGAACCCCCAAAAAATCTTGCTGCTTTGAGCCAATGCAGCACAAAGAGATTCTCTTGTCAATCGACTTTGAGAAGGCCATACGCGCCGGGAATGGTGGCTTTCTGGCGGGGGCAACGCCCCGTAGCCGCCGCTGCCCGGCGGGGTTACAACTGGCAGGTCCTACAACCATGTTCAATTGCTGGTGAGGAGAGTCAAAATGGACAATCTTGGAAAATACCTGTTCTATGCCGGCGTGCTGGTGGCCGTGGCCGGCGTATTCATCACCGGCACCACGTGGATTCCGCTGGTGCTCGTCTTCCTGGGCGGCGGCGTTGGTCTGCTCAAATGGAGTCAGGGCAAGACCGGTGATCACGGTTTCATCCTGGCGGGCCTGGCTTTGGCCGCCAGCAATGCAGCCATGACCATCATCCCGGTGGTGGGCAGCTATCTCACCGCGTTCATGGGTGGTCTGTGGACGATGGTGGGGACGGCGCTCTTGCTCCACGCCTTCAAGATGCTGCTGGACTGGGGACAGGCGTAATCAACTACCCTGTAGTTTCCGGCTGGGGCCTGAGGACCTGACCGCAGCGTGCAAACACCGTAAAAGCCGGACGGTAAGAGTTGATGAGCCGCTCTTACCGTCCGGCTTTTTTCTTATAATGGGAGAATGCCTCCCGATATTGAACGCCCCGCCTACTCCATTCAGCCCTTCCCGCTCGCCCGTCGGGTGATCGTGGATGCCAACCGGCTGGGCAGGCGCAGGCGCACCATTTACGGCCTGCTGGAATTTGACGTGACCGCGCCGCGCCGCCGCATCGCCGAGCACAAAGCCCACACCGGCGAGGCGCTCTCCTTCACCGCCTATCTGGCCCATTGCCTGGCGCTGGCGGTCGCCGAGCACCCCCAGGTGCACGCCCTGCGCGACTGGCGCGGCCGCCTGGTGACCTTTGAAGACGTGGATATCGCCGTGGTCATCGACATCGAACTGGAGGGCCGCCGCTTCCCGATGGGCCACATCCTGCGCCGCGCCCAGCGGCGCACCTTCCGCGAGTTGCATGCCGAGATTCGGGCCGTGCAGGCCGACGCCCGGGCCAGCGCCAGCCGCCGCCGCTGGCCGCGCCTGCGCGCGTTCTTCCGCCTGCCCGTACCCCTGCGCGACCTGGTTTACCTCTACCTGTACGCCTCGCCCTGGCGCGCCAAACAGCACACCGGCACGGTCGGGCTGACCGCCCTGGGCATGTTCGCCGAGATGGGCGGCTGGGGCATCAATTCGCCGACCCACAACTGCTCGGTCGTCGCCGGCGGCATCCAGGAGAAGCCGGTGGCGCGCGCCGGGCGGGTGGTGGTGCGCGAGATCCTCAACCTCACTCTGGCCGTGAACCATGACGTGGTGGATGGCATCCCGGCCGCCCGCTTCGCCAGCCGTTTCAAGGAGTTGGTGGAACGTGGGGAGTGGTAGGCGGGAGGTAATTGGTAACCGGTAACGGGTAATTCAGCCCGATACGCGGCCCACACCCCGGCTTCCGGACTTATGCATCACGCATCACTTGTCACGCGTTACGCCCCAATATCCAGTTACCAATTACCAGTTACCTCCTTTATAATACAGCCCGCGAACTACCCAGGCCCACATCCCTCCGTCAGGAGTTTTTCATGCCCCAGAACCTCTTCAACGCCAAGGACACCCTCAAGACCGCCCACGGCGAATACTCCATCTACCGCCTCGACAAACTGGAAAAGGACGGCCTCACCAAACTCAGCCAACTGCCGTTCTCCATCCGCATCATGCTCGAGGCGGCTCTGCGTGAATGCAACAACCGCGACGTCCTCGAACAGGATGTGCGCAACCTGGCCGGCTGGCAGCCGCAAGTGGCCGAACGCGTCGCCATGCCCTTCAAGCCCGCCCGCGTGGTCATGCAGGACTTCACCGGCGTGCCCGCCATCGTCGACCTGGCCGCCATGCGCGCCGCCATGGCCCGCCTCGGCGGCGACCCCCGGCGCATCAACCCGGTTGTGCCCGTCGACCTGGTCATCGACCATTCCGTGCAGGTCGATTTCTTCGCCACCCCGGACGCCTTCCAGCGCAACGCCGAGATCGAGTTCGTGCGCAACCGCGAACGCTACGAGTTCCTGCACTGGGGCCAGAAAGCCTTCGATAATTTCCGCGTCGTGCCGCCTGCCACCGGCATCGTCCATCAGGTCAACCTCGAATATCTCGCCAAAGTGGTGTGGACGCGTGAGGAGGACGGCGAAGTCTACGCCTTCCCGGATACGCTGGTCGGCACCGACTCGCACACCACGATGATCAACGGCCTGGGGGTGGTGGGCTGGGGCGTGGGCGGCATCGAGGCCGAGGCCGCCATGCTCGGCCAGGCCATCGACATGCTCACGCCCGATGTCATCGGTTTCAAACTGACCGGCAGGCTGCCCGAAGGCGTCACCCCCACCGACCTGACCCTCACCATCACCCAGATGCTGCGCGCCAGGGGCGTGGTCGGCAAGTTCGTCGAGTTCTTCGGCGACGGGTTGGACAGCATGACGCTCGCCGACCGGGCGATGATCGGCAACATGTCGCCGGAGAACGGCGCCACCATCACCTGGTTCCCGGTGGATGACGAAACCCTCAACTACCTGCGCCTCTCGGGGCGCGATGATGAGACCGTGGCGCTGGTGGAGGCGTACTGCAAAGAACAACAGTTGTTCCGCGTCAGCGGCGCGCCCGACCCTGAATTCACCGACACGCTCGAACTGGACATGGGCAGCGTCGAACCCAGCCTCTCCGGCCCCAAGCGCCCGCACGACCGCGTGAGCCTGAAGGACATGAAGTCCGCCTTCAAGTCCGCCCTGCTGACGCCCAAGAGCGAACGCGGCTTTGAATTAAAGGAAGGCGACCTGGGCCGCACCGCGGAGTTCGGCACCAACGGCCATCGCACCAGCATGGGGCATGGCGCGCTGGTCATCGCCGCCATCACTTCGTGCACCAACACCTCCAACCCGGCGGTGATGCTGGGCGCCGGCCTGGTGGCGAAGAAAGCCGTCGAGAAGGGTCTCACGGTCAAGCCCTATGTCAAGACCAGCCTCGCGCCCGGTTCGCGCGTCGTCACCGATTATCTCGACGCCGCCGGCCTCTCCGCGCCGCTGGCCGAACTGGGCTTCAACCTCGTCGGCTATGGCTGCACCACCTGCATCGGCAACTCCGGCCCGCTGCCGGGCGAGGTGGTCAAGGCCGTCACCAGCGAAAACCTGGTGGCCGCCGCGGTGCTCTCCGGCAACCGCAACTTCGAGGGCCGCATCCATCCCTATGCGCTGGCGAACTATCTGGCTTCTCCGCCGCTGGTGGTGGCCTACGCCCTGGCCGGTACCGTGGACATCGACCTCACCACCGAGCCGCTGGGCGAAGGCAAAGACGGCCAGCCGGTGTACCTCAAAGACATCTGGCCGACCAGCGAAGAAGTGCAGGAGACGATGCGCGCCAGCGTAAGCGCCCTGCAATTCAAGGACCGCTACGCGGATGTGTTCACCGGCAACGAGACCTGGAACGCCATTGAAGGCAACGACGGCGACCTGTTCGCCTGGGATGATGAGTCGACCTACATTCAGGAGCCGCCCTTCTTCATCGGCCTGACCAAAAAGACTGCCGCCATCGGGCCGATTGAAGGCGCGCGGGCGCTGGCGGTGCTGGGCGACAGCATCACCACCGACCATATTTCGCCCGCCGGTTCAATTCAGGCCGACAGCCCGGCCGGCAAATACCTCACGGAGCGCGATGTCGCGCCGAATTACTTCAACTCCTACGGCTCGCGGCGCGGCAATGACCGGGTGATGACCCGCGGCACCTTCGCCAACATCCGCCTCAAGAACCAGTTGCTGCCGGGCGTGGAAGGCGGCTTCACCGTTTACCACCCCACCGGCGAGCAGATGCCAATCTTCGACGCCGCCATGCTGTACAAAGAAACCAACACGCCATTGGTCATCCTGGCGGGCAGGGAATACGGCTCCGGCTCCAGCCGCGACTGGGCCGCCAAGGGCACCCTGCTGCTGGGTGTGCAGGCCGTCATCGCCGAGTCCTATGAGCGCATCCATCGCAGCAACCTGCTGGGCATGGGCGTGCTGCCGTTGCAGTTCAAAGCGGGCGAGAACGCCGCCAGCCTGGGGCTGACCGGCAAAGAGACCTACGCCATCGAGGGCCTGAGCGACGACATGCCCATCAACGCCGAAGTGACCGTGACCGCCGCCGCCGAAGACGGCAAAGCCACGACCTTCACCGCCATCACCCGCCTCGACACGCAGATGGATATCGAGTATTACCGCAACGGCGGCATCCTCCATACCGTCCTGCGCGAGCGGCTGCCGTAACCGGACAATACCTCGCTGTATCTTCTCGAACCCAACAATAACGTGGTAGGGGCGCAGCATGCTGCGCCCCTGTTGCTTTCATCTATGCTCGACTTTGGCGATTAGGTGACATGGCTCATCTAGTAGAGTTGGCATCGTTTTCCCCCGAGGATGACTTGACCATTCTTACGAGTTTGTCCAGAACTCTCTGGTCGTATTGTTCAGTCGTCCTAAGCAAAGGAAGCTTGCCACTCTTTCTTACGAAGAGTGATTGGAACTGAAGATTCTTCGTATGGCTGGATACATAAAAGTCGAAGTGTATTCCAGGTGTGACCACCAAGTAACGCGAATGTCTGCCATACTTCTCCGCCTGAGCATGAATCATCGCGCGCATCAATCGTAATTCCCTTGTGACCAAAACAATGCACCCATATTCATGCGGCTCTCCAGGAGCATGCGTCAATAGTCTCTGGCGTATGATTTCTTCATGTTTTGCTCCCAAACTTACATTTGCAAACATCCAATGATTGGAGATCGAAGCGCGCCACAAGAGTGATAATTCGAAAAGCTTGAAATACTGGTAATCAACATCTATGTGGCCGCGGTCTGCGGAGAACCTGTATTCGCGAATTAGGTTGATTGATTGCCTTACTTTCCCTTCGATATTCCCCACAACCTCATTATCACACCTTGCGCAGAGAAGATGTTCCCTGTTTCCTTTTGACGATAGAAATGACCGACCCGGCGATAACCGGCGACTCCCCAAATATTCTCCAGATAGGGATTGAGCCTTCCCACCGGAGTACACTGGCTCATACATAAATTCGGGGACGATGTGGGAGTTTATCAATTTAACGGATTCTTGGCATAGCCTACATCTATTCATTGGATTCACAGGCTGGCAGGGTAGTGGCAACAGACATAATATCATTTCATGGTTATTGATGGCTCATCACAGATTGAGACCAATTACACGCCAACAAAAAAGGCCGGGGAGGCGTCCCGGCCTTGTTCATTAGCGCGAGGCAGGCTCGCGGGCTAACCTTGCATGGGCAATGGCTGCAACAGCGCCATCAGATTGCCGCTGGGGTCCTTGAACATGACGAAATCTCCCACGGTGGGGATCGCCATCGGCTCCATCAGCACTTCGCCGCCGGCGGCTTTGATCTTCTGGATCGTGTCGGCGATGTCCGGCGTGTTGATGTAGGGCGTGATGGTACCGGCCGGGTTCTCGTCCGTCACCGGATTGAAGCCGCCCGGCGCGCCGCCTTCGGCGGCGAAGGTGGTGTAGTTCATCTCATCGTAGTCGGTGAACTCCCAGCCGAACACATCGCCGTAGAATTTCTTCATGGCGCCGCGGTCTTTGGCTGAGATCTCGATGTGGACGATGGCGTGCGGGTGGGTCATGGCCTGTCTCCTCTTTCTGGTGTGCCTTGATTATAGAACAAAAGTTTCAATTAAGCAAGGATTCTCCGCGTATTCTCATCTATGAGATTCAGCCATCCGCGCCCTATAATTGCCCTCTGTAGCAAGAATGATGCCGGGAGCATGAACCTTTTGAAAACATTGTCCCTGCTTTGGAAAGCCTTCTGGCAGTTGGGGCCGCGCCCCAGCCTGCTCTATGCCGTCTACCAGGCCGCCCTGCGCCTCAACCTCTACCGCCTGACCACCCCCGCCCGCCGCGCCGCGGCGCGCCCGGCGACGTCCTTCAGGCCGCTGACCGGCTGGCCGGCCCGCGAACGCCTGCGCCGCGCCCTGGGCGCAGACGGCCTGCGCGCCCTGCTGGCCGAGGCCGACGAAATCCTGGCCGGGCAGGCGCGCCTGTTCGGCGGCCCGCCGCGCCCGCTCGACCTGCGTCCCGCCAGCCCGCTCTGGCACTGGACGTATTACAAAACCGGCCTGTTCGGCGGGCAGGATATCAAGTTCGTCTGGGAGCCGGCGCGCTTCGGCTGGGCGACCGTGCTGGCGCGCGCCTACCACGCCAGCGGCGACGAGAAATACGCCGAAGGCTTCTGGCTCCAGACCGAGTCGTTCCTCACCGCCAACCCGCCCAACCTCGGCCCCAACTGGGCCAGCGCCCAGGAGGTCGCCCTGCGCCTCATCGGCCTGTCTTTCTCGCTCAGCCTGTTCATTGAATCCGCGCACAGCACCGAAGCGCGTATGAAACGCGCCGTAGCCGCGCTGGCCGAACACGCCCGGCGCATCCCGCCCACGCTGATCTATGCCCGCGCCCAGGGCAACAACCACCTGCTCACCGAGGCCGCCGGGCTGCTCACCGCCGCCGCCGCCCTGCCGGACGACCCGCAGGCCGCCCGCTGGCGGCGGCTGGGCTGGAAATGGCTCAACCGCGGCCTGCAAAGCCAGGTCGCCCCCGACGGGACCTACACCCAGCACAGCGCCAACTACCACCGCCTGATGCTGCAAACCGCCCTGTGGGCCGGAAGGCTTGCCGAAGCGCACGGCGATGCTTATCCGCCCGCCACGCGCGCCCGGCTGGCGGCGGCCGCCGGTTGGCTGGCGGGCCTGCTGGATGCCGAGACCGGCCGCGCCCCGGACCTCGGCCCTAACGACGGCGCGTACATCCTGCCTTTCACCACGCGGCCGTTCGCCGATTTCCGCCCGGCCGTCGAGGCCGCCCGGCGCGCGTTTGCGGGTGCGCCTGATGACCCGCAGGACGAGATGAGCCTGTGGCTCGCGCCGCAGCCCGCCGGCGCGCCACCTCCGCCCGCGCCCCATCTCCGCCTGGAGTCCGGCCGCGCCTGGGGCCTGCTGCGCGCCGCCCGCTACACCAGCCGCCCCGGCCACGCCGACCCGCTGCACTTCGACCTGTGGTGGCGCGGCCTGAACGTGGCCCGCGACGCCGGGACGTACCTCTACAACGCCAAAGGCGAATGGGCCAACGCGCTTACCGGGGCCGATGTGCACAACACGCTGATGGTCGCCGGCCGCCAACCGATGACCCGCGCCGGCCGCTTCCTGTGGCTGGACTGGGCGCAGGCCGAGGTGCTCGAACACACGCCCATCCGCGCCGCCGCCGCCCATGATGGCTACCGCGCCCTCGGCCTGCGCCACGTCCGCGCCGTCGCGGTTTCTGGCCGCGCCTGGCGCATCACCGACGAAGTCATCCCTCAATCACCAATCACCAATTACCAATTACCTCTTCGCCTCCACTGGCTGCTACCCGACTGGCCCTGGACCCTCGACGGCGCGACGCTCACCCTCCGTTCGCCGCACGGGCCGGTGCGCGTGGCGGTGACCGGGCCGGACGGCCTGCGCCCCAGCCTGGCCCGCGCCGGTGAACTGCTGGTGGGGGAGGGCGCGGTCGAGTACTGGCGCGGCTGGCACAGCCCGGCCTACGGCGTCAAGGAACCCGCCCTGTCCTTCGCCGTTGAAGTACAATCCCCCCTGCCCGCTGCCCTGACCACAGAGTTCATCTTTCCGGTGGATTGAGTATGCGCCCGGCGGCCCGGCGGAACCCGGCCACCTCACGTCTCACGCAATATCCAATTACCAATAACCAATTACCTTTTACCATTCCCCCATGCACCTCCTCCTCATCCACCAGGCCTTTGCGGCCCTGAACCAACCCGGCGGCACGCGCCACCACGAACTGGCGCGCCACCTGGCCGGGCGCGGCCACCGCGTCACCATCATCGCCAGCCCGGTGTCCTACCTCACCGGCGCGGCGGAAGCGGCGGCGATGGGCGACGAGGTGGGCATCACCATCCTGCGCGCCCGGGCCTACCGCGCCCATCACAAATCGTTCGTGCATCGCGTCCTCGCTTTCCTCTCGTTCATGGTTTCGTCATTTCTCATTGGCCTGCGCGTCCGCGATGTGGATATCGTCTGGGGCACCTCGCCGCCTATCTTCCAGGGCCTCACCGCCTGGCTGTTGGCGCGGTTGAAGGGCGCGCGCTTCCTGTTCGAGGTGCGCGACCTGTGGCCGGCTTTCGCCGTCGCCGTCGGCGTGCTGAGAAACCCGCTGCTGATCCGCGCCTCCGAAGGACTGGAGCGCTTCCTCTACCGCCGCGCCGACCGGCTGATGGTCAATTCGCCGGGCTTCGTCGCCCACGTGGCGGCGCGCGCCGGGCGCGAACCGGCGCTCATCCCCAATGGCGCCGACGTCAGCATGTTCGACCCGGCCGCGGATGGCGCGGACTTCAGGAAGGCCCACGGGCTGGAAGGCAGGTTCGTGGCGCTCTATGCCGGCGCGCACGGCCTGAGCAACGACCTCGGCGTGGCGCTCGAAGCCGCCCGCCGGCTGGCCGATGCGCCGCAGGTTGTCATCGTCCTGCTCGGCGACGGCAAGGAGAAGCCCGCCCTGATGGCGCAGGCCGAAGGCATGGCGCTGACCAACGTCCGCTTCCTGCCGCCGGTGGCAAAAGAGGGCATGGCCGAAGCCCTGGCCGCCGCCGATTGCGGCATCGCCATCCTCAAGCCGCTGGAAATGTATAAGACCACCTACCCCAACAAAGTCTTCGACTACCTGGCCGCCGGGCGGCCGGTGGCCCTGGCGATAGACGGTGTGATTCGCGACGTGGTGGAACAGGCCGGCGCGGGCCTCTTCGCCCAGCCCGGCGACCCGGCCGCGCTGGCCGCCGCCATCCGCCAACTGGCCGCCGACCCCGCCGCGGCGCGGCGCATGGGCCTTTCCGGCCGCGCCTACCTCGAAGAGCACTTCGACCGCGGCGCCCTGGCGGAGCAGTTCGAGGCTCTCTTGCGAGAATTGGTAGGAGACGGGTACACAAGCACAATTTCTTAGCATCTCAGCACTTCGGCACTTCAGCACTTCAGCGCCATCTCACTTCCACACCGCGGTTCCGGAAAACAAAGAGGCCGGTAGTGCACCGGCCTCTCGATTGTCCTGAGCGACTCTCTTACTGCGGAGGCAGGAAGATGAAGGGAACTGCGCCTTCCTGGTAGGAATGCCGCACCTGGGCGTTATCGAACACGGCCACCCCGAAGTAGTACGTCGCCAGCAGATCGTCAAAGGCGATGTCGAGGTCCGAGCCCGTCACCAGTTTGCGCCCAAACTCCAGGATCCACATACCGTCCACGTATGCCCATCCGGCGGCGATATCTCCGCCATCCCCGACGAATTCGGAGATCACGATGCTGGGCAGGCGGTCGCCGGGCTGGAACAGGCTTGGGTCGAACGGCACGGCTTCCGAAGCCAGGATGTAGCCCGGGCTGCCATCACGCGGGAAATCGCCGGCAGGCATGAAGGCCGGCAGCGAGCCGTCCTCGGTCTTGTTGTCTTTGTAGCCGCCGCTCTCGGCCGGGTCGCTGTGGCGGCCGGCGCCCGTGCTGTCCGCCGAGTAGCGCGTCCAATCCAGCCACTGATCATGAATTTGATTCAGGTTTCGGACGGACTTCCAGTGCCACATATCGCCCAGTTGGCCCTCGGCCGCGGTGTATTTGTTCCCGAAGGGTTTTGCATCCGGCGTATCGCCTTCGTGGCAGGCGGTGAAACAGCCGAGCGTCTCAAAATCGGGGATGCTGTTGTTGATCGGCCAGATCATCGCGAACTTGTCCTCATACCAGAGGTTGTTGTCGCCGCCTTTGTCGTTCGGATCCTTTAGCTGGATCCAACTGCCGTCGGCCTGCATTTCCCACGGAGAGCGCAGGTAGGATTCTGTCGGGTCAGCATAGGTGACGAGGAAGTACACGCTGTCCTCGGTGTAGACCGCCTGCAGGGTAACGGTGGTTTTCCTGGTGTTGGTCCCGTTCTCGACCTCAACCGTCACGGCCGGGGCGTAGGCCCAGAACTCCTCATCGGCCACGCCATCCAGCGTCGGCGCTTCTGTCACCGGGACTGCGCCCAGTGTACCTTTCGGCGCTTCCCAGGCCGGCTCTTCCGGCGCGGGTTCTGCGGTCGGTTCCTCTGCCGGTGGGGCGGTGGCTTCCTGCTCGGCCGTCGGTGCGGCCGGCTCTTGCGCCGGGGCTGCGGGCTGTGCCCCGCAGGCCGCCAACAGGAAGGCCGAGGCCACAAGCAGGTTAATCAGGATTGAAACTCTTCGAATCATAAGCGTTCTCCTTGTGTTAAGTTGTTGCTGCAAATGTGACCATACTATATTGTGATTTGTTTCACTTATTAAGTGACATTTGTCATAATATTTCCGGTATGTTTGGATGGCCGCCAGATTGAGAGGGGTTGTTCAAGCGACTCCTGCACGAAATGCTGGAGCCTCGAAGTCTGGAAGTCTAGAAGCCCAGAAGTCTGTGCCTGTGACCTCCCGACCTCAAGACTTCCAGACTTCCAGACTTCAAGACCTCAAGACCTCCCGACTTCCAGACTATAATCCCCCCATGGCCCGCAAAATCCGCCCCGACGACCTCAGCGAAGCCGACCTGCGCCGCTTGCTCATCGCCAAACGCCGCGAGGCGCGCCGCAAGCGCCTGGACGACTTCCGCCGCAGCGGCCGCCTGGTCGACCTGGCCCCCAACCCCGGCACGCGCCTCACCGAGGGCCTTTCGGCCATCCAGCTCGACCAGCCGCTGGCCGCCCCCGACCCGCAAGAGGAACGCCGCCAGAGCCGCAAGCGCCTGTGGGACCGCGCCCTGCTGGCCGTCGAGGTGCTGGCCGTCGGCGGGTTGATGTTCGTGTTCTTCAATGGCGCCAACCTCATCCAGCGCCTGAACGCCGAGGTATCCGCCGCCCTCGCCCAGCCTACCTTCAGCCCCACGCCGCTCATCACCGCCGTGGTGCTGCCCTCCGGCCATACGCCGCCCACCGACCCCGGCGGGGCGCGCCCCAACGAGGCCGAGATTCCCGAACACCTGCGCCCGCTGCAGCAGTCGCTGGCCAACATCCCCATTCCCACGCCGGGCCCGGAGCAGGCCATCCGCATCCAGATTCCGGCCATCAACATCGACGCCCCGGTGGTGCAGGGCGACGGCTGGGAGCAGTTGAAGCAGGGCGTCGGCCAGCACATCGGCTCGACCAACCCCGGCCAGCCCGGCAACCTGGTGCTTTCGGCCCACAACGACGTCTTCGGCGAACTCTTCCGCCACCTCGATCAACTCCAGACCGGCGACGAGATCATCGTCTACACCAACGCCCGCGCCTACACCTACATCATCGACCTGGAAACGCAGGTGGTGGAGCCCACCCGGGTGGAGGTCATGGGCCCCACGCCCACCCCGACCATCACGCTGATTTCCTGCTACCCCTATCTGGTCAACAACATGCGCATCGTGGTCAAGGCCAGCCTGGTGGATTCGTAGGCGCGCGGCCAACGCATACCCATGTGCTACAATTTTCGCGTGCGCACCCACATTGGCCGCCTGGCCCTCCTGGCGGCGCTGCTGGCCGGGATGCTGATTCACCCCGCCCGCGCCCAGAGCGGCGCCAGCCTCACCCTCGCTCCGCCCGACCTCAGCGCGTTCCCCGATATCCACGCCCTGTTCGACGTGCGCGACGCCCAGGGTTTCTTCGTCCCCGGCCTGGCGGCCGATAACTTCACCATCCTGGAAGACGGCCAGGAACTGCGCCCGGCAACGGTGACCGAACTGCGCCCCGGCGCCGACCTGGTGGTGGCCGTCAACCCCGGCCAGGCCTTCGCCATCCGCGATTCCCAGGGCGCCACCCGCTATGAGAAACTCGCCCCCGCCCTGCTGGCCTGGCTCGATACCCAGGCCGCCAACCCCGGCGACCGCCTGAGCCTGGTGACCCCGGATGGCGTGCTCGCCAACCACACCCCGGATGCCGCCACGTGGCGGGCCGCCTTCCAGGGCTATGCCCCCGTCACCGACTCGTTCCTGCCCGGCCTGGAAATGCTCGGCGCGGCCCTCGACCTGGCCGCCGACCCGCTGCCCGCCCCCGGCATGGGCCGCGCCGCCCTGCTCATCACCCCCGTGGTGAGCAACGAAGCCGCCGCCGCCCTCGCCAGCCTGGCCGAGCGCGCCAACGCCAGCGGCGTGCGCGTCCACGTCTGGCTGATCGATTCGCCGCTGTTGTTCGAGAGCGCCAACGCCATTGCCCTGCGCGCCCTGGCGGCCGACACCGGCGGCCAGTTCACCGCCTTCTCCGGCGAAGAGACGCTCCCCGACCTGTACGCCCTGTTCGAGTCGTCGCGCCGCGTCTACGAACTTTCCTACCGCTCGCGCCTGAACGTCCCCGGCCAGCACAGCCTGGCCTTGCGGGTGGTCTCCCCCCAGGCCAGCGTCGCCTCCGCAACGTTGTTCTTCGACCTCGCCCTCCAGCCGCCCAACCCGGTCTTCGTCTCGCCGCCCGTCCAGGTGGTGCGCTTCATCCCGGAGGGCGAGCCCATCGCCCTGGAGAACCTGCAACCCAAACAGCAATCCTTCGAGATCCTCATCGACTTCCCGGACACCGTCCAGCGCACCATCGTCCGTACCGCCCTGTACGTCAACGGCGAACTGGCGGCCGAGAACAGCGCCGCGCCCTTCGAGGTCTTCACCCTCGACCTGGATGCCTTCGTGGACAGCCAGCGCCTGCTGCTGGTGGCCGAGGCCGAGGACGAACTGGGCCTGACCGGCCGCAGCATCGAGACGCCGGTGGAACTCACCGTGCGCCGCCCGGAAACCGGGGTGTCCGCCATGATCGCCCGCAACGTGACCGTGGTGGCGGCCGTCTCGGCCATCGCCGCCGGCTTGCTGCTCATCCTGGTGCTGGTGATGGGCGGGCGGCTGCGGCCGCGCCCGATGAGCGACGCCACCCGCGCCCGCCCGGCGGCCAACGACCCGGTCACCCAGCCGATTCCGCTGCGGGCGGAGCCTGTGGCGCAGAACGCCGCCGGCCCGTTGCAGCGCGCCATCCAACGCCTCACCGCCCCGCGCCTGCGCTGGCCGCAGCGCCAGGCCCCCGCCCAGCCGTTCGCCTACCTGGCGCGCCTCGGCGAAGGCGGCGAACCCATCGGCGACGGCATCGTCTCCATCCAGTCCCGCGAGATCACCTTCGGCTCCGACCCGGCCCAGGCGGCCATCCCGCTCGAAGACCCGGCCGTCGAGCCGCTGCACGCCCGCATCTGGCGCGACGAGCAGGATTGCTTCCACCTGGCCGACGCCGGTTCTGTGGCCGGCACGTGGCTGAACTACGCGCCCGTCTCGCGCGAGGGCAGCCGTCTGGAACACGGCGACCTGGTGCACATCGGCCGCGTGGGTTTCCGCTTTTCGCTCAGCGTCCCCGGCCGGCCGCGCAAGGCCGTTGTGACGCGGCTATCCAGCGACGACAAAGAAGGGGTGGAATGATGAGTGTGCGCCCATGATTCCGACCCGCAACGCCCACCTGCGCGTGGCGGCCGGCTCCGACCCCGGCCGGACCGGCAAAAATAACGAAGACCAGTTCTCCGTCTCCGCCTTCCAGATGAGCGACCGTGACGACACGCCCGTGGTCTTCGCCCTGGTATGCGACGGAATCGGCGGTCACCGCGCCGGCGAAGTCGCCGCCCGCCTGGCCGTCGAACTTATCAGCGAGGCCGTCGCCCGGTCGGATGCCAGCCAGCCCGGCCCCATCATGGAATCCGGCCTGCTGCGCGCCAACCAGGCCATCCTGGCCTCCGCCGAGGGCGACGACGAAAAGAAGGGCATGGGCACCACCGCCATCTGCGCCTGGGTCATCGGCGACCGGCTGTACACCGCCTCGGTCGGCAACTCGCGCCTCTACCTGCTGCGCGAGGGCGCGTTGCGCCAGTTGAACTGGGACCACACCTGGGTGCAGGAAGCCGTGGACGCCGGCGCGCTCACCCCCGAACTGGCGCGCAAGCACCCCAACGCCAACATCATCCGCCGCTACCTCGGCTCGCGCCGCCCGCTGGAGGTGGACTTCCGCCTGCGCGTCAAGGACGGCGAGTCCGAGAAACACCAGATTGCCAACCAGGGCCTGCGCCTGTTGCCCGGCGACCGCCTCATCCTGTGCTCCGACGGCCTGAACGACATGGTGGAAGACGCCGAGATTCAGTCCCTGGGCAACGACGCCAACCTGGCGAAGGCGCGCCAGTCGCTCATCGAGCGCGCCAACGAGCAGGGCGGCAAGGACAATATCACCGTGGTCATTCTGGAAGTGCCCGGCGGCACGCGCGAGAAGAAACGCAAGCAGAAGGACCGCGCCCGCAAGTTGAGCCTGGGCTGCCTCATCACCAGCATCGTTCTGCTGGCCGCCTCCGCCGCCTTCTACTATTGGGGCCTGCCGCTCCTGCGCCCGTCAGCGACCGCCACTCCGACCTTGGAACCCACGATCCCTTCAACGGCGACCTACACACGCACGCCGCCCTTCACGGATACACCGATGGCGAGCGCCACCGCTGCCTCCACCAACACCCCGCGCCAGCCTACGCCCACGGACACCCTGGTGCCTTTCGGCGCGCTGCCCGTCAGCCCGGAAGCGACGATAACCGCGACGGCTACCGAAACGAAGATACCGTAGGGGCCGGGCTTGCCCGGCCCGCAGATGGCTACTCTCGGCGCGCGGCTGTTCAGCCCGAAAGGGAGGGTGACGGGGACGCTGGATGCGATTGAGATGAGGCCACTGTTTCCGAAAGCCTTTTTGTATCCGTGTAGTACATCGCTGCGTCAACGAGAGTTCTGGAATAATTCTCATGCAGAGATAGAACAAAGATGCTAGAATAGCGGTATGGGAATGGTTAGATTTCCAATGCTCATAAGCCTCATATCTTCACACCCTGTTTGGGAGGGAGGATTACCATTATGCGTCTCTATTCATTTCAGATAAGAGGCTTCAAATCAATCATTGATACTGGAGAATGCAAAATATCGGAATCGGATAACATAATTGTTCTAGCCGGTCAGAATGAAGCAGGGAAATCGGCTGTATTAGAAGCATTGGATTTCTTTCGCAACGGGCCAGGCAAAAACTTCGAGAAGCATCAAGCCCGCTTGGATTCTAACAAGACCGAGGTCGTTTGCACATTTGCTATAAGCGAGGAAGACAATTCATCCCTGGGCATTGATGAAAACAACACTGAACTGATAAAACATTTAAGAGAGCACCCACATATCAGTCTGGTCAGAAGCCATGTAAAAGGTTCACCAACGAAAGAAGTAACTCTTACACAAGCGACTGCGGACGAACTAAAACAATTTTTCCCCGAACAGGATCCCGAACAACCAAAACCAGCGCAACCAGTCGAGGCAGAAGTAGTTGAAGCTCATCCTGCGAGTGCAGAAGGGGCGGCAGCCTCTCCTCCGGAGGATGCTGCTCCTCCACCCAAACCGGCGCCAAAACCGGCGCCAAAACCGTCCCCCTTTGCAAGGTTTTCCAGCCAAGTTATAAAGGCGATTCCACCATTTTCTTTATACACTTCCTTTGAAGATTTGTTGCCTTCCGAAATTCCTGTATCGGCTTTAGCAACAAGTAATGCCGTGACTGATTTTCAGAAAGTCTTTGAAGTGGATTTGTCATCTTTTGCTGAAATTTCCGATCCTAGAGAAAAAGATATCAAAAAGCGTGAAATTGAAAATAAAGCAACCGATGACTTCAAGAAATTCTGGACACAATCGATCTCAAGCATAAGAGGCGAGAACGAATATTCGTTTTCGCTTGACAGAAATGATATCGAGAAGAAGATTATCTTTATGATAAAGGGAAGGGACAAAAACCCTCTGTTCCTAGAACAAAAGAGTCTTGGCTTTAGATGGTTTAGTGCTTTTCACCTGCGCCTGCGGGCAATGATGAAAGATGAAAAGGAAGGTGAGTTAGACAGCAACAGCGGGACGCGATTTGTTTTGTTGATCGATGAACCGGGCCAGAATTTGCATGACGTCGCTCAAAGAGACGTCAAGAACATAATTGAGGAAACAGCAAAGAAAAATATCCAAATTATTTACTCAACGCACAATCCCAATCTAATAGGTACTGAAGGCGAAGAATTCACGCGGATTCGGCTGGTCTCTAACGGTGAAAAAGTCGGCACAAAGGTTGACAATGTCGCCCAATTTATTTCCAAGCTTGACGGTGGAAGTTTGGATACCTTGTCACCAATAAGAACGGCAATGGGGCTGGTAAATATCCAATCCATCTTTGACGCCAATAAATTCAATGTTGTGGTCGAAGGCATTTCAGACCACTACTATCTGTCTGCTTTTCAAAAAATCTTGAGAAAAGACGCGCGGATTCGATTTGTCCCGGCTTGTGGCGTGGATAATGTCAAGCATGTTGTAAGCATACTAATCGGGTGGGGTTGCAATTACAAGGCGGTAATGGATGACGACCCTCAACAAGGCCGTAAAGCCTACGACCTCCTAAAGAGGCATTTCTTTGAAGGTGATGACAATTTAGCACACCAGCACATTTTAAAGCTTAAGGACAAGCATGGAATAGAGGACGTTTTCTCTGTGACTGATTTTGAAAAGCATGTCTTGGAACGAAACAGGAAAGAAGAAGACAAAGGGAAGAAGAATTCCGAGCTCGCAAGAGAGTTGAACAAGAAAGAAATGCTCGCCAGATTATTCTTGGAGAAGGTTCAGAATGGGCAAATAGATGACCTTACCCAAAAATCCAAGGGCGAGATTGAGCCAATTTTTGACTGGCTGTATGAAAAATTTGGCATTTAACCTTCTGCCAAATAATCCCGCGAATCACACATCTAACCCTTGCCTGTCACACCCCCTTTACATTTCCGCCCTTCCCCTTCCCTCCTCGCCCTCTTTCTGCTAGCATTCCCCCCTGAACCGCCGTTTCTCAGGGAGGAAACATGCCCGTCCGTAAAGCCCGGCCCGCCCGCTCGTCGCCTGCCCCGGTCGCCCAAACTGTAGGCCCGCAGTACACTGCGCCCCCCGCCTTCCTTCCGGACCAGGACCGCCTCGCCCGTCTCGCCCGCCTGCGCGTCCGCATCGCCCCCGCCGGGCCGGGCGCGCTCCCGCCGCCCCTCCCCGCCTCCTGGCTCGTCCGGGGTCTCCTGCCCGCTGGTTCCGTCGCCCTGCTCGTCGGCGACTCCGCCGCCCGCAAAACCTACCTCATGCTCCACCTCGCCCTGCACGTCTCGCAGGGCCTGCCCTGGCTGGGCCATCCCGTCCGCCCCGCCCCCGTCCTCTACTTCGATGAAGATCTCGGCGCGCCCGCCCTCCGCCGCCGCCTCGCCCTCCTCGCCCGCGGCCTGCGCCTGCCCGCCCTCCCCGGCCTCTTCACCGCTTCCTTCAACAACTGGCGCTTCCCCGCCGAAGGCGAGCGCGACCTGCTCCACTACCTCGTCCTCGAACGCCGCGCCGGTCTTGTCGTCCTGGACCCGCTCTCCGGCCTCGCCCCCTTCGGGCTGGAGAACGACCCCCGTCGCCTTTTGCACACCTTCGACCAGTTGCGCCACGTCGCCTATGAAACCGGCGTCGCCGTCGTCCTCGTCCACCACCTCAACAAGCGCGGCGCCTTCCGCGGCGTCTCCCACCTCAAAGCCCTCGCCGATGTCCTCCTCCACGTCCACAGCCAGCCCCTCTCGCCGGTCGTCCACCTGGAGGCCGCCGCCATGCGCGGCGCGCCCGCCCGCCGCTTCTCCGTCCGCTGCCCCAGACGCCATCTGCTTCAACCTCGTCGCCCCGCATGAACCCGATGCCCTCTCCCGGCGTTCGGCCTCCGAGTTCGTCCTCGCCCACCTCGCCCTTCACGGCCCCGCCGACCGTTCCGCCCTCCACGCCGCCGGCCGCCAATACACCCCCGCCGCCATAGATAAAGCCCTCTACCGCCTCCACCGCCGCGGCCTGGTCCATCGCTTCGGCCGCGCCCCCGCCGTTTACCGCCTCGCCCCCGGATGAGACATGTGTGACACGCGCTCGCCCTCGCGGACACCTCCGGACACCCTGCGGACGCGGCGCGGACACCGCCCGGACAGGGGGGTGGGGGGGTGTCGTCCCCGGACCCCAAAGGTCTCCCAGACCTTTGGGGTCTGTTGTGTCCATCCGTGGTTGTGGCCTTTGCCTTTCTCTGTGCCTCTGTGTCTCTGTGGTGAAACCGAACTTGCCATCCCCCGACTCGAGGCTTCAGCCGAGCCTCCCCCCATTACGCCTTCATTCGTGTCCATCTGTGTCCATCCGTGGTTAATTGCTTTGTCTTTGCCTTTCTCCGTGCCTCCGTGCCTCTGAGGTGAAAATGAATCGAAGAACCCCCTATCTACCCCAGCCGCATCACAACTTCCACAATCTCCTCGCCGCGCGCGTTCGCGTACCCCTTTTCCTCCCCGACCCGCACAAAGCCGCACTTCTCCAGCACCCGCAGCGACGCCAGGTTGTCCGCCGCCGCCCGCCCGAAAGCCGGCCGTTGCGTGAATTCCTCCAGGAACAGCGCCAGCGCCCGGCTGGCGATGCCCCGCCCCCAGAACTCGCGCCCCAGCCAGTAACTCACCTCTGGCTCCCCGGCGATCTCGTACTTCAGAACGCTGCCCGCCACCTGCCCGTCGGCCACGATGGCCCGGATCAGCACCCCCGGGTCGGCCAGGATGCGGCTCCAGTGCGCGTCGAACGCCGCCCGGTCGTCCGGGTCCTTGGCCGTGAAGGCCGCCATGCGCACCGCCTCCGGGTCGCGGTTGTTCTCGAAGAAGATGTCCAGGTCGGCGGCTTCCACCGGCCGCAAAATGATTTCCGTCGGGGTGTCCATACGCCTATTGTACCCGGCCGCCTCACCCCGTCCCGCTGCGCTCGCCTCCCCCTCTCCATTTCATGGAGAGGGGGTTGGGGGTGAGGCATGCTACACTTCCCCCGCATGAAAACCAGTGACTTCGACTACACCCTCCCGCCGGAGCGCATCGCCCAGCAGCCCATCGAGCCGCGCGACCACGCCCGCCTGCTGGTCCTCGACCGCGCCACCGGCGCGCTGGCTCACGACCGCTTCGACAACCTCGGCCAGCATCTGCGCCCCGGCGACCTGCTGGTCGTCAACGAAACGCGCGTCATCCCCGCCCGCCTGCCCGTGCGCAAACTGCCCGGCGGCGGCAAAGCCGAACTTCTCCTGCTCAACCGCCGCGACGCCCGCACCTGGGAGGCCCTGGCGGGCGGCAAGGGCCTGCGCCCCGGCCGCCGTCTGGCCCTCGCCAACGGCCTGGAAGCCGAGGTCGTCCAAGACCTGGGCGGCCCGCGCCGCCTGGTGCGCTTCGACGCCCCGCTCGACGCCGCCCTTGCCGAGGTTGGCCAGACCCCCCTGCCGCCCTACATCCACGAACCGCTCGCCGACCCGGAACGCTACCAGACCGTCTACGCCCGCCGCGCCGGCTCGGCCGCCGCCCCCACCGCCGGCCTGCATTTCACCCCCGGCCTGCTGTCTTCATTGCGCAAAGACGGCGTCGGCATCGCAACCGTCACCCTGCACGTCGGGCTGGACACTTTCGCGCCCGTCGCCGAAGAAGACGCCGCCCGGCACGTCATTCACACCGAATGGTGCGCGCTCACCGGCGCGGCCGCCGAACGCATCAATGCCGCCCGCGCCAACGGCGGCCGCATCCTGGCCGTCGGCACCACCAGCGTGCGTACGCTGGAAAGCGCCGCCCGCGCCGCCGCGCCCGGCCAAACCGTCGCCGCCATCGAAGGCCCCACCGGCCTGTTCATCCTGCCCGGCCACGAGTTCAAAGCCGTGGACGCGCTGGTGACCAACTTCCACCTGCCGCGCTCCACCCTGCTGATGTTGGTGAGCGCCTTCGCCGGGCGCGAACGTATCCTGGCCGCCTACAGCATGGCCATCGAAGAAGGCTATCGTTTCTATTCGTTTGGGGATGCGATGCTGATTGTGTAAGATGTTCAAAGCGACTATGTTCTGTTGACATTTGAGGAAATCCCCAAGAATTGTCATTCCGAAGGAGGGCATAAGAAGCAATGGCTTACATTCAACCGCGCGCCCGACTGAGGAATCTCGAAAAGGACGGTAATTTTCGGGCGCGTCTTACGCCGAATCAGTCAATTTCTTCGCGAGATTACCTTCACTTCGTTCCCTTCACTCCGTTCAGGGCAGGCGGGACAGGCTCTCGCTTCGCTCGGAATGACAATGTGTTCGGTAAATGGGTCTAAATATGTCAACACAGCCTAAGCCATCTGCCCAATACGCTGCGAAGCAACGCGCTGCGCCCCTGCTGCCGCAGCTCGAAGTGCACAGACGTCTCTACCCGGCCTTGCGCGCCGTTTTCTTGGTCTTGGTTTTGGCCTTCGGCGCGGTCTTCTTCTTCGCCGGACTCTTGCGTTTGGCCTTTGGCGCAGACTTGGCTTTGGGCTTTGGCGCGGTCTTCGCCTTTCTTGCTTTGCCTGTCTTCTTCTTGGATTCCAGCAGTTTGAGGAAGACGCTCACCACCTGCGGGTCGAACTGCGTGCCGCTGTAGGCGCGCAGTTCGTCAATCGCCGTCTGCGGGCTGCGGGCTGCACGGTACACGCGGTTGTCGGTGATGGCCGAGTAGGCGTCCACCACCGCCAGCACGCGCGCCCCCAGCGGGATATCCTCGCCCTTCAGCCCGTCCGGGTAGCCGCTGCCGTCATACCACTCCTGGTGGCTGCGGATGATGGGCGCAACGTGGGTCAGTTTCTTCACCGGCGCCACGATGCTGGCCCCCAGTTCCGGGTGGCGTCGGATGACGCGGTACTCCTCGTCGCTCAGGGCCGCCGGTTTCAGCAGCACCTCGTCCGGCACGCCGATCTTGCCGATATCGTGCAGCAACGCCGCCCAGCGCAGGGACTCCAGGTCGCGGGCCGGGAGAGCCAGCGCCCGCCCGATCTCCTCCACCCAGACCGCCATGCGCTCGCTGTGGTTGCCGGTGTAGGAGTCGCGCACGTCCATGGCATTGGCCAGCGCCACCACGGTCTGCACGTAGGCGTCTTCAAGTTCCTCGTACAGGCGGGTGTTCTGCACGGCCACGCCCGCCTGGCGGCCGATGGACTCCACCAGCGCCAGGTCGCGCTCGTTGAAGACCCTGGCCGGGTCGCGGCTGAAGATGCCCAGCACGCCGATGACGCCTTCCGGCGTCTGGATCGGCACGCCGATGAAGCCGCGCACGCCCGCCTGCACCCAGGTGGGCATGGCCTTGGGGTGGGCGCGGTAGTCGACAACCAGCAGAGATTCGCCGGTCTCCATGATGTCCCACATCAGGCCCTGGCCGCGCGGCAGGATGGCCGGATCGACTTCATCGGGTTTGTTGTAGTAATACCCGGCTACTGGCTCGCCGGTCTCCGGGTTGATGATGCCAATCGAGGCGGTATCCCCGCCCACCAGTTCGCAGGCCAGCCGCCCGATCTGCTCGAACAGGGTCTGCTGCTCCAGCGCCCGGCTGATGGTGAGCGTGACTTCGTTCAGGCGCTGCTCACGCGCCAGGGCGGTGATGGTTTCCTGGAACAGGCGGGCGTTCTGGATGGCGATGCCCGCCTGGCGGCCGATGGTCTCGATGGTCTTCAGGTCGCGCTGGCTGAAATGCCCCGGCTGAGTGACGAAATACACCGCCAGCCCGCCGATGACCGTATCTCCAGCCCACACCGGCGCGGCGATGAAGGCTTTGGCGCGGGCGGCTTCGTGATGTTCGAGCGATTCGGGGTGGTCGCTGTAGGCGTTGAGCAGGATCGACTCGCCGGTCTCGACGAGGCGCCAGGCCAGGCCCTCGCCGCGCTTGCTGGTGCGGGTATAGTCGTTGCGCATGGGGTTGTAGACGTATGGGAACTCCATCGTCTCGCCATCCGGCAGCAGCAGGCCCAGCGAACCGGCCTCGGCGCCCACCGATTCGCAGGCCATGCGCACCACATCGGCAAGGGCGCTTTCCACGCCCAGTTCCTGGGTCAGCTTGCGGGTGATCTCATTCAATTGCTGCTCGCGCGCCAGGCTTTCGGTCACTTCGGCGAACAGCCGGGCGTTCTCCAGGGCGTTGGCGGCGTGGTGGGCGAAGGCGGTCGTCAACTGGGCGTCTTCCTGGCTGAACTGGTTGGGGCGATAGCCGTCCACAGTCAGCACGCCGATGACCTCGCCACGCGCCACCAAGGGCACCCCCAGCCAGGAGAGGATCTTCTCGCTCTTGGGCGATGTGAGCCAGCCGGGAAACTGGCGCACGTCGTCGAGGATGACGGTCTTGCGTTCCTGGAGGATGGGCTGGGCGGGCTTGTTTTCGTCGGCTTCGAAGAAGTATCCGAGCATATCGGCCGGCAGGTTGCCGCCCACGGCTTCGATGACCAGCCGGCTGCCGCGCAGCAGCATGACGGCCGCGCTGTCGTACGCCACCACCTTGTGCAACTGCTGGAGGATGAGGTCCAGCACCACTTCCCGGTCGGTGGCCGTGCTGAGGATGGCGGCGACCTCGCGCAGAGTTTCGGCCTGCTGGCGCTGGCGGCGTTCCGTCTCCAACAGGCGCGCCTTGGCCAGCGCCAGGGCCAGCTGGTCGGCCAGCGTAGTGAGAGCGGAGATCTCGTCGGCGTCAAAGGTGTTGTATTGGTCGCTGTCGATGTTCAACACGCCGATGAGTTCGTCGTCGGCCGTGAGCGGTATCGCCAGTTCGGCGCGGATACCGCCCACGTCGGGCGGGATGTAGTCCGGGTGCTCGTCCACGTTGTTGCTCACCACGTACTTACGGGTGCGGGCGGCGATGCCCAGCAGCCCTTCGTTAATGGACTGGCGGTAGATACCCGGCACGATCTTGTCGCCATACGGACGAGAGATGGCCTCCAGCTTGAGGGTTTGCTGGCCCTCTTCCATGAACAGCACGCCCACGTTGGTATAGCCGAAATCGGTGTGCAGGCGGGTCGCCACCAGCTGGCACAACTGGTGGATTTCCAGGAGGCCGCTCAGGTCGCGCCCCAGGCTGTTGAGCAGCGCCAGGTGGCGGGCATGCCTTTGCTCGGCTTCGCGTGAGCGCAGCCGTTCGATCACCACGGTCATCTGCCCGGCCAGGGTCGTCATCAGGCGCTCATCGTCTGGCGTGAAGGCCGCCAGGCGATGGCTCTCGGCGTTCACCACGCCGATGACTTCCTTGCCAAGCTTGAGCGGTACGCACAATTCGGATTGTGAGCCGCTGTCCAGGCGGATGTAATCCGGGTCGGCGCTGACATCATCCAGGCGCACCGGCTGACCGCTGCGGAACACCCGGCCGCAAACGCCTTCGGTCAGGTTGATGTGCGCGCCTGCCATTAGGGTGGGCGCCTGGTAGGATGGGTGCGTGATGAGGGCGTTCTCGCTGGGGTCGAACAGGAGCACGCCGAAGTTATCCGGGTAGAAATACTGCGAGATGAGTTCCGTGGCGGCCCCGATGAAGGCGTCTTCGTCGGTGGCCTGACTGCCGATGCTGGCGAGGGTGTGCAGGGCGCCGAGTTCCCGCAGCTGGCGGCGGGTGGCCTCGAACAGGCGGGCGTTCTCGATAGTGGCAGCCGCCTGGCTGGTGATGGTCTCGGCCAGGATGATTTCCTGCTCATCGAATTCGCGCAACCGGGTGTTGTCTTCCAATTCCACGATGCCGATGACCTCGCCTTTAGCGGAGAGCGGCAGCATCAGCGTGCTGAAGATGCCGTATTGTTCCATATATTCGGCGGTGAGCGGCGGCAGGTTGGGCGAATTGCGGTTGGCCTGGAGGGTGACGTTCTGGCGCAGGACCTGGGCGCTCATGGGGATGCTCTCCAGCGAGACCGGGCGGCGCCACTCGTTCGCGTGGTCCTCGGGGCCGACATTGTATTCCACCTGCATGCTGATGGTGTCGCTGGCGCGGTCCCACATCGAGATCGAACACGAATCGACTTCCAGCAACTGGCCGAGCTGGAAGGCAAAACTCTCCAGGACTTCGTTAAGGTCCAGGCTGGAGGTGATGTTGGCGGCGGCGGCGTTGAGGGCGGCGAATTGGCGGGCACGCTGCTGCTCGGCGGCCAACAGGTGTTCGCGCTCAGTCTCGGTCTGCTTGCGCTTGGTGATGTCGTGGATCGTGGCGACCACGCCCACCACCTGGCCCTCGGGCGAGGCCAGCGGGCTGTAGGTGCCCTGGGTCCAGCCGGTCTTGCCGGTGTGGGCGACGTAGTAGGGGATGTCCGAGGAACGCACGGTCTCGCCCTGCAGTACGCGCTGGAGCAAGTTGAGCATGCCCTGGGCTGCCAGGTCGGGGAACACCTCGCTGGCCGCCTTGCCGAGCACGTCGCGCGCCTTCAGGCCGGTGATGTCCTCCATGAAGCGATTCCAGACCAGGTAGCGCAGGTCGCGGTCGTAGACCACCACGCCTTCCTGCACGCTTTCGATGATGTTGGTGTTCAGCAACTGCGATTGCCTGAGGGCGGCCTCGATACGTTTGCGCTCGGTGATGTCCTCGATGCTGCCTTCGATGTAGCGCGGCGGACCACTGACCTCCGGCACCTGCCGGGCGTTTAGGCTTACCAATACCGGCTGGCCGTCGTAACAGCGCAGTTCGAGTTCGCGGCTGAGCACCACGCCGCTGGCATCCAGGGCGGCCAGCATGGCGGTGCGCACCGCCGGGTCCAGGTAAAGCTCGGCAACCGGCGCCTGGAGCAGCGTTTTCCGGTCGGGGTAGTTCAACAGGGCCACCAATGCCAGGTTGGCGTCCAGCATTCTGCCGTCCAATGTGGAGCGGAAAAGGCCGATCGGCACGCCGTCGAATAATGTCCGGTAGCGCGCCTCGGCTTCCGCCAGGGCGCGACGCTGCTCGCCGTGGCGCAGCAGGCTCTCGATGATTCCGGGCAGCAGGGCGAATTGGGACGGCGATTTAAGGACATAGTCATCCAGGCCGGCTTTCATCGCCTGGACGGCCACTTCTTCGCTGCCGGTGATGGTGAACATCAGCACCGGCGTTTCGGGGTAGTGCTGTTTGACCTGACGCGTGACAGTGATGCCGTCGGCCCAGCCCAGGTGGTAATCCACGATGACCAGATCGAAATCGCCGCCATCCAGGGCCTGGTCGAAGGTGGCCGGGCTGAGCACCTCATTGATTCTCAGGGCCGAGAAGTGCTTCTCCAGGCCATGACGAATCAGGACGCGGTCGTCCGGGTTGTCTTCGATGAGGAGGATGGTCAGAGCATCGCTCATCCGGGAACGTTCCTCAACTTTCCAGGAGGGGGCGTTCGTTCAATTTCATCCAGTAGGTTTCGATGGACGCAACCAGGGCGGCCAGCTGCCTGTAATCGCTGGGTTTGACGAGGTAGGAGTTCGCCCCGGCGGCGTAGGCGCGGCGCATATCCGCAGGTTCGTCGGATGAGGAGAGCACGATGATCGGCAGATTGCGCAGGCGCGGCTGGCTCTTGACCCAGGCCAGCACGTCGAAGCCGGAGGCGCGCGGCAGTTTGAGGTCGAGCAGGACGATCTGCGGCAGCGGGTGCTCCAGGCGGTCGGCAAACGGGCCGACGCCGTTCAGGTATTCGATGGCCTGTTCGCCGTCGGCGGCGTGCTGCAGGCGGCAGTTGCGGGCGCGGCTCGACACCGCTCTTTGAAGCAGGTGAGCGTCGGTGGGGTCATCCTCAACGAGCAGGATGGTGTTAAGCGAGCGGGTCATGCTTCTCCTCTGTTGCGGCGCCCCCGCCTGGCGCGTCGAAGCCTTCATTTGATTTTACTCCATCCTGTGCGCGGCCGAATCGATAAAACTGTCAGGTGGGCGGCCTGTCGTGTGGTTGGCCGTAAGTAAATGAAAATTATGGCGCCCACGTACGGCCAACTACTGAAGCAGCCCAATGGCCGACCGCCAGAAAGTCCCCGAATGTATACAAGGAGCCTATGTATCAAGCCTTTCACTGGCTGCTCAGATAGGTGGGATATAATTAAAATCCCCAGGCCAAACGCACAGGTGACGCCATGCGCATGGTGGATCTGATCGTCAAAAAACGCGACCGGCAGGAATTGACCACCGAAGAGATCAACGACTTTGTGGCTGGTTTCACGCGCGGCGAAGTGCCGGATTACCAGGCCGCCGCGTTTGCCATGGCGATTCTGCTCAACGGCATGAGTGCCCGCGAGACCACCGACTTGACCCTGGCGATGGCCGGCAGCGGGGATACGCTCAACCTCACTGGCGTGGTGAGTCTGGCCGTGGACAAGCACAGCACCGGCGGGGTGGGGGACAAGACCACCCTGGTGACCGAACCGGTGGTGGCAGCCTGCGGCCTGCCGGTGGGCAAGATGAGCGGGCGCGGGCTGGGGTTCTCCGGCGGCACGCTGGACAAGATGGAATCCATCCCCGGTTACCGTACTGACCTGACCACTGAAGAATTCCTCGCCCAACTGCACGACGTAGGGCTGGTGCTCACCGGTCAGACCGGCGACCTGGCCCCGGCCGACGGCAAACTGTATGCCCTGCGCGACGTGACCGGCACTGTGCCATCCCTGCCGCTGATCGCCTCATCCATCATGAGCAAGAAACTGGCGGCCGGCGCCCAGCGCATCGTGCTGGACGTGAAGGTCGGCGAAGGCGCGTTCATGCGCACGCTGGACGAGGCCCGCGCCCTGGCGCAGGCCATGGTGGATATTGGGAGGCTGGCGGGCCGTAAGACGGTGGCCCTGCTTTCGGACATGAACCAGCCGCTGGGCGAGGCGGTGGGCAACGCCCTGGAAGTGAAAGAAGCCATTGACACCCTGCATGGGAATGGGCCGCGCGACTTCCGCGAACACGCCCTGGAAGTGGCCTGCCACCTGCTGGTGCTGGGCGAATCGGCTGCAAGCCTGAAGGAAGCCCGCAAGATGGCCGAGGCCGCCATCGCCGATGGCCGGGCCTGGGAGAAATTCCGGGCGCTGGTGGCGGCCCAGGGCGGCGACCCCGCCTACGTGGACAACCCGCACAAACTGCCCCAGGCTCCGCTGGTGGAAACCGTGGACGCGCCGCGCGGCGGCTGGCTGAAGCAGGTGAACGCCCGCATCGTGGGCGAGACGGCCGTTCTGCTGGGGGCCGGGCGCATGGCGAAAGGCGACCCTATCGACCATGCGGTGGGGGTGGTGGTGCACCGCAAGGTGGGGGAGAAGCTGAGCGCAGGCGAGGCGCTGTTCACCGTGCATGCCAGCGACGCGGAGCGGCTGGCCGAAGCGAAAACCCGCCTGCTGGCGGCCCACGAGTTCAGCGATGCGCAGGTGGAATCGCTGCCGCTGTTCTATGGCGTGGTGCGGTAGGGGCAGTCAATCCGTGTCCCCGGGATGTTCCAGGTTCTGTTGACATTTTCGGCGATTTTGCCTCGCCGCATGTCATTCTGAGGGAGGAGACGCAGTCGCCGACCGAAGAATCTGCCTTTTGGGCTGTGCAATAGATTCTTCCCTCGCTGTCGCTCGCTCAGAATGACAGATTCCAAGTAATGTGGCGAAATGTCAACACGCCCCAGTCAAGCTCCAGTCAAAACAGCGGGGCTGGCCATGGCCAGCCCCGCACACTCCTCCTCCAACAAGGAAGCTAATCGAATTCAGCCGCCGTACCCGGCCATGTAGGCGATGCCCACTGTGCCGGGGCCGGTGTGCGTGCCCACCGCCGGGCTGACATCCGTCATCAGCGTCTGGTTGGCGGGCACAGCCGCGGTGACCAGGTTCAGCAGTTCCTGGGCCTCATCCGGGGTGTTGGCGTGAATCGTCGCCAGATAGACCGGCGACTTGCCCTTGATCTGTTCCACGACCAGTTCAGCCAGCCGCGCCAGAGCTTTCTTGCGGGTGCGGACCCGCTCGAGCGGCTCAAGCCGCCCTTCAGACAGGTACAGCAGCGGCTTCAGGCTGAGCGCCGTCCCGAGGAAGCGCTGCGCCCCGCCAATGCGCCCGCCGCGGTGCAGGAATTCCAGCGTGTCCGGCGTGATGTAAACGCCAGTATGTTTGCAGGCTTCACTGGCGGTCTTGTGGCACTCCGCCAGGCTCTTGCCCGCCAGGGCCGCGTCGCCGGCCAGCATCAACGGCCAGCCGGCGCCCATCGAAACCGAGAAGGTGTCCAGATGCAGGATGTTGGCGTTGGGCAGCATGGCCTTGGCCTGTTCGGCTGACGCCAGCGTGCCGGAGAGTTTGGAGGAGACGTAAATGCCGAGGATGTCGTAGCCTTCGGCCAGCAGTTCATCATAGCAGGCCTTGACCGCCGCCGGCGAGGGCTGGCTGGTGGTGGGCATGGTGGGGGATGTCGAGAGTCGCTTGAAGAAATCGGTAGGTTTGATGTCGAACAGGTCGCGCAGTTCCTCGCCGTCCCAGATGACGACGGCCGGAGCGATCTTCACGTGATATTTCTGGATCCATGCGTCGGGGATGTAGGCGGTGCTGTCCGTCACAATTGCGACTTTGTTTGCCATGGCACTCTCCTTGTGAGTTTTAAAAATGGCATCTGAAGATAGAGAAACCTGCTTAACGAAATCTAACCCCCAAGACGGGCATAAGTTGCGAGGCGGCCAGCCTGCGCCGGCTTGACAGACCAATCTCAACCGGCTAAAATACTTAATATCTATTGATTTAGTAGACATGTGATGAAGCTATCCAAACGCGGTGAATACGGCCTGCGGGCCATGATCTTCCTGGCGGCGCACCAAAGAGAGAGTGCTGTGTTTCCCATCGGCGAGATCGCCGCGCGCGAGAACATCCCCGAACGCTTCCTTGAACAAATATTGCTGACGCTCAAGAACGCCGGTCTGCTGCAGAGCAAGAAGGGCGCCGCAGGCGGCTATTACCTGGCGCGCCCGCCGGCAGGCATCACCCTCGGCGAGATCGAGCGCATCCTGGATGGGCCGCTGGCCCCCATCCGCTGCGTAAGCCAGATGGCCTATGAGCCCTGTGACTGCCCGGATGAGGCCGCCTGCGGCCTGCGCATGGCGATGTTCGATGTGCGCGCCGCCATCGCCGGGGTGCTGGACCGTACCACGCTGGCGGATGTGGCGGCACGTGCCCACGCCGCCAGGTAGGGTTCTTTTTATTTTCCGAATAATGTCTACTAAGACAGTAGGTTATATGTACAAATCGAACACAAGGAGTGCAAATTGGATGGCAGCCAGCAGTTCCTCATCTTCCTCGTCGTCGGGTTCGTGGCGCAGATCATCGATGGCAGCCTTGGCATGGCCTACGGCGTGAGTGCCAGTTCCTTCCTGCTCACTTTTGGCATCCCGCCGGCGGTCGCCAGTTCCAGCGTGCACGCCGCCGAGACCTTCACTACGTTTGTCTCGGGCCTCTCGCACTGGCGGCTGGGCAACGTGGACTGGAGTCTGGTGAAGAAACTCGCCATCCCCGGCGTGCTGGGCGGAATCACCGGCGCCTACGTGCTCACCAGCATTGACGGCAACGTCATCAAGCCCTGGATCTCGGCTTATCTGCTGCTGATGGGCCTGCGCATCCTGTTCAAGGCATTCCGCAACCTGCCGGTGGAGGCCAGCTTGCGCGCCCATCCCTCGCTGCTGGGGCTCGCCGGCGGGTTCATGGACGCCATTGGAGGCGGTGGCTGGGGACCGGTAGTGACCACCACGCTGTTGGCCGACGGCCACCCGCCGCGCATGACCATCGGTTCTGTGAACCTGACCGAGTTCTTCGTCACTTTCAGCCAGTCGATCACCTTCATCCTCACCATCGGCCTGACGTTATGGCCGGTGATCGCCGGGCTGGTGTTGGGCGGGGTGGCCGCCGCGCCGCTGGGCGCTCTGGCGGCCCGCAAGATCCCGGCGCGCGCCATGCTTATCCTCGTCGGCCTGACCATCATCCTTCTCAGTTTGCGGAGCATCGTGCTGGCGGTGAAATAAAAAAGCCTCCCGCAGGCGACGGCCTGGGGAGGTATGGGGTGCGCGGCGCGTAGCCGGACCTTCAACTCCAGCGGCTTTGGGCGCCGGTGGGTTCCACGGCGTCGGTTTCCGGGTTGTAGCGGAACAGGGGCTGCAGGACGTAGCGGTCGTTTTCCAAGCCGCGCAATTCGCTGATGACCATGATGCGGCGGCTGCCGTTTTCCAGGCGTGCCTGATGCGTGATCAGGTGGATGGCGTCGGCGACCGCCACGCGAATCTCGAACAGGCCGATGCCGAGTTCGGCCATCAGGCACATGGTTTCCAGGCGCGCCAGGGCGTTTTCCGGGCCGTTGGCGTGCAGGCTGGCGAGCGAGCCGTCGTGGCCGGTTGCCATCAACTGCAAGGCGTGAATCGCTTCCTTGCCGTGCAATTCGCCGAACACCAACCGGTCGGGGCGCATGCGCGCCGCGCAGGTCACCAGGTCCGCGAAACTGAGGTCGGGCGAGTTATCGGCGGCGAGCCGCACAGCGCGCGGGTGATCGATTCGGAGTTCGACGTGCTCTTCCAGGATGATCACGCGCTCGTCGGGGGGGATGTTCTCGGCCAGGGTGTTGATCACGGTGGTCTTGCCGCTGCCGGTGCTGCCCGATACCAGGATGTTGGCGCGTTTATCGATCGCGCTCTTGAAGAATGCCACCGCGGCGGGGGACAGCGCGCCCACCTCGACGAGATCCTCGAAGGTCATGCGCCGTTTGATTAACTTGCGGATGACCAAATGGGGGCCATCCACCGCCGATGGGGGGATGATGGCCAGCATGTGGCTGTTATCCGGCAGGCGCACGGTGGCGGCGGTCTTGGCGGGGCCGAGCGCCTCGCCGACCAGAGCCAGCAGTGCATCCATCGTTCGCAGCAATTCGTCGGTCGTTGCGAAGCGCACGCCGGCGTCTTCGATCTTCCCGGCCCGTTCGATGAATACCTTGTCGGACGCATTCACCATGATCTCGGAAACGCCGGGGTCGGCTTGCAGAGCGGCCAGCGGCCCGAGCGCTTCCATCAGGCGGGCATCTGCGGGTGGGGTGGGAGGTTCACTCTTACGTGCCATGGTCAGGCTCCTTTTCGCGGGTCATTGTGACACCAGCATAGCCCAGGTGGCTCGTCCTGAACATCCGTGGAATCCACAGGTCAGCCGGGCGGGTCGATCCAGCCGCGGCCGAGGGCCAGGGCCACGGCTTCGGTGCGCGATTCGGTCGTGGTTTTGTTGAAAATGGAGCCCATGTGGAACTCCACGGTGCGTTCACTGATGCCCAGCCGGTAGGCGATTTCCTTGTTGGTCAGGCCGCTGGCTGCCAGTTGCAACACTTCCAGTTCGCGCGGGCTGAAGGGATGCGACGCCGGCTGGGCCTGCGGCACGGCGGCCAGCCCGGCGGCTTCGTTGCGCGCCTGTTCGGCCAGGCGGCGCAGGGAATCGATCGCCAGGCGCGCCGAATAGTCGCCCGGCGGCAGGGCGCGTTCATAGGCGCGCGCCTGTTCCAGGAGGTTGTCCAGCGCCGCCAGGACCCCCGAAAGCGGGGCGGCATCCGCGAGCGCGCCGGCCTGCGGCGGGGGAACGCGAAACACCGCGCTGAACAGGTCGGCGGCCAACTGGCCGGCGCGGAAATAGCGCTGCTCGATGGCCTTGACCAGCGCCTTATCGAGCACGGCCTGAATCAGCGGGTCGAGATCCTCGATGGGCGGCGCATCTTCGGAGGCGTGCTTGAAGATCAGGGAAAAGATGTTTTCCGCCGTATCGTGGTAGGGCGTCTTCCCAGCCAGCATCTCATAGAGCACGACGGCCAGCGAGTAGATGTCCGAGCGCCGGTCGACCGGCAGGCCACGCGCCTGCTCGGGGCTGATATAGACGGGCGTCCCGGTTACTGCGCCACTGGCGCTCATTTTGTTCTCGTCGATCAGCCGCGCCAGTCCGAAATCGGTCAGCACGGCGTCGGCGTCCAGCGGCAGGGCATCGCCTGGGGAGAGCGCGCCGGAGTCGCGGCGCAGGATGATGTTGGCGGGCTTGATATCGCGGTGCACCAGCCCGCGGTCGTGGGCGTAGTCCAGCGCCGCGGCCAGCGAGGCGATCAACCGGACGGTGGTCTCCGGCGGCAGGCGCAACCCGTGGCTGTGAAGACTCTCCAGGTGCACATCCAATGGGACTCCGCTGAGGAGTTCCATCACCATGTACGGCTGGCCGTCCAGCAGGTCGAAATCGTAGACCTGGACGATGTTGGGATGGCGCAGGGCGGCCACCGCCTGGGCTTCCTTGCGGAAGCGCTCCAGGGCCTGAGAATCTTCCTCCATGAAACCCTGCATAACCTTGACCGCCACGGGGCGCTCCAGGGTCGTGTGTTGGCCGAGGTAGACCTGCGCCATTGCGCCCTTCCCCAGCAATTCACGAATTTCGACCCGCGAAACGGTCTTGCCCACCCAATCCATGTATCCACTGTACAGGAAAAGGAACTAGCGGGCAAGCAGGGGCTTGCGGCCGCGAACCCGCTTGCCATTTCAGAACGAATGTGCTATCCTCGAGTCACCCACCGCGAGGAGAATCTCCATGCCCATCTCAGCCTCTCTGCGACAATCCGTGATGGACTTTGCCGCCCTTACCCAGGCCCTGCCGGAGGACCGGCTGAACGCCGCTTGGAACTGGCGCGGCTACGAAGAAGGCATGCGCTTCATCCACTTCCGCTTCTTGGAAGAACTGAACTGGCTGGCCGCCGCCCTGGGCGCCAAAAAGAAACCGACCCCCGCCCAGCGCCTGATGGCCCAGCACCACGCCGCCTGGTGGGATCTGCGGGCCGTCCTGCTGGGTGTGAGCGACGACCTGCTGGACAGGGCGCCCGTCCCTGGCGAGTGGACGCTGCGCGAGACGCTGGTGCACATCATCGAAGTCGAGTGGTCGCACACCAAGATCAGCGAGTTCGCCATCCAGCGCGCCCGCGCTGGTGAAACAGACCTCGCCTCGGTGCCGGATGACGCCTGGGACCCGCACTTCGTGGAGCGGGGGGGTTTCAGCAAAGAGGCGTTCTCCGGCTCGCTGGGTTCGATTCTCGCCTTCCACGACCGGACGCATCACCAGGTGCTCAAGGCATTCCACGACGTGACGCCGGAGGAAATGTTCCTCAAGGCCGTGTTCTGGGAGCCGGAGAATTTCGAAATCGCCTTCCGGCTGGGGCGTTTCGCTTCGCACATGGCACAGCACACAATTCAAATCGAAAAGACCCTCGCCATCCTCGACCATCCGATGAGCGAAGCGCGCATGCTGCACCGCCGCATCTTCGCCGCGCTGGCCGGGGCGGAGAGCGCCTGCCTGATGTTGGCGAAGATGCCGAAGGAATGCGCCGAGACGGCCGATTACTTCTGCCGGTTGGCGGCCGAAGCCAAAGCGGCGCTGGAGGCCGCCGCGTGAATCTTCTCGGCCGCCTGCTGGGGCACGACCATTCCGCGACGCGGGAACTGCTGGCGTTGTGCCTCGACCTGACCGAAGAGCAATTCGACCGCGAGTTCGACGCCGGCTGGCGCACCCTGCGCCGCACCTTCGCGCATCTGATCGCCAATATTGAAACCTGGACCGACCTGATGCTCGAACGGCCCGTACGGCAACCCGAAGGCCGCGACTCGGCGGCCGAGTTGCTGGAGCGGCTTGACAACGGTTGCGCCGAGTTCGCCGCGCTGGCGCGCCGCGTGGAGGCTGAGGGCTGCTGGGACGACCCGTGGACCGACGTGCTGGATGACCCGCCGGCGCAGAAATCCTTTGGCGGCGCTATCGGCCACGTCATCACCCACAGCATGCACCACCGCGCCGAGGCCCAGCACATGCTGAACCGGCTGGGCCTGCCGGACGTACCTGAAGGCGACCTGATGACCTGGGACCAGACCCGGCGGCTCAGCAACTCCTCTCCGCATTCGTAGGGGATGGCGTTCCCGCGCCGCCCCTTCAGAATCCCGCCTTGACCAAAGCGGTTTCTCCTATTAAAATAACTCGTTTGCATTCGGCGGTTTGATACCTCCCGCAAACGACCACTCAACAACCCATACTGCCCAGTTTGTGCAGCCCGGTACCCTGAGCCCGTGGTGATGACCACGCCCGCAGGATACCAGGCTAATGGCTTTTATCGGAGAACCACGCGACGTGTTCGAGACCCTCACCCAGCGCCTGACCAAGGTCTTCACCGACCTGCGCCGCCGCGCCAAACTCAGCGAGGCCGATGTGGATGTCGTGCTGCGCGAAGTGCGCCTGGCCCTGCTGGAAGCCGATGTCAATTTCGGCGTGGTCAAAGCGTTCATCGAACGCGTGCGCGCCCGCGCTGTCGGGCATGAGGTTTCGCAGGCGCTCAACCCCGCCCAGCAGGTCATGAAGATCGTCAATGAAGAGTTGACCGCCACGCTGGGCCAGGCCGCCCCGCTGGCGTTGAGCGGCCCCAAGCCGCGCGTGCTGATGCTGGTCGGGCTGCAAGGTTCCGGCAAGACCACCACTGCCGCCAAGCTGGCCAAGAAACTGCGCGGCCAGGGCGAGCGCGTCCTGCTGGTGGCTGCCGACCCCTACCGCCCGGCCGCCGTCCAGCAGCTGCAGGCGCTCGGCCAGAAACTGGGCGTGGATGTTTTCCACCAACCCGAGGTTGCCCCACCGGCGCTGGCGCAGGCGGCGCAGGAGAAGGGCCTGCTGGGCGGCTATTCGGTCATCATCCTCGACACCGCCGGGCGCAGCCAGCTGGACGACGAGCTGATGGGCGAGTTGAAGGCCATCCAGGCTAATGTTTCGCCGGTCGAGACCCTGCTGGTGGTCGACTCGATGATCGGCCAGGAAGCGGTCAACGTGGCGCAGGGCTTCCGCCAGAACGTGCCGCTCACCGGCCTGGTGCTCACCAAACTGGACGGCGACGCCCGCGGCGGCGCGGCCATCAGCATCCGCAGCGTCACCGGCGTACCGGTCAAGTTCGTGGGCGTGGGCGAAGACCTCGACGGCCTCGAAGCCTTCGAGCCTGCCCGGCTGGCAGGGCGCATCCTCGGCATGGGCGACATACTGGGCCTGATCGAGAAAGCCGAAGCCAACCTGGATGCCGAGCAGGCGGCCAAAGGCGCAGAGAAGATGCTCTCGGGCGAGTTCACGCTCGAAGACTTCGCTGACCAGTTGCGCCAGGTGAAGCAGATGGGCCCCATCGGGCAGTTGCTGGGCATGATGCCCGGCCAGATGGGCGGGATGGCCGCCCAGGTCGACCCGCAGGAAGCCGAGCGCGGCTTGCGCCAGACCGAAGCCATCATCAATTCCATGACCCCGACCGAGCGGCGCAGGCCGAAGCTCCTCGACGCCAGCCGCAAGCGCCGCGTCGCGCGCGGGTCGGGCACCGATGTGCAGGACGTCAACCGCCTCCTGAAGCAGCACCTGGAGATGCAGCGGTTGTTCAAGCGTCTGAAGAAGTCGGGCGGGCGCGGCATGCCGCGCATGTTCGGCTAGAGCCAGCCGGATCAGAAACCAGAAAGACAGGAGAAATACACCATGGTACGTTTGAGATTGCGCCGCGTAGGGCGCAAGAAGCAGGCTGCTTTCCGCATCGTGGCGGCCGACAAGGAATCGCCTCGCGACGGCCGCTTTCTTGAGATCGTCGGGTTCTACAACCCGCGCACCCAGCCGGAGACGGTGCAGTTGAAGGAAGACCGCATCTACGAATGGCTGGGGAAAGGCGCCCAGCCGAGCGATTCGGTCGAGCGCATCCTGCGCACGGCCGGCGCGCTGGAGCGTTGGGAGCGCCTGAAGAAAGGCGAGAGCCTGGAGAAACTGCTGGAAGAGGCGGCCGCGGCCCAGGCCGCCCGCAACACCGGCCGCCAGACCCGCCACGCCGCCCCGGTGGGCGCGCCCAAGAAGAAAGAAGAACCCAAGGCCGAAGAGCCTAAGGCGGAGGAACCGGCGGCTGAAGTCGAGGCAGAAACCCCGGCAGTAGAGGCTGAAGCTCCGGCCGCCGAACCGGTTGAAGAAACTGCTCCGGAAGCGCCGGCGGCGGAAGAACCGGCCGCTGAAGCCGAAGCCCCTGCCGAAGAGCCGGCTGAAGAGGCTGCCCCGGAAGCGCCCGCGGCGGAAGAACCGGCCGCTGAAGCGGAGGCTCCCGCCGAAGAACCGGCAGCGGAAGAAGCCCCCAAGAAGAAAGCCAAGCCAAAGGCCAAGAAAGCCAAGGCCGAAGACGCGCCTGCCGCCGAGGTCAAAGAGGAGAAATCCGAAGAGTAATCGGGTATCATAGGCGTACCATGAGAAACCCCAAGGCCGCCAAGACCTTTGGGGTTTACAAGGGAGCCACTTATGAAAGAACTGATCGAGTACATTGCCACCTCCCTGGTGGATGACCCGACCCAGGTGTTCGTTTCCCAGCGGCGGCAGGGGGCTACGGTCAACATCCGCCTGGAAGTGAGCAAGGAAGACATGGGACGCGTCATCGGGCGGGGCGGCAAGGTGGCGGCTGCCATGCGGTCGCTTCTGCGGGTGGCGGCGGCCAACGACCACAAGCGCGCCAACCTGCAGATCGTGGAACCGGAATGACGTCACGCCGTCGCCAACAGGCGGCGCGCCGGCGGAACAAGCGCCAGACTCCAGGCCCGCCCCTCCCCGGCGGGCCTGAATTTCTTCTGGTGGGGGTAGTGCGCCGCCCGCATGGGGTCAAGGGAGAGGTCCTGCTGGCGGTGCTGACCGATTTCCCCGAACGCCTGCAGCCGGATACCGTGCTGTACCTCGGCGAGGATTTCGAGCCGCACGCGCTTGCCAGCCTGCGCGGCCACAATGACGGCCTGCTGGTGCGCTTTGAGGGCGTCGCCAGCCGCGATGATGTGGCCGATTGGAGCAACCTGAACGCCTACGTGCGCGCTGCCGACCGACCGCCGCTGCCCGAGGGCGAGTACTACCTGCATCAACTGCTGGGGCTGAACGTGGTTGCGGAGGATGGCGAGGCGTTGGGCGTGCTGGCCGATGTGCTGGAGACCGGCGCGAACTACGTGTACGTCGTGCGGACGCCGGAGGGGAAAGAAGTGCTGCTACCCGCCATCCCGGAAGTCGTCCTCAACATCGATGTGCCGGGCGGGGTGATACAGGTGCATTTGCTGGAGGGGTTGGTGTAAGACGCGAAAGGAAGAAAACGCGATCTGATTCAGCCCCAAAGGTCTTCGAGACCTATAGTGGCGACGCAAATGTTGCCCTTACTGCTTTTGTACGATAATTAAGATTCGTACCCTCTCTGAATCCAGCGGACGCATGACTACAAACTGAACTACGTTTTGATTCTCGACGTAGCACTCCACAACGTCGGGTTCCTGAATTTCCCACTCTCTTATCAAGTAGTCGGGGTCTCTCGCTACGCTTCCGGGCCTGTAGCAGAGCGTAGAGTCGATGAAGGCTTCATAATGATTCGACTCCATATCGAACACCACACCGATACTTGTGTCGAAGAACCCGTGCCGTAAAACGCGTATCACCAGCGCGCTGGGCGGCAGTTCAAATTGCCCATCCGACTCGATTTGTTCCATTTCGCTAAATCCCGCCACCATCGGCAGATTGAATTGGTCGGCGAGCATCTCGTATTGGTCGCCAGCCCACTTCGCATATCCGATACTCACAAACAGGCCGGTAGCAAACAAGTATACGAGGAGCGTAAAGGCATCCGAGTCGCTTCGTTTTTCCTTGCTTCGTATCACCCATCTCCCGTATTTCATTGCACCATTCTTGCAGAGGGAGTGTTCCCCTTCAATGGCGGATTCTATGATTGTTTCTTACTGAGCAGGCGATTCCCCCAGTAGGAGTCGCACTTTTCAGGGCGCCCAGGGCCGCGCCGAGAAATCATCGAAGACCGCGTGCGCCGCGGCCCAGTTGAACGAGCCGGCCAGCAGCCCGAACTGACCTTCGAGAATGCCGGGCGCGGCGGCCGCGGCCGTCAATTCCCCGTTGATCCAAAACTGTATCACGCCCTGCACACAATCCAGCCGCAGGCGGTTGGGGGCTGTGCCGGGGTTGAGTTTGAGGCTGGGCTGCCAGTCTTCCATCCCGATGAAGGCTTCGCCCTGCGGGGTGACCTGGAACAGCCCGTAGTAGCCGGTGTTGGTGATGGCCGCATAGGTGAAATCATCCGGGTTGCGGTAGCCGCACACCAGCCCCAGCAGGCCACTTTCCCCGGAGGGCGCATCCGCCGCGAAACGCGCCTGAACCTCAAGGGTCAGGTTGGCGGTGGATTCGGGGCGCACGCTCCACAACAGCACACCAGCCTGATAGATAAGGAAATGGTAACCGCCGTCCAGGTAGGCGTATTGGCCGTAATCGGCGTTCAGTTGTCCCCAACCGCTGGCCGGGTCGCTGAAATCGTCGAACAGGGAAAGCCCGGCGGGTTCAGGGGTCGGCACAGCGGTGGGGCCCGCTCCGGTTTGTGGCGGGGCGGGGTTGGGGCCGGGCAGGGTCCCTGTGCGGAAGGTGAGCGCGCTCTGCTCGAAGACCGCCAGCAGGCCGGGGTAGTCTTCCGCGGCGGCGGCGAAGGTGACGTGATAGAAGGCGCTGCCCTGGTGGAAGATATACAGCAGGTTCTGGCGCGGGGCGGCGGCCACCTCCACGCGGGCGGAATCCATGCCGTTGATGTCGCCGGCAAGCGAGGCGTGCACTTCCTGACCGGCCGGCGTGTTGCTCAGCACGAGTTCCAGGTGAGCGGCCAGGTCCATCCCCGGCAGGTTGAAGGCGGCCACGTGGATGCTGGTGAGCGCGCCGGGGCGTGGGGCGTTGGCGTCGTAGGCCCACAACAGCGCGCTGCTCCCCAGGCCTTCCACCGCCGCGGCGTCGGCTTCGTAGTCCGACCCGGCGGCGCGCAGGTAACCGGCCAGCGCCGCGGCCTCCGCGCGCGGGTTGCCGCCCGCCCAGCCCGGCGGCACGAACAGCGAGACGCTCTCGCCATAGACCGGCACCCAGCCATCCGGCGGCTGTACCGGCGGCGGGCCGGGCGTGGCGCTGGGGGCGGGGGTGCTGTTGAGGCCGGGGAGGTCGGGAATCTGGCACGCCAGCGCGGCCAGCAGGAGCGCGGCGAGGGACAGCGATGTCGCCCTTTTCATGGACATGATTCTATCAAAGGCGGCAACCGGAAGCTGGCGAATGGTTTGTGGTAATCGTCCCCAACGCAGAATCGTGTGTACCGGTGTGCCTGATTACCTGCGCCCTATTATTCGTACTTCAGCGCCTGAATCGGTATCATAGTGGCGGCGCGCAGCGCCGGATACAGGCCGGAAAGCAGGCCGATGATGGTGGCGAACACGACGACAAACGGCGGCAGCCACGGAGGTGTATACACCGCCACGCTGGGCGGCGGCCCGCCGTTGGTGGCGGACTGCCCCGCTAGGTAGGCCAGGGCCAGCACGTTGATGATCTGCCCGGCCGCCCAGCCGAAGAGCACCCCGCCCGCGCCGCCCAGCAGGCCGATGCCGGCCGCCTCGCCCAGGAAGATGCTCATCACGTCCCGGTTGGTGGCCCCGATGGCTTTCATCAGGCCAATCTCGCGGGTGCGCTCCAGGATCGCCATGGTCATCGTGTTGGCAATGCCGATGGCGGCCACCAGCAGAGCGATGGCGCCCACCCCGCCGAAGATGATCTGCAAGATGAGGTAGAACGAGTTGATGCCCTCGACAAATGATTGCGGGCTGTAAGCCTGGTAGCCGAGCGCCACGATGGCATCGGTCACCTCCACCGTCTGGCGGGCATCTTCCACCTTGACCAGCGCCTGGTTGTAGCCGTCCTTATCGCGGTTGATGCGGCGGCCCATGCTCCATTCGTTCCACTTGGTCAGCTCATCCAGCGAAATGTACATCGACCAGTCCGGCTCGTTGCGGGTTTCGGTCAGCACGCCCGCCACCCGCAGCTGGTAGGTCTTGCGCGTTTCGGTGCCGTCCTGGTTCCAGCGGATGAGCACTACCCGGATGGTTTCGCCCATCAGGTCGGGCGGCGGGGGCGGCTCCTGGCCGGGGCGTATGCGCGGGTCGTAGAAACTGGCCGCCACCTGGCTGCCGATGATGACCGTGTTTTTCCCCACTAGGGTCTCACCCTGGGTTGCCGTCAGGCTCAGGTTGCTGAGGTTGTCCGTGCCGATGCCGATGATGCCGACGTAGCCCTCCAGTCGACCGTATTGCAGCATCAACCCGCCGTTGAAGTAATCGCGCGGCACCACAGCCATGACCCCGGGGATGGCGGCGAAATCCCTGAGGGTCTGGTTGGTGATCAGCACGGGGTCGCTGGGGGACTCTCCACCCCCGCTCGGGCCCGGCCCGTAGTAATAGCCGCCATAAGTCGGGTAGACCTGAATCTGGGTCAGGTCGCCGATGCCATAGAGCTGTTCGTTGGCGTTGCGCTGCAAGCCGGTGGCGAGGGACACCAGCACCAGCACGGCCGAGGTGCCGATGACCACGCCAAAGGCGGTCAGCGCCACGCGCGCCTTGCGGCGGCCGAGGTTCTCAAAGACAAGGCGGACAAGGTCGAGGAACTTCATGGTCTAGGGCGATTTTCCGCCGCCTCCGCCGCCCCCGCCGCCGGGAGGAGTGTAGGGCGTGGTGTAGCCGTCGCCGTAGGGCGTGGTCACCTCGCTGCCGGTGTCGGCGCTGCTGTCCAGCCCGAGCAAGCCCAGGAAGAAGCGCCAGACCTTTTGCAGAAAGGTCTCTTCCGTTGGGGGCGGCTGGTACTCGCCGTAAGGCGGGTAGCCGTAGCCTTCGGGCGGGTAGCCGTAGGCCGGGCTGCTTTCCACCTGCACTTCCAGCGTGCGGGTCAGGGTCTGCGGGTCGTTGAAGTCATCCGTGTATTCGACCGTGATGTTCAGCGTCAGCAGGCCTTCGAAGTCAGGAGTGAAGGCAGCGTCCAGCGTGTTGTAGCCGCCCGGGTCAAGCGGGCCGACCAGGAGGGTGTTGTTCTCGAAGTATGCGCCGTCGGCGCTCACAGTCATACTGCCCAGGATGATGGTTTTGCGCCCGAGGTTGACGATCTGCAGGGGCAGGAAGTTGGCCTGCCCGGCGAAGAACGGCCCGGCCGGCTGGTAGAAGGAGATCTCCACGTTGGGCGGGGAGTACACCAGCAGCGTGATGACCTGATTGTCGACCCGGGTCTCGTTGTTCTTGTCCAGGTACACGAACGAGATCGGGAAGGAGTACGCCCCTGGCTCGGTGGTGACGTTGACGATGAGCGGCTGGGCGGCCGAGATTGTGCCCCCGGCCGGGACGCTGCCGATGGCCTGCACGTTGGAAACGCCCAGCGGCGAAAACTTGGAGAAATCCCCGCCGGACACAGTCGGCTGGCCGGTGCCTTCGTCGCCCGTGCCGGTCTGCACCGTGGCGCCGCCCGCCACCATCAGCACATCCGCGGCGTTGGCGCTGCCCACGTTCTTCACCTCCAGGCTCAACTCAAAACGCGTGCCGGGGGCCAGTTCCACGGGGTCGGTCCTGTAACCGACGATGACCAGTTGCGGGCGCGCCTGCGGCGTGGGTGTGGCGGTGGGCACGGGCGGGCCGTAGTACACGGCGGTGGCGGTAGGGCTTGGCGCCATGGTGACCACCACGGTGAAGGATTCACTGTACGAGTTGGCGGCCGCGTCCGAATAGGTGATGGTGACCGGCATGGAAACCGGCGCATCGCCCGGCAGGGCATCGCTGGCGATCATGACCTGTTCGATTTCCTTACTGGTGTTCACGTTGAGCACGCCCAGCGAATACACCCCGCCGGCGCGGCGCGGAAAGACATCGCCGCTGCCCAGCGTGACCACCAGGTCGGTGGCCTGTTCAGTGCCCTGGTTCTTGAAGCGCAGGTACAGGTCGAACTCCTGGCCGGGATGCACCGTGCCGGGCTTGATGACGTATTCCGCCAGCACCACCACCGGCCGTCCGGCGGCGAGGGCCGGGGCGGGCGCGCCGGCGGCGAGGGCGGCCAGAGCGATGATGCTCAGCGTGAGGAGGGACAGGGTGAACTTCTTCATCGGGAACGGCTCCTGGATTTCTTGGGTTTCCCATTCGGAGATGGCACGATGCGGCCATCCAACAGGTGTACCTGGTGGGTGGAGAACTTGGTCAGGCGTGTGTCGTGGGTGACCATGACGACCGTGGCGCCGTCGCGCTGCAGTTCCGCCAGCAGTTCCATGATGTTTTCGCCGCTGGCGGTATCCAGGTTGCCGGTGGGTTCATCGGCCAGGATCAGGCGCGGGGTGTTCACCAGGGCGCGCGCCACCGCCACACGCTGCTGCTGGCCGCCGGAGAGTTCGCCCGGCTTGTGGTCGGCGCGGTCGGCCATGCCCACCCGTTCCAGCAACTCCTGCGCCCGCGCCTTGCGCTGGCGTTTGGGGATGCCGGCGAACTGCATCGGGAACGACACGTTTTCCAGGGCGGTCATGCTGGTAATGAGGTTATAGGACTGGAAGATGAAGCCGACCTTCTGGCGGCGGAAGCGCGCCAGGCCGTTTTCGTCCATCCGGTCAATGGGCTCGCCATCCACCTGGATGCTGCCCTGGCTGGGGCGGTCCAGCCCGCCCAGCAAATGCAAAAGGGTGGACTTGCCCGACCCGGATGGGCCGAGAATCTGGCAGAAGGCGTTTTCCGGGACGGCGAGATCCACACCCTGCAACGCGGTGACGACGTTCTCGCCCATCTGGAAGCGCTTCGCAAGCGCGGCGGTTTGAACGAGCATGGGGGCGGCTTAGAAGAATGGCCGGATGAAGGTGAGCGAGCCCAGCTGCGACAGCCCGGCCAGCGCCAGGGCGAACAACGCCATCGGCAGCAGGCGGCTGAGCAGCGCGCCGCCCAGCACTCGGGTCCGGGCGAGGCCGGTATAGGCCAGCGCGCCCAGAATCAGCAGGACGACGTGCCATATCAGGAACAGGTCGGTCATGCCCAGCAGCGCAGCGAGGAAACTGAGGCCGAAACCCTCGCCCGCCGGGACGAACCCGGCCAGGCCGGGGGCGTCGATCAGGCTGCGCGAGCCCAGCACCACGACCGCCCGCAGCAGATCGCGCAGGCCGAAGGGCAGGCTGGCCCAGGCGGCCAGGTTGAGCGCCTGCCCGCCGGCGCCGCGCCCGCCCATGAGGGTCAGCCCCAGGTGCAACAACCCGCCCACCACCAGCCAGCCCAGCCACAGTTTGAGCAGGGCGGCCAGCAGCGGCAGGACGAATAGGAACACCGGACCGTTGATGGACTGGGCGGCCTGCATGTACTGGGCTTGTTGTTCGGGCGTATACCATTGGAAGTCGGGCGGCAGGGCGATCTCGCCGGCCAGGGCGATCTGGCGGCGGATGAGGCCGTTGGCGACCACGGCGATGGCGCTGGTGGCCGAAAGAATCAACAACGGGACGAGCCAGTTGGGCTTTTCGTCGGTGGTGACCTCACCCAGCGTCTGGCGCGGCTGTATGAACAGCGACCACAGCCGGCGCACAGCCGGGCGGATCGCGGAGGAGTTCGATGGTTGTGCAGTGGTCATTGACGGGTCGCCTCGCTCACGTGGTTGCCCACAGAGTCTAATCGAGAGCAGCAGAATTGTCCTCCCCAAAAAGTGGGAGGGGGAGGAAATATCGGCAATTGGCGAATTTGGAAAGTCCTCATCCGCGCTCGTCTGTGGTCATCGCCTTGGGCGCCGCCTGCTGTGTTACCGGGATGTAAAAAGACCGTAAGGCCGTTGTAATCGCCCGCTGGCTGGTATCCAAAATGGAATACAATGGCATCAACAAACCGCATCGCGAGGTGGCGTATGAAAATCGAAAAGCAGGTCATCATCCCGGCCGGCGGGGCCAAGCCGCTGGCGCCGTATTCCCCCGGCATCCGCGCCGGCCAGTTCGTCTTCACCGCCGGGCAGGTCGGGTTGGACCCGGCGGCCCACAAACTTGTGCCCGGCGGCGTACAGGCCGAGGCGCGCCAGGCGTTGGAAAACCTCAAGAAGATTCTGGAAGCCGCCGGCTCCAGCATGGGCCAGGTGGTCAAGACCACCGTGTTCATGACCGAGATGTCCAACTACGGCCCGATAAACGAAGTCTATGGCGAATACTTCAAGGAAAATCCCCCGGCGCGCTCCGCCGTGGCGGTGCGCGAACTGCCCGCCGGCGCGCTGGTCGAGATCGAAGCCATCGCGCTGGTGAGCGAGGGCGAATGAGCGGCGAATTGATCCTGCTGGTGGACGACGAACCCAGCATTCTGGAACTTGCCCAGCTCTACCTGGAGCAGGAAGGTTACCGCGTCAAGACGGCCGCCGATGGCTTGGGCGCGCTGGATGCCGTGGAGCAGCGCAAGCCGGCCCTGGTGGTGCTCGATGTGATGCTGCCGAAGATGGACGGTTTCGAAGTCTGCCGCAAACTGCGCGCCGAGGGCAACCCGGTGCTCATCCTGATGCTCACCGCCCGCGATGACGACATCGACAAGATCGTCGGGCTGGAGATCGGCGCCGACGATTACATGACCAAGCCCTTCAACCCGCGCGAACTGGTGGCGCGGGTGCGGGCCATCCTGCGGCGGGCCGAACGGCCCAACAAGGAAGGCGCGGCTATCACTGTTGGCGACCTGACCATCGACCCCGCCCGGCGGGAAGTGACCGTGAACGGCGCGCCGGTGGATCTGCGCGCCCAGGAATTTGACCTGCTCTACGCTTTCGCCCTGCACAAAGGGCTGGTGCTGGCGCGCGAGAAGTTGCTCAGCCTGGCATGGGGCTATGATTATTACGGTCAATCGCGCACCGTGGATGTGCACGTCGCCCACCTGCGTAAGCGCATCGCTGGCAGCCAGGTGAAGATCGAGACCGTCACCGGGGTGGGCTACAAGCTGGTGGTTTGATGTTCAATTCGCTGGCGGCGCGCCTGTGGCTGACCTACGCGCTGGTGACGGCCGTGGTCCTGGCGCTGGTGGCGGCCGCCATCGCTTTCTACCTGTTGGGCAATCCCATTGAAGTGCGCCAGGCCAACCTGCGCCTGGGGGCGGCCAGCGAGGTGCTCGGCCAGAACGGCCGCCTGCCGCTCAACGACCCGGAAGAACTGCAAAGCCTGGTGGCGCGCGCCGCCGAATTGCTGGACGTGCGGGTGATGATCGTGCGCGCCGATGGGCACATCGTCGCCGATTCTGAACCCGCAGAATCCGGCCCGCTCCAGGTGGAAGCGGGAGATGGCCAGCCGGGCGGTCCGGCCACGCGGACGCTGGTGGATTCTCAGGGCCAGCGCTGGTTGTACACCGTGCGGCCATTGACCCACGCCCCGGGTTTCTTCTTGGTGACCGCGACGCCGCGCCCGCGCGCTACAGTGCGCGGCATCCTCAGCGATGAGTTGTTCCGGCCGCTGTTCCGGGCCGGGGCGCTGGCGTTGGGGCTGGCGCTGCTGTTCAGTATCCTCATCAGCCGCTGGGTGGCCGGGCCGCTCCAGCGCATGTCGGCCTCGGCGCGCGCCATGGCCGAAGGCCAGTTCCAGCCGGTGAAGCCCGAAGGCCCCAACGAGGTGCAGGCGCTGGCGCGTTCGTTCAACGAGATGGCCGGGCGGGTGGTCGCCGGCCAGCGCAGCCAGCGCGATTTCGTCGCCAACGTGTCTCATGAACTCAAAACACCCCTGACGGCCATCCAGGGCTTTGCCCAGGCCATTTTGGACGGCACAGCCCGCACCCCAGAAGCCCTGCACAAGGCCGCCCAGGTGATTCACGATGAGGCTGCCCGTATGCACCGCCTGGTGCTGGACCTGCTCGACCTGGCGCGCCTGGATGCCGGCATCGTGGCGTTCGACCGCCAGCCCATGGATCTGGCCGCCTTGCTGCGTGGCGTGGCCGAGAAGTTCGCCCTGCAATCCCAGACGGCCGGGGTGGCCCTGGATGTGGTGCTGGACGAACTGCCGCGCATTGTGGGCGACGGCGACCGGCTGGCCCAGGTGTTCACCAACCTGGTGGATAACGCCATCCAGCATGCGCCGTCGGGCGGCTGGGTGCGGCTGCGCGGCGGCCAGCAGGACGGCGTGTTGACCGTCAGCGTGGCCGACAACGGCCCCGGCATCCCATCCGAAGAACAGGCGCGCATCTTCGAGCGTTTCTACCAGGTCGATAAGGCCCGCGGCGGCGGCGCAGGGCGCGGCGTTGGCCTTGGGCTGGCCATCGCCCGCGAGATCGTTCAGGCGCACGGCGGCCGCCTTACGCTCGAGAGCCAACTGGGGGAGGGCAGCCGGTTCAGCGTTTCGCTGCCGCTCGTCCGCCCGGATGATTCGACGGTAAAGATGAAGATAAAACGGTGATTGGTAACTGGTAACCGGTAAATTAATTCCGGGGGCGATGTTGTACAATCTATCGGCAGATAGCACCCGCGGATGTAGCTCCACGCGCATCACGTAACACGTAATTGCAAATTACTACTTACCAGTTACCTGCCTTCTCATGCCTTCCGTCTCCATCATCATCCCCTGCTACAACGAAGAAAAGACCATCGCCAAGCTGCTGGCCGCGCTGGCCGCCCAGGAATACCCGCGCGCGGACATGGAAGTCATTATCTCGGATGGGCGCTCCGAGGATGGCACGCTGGCGGCCATCGAGGCCTTCCGGCAGGCCCACCTCGATGTGGCGCTTCGCACGCTTGTCAATCCGGGGCGCAGCATTCCGGCGGCGCTCAACATCGCCATTGGCGCTGCCCAGGGCGAGTTCATCGTGCGGCTGGATGCCCATTCCGTCCCGCACCCCGGCTACATTGCCAACAGCGTGCGCCTGCTCCAGGAGGGCCGGGGCGGCAACGTCGGCGGCGTATGGGAAATACTCCCCGGCGCGGACACCTGGATGGCGCGCGGCATCGCCCTGGCGGCGGCGCACCCTCTGGGCGTGGGCGACGCCTTCTATCGCTACACCGACAAGGCCGGGCCGGTGGATACCGTGCCGTTTGGCGCGTTCCGGCGCTCGTTGATTGCAGAAATCGGCGGGTTCGACGAAACCCTGCTGGCCAACGAGGACTATGAGTTCAACGCCCGCGTGCGCGCATCCGGCCGGGCGGTGTACCTGGACCCTTCCATCCGGGCGGCCTATTTCGCCCGCCCCACGCTGGCGGCCCTGGCGCGCCAGTACGCCCGCTACGGTTTCTGGAAGACACGCATGCTGGCCCGCTACCCTGCCACCCTGCGCTGGCGGCAGGCGCTGCCGCCGCTGTTCATCCTGGGCCTGGCTGGCGGCGCGCTGGCGTGGCCCTGGCTGGCGGCCCTGCGCTTGCTCTATCTGGGCGTGGTGGTATCATATGGGGTGGCTCTGCTGGCGGTCGGGTCAGCCTTGGCCGTGCGGCAGCGGCAGTGGAGCCTGTTCTTCAGCGTCCCGTTGGCGATCGCCACGATGCACCTGGCGTGGGGGGGCGCTTTTTTGTGGGGCGCCTTCAGCCTGCCGCTGGCGCGACGCCAACACTGAACCGCCGTGAATCTCCCAAAAACGATGACCCTGCCCAAACGAACTTCGCGCACCACCCAGTGGCGACTGCACCTGGGGGAACGCCGCGCCCTGGTGGTGCTGGGCGACCTGTTCATGGCGGGCGTGTCGCTTGTTGTGGGCATTGGTCTGTGGGCAATCGCCGACATCCCGCGCCTGCCGATTGAGGAATTCCTGCGCACCCGCTTGCAGTGGTGGTTCTTTGCGCTGCCCATCCTTTGGGCGCTGCTTTTGGTCGACTCCTACGACCCACATAAATCGGATGACCTGCGCCGGACATTCCGGGCAGTGGGGGCGGCAGCCCTGCTTGGCCTGGTGGCCTACATGGCCATCTACTTCACCTCGGAGCCTAATTCGCTGCCGCGGCGCGGGGTGGCCGCTTTCCTGCTCTCGGCTTTTGCGCTGACGCTGATCTGGCGTTTCATATACATCCAGGTTTTCACCGCGCCGCGTTTCCTGCACCGCGTTTTGCTTGTGGGGGCCGGGAGCACCGGTCAGGCGCTGCTGAGCGTGCTCAACGACATCTGGCCGCCGCCGTATTACCTGGCCGGGCTAATCGACGACGATCCCGAAAAACAGGGCCAGGAGATGCTCGGCTACACGGTTCTGGGGAGCAGCGACAATATCCTCGACATCGTGGCGCGTGAAAGCATCAGCGATATCATTGTCGCCATTTCCGGATTCATGCAGTCGCCGATGTTCCAGGCCCTGTTGGATGCGCAGACCCGCGGCGTGCAGATCACCCGCATGCCGGTGGCCTACGAGGAACTCCTCGGGCGGGTGCCGGTCCAGCACCTGGAAGCCGACTGGATCCTGCGCAATTTCGTGGATGAAGCCCGCGTGGGCGCGTTCTACCGCATGGGCAAGCGCCTGCTGGATATCCTGGGCGGGCTGGTCGGCGTGGCGATCCTAGTGCTCATTGGCCCGATCATTGCTGTGGCGATCTTCCTGGAAGACGGCGCGCCGGTGGTCTTCCAACAGATGCGCGCCGGCCAGGGCAACATCCCCTACAAGATTTACAAATTTAGGACGATGGTGAAGGACGCCGAAAAGGGCGGCCAGCCGCAACTGGCGCAGGAGAACGACGAGCGCGCCACCCGCGTCGGGCGCATCCTGCGCAAAACCCATCTGGACGAGTGGCTGCAATTCATCAATGTGCTGCGCGGCGAGATGAGCCTGGTGGGCCCGCGCCCGGAACGCCCGGAGTTCGTAGAGCATTTCCAACGCGAGATCCCCTTCTACCGAGCGCGGCTGCTGGTCAAGCCGGGCATCGCCGGCTGGGCGCAGATTCACTTCGCCTATGCCGCCACGCTCGAAGAGATGGTTATGAAACTCGAGTACGACCTGTACTACATCAAGCACCGCAACCTGTGGTTAGACGTCGTCATCCTGCTGCGCACTGTCGCAACGGTAATCGGCTTCCGGGGGCGTTGAGCGCATGGCCCAGGAACAATTTTACCTCCGCAACCGCTATGTCTTTTTCCTTGACCTGGCGTTGATCGCCTTCTCGGTCGTGGCGGCTTTCATCATCCGTCTCGACCTCAGCCAGTTCTACATCGACTATATTCCCACCACGTTGTGGATGCTGGCAGTGGCCCTGCTCATCAAGCCGCTGGTCTACCGCCGTTTCGGGCTGTATCAGCGGTTCTGGGCCTATGCCAGCACGCCGGAACTGCGCCTTATCGCCCTGGCGGCCACAGCGGCATCGTTTCTGGTGGGCGTGGTGATGTTCAGTCTGTTCGGGCTGCGGGTGTTCATCTTCTTCCCGCGCACGGTCATCGCCATCGATTGGGTCCTCTCCCTGCTGCTGGTGGGAGCGGTGCGTTTCGCGCCGCGTCTGTTGGCCGAGAACCGCCGCCGGGCCGGCCCGCCAGCCGGCCGGACGCGCCGCGTGCTGGTGGCCGGGGCGGGAGATGCCGGCGCGCTGGTGGTGCGCGAACTGCAAAAGAACCCGCAGTTGCGCCTGGCGCCAGCCGCCTTCCTGGATGACGACCCGAACAAGCAGGGCTACCGCATCCATGAGGTCGAGGTGGTCGGCACCCTGGCTGACCTGCCCACTCAACTGGAGAGCGGCCTGATCGACGAAGTCATCTTCGCCATTCCCAGCGCGCCGGGCGCGGCGCTCCGTCGGGTGGCGGAGGTGTGCCGGGCTTACGGCACGCCCTTCCGCACCATGCCGGGCATTTACGAACTGCTGGGCGGCAAACTGAGCATCAGCCGCCTGCGCCAGGTGGATATCGCCGACCTGTTGCGCCGCGCCCCGACCCAGATGGACGACGAGCACGTCGGCCTGAGTCTGAGCGGCAAGCGTGTGCTGGTGACAGGCGCGGGCGGTTCGATTGCCAGCGAACTGTGCCGCCAGGTGGCGCGCTGGGGGCCCGCCGAGATGATCCTGCTCGGGCACGGCGAGAACAGCATCTTCGCCATCCTGCTTGAACTCGAAGAATCCTTTCCTGCGCTTGCGCTTCAGCCGGTCATCGCTGATGTGCGCGACCGCGCCCGCCTGGAGGCCATCTTCCAGTCGCAGCGCCCGCAGGTGGTATTCCATGCCGCGGCGCACAAGCATGTCTCGCTGATGGAGAAGAACGTTGAGGAGGCCGTGACCAACAACATCCTCGGCACGCGCAGCGTGGTGGCCGCCGCCCAGGCACACGGCGTCGAGCGGCTGGTGATGATCTCGACCGACAAAGCCGTACGGCCGAGCAGTGTGATGGGGGTCACCAAACGCGTGGCTGAAATGCTGGTGCTGGATGCGGCCCGCAGCGGCGCGGCCTTCAGCGTGGTGCGTTTTGGCAACGTGCTTGGCAGCCGCGGCAGCGTGGTGCCGGTGTTCGAGAGCCAGATTCGGGCCGGTGGCCCGGTCACCATCACCCACCCGGATGTCGAACGCTTCTTCATGACGATTCCGGAGGCCGTGCATCTGGTGTTGCAGGCTTTCGCGCTGGGGCAGGGTGGCGAGGTCTTCCTGCTGGATATGGGCCAGCCGGTGCGTATCCTCGACCTGGCCGAAGACCTCATCCGCCTTTCGGGGCTGGAACCGGGGCGCGACATCGAGATCATCTTCACCGGCCTGCGGCCGGGCGAAAAACTGACCGAGGAATTGGCGGACGAAGGCACGCCGCGCCACGCCACCGCCCACCCGGAGATTCACCGGCTGGCCGAAGACCTGCCGCTGGCCGGGCCAGCCCTCTCCCGGCGTGTGGATGACCTGCTGAGTCTGGCGCAGGACGGTGAGGTCGACGAACTGGTGCGCCTGCTGGATGAGACCGTGCCTGGGGCGCGCATTCGCAGCGCCCCGCCGCCCGACCTGACGGCAGTTGTATAGTCCCCGAATCATGGAGCAAACACAGCACATTCTCCAGACGCCCCAATGGGGAGCGTTAAAATCGGAGTTCGGCTGGGCGGCCGAAACCCTGCCCGGCAGTCTGCTGGCGCTCTTCCGCCGCCTGCCGCTGGGGTTCAGCGTTGGCTACATCCCCAAAGCCCCGCCGGACGCCGATTGGGCCGCCTGGCTGCCAGAACTTGACGACCTGTGCAGGCGTCGTCGGGCGGTCTTTCTCAGAATTGAGCCGGACGCCTGGGAGGGCGAACCGCTGTCCTTCGATTTTGCCGCGCACGGCTTCCGACCAGCAGCGGCCATCCAGCCGCGCCGCACGATCGTGGTTGACTTGCGCGGTACTGAGGATGACCTGCTGGCGCGCATGAAACAGAAGACCCGCTATAACATCCGTCTGGCGGAAAAAAAGGGCGTGGTCGTCCGGCCGTCGGATGATGTCGGCTTGTTTACCCGCATGATCGAAGTGACCGGCGAGCGCGACGGCTTCGGTGTGCATTCGGCGGCCTATTACCTCCGTGCATATCAACTTTTCCAGCCCGGGGGGATGAGCGAGTTGCTGGTGGCCGAAACTGAAGGCCGGCCGCTGGCGGCGCTGATGGTTTTTGCGCTTGGCCGGCGCGCCTGGTACCTCTATGGCGCCTCCACGGATGAGCAGCGTCACCTGATGCCCACGTACCTGTTGCAGTGGGAGGCAATGCGCTGGGCGCGCGCCCGCGGCTGCGAATCCTATGACCTGTACGGCGTGCCGGACGTGGATGAAGAAACGCTGGAACGGGAATTCCCGAGCCGCAGCGATGGGTTGTGGGGCGTGTATCGCTTCAAGCGCGGCTTTGGAGGAGAGGTCAAGCGCTCGGTTGGCGCGTGGGACAGGGTATACAATCCGGTACTGTACCTGGCGGCGTGGTTGTTGGGTAGAGGAGCGAATTAGAAAATGCAAATTGCAAATTGCGAAATGCAAAATGCAGAGTGTTGACAGTAACTTGCAGAGTCGACGCGGGAACGGCTAACCAGGATATTTCTGATGGCTAATGAAAAGAGTTCGAAAAGTGTATTGACTTTCGAAGAGTGGGTCGAAGCGGTTCCCAACTCCATTCGAAACGACCCTTTGTGGAAATCCCGTTCCTATCAGCTGGCTCTATACCTCTTTGATCTCGTCTGGGAGGACTGGACGTTCTTGAAGAGCGATCTGCGCGGCAGAGAGATGAGCGCACAGATCATTCGCAGCGCAGGCAGCATCAGCGCAAACATCGAGGAAGGTTATGGGCGTGGCACCGTCACAGCCGACCACACTCGAATCCTGCGCATCGCGCTTGGGGAAGCACGGGAAACGCGCGGTTGGTATTGGAGGAGTCGAAAACTCTTCCCAGAGGAGGTATTGGAGACGCGTATCGAATTGTGCGACCAGATAATTGCGCTGTTGGTCACCACCATTACTGCGTCCAGATCTCGAAAGGGATGACGCTTTGCCCAACCTCCCCCGCAATTTGCAATTTGCGGAAGTATTCTTGATTCGATGAATCCCGACACCTGGAACGCCCTCCTCGCCACTTTCCCGGCCGCGCCGATTCTCCAGACCTGGGAGTGGGCGGAGGTCAAGAAACCGGTTGGCTGGACGCCGCACTTCAAGACCTGGGAGCAGAGCGGGCAGACGGCCGCGCTGGCGCTGGTGCTGGAACGCACCATCGACCTGCCCGGCATGGCCGCCCGCCTGCGGATGCACTACGCCCCGCATGGCCCCGTGCTGCGGGATTGGGGGGACGCGGACCTGCGAGCCCGCGTCCTGGCCGACCTGCGCGGCCTGGCGCGCCAGCGCGGCGCGTTCTTTTTGAAGATCGACCCGCAGGTTCCGCTGGGTTGGGGAGAGCCGGGCGACGATGATGTCCGCGCGAACCCGGGCGGGCAGGATCTCGTAAAGGAACTGGCGCGAACCGGCTGGCGGTACTCCAATGAACAGGTGCAATTCCGCAATACGGTCGTGATCGACCTGACGCAGTCCGAAGACGCCCTCCTCGCCAACATGAAACAGAAGACCCGTTACAACATGCGCCTGGCGGAAAAGAAGGGCGTGCGCGTACGGCCCGGCGGCCCGGACGATTTTGAAAGACTTTATCGCATGTACGCTGAAACTGCTGTGCGGGATGGCTTCGCCATCCGGAATCGCGAGTACTATCTGCACCTCTGGGGGATATTCCACGCTGCCGGGATGCTCAACCCACTGGTGGCCGAGGTGGAAGGCGAAACCGCCGCCGGTCTGATGCTGTTCCACTGCGGCGATACGGCCGCCTACATGCATGGCATGTCGGCCGCCGTCCATCGCGAGAAGATGCCCACGTATCTACTCCAATGGGAGGCGATGCGTGTAGCCAGGAACCGGGGCTGCGCCCGCTACGACCTATGGGGCGCGCCGGAAGTCTTCGACGAAACGGATTCGCTCTGGGGGGTGTACCGCTTCAAACAGGGCCTGGGCGGGCGCGTGCTGCGTACGCCCGGCGCCTACGACCTGCCTTTGCGTCCCTGGTTGTACAGCCTGTATACCCAGGCTCTGCCGCGCCTGATGGCCCTCTGGCGGCGGCGCGGCAAGGCCGAAACGCGGCGCGAACTCGGCGGCTGACGACGCCACTCCCGCAAGATATAATCGCGCCATTGTTGGCGGGCAGGTGCCCGCTTCGTCTTGGAGGACGAATGAATAAACTCGCCCGCGTTTCGTTGGGACATTTCCCCACGCCGGTGCAGGAACTGCCGGCCCTTTCGGCCGCCCTGGGGGGGCCGCGCATTCTGGTCAAGCGCGATGATATGACCGGCCTGGCCTTTGGCGGCAACAAGACCCGCAAACTGGAGTTCCTGGCGGCTGAGGCCAAAGCCCAGGGGGCGGGCATGCTCATCACCGCCGGGGCTGTGCAATCCAACCACTGCCGCCAGACGGCCGCCGCCGCCCGCCGACTGGGGATGGATTGCACGCTGGTGCTGGTAGGCCGCCCCACCCTGCACCCCGAAGCCAACACGTTCCTGGACATGCTCTTTGGGGCCGAACTCATCTGGGTAAAGCCGGAAAAGCGCGACCTGCGGCTGAAGGAGGTGTTCGCCGCCAAGCATGCCGCCAAGCGGAAGCCTTACCTGATTCCCTACGGCGGCAGCAGCCCGCTGGGAGCGGCGGCTTACGCCTATGCCATGCAGGAACTCTTTAAGCAGGCAATCCGGCCGGATTGGATCGTGTTCGCCTCTTCTTCAGGCGGGACCCAGGCCGGGCTGGCCGCTGGCGCGGCCCTGCTGGACAGCAAGGCCAAAATACTGGGCATCAGCGTGGACGAGAAAGCCAAAACCCTGGCCGAGCGCGCCGCTGCCCTGGCGACCGAAACAATGACCCTGCTGGGCGAGAAACGCAAGTTCAAGACCGGCGAGATGCGGGTCAACGACGAGTATCTGGGCGCGGGTTACGCCGAGATGGGCCAACCGGAGCACGAGGCCATTCACCTGTTTGCCCGGCATGAGGGTTTGCTGCTCGATCCGGTCTACACCGGCCGCGCCGCCGCCGGGCTGGTGGATCTGATTCGCAAGGGGCACATTAAGAAAAAGGAAACTGTGCTCTTCTGGCACACGGGCGGCACGCCCGCGCTCTTCGCCGAAAAGTACAGGACCGCGCTGCTGGATTGAATGAAAACTCCCGCCCGAAAGGCGGGAGTTTCAGTTTCCTAGAAGATCCCGTAACTGAGCGCCTGGATCAGGCTGACCAGGATGTTGAACGCGATCAGCAGACCGATGGCGATGAGGAAATAGGCGGCGCAACCCAGCGGCCGCTTGTGGGCCACTTCTTCCCCGCTTAGAACCTGTTTCACGGCATTCACCGTGTGGCGCACCCAGGCGCCCTGATTGCGCGGCTCCAGCCCCACCCAGTCCAGCCTTTCGCCGGGCAGTGGCAGGAGCAGTTTGCGGGCCGGGCTTTCCATCACGGCTTCGGCCGGCTGGCGATTGGCGTCCGCCACGGCGCTCCACGGCGCGATGACCAGACCGGCGTTCTGGATGAGGCCAGCCGCTTCGGCCGGGTTGGCGGGCGTTTGCGGGTCGAGGCCGGGGAACTCGGCCTTGAGCGCGGCCGCGAGCGCCGCGGCTAGGCTGCCGTCGCCGCCATCCAGCACCACCACCTTCAGCGCGCCCAGCCGTTCGGCCATCTGGCGTTTGCGCTCGCGGTCGTCGGCCCGCACGAGTCCCCCATGGTAGTAGAGCAGGCCGCCGGCGATGAGCGCATAGCTCACTGCCAGGGCGAGGTCGCGCACCAGCAGGGCGGCGGTGCGCTCGCCGAACAGCAGCAGCAGCAGTTGGAAGACGATGGTGATCAGCGTGCCCAGGATGGTCATCACGCCGGCGAACAGGTAGAAGTACAGGTAGATGCGCCGGGCCAGCGAGCGGCGGCCTTCGCCAGCCGTGGCGGCGTCGGCGGTATCCGCCAGGGCCGTCCGCCACGGCAGCAGCCAGGTGGGCAGGCCGGCGACGATGGCGGCCGTGCCCCAGGCCAGTTGTTCTTTCAACGCGTTGTTGTTCAGGCCCCCGCTTCGCACCAGGGAGTTGATGAGTACCGTCAGGTCGGTGGCCAGGCCGCCTACGAAGGCCGCCAGGCCGATGGCCGCCACCAGGTAGATGTAGATGCGGCGGACGCGCTGGTCCTCCTGCGGCGAAACGGCCCGGTCGTATTTACGCAGGACGTAGGCGTGGTAGGCCCACACCACGCCCGAAACGATGAGCGGCGGCAGGACGTTTTCTAGCGCGCCTTCCGGCGGAAGGTCCAGCAGCCTGCGCAGGAACCCGGCGAACAGGGCCGTGGCGTTGCCGATGGCGCCGACGGTGGTGAGCAGGATGACCAGGTAGAGGTAGAGTTTGCGTTCGACGGCTGACTGTTCTTCCGGCGAGGCAGCGAAATGGCTCTGGAGGGCGCGCCAGAACGCCAGCCACAAGCCCAGCCCGATGAGCAGCCGGACGACTTCGTTGAAGGCGCTGATGCCGGCGATGGACAGACCCAGACCGCGCCCGATCCAGTTACTCCCGCCCAGGAGCAGCATAAGCAGGCGGAGCAGGTTGTCTGCGGCGACGAACATCATGATCAACCCGGCGGCGCTGAACCCCAGCTGGTACAGGCGGCGTATCACCGGCGCGCCTTCCCGGCCCAGGGCGGTCTTGTCGTCCGCCAGCACGCGGAAGTGGTAGACGAACACCACCGCCATGACGCCGATGGCCAGCAGGCTGGAAAGCACATAGGTGTTTTCGCCGCGCAGGGCGCCGCGCGTCACCAGCGTGTAGAGGTTGGCCACGATGGGGCCCAGGCTGCCCGCCAGCGTGGCATGCAGGTACAGACTACGGATGATCGATTCGCGGTCTTCGCGCGCTTCGGTTGCCAGTTTCTGCGCCCAGCGCCAGTGAATCAAATACACCGGCAGGCCGATGACGATGATCGAGATTTGCAGAGCCAGCACCTGGGCGTTGCCGCCAGGCCCGCCGATGCCGGGAGCGGCCAGCCGCCGCAGCAGGGTGATGACCGCCCAGGCCACGGCGTGCAGGCCGACCGCGCTCGTGAGAAATACGTACCAGCGTTTGACGCTTTCCATGTCTGTTTCCCTTTCGATTTACCTGGCCGCGTGAGCGGCTTCAGGGGCAGCCGTCCTTGTAGGTCCAGCAGTATGGGAAGAAGATCGAACCTTCCACGATCCGCCACTTGCCGTTCTCCAGCCCCAGGCGGAATGTGCGTTCATCGGTGTATTGGCCGCGCCCGAAAAAAATGTCATCCGAATAGAACCCGAGCGCGCTGACGATGACCGTGGCGCTGCTGCCGGATACCCGCGCCGAGTCGATGACGTAGGAGGCATCCTGATCCCAGCGGTAGTTGTAGTAGCTCAGGTCGTGCTCCAGGTCGGCGGCGTCCTCGGGGCCATGAGCGATATCGGGGCTGAGGTACCCGAAGGCCCGGTCGTAATCTTCCTGCAGGACCGCCAGGATGTAATTGTGCACCACGTTCTCGGGCGCATCGTCGCTCAGATACTCCGCCTCGGGCCGGGTGAGCACCAGCGCCACGCTGGCGACCACCAGGACAAGCACTCCAATGACAATGCCAATCAGGAATCTGTCTGTTTTCATGGCCTCTCCGTTTCTTCCATGGTACAGTCATTTCCGCGGCTGAGCAATTCTGAATCTTGTCGGATTTGTACGAATGTGACCCGCGAAGGCCTGTGGATGCCGAATCACTTCGCCGGATACAGCCGCCGGTAGTGTTTCTCGATGAGCCGGATGGCCGCCTGGATGCGCGCCCGGTTCTCTTCCAGCTGATGCCAGCGGCTGGCTCCGCTGGGATGTGGCAGCGGTACGACCCACGCGCCGCTCTCGATACGCGTCTCCGTCCCGATGATGTCTTCCAGTTTTGCCGTGCGCGGGAAGAACAGTTCGATGGCCAGGCGGCCAATCGGGATGATCAACTGCGGGGCCACCAGATGCAGTTCGCGGTCAAGGAACGGGCGGCAGAGCGCCTGTTCCTTCCTGCCCGGCACCCGGTCGCCGGTGCCGCCTTTGGCGCGGCCGGGGTAGCACTTGGTCACGCTGCTCATGTACTGGGTGGAGCGGAACCAGGTCTCGTCGATTCCGGCCTGCCCCAGCCACTCGAACAGCCGCGCGCCGCTGCCGGCGTTGAAGGGGCGCTTGGCGACCACTTCGGTGATGCCGGGCGCCTGGCCGATGGTCATCATCTTCGCGTCGGCGCGGCCCTGGGTCACCGCCTCCGGCTGAATCCAGTAACCCGCCTCGGCGCAGCGGCGGCAGGCGCGCATCTCCGCCTGCAGGGCGGCGAATAGCGCTTCCGTGGCGGCCACGTTACTCGCGTTCCCCCGTCACTTTTATCCAGGTTTCTTTGTAATACAGGGCGTCGTTTTCCATCTCCGGGCTTTCGCACAGCATACGCCCGCCGCAGCCCAGATCGTGCAAAGCCCTGAACAGGGCCTTCACGTTCAGGTCGGCCTCGCGGGCGGGCAGGTGGTTCTTCTCGCCTTTCTCGGTGTACTCGATTCCGGAAATGTGGCAGGAGAGATTCTTGAGAGATTTCTCCCCCAGTGTTTTGCGGTAGGTTTCCAGTTCGGCGCGCCATTCTTCGGTTGTGTTCAGGCTGCCGTCGCCGCGCCGGGCGTGCAGATGGGCGAAGTCTACACAGGGCAACACGCCTTTAATTGCCTTCGCCATTTTCAGCGCGTCGTCCAGCGTGCCCAGTTGGGCCTGCTTGCCCATCGTCTCCGGGCGCAGGGTGGCCTGATTGCCGGCGCGGCGCAGTTCATCCACGCAGCCTTGCAGGCGTTCGATGGCGATGGGCAGCACCTCAGCGGGCGGATTGCCGAAGTACGTGCCGGGGTGGAAGATGATCTCAGTCGCGCCGGCCAGGTCCCCGTAATGGGCGGCATCCATCAGCCGCTTGCGGCTCTTGGGCCACTCGTCCTTGTCGGCATTGAGGTTGATGAAGTACGGCGCGTGAACGCTGAGCAGGACGTCGTGCTCTTTGGCAGTCGCGCGGATGTCGGCGCAGGTCTTTTCGGTCACGCGCACCGACTGCACCCAGCCCAGTTCGAAGGCATCCAGCCCCAGTTCGCGGGTGCGGATGATGGCGCCCACGCTGCCGCCGGGCTTCTTGGGAGTTGAGATGGGCGAGCCGACGGTGCCGAAGCGAAACGAGAGGGGCATAAGAAACTCCTGATGGGTGGGAATGAGGCGATTATATCAATCGGGCTGAAGGTCAACGAGGTACGGGTCGCTGAGGAACGGGAAAGACGATTTCCCTCGTACCTCGTTGACGCATCACTCGGTGCCTTTTATCTCATTTCGACGAACTTCGCCAGAAGGGGCGGTCCCAGCACCACCAGCCCGATGATGGCCGCTACCAGGGCGGCGATGAGCACCGCTGCTGCGCCCACATCCTTGCCGACTTTGGCGAGGGGATGTTTCTCCGGGCTGGCGAGATCCACCACGGCTTCCAGCGCGGTGTTGAGGAATTCGGCGAACCACACGAACCCGGCCGCCACCACCAGGAACAACCAGTCGTATGCCCCGATGCGCAGCCACAGCCCCAACAGGGCGGCGGTTACAGTCATCACGGCATGAATCCAGGCGTTGCGCTGGGTGCGCAGGACATGCCACCAGCCGGAGAAGGCGTAGCGGAAGGCAGCCAGGCATGAGCGCAAGAAACGGAGCATAGGGATGCAGCCGCCCAGCGCAACAGGCCGTCGCTGGGCGGGTAGGGTATCCGGCTTACCCGGCTGGGCGGGCCCTGACCCCCAACTCGGTCAGGATGGCATCCTGGGCGGCCCACATGCGGGCTTTCTCGCCCGGCTCGTAATGGTCGTGTTCCAGCAGGTGCAGCACGCCGTGCACTACCAGCAGCTGCAACTCTTCGATGACCGGGTGGCCGGCGGCTTCGGCCTGGCTGGCGGCTATCGGGAAGGCGATGAGGATATCGCCAAGATAGGCCGCGCCGGTTTCCGGGTCCGGGTCGCCGTCCGGGAAGGAGAGCACGTCGGTAGCCGCGTTGTGGCCGAGATACTCCTCGTTCAGGCGGCGCAATTCTTCATCGTCGGTGACCACAACCGTGAGGCGTGCGCCGGGCGGGGCCTGCTCGTGCGTCAGGGTCGCCTCAACCGCGCGGCGCAACAGATCGGACCTGGCGAGGTCGGCGTAGCGTTCGTCAATCTTTATCTGAATCATGGCGTCGGCGGCGCTCCCTCATCAGTATCCTCGGCTTTGAGCGGTTCGTCAATATCCGGATAGATGATGCGCGGGTGGTATACGCCCCGGAGGGTGGCGGTGAACGAATCGATAATGACGTGCAGGTCGTGCATGGTCAGTTCGGTGTGGTCGAGCTCGCCGAGGGCCACGCGCCGGTCGATGACGCTTTTCACCAGCGCGCGCAGAGCTTCTTCGTTTTCGGGCCGTTCGGCGCGGGTGCGGGCTTCGCAGCCATCGGCCAGCATCACCAGGGCGGTTTCGCGCGAACGCGGCCGCGGGCCGGGATACATGAATTCAGTTGCATCCACTTTGTTCTTGTCGCCGTTGACTGCTTCAAGGGCTTTGGCGTATTGATACTGGGTAACCATCGTGCCGTGGTGTTCTAGGATGAAGTCGATGATGCGTTGCGGCAGGCGGTGCTTGTGCGCCAGTTCCACGCCGTCCGGGACATGGCGGATGATGGTCTGGCTGCTTTCCAGCGGAGAGAGATCCTCGTGGGGGTTGCGGCTGCCGGGCACCTGGTTCTCGATGAAGAAATGCGGGTAGCGCGCCTTGCCGGCATCGTGGTACAACGCGCCGACCCGGGTGAGCAGGGCGTCGGCTTCGATCAGTTCCGCCGCCTGTTCGCTGAGGTTGGCGATCAACAGGCTATGCTGGTACGTGCCGGGCGCGCTGCGCAGGATGAACTGGAGCAGGGGATGGTCAGGGCGCGAGATCTCCAACAACTGCAGGCTGGTGGTCACACCCAGGAATTGCGCCAGCACGAACTGCAGGATGAGCGCCAGGCTGGCCGAGGCGATGCCATTTAGGAAAGCCGCGCCGGTCAGCGTCATCAGGCCGAGCACATCCGTGGCCGGGTCGGTCAGGCGGAAACTGAGGACAATCGCCATGCCGGCCGCGCCGGCCGCCGTCCCGGCTCGGAAGAAAGCCGAGAGGCGCTCGGCGCGCTGCAACAGGAGCATTCCCATCAAACTGCTGAAGATGTAGAGCAGGGTGAGTTCAAGGCTGTAAGGCAGGTTATAGGCCGCCAGCACGCTGAGCGGAATGCCAAAAGCCAGGCCGGCCTGGGCGCTGAACAGCGAAGTGACCAGAAGGCTATACGAGGCCAGCGGGAACAGGTAGGGGATGACTGTGCGGTTGGGCAGCAACAGACGGGCGGCGTACAAATACACGAGGAAGAGCACCGCCATCAACAGCAGGCGGCGGGTGTCCTCAAGCAGTTTGCGCCGGTTGCGCAGGTAGAGGGCCATGTAGGCCAGGCACACGCCCAGCAGGGTCAGGGCGCTGGTCTGCTCCTGCCAGCGCGGCTCCGGGCGCACCAGTCCCAGTTCGCGCAGGGCCTCCAGATGGGCCTCGGTGACCACCTGGCCGCGGCGGATGACGGTCTCGTTGGCGACGTAGGTGCGCAGCACGGGCGGCACACCCTGGCGGGCTTCTTCGCGATGGGCCTCAGTGAGTTCATCGCTGTAAAAACTGTTGGGGGCCACGAAGGCCGTCACCAGCGCGGCGACCAGTTCGGCCTGATCTTCCGGCAAAGAGAGGCTCACCAGGGCCGGCACGCTCTGGCGGGCGTCTTCCAGGAGGTCTTCGCGCACCGTGCTGCGCATCAATTGCTCCAGGACCACAATGGCTTCCTGCTGTACGCTCTGCCAGGCGGCCTCGCTGAGCGCCAGCAGCCCCTCAGCCTGGTCTTCGCTCAGGCGCACGTCTTCCAGGGCGGCCAGGTCGGCCAGCTTCTGTTCGGGGGTGGCGTAGACGTCGGCGCGCACGTTGGCGATGAAGGTCAGGGCGGCGCGCAATCGCCCGACCTGGGCGCGCGCCACGCTGGCCTCCGGGGCGCCGTATTCGGGCGCGACCGCGCTGGCCGCCAGGTCACGCTGCTGGCGGGTGAGGGCCTCACTCTCGTAGGTGATGCTGCGCGGGGCAAGGATGTCCTGCGGGGCGGCGTCGCCCACCTGCAAATCGAGCGTGGCCGGGCGGGCCGCAAACGGCACCAGCAGGGCGATGGCCGCCAGGCCGGCGGTCGCCAGGAGGAGTAGCAACAGAAAGACGTTGCGGCGCGAGGGCCAGCGGAAACGCGGCTGGGCGTCCGTCATCCGTGGGGGCTTAGCCTCCCAGCAGCCGGCGCACCAGCGCGCTGACCTGGCCGCCATCGGCGCGGCCTTTGGTCTGGGGCGTGACGAGCTTCATCACCGCGCCCATGTCGGCGGGCGTGGACGCGCCGGCTTCGGCGATGGCGGCCCGCACGATGGCTTCCAGTTCTTCGGCGCTCAACCCCTTGGGCAGGAAGCTTTCCAGGATGGCCATTTCAGCTTCGGCGGCAGCCACCAGGTCCGGTCGGTTGGCGCGCTCGGCGTCGGCGATCGATTCACGGCGCGATTTGACTTCTTTTTGAATCACGCCCAGGGTTTCGCCGTCGTCCAGTTCGCGGCCCTTTTCCACTTCGGCCAGTTTGATGGCGGAAAGCACCAGCCGCAGCGGGATCTTCCGGCCGCTGTCGCTTGCCTTCATGGCCTCTGTCAGGGCCTGGTTAAGGGTTTCTTTTACGCTCATGAGATGATTATACCTTTCGGGCAGTCTTGAGGTCTGGATGTCCTGAGGCCGGACTTCTCGACCTCCAGACTTCCAGACATCTCTTACCCCATCGGGTGCTGCATGCGCTGGCCGCCCAGCAGGTGCATGTGCAGGTGGGGAATCTCCTGGCGGCCGTGCGGGCCGGTGTTGAGGATCAGGCGGTAGCCGTCCCGGGCGATGCCCTCAGCGGCGGCGATGCGCGGCACAACCGCGAACAGACGGGCGCTGAGCTCGGCATCCGCTTCGGTGACCGCGTTGTTGTCCGGGATGTGCTGGCGTGGCACGATGAGGACGTGCACGGGCGCGGCGGGACGGATATCGCGGAAAGCCACCAGCAGGTCGTCTTCATAGACCTGGGCGCTCGGCAGTTCGCCGGCGATGATCTTGCAGAAGATGCACTCGGGGTCGCGGTCCATCGGCTTCTCCTCTGGAATCACTCTCGTTTCCCCTTATTTTACGGGAATCTGGAGCAATTAGCCGATTTGCAGGCTGTCAGGCAGGCGCAGGATGTGGCCCGTCAGGCCGTCGGGCGCGGCGGCCGCCAGCCAGGTCGGCGTGATCTGGTTCCAGACCGGCTGGGGCGCGACCGCGCTCACTCGCAGGTAGTTATCGGTCAGGCCCGAAAGCCGCCAGCCCAGTTCGGGTTCCGGCTGAATGCCCTCCCACAGCACGTCCAATTCTGCGCCGATGAACCCGGCCTGGTAGCGGCGCGCCGACCCGGCCACGATAGCCCGCAAGGCGGCAGCGCGGGCTTTGCGTTCGGTGGGCGGTACGGGGTCCGGCATGCGCGCCGCGGCGGTGCCTTCGCGTTCGGAATAGGGGAAGACGTGCGCGCCGGCGAACTCCATTTTCTCCGCGAATGCCAGCGTCTCTGCGAATTCCTCTGCGGTCTCGCCCGGAAAACCGGCGATGATGTCGGTGGTGACGGCTACGCCGGGAATGCGCTGGCGGGCGGCAGCCACGAGCGCGGCGAACCCGCTTGGCGTGGTCTTGCGGGCCATGCGCCGCAGGGTAGCCGCGCTGCCGGATTGCAGCGGCAGGTGCAGGTGGCGGCACAGGCGCGCGTCCTGCCACAGGTCGAAAAAAGCCGGGTCGAGGTCCCAGGGTTCGAGCGAGGACAGGCGCAGGCGGGGGACATCCACCTGGTCGAGGATTTGAGTCACGAGGGCCTTCAGGTGAACTGGCCGGCCGAAGTCCTGACCCCATGAGCCGAGGTGCACGCCGGTGAGCACGGCTTCCTGAGCCCCGCCCTGGACGGCAGCACGCACGCCGGCGATGACTTCTTCTGCCGGGCGGCTGCGGCCCGCGCCGCGCGCCACGCTGGTGACGCAGAAGGTGCATTTGTTGTCGCAGCCGTCCTGGGCTTTGATGTAGGCGCGCGTCTTGTGGCGGCTGCCGGGAATCGGCTGGCGCTGGGCGGGTTCAAGGTCGAATTCGGGTATCTCGATCTGCAGCAGGTCGGGCACCAGCCGATCTTTGGCAGAGTTGGGGACGACGCGCGCCACGCCCGCTAGGCGGCTGACCGCTTCGGGTTCCAGCGTTGCCAGGCAGCCGGTGACGACGATCTGGTCTACGCCGGCGCGGTGCGCCTGGCGGATCTTCTGGCGCGAGTCCGCGGCAGCGGCGGCGGTGACGGCGCAGGTGTTGAGCACCATCAACTCGGCGTCAGCCATTTCGGCCACCAGCGTGTGGCCGGCTCGGCGGAACTGGCGGGCGCAGGCTTCGATCTCGCTCTGGTTCAGGCGGCAGCCAATGCTGTCCAGGCAGACCTTCATGCCGGGTAGTTTAACCGATAAACAAAACCTCCCGCGAGAGAGGTTCTCGCGGGAGGCTGGGTAGCCAGGTCGCGCCGGTTACGGCTGGCGAACGACGAAGTTATCGAACAGGATGGTGGTATTGGGGGCGCTGAAGGTGCCGGCCATCAGCCCGCCGTCGCCGCTGGCGATGTCGCTGTCGGTCACTTCGAGCAGGGTGGTGCCGTTGACGACCAGGCGCAGGGTGCTGCCGATGCATTCTGCGCGCAGCCGATTGGTGGCGTTGCCCTGGTTGATGGCGTCGCTGTAATCCATGCCGTCAATGCCGATGAAGGCCAGTTCGCTGGAACCCTGGTAGCGCTTGCGGATGCCGTAGTAGCCGTCGCTGGAGATGACCAGGACATAGTAGTTGTCTACGTCGCGGTGGCGGCAGATGATGCCGTAGTTGTTGTCATCGTCGGTATCCACTTCCGGGGTGCCGCCGGATTTGGTGGCATCGACTTCAATGATGACGTCGGTGAAGTCACGGCCGGGGTTGGCCCAGAAGAGGTAGGTGTCGATGAGGACGGTGATGGCATACTGGTCGTTGGCGTAGTCGGTGCTGCCGCTGGAGTCGCTGTAGCGGTCCCAGCCGCTGGAGGTGTTGGAGAAGTCATCCTGGAACAGGATGCTGGCATCTCCACCACCTCCGTCGCCGGTGCTGGCACTGAAGGAGCAGGCCAGGGCGACGACGGCAAGGGCGGCGATGAATATGAACAGGCGCGAATTGGGTTTCATGAAGGATCTCCTCTCATTGAACGGGTAAAAGGCGTTGCGCGATTGTAACATGGCGGCGATATATGGTAACTGGCAACTCGCAATGGGTAATCGGGGGCGGGTTTCTCCGGCGCCTGTGTCTGGCGAAGGCAGAAAAAGGGTGCTATAACCGGGCGGACACTGGCGATGAACTTCCTTTCATGGCAATTTGCGCTTTTTCTGGCGCTGGCGGCCGCGGCGGCCTACCGGCTGCCGGGGCGCTGGCGGGCGGTCTGGCTGCTGGCGGCCAGCGCCTTCTTCTACCTCACGTGGGGCGCCGACCACCTGGCGCTGCTGGCGGTCTGCGGGCTGGCGGGTTATGCCGGCGGGCGCGGGATGCAGCCGGCCGAGGGCCGGGCGCGCCAGGCATGGCTGGCTCTTGGGCTGGCCGTGCCCCTGGGTCTGCTGGCCCTGTTCAAGTATTTCGATTTTCTGGCCGGTGCGGCCGAAGACCTTCTGGGTCTGGCAGGCATGGCGTGGAGACTGCCGCGCCTGGGCCTGGCGCTTCCGGCGGGAATCTCGTTCTACACGTTCCTGCTGGCAGGCTACTTGCTGGATGTGTACCGGCGGCGCGTCCAGCCGGAAACCGGCGTGAGCGTTTTTGCGCTGTTCGTTTCGTTCTTCCCGCCGCTCATCGCCGGGCCGATAGGTCGGGCGGGGAGGATGCTGCCGCAGTTCCAGGCAGGCCGGCAGGCTCTGCCTGTGGAGATGACCGCCGGCCTGCGCCTGATTCTATGGGGCGTGTTCAAGAAACTGGTCATCGCCGACCGGCTGTCTTTGTATGTGAATGCGGTCTACAGCCAACCTGCGGGCGCCCACCCGCTGCAAGTCCTGCTGGCGACGTACTTCTTCGCCTTCCAGATCTACTGCGACTTTTCTGCCTATTCGGACATCGCCATTGGGGCGGCGCGTCTGCTGGGCTTTGACCTGATGCAGAACTTCCGGCGGCCGTACCTGGCGACTTCGATTCAGGAGTTCTGGGGCCGCTGGCACATTTCGCTGACCACCTGGTTTCGAGATTATCTCTATCTACCGGCGGTGCGCGCCCGCATGGCGGGCGGCGGCGACCCGGCGCGCCTCAAACTCACCGATTACCACATCGTACTCATCTTCCTTTTGAGCGGGCTGTGGCACGGCGCCGGGTGGACGTTCATCCTGTGGGGCGGGCTGCACGGCCTGTACCTGCTGGCTGCCAACTGGCGGGCGGCGCTTTCCGTTCGCCTGGGCCGCGCAGCCCAGCCTCCACAGGGCTGGCGCAGGGCGCTCGCTATGTTGCTTACCTTCCACCTCGTCTTGCTCACCTGGGTGTTCTTCCGGGCCGCCTCCGTCGGCGAGGCGGCGATGCTGATTGGCTCGCTGACCGATTGGTCAGGATTCCCGGGTCTGGATGTAATCCTTGGGCCGCTGGGCGCGGCCGGCTTCGCGCTCGCCCTGGCCGGGGTGGCGTTGCTGTTCGCCGTCGAAATCTGGATCGAGCGGCGCGGCGCGGCCGATTTCGATGACGCGCTGGCGGGTCTGGGCGCGCCGGCGCGCTGGGCCGCGTATTATGGGCTGGCGGCGCTCACTCTGCTCTTCGGCGTGTTTGCCGAATCAACCTTTATCTATTTCCAGTTCTGACGATGAAAGCGTTCCTGACGAAGTTGACGATCTTCACCCTGCCGCTGGCGGCGCTGGTGGCTGGCGTGAATTACCGGGCCGACCCGGCCAGCCTGTTCCGCCACGATTACGAACGCGCCATGGCCGCTCGGCTGCTGGCCGGCGAGGCGCTGGGCGTCAATCGGAACTACGACGACCGCCTGCTGGTCCGCCTGCTGGCCGAGGGCCGCGATGCCCCGCCTGCTCTGGTTGTCCTCGGCAGCAGCGCCTCACTGGAATTGACGGCGGACGATTTCTGCGCGGGCACGGCTGGCTTTTGGAATGTCAGTGTTTCCGGGGCTGGCCTGAACGATTATCTGGCGCTGGTCGAAGTGCTGCGGGTCAATGAGCAATGGCCGCAGAGAATAGTCCTGGAGATCACCCCGCGCCTGTTGCAGGCCAATCCGAATGAGGTGCGCTGGCAGACCCTGCGTGGAGAATACGCGGCCATGGTTGCGGCGCTTTACCCGGAGTCCCCTCAACCGGCGGCCGGTGCGTGGCTGCCGCCGGGGCTGGGCGAGCTGTTCTCTCCGGCCTATTTCCAGGAATCGCTGGCGGCGCTCATTTCTCGACGTGGCGAGGACGCGGACCCGTTTCGCATCGGGGAGCGTAAGGCAGTGAAACTGCCCCAGGGGGCGCAGGTTTACCCGCCGGCGCTCGTGCCGGATGCGGCTGGCGTGCAGGCGTTGGTGAACTCCTACCTGGTGGAATACCCGTCCTGGCCGGCGCCCGACCCGGGCCGCCAGGAAACCCTGCGCAGGCTGGTGGATTACCTGGCCGGACAGGGGGTGGAGGTGAGTATTTATTTTCCGCCCTTCCATCCGGCGGTCTATGCAGCCTGGGGCGGAGACCGAATAGCGGTTCAGGCGTACGAAGCCTTTGTCGCGGAACTGGCCGCGGCGGGCGGCGCCAGCCTGCTTGGCAGGCATGACCCGGCCCCGTTCGGGCTCACGGCCGCGGATTTCCGCGACGGCGTGCATCTGCTCAAGCCGTCGCTGGACGAGTTCTTCACGCCGCTGGGGTGCGGGTGGACGGGGGGGTGACAGACTCGACTCGGCGTTTGACCGCCCGCAGCGCCTCGCGGCGAATCCAGGCGCTGAAGGGACCGATGAAAGCCCAGTAGGCGGCAAAGCGGCGGCGGGTTTGCGGCGTGGGGCAGTGAATGCGGGTCTCGGTGGCAAGGCGGGTGGCGGAAAGGCCGTCGGCGGCCAGTGTGAAATTCCAGGCAGCCCGGGCGTAATCCGGGCGGTCGAACTGGCGGAAGGCGGCCGGGTCGAGGGGCAGGAGGTTGCCTTTCAGCGCCCAGAACTGCCCGGCCAGGCCGAGCAGGATCTCTTCCGGCGGCTCCTCGGCCAGCAGGGTGAAGCCCATCTTCAGCAGGCCCTCCAGGCGCAGCGCGGCGGGCGGCAGGCCGCGCAGGCGGAAAAGCGCCCGCACGACCGGCGAGGCGGAGAGGTCCAGGGCGCGCACGGCCGGGTAGATATCGGCGGGTGGCCTGGGGATCAGGATGGTGTGGCGCTCGACGAACTGGTAGTCCGGCAGGAACTCATCGATGAGCATGGCGGCTAAGGGAAGTAGAAGGCCAGATATTCGGCGGCCTGCTCGGCGATGGGCGTATCCGCGCCCAGCGATTGGGCCTGCTCCAGAGCGGCGCGGGCATCTTCCATGCGCCCCTGGGTGATGCGGAACAAGCCCAGGTAGAGCCGGGTTTCGGCGTGTTCGGGCCCCGCGGTCAGGGCGCGCTGGAAGAACTTCTCGGCGTTGAAGGAGTCGGCCAGCAGGGAATAGGCGCGGGCCATAAGGGTGAGCGCGCCGGGGTCCTCGCCCAGCATGAGCAGGTGCTGCCGGGCGGCGGGCAGGCCGAATTGCTCGACCTGAACATCGTTCTCGATAGAGTAGAGCGCCAGCAGCCGCCAGGAGTTCGGGTCGCCGGGAGCCAGTTCGGTGACGCGGGCGAAATGCTCCAGTGCGGTCTGCACCTCGCCAAGGGCAACGAGCGTCTGGCCGATATCGGCCTGGATGGCGGGGTTGTCCGGGTCGAGCGCCGCGGCGGTCTCCAGGTAGACGATGGCGCGGCCGGGGTCGTTTTGCCGCCGCCAGTACAGAGCGGCGTAGAGGTTGGCGGCCAGCGAGGCCGGGTTGGCGGCCAGGGCGTTCTGGAGGGCGGGGTAGCCGTCCTGCCCGTTCTGCTGCCGGGCCTCGGCCAGGAAGGCCCAGGCTTCGGCGTAATCCGGGGCGAGGTCGGCGGAGCGCTGGAAGGCGGCCTCGGCGGCGGGCCATTCGCCCTGGGCGGCCAGGGCCTGGCCGATGAGGATGGCGGCATAGGCCGGGTCGGTCTGGAGGGTGACTTGGGCCAGCGCGCTGCGCACGGATTGCGAGGCGCCTTGATAGGCAGAGTCGAGTTCGGCGGCGCGGCGCAGGTGGGCAGTGGCCTGCTCGGGCTGGTCGAGCGCCAGCAGCAGGCCGAGGGAGAAGTGGGCCGCGGCATCGTTCGGCTCAGCGGCCAGGGCGGCGGTCAGATTCTCGATGCGGGCCGTCAGGTCGAGGCCGGGGGGCGTGGTGGCCGCGGGCGCGGGGGCAGGCTGCGGCGCGCGGCTGGAGAGGGCGATGACCAGGGTGAGGGCGAGCATGGCGAGTATGGCCCACCCGGGCGGGGAGATGCGCTTAAGGAGCGGCATGGGATGATTATACGGGATGCGGCGCGCGATCGCTGATTGTGGATTGTTGATTTGCCCGGCCGCGCCGCTATAATGGGGCCATGCGGCTGGGCGATTTTACAGAGCGTTTACAAGTGCGGGAAAAACCGGGGCAAGAAAGCATCTACATCGGCAAATTGGCCAGATTCTCTCAGCCCGATACGATTGTGTCCAATCCGTTCAATCCTCAACTCCTGAACCGGTTCACATACACGCTGAACAATCCAATACGCTTCACTGATCCTTCAGGCCATATCGTCTGTGATGAGTTTGGCTTCTGCTGGGATGGGAGTAGGCAAGTAAAAGGCCAAATGCGGACGCATGAGCTTGGCAAGGGTAGTTACACGGCTCCTCCAGCCTCACCAAGTGGTGATGAACAGGTTGATGATGAGGTTGAAGATGATGATTGCGAGACACTAAAGTGCCAATTGGAAGATCTGGTTGATCTTGATACAGCGGCTGACATTGCGGAATTCTTGGACTTTGCCAATGATTATCTAAAAATCTATGACGATGTGGGGATTTCCAAATATCGGCTTGGTTTTCTAATAGATATGTTTATCCAGCTTATTCGCGATAGAAACCTGCCGATGTCCTTGGTCGAGCGAATACTTAGAGCTGTTTTCGTTGGGTTTGAAGCAGAGATAATTGAGGATCTTTCCAGGTCGGTGGGCCTGGGAGGAGGGATTGCATCTGCTTTAGTCTGCTCGTCCACCGGTGCAGGCCTGGGCGTTGCGGGAGACTGCTTCATAGTCGGGGCCACTCTAGGATATGCTGAAGGCAATGCCCTAATGACAGTTGCATCTGATTCTTTCAACCAGACGATTTTGTTTCCAGCAATTGCCACCTATGCGGATCTACTCCTTGTTGTAGGAGAGATTCGTGAGCAAAGGAAACCCCACTATAACCTTGAGAGCAACAAAATGATGGGGAATGGACCTTGAAAGGAAAGTTGCGCGTGGGCCAGACACCTAGACTAGAAAGTTTCCGCTTATTCATTGGCAGAACTAGTACCACCCATCTAATCGCTGGTATAGGTGCGGTTGGCTTCCTAGCTGCTCCCCTAACTCTGCTTGTTGGTTTCTTGATAAGTGGTGATGGCTTACAGGCAAGATGGGTGCTTACTTCATCAATTTCACCGCCCGCCATTTGGGGACTCGCAGGGATTGTGATCATGATCAAAAAGGAGTTCCCCCGAGGCTTATATAAGATACGCGGATTGCCGGCCGTCATAATAGGCATTCTTTGGACCCTATTCTTCTGGGGATTTGCAGCTTCCACCCTATTTCTGTTTGGTATGTTAATGATTTAGCCACAGGTCCATTGACACCTGACCGACGCCCGCTTCTACTTGCGCGAGCCCGTAAAATCCCGTTTACAAAGATTTACACGGAATTTACACGCGGGCGATTCGAGCTAAACACACGAGAGGCATACTGTGTCTGGCGCCCCCTGCAAGACTCCGGAAAGCATCTGGCGGCCGTGTGGCGAGCCTCTGCTTGTTGCCGTGACCGCGTGAAATAGAATGAAGCGCAGGGTTACCGCGCCAAAAATGGGGGTTCCAGCCAGCGAAGGGCCATTCACTCATCTTCGGCCCCCCTCAACGGGCATTATTCAACTTGCGCCTCGCTTGACAATTCCACTTCCCCGCTACCGCTCTCGCCCGACCCATGCTATGATTCCTCATCCGGGGGCTTCGTAGCATGTCAATCCTATTCATCTGTGTTCATCTGTGTTTATCTGTGGTTAAAAGCCTTTCGCATTTCGCTTTTCTTTGCAAGGCCATCTTCACCGCCCAGGCTATCTTCACCGCCCGCTATCTTCACCGCCCGCTATCTTCACCGCGCCGCCACGCGCCCCCGGCCGCCCACAACCACCCGACCACCCGACCACTCGACCACCCGACCACCCGGCCACCCGACCACTCGACCACCCGACCACCCGACCACCCGACCCCTCGACCACCCGACCCCTCGACCACCCGACCACCGGACGCCCTCGACCACCCGACCACCGGACGCCCTCGACCCCTCGACGACTGCTACACGCCGTGCGGCAGATGCTACACAATGTGACATGGATACTACACGGATGCTACATCGATGTGACATGGATATGACAGAATTGTTAACAGGTGTGTCGCGGAATGTCACATTGTCACATCCAGAGACATCAGGGACATTCACGTCCCGCCAGGGGCATGCCAGGGACATGAAAAGGACATCAAAGGGACATATGAGGGACATGGAAAGGACAGAATTGTTAACAGGTGTGTCGCGCCATGTCCCTGGGTCCCACCCCCCGCCAGACTCTCCACGTAGTCAGTTGCCCCCTGCTTTCTGCTCTTTGACACAACGCGTCTATTCTCTTAGAATATGGGAACTGCCTGACGGGCGAGACCAGGGTGGAACCCTTGCCTCTGTCGGGCTGTGGCATGGCCAACACAGCCCGCCGAATGCACCGGTTCCACCTGCCGCCGCACGGCAGCGGGTTGGGACCGTTTGTGTCTCAACACATCCCACACTTCGGAAGGGCCGCCAATCCAATGAAAGAGTACACGACTGACAGACTCCGCAACATCGCCATGGTGTCGCACAGCGGCGCCGGCAAGACGATGCTGGCGGATGCCCTGCTCTTCACCACCGGGGCCATCACCCGCATCGGTCGGGTGGAAGACGGCACGACCGTCGGCGATTTCGACGACGAAGAAAAACGGCGCGGCATTTCGCTCTCCACCGCCGTCATCCCGGTGGAATTCAACGACCACAAGATCAACCTGCTGGATACGCCCGGCTACCCGGACTTCGTCGGCGAGGTCATCTCCGCCCTGCGGGTGGCCGACGGCGTGCTGGTGGTGGTCGATTCGGTCGCCGGGGCGCAGGTGGGCACGGAGATCGCCTGGGAGATCTGCGACCAGTTCCACCTGCCGCGCTTCGTGCTCATCAACCGTATGCATCGCGATACGGCCAATTTCCAGGGCGCGCTGGAGTCCGTCCAGCGCCTGACCGAGGAACGCCTGATCCCTGTGCAACTGCCGTGGGGCGAGAAAGCCGGTTTCAAAGGCATCATCGACCTGATGGACATGAAAGCCTACCCGGTGGGCGGCGGGGCGGGCGTCGAGATCCCGGCCGAGATGGCCGACGAGGCCCAGATCGCCCGCCAGGCGCTCATCGAGGCCGCCGCCGAGGGCGACGACACCCTGTTGGAAAAGTATCTGGAAGGCGGCCAGCTCACGCCCGAGGAGATCCTGCGCGGCCTGCAGGAGGTCGTCCAGCACAACCTGTTCGTGCCGGTCTTCCTGGCGGACGCCAGCGACCAGGTGGGCCTCAAGCAGTTGCTGAGCGCCTTCACCATCCTGCTGCCTTCGCCCGCCGGCTCACCCGCCGAAAAGGCCGAGGGCGCCAAGGGCGAGGAAGAACTGAAGGCCAGCGACGCCGGACCGCTGGCGGCCTACGTCTGGAAGACCACCGCCGACCCGTTCGTCGGCAAGATCACCTATTTCCGGCTGCAATCCGGTACGCTCAAATCCGACACGCGCGTCTGGAACCAGACGCGCGGCGTGGAGGAGCGCCTGGCCAACCTGAGCGTGCTGCGCGGCAAGGAGCAGATCCCGGTGGCGACAATGCACGCCGGCGACCTGGGCGCGGTGCTCAAACTGGGCGAAACCGAGACCGGCGACAGCCTGTGCGACAAGGGCCATCCGCTGGCGCTGGCCAAACCGCATTACCCCACCGCGCTCTACCGGGTGGCGGTCAGCCCCAAAACCCAGCAGGACGCCGCCAAGATGGGCCAGACGCTCTCGCGCATCTGCGGCGAGGACCTGACCCTCTCGTGGTTCAACGACTCGTCCACCAAGCAGACCATCCTGCAGGGGATGGGCGAACAGCACATTGATGCCGCCATCCGCAAGGCGGAGAGCAAGTTCCAGGTGGGTCTGGAGACCCACCAGCCCAAAGTGCCGTATCAGGAAGCCATTACCAAACCGGCTTCGGCCCAGTACCGCCACAAAAAGCAGACCGGCGGGGCGGGCCAGTTCGCCGAGGTGCACCTGCGGGTGGAACCCCTGCAGGACGGCGATTTCGAATTCGAGAACGAGGTGGTGGGCGGGGCGATCTCCAACAACTTCATGCCCGCCATCGAGAAGGGCGTGCGCAGCGTGCTGGAGAAAGGCGTCATCGCCGGATACCCGGTCAAGAGCGTGCGCGTGGCGGTGTATGACGGCAAGGAACACTCGGTGGACAGCAAGCCGGTGGCCTTCGAGACCGCCGGGCGCAACGCCTTCAAGGAAGCCTTCCGGGCGGGCGGGCCGGTGCTGCTGGAGCCGATCATGAACGTGCGCATCGTGGTGCCGGAAGACAACATGGGCGACGTGCTGGGCGACCTGAACACGCGCCGCGCTCGCGTGCAGGGCATGGACAATGAGAAAGGCAAGAGCGTGGTGAACGCCCACGTGCCGCTGGCCGAGATGCTGCGCTACACCACCGAACTGCGGTCGCTCACCGGCGGGCGCGGCGTGTTCACGATGGAGCACGACCACTACGAGACCGTGCCGCACAACCTGGCGCAGGAGATCATCGCCCAGAAGGAAGAAGAAGACGAGGAAGAATAGGCTGGCGCGCGCTGTGAAACAAAAACCTCCCGATGTGCGGGAGGTTTTTTCTTGTCAGGAAGTCGTGAGCAGCACGCCGTTGCGGGCCGGGTCGTGGAACAACGCGCCATCCGGTGTCTTCTCTGTCTTGATTCCCGCAGCTCTGACCCGCCCCAGCACGCGTTCCAGTTCCTCGCCGTCCGGCAGGGCGATGCTGAAATAGCGCAGGCCGGCGGCGTCCGGTGGGGGCGGCGGCGCGCCCACCCCCTGCCAGGTGTTGAGGCCAATGTGGTGATGGTAGCCGCCGGCGCTAACGAACAGCGCCCGAAATTGCGGGCTGTTCATCACCACGTCGAAGCCCAGGACTGCATGGTAGAACTGCTCAGAAGCCGGTATGTCGGCCACATGCAGGTGGACGTGGCCGACCTGTGCGCCATCCGGCAACCCGTCCCAGGGCGCGGGGTCGCGTTCCAGTTTGCTCATCAGGTCGTCGATGTCAATGCCTGCCCGCGGCATATCTTCGAAGGATATCACCCCGTCGCGCATCGGCCACTGTTCCTTGGGAAAGTCCCAGGCCAGTTCGATGCCGTTGCCTTCGGCGTCCGGCAGGTACATGGCGAGGTGCGTGCCGTGGTTGGAGTGGCCCTGGATGGGCGCGCCCGCTTCGGCAATGCGGCGGATGAGGTGGGCGAGGTCGCCGCGGGCCGGTACGAGGAAGGCGGTGTGGTACAGGCCGGTCGTGCCGCGCGAAGGGCGCGCCCCGTGTACTTCGGTGAGGCGCAGGAGTTCGCGCTGCCCGGCGCCCAGGGCAGCGGAGCCGCCCGCGCGCCGCAACAGCCGGAAGCCGAGGATGTCCTTGTAGAACTCCACCTGGCGGCTGAGGTCTGCGACAGTGTAGTGCACGTAACCGATGCGCGTGGCCGGGTGTATGCGGGTTTCGGCCTGTTCGGCGGCCGCGTTTGATGCGTTCATCTGAAGTCCTTTGTGTGTAAAGAGGAGGCCAATGTGCGATTCAGATGAACGCCCGGCCGCGTTTCTTACGTGGGGGGGAGGATTGCGGGTATACTTGCCGGCAGGGTGGTTCATGGAACGGAATCCAATGGTTTTTCATTTCACCACCTTCGCTGTTTTCTACAGAGTCGCATGAAAATTCCGCCAAAATTCACCCTGCTGGTCGTGCTCATTCTGAGCGCGTGTGTACCGGCGCAGCCGCCGACGGCTCCGGTTGCCCCCCAACCCATCCCCGCCGCGCTGGCCCAGCCCTGGCCGGTGCACCGTATCATCGAGAAGGGCGGCGGGCCGGACGGCACGCGCCTGGCGGATTTCAACGGCGATGGCCTGATGGATCTGGTGGTGGCCTTCGAGTCCAGCGGCGACATCTACCTCTTCCTGCACCCCGGCCCGGAAGCGGTTCGGGAGCCCTGGCCGGCGGTGGTCGTCGGCAATGTGCCGCGCGGCGAAGACGCCTTCGCCATGGATGTGGACGGTGACGGCGCGCTGGACATCGTCTCCTCGCACGAGGGTGACACCCTCGCCATCTATGTGCATTGGGGGCCGCGCAACCCCGCCAACCTGCTCGACCCGGAGAAATGGAAGACCGAACTCCTGCCGGCCTCGCAGGGCGTCTCTTGGATGTTCGCCATCCCGATGGACGTGAACCAGGATGGCCGCATGGATATCGTGGCCGGGGCGAAGAGCGATTACATCCGGGTCACGCGCGGCGAGGTGGCCTGGTTCGAGGCTCCCCAGGAGAACCGGCGCGACCTGAGCGCTTGGCGGCATCATGAGATCGACTACGCCGGCTGGGTGATGTCGCTGATCGAATACGATGTCAACGGCGACGGCCTGCCCGATTTGGTGGTCACCGACCGCGACTCGGACGCCGAGCACCAGGGGCCGCGCTGGCTGGAGAACCCCGGCCGCGCCTGGCGGCGTGAATGGGTTTCGCACTTCTTCCGCGACCTGGCGGGGACGTGGCCCAACTTCATGGACATCGGCGACCTGGACGGCGACGGCATTGAGGATTTCGTCATTCCTCTGCACCAGGAAGCAACGGTCCTGTTCGTGCGCCGGTTGAACAAGGATGGAGCGTCGGAGGTGGAAACCTACCCGATCCAATGGGCCGGCACGGATGCAGAAATTCCCAAGGGTGTGGCTCTCCACGACGTGGACCGCGACGGACAGATGGACATCATCCTGAGTTTCGCCCGCGCCGAAGATGGCTCGTCCGGCCTGGGCTGGCTTAGCCACTCAGGCAACCCCTACGAGCCGCTGTGGACCTGGCACGACATCGCCGGGCAGCAGGGCATAAAGTACGACTTCCCGCTGCTCTACGACGTGGACCAGGATGGCGACCTGGACATCCTCATCACCGAAGAAGAAGGCGGCCTGGGCGTGGTGTGGTACGAGAATCCGCTCATCAACCCGCCCGCGCCGTGAGAAATCGCGAGCCGAGGCTGGCACCGGCCGGCCGTCTGGGCGCCGTGGCTGGGGGCACTCCATGAAAGCGTATGCTGTCGCCTGAAGATCTTATGGGTTCCAGATGGCTGCCCATCAGGTCGTTCAAAATCCGGCGTAGATGAAATCTGCCCTGGCCAGGCCGCGCAGGGAAACGAACACCACCAGCGCCAGCCCGGCGGCGGCGAATGCACGCGCCCACTTCGGCCAGAGCTGGAAGAACAATTCGCCGCGGCGCGTCTGGGCCGCATCCAGGGCCAGTGAAACCAGTGCTACCCCCCAGACCTGCGGGAGAGCCGCCCACCAGCGTGACGGTTCCAGCAGCGCCAGCCAGTAGGCCAGGCTGGCCGAGATACCCACCTGAAATGGCACCCAGGCCAGGCTGACCAGCACAAAGACCGTGAGCGCGCCGAGCGTTTGCAGCCAGAGCGGTTTCTCTTGGGGAGGCCGCGCCCGGCCCCACAGGGCCGGAAGGCGTTCGGCGGCCTGGTACAGCCCGTGGAGGCCGCCCCACAACAACATCCGGGCCAGACCACCCTCTGCGCTGCCATGCCACAGGCCGCTGGCGAGCATGGTGACCAACGGCGGCACGGCGATGTGGACCAACACTACAGACGAAGGCAGGCCTTTCGCCAGTGCCCGCCGCACCGGGAAGTAAACGTAATCTCGCAGCCAGTGGGAAAGCGAAATGTGCCAGCGGTTCCAGAACTCGGCGAAGTTGCGGGCGAAGAAGGGCTGCTCGAAGTTGCGGCTCAATTCGATGCCGAACAGCAGGCTGGCGGCGCGCATCAGGTCGGTGTAACCGGCGAAGTCGTTGTAGAGCGCGAAAGCGTAGGCCACCAGCCAGGTTACCAGCCCGCTCTCGTGTGCCCAGAAGGCGTTATCCGGGATCATGGCGAACAGGCCGTCGGCCAGCACCGCCTTGCGCAGCAGCCCCAGCGCCGCCAGCCCGAACGCCTGCTGCACCTGCGCGGCCTGGGGCGGACCGGAAACGGCCAGGCGCGGCACGAAGAGCCGGGCGCGCTCCAACGGGCCCGAAAGGAATTTGGGGAAATAAGCCAGATACAGCAGGACATCCAGCGGGCTGGCCAGGGCGGGCATCTGGCCGCGGCGCACGTCCACCAGATAGGAAACCGCCTGCACGGAATAGAAGGAAAGTCCCAGCGGGGCCAGCAGGGCCAGCGTGGCCGGGTTGAGGCCGGTGAGAGCGGCCAGCGGCTCAAGGAAATATCCCTGAAGCTTGAAGGTCAACAGCAGGCCAAGGTTGAGCAGTGCGCCCAGCCACGGCCCCCAGACCGCTGGCCGGCGCCCCAGCGCCCAGGTGAGCAGGCCAACGCCCGTCAGCAGGAGGGCCGGGAACCAGCCCCAGGCCAGAGCAAATGCCAGCGAAAGGACGAGCAGCCAGGCGCGCCGCCATTTCGCTGGCAACGCCCAATAGATCAGCGCTCCGGTCAGGGTCAGGCCCCAAAACGCCCAGGAAAGGATGCTCACGGCGCGCCTGGCAACTGTATCTTCAACCGCGCCGCCAGCCAGGCGCTGAACTGCTGCGCGCCGGCGCGGTTGAGGTGGTTGCGGTCGGCCCAGACGGCGGGCGGCAGATCAACCTGGCCGAAGGACGGCACAAACAGAAATTCGTTGGCCGTGGAGAAATCTTCCAACGCCTGGATAAAGGCGGCATGGTCGGCCGCGCCGTTGCCCAGATACAACAGGAAGGATTCGTGGACGGGCATTTCCACCAGGACGAGACGCGTCCCGGAAGCCGCCGCAGCGCGCGCCAGGTCTTCCAGGCCGGCCCACTCCTCCGGCAGGATGCGGTAATCGCGCAGGCTTGCAACGATCTCGCGCTGGGTGAGTTCGGGTTCGCTAAGCGGCTGGGTGACGTCGATGCTCTGGCCGTCGATGGGTTCAAACCCATCATAGTCCTCCAGGGACGTCGGAGTGACCCACCATTCACCGAGCGGTTCGGCCCAGTAGGAGAAGGCCAGCAACTGCCCGTAGAAGCGCGAGCGGGCCAGCAGCCAGCCTTCGAGCGTGAACTGCCCACGGGCGTATTGCAGCCACGGCCTGGGGATGACCAATTGGCGCCACTGGGTCGCGCTGTCGATGGCGGCGAAGGCGCGCATTTCCACCCCATAGATGAGCAGGGTTGGCCGGTAACGTTGCAGCAAGGCGTGGGCCAGCGCTCCGGCTCCGGCGGCGCTCATCCCATTGAGGCTGAAGTTGAAGCATTCCACGCCCAGCCTGTCTGCCAGTGGGTTGGGGTCCAGGCCCAGCAGAGGCATGGAACTGCCAAGAATGATGCAGTCGATGACGCCCTGTTCGGCGAGGCGGGCATCCAGGGCGGCCAGCTTCAGATCGAGTTGGCGCAGGGGAGTGCCAACTCCCGGTGCGGGCAGATGGGCGGCCAGCGGCGCGCGCACAAGCGCCTCGCCGGAGAGGCACACAACCGCCAGCGCCAGCAGGGTGCGGCGAATGGAGGAGGCGATATCTCTAAGGGTGACCGACGGCGAAGGTTTATCCATCAGCACAAAGCTCCGGGTCATTATATGCCCTTATCTTCTGAGATGTTGCTCACAGAGTATCGTTTCCAGCATTCGGCGTTCTTCCGGAATTGAACTGCAAAAAAGGAATAGCGGGTTCTAACAAACTCGAGACCTTGACAACCCTCAAACTTCTTGTACAATAATAACGAACGTTCGTTCATTTCAAGGATACTGTGATGACCGAAGAGATCCGGACCAAAGGCAAGCGCACACGTGAGGATATCCTCCAGGCGGCGTACGAGTTGTTCATCGCCAATGGTTACCACGGCACCTCCATGCGCCAGATCGCCGAGCGGGCTGGCATCGCCCTGGGCGGCATCTACAACCACTTCACCGGCAAGGAACAGATCTTCAAGGAAGTCATCATCCGCTTCCATCCGATCAAGGAACTGGTGCCGCTCATGGAGCAGGCCGAGGGCGAGACGGTAGCCGAATCGATGCGCGCCATCGCCCACATCATCCAGGGCGAACTGAGCAAGCGGCGGGAATACCTGAACCTCCTGTTTGTGGAAATCGTGGAGTTCCAGGCCGCGCACCTGTCGGCCATCTTCAAGGAAGTGGTGCCGGTCGGGCTGCGCTTCGCCGAGGGGCTGTTCCGCCGGCGCGGCCAGTTGCGCGGCGGCAACGTGCCGCTGATGATGTTCGCCTTCCTTGTGCTGATGTTCGGCTACTTCTTCGCCCAGAGTTTCGTCGAGGAACGCGTGCGCCTGCCGCTGCTGCGGCTGGACCTCGACCGCCTGGTGGATATCTACCTCTACGGCATCCTCGCCGATCGCCCGGAAAAGGGGTAACGCCCATGCGCAACACCCGCCTGCTTTCCATGATTCGCAAGGAATTCATCCAGATCCTGCGCGACCCGCGCACGCTGGCGCTGGTGCTGGTCATCCCGGTGGTGCAGTTGTTCCTGCTCGGCTACGCCGCCAACAACGACGTGCGCAACGTGCCGCTGGCGGTGTTCGACCAGGACCGCAGCCCGGCGGCGCGTGAATTGCTGGACGCCTACCGGGCGGCGGACTACTTCATGCTGGCCTTCGACGTCTCCTCCGAGGAGGAATTGCGCCGCCTGATCGAGAACGGCCAGGCCGGGGTGGGGCTGATCATCCCGCCCGGCTACGGGGCGGCGATCGAGGGGACCGGCTCGGCGGACGTGATGTTCATCTTAGACGGCAGCGACCCGTCGGTGGCGGCCACCGGGCTTTCGGCCGCGCAGTTGATCGGCCAGGCGCATGGCGCCCGCATCCAGGCCGAACGCCTGGCGCGCATCGGCGTGACGGGCGCGGCTCAGCCGCCGCTGGAGGTGCACCTGACCGTCTGGTACAACCCCGACCTGGAAGACTCCTTCTTCATGATTCCGGGCATCATTGGCATGATCCTTTATGCCATCACTTCGCTGCTCACCGCCAACGCCGTGGTGCGCGAACGCGAGCGCGGCACCATCGAGCAGTTGATCATTACACCCATCCGGCCCTGGGAACTGGTGGTGGGCAAGATCGCGCCCTACACCATCCTGGCGCTGCTCAACACCATCGAAGTGCTCGCCATCGGTTCGCTCTGGTTCGGCGTGCCCATCCGGAGCAGCCTGCTGGTGATCCTGGGGTTGTCGGCGCTGTTCCTGCTCTCCAGCCTGGGGATCGGGTTGCTGGCCTCCACAGTGGCCAATACCCAGCAGGAGGCCATGCTCACCGTCTGGCTGACGATGCTGCCGGCGTTGTTCCTCTCCGGTTTCTTCTTCCCCTTGCAGGCCATGCCCAAATTCCTGCAGGCGGTGAGTCTCATCTTTCCCCTGCGCTATTACCTTTCCATCATCCGCACCCTGCTGCTGAAGGGCACCAGCCCGGCGGCGCTGTGGCCGGACATCCTGGCGCTGGCGGTCTTCGGGGTCGTCCTGATGACCCTGGCCGCCCTGCGTTTCCGCAAACGATTGGACTGATCCTCTCTGGAGGCCGACATGCACGAACGACTCGCACACATTCGACGTTTCGCCCCGCTGGTGGTCATCGGCGTTTTGCTGGTTGCGGCGGTGGTTTACCTGGTGAACCTGACCCGGCCGGGGGAGGCGGCCCTGGAAGCCTCCGGCACCATCGAGGCGGTCTCCGTGCGGCTGGCCGCCGAACTGGGCGGCAGGGTGCTGGAAGTGCTCGTCCGCGAGGGCGAAGCGGTGACGGCCGGGCAGGCGCTGGTGCGCCTGGACGACGCGTTGCTCCAGGCCCAGCGGCGGCAAGCGGCCGCGGCCCTGGCGCAGGCGCCCGCCGGGGTGACCGCCGCCCAGCTGGAACTGGAAGCCGCCCAGCAGGCCCACGCTGCGCTGTTCGAAAACCTGGACCTGGCGCGCGCCCAGGCCGCCCAGGAGGCGGCGCGCGCCGCGACGGTGGTGCGCGACCTGGAACGCAATGTGGTCAACCTGGCCTCGCCCAGCAAGCAGACCGAGATCGACAAGGCACGCGCCAACGTGGTGCTGCTGGCCGACCGCCTGGACAAGGCCCGCGAAGCCTACGAGCCTTATGCCAACAAGCCCGAAGACAACCTGACGCGCGCCTCGCTCCAGCAGCAACTGGCCGCCGCCCAGCAGTCCTACGACGACGCCGTGCGGCTGCTCAACAACCTGGAAGGCACCACCAACCCGCTGGACCTGGGTGAAGCCGAGGCCGAATTGCTGGTGGCGCGCGAGCGGCTGGCGCAGGCCCAGCGCAACCTGGATGATCTGGCCGAAGGGCCCGACCCGGACGCGCTGGCCCTGGCCGAAACCCGGCTGGAGAACGCCCAGGCGCAATTGACCGCCGCCCAGGCGCGCGTGACCGCCGCCGAAGCCGCCCTGGCGGCGCTGGACCTGCAAATCGAGAAGATGACTGTGCGCGCCCCGCGCGACGGCATTGTGCTGTCCCGTTCCGTGGAACCCGGCGAGGTGGTCCTGCCCGGCGCGCCCTTAATCACCCTCGCCGACCTCTCCAGCCTGACCATCACCGTCTTCCTGCCGGAAGACCTCTACGGGCGGGTGAGCCTGGGGGCGGAGGCCGGCGTGCGGGTCGATTCCTTCCCGGGCGAGGTCTTCAGCGGCGAAGTGGTGCGCATCGCCGACCAGGCCGAATTCACCCCGCGCAACGTGCAGACCGTCGAGGGGCGCAAGACGACCGTGTTCGCCATCGAACTGCGGGTGGACGACCCGCAGGGCCGGCTCAAACCCGGCATGCCCGCCGACGTGGATTTCGAGGACTGAACCGCATGGCTGAACCGCTCCTGCAGGCGCGCGGCATCACCAAACGCTTCGGCGGCAAGGCCGCCGTGGACGGACTGGACCTGGCCCTGTTTCCGGGCGAGATCCTTGGGCTGGTGGGGCCGGACGGGGCCGGGAAGACCACCGCCATCCGCCTGCTGTGCGGCGCGTTGCGCCTGGACGAAGGCGAAGTGACCCTGATGGGGCTGGATCTGCGCCGCCAGGTGGACCGCGCCCGCGAGCACATCGGCTATCTTTCGCAGCGGTTTTCCTTCTACGAGGACCTGAGCGTGATGGAGAACCTGCGTTTCTTCGCCGAGATCCGCGGCCTGAGCGGGGTGGAATGGGGGCCGCGCGCCAATGAAATCCTGGCGTTCGTGGGCCTGGCGGAGTTCACCGAACGGCGCGCCGGCAAGCTCTCCGGCGGCATGCGCCAGAAGCTCGGCCTGGCCAGCGCGCTGGTGCACCGCCCCAAACTGCTGCTGCTGGACGAACCCACCGGCGGCGTGGACCCGGTGACGCGCCAGGACTTCTGGCAGTTGATCATCCGCATGGTGCGCCAGGAGGGCGTGGGCGTCATCATCAGCACGCCGTACATGGACGAGGCCACGCGCTGTTCGCGGGTGGCCCTGCTGCAAAACGGCCGGGCGGTGGCGGAAGATACGCCGGAGAACCTGCGCCGGCGCCTGGCCGGGCGCATCGTGGAAGTGCGCGGCGCGCCTCTGGCTGCCCTGCGCGCCGCCGCGGCCGGGCTGCCGGGCGTGGCCGATGTGCAGGCATTTGGCGATCGCCTGCACGTGCGGTTGGCCGCGGCTGAACCGGAGACGGCCATCGCTGCCCTGCGGGCCGTCCTGGCCGGTACGGATATCCGCCTGGACGATGCCCGCGCCATCGCGCCGCAATTGGAGGATGTGTTCATGGCCTACGCCGGGCGCGGAGAGATTCAAGATGCCTGAGCCGGTAATCGTAACGGAGGGTCTGACCAAACGCTTCGGCGATTTCACCGCCGTGGATGCGGTGACCTTCGCGGTGGAGGCGCGCGAGGTGGTGGGCTACCTGGGCCCCAACGGCTCCGGCAAGACCACCACCATCCGCATGCTGCTGGGCCTGCTGCGCAGCAGCGCCGGGCGCGCTGAGGTGCTGGGTTACGACATTGACCGGGAAACCGAGGCCATCCGCCAGCGCGTGGGCTACATGTCCCAGAAGTTTGCCCTGTACGACGACCTGACCGTCTGGGAGAACCTGACCTTCTACGCCGGGGTCTATGGCGTGATGGAAACCGGCCACCTGACGGATACGCTGGCACGCGTCGGGATGGGCGATTTGCACAGGGAGCGAGTGGCCGACCTGCCGGTGGGCTGGCGGCAGCGGCTGGCGCTGGCGACGGCCATCGTCCACAACCCGCGCCTGCTGTTCCTGGATGAACCCACCAGCGGGGTGGACCCGTTGGCGCGGCGCGCTTTCTGGGACCTGATCTACGAATTGGTGGAAAGCGGCATCACGGCCTTTGTGACCACCCACTTCATGGACGAGGCCGAATACTGCCAGCGAGTGGGCATCATGCGCGCCGGACGGCTGCTGGCGATGGACGCGCCCTCGGCGCTGAAGCGCGAGGCGTTGCCCGGCCGGGCCTGGGACGTGCGCCCGGCCGACCTGCTGGCGGCGCTGGCCGCCCTGGAGGCTGCGCCGGGGGTGCAACGCGTCGGGCTGGCGGGCGACCACCTGCGGGTGATCGCCGCCGCGGATGTGGAAGGCGCGGCCCTGGCGAAAGCGGCGGGAGACGGACGCGCCGGGGTGGAAGTGACGCCGGCCGAGCCCAGCCTGGAGGACGTGTTCCTGGCGCTGGCGGGCTGAACCGGCAGAGTGCGATACAATTCGCGGCATGAATTCCGCCCAATATTCTCCCCTTTCCGTCTTCCTGAGCATCGCCGGCTTGCTGGCGCTGGCCGCCTGCCAGAGCGCCCCGCCGGCCACGCCCACCCCGCCGCCCACGCCCGTCCCGGCGCCGACGGCCACCGCCTCCGAATTTCTGTACGCCGATGACTTCTCGGACCCGGAGAGCGGTTGGGACCGGGGGAGCTTCGCAGAAGGCACAACCGATTACGGTGAGGGCGTCTATCGCATCGATGTGACCGCCCCCAACCAACTGCTGTGGGCCACGGCCTACCGTCAATTTGGGGATCTGCGCATTGAGGTAACCGCACGGTTGGCGGAGGGCGGCGAGGACAACAGTTTTGGCATCATCTGCCGCCACGTTGATCCGGAGAATTTTTATGCCCTGGTGGTGAGCAGCGACGGCTACGCCGCTATCCGCAAGCGGGTGTTCGGCGGGGAACTGCTGGTGATTACGGGGGAGGGGAAGTTCACGCCCGTGGAATTATGGCCGGGGGCCGGTGAGACGGTCAATCTGGCGGCCGAGTGTGTGGGCGACCGCCTGCGCCTTTTCGTGAACGGTGAACTGATTCTGGAGGCTCAGGATGGCGATCTGCGCAGCGGCGATATTGGCCTGATGGCGGGGACGTTCAGCGCGGAGAAGACCTCCGTTGAGTTCGACGATTTCCGGGCGCTGCCAGCGCCGTAAGGGCGGCGCCAGCGGGAATTACGCATCATTCCCGAATGTTCGTCTGCGTGTCTTCGTTGTGACCGGTCGTGGCGTCGTCGCTGTCCAGTCCGCCGGTGCTTTCTTTGGTCTGCTTGTTGAGCGCCGCGCTGTCGATGACGAACATCAGCGGCAGCCCGGCCAGAGAGATCAGGTCGCCGGAATACAGCACCGCCCGCCTGATCTTCTTGTTATTAAGGAAAGTCCCGCCGGTCGAATCTTTATCGACCAGAACGAACTGATTCTCTTCGGAATGGATCTCGGCGTGGAAGCGCGAGACGGCCGGGTCGTTGATGACCACATCGTTCTCCAGCAGGCGGCCCATGGTGGTCACCTGCTTGTGCAAAGGGATGATTTGCGCGTTAAGCAAAAGGTACGCGTTGGCTGAAGGTCTGGTCGTTTGATCCATCTTCCCACCTATCGAAGTCACGGGTTAGCGAATTCTATCATCAATTTCTCGGTCTCATTATAGAAATAGCGGCCGAATATCGGCGGTTGGCCAGCCTGCCAGGCCAGGACGCGCGGCAGCAATTCGGGCAGGTCTTCCACCAGGGGCAGGCTGGGAATCCGATCGAAGGCCACCCACTCCAGGCTGCCTTCATCGCCCGCTCGCGGCTCGCCCGGCGCGGCTGCGCCGGCAAAAACGAACATGCCGATGCCGGTGGGCTGGCGGGTGTCAATCATCACCACGGCCGCCAGGTGGGCCTCGGCCAGGTTCAGGCCGGTCTCCTCATGGAATTCGCGGCGGGCGGCGCTGAGCGGGTCTTCCCCGGCCTCGATGTGGCCGCCCACGCCGTTGTACAGGTTCGGCCACAGCCGTTTGGTCGGCGCGCCCTTCAACAGCAAGACCGCCTCGGCGCGCGTGGCGAACACCAGGGCGCGCGGGATGATGCGGTAGCGGTCGGGGAAAGTTCCCTGGTCCTCGACCGGCATCAATCCGCCAGGTCGGAGGTGTCTTCGCCGGGGCCCACGCCGGCCGCCTTCAGGTAGCCGTTCAGGTCAGGGGCGATCTCGGCCGGGTGGACGTGCGCTTCGATGTGCTGGCGGGTGCCGGCGATGGCGAGTTTCTCGAACAGCATGGCGAATTGCTCATCCCAGGCGCGCGTGATGGCGTCCAGCTGCTCTGCGGGCAGGTCCCACTGGCGGGCCTTGAACGGGCCGATGGCGTACTTGCGGGTCTTGTAATAAAACTGCTCGGCGGTCTGGCCTTCTTTCTTTTCTTTGGCGTGATTGGCATCCAGGTACGCATACATTTCGTCGAGCAGCTCTTTGGGGGCCAGGTCGAAAAAGATGTTCTGGAAGTTGGTCGCCAGGTGCACTTCGCAGGCTTCGTATTCCACGAACTTGCCGAAGGCCTCCTGCGGCAGGGTGGAGGCGCCATGCTGCACCGCGCCGGCCATGCCGTATTCCATCCGGGCGATGCGGCTGAGCGCCAGCATGGTCTCGAAGTCCACGCTGACCTGGGCGATGGAACCGTCCGGCAGCACCGTGCCGCCGTGGGAAGTGCCGGTCTGGATGCTGATCTTGCTCAGGCCAGCTCTGCCGGGGGCGAGCTTCTCAAGTACGGCGTCAAAACCCTCCGTATAGGCGCGCAGTTCGGCCTCGTTGGAATTGTGGCCGCCCACCTCGCCGATCTCGCCGCCGATGGAGACGGTGACGCCCTGGGGTTCGAGGGCGCGGATGAAGGCGGTCATCTCGGCTGACAGGCGGCTGTTGAGTTCCTGCTGTTCCGGGATAGTGGGCTTTTCGATCTCCACCAGGGTGGAGGTGTCCACGTCGATGTTATAGAACCCGGCGGCGACGGCCTCGGCGGTGAGGTCTTTGACCGCCTCGAGTTCGGCATCCGGGCCGGCTCTGTAGCGGCTGGCCGAGACCTGGAAATGGTCGCCCTGAATGAAGACCGGGCCGCGCCAGCCTGTGGCGATGGCGGCGGCCAGCACGCAGGCAGAATACTCTGAGGGGCGTTGTTGCGTATAGCCAATTTCCGAGCGGGCGATCTCAAAGAGGAACGCTCCGGCCTCGATTTTGAGCGCGTTGCGGAAGATGGCCGCCGCGGCGTCAAAGGTGAGGATGCGCAGGTTCATGGCCGGGACCGTGAAGGCCGGCGGCACTTCGCCGCGGCCGCGCGCCATGTACAGGTCGTGGATGCTGGCGGGCAGGATGCCCAGCGCCTGCGCCGCGGAGCGGATGAGCCAGCGCGCCTGAGCGGCCTGTTTGCCGCTGCCCAGCGCCGCGGCGCGCGCCAGTTGCCGGATATCCGCGCGCAGGGCGGCTTCGTCCTGCACGTGAATGTGGTCATCGTGCAGGTGCAGGCTGTTGCCAACCAGAACGTTGAGTTCCTGGAATTCTTGTGGGTTCATGACGTTCCTCGCTCGATTCGGGCCGCGGGACGGCTGCCCGGCTGTTTTCGCTATTGTACCAGCGCGGTACAGGCGGGCCGGAGGCGATCTGCGCGGCGCGGATGGTGGCGCCGACTGCGGCGGCAAGGGGACATCCGAACTGCAATTAAGAGGATGGTTGCCACTCGAAAACCGCAACACCCCGGTCTATTCTGGGATTCCACCCGGTTTCGTCAGTCATCCAGGGAGGATGTCGCCAGGAGGTGGTTCAATGAAAACTTTCTTCAGGCTTGTTGGGGTCGCTCTGGGGCTTGCCCTGATCGCATCCTGCCGCTCTGGTGCTCCGGCGGCTCCGACGGACATCCCGCCGTCAGCCACTAACGCTCCTGCCCCCACTCGCCCCCCGTCTTTCACGCCCACTTCTCCACCGCCGGCCGAGGCCGCCGACATCATTTTCTACAATGGCGTGATGATCACCCTCGAAACCGGCCAGAGAACTGCGCAGGCCATCGCCATTCGCGGGGGATTGATCCAGGCTGTGGGAAGCGATGAGGAAGTGCTGGCGCTACAAGGACCAGACACCACGCTCATCAACCTGCAGGGCCGCACAATGATGCCGGGCTTCATCGACGGCCACACGCACATCCTGGCATTCCCAGAACGCATGGGCAGGACGTTCGACCAGGCCCAGGAAACCGCGCTTCGCTATGGCTTCACCACGCTGAACGAGATGTGGGCCGACGAAACGTTCCTCGAAGAGCTGTTCCAGGCCGAGCAGGCGGGGACTCTGAGGTTGCGGGTGAACGTGTTTGCCAGCTACAACGACGGTATTCTTGACGGGAATCATCAGAAGGTCTTCCTGAAGGCCTGGTTTCCGGGGCATGATCCAATCCTCGACCCGACTGCGCGGGTGCGGATTCCCGGCATAAAAGTGTTCCTGGACGGGGACAACTTCACCCCAATTCGCGGGTGTTGGGCCCTCAGCGATCCCTTCCCGCCCGGGGCGCGCCCGACTTCGACTGGCCTGTGCGGGACATCCCGCGGAGACCTGTACTGGCAGCAGGATGAACTGAACCAGGTGGTGCTGGAGGCGCAGACGGCGGGGTTTCGGGTCGCCTTCCATGCCATGGGTGACCGGGCGATCGAGGTTGCCTTGAACAGCATCGAATTCGCCCTGAACGGCCGGCCGAATGACGAAGTGCGGCATCAGATCGAACATGGCAGCATGATTCGCCCCGACTTGCTCCCGCGCTATGAGCAACTGAATGTCCCCGGCTCGGTGCGGGGCTATGGCGACTTCTGCAACCTCCAGGAAATGGCCCCGGTGTTCGGGCCGGAGCGCGTCAACTGGTACGCCAATCGCTATGCCCTGCCCGGCCTGAATATCCATGCCTACATCGAAACGGATTTCGGTTGGACGGCAGACCCTGACGACCGTTACGCGCAAAGAGGCCTCGACCCGATCATGCAGCTTTACGGCATCGCGACTCACAATTTCGAGGGGCCGGGAGGAACCGTTTGCGGGCCGGATCCCGTAGTGGCTGGTTTCGTCATCCCGATCGAACGCGCCTTGCAGATGTTGACCATCGACCCAGCCTATGCGGTCTCGATGGAGGACTATCTCGGCACGCTTGCGCCAGGCAAGTATGCGGACCTGATCATCCTGTCGGCCAACCCGCTTGCGATCGAACCGACTTCGCTAAAACACCTGCAAGTCTGGATGACCATGGTGGGCGGACAGGTCGAGTACTGTGCGGCCGGCAAGGAGGCCTATTGCCCCTAGGGGCATGGCAAACTCGTCTAGACAATCACTTGACAGAACGCGCCGCCTGAATAGAATCAACCCGATATGCGGCGAGGAAACCCCTTACTCTCCTTGAGAAGCAGCGCCCCGGAGCCACGGCTCCGCTGGGCGCTTTTTTTATGCCCGGAGGCCGGATGCTGACCCGATTGCCGGGGTTGACCGACGTGCATGCGCACCTGCGCCAGCCGGGCGCGACCCACAAGGAAGATTGGGAAAGCGGCACGGCCGCGGCGCTGGCGGGCGGCTTCACGACCGTTTTGGCGATGCCCAACACACAACCGGCCATCGCCACCGGGGAGGCGCTGGAGGCGGCGCTGGACCTGGCGCATGGCAAGGCGCGCTGTGACTACGGCCAGTACCTGGGCGCCGGGCCGAACAACGCCGCCGAACTGGCCGGGCTGGCAGGCTGCGCCGCCGGACTGAAACTGTACCTGGACCAGACCTACGGCGACTTGAAATTAGACGACATGAGTCTGTGGATGCCGCACTTCGCCGCCTGGCCCAAGGACGCGCCCCTGGCCGCCCACGCCGAAGGCAAGACCCTGGCGGCTGCCCTCCTGATGGCCGCGCTGTTCGAGCGGCCGCTGCACCTGTGCCACGTCTCGCGCCGGGAGGAGATCCTGCTCATTCGCAAGGCCAAGGAGCGCGGCCTGCCGGTGACCTGTGAGGTCTGCCCGCACCATTTGTTCCTGACCGAAGATGACATCCCGGCATTAGGCGCGGGGCGCAGCGAGGTGCGGCCGCGCCTGGCGAGGCGCGCCGACCGCGACGCCCTGTGGGCCAACCTGGACGTCATCGACTGCTTCGCCACCGACCATGCCCCGCACACCCTGCAAGAGAAAGATGGCGACAACCCGCCGCCCGGCTTCCCCGGCCTGGAGACCGCCCTGCCGCTGCTGCTCACAGCGGTGCACGAGGGCCGTTTGACGCCGGAGGACGTGGTCGCCCGCCTGCGCGACAACCCGCGGCGCATCTTCGGACTGCCGGAGCAGCCGGAAACGTTCGTCGAAGTGGACCTGGAGGAGGAATACGAAATCCGGGCGGCCGACATGCAGACGCGCTGCGGCTGGACGCCCTTCGAGGGCTGGCGCGCCCGCGGCCGGGTGCGGCGGGTGACCGTGCGCGGCGCGCTCGCCTACGAGGATGGCGAGGTGCTGGCCGCGCCGGGCAGCGGACGGGACGTGCGCGCAAAGGCATAACCACAGATGAATAGGAGATAGACCCGGAATTGCAGAATAATCACCAATTGCTCTGTTGCAAAGATGGACGCAATCTGTGATGTCATTCTGAGGGAGCGGTCAGCCTGTGATTGGCTTGGCAGCATCCTCATCCGCGACCGAAGAATCTCGCGAAAGGCGCCTGATTTGCGTCGATGTGTCGTCGGGTCAGAAGCGCTTTTGTCGAGATTCCTCGGTCGGGTTTGCAGATTTACTCTTATCTGAGAAGATTGCCCTCCCTCGGAAGGACAAGATAGATTGGTGAGTATGTCTGCAACAGAGAAATAACCAGTTACCATTTGCCAGGAGAGAAAGCATGGAAACGAATGGAAAACCCGACCGCACGCCAAGCCCGCACCTGCCCTTCGGCGACCAACGCAGCGCGCCCTTCTACGGCAAAGACATCCTCTCGGTCAGGCAGTTCAGCCGTGAGGATCTAGCCTACATATTCGGTGTGGCGCACGAAATGCGCGAGATGGTAGCGCGGGTCGGCACCTTCGATCTGCTCAAAGGCAAGATCCTAGCCAACCTGTTCTACGAGCCGTCCACGCGCACCTCGTCGTCCTTCACCGCCGCCATGGAGCGGCTGGGCGGCAGCGTCATCCCCATTAATGAGGTTAAGTATTCCTCGGTGTCCAAGGGCGAATCGCTGCCGGATACGGTGCGCACGCTGGAATGCTACGCCGACGTTATCGTCCTGCGCCACCCCGAGGTGGGGGCGAGCGCCGAGGCCGCCAACTACGCCCGCAAGCCGATCATCAACGCCGGGGACGGCGTGGGCGAGCACCCGACCCAGGCCCTGCTCGACCTGTTCACCATCCTGGAGGAACTGGGCGAAGCCGACGGCCTGACGGTGACGATGCTGGGCGACCTGAAATACGGTCGTACCGTGCACTCGCTGGCGCGCCTGCTCTCGCTCTACGACGTGAAATTGAACTACGTCTCGCCGGAGATCCTGCGCATGCCGCCGGAGATCCTCGCCGAGGTGGGTGCGCAGGACATCCCGCAGACCGAAACCCGACGCCTGGAAGATGTGCTGGCCGCCACGGATGTGCTCTACGTGACGCGCGTGCAAAAGGAACGGTTCGAGGATCTGGCCGATTACGAAAAGGTGCGGGGGCTGTACGTCATCACGCCGGAGACGCTGGCGCAGGCCAAAGAGCGCATGATTCTGATGCACCCGCTGCCGCGCGTGGGCGAGATCAGCATGGAAGTGGACGACGACCCGCGGGCGGCCTACTTCCGCCAGATGGAATACGGCCTGTACATCCGCATGGCTCTGCTGGCAATGGTGTTGGGGAAAGCCTAGTGGCGACGTTCTTCGAGCGGCTGGAAGCGCGGGCGCGGGCGGCCGATTCGCTGTTGTGCGTGGGGCTGGACCCGCACCCGGATGACCTCCTGGAAGCGAGCGCCGAAGCGGCGCGGGATTTCTGCCTGGGCCTGATTCAAGCGACCCACCCCTTTGCGGCGGCCTTCAAACCCAACAGCGCCTTCTTCGAAGTCCACGGGGCGGCGGGCATGCAGGCGCTGGCCGACGTCATCGCCGCCGTGCCGGAGGGCATCCCGGTCATCCTGGATGCCAAGCGCGGCGACATCGGCTCCACCGCCGAAGCCTATGCGCGGGCGGCGTTCGAGGCGCTGGGCGCGGATGCCATCACGGTGAACCCGTACCTGGGCGGCGACGCGGTCGCGCCGTTCCTGGCCGACCCGGCCAGAAGCGCGTTCCTGCTGTGCCGCACGTCCAACCCCGGCGCGGCCGACGTGCAGGATCTGGATACGGGCGGCGTTCCCCTCTATATGGAGGTGGCCCGCCTCGCAGAAGGGTGGAATGCCTTTGGAAACGCCGGGCTGGTGGTCGGGGCGACCTACCCGGATGAACTGGCCGAACTGCGCCGCACCCTGCCGGAGATGTGGTTCCTCACGCCCGGGGTCGGCGCGCAGGGCGCCGACCTGGAGGCCGCGCTGCGCGCCGGCCTGCGCGCGGATGGGCTGGGATTGCTCGTGCCGGTCTCACGCGCCATCAGCCGCGCCGCCGACCCGGCCAAAACCGCGGATGACCTGCGCCGGGCGATGAACGCCGTGCGTGCCGAACCGCGCCTGATCCCGTCCGGCTTTACCCCGGCCCAGGCGCGCCTGGCCGACGACCTGCTGCGACTGGGCTGCGTGCAGTTCGGGGAGTTCACGCTCAAATCCGGGCAGAAGTCGCCCATCTACCTCGACCTGCGGCGGCTGGCGGGCGACCCGGCCGCGCTGCGGCGCGCGGCGGCGGAATACGCCCGCCTGTTGCGCCCGCTGGCCTTCGACCGCATCGCCGGGCTGCCCTATGCCGCCCTGCCCATCGCCGCGGCCGTGTCTCTGCATGGGAATTGGCCGCTGGTTTACCCGCGCAAGGAGAACAAGGACTACGGCACGAGGTCGGCGGTGGAGGGACCGTACGAAGCGGGTGAGCGTGTGGTTGTGCTGGACGACCTGGTGACGACCGGTTTGAGCAAGTTCGAGGGCATCGAAAAACTGCGGGCCGCCGGTATGGACGTGGAGGACGTGGTGGTGCTGGTGGACCGCGGCAGCGGTGCGGGCGCGGCGCTGCGCGCACGCGGGTTGGTCCTGCACGCCGTGTTCACCCTGCCCGGCCTGCTGGCGCAGTGGCAGGCGCGCGGCGCGGTGACCGCCGAGCAGCGCGCCGTCGTCATGGCGTTCCTCGAATCGGACTGATGTACAGCATCCTGCGCCCCTGGTTGTTCCGGCTGGAGCCGGAGCGCGCCCACGCTCTCACCCTGCGGCTGATGCAGGTCGTGGGGGCGGCGCCGCCGCTGGCGGCCATCGTTCGGCGGCAGTACGCGATGGCTGCGCAGCCGGTGCAGGCGTTCGGGCTGGGCTTCGCCAACCCCATCGGGCTGGCGGCGGGCTACGACAAGGACGGCCTGGCCTGGCGCGGGCTGGCGGCGCTGGGCTTCGGGCATATCGAGGTGGGCAGCGTCACCCTGCGGCCGCAGGCGGGCAACCCGCGCCCGCGCCTGTTTCGGTTGGAGGAAGACCGGGCGCTGATCAACCGCATGGGCTTTCCCAGCCGGGGGGCGGACTTCGTCGCCCGCCGCCTGGCCGGGCCACGCCCGCCGGGGTTGGTCCTGGGCGTCAACCTGGGGCTGAACAAGGACGCGCCGCTGGAACGCGCCGCCGAAGAGTACGCCGAATTGCAGCGCATCTTCGACCCGCTGGCCGATTACCTGGCGGTCAACGTCAGTTCGCCGAACACAGCCGGACTGCGGGCCTTGCAGGCGCAGGAACGGCTGGCCGGCCTGCTGGCGGCGTTGAAGGCGAACAAGCGCAAGCCGCTGCTGGTCAAGTTATCGCCTGACCTGGAGGAGCGCCAACTGGATGAGGCGCTGGAAGTCTTGCTGGATGGCGGGGCGGATGGCGTCATCGCCGTGAACACCACGCTGGCGCGGCCATCCCTGCGCTCGCGGCACGCGGGGGAAGCGGGCGGGTTGAGCGGCGCGCCGCTGGCGGCCATACGCGCCAGGGCACTGGAGCGTATGGCCGATAAGCTGGCTGGCCGTCTGCCGCTGGTGGCGGCGGGGGGAATCATGACCGACGAAGATGCCCGTGCCTGCCTGGAGGCGGGCGCGGCGTTGGTGCAGGTGTATACGGGGATGGTCTATGGCGGGCCGGACTTCGTGCGGAGACTTATGGTATGGCAGGAATAACCTTGAATAAACGAGAACCCCGCCCGCCTGTTACGCTCATAGAGGCTAAATAGTACCAATGTCCTATAAGTTCCTAAACGAAATGCAAGCGCCGATTGTGGGCAAAAGTACTATAATCGTCGGGACAACTGCATACGAAGTGTGTGGCCTTCCATCCGAATCGCACCGCCGGTATTATTGATTTTCTTCATTGCGGGCGAATTTGATTATCTGGAAATTGATTTCGCCTGGAAAGCGGATGGAAATGAAGCATTTCGTTGCACCGACTTTTTGGGGGCCAACGGGTTCGCCGCTCCTGACCCTGGCAGGCATAACGGGCGCCATGCCAGTGCGGGAGCGCTTTTACGTTGGATTGAGACAATTGCACCCGGTAAAACGGGGAGGAGATTGCGCGCCGTTCCAGAAGGCGGGCGCGTTCGAATAATGAAAACCGGGAAATCGCGGCTCACATCGCAGCCGAAACTCAAAGGCCCGCACTGGCGGGTAATTGCGCGCATCGCCGTTTCGCTGGCTGTGCTGGGTTCGATACTGGCCGCGCCCTTCGGCGGGGTTACCCCCGCCCTGGCGGCGGCTTCGCTCACCATCTCGCCCATCACCTGGAACGTGGTCGGCCTGGACAGCAACAACGTCAACGTCGGCCCCGAAAACTTCCCCATCGGGGCGCGGGTGTGCAACACGGGCGACGCGGCCGCCACCAACCTGTCGGCGGACTTCGTCTGGGATTCGGCGAATACCTACATCAACCTGCGCACGGGCTCGCTGGACCCCATCACGCTCTCCAGCCTGGCGGCGGGCGATTGTTACGATTTCTACTTTGAGGTCACGGTCACGCGTAATGCGGCGGCCTACGACACCACCCGCGAATACCACATCACCGTGACCGCCGACGGCGGGCTTTCGGCTTCCACCCCCAGCGACCGTGAGCTTTACGTCGAATACCTGATTTCGCAGAGCCGCAACTCCGTGACGGACGTGCAGTTGGACGGCGTTTCGGTGAGCCCCGGCGGCACGATGACGCTGGTGGTCGGCCAGACCTATGACATCACCCTGGTGGGCAGCACGGCCACCAACGGCTACGAGCAGATCGAGAGTTTCATCAATTTCCCCAACACCATCTTCCAGGTGCTGGCGGTGGATACCACATACACCGCCGAGACCTCCGGGACGATGGCGCCGCCTTACGACACGCTGTACGGCGACGCCTGCGTGTGGGTGAACGACTTCAACAGCCTCAACTACCGTTCGTGCGTATCCACCGGCAAGGCGGGCGGCGACATTACCGTGACCTATACGGTGAAGATCATCGGCGGGGCGGGCAGTTCAAACGTGCTCAGCACGCTGATCTACGACTTTTCCGGCAGCAGTTATCACTACAACGCCGACTTCGCCACCAGCGGGCGCATCGCCAGCATTGTCAATGTGGACATCTCCAAGTCGTTCGCGCCCAAGAGCATCAACCCGGGCGATGACTCCACGCTCACTTTTACGATTCCCAATCCGGGCTCGAACGCCATCAACGACCTGAATTTCGTTGACAACCTGCCGGCCGGGGTGGAGATCTCCGCCACCACCATCACCTACAGCGGGTGCGGCAGCCCGTCGCCGGCCTCGCTGACGGTGGGGGATACGTCGCTTTCGTTCACCAACATCGACATCGCCGGACTGGCGACCTGTACCATCAGCGTGACCGTCTCCTCGGTCACCGAAGGCATCCACACTAACACCAGCGACAACCTGTTCATTGACACCGAGGACACCGGCAATTTCGCCACCGACGTGCTCTCGGTGACCTCCAAGCCCGCGCCGCCTTCCTCCTGCGCCAGCCCGGTGACGCTGGCCACCTGGACGATGCCCACCACCGGCCAGGGCAGCGGCGGCCCGCCGCCGCCGTATACGACGATAGATGCCGACGTGTCAACGGCCACCGCCGCCAGTTCGGGCGGCACCTCGTCCATTGTGGCGGCCGGCACGGGCGGCACGACCAACGCCTGGCAGATTCAGGGCGGCTGGAACGGTGTGACAAATCCCACCGGCAGCACCACGCCGTATTTCGAGTTCACGGTGGACTCGAGCAACTACGGCGGCATCGCCATCACGTTTGCCTACGACCTGGAAGGCAACGGCGACTGGGGCAACGTGGGCGACAACCAGATCTACATCCACTCCCAGGCCGATTCAGGCTCGTTTGTCACGCTTTCTTCCACGCCGATTACCGCCACTAAAGGCTCGTGGCAGACGCTGGCCGGCTCCTATACGGCCGACTCCAGCGGCGCCAGTACCACCACATTCCGTATCAACGCCGAGGGCGCGCCCGCCAACAAACCCAACGCGCTGATGAAGCTGGATGACATTACCATCACCGGCTGCCCGCGCCCGGATGTACCGACGCTGTCCAAGGCGTTCTCCACCGACCCGATCGTGGTGGGCGGCACCAGCACACTGACCTTCACGTTCGCCAACCCGAATTCCACTGCCCTGACCGGCGTGGGTTTCTCCGACACACTGCCCACCGGCCTGGAGATCGACGATCCGAATGGGCTGGTCACTTCCTGCTCGGTCGGCAGCTTCACCGGCCAGACGACCACCGCGACACCCGGCTCATCCAGCATCACGGTCAGCGGCGGTACGCTTTCCGCCAATGCCGTCTGTACGATAGCCGTTGATATCCTGGGGACCGAAGCCGGGGTGTACACCAACACCAGCGATAGCATCACTTCTTCCGAGACTGGCCCCAACACGACCTCCACCGGCTATGGCACCGACACGCTGACCGTGCTCGACCCGCCGGAGATCTCCAAGGCCTTCGGCGAGAACTCGATTCTCACCAATGGCACGACCAGCCTGACCTTCTCGATTCATAACCCGAACATCGCCACCACCCTGACCGGCGTGCAGTTCACCGACAATCTGCCGGCCGGGCTGGAGGTCGCCAACCCGAACGGCCTGACCGGCTCGTGCGGCGGCGGGACCATCACCGCCACAGCGACCACCACGTCCATCAGCCTGTCCGGCGCCAGCCTGGCGGCCGGGGAGACCTGCACCTTCTCTGTGGATGTGACCGGCACGACGACGGGCGTGAAGGACAACTCCGTTCAGGTCAGTTCCACCAACGGCGGCACCGGGAACACGGCCACTGCCAGCCTGCTGGTGAAGGACCCGACCGCCTCGCTGAGTTTCCTCAAGCAGGTCGGCCCGACGGCCACCGGCCCGTGGTCTTCGTTCCTGGCGGTTGCCGAGAACGATGACGTCTTCTATCGATTCGTTATTGAGAACACCGGCGATGTGGCCCTGACCTCGGTGGACATCGCCGAAGACGTTGCCATCGTGCCCGCCCTGGATGTGAGCACCTGCGCCTGGGAGGACGGCGACGGCAACCCCCTCACCCAGCCGTTCAACCTGCCGGTGGCCGACGCCGACGAAGGTCACATCGCAATCTGCGTTCTGGGCCCGGTCAGCGCCACGCTGGGCGAGCATGAGAACACCGCCACCGCCACAGGCACCTACAGCGGGAGCGACTACACGGATACCGATTCCGCCACCTATGCCACCACGGAATTGACGCTGGACAAGACCGCCGACCCGCTGGTGTTCAACGCCGCGGGCGAATTGATCACGTACACCTATGTGGTCACGAACACCGGCTACGCGCCGCTGGAAGGCCCGGTAACCGTGACCGACGATAAGATCACGACGCCCAACGAGGTGGTCTGCGATGATGTTGCGGACGCCCTGGTGGGCGTGAACCCGGGCGACGGCGACAATTTCCTGGACCCGGGTGAGCATGTGACCTGCACGGCCACGTATGAGATCGTGGCGGGCGATGTGGCCGCCGGTTCGGTGACCAACACCGCTTCGGCTGAGGCGGATGGCGTGACCTCGAACAACGACAGCGCTACCGTCAGCCTGCCCGCCACCGCGACCCCGACCGCGACCAATACCCCGACCGAGACGGCGACGCCGACGGCCACTGAGACGCCCACCGAGACGCCGACCGCGACAGCCACCGACACGCCCACCGCGACGCCGACCGATACTCCGACGGATACGCCGACCGCGACCAGCACGCCGACCGATACCCCGACGGCGACGGCCACCGACACGCCGACATCCACGCCGACGGATACCCCGACCGCGACAGCCACCGACACGCCGACATCCACGCCGACGGATACGCCGACCGCGACCCCGACGGATACGCCGTCTCCGCTGCCCTCGCCCACCAACACCGCGACCGACACGCCGACCGCGACTGCGACGGACACTCCGACGGCGACGAACACTCCGACGGATACGCCGACCGCGACGGCCACCGACACGCCAACATCTACACCGACGGACACGCCGACATCCACGCCGACCGACACGCCGACCTCGACTCCGACGGACACCCCGACCGCGACTGCGACGGACACTCCGACCGCGACGGACACCCCGACCGCGACGAACACCGCGACGGACACGCCGACGGCCACCAACACCGCGACGGACACGCCGACGGCCACCAACACCGCGACGGACACCCCGACCGCGACGAACACCGCCACGGATACGCCGACGGCTACGAACACGGCCACGGATACGCCGACTGCGACGCCGACCGACACGCCGACATCGACTCCGACCGATACCCCGACGTCGACTCCGACCGCGACTGCGACGGACACTCCGACCGCGACGCCGACGGATACACCGACATCCACACCGACGGACACGCCGACATCCACACCGACGGATACGCCGACGGCGACTAACACCGCCACGGACACGCCGACTTCGACGGCCACCGACACGCCGACCTCGACTCCGACGGATACGCCGACGGCGACGAACACCGCGACGGATACCCCGACCGCGACGCCGACGGATACGCCGACTTCGACTCCGACGGATACGCCGACGGCGACTAACACCGCCACGGACACGCCGACTGCAACGGCCACCGCCACGGACACGCCGACCGCGACGGCTACCGACACGCCGACTTCGACTCCGACGGATACCCCGACCGCGACGGCCACGGATACGCCGACTTCGACTCCGACCGCGACGAACACTGCGACGGATACACCGACGGCGACTAACACCGCCACGGACACGCCGACTGCAACGGCCACCGCCACGGACACGCCGACCGCGACGGCCACCGACACGCCAACCTCGACTCCGACGGATACGCCGACGGCGACGAACACCGCGACGGATACCCCGACCGCGACGCCGACGGATACGCCGACGGCGACCAACACGGCCACCGACACTCCGACTGCGACGAGCACCGCGACGGATACGCCGACTGCGACTCCGACGGATACACCGACGGCGACTAACACCGCCACGGATACGCCGACCGCGACTGCGACGGACACCCCGACCGCGACCAACACCGCGACGGATACACCGACCGCGACAGCCACCGACACGCCGACGGCGACGGCCACCGACACGCCGACCGCGACGAACACTGCAACGGATACACCGACTGCGACGGCCACCAACACCGCCACGGACACGCCGACTGCGACGCCGACGGATACGCCGACCGCGACGAACACTGCAACGGATACACCGACTGCGACGGCCACCGCCACGGATACGGAGACGGCCACCGCGACAGCTACAGGCACCGCAACCGCGACGAACACCGCCACGGAAACGGCCACCGGAACGGCCACAGGTACGACCACCGCGACCGCAACAGCCACCGCGACGGTTGATCCGGGGGTCGCCAACATCGGCGGCACGGTCTGGCTGGACAGCGATGGCGACGGCGTTCAGGATCCGGGCGAAAACGGCATCCAGAACGTGACCATCGAATTGTGGACCGATCCGGATGGCGACGGCGACGTCACCCTGGACGGCGTCCTGGTGGGCACACTCACCACCGACATCAACGGTGACTTCGACTTCACCGGCCTGCCGCCCGGCAACTACGTCGTGTTCGTCACCGATGACAACAATGAACTCGACGGCCTGGCCCTGACCACCGCCAACGAACCGCTCCAGGTGACCGTGGCGGGCGGCGAAGACTACAACGACGCCGACTTCGGCTACGAGGGCGGCCCGGTCAGCCTCAGCAAGCAACTGCTGGCGGTGGATGAACTGCCGAACACCACGCCCAACCGGGTGGCCATCGGCGAGATCATCGAATATCAGGTCGATATCGTCTTTGGGGCGGGCGCCTCGCACGTGGACGCCAGCATCACCGACATCCTCGACCTGGGCCTGGCCTTCATGGACTGCGACCCGCTGGATATCAGCGCCGATGCCGGGCTGACCACCACGCTGCCGGGCGGTTTCGCCGACCTGTGCACGCCGGATGCGGTCACGCCCGCCAGCGGCAACCCGGCCATCCTGCCCTTCCCGACTGGAAGCGTAGTGGCCGAAGAACAGGGTCGCCAGATCGTCTGGGACCTGGGCGACGTGCAGAACACCGCCGGGGTGGACCAGACCCTCACCATCATCTATCGCGTCATCGTGCTGGACATCCCGCAGAACTCGCGCGGCGACACGCTGAACAACGACGTCTTCTGGGGCGCGGGCATCCTGAACGACAGCGCCGCCCTGGTGACCATCGTCGAGCCGGACCTGGATATCAACAAGACCGCCAGCCCGACGTCCGCCTCACCCGGCGACATCATCACCTTCACGCTGGATATCTTCCACACCCCGTCCAGCAACAGCGACGCCTTCGACGTCATCGTCCGGGACGCCGTGGAGCCGGAATTCACCTACGTGGCAGGCTCGCTGCGCTACGTGAGCGGCCAGGTACCCACGCTGCTGGACGACAGCGGCGCGCCCAACCTGCGCATCGTCTGGGACACCTTCCTGGATAACGGCCAGCATGCCGTGGTGGCTTTCGACGTCACCCTCGGGGCCATCCCGCCCGGCGGCAGCGCCTCCAATACCGGCTTTGTGGAATGGTCGTCCTTCCCCGGCGACCGCACCACGCCGCAATCGCCCTACAACATCTTCTCCACCGAGCGTTGGTACGACCCGCCCGACCCGGTGGACATCTACGGCGGCATCTCGTCCACGTCCGTGGTGAACTTCGACCTCGAGGGCAGCGACTTCAGCCTGCCGGAGACCGGCTTTGCCCCCGGCCAGCAGACGCCGCTGGAGCCGCTGGTTGAAGCCCCGTACTTCGATCTGGGCGATATCTGGCTGGAGATCCCGTCGCTCGGCGTGCAGATGCCTATCGTGGGCGTGCCGCTGGCTGAGACCGGCTGGGACGTGGCCTACCTGGGCGAGAACGCCGGTTACCTGGAAGGCACCGCCTTCCCGACCCTGCGCGGCAACACCGCCCTCACCGGCCACGTGTGGAACGCCAACGGCAACCCCGGCCCGTTCTACCTGCTCGACCAGTTATCCTACGGCGACCTGATCATCATCCACGCCTACGGTCAGCAGTACGTGTACTCCCTGCGCAGCAACACGCAGGCGCTGCCGGGCGACCTGGGCGTGCTCGGTCACGAGGAACTGGATTGGGTGACCCTTATCACCTGCGAAGGCTACAACGAACGCCTGGGCGATTACCAATGGCGCACGGTGGTCAAAGCGGTGCTGGTGAGAATCGTCCCGGAAGGCGCCGACCCGGCCGCCCCGCAATAACGAGAGACAACGAAAAGAAATCGCCGCAGGCAACTGCGGCGATTTTGATTTCGGGTTTACCCCTGCCCCGGCTTGCGGCCGCGGGCGATGGCGTCATCGCCGAAGCGGGCGCGCAGTTCGCGCAACGCGGCCTCCAGGCGGGGATCGCGTTTTTCGATGGACTGGTCCCACAGGCTCAACTGGCGGCTGGGTGATTGCAGACGACTCATACCCACGCCCAGCAGCCGCACCGGCTTGCCGGGCCGCCAGTTCTTCTCGAATAGCGCCCGCGCTGTCTCGTAGATGCGGGCCGCATCGTCGGTGGGCGCGGCGAGGGTCGTCTGGCGCGTCAGAGTGGTGAAGTCCGGCCAGCGCAGTTTGATCTTGACGGTCGCGCCGCGCAGATTCTGGCTCTTCAGCATGCGCGCCACGCGCTCGCTCTGGCTCTTCAACTCGTCCAGCAGGCGCTGCCGGTCGCTGGCGTCGCGGCTGAAGGTGATTTCCTGGCTGACCGACTTGGCCTCGCGGGCGGTCACCACCGGGCGGTCGTCTTCGCCGCGCGCCCGGCGCGCCAGGTCGCGGCCGTGCTGGCCGAAATGGCGCCCCAGGTCTGCGGGCGGCCAGCGCACGAGTTCCCCGATGCGGCGGATGCCCAGTTCCGCCAGCCGGGCGGCGGTCTTGGGTCCCACGCCCCACAGCATTTCCACCGGCAATGGGGCCAGGAAGGCCGCCTCTTCGCCCGGCGGGACGAACTGGATGGCGTTGGGGTAGGTACCGGTCTGACGGGCGGCTTTGCCCACGTCGGTGGCGATCTTGGCGACGAGTTTGTTGGCCGCCACGCCCAGTGAGCAGGGCAGGCCGGTTTCCCCCAGTACACGTTCCTGGATCACGCGGGCCAGCGCGCCGGCTTCTTCCGGCCGATCAGTGACATCCAGGAAGGCTTCGTCAATCGAAAGCTGTTCGACCAGCGGCGTGAACTGGCGCAGGATGGCCATAGCCTCCCTGCTTTTGGCGCTGTACCTGGAATGGCGGCCGGGCAGGATGCGCAGGCCGGGACACAACCGCAGGGCCTGGCCCATCGGCATGGCCGAGCGCACACCGAAACGCCGGGCGGCGTAGGAACAGGAGGCCACCACGCCGCGTTCATCCGGTCGCCCGCCGACCGCAAAGGGCAGGCCGTGCAGGGTCGGGTCGTTGAGCTCTTCTACGGCGCAGAAGAAGGCGTCCAGGTCGAAGTGGAGGATTTTTCGGGGCAAGGGAGCGGCAATCGGTCGGGGGTACTGGCGATCAGCCCGGTCAGACCAGGCCGTCCGCTTTCAGGGCCTGGATTTTTGACTCGTCGTAGCCGAGCATGTGCAAGATTTCCTCGTTGTGCTGGCCCAGCAGCGGCGGCGGCAGGCGCATCGCCAGCGGCGCGGTGAGGAAATTCATCGGCGAGGCGAGCTGCGGCACCTGCCCGCCGGCCGGGTGGTCCATGTAGTGCACGCGGCCGCGCGCCTGCACCTGCTCATGTTCGAACACCTCCCGGATGGTGTTGATGGGTGCGGCCGGGATCCCGGCGGCGTCGCAGACCGCCAGCCACTCGGCGGCCGGGCGCGCCGCAAATACCTCCGCCAGCAGCGGCACGATGACGTCACGGTTCTTCACCCGGGCAGCATTGGCGGCGAAGCGTTCATCTTCGGCCCATTGCGGTTTGCCCAGCGCTTTCACCAGTTTCGCCCACTGCCCGTCGTTGCCGGCCGCCACGGCGAAGTACTTGTCGCTGGCTTTGAACGACTGATACGGGACGATGTTGGGATGGGCGTTGCCCAGGCGGCGCGGCTCCTGGCCGCTCACCAGGTAGTTGCTGGCGACGTAGGACAGCGTGGCGACCTGTGAGTCGAGCAGGGCCATGTCGATATTCTGGCCCTGGCCGGTGCGCTGGCGGGCGAAGAGCGCCGCCAGGATGGCGTTGCAGGCCAAGATGCCGGTCATCAGGTCGGTGATGGCCACGCCCACCCGATAGGGTTCGCCCTCCTCCGGGCCGGTGAGCGCCATCATGCCGCCCAGGGCCTGGGCGATGAAATCGTAGCCGGGCAGGTCGGCCAGCGGACCGGTCGTGCCATAGCCGGTGATGGTGCAGTAGATCAGCCCCGGCCGCAGTTCCTGGAGAGCGTCGTAGCCCAGCCCCAGGCGGGCCAGCGTGCCGGCCTTGAAGTTCTCCACCAGCACGTCGCCCCGGCGGATGAGGTCTTTGAGCGTCTCCAGCCCGGCGGGCGACTTGAGGTTGAGGGTGAGGCTGCGTTTGTTGCGGTTGGCGCTGAGGAAGTAGGCCGATTCGCCGGATTCAGTGAAGGGCGGGCCCCAGGCGCGGGTGTCATCGCCTTTGCCGGGGGCTTCGACTTTGATAACGTCTGCGCCCAGGTCGCCCAGCATCATGGTGCAGTACGGGCCGGCCAGCACACGGGTGAGGTCGATGACCTGGATTCCGGCAAGGAGCGCAGCGTCGTTTGGCATGAGAGTCTCCTGAATTCCTTCAATATTACCATTCGCCCGGCGCCCAAATCTGACCGCTTTGGTTGGTATCTTTGGGAGCCATTTTGTGTTAATATGACCATAGTACTAATTGTCTTACAACTGAGATCTCGAGGAGGTGCCGCGCCGCAGATCCATCGCAACCCCCGTTCTTCCCCTTTTCGCAACCACAAGGCAGATTATTGAGAGGAGAATTATGGCTACCAAGATGATGGGCTACCTGCCCAATGACAAGCCCGCGTTGGGACAGATGATCCTGCTGGGTTTCCAGCATGTCCTGACCATGTTCCCGGCCACCGTGTTCGTGGCCTACCTGACGGGCTTCCATTCCAGCACCGTGTTGTTCATGTCGGGCGTTTCGACCATCGTGGCCCTGCTGTTGTCCAAGTGGCGCATCGGGAAGTTCATCCCGCTTTGGTACGGTTCGTCCTTCTCCTACATCGCCGCCTATCTGGCGATCACCCAGGCCACACCCGGCACGCCGGCTTCGGATGAGCTGTTGGGCACGGTGCAGGTCGGCATCCTGGCGACCGGTTTGTTCAACATCCTCATCGGGTTTATCATCCGCCAGGCGGGCAAGGCCGCGCTGGATAAGGTGCTGCCGCCTGTGGTGACCGGTTCGGTCGCGGCTGTCATCGGTTTCGGCCTGGGCTTTGCCGCGCTCGGTATGGCCAGCGCCAACTGGGGCATCTCGATTCTCACCCTGGTCGTGACCATCCTGTTCTCGGTCTACCTGCAGAACCGGGGCTTCCTGGGCATGTTGCCTGTGCTGCTGGGCGGCGTGGTGGGCTACATCGTGGCCGCGGCGACCGGCCTGGTGGACCTGGGCGCCATCGGCGGCGCGGACCTGTTCGTGGTCCCGCACTTCACCTTCCCGAACTTCGGCAGCGCCATGACCGCCACGGCTGTGTTCAGCATCGCCGTGATGGCGCTGGCGACCATCCCGGAATCGACCGCCCACCTGTACCAGATCAGCCTGTACGTGGACCGGCTGGCTGAAGACATGGGCCGCGAGAAGTACGAACTCGACCAGTACATCGGCTTCAACCTGATCCTGGACGGCATCGATGACTTCCTCAAGGGCCTGTTCGGTTCGACGGCCGGCACCAACTACGGCGAGAACAACTCGCTGATGGCCATCACCCGCAACTACTCCGGCCCGGCGCTCATCGCCGCCGGCGTGATCTCGGCCCTGCTGGGCTTCAGCGGTACGCTGGCGGCTGTCGTCAGCTCGATGCCAATCGCGGTATCCGGCGGTCTGGCGATCTACCTGTTCGGCGTCATCGGCATGCAGGGCATTGCTCTGATGATCGAGAACAAGGTAAACATGTTCGACCCGCGCCAGCTGGCTGTCGGCGCAGTCATCCTCGTGGTCGGCATCGGCGGCAACATCGGCTACCCGGGCGGCTTCCTGCCCATCCCGATTCTGCAGGGCATCTTCCCGAGCGGCCTGCCGGCGATTGCCACCGGCGCGGTACTGGGCATTCTGCTGAACGCCATCTTCCTGGTGTTCCCCCCGTCCAAACCTGAGAAATAAACGTAACAGGGTTCAAGAAAAGCAGGAGTCATGTGACTCCTGCTTTTTGTTTTCCCGGCTGGTCTGGCAAGGTTATCCGTACAGCCGGGCGGCTGCTTGAGCGAAGGTCGCAGGCGGGCGACCGAGGATGGCGGCCAGCACAGCCGGGCTGCCGCGCAGGCCGTGCCGGTCGTAGTGGCGGAACATGGCGAGCAGGCTCGCGCGGGCGTATTCCGGCAGGCCGGGGTTGCGGGCGGCCCATGTTTTGGGCGGTAGCTGCCGGGCGGCGATGGGCCTGCCCAGAGCGGCTGAAAGCGCGGCGGCGATGTCGTGCTGGTTGAGGGCTTGCGGCCCGGCCAGTTCGTAGATGCCATCGGTATACGCCCCGGATGCAAGGATTTCAGCGGCCGCGGCGGCTACGTCGGCCAGGTCCACCAGACTGTGGCGAGTTTCCAGGTTGTAGGGGACTTCCATAAACCCGGCCGCGGCGATGGCTTCAACCTGACTGAGCGTATTCTGCATATAGGCGCACGGCTGGAGGATGGCAAACGGCAGGCTGGATTCGAAGACGAGCGCCTCGACCCGCAGTTTGCTCCAATGGTGCGGCATGGCCTCCAGTTGCGGATGCAGGACGGAGTGATAGACGAATTTCTGTACTCCGGCGGCCTGAGCGGCCCGGATGACCGCCCGCCCAATACTTTCCTCGGCGGGGTGCATGTTGGGGCAGATCAGATAGAGCTGGTTGCAGCCCGCGCACGCGCGCGCCAGGTTGCCGGGATTCATCAGGTCGCCGGTGACGGTTTCGACGGCGCCGGCCGCATGGGCTGAGGCGGCCTGCTCTGCGGAGCGCACGAAGGCGCGGGCCGGTAGGCCGCGACCGGCCAGGGCGGCGAGCAGCGCCCGGCCGGTCTTGCCGCCCGCGCCGGTCACCAGAATCACGCCGCCTCCAGGCCGAACACGAACCCGGCCAGCGCGTCCGCCCCGGACGTGTGGCCGGTGGGCAGTATGGCCTCTGCGGCCGCCAGCAAGCCGGGTTGATCGCCATCCGCCAGCGCCTTCAGGAAACGGTGCCAGGGCTCGCCCGCTTCGCCGCGCGCTGCGCTGCGCAGCCAGACCCGCGAAAGCGCGCCGGTGAGCGGCGCGGCGGCATCCGCCAGGGGCTGGCAGGCCGCGGCTGCGGCGGCGGGGTTGTGCGCCCAGAAGGCGTGCATGAAACCCAGCAGGAAGTCATCCCCGGCCGGGGTCAGGCCTGGTCCAAGCCCGGCCAGCGCGCGGGCGGCATCGGCGCGTTTCCCCGGATGGGCGAGGTCTTCCATGCCCCGGCGGGCGCGGGCGGCCAGAGACGCCGCCAATTGCGGGTCGGCCCGATGGAGCAGGGCAGCCAGGCTGTCGGATGGGGCTTCGGCGCGCAGCAGTTCCAGCAATACTGTGCGGGCAGCTGCCTTCCCGGCCGCGGCGGAGACAAGGCGGGCGGCGGCTGCCTCCCAGGCCGGGCGCGGAGACCAGAGCCGCGCGGCCTGCCAGTTCACTTGCAGTGTTCCGGCAACCAGCGGCCCGGAAGCGCGGCTCACCGGCGAACCGGACTGGATGTGACGGGTGAAGTCCACTTCCTCGACCACCAGGCTGAAGGGGCCATTGCCCAACGGCTCCGCGACCAGCGAGAGGAGCCGGTCATGGGAATCGAGTAGATTGCAGGCGCGGGTGAACACGTGCAGAACCCGGGCCTCGCCTGAAGATTCCAGCCAGGCGCGGGCAGCGGGGGCGAGCGAAACAGCCTTGAGAATCACGTGGGATGAAGTGAGTTCGTTCTTTTACACGCCCAGTTGTTCCGGGCTGGGGAGGTCCACGCCGGCCGCGCCCACCTGCCAGAGCGTCCAGAAAGCGGATTCGCGCATCTCGCCTTCCGGCCCGTAGAGAATGCCATAGAGGTCGCGCAGCAGATTGCGGGCCGCGCTGGGGCGCTGGCGCAGGAGGTCCATGGCTGCAAGGCGCTGTTCTTCGCTGCCCTGGCGCAGCGCCAGGCCGGCAGTCTCCCAGGCGGTCTTTTCGGTCACGCCCATGCCCTGGTCGCTGGCGAACTTGATCAGCCAGCCGGTTTCGTGCAGGGGCGGCTGCGGGCGGGGCACGCGCAGGCTGAACTGGCCGATGGCCTCCAGCCCCTGCTGGGCGGCGTTGCGTACCACCCACTGGCTGTCTTCCACCTGGATGGTCTCCAGCAACTCCCGGGCCCAGGCCTGACTGCGCAGCCGCGCCAGGCCGAAGACCACGGCGCGGCGTACGGCCAGGTCGTCCACCGTGGCGCCGTCTTTGAGCACCGCGAAGCCTTCGTCGGGGTCGTTCGCCAGGGCCTCGGCCGCGGATTTGCGCAGGGTCTCATCGCCCTGCAACAGGGCGGAGGTCACCGCCTCCAGGGATGGGTTGTCTCCGATGGCGACCAGCGCCAGAGCGGCCGCCCGGCTGACCTGCGGCGAGGGGTCGTACAGCAACTGCGCCAGTTCCGGGACGGCCTTGGCGCTGCGGCTCAGACCGCAGCCCAGGATGCCCAGGAAACGCACCGAGATCGAGTTGGCGGAAAGCATTTGCCGGAAGAGCGCCCCGATGCTCTTTTCGCCGGAATAGGCCAAGGCGGTGGAAAGGCGCAACCGGAGGCCGATGGAGAGGTCTTCGCGCTGGAGCAGCCCGGCCAGGGCGCGCAGCAGGTTGGCGCGCCAGGCGGCCGTCCCGGCGTGGCGTGGCCAGCGGGCGGCGATGAGCGTGCGTCGCATCAGGGGGTCTTCGTCATCCAGCATGGCGTTCATCAGCGCGCCCACGTCGCCAGCCGCGGCGACAAATTCCAGCGCCAGGCTGCGCCCGGTCCAGGGCGGCTGGGGAAGCAGCGGGGCCGCGCCCCCCCGGCTGGCCAGGCCGCGCCCGGCCAGGTATCCGGCCACCACGGGATGGCTGAAGGATATCCTGGAGCCCGGGCGGTATGCCAGAATCATGCTTTTTACCAATTCGGGCAGCATGCGGCGCACGCTCCGCCCGGAGACGTCGTCGGCCTTGCGGCCTTTGCCGCGCCGGGCTTTTTCCGGCCGGGTGTCTTCCGCCAGGGCGTCCAGATCGGCGCCCAGGAACGGGTCGACCTTGAAGGCGGCCGCGCCGGTGGTTTCGGCTACAGCACTGCCTTCCTTGATCTCTTCGATTTCGTCTTCAAAGGATGAGGTTTCCAGCAGGGCATCCAGCTCATCGGCGAACTCGGCCAGGCCCTCGATCTCGGCCGGGGCTTCGGCCGGCAGGTCGGATGGAGCGGTAGGATCCTCGAAGGAGGAGACAAACCGGCCGGCGGCGTTGCGGGCGATGTTCGGGTTGAGCGTAAGGGTCATCTGGGCGGCCAGTTGTTCCATGGCGGGGCGGGCGTTGTGGATACCGGCGGTCATGCGCCGGACGTAGGCATCCAGGGCGTCGGCCAGACGCGGCCCGCGCGTGTCGCCGGCGTAGGTTGCCCAGGCTTTGAGCGTAAGCGCCAGCGGCGAGGCCAGGTCGTCGCTGTCCAGCAGCCAGCCGTTCAACACCATCGGTTCCGGCAGGGGCGGCAGGGCGGCCGCCCAGGGCTCGTTGAGGACGTGTTCCTGCCAGAGCGCCGCCCAGCGCTCCAGGAACCTGGCCGCCAGTTCGCGGTCCCAGGCGGCCATGGCTACCGGGTGCAGGCCGAGCGGTTCCATGGCGCTGATGTCTTCCGGGGCGGCGGCGGCCACCAGCCGAACGCCGGGGTAGCGGGTTTTCACGTCCGCCAGGAATTCGATCAGCCCGGAATGGCCGGTGGGCGGCAGTTCGTCAAGCCCATCCACGATCAAAAGGGCCAGGCCGCCGGAGAAGACCGCTTCGAGGAACTGCGGCAGCTGGGCCTCCACCAGGGTGCTGACCTTCTCAGCCAGGGCGTTGTAGAACACATCCAGCGGCTTGTCGTGGTCTTTGGGCGGCAGCACCAACTCGGCGGCGTGCACGTAGACCGGCACGCGGGCGGCGAGTTCTTCCCCCAGTTCGGGGTCGCGGCGGGCGGTTCGCAGCGCCAGGCGCGAGAGCGCCACGGTCTTGCCGCTGCCTGCCCGGCCGACCAGCAACAGGTCGCCGCCGCCGCTGAGGGCCTCGGCCAGGCTCATCTTGGCGGCGCCATACACGGCGCCCACTTCCGGCCAATCGGGCAGGTAGGGCAGGGTCAGGGCGACGATATCCTCAATGGGTATCTCGCCTTCCGGCACCACCGGCGCGGGTGGTGCCAGCAGCGCCGCTGGCAGGCTGAGTTCATCTAGGGAGAACAGGGGCGCGGCCAGGTGGTTGGCCTGCATGAATTTCAAAACGTCCTGACGGTAGCGGGTTTCGATGCTGGTGGAAAGCCCGGCTTTGACCGTTTCGACCTGTTCACCGAGGGCCTGGCGCGTCTGGCGCAGAATCGGGCGCACCTGCTGGAAGAATAGCATCAGCAACATGCCGGCGGCAAACCCCACCCAGAATGAAATCGGGTCGATGGGCAGGTCGAAGTTCATGGCCGGGCGCTCACCAGGATGCGGCCGCAGTCATCGCAGCGCGCCAGTTGGCTGGGGGTGCGGGCGGCCTGGGCCACTGCGGCGGTGAGGGTGGCCCCGCAGGCCGGGCATTCCGGGCCATCCACGGTCGCCACGGCCAGGCCGGCACGCGTGCCGCGCAGCTCCTTGTAGAGTTCGAGCACTTTGGCGTCGATATCCGCCAGGACGCGCTCGCGTTCACCCTCCAGTTCGGCCATCCGGGCCAAGAGAGACTTCTGTTCAGCGGCCAGGTCGTCGTTCTGCCGGAGAGACTGGCCGCGGGTGCTCTCAGCATGGGTCTGGGCGGCCTGCAAGGCCGCCTCGGTCTCTTCAAAGACCAGCATGGCCTGGAGCTGGCGTTCTTCGAGGGTGTTCAGGTGGCGCTGGAGGGCCGCGGCTTCCTGCTGGAGGTCCTCAAGTTCTTTGGGGTTCGTGACCCCGCCGCCATAGAGAGCCTTCTGGTTGCTGCCGACCTTCTCCTGCTGGGCCTGCACGTCCTCTTCGGCGCTGCGCAGGGCGGTGTGGGCTTCGTGGTGGGTGGCTCTGGCGGCTTCCAACTGGCTTTCGGCCCGGGCCAGCGTTTCATCGTGGTTCAGGGCGATCTCGATCTCATCCAGGCGGGCGCGGGCCTGGTCGAGGGCGCTATCGACCTGCTGCAGTTGATACAACTGCTGGGGCTGGCTCATAGGTTGATTATAGGGCGGGAAGGGACATCTGGCAAGTTTTCGGCTTCATTGGCGGCCGGAGAATGCCGCCTGTATCAGAACCGGGCCGACCGCGTTTCACCACCCGCCTGCTCAGTGCGCCGGCCTGCCCTAAAACAACGCCAGCTGGGTTGCCTCTTCGGCGAGCGGGTCGAGGTCGAGCATGCCGGCCAGGGCAGCGCGGGTGAGGTTTTGGGTTTGGCCCAGGCGGCGTACCAGCCGGAAGGTGAGAAAGCGCCAGCCGTCCGTTTCGATCTGCTGGCGCAGGCGCGGGTCGCGCCCCAGTTTGTGGAGCAGCAAGCGCGCCCGGCCGCCGGGGTGCACCAGGAAGCGCTTATCGGCCGCCGGTGGATTGCCGGCGAGTTCGCCCAGCAGGGCGGAGGCGTTGACCCGGAAGTGCCAGTCTTCCGGCGGCTGATCGTCCCGCCAGCGCACGGCCTGTTCGCTCTCTTCGGTCTGGTAGCCGAGCGACTGTCCCAACTGCACCAGCAGGCTGCGTAGCTCGTCAAGGTCGGCGCGTCGGGTTTTGGGGGCGTCGGCGCCGCGCAGCGAAAAGCGCCCGTTGGCATCCGGCTCGGCGTAGGAATCCAGCAGGGCGCGCAGGCTATCGGCCGGGGGCGTATCTATGCCGGGGAACGCTGCGCACAGGGCGGCGTCTATGGTCTCGAGGGTCTGGCCGGGCTGGTCGAGCAGGTATTGCACGAGGCTTTTCTCCAGGCGGTCGGCCAGCGGCGCGGCGGCTTCGCCCGGTTCACGCGGCCACCACTGCCCGGCTTCCAGCGAATTCTCTTTGCCTTCAAAGCGCAGGAAGCCGTGCTGGAAGGTGAGGCCGAATTCCAGCGTCGAGCGGGTCTCGTTGTACAGGTCGGCGGCGTCCATGGCGGCCAGCAGGAGGGTGCGGTTGCGCGCCAGGGACTGGACGGCGGCGGCCTGCAGGTGCAGGTAGTGGCCCGGCTGGCCGCGCTGACGCAGCGTTTCGAGCGCGGCGGCGCGCACAATGCGCGGGTTCTCGCCGGGAGTCTGAGTGGGGTCACGGGCCGGGCCGCGCCGCCAGAGGTACTGGCTCTGGCCGCTGGCGGGGCGCAGGGCGTAGCCCTGCAGGCTGAAACCGGCCAGCTCGGCGGCCAGGAGCGCCGCCAGGTCGAAACCCTGCTCGCTCTCGGTCACCAGGCCGAAAAACGGCGCGCCCTCCGGCAGATTGGCGGCCAGGTGGGTAAGCGCATCGGCCAGGGCAGTGGTGTGCCAGGCCCAGTCGTAGCGCCGGCGGCGCAGCACGGCGGCAAAGGCTCCCAGAGCGGTGCGGCCCCATAGCCAGCCGGACCACAGGGCGGAAAGGGTCCAGAACGCCTGGTTGGGGCGCGGCAGGGCGCTCACCACCGCTTCCAGCGGCACCCGGCCGAGGTCAGCGGCCAGGTCGCGCAGGGGACCCTCGTAGAGGCAGATGCCGCCGGTCTCGGGCGGCGGCTCCGGCCAGATGCTGAGCGGAACGGGCGCCGCGCCGCTGCCCCAGAGCGGGATGGCTTCCTCCAGCGCCAGCCACAGATTGTGTTCGCGGAAGCGCGGCGCGACGCTGAGCTGTTTGGGGCGGCTGCGGCCGCCCACCGGCCAGAGGGCGCTGGCCCGGTCGCAGGCCGCCAGGAGCAGCGCGGCCAGGTTGCGGCGCGCCTCCGCCTGGAGCGGCAGGCTGGCGAGCTTGTTGATGAGCGTGAAGAGGGCGTAGACGGCGCGCGGGATGTAGGCGTCCAGGGCTTCCTCGGCGTGGGGGCGGTTCTCATCCCCGGCCGGGGCGACTCGCTCCAGGGCGCGGGCGCGGTGCGGCCCGGCCACGGCAAAGCGGGCGGCGCGCTGAATGTCGTCCGGCGTGGCCGGGTATTCGCCAGCCCGGCCGCAGTGGGGGCAGCGGTAAATGCGCGCCGCCGGGGCTTTGGCATCCTTCTCCCAGACGAAAGCGCGGGCTTCGATCTCGCGGCCGCATTCGTCGCAGGCGGTGAGGTAGAGGGCGCGCAGATGCGGCTCAATGCGTTCCTGCTCTTCGCCGGCGCGCTTAGCGGCGGCCAGTTCGGCCAGGGCGGCCTTCAGGTTTTCCGGACTGGGCGGCGCGGCCGCCATTTCGATGAGGAAGCGGGCGATGGGGTTGTTGGCGGCCACCAGGATGCGGTATCCGGCGCGGGCGGCTTCAACGGCCAGCTGCGGCGATGCCCCGAAAGGGTCGATCACCCAGCCCCCGGGCGGCAGGGTCTCCTTGAGCCAGGCGGCGGCCGCGCCTTCAGGCAGGCGCGGCAGGTAGCGCGCCAGGGGCGGCAGGTGGACGGGAGCGCGCCCCGGCCGGAAAGGAAGGGGGGTAGTTTGGCGGGTGGCGGTCACCTGCCATTAGTATAATGGAAAGGTCAGGGCGTGGCCGAACAGCAGGCAGCCCCTATTGACCACAGATGGACGCGGATAGAATCCGATACGGCTGAATACACCCTTGTTCCCCGAATCACGTTCGATAGCAAAACTTGCGCTGCTTCTGGTGCTTCCGGCCGCCTTCCTGGCGGCCTGCGCCGCCGCGCCCACCCGCCCGGCGGCCACCGCTTCCGCGCCCGCCGGCCTGGCGGCGAGCCAGACCATAACCCCGCCGGCAACCGAAACGGCCACCCCTCGCCCGCCGGCGCCCAGCCGCACGCCCACCCAGACACCCAGTCCGACCGCCACCTTCCCCGTTGCGCAGGCCTGCCTGCCGCTGGCAGCGGTCGAGCCGCTGGCGCAAACCGACTTCAGTGAACTGCCAACGTTGATCCAGAGTTTTCTCAATAGCGGCGGTGGTCTGGATGCCCTGGAGCGCAGCCTGACGGCCATCTATGCCGCCAACCCACCGCGCCCGGTGGCCCAGGCCGACCTGAACGGCGACGGCGTGGCCGAGACGGTGGTCTCCGTCGTGGACGCGCAGGTCTTTGCCGATCCCAAGCCGGGCGCGTTGCTGCTCTATAACTGTGAAGCCGGGGCCTATCGGCTGGTACAAATGGAATTCCCGGCGGCCGGGTTCGGCGCGCCGCGTATCGTCCATATCCAGGACATCAACGCCGACGGGTTGAACGAACTCATCGTCTCCAGCGCGACGTGCGGGGCGAGCGCCTGTTTCGAGGATGCCCGCATCCTCGGTTGGGATGGCGTGCAGTACCGCAACCTGCTGGAGGGCTCGACCGCCGAACTGCCTTTCCCGGATCTGCAGATCACCGATTTCGACCGGGATGGGGTGTTCGATCTGGAAGCAGCCAGCAATGGGATCGGTTCGGTGGGGGCCGGGCCGCAACGGCCGATCATCCGGCATTACGCCTTCGACCCGACTGTGGGCAAATGGCTGTTGAACTTCGAGACGCTGGGGGCCAGCACCTTCCGGGTGCATGTGCTGCACGACGCCGAGGCCGCGCTGCACGCCGGTGACACGGCTGTGGCGGCCGTGCTGTACCAGGAAGTCATCGTGGATGACGGCTTGGCGGACTGGATCGACCCGGGCCGCGAACGGCCAGTGCTGGCGGCCTACGCGGGCTACAAACTGGTGGTCATCGCTGCGCTGAATGGCGATGTGGATGCCGCCGCGGCCGCCCTGAAGACCCTCACGGCCGCCCACCCCACCAACACCGGCGGCCATCCCTACGTGGAGATGGCGACGGCCTTTGTGCAGGGTTTCCTGGCCGGGGATGTGGCGGATGGCTGTTTGGCGGCCCAGACCTACGCCGCAACGCACGTGGAGCAGATCCTGCTGCCGCTCGGCCCGATGGTGTACGGCTACACCAACCCTGAGATCTCGCTGCTGGACGTATGCCCGTAGGGGCGGCTAGTGGTTTTCAAGCGTTTCGGCGTCCGCCAGATCCTGCGTCCGGCCGGTTGCGCGTTTGTTTCTGATCAGGTTGTCGATGTCGATGAAATTGACCTGAACGTCTTCGATTTCAATCCGAACTCTCGATTCGAAGCAGTCTGCAAAGCCAATGCCCGGCAATGTGGTCAGGATGTCGATTCGATTGGGGGGATAGCCCAGTTGAATGATGGTATCTGGCTGTGAAAAATCGTCGGCGGTTAGATTTAGCCCACCGAAACCGAAGGCGGCCAACGCCTTCACCATCTTTCCGGCGTTCTGAGGAGTATTCTCGATCCAAACATCCAGGTCCTTGGTATAGCGGGGATGGCCATGAGCCGCGACAGCATAGCCTCCCACAACCAGGTACTTCACGTCATTTTCGTTTAGTGATTGTAAGAACTCTTTGAAGTCCTGGTTGAACATCGTTTCTCCAACGATGATATTCCTGCCTGATTTCCTCCAGAGCGGTCAGGCGTTCTTGATATGGGCGGCTACGCCAATAGGGTACGTCTGAGCGTGATTCGGTTAGTCTGACTTTCGTTACCACCGGGGCGATGTTTCTCTGCCACTTCATGATTGACCCATTATAACTTCTTGCGCGAGGAATTGCGCTTCACTTCACTTTGCCCGTCACGAAGTGCCGCTGAATCTCGTGAGCGTAGTCCACGCCCAGCCAGGCGGCGCTGTCGCGTGCCCACTCGCTCAGTTTGGTCTCCCCGGCGGGCGGCGAGCCGGTTTCCAGCAGGCCCCCCAGCAGTCCGCCCACCTCTTCGCGCGTCAGCACCCTGTCGCCCACCAGCGCGCCGGCCAGGCGCGAGGCGGCATAGGCCAGCATGGGCGGGGCGTGGAAGACCAGGGCGCGGCTGCCGACCGTCCGTTTGAGCATGTTCACCAGGTCGGTGAAGGCAAAGGTCTCCGGGCCGATGGCATCTACCGCGTAGGAGTCGCTCCGGCCGACGCCCTCGGCGGCCAGAGCGGCCAGGTCGTCCACGTAGATGGGCTGGAGTTTGTAGCGGCCATCGCCAGGGATGGCAAAGAGCGGGAAGTGGCGCAAGAACCAGGCGATGTTGTTGATGAGCACATCCTCGCGGCCGAAAATGACCGTCGGGCGCAGGATGGTGTAGGACAAACCGCTGGCCTGGATATCCTGCTCCAACCGGCCCTTTCCGGCGTAGTAGGGCAGCGGGGAGGCCGGGTCCGGGTTGGCGATGCTGGTGTGTACGATGCGCCCGACGCCCGCCTGCCGGGCGGCGGCCAGCAGTGTGCGCGTGTTCGCCACCGCCTTTTCGTAGGTCATCCCGCCGTGCGGGTAGCGCACCCAATAGGTGTTGACCAGCACATCTGCGCCGCGCAGGTTGTTGGCGAGTTCGTCCGGGCGGCTGAAGTCCAGCGGGAAGGCCGGGACGCGGCCTTCGAATGGGTCGGGGCGGTCAGGATGGCCGGTGAGGGTAAGCAGGCTGTGGCCCGCGTCCAGCAGGCGGCGGGCGATGTACTTGCCGCTGTAACTGTATGCGCCGGTGACGGCGATTCTCATAGCAGCATTCCTCGGATGGAAAGTTGGACGAACAGCAGCATCAGGGCGGCCTGGGCAAGCGCGGCGCCGGCGAACCAGGCCAGCCCGCGCGGGACTGGCAGGCCGGCCTCACGGCTGGAGAGGAAAGCCGCGCCTAACAGGCTGAGGCAGGCGGGCAGCACGAACGGGCCGAGCGTGAACGCGCCGAGGATGGAGAAGGCCAGCAGCATGCCGGCCGCGGCCCAGCGGGCGGCATGCCAGGCGGGCGCTCGCAGCCACAGGGGGGCCGTGCCCAGAACCCCCAGCAGGGCGATCTGAATCAGGTACAGGCCGGGGAAGGGGAACATCGCTCCCTGCAAGCCGGCGACGCTGGCGAATAGGATGGCGACCAGCATACAGACCACCAGCCCGATCAGCGCGAGGATCGATTCGATAGAGCGGCGCATGGTCATTCCTTTCCGGCGCGCTCGACCAGGCGGCTGAGAGCCCTCAGCGAGACGAGGCTTTCCAGTTTGAGCAGAGCCTGCACCAGGCCGTCGAGCGCGCTGAAGAAAGACTGCATGGCGGCCATGCGCTGGCGGGCGAATTCCGCTTCGTCGCCCCTTACATTTTCCAATAGCGCCAGGCTTTCGCCCACGCTGGCAAGCGCCCGGTCGAACTCGGACTGCTGGCGTTCCTGCAGGATGCCGCGCACGATTCTCCAAAAGTCAGTCTCGGCAATGTAGTAATCGCGGCGCTGGCCGACCTCGATATGGCGATGCACCATGCCCAGCCGTTCCAGTTGGCGCACGTTGGCGCTGACCGCGCCCTTCGTCACGCCGGCCTGTTGTACGAGCTCATCCAGCGATAGCGGAGTTGGGGAAAGGTAGATGGCGCCGTAGATGGCACCCATGGCTTTGGGGAAGCCCCAGAAGTGGCTGATGCGGCTCATCCCCTGGATGAAGTGGGCGCGGGTTTGCTCAAGTGGGTTCATCAGATCTTTGTTTAGAATGTTTAGTTATTACTAAACAAAATATAACAAAAATAGCCGACTCTGTCAAGTTGCGGGGCCGGCGCGGTCTGCTGCTTGCAATTGGCCGAACGCGGCTGTATAGTGAGTGATAGAATCTACGCACTGAGGACGTTTGGCCTATGGCGACGGAGAAGAAGATGCAGGAACTCATCGGAAAGACCCTGGGTGGTTATCAGATCGTGGAACAGATCGGCAAGGGCGGGATGGCCTCGATATTCCGCGCCTTTCAACCTTCGCTGGAACGCGAAGTGGCGATCAAGGTCATGCAGCCCTACTTCGTCGAGCAGGACGAATCGTTCCAGACCCGCTTCCGGCGTGAGGCCAAAGCCATCGCCAAACTGCGCCACCCCAATATTCTGGTCGTCATCGATTTCGGTGAGGAACAGGATTATCACTATATCGTCATGGAATACGTGCCGGCCGGCACCCTGAAAGACCACATGGCGGAAGGCGCGATCAACCTGCGCGAAGTCAACACGCTGGTGGGGCAGATCGCCAGCGCGCTGGACTACGCCCATGGTGAAGGCGTGGTGCACCGCGATATCAAACCCAGCAATATCCTCATGCCCAAGAAAGACTGGGCGCTGCTGACCGATTTTGGCCTGGCGCGCATGGTGGGCGGCAGCATGCTCACCCAGAGCGGCATGACCGTGGGCACCCCGGCGTATATGTCCCCGGAGCAGGGCGGCGGTGAGCAGGTCGACCAGCGCACCGATATCTACGCTCTGGGTGTGATCCTGTATGAGATGGTGGTCGGCGAGGTGCCCTACACCGCCGAGACGCCCATGGCCGTAGTGGTCAAGCACATCGTCGACCCGCTGCCGATGCCGCGTGCCAAGAAACCGGACCTGCCCGAAGAGGTGCAGCGCGTCATCCTCAAGGCGCTGGCGAAGAACCCGAACGACCGTTACCAGCGGGCCGGCGAGATGGCCGAGGCGCTGGCTACGGCGGTGAGCGCCCACGGCGATTGGTCTTCGGCTGACCACCCGACGGTGAAGACGCCGCCCCCGCCCACGCCGGCTGCCACGGGCGTGATGCCGCGCGAGGCAGCCATGGCCGCCGTATTGGGCGGGACGCCACCCGCTGAAACCGCCGCGGCCGTCACTGCGCCTTCGCCCGCCGCGCCAAAAAAGCGCGGCCGCGCCGGCCTGTGGGCGCTGGGCGGGGTTGCGGTGCTGGCGCTGCTGGTCGTTGCCGCGCTGGGGGGCCGCGCCCTGCTGCGCGGCCTGCGCCGCGGCCCGGCGACCGAAGCCACCCTTACTCCTGCCGCTCTCGGCCAATCCACTATTTCAACCCCCGGCAGCCAGCCTTCGGGCGGTCAGCCGCCCCAGCAGTTCGGCGGGCTGCTGCTGCCGCCGCCGCCGGAACTGACGAATCACGCCGACCCGATGGCCACCGGCCGGGAACTGCTGGCGGCCGGCGATGTGGAAGGCGCCGCGGCGGCGTTCTACCAGGCCATGCTGGCTGTGCCCGCCACCTACGTGCAGGTGCGGGAACTGGCGAATGAATATTCCAACACCGGCGACCCGGCCACGGCCGCCCGCCTGATGGAAGTGGCTCTCGTGACGCAGTCGCGCCCCAACCTGGAAGACACGGAGTATCTGGGCCATTACTACGGCGATTCCGAGCAATACCAGCGGGCGTATGAAGTGTTCCTCTTCCTGGTCGAAGTCCGCCCGAACGACACCTGGTTGTTCTACAGCCTGATTGATGACGCCGAATACTCCGGGCGGCTGGATGACGCCCTCGCGGCGCTGGAGGGTTTGCGGGCGCGCTTCCCCAACAACGCCAATTTCCCGTTCGCCATGGGGATGATTCAATCCCGGCAGGGCAGGCTGGAGGAGGCCGTAGGGCTGCTGCAGGAGGCCACGCAGTTGGACCCGGGCCAGTGGGATGCCTTCGTCGAGCTTGCCTATCCCCTGTATCAGCTGGGGCGCTACGACGAGGTCGAGGCTGCCCTCAACTACGTGGCCGGGCAGGCTCCCGATGACGGCGGAGTGCAGGACTGGATTGCGTGGGAGTTCCTCGATTATGACATGTACGACCAGGCCATCCGGCTCTTTGAGCGGGCGCTCGAACTGGCTCCCAACTATCCGTGGTCGCCCATCGGTCTGGCGGAAGCGCTGGTGGAATCCGGCCAACATCTGGATGAAGTTCCGGACCTGTATAACCGGGCCCACCGGCTGGGAATGGAGCAGCAGGACCCGTATGTATCGCTTTCGGCAGGCTGGGGGTTCTACAACCTCGGCAACTGCGACCGGGCGATTGAGATCTGGAACGATATCCTATCCTATCAGCCAGACTTCCAGGAGGCCCTCGACGCGCTGAACGACTGCGCGCCGTAGGCGCAGCGGAAAACGCAACGGCCCGGTAGAGCGCAACCGCTCCTCCGGGCCGTTTTCATCCAGGATATAGGGATGATGGAAAAGAGCCGGGCGATATCCCCCGCCTATCGACCGGCTCTCAGGGGTGCCCCGCCGCATTAATTGTACAAAAATTACTGAATTAGGCAATTAGGCAGATGTCTAAGTGGGCGGAGCGGGGAGGCTCCACTGAAAAGCACGCATCGCCTGATCCCTTTTCGGTTGCTTCACTCCTCAAGCCAGTGCTGGAAGAAGTTGTCCAGACTGCGGCCGGAGGTTTCCTCCATCACGGCGATGAAATCGGCGTCGCTGGCCGTGCCGCCGCCGAAGCGTTCCAGGTAAAGGCGCAGGCCGTCGAAGAAGGCCGTGTCGCCCACCTCCTGGCGCAGGGCGTGGAGCAGGGCCGCGCCCTTGACGTAGCTCTCATAGCCGAACAGATTGGCCGGGCTGAGGTCGTTGAGCGGTTCGTAGCCGCTGCTGATCTTGAAGGTCTGCACCAGCAGGTCCATCTCTGAGTCGAAGGTCTGCGGGTCGTCGCGGTAGCCCCACATATACTCAAAGTAGGTCGCGAAGCCTTCGTTGCGCCACATCTGACCCCACGAATCCAGGCTGACCCAGTTACCGAACCACATGTGCGCCAGTTCGTGCACCAGCACCGCTTCGTCGATCATGAAGGTGGACAGCGTGACCAGCGTCTGCGTTTCCAGGGTCACGCCGCCGCTCTCCACGGTGACATAGCCATAGGCCTCGAAGGGGTATGGCCCGACCATGTCTTCCAGCCACGAAATGGCGTCGGCGGTGCGCTCCAGTTCCTCAACCAGCAGCGACTCGGAGCCCGGGGTGGCATATGACCGGAGCGTGACGCCATTGACGACCTCGTTCTGCACTTCGACGTAATCGCCGACCGACACGGTCGCCAGGTAGGTCGCCATCGGGTAGGCATGTTCCCACACCCAGGTGGTGGCGTCGTCCTCGGTGATCTCGTCCTGCAGCAGGCCGTTAGCGGTCGCCATAAGACCGGCGGGGGTGGTGATCTCAAAACGGAACAGGGCTTTGTCGCGCGGGTGGTCGTTGCTGGGGAACCAGTAGCGCGAGCCGTCCGGCTCGGAGAGAGCGTACAGGTTCTCGTCGCTCGGGAAGAACAGGCCGAGCGATTCTTCGAAGGGCACAAAACGGGACTGGACCTGCTTCGTCTGCCCCGAGTAGGTCACGCGCACTTCAAACGCCTCGCCGGATGCCAGGGGCGTATCCAGGCCGATGACCATTTTGCCGGCCGTGCGATAGTATTCGGCTTCCTCGCCATTTACCTGCAGGCTCTGGAGTGCAAAGCCGATGAAATCGAGGGCGAATTCGTCTATCGTCTCGGTCGCGCGCGCCTCAATCGTCACGGTGCCGCACACCCAGCGCGGCCGGGCGGGGTCGAGGCGCAGGGCCAGAGTGTAGCGCTGCACGTCGTAGCCCAGGTTGCCCAGTTCCGCGGCGTAGGGGTCGCCGATGCTGGCGTGGGGCGGGTTGACCGGACGGGTCTCCTGCTCGGTGAGTGGGGATTCAGGGAGCGGGCACAGCGGCGAGCCGGATGACGATGGCGGAGGCGTCTCGGGCGCAGGGCTGGGCCGGCCCGGCGAAGTCGAAGAGGCTGCCGGCGTGGCTTCCTCTTCGGCCAGCGGCTGTATGACGGTCTGGCACGCCAGGCTGGCGAGCAGCAGGGCGGCCAGGATGATGGGCAAGGCGCGTTGTGGTTGGGTCATGGGTCAAGCCTTGGAGGTCAATCGTAGAATCCCAGGATGGCCGGAGCCACATCGGTCAGAGCGTGCAGGTTGGCGCAGAAACGCGCCCGCAGTTCCGCGGCGCCGATGACCAGGCCCGGCACGGGGTTGGCGGTGTGGCGGCGGGTGGTCATGTCTTCCAGGTTGCCGTGGTCGGAGGTAAGCAGGATGAGACCGGCGTCGTCATCCCAGGCATCCAGCAGGCCGCCCAGCACGGCATCGAACGATTCCATCAGTTCGACCGCCTGGGCCTTGTCCTGGCGATGGCCGGCGTAGTCGCTGAACCAGTATTCAAAGAAGGCGAAATCGTAGGAGGCCGCCAGGGCCGCCAGTTTGCGCCCGGCCGCCTGGCCGTCTATCACGGGCAGGTCGGGCGGGCCGATGAACCGCCGCCAGCCTTCGCCGGTGAAATCGGCGGTGAGCGCCGCGCCGCTGGCGAGGTCGGCGCTGGTCTTGAGCGCCAGCCCGGCCTCGGTGACGGCCAGCGGGATGGCGGAGTACAGCCGCTTGCCGCTCTGGATGCCGTCGAAGTAGCCCTGGGGGTAGGCGTTGAGCAGGGCGGCGGTATAGCCGCGCTGCCTGAGCGTGGAAAATAGCGTGCCTTTGCGAATCTCGCCGGCCACCGCCGGGTTGGGCTTGGGGCCATAGTGCTCGCCCACGGCCTGGGGGATGTTGCGGCCGGTGAGCAGGGCGGCCTGGCCGGTGGCCGATTGCGGCAGCCCGCCTACGCCCAAATTGGGATCCAGGGCCAGCAGGCTGGCGCGCTCGGTCTCCAGCGGGGCCACGCCCGCAGCCAGTTGGCTGCCGTCCAGCAGGGCTTGCAGGTTGGGCGTACGGGCCTGGATGAGCGGGTTGGTCTCCGGGTCGTTCGGGCCCAGGCCGACGCCATCCATGAACAGGAACAGGAATTTGATCGCCAAGGGGTCTCCGCGGGCGATTGTACCCTAAAGGCATCGGCGTGCCGGGTGCCGGAGTGCTGAGGTGGTGAAGGGGTCAGCCCGCCTCGGCGAAGCGGCGGGCGCTTTCGATGCGCTGGTTGAGCGGCGGGTGGTTGTAGAACAGCCACACCACCCAGGCTTCCGGGTCCACATCGGCCAGGTTCTGGTTGGCGAGGCGGGTGAAAGCGTTGGCGAACGCGGCGGCTTTGCCGGTGGCCTGCAGGGCGTAGCGGTCAGCCAGACGCTCGCGCCAGCGCGAAAAACCGTTCTCCAACGGCATGGTGAGCAGGCCGTAGCCGCCCAGCACCAGCGCCAGCAGCGGCAGGGCGGCCGGGTCGGCGATGCTCTCGAAACCGAAGGCGGCTGCGCCCCAACGCATCGCCAGCGAGGCCAGGTACAGCCCGACCAGCGTGGAGACTGTGCCGAAGGCGATGAACAGCGGGATATCGCGGTTGACGTGGTGGCCGAGTTCGTGCGCCAGCACGGTCTCGATCTCATCGGGCGTGAATTTGTCGATGAGCGTGTCTCCCAGGATGATACGCCGCGTGTTGCCGATGCCGGTGAGGGCGGCGTTGGCGGACTTGGTGCGGCGCGACATGTCGAACTTGTAGACGCCCTTGACCCGGGTGTGGGCGCGCTCGGCCAGGCGAATCAGGCGTTCGGCCAGATCGCGGTGCTGTTCATCCAGCGGCACGAACTTGTTAAAGATCGGCATGATGAGCACCGGCGCCAGGTTGGAAAGCAGCACACTGAACACCAGCATGAAGCCCGCCGCCCACAGCCACCACATGTCCGGGTAAGACCTCAGGAACAGGTAAATGAATTCCAACACCAGCAGGCCGATGGGCAGACCTACGGCCAGGCCTTTGACGCGGTCGAGCAGCCAGTCCTTGAGGGATTGGGTGGAGAGTTCATAGCGGTGCGGCAGGACGAAGCCAGAGTAATAACTGAGCGGGGTGGTGAGTAGCGAATCGACCCCGCCGTAGACCACGGCGAAGGCCGCGACCAGCAGCCAGGGGCTGGCGGTGAAGCCGGTCAGCCAGCCTTTGAGCGCCAGCGCCCAGCCGAAGCCCAGCCAGGCGGCGGCGTACAGCCCCTCCCACAGGACGTTGACCAGCCACAGGCGGCGTTTGATGCGGTTGTATTCTTTGGCTTTGGTCTGGCGTTCGGGGTCGAGGGCGACGGGGGTGTTGGAGTCGGTCATGCGGCCATTATAGCGCGGAGGATTGGGCGCGGGCGGGTTGGAATCCCAACCCGCCCGCGCGAACCATTTCTTACGGCACCCAGTCGGAGAGCACGCGGATGTCGATCTCCGGGTTGGCCGGGTCGTTGGTTTTCAACAGAACCCGGAACTCATGAAATCCGTCCATGCCTTCGTGCATCATGAACTCGGTGGAGGTGATAAAGGTGCTTTCGCCGGGCTGGAGGACCATCGAACCGATGGTCAGTGAAGGCGGTCAACAGCCCTCCAGAACTTCCACATACGGCTGCTCCTTGAAGCGCAGCGTGCCGTCTCCGGTGTTGGTCACCACCACCTGGAAGGTCAGTTGGGTGTTGAATTTCACCGTCCCGAAGTCAAACACCTGGCGGTTGACCGAGATGGCCGGCGTGCCGCCGCCCGTACCCTGCCCGCTCAGGCCGATGTAGAAGGCCACTGCCAGCAGCACTGCGCCGCCGATCAGCGCCCAGTGAATCGGCGTGAGTTTCGTACGTTTGCGTGACCGGGTTTTGTGTTGTCCCATTGTCCAATCTCCTTTCTATGGATAGTCCATCTGCAAGGTGTACAGGTATGCCACCACGTGCCAGAGCTGCTCATCGGTGTAGATCGCGCCCCACATCGGCATGCCGGTACCCATGCCGCCGCGTAGCAGCTTGCCCTGCAGCAGGGCGGGGCTGGCCCCCAGCAGGATGGCCGGGTCCTGCCAATCCGGTGGCGATTGCATCAGCATGTCGGGCGCGCCCGCCAACCCCTGCATGGCGGCTTGTCCGGCAGAGGCCAGGTCATCAGCGTACAGGCCGTCGCCAGCGCCCTGCGGGCCGTGGCAGGCGGCGCAGTCCTGCCGGAAGATGGTCTCGCCCTCGGCCAGAGCGGCCGGGCTGGTCTGGCGCGCCCACAGGGCCGCCACCAGGTCCCAGCGCTGCGCGTCGGTGAGGTTCTCCAGGCCGGGTTGATTCCCCAGGCTGCTCCACAACTGGGCCGGGGATGCGGCTGCGTACTGGTCGAACGAGAACTCAAGCGCCACAACCGGCGCCGCCAGGGCGTTGGGGCGCTCAGCTGGCGTAGTCTCTGCCGGATGGGGGGCATCGATGTCAATGCCCAGTTGGGCGTAGAGCGGCGGCGTGGGCGCGCCTGCTTGCACGTCGCTGCCGCGCACTTCGATGACGCCGCGCATGCGCCAGTGATTCAGCCCGCACCAGACCGTGCAGTAGTAGGTGTATATGCCGGGCTGGTCGAAGGTCAGGGTGACTTCGGTTACTTTGCCCGGTTCGACCAGCACGGCCTCGAAATCCGTCCGGCCGACGCCGAAACCGTGCAGCACGTCGTCGGAGGTCAGGCGCACGGTGAGCGGCTGGCCGGCCTCGGCGCGTAGAACGTCTGGCGCCCAACCGCCTTGCTCGGCCAGCCGGGCGTGCAGGAGGGGCGGGCGCTGCCGGGCGGCCAGCGGGAAGCCGACGGCGGCCGCGGCCAGCCCCAGCACCAGCAGCCGGGCGAGCGTTTCGGCTCTCATAGCAGCAATCCCATCATCGCCAGGGTAAGACCGAAGGCGTAGCCGGTTACCGGCAGCGCATGGAACCCGCCCTGGGCCGCCGCCCGGCGGGCGACGCGCGCCGCCCAGAACGCGCCCACCACCAGCGCGCCGATTTGCAGCGGCAGCCCCCAGCTGGTGAGGAGCGGCTGCCAGGCCAGACCCGCCGCGCCGAACAGGTCCCAGCCCCAGCCGAGTGGGTCGGAGAACACGTTGAGGACGTAGACGGCGTTGGCGAACACGAACGACAGGCTGAAGGCGGCCCAGAACATCAGGCCGAGCGGGACCAGGGCGGAGGCCGCCAGGGCGAAGTCGCTGCGCCGGGCGGTGCGGCGACGCGGCGCAGCGAAGACCTGCCCGAGACGCACCGCCAGCCAGAACAGGCCCGGCAACAGGCCGAAGCAGATGAACAGGAAAGCGGCCGCGTAGGCCAGCCAGGCCGGGCTGCCCACCGCCAGGGCGGCGGCCTTCAGGCCGCCCCACGGGCCTAGCAGGATGGCGGCATAAGCCAGGGCCGCGCCCAGCATCAGGAAGGCCTTGAAGGCTTCGTCCAGGCGGGCGGCCGGCTTTTCCAGGTCGCCGCCAAAGGGCCGCAGGTTGAGGGCGATGTTGTCTTTGGGGCAGGCGCGCAGGCATTCCAGGCACAGGCCGCAGGTGGAATTGCGCGCCAGCCCGGCCGGGAAGACGCCCCACGGGCAGCCGTAGCCGCTCTCCGAGCCGTTGTAGCAGGCTTTGCTGGCGCAGGCGGCGCACACGGCGGTATCCGCCACGCGCAGTTCCAGCGGGGCGGCCTGAGCGTACAGGCCGATGAAGCCGCCCACCGGGCAGACGGCGCGGCAGAAGGCGCGCCGTTCATAGACCGCGCTCAACCCAATGGCGGCCGCGAGCATGCCCGCCAGCGCCAGGGCGGTGACGCGCGGGTTGGTGAGGATGACGGCCGAGAACAGCGCCATGAGCGTGAAGACGCCGTTCTGCAGCCAGATGTTGCGCAGGGCTTTGGGCAGCCGCCGGTTGAGGCCGCGCGGCGGCCGGCCGGAGGGGCCGAGCAGGGCGCCGCGCTGGAGCCAATCGCCCGCCAGCGGGATGGGGCAGACCGCGCACCAGCCGCGCCCGGCCAGCGGCACGGCCGCCAGGATGAGCAGCGCCCACCAGAGAATCCACACGGCGATGATGCCGAAATTGCGGCTGCCGACCGGGGTGCCCAGCAGCCCGGAGACGATGACAAAGAGGAACCCGGCCAGCAGCAGCGCGGCGGCAATGAACTGCGGCCAGCGGCTTTTCAGGGCGGCTTTGAGCCAGGGACTGCGGGTGAGCGCCAGGCGCTTCATTCCGCCGCCTTCCGGAGCGTGAGCGGGGCGGCCAGCACGGCCAGCCCCGCCAGGGCCGCGGCGCGGGCCAGCGTCCAGTTCGGGCCGACCACCAGCCGCCCGAGCATGAAGGGGTGCAAGGTCCCGCAGGTGACGCTGCAACGCAGGCGGAACACGCCCGCCCGGCTGGCGATGAAGGTGAGCGCCGCCGGTTGGCCCGGCTGGGCCTCGGCCGAAACGTCGTAGCCGTCCACGTACAGGCCGTGGGTAACGTCCGTGCTGTGCAGTTCGATGGTGATGGTGTCGCCGGGGTTGGCGCGCAGGCTGGCGGGCGTGAAAGCGTATTGCCCGGCCCCCACCCGGAAGAAGCGTTCCAGCGGCGCGGCCGCGGCCGGAGCGGGAATCAAAATGACCGCCAGCGCCACACTTGCCAGCGCCAGGGTCATCCAGAGGTCTTTCCTTCTGAGATTCATCGTTCAATGCCCGGCCGGGGTTATGGCAGGTTGGATGGCCCATAGCGGCCGTAGGTCTGGTCGATGAAGGCCTGCATGTCCGGCACGTCTTCGCCGTCGCGCATCATGCGCATCACGTCCTGGGTGATATCCACGCAGATCTGGCAGCCAAGGGCATGGCCGTCGAAGACCAGGTTGCCGGCTGCGTCCGCTCCGGAGACGTAGCAGGCGTAGTTGGACGTATGGCCGATGCTGCCGCAGCCGCAGTAGCAGGGAAACTGCTGCATGAGGTCCGGGTTGGCGGCGGCGAAGCGGTAGGCGTCGCTCACGCGCGTCGGGGCGTCCTGCACGGCCTGGGGCAGATGTTCCATGCCCAGCAGCTCCAGGTCTGCGGCGCCGGAGGAACAGGCGGGCAGGCCGGAGATGAGCAGCAGGGCCAGGATGGAGAACAGGGCAAAGCGGCGGTGGCGTGTGGGCATGTTACGTCTCGAGGGCGTGAGAGTCATGCCCGATTATAGGGTTGCAGGGTGCGGGGATGTAGGGACAAATGCCCCGTTCTTGGCGGGAATTTTTACCCGAAAGGTCTGAATTTTATCCAGCCGCGCTCATGCCCCCAACTTGCGCAGCAGGAACTCCTGAAGGAACAGCGGCGGGTTGCGCAGGTCGAAGGGGGTGAGGCGGCCCAACGCGGCCATCTGGTGAATGGCCGGGCGCGCCTGGTGCGGCGTGTCGATGGCTTCGGCCAGTTCATCGGCCAGGCGGCCGCTGCCGCGCAGCAGCACCACCTCGCGCCCCTGACGCACGTTCTCCAGCACCTCTTTTTCCGCGCCGCTGCCGCCGTTGGCCAGCACGCCCAGCGAGCGCTGCCCGGCCGAAAGGAACTCCGCCAGGGCGAACAACGGCCGGCGCTCCTCGCCGAACGCCTGCCCTTCCACCTGCACGATGTGGGTGTGGTGGCCGCCGAAGGGGTAGGCGTGCTCGTCGTGCTCGCCCGGCAGGCTGGTCACGCCCGCCGGGGCCACGCCCACGTAGGGGCCGGGGAAGCCCAGCCCGGCCAGGGCGGCGTTGAGCATACCCATGATGCCCGAATCGGTGCCGCCGTCGATGACGGCCGCGCCGGTCCGCAGCATGGCAGGGGCCAGACCCTCGTGGATGTGGCGCTCCAGACGCGCCCGGTCGTCCGGGGCCAGCTTGGCCGCCCCGCCCATCACCACCACCAGCGGGCGCTGCGGGCGCAGGCCCAGGCGGGCGGCGATCTCCGCGCCCGGCGTGGTTTTGGCGACCAGCACGGCGGTTGCATTATCCGTTTTCATCGGTTTTCATTTGGGGCGGTTTCAGGCTTCCCAGGACGTTAACGAGCCGCGGCCGGAATGCGTTATACAGGTGCAGGACGCGCCAGAAGGCCAGCGCGGCCATGCCGTGCGCCAGCACGGCGAACAGGGGCGGCTGCTCCAGCGTGTAGTAGATCCAGGTCAGGCGCGTCGTGCCCCACAGTTCCAGGTAGTAGCCCAGCGCCGAACCGGCCGCGAAGTTGAGGAAGGCGGCGCGCGCATCGGTGGGGGTGAGGATGAGGAAGGCGCACAGGCCCAGCGCCGCCAGCGTGAGCGAACGGCCGAAGGTTGGGGCGACGAAAACAAGCATGAGGGCGTAGAAGGCGGGCAGGGCCAGCCAGTACAGCCTGGCGAAGGCCTGCTCCGGGATGCGCCGCGCCAGCAGACGCAGGAAGCGCACCATGCGGTCAATGCTCAGGCTGGCGATGGGCCAGGCGGGGATGATCCACAGCGGCGGGCGCTCGGCGGTGTAGTAATGCCACAGGTTGGTTTGCGTGCCCCACGATTCGATCACCAGCCCGCCCGCCAGCCCGATGACGATGATGGGCAGGTCGGCTTTCAGGTCGGCCCCGGCCATGATCATCAGCGACATGAACAGGAAGATGTTGATGAGCAGCCAATCCACCTGCCGCCAGAGGGGCACGGCGGGGTTGAACAGGTCGAAGTATTCCTCGGCCAGCGGCCACCAGACGTACAGGATGAGCAGGATGAGCAGGGCAAAGCCGCTCATCAGGGCATAGGAGGCGCGCGTCCAGCGCAGGGCGGAACGCAGTTCGTGGAAGAGCGCAACGCGTGTTTCGGTCATCGGGGAGATTACACCACAGATTCACAAGAGGTCAGCCAGGCGCGGAGGCTATAATACGGCGAAAATCAAGTCAGGAGGAGCGTCTGATGGCAAAGACTGGCGATGTGCTTGAGAATCCCGGGGCGGGCGAACGCATCGTGTTCCGTGTGGCTGCGGCGGAAACCGGCGGGGCCTACACCCAGTTCGACCAATACCTTCTAAAGCCCAGGGCGGGCTACTCGCCCACCCACATCCACCTGCGCACCGACGAGCGCTTCGAGGTCATCTCCGGCACGGCGGCCTATACGCTGGGCGGCCTGCATCGCACCGCCGGGCCGGGCGAGGTCGTAGAGGTGCCGCGCGGCACGCTGCACCGCAACCCATGGAACCGCGCCGGCGGCGAACTGCACCTGCTGCGCACCGTGACGCCGCCCTCCGGGGCCGAGTTGTTCTACGAGACGTTCTACGGGCTGGCGGGCGACGGCAAAGACCTGGACTTCTGGCAGGCGGCGCTCACCAGCCATTACATCCACAGCGAGACCTATTTCTTCCCGCCCAACGTGCCCATTCCGATTCAGCGGGCGGCCCTGCCGCTGGTGGCCTGGCTGGCCCGGCTGAAGGGCTACCGGCCCTATTACCCCAAATACACGCAGGGCGAACTGTGACCGGAAGCGACCTGACCGCCCTCCTGGAGGTCAAGCCGGGGCAGGCGGGCTCGCTGCGAGACCTGCTCCTTTCTATCGGCGCGGATGTGAACGGCAACCCGGCGCTGCGGTTCGGCGAGATGCCGGGAGTACACTTTGCGCGCTTTACGCTACTGGAGGACGGCCGCCGCCTGTTGATGAACGCCGTCCACGATGGCAGCCTGGAGCAGCACCTGGACGAACTGGCGCGCCACGGCCCCGGCCTGGGTTCAATTCTCGGCCACTGCGCGGATTTCCCCGGTATAGATGCGCCGGGCGCGTTCAGGGACTGGGTTGCGGCGCACCGGGTGACGGGTGGGGCGTTCTTCCGGGCGCACGCGTGCAGCGTGGCCGGGGTACGGCGCTGCCTGGCGCTGCGCGACCGCATCGACGGACTGCTCTCCCTGCCGGAGGTCGAAGCCTTCCTGGCATCTCTCAGCCGCCTGCCCTCGCCGCCCCGCAAACCGCCGCCCGGCCGCCTGGCCAGGCTGGGTTCTTCCGCGCTGGGGGCAATCGCCGACCTGCTGCTTGGCGCACTGCGCCTGCCGCAGTTGCCCTTTGCCGGCCGTACCTCGACTCGACTGGGACAGGAACCTGCCCTGACCGTGCACACGCCCTGCTGGCTGACTGAGCGCGAACACATCGTCCAGAACGAGATGACCATCATGCTTCCCACACATCCCGGCCTGCGCGGCTACCTGCGCGCCATCCTGGGCGCGGCCGGCCGTTCGCTCAAGGAACCGCCGCCGGACGGCACCCTGGCGGGAGTGTCCACCGTGCACTTTGGCCGCTGGATGATGATCGATGGCGGCCGAAGCCTGTTGTTCGTGAGCAATTACGACGGCGCCTGGGAATCCTACATCGGCGAGGTGGCCTCGGAACGGGTTGGCAAGGGCCTGGACCTGATCTGGGGCTGCTGCCGGGGTTACCCGGCAGCCGGGGCGGGCGATATCCAGGCTTTCAAGCAGGTCATCATCGACCACCAGGCGCGGGCCGAGGTGTTCTACAGCGCCTACCCGGACCGATCGGCAAAGAACATCCTGGCCGCCATCCGTAGCGCCGAAACGCTGGAAGCCCTGCTGGAAGACGAGCGTGTCGCCGGTTTCCTGCGCGAACTGTGACGGAGTGCCATGACAGCCAAAGTCGAAATCGACGACATCCAGGCCATCGTGCTGACCGGCTATGCCCACCTCAACGAAGCCGTCTACATCTTCCTGCACGTGCGGGACGGCGGGCGGGCGCGCGCGTGGCTGGGCAGTATCCTGCCGGAGGTTTCCAGTGCGGCCGCCTGGCCGCTTGGCGCGGATGGTCGGCCGATCAAGCCCTCCACGCGCATCAACATCGCCTTCACCCACGCCGGCCTGCACGCCATGGGCTTGAGCCAGCCGATGCTGGCATCCTTCCCGGCCGAGTTCCGCGAGGGGATGGCCGAGCCGGTGCGCGCCCGCCTGCTGGGCGACGTGGGCGCCAGCGCGCCCGAATCCTGGGAACTCGGCGGGCCGCGCACCGAACCGGTGCACATCCTGGTGATGCTGTTCGCCGCCACGCCGCAACTGGTGGAGGACCTCAAAGTCCGCTACCTGGCGCAGATGCACGAGATGGATTGCGTGCGCATCATCTGCGAGCAAGCCGCGGCGCGCCTGGCCGGGATGCGCGAACACTTCGGCTACCGGGACGGCATCTCCCAGCCGGGGCTGGAAGGCACCACACTCCCCAGGCCGGGCCAGGAGATGGTCAGGCCCGGTGAATTCGTGCTTGGCTATCAGAACGAGTATGACCTGCTGACCCCCATGCCAGAGCCGCGCGCCCTCGGCCAGAACGGCACGTATCTGGTCTACCGCAAGTTGGAACAGGATGTGGCCGCCTTCAACCGGTTTCTGGATGAGCAGTCCGGCGCGAACCCGGAGGTGCGCGAACGGCTGGCGGCTAAACTGTTGGGCCGCTGGCCGAGCGGCGCACCGCTGGCGCTGGCCCCGGAAAAGGACGACCCGGCCCTGGCGGCCGATGACCGGCGCAACAACGACTTTCACTACGCCGCCGATGACCCCTACGGCTATCGCACGCCATTGGGCGCGCACATCCGGCGCTCCAACCCGCGTGATGGATTGGAAAAGAATCCCCGCCTCTCGGCGATCACCAGCCGCCGCCACCGCATCATCCGGCGCGGCCGGCCCTACGGCCCGCCCTACAGCCCCGAGACCGCGGCTGCGCGGCGCGGGTTGCTGTTTGTGGCCATCAATACCGACATCCGCCGCCAGTTCGAATTCGTCCAGCAGGTGTGGCTCAACGACCCGAAGTTCGCCGGGCTGCATACCGATAAAGACCCGTTCGCGACCAACCACGATGGCGACAACACGCTTACCATCCAGCGCCACCCGGTGCGCAAAGTGGTGCGGGACCTGCCGCGTTTCGTCACCGTGCGGGCGGGGGGCTACTTCTTCGTGCCGGGAATGCGGGCGCTGGAATGGATCGTCTCCGGCCCGCATGGGTAGCCGAAACGGCCTGGCCCGCCAACGCCTCGATCTCTTCCAGCCACTTGACCCAGAACCAACCGCGCCGCGATGGCACGACCGCTCGAAGGGGAAAGCCGTGTCGATGGGACAGCGGCTCGCCGCCTACATGCACCGCCAGCAGCACATCGGCAGCCTCGACCATTGTAAGCGTCTGCGTATAGCCACCGGCTGCGTGGAAGCGCACGGCGAAGGCATCCGAAGCCAGGCCTGCCAGGGCGAGCACATCCGCCAGGGGAATCCCGCCCCAACGCTGCACAGAATACCAGCCCACCGTGCAATCCAGCGCAGCGATGCGCGAACTATGCGGCAGAGCGAGGATGGCGGCGTAATCCAGCGTCTGTGCGGCGCTGACCGCGCCGGTCACTCGCAGGCGCCAGGCGTCAGCGTCCTGGGGCGCGGCGCGGAAACCGGCGTTGGTGGTCTCGGGAAAGTCGTTGCCGGTCAGGAAACCATTCAGCCGCGAGCCGCTGGGGGCGCGGGTAACACCCTCGGCGAGGCGGGACTCGGCCAGCCATTCGGCAACCTGCCAGCCCGCCAGACCCGCCGCCGTCACCCCGGCGGTCTGGAGGAACTTGCGGCGCGAGAGCGTGTCCTGCCAGTGCGGGCCGGGGCGGCGGGTGAGCACGTGGAAGAGGAATAGCGGCAGCAGGGAAACTGCCAGCACCCAGTGCCATGAGATGAGCGTATCCTGCCACCACAGCGTGAGCGTCTGCGCGCCCAGGCGCCAGGTCCACAGCAGAGCGAGCATGATGGCGGCCAGAAGCGCGGTTGCCAGCAGCAGGGAAGCCAGCGGCACAAGGCCGCGCCGGAAATTCGGGCACAGGCCGCGCCGCAGTGAGCGCGCCGCGATGGCCGCCTTCCAGGGCAGGAGGGCGAGTATGGCCCAGGCCGCGATGCGGTGCAGTTCGTAGACCCAGCCGTCCAGCGTCCAGACGATGCCGTAGAGGCCGCTGAAGAGCGCGGCCAGGAACAGATAGAACAGCGCGCTGTTGACGAAACGCAGAGTCATCTGGTTGTGTTGCAATGGAACCGCGATGGGAGCAGGGGGATTGTACCCCGCCTGCAACGGTAGGCGCGCCAAACAAAAAACCGCCCGGTGCGGGCGGCTACTCAATTCGGTGGAGAGTTTACCGCAACCCTGTCTCCATGCGGGCGATGACCATGCGCTGGATCTCGCTCGTGCCTTCGTAGATCTCGGTGATCTTGGCATCGCGGAAGTAGCGTTCGACCGGCAGTTCCTTACTGTAGCCCATGCCGCCGTGAATCTGCACCGCGTGGTGGGCCACGAACATGGCCGTCTCGGAGGCGAAGAGTTTCGCCATGCTGGCCTCAAGCGTGTAACGCTCGCCGCTGTCTTTGGCGCGCATCTTGGCCAGAGCGGCGTTGTGAATCAACGCCCGCGCTGCTTCGATGCGGGTCTTCATGTCGGCGATCTTGAAGGCTGTGCCCTGAAACTGACCGATGGGCTGGCCGAAGGCTTCGCGCTCGCGCACGTAGCCCACGCTGGCCGCGTAGGCGGCTTCGGCGATGCCGAGCGCCTGTGAGGCGATGCCGATGCGCCCGGCGTCCAGCACGGTCATGGCGATCTTGAAGCCCTCGCCTTCCTTCCCCAGCAGGGCGGAGGCAGGCACGCGGCAGTCCTCGAAGACCAGTTCGCTGGTGGCCGAGGCGCGGATGCCCAGCTTGGGTTCTTTTTTGCCGCGAATCAGCCCCGGGGTGTCGCCGTCGATGAGGAAGGCGCTGATGCCGTTGTGGCCGCGTTCAGCGTCGGTCATCGTGAACACCAGAATGTAATCGGCCACCGGCCCGCTGGTCACCCACGACTTGCGGCCGTTGATGACATAGCCGTCGCCGTTCTTGACGGCCCGGCTCTTCATCGTCCCGGCGTCCGAGCCGGACATCGGTTCGGTGAGCGAGTAGGCGCCGATCTTCTCGCCGCGCGCCACCCCGCCCACGTATTTGTGTTTCTGCTCTTCCGTGCCGAACTTGAGGATGCCATGACAGAACAGAGAGTTGTTGACCGACATGATGGTGCCGTGCGAGGCGTCGGCCTTGCAGATCTCTTCGAGGGCGAGGACGTAAGCAAGGGTATCCATGCCCGCGCCGCCGTACTCTTCCGGCACCTCGATACCCATGAAGCCCATCTGGCCCATCTTCTTGATGGTTTGCATGGGGAATTCGCCGCTCTCGTCGAACTCGGCGGCGATTGGAGCGATCTCGTTCTGGGCGAAGTCACGCGCCGCCCCCTGAATCATCAGGTGTTCTTCGGTCAGGAAGGTGTAGTTTTGGGTGTCTTTGGTCACCATGCCGGGTTGGCCTCCGGGGTGCGGGATGGGGCGATTATAGCATGGCGAAAAAGGGCCAACGAGTCGCCGAGGGATGCGTCAATGAGGAAAGTCAAAGACCCGTGCAACTCGCGATTCGTAAAGGTGTATTCCGTTTCTTCGCCCTAAGGAAATTGCGGGAACACAGCCTTCATGCCCTCCAGCAGTTCCGGAGAAGGGGCCAGCAGCCAGAGCACGTCGCGCTCGGTCTGGTAGATGCAGGTGAACTGATCGAGAGCCAGCCAGCACTCGCCGTTGCCGGGGCCGTCGAAGGCGGCGTTGGCGTAGCGCCCGGCCAGCGAGGCGCGCAGCGAGTTCCAGAACTCGTCCTGGTCGGCGGGTGTATCCCAGGTCCAGTGCACGGTCATGGCGGTCTGGTTCAGGGCGGCGTTGTGGTAGACCTGGTAGGAGTCCCCGCCCCATCCGGCGGCGGCGATGAAGGCTTCGGTGTCGTCGCGCTGCGCGGCGGGCGCCAGCGGGTAACTCAGCAGCAGGGCGGTTTCCCACTCGCCCAACGTGTCGCGCTCTACCAGCGCCCAGTCCGAGCCAAGCAGGGCTTCCAGGGCCGGGTCGCTCACCGTCTGGCCGCCTTCGGCGCGCAGATACTTCTCCGGGTGCATGATCTGCTCGGTGGTGGCGGGCAGGCGTTCGCGCCAGGCGCGGTTCACCAGCTCCCAGCCGCCCTCGCGGTACAGGCTGTCGATGAAATAGGCCCCGAAGTAATAGGGGAACGCCCCGTGGATGGTGAAATAAGGCGGGACGGGGTCGTCGCTCTGGAACAGGTCGGTAGGGCGCGAGCGCCCGGCCCATGAGAAGGTCAGATTGCCGCCGTAGGCCAGGTACCAGAGTTCTTCGACGTAGGTGGCGTCGCCTTCCACCAGAGCGCGGATGGCCATACAGTGCTGCTGCGGGCGCAGGCACTCCGGGTAGACGCCCAGGCTGGTGAGGTCGTAATGCATGTCGGCCAGGGCGTGGGCGTACTCGTGCGAGTAGATGTACTGCTCGATGCCGCCCAATGACGTGCCGATGACATGCACCTTGTTGTTCTCTGGGAAGTAGAAACCGCCGATGCCGTCCACGGCGCCGTTCAGGCTGGCGGTCACCAGGTCGTAGCCCGGGTCGATGAAGCCTAGCGCCGACAGGACGATGCGGTCCTTCTCCAACCGGGCGATGGCAGCGTCGTCGATGAACAGATCGGTCACCAGCAGGCGCAGTTTGAGCAGCGGCATGAGTTCATTCTCCACCCCCTCGCGGATGTCCAGGCCGCGAATCTGCGACACCTGCTGCTGGATGACGGCGATCTGGGTTTGCACGGCGGGCAGCAGCGGCAGGGGCGCGCCGGTCACCGTCCAGGTGGGCGTGAAGTCCGGGGCGGTGGTGCGGGTGGGCGCGGGGGTGGGGCTGAGGGTTGGCGTCCAGGTAGGCGGCAGGCCGGTGGCGGCCAGGCCGGAAACGGGCGTCTGGGGCAGGGGGATACGCGTGGGCACCGGCCGGGCGGGCGGCGCGCTCCACAGCCAGTAGGCGGCAAGACCGATCAGGATGACCGCCAGCAGCAGGCCGCCGCCGATGAAATAGGGCAGCAACGCAGTGAATGCGCCGGTCCGGGATCCGGCCGGGTGGGGTGTTTCCTGCTCATCTTCCACCAGCGGGTCAGGCGCTTCAGGCTGAGGCGGCAGTTCCGGCGCAGGCTTGAGCCATTCCGGCCTTTCGGGCGGCTGTTCCAGCCTTTCCAACTGCCGCCGGGCGCGTTCGAATCCGGGGTTGATCGCCAGCGCTTTCTTGAAGGCGAAGACCTTCTTCTCGGGTTCTTCGAGCGCCATGCCCAGCATCGTCCAGGCTTCTTCACAGCCGGGTTCGTGGTGCACGGCTTCGGCCAGCACGGCCGGCGCCTGGGCGCGTTCCCCGGCTTTCAGGTGGGCGGCGGCCCTGCGCAGCAGGTCGGCGGTACGGATTTCCATGCGGGTGCAGACTCCTCAACGCGATTATACAGGAGAAGAGTTCTCATCTACACCCATCAGCCCACAGGACGAAAAGGCCATGCCGCCGGGCGGGGCGAGGCGTTATACTGGCAGGGAGTTGGGAGCATCGGGATGGCAGAGACGAATTTTCACTACGACGAAGGAGAGGGCCAGACCCTGACCGTTGCCTGGCAGGGTTTCTGGCAGGACATCCAGGTGAGGCTGGGGGAGACCGTGCTGGGGAAGGTCTACGGAATCGAGGAACTATTGCGCGGCGTGGAGTTCAACGCGCCAGACGGCGGCAGGGTGCGCGTCAGGTTTGCCGCCAGCGGCGAGGGTATCGGCCTGCAGGCCTGGCGGGATGGCGTCCGCCTCGTGCACACCCACCAAGCGGCGCTGCGCGCCGTCCGTCCGGCGGTGTGGGCATTGTACTTCGTGGCGGCCCAGTACATCTTCCTGGGGACGATCAGCCTGATCGTAACGTTCGCCCCTGGCCTGGTGTTCGGGACCCCCAACAGCTGGCTGCTGTTCCTGGCGATGGGCCTGGTCTATCTTGGACTGGCGGCCGGCCTTCAGCGCGGGTCGAAGGCGGCCCTGTACGCGGCCCTGGGGCTGTATTTGCTTGAAACCGTTGTGAGCGTTGGCCTGGGCCTGGCCTTGGGCACACCGCCCACAGCCGTCTCGATCGTCGGGCGGGCCGTCGTCATCCTGCTCCTGGCGTCGGCCATGACGCCGCTGGGGATTTTGGGGAGCGACAACCGGGGCGCAGATTCACCCTGACCTGGCAGGACGGAAGTTGATAGAATAGGGGGCATGCCTGACGACAAGATCACTCCTGAACTTTTCGAACATCTGGTGGAACTGGCGGCGCTGGAACTCGGCCCCGAGGAGGGTGAGTACATCCGCGCGCAGTTGAACAACCAGTTGAAGGCCATCGAAGAACTGGTGCGGATTCCCCTGGACGAAAGCACGCCGCCCGCGGCGCATGGTGTGGCCTACACCGCCGCCACCAGCGCGCCGCCCCGCCCGGACGTACACAATCCCTTCCCGAATCCGGAGGCCATCCTGAAGGGAGCGCCCAAAACTGAAGACGGCCATTTTGTTGTGCCAGATATTCTGTATGAGGACCTCTAACCAGAATCCGATACGCGCCACTGATTACCAGTTACCAATTACCAATCACGCCTTTATCCCCGGAGCCTGCATGACCGAACTCTGTGACCTTTCCGCCGCCGAACTCGCGTCGCGTATTCGCAAGGGCGAGGCCAGCGCCGTCGAAGCCCTGGACTCCGCCCTGGCGCGTGTCGAGGCTGTGGACGGCCGCCCCGGGTCGCTGGATCCCGGCGCCCTGACCGCCGAAGACGAAGCCAAGGTCCATGCTTTCATCACCCTCACCGCCGAGCGCGCCCGCGCCCAGGCCGAGGCGGTGGACAGGAAACTGGCGCAGGGTGAGATCCCTGGCCCGCTGGCCGGCGTCCCGTTCACCGTCAAGGATATCTTCGTGGTCGAAGGTACGCCCAGCACGGCCGGCTCGCGCATGCTGGCGAATTTTGTCGCGCCCTACACCGCCACGCCCGTCGCCCGCATGGAAGCCGCCGGGGCGGTCATGCTCGGCAAGGTCAACCTGGACGAATTCACCTACGGCTCATCCAATGAATCGTCGGCCTTCCAGCCGCACCCGCGCAACCCGTGGGACCCCGCGCGCGTGGTCGGCGGTTCGTCCGGCGGCAGCGCCGCCGCCGTGGCCGCCGGGGAAGGCGCGCTCTCGCTCGGCACCGACACCGCCGGTTCCATCCGCCAGCCGGCCGCCTTCTGCGGCGTGGTCGGTGTCAAGCCCACCTATGGGCGCGTCTCGCGCTACGGCCTCATTGCTTTCGGTTCTTCGCTCGATTGCCCGGGGCCGGTGGCGCGGGATGTGACCGATGCCGCGCGGATGCTCAACGCCATCGCCGGGCCGGACGCGCGCGACGCCACCGCCGCCGCCGTGCCGGTGCCCGACTACACCGCCGGCATCGAGGACGGCGTCAAAGGAATGCGCATCGGCCTTTCGCCGGACTTCTTCAAGATCACGTATTACGACCACGACAGCGGCGAGATGGAAGAGCGCCCGCTGCCGGATGAGATCCTCGCCGCCGTGATGGCGGCTGCCGATAAACTCTCGGACGCCGGGGCGCACATCGTCGAGAACGTGCCAATGCCGCACACCCGCTACGGCATCCCGGCCTATTTCGTCATTTCGCGCGTCGAGGCTGCCAGCAATCTGCACCGCTTCGACGGCGTGAAGTATGGCCACCGCACCGCCGAAAAGGTGGGCGACCTGCGCAGTATGTATCGCAAGACGCGCGGCGAGGCCTTCGGCTCGCAGCCCAAACTGCGCATACTGATGGGTATGTACGTCAGCGCGGCGCAATACAGCGAGCAGTACTACCAGCGGGCGCTCAAGGTGCGCTCGCTGATCCGCGGCGACTTTGATGCGGCGTTTGACACCGAGGGCGCGCGCAAACTCGACGCCCTGCTTACGCCCACCACGCCCAGCACCGCCTTCCCGATTGGCGACGTGTACGGCGACTCGGTGCTGATGCAGTACGCCGACCAGCTCACCGTCACCGCTGACCATGCCGGCATCCCCGGCCTGAGCATTCCCGGCGGGCTGGATGCCGGCGGCCTGCCCATCGGCATCCAGTTGCTCGGCCCGGACTTCTCCGAGGCCAGCCTGTTCCGCATCGCCCGCACGTATGAGAAAGAAACCGAGACCGCGGCCTGGCGCGCCCAGAGGCCACGGGCGTTGACGTAGCTGACCGTTGACTGGTTGACGACACACCCACACCCCCCTGTCCACAAGGTGTCCGCGCTGCGTCCGCGGGGTGTCTTCGGGTGTCCACGGGCGGAGTCGGGTGTCTTCTTGTCCGCGGGTGTGGGCTGGCGCGGGCGGGTGAGGAAAATGGTGCAAAACCCCCCACCCCCCTCTGAGAAAGTGCACCAAAAGCGGCAAAAGGTGCACCATTTTGGTAGATTCGATGCGTCGTTTTGTAGGTTTGCTGCGTCATTTTATGGCCCGATGCATCGTTTTGTGCGCGGGAGAAGCCAAAGGCGG
>JACPVG010000034.1 GCA_016191875.1 Chloroflexota bacterium
CGATGTGGGCTCTTCGCATGCGTATACTGCGGCAAGGTCTTTTGCGCCATTTGGTGGGCTATTCGGGCCACTCGGACGTAACGACTTTCGCGTTTCATAACCTATGATTTACCATATCTCTTCATCTTTGCAACAGAGCAATTGGCGATTGGTAAGTGAAGGAGTGGCTAACTTCGTGGGTCACAGTGGGATTGGGATGAACGCGAGGAGAGCGGGACGGTCAGGGAAGGAGGAGGTGAAGGTCGCCAAATTCGTGCCAGAGGTAGCGGCCGGCGAGGGCGGCCTGGTAGGCGACGGCGATGTGGGACTCGCCGGCCAGGGCCAGGAGCATGGCGAGATGGGTGGCTTCCGGTTCGTGGAAGCCGGTGAGCAGGCCGTCCACGGCGCGCAGAGGGTAGTTGGGCGAGATGAGCAGGTCGGTTTCGCCGGCGCCGGGGTGGACTTCGCCGGAAGCATCGGCGACGGTCTCCAGGGTGCGGACGACGGTGGTGCCGACGGCGATGACGCGGCGGCCGCGCTGCCGGGCGAGATTCACCTGGTCGGCGGTTTCGGGCGGGACGCGGTAGGGCTCGGCGTGGGGCGGCTCGCGGGTCTCCGCGCTGGCAACGCCGGCGTGCAGGACGAGCGGGGCGAACTGGATGCCGCGGACCACCAGACGGGTGACCAGTTCGGGAGTGAAGGCGCGCCCGGCGGAGGGCATTTCGGCGCTGCCCGGCTCGGCGGCGAACACGGTCTGGTAGAAGTCCAGCGGCCAGCGGCCGCGGATGTAGTTGTAGCGGATGGGGCGGCCGTGGCGGGCGAGGAAGGCGTCGAGGCTCAGTGGAAGGGAGAGGCGCGTGATCCACAAGCGGCCGAAGCCGGGGTGGAGGGGTGCGAGCAGGTCGGCGCGGCCGCCGGCAGGAAGGTCGAAGCGGTCGCCGGGGCGGGCGGACTCGTAGGTCTCGTGGCGTTTTTCCAGCTGCTGGCGGACTTCGACGGCCCACAGGCCGCCGGGCAGGCGTGTGGAGAGGTGCAGGACGTACGGCGCGCCATCGGGGGAGCGGGCGGGCAGGGCGGCGTTGAGCGTGGCGCTGGTGTTGACGACCAGCAGGTCGCCGGGGTCAAGGAAGGCTGGCAGGTCGCGGAAGCGGGCGTGGTGGAACTCGTCCGAGCGGAAGCGCGAGATGAGCAGGCGCACCCCGTCGCGGGCGAGGCCGCGCGCCTCGGGCGGCTCGGTGGCCTCCAATTCTTTCGGGAGCGAGAAGACGAAAGGGGCAGCGGTGAGGGTCACAGGGCGCGGGCGGATGGCGATTCTTCTGCGGGAATTTCGCGGGCGGCGTAGCGGCCGGAGGGCAGGCCGCCCTCGAGCAGGGCGAGCAGGCCGGGGACGCTCTCTTCGGGCGGCAGGCGGTCGCTGATGTCTTCGCCGGGGAAGGCTTCCTGCTGCATCTGGGTGTTCATGTCGCCGGGGTCGACCCAGTAGACTTTGAGGTCGGGTTCTTCGGCGGCGAGGATGGCGGAGAGGTGCTCAAGGGCGGCCTTGGAGGAGCCGTAGCCGCCCCAGCCGGGGTAGGCCTCTTTGCCGGCGTCGCTGGTGATGCTGAGGACGCGGGCGCCGGGGCGAAGGGCGGCGCGCACGGCCTGCAGGACGCCGAGCGGGGCGATGACGTTGGCGCGGTAGACCTCTTCGAGGGCGGCCAGGGGAAAGTTCAGCAGGTCCGGGCGGGGGCTGGGGCCGAGGAGGCTGGCGTTGTTGACGACGGCATCCAGGCCGCCGAGGTCGCGGGCGGCGTTGAGCAGGGCGTAGCGGTGGCGGGGGTCGGAGATGTCGCCGGGGAGGGCGACGACGCGGGTATGGTTTTCCAGTTCAGCGCGGGCGGCTTGGAGGGGGCCGGGGCGACGGGCGTCGATGAGCAGGCCCCAGCCGCGTTCGGCGAGGGCGCGGGCGAGCGCCAAGCCGAGGCCGCGGCTGGCGCCGGTGATGAGGGCGTTGCGGTAGGGCTGGGTGGACATGGAAGACTCCTTTGAGCGGGTCATCTCCATTCTAGGGGGCGGGACGCATGACGGCAACGGGCGATGGGACAGCGCGGGGACTGTACGGAGGGACAGGGGAAAGAAGAGGCAATTGGCAAATGGTAATTGACCACAGATGAGCGCAGATGGAAGCGGATCTACGCGAAAGGTGCGAAGAGTGAAGAAAAGCGTATTCTTGTCACGCTGAGCCACAGGCGAAGAGTTGCGAGTCGGGGTTTTTTCCAGTCATGCCGGTTTGGAACAAGACCATCCGGCGGCTGGGGAAGCGGATGCGCGGAAGCGGGCGGGCCGACACTCGCCGGCCGCGCCTCCGAGGTCGGCCCCTACATGGCGAGGGCGGAATCAGTCGCCGAGGGTGATGAGGCCATGCTGGGCGGCGAGGGCGACGGCTTCGGTGCGGTTGCCGGCGCCGAGTTTCTGGAGAATCGAACTGACGTGGAACTTGACGGTGCGCTCGCTGATGAACAGGGCGCGGGCAATCTCTTTGTTCTGTTTGCCCTGCGCCAGGGAGACCAGCACCTCCATCTCGCGGTCGGTGAGGGGTTCGGCCAGGGAGGCCTGCTCGCGGTTGGTCATGTGGGCCATGAGTTTGCCGGCGATGACGGGCTGAAGCAGCGAGCCGCCGGACTGGACGACGCGGATGGCGTTGAAGAGCTCTTCGCGGGGCGCGCCCTTGAGCAGGTAGCCTCTGGCGCCGGCGCGCACGGCGGCCACAATGCGGTCGTCGGTGTCGTAGGCGGTGAAGACGATGGCCCGGCAGGATGGGGCGCGGGCGGGCAGCTGCATGAGGGTCTGGACGCCGTCCTTTTCGGGCATTTCCAGGTCAAGCAGGAGGATGTCGGGCTGGAGGCGCTCGGCGAGTTCGAGAGCGGCGCGGCCATCGCCGGCCTCGCCGGCGACCTCGAAATCCGGCTGGGTGGCGAGGATGGCGGCCAGGCCGTCGCGCACGACGGGATGGTCATCGGCGATGAGGATGCGAATGGGACTCATTCGTGCGGCTCCAGGGGGATGGCGACTTCGATGAGGGTGCCGGCGCCGGGCTCGGTCTCGAGGCGCAGGCGGCCGCCGAGGAGATGGACGCGCTCGTTGAGGCCGACGAGGCCATAGCGGCCTTCGGAGGCGGAAGGGGAATCGAAGCCCTGGCCGTCGTCCTGCACGGTGAGGCGGGCTTCGCCGGGCAGGAGTTCGAGGCGCACATCCACGCGAGCGGCGCGGGCGTGGCGCACGGCGTTGGTGAGGGCCTCCTGGGCGATGCGGTAGAGCCCGGCCTGGAGGCGGATGGGCAGCGGACGGCCGGCGCCGATGAGGTCAAGGCGGATCTCGGGGCGGGCGATTCCGGCGTGGGAATCGACCAGCGCCTGGAGGGCTTCGGGCAGGCTGCGGCCTTCCAGCGGGGCGGCGCGCAGGTCCAGCACCGAGCGGCGGGCTTCATCGAGATTCTGGCGGGCGAGGGCCAGGGCGGCGTGCACCTTTTCGCGTACAGTATCCGGGTTGAGGCCAGCCTCCAGGAGGGCCTCGGCGGTCTCCAGTTGCAGGGTGATGGCGGTGAGGCCCTGGGCGAGAGTGTCGTGAATCTCGCGGGCGAGGCGGTTGCGCTCCTGGGCGGCGCCGTGGTCGGCGGATTGAGCGTAGAGATGGGCGCGCTCGATGGCGATGGCGACGAAGTCGCCGATGGTGTGGAGGAGGCGCAGGTCGTCGGGGGAGATCTCGCGCCACTCCGGACTGGCGACGTTGAAGACGCCCAGTTTGCGGCCGTGGGCGTAGAGGGGGATGCTGGAATGGAAGCGCAGACCGTCGGTGCCATCCACCAGTTTCTGAAGGCGGGAGCATTCGATGACGTTGACATTGGCCGCGCCGGCCAGGTCGCCTTCGATGAAGGTACTGAGGCAGTGGCAGAAACCCTCCATGGTTTCGGGATGATTGGCGAGGGCGGGCGGCAGGTTCTGGGCGGCGGCCAGGTAGGGCTGGCCATTCTCCGCGCGGAAGAGCCAGACCCAGCCGGTGCGCAGGTCGAAGAGTTCGAGGACGCGGGCAAGCGCCTGGGAGAGCGCGCTGGCCACGTCCACTTCGCGGTTGAGGGTCTCGGCGATGGCATTGAGGATGCGGAGTTCGCGGTTGCGGCGTTCGAGGGCATCAGGGGAGGGGGAACGGGAGCGGGGCATCAGGCTACCATAAAGAACAGGGGTGGATACAGATTATACTGAAAGGCGGTAAATGGTAACTGGCAATTGGTACACGGTTCATGGCTTTCACAAGGTCGCGAGTGGGACAGGTTGGGATGCTGCGCATCCTTAAACCTGTCCCTACAGCATTGACGTTCCCGGCCTTCCTGACCCATGAAAGGCCCCAAAATCCTGTTGATTTGAGCCAACGCAAGGCAAAGAAATCCTCCTGTCAATCGACTTTGAGAAGGCCCCAGACCACGGTTATTGGCCAGAATAGGAATGTGATGTGCATCTCACGCAAAAGACGCAAAGAAAGGCGATAGCATGGATGGCGAAGTGTCAATGTATGAGCGGTGGAGGGGGCATGTAGATTCGCGAGCGGCGATGGGAATGGCGTTCGCGTGGGGCGCGGCGGAGGCGACACTGTTCTTCATCGTGCCGGACGTGTATCTGGGCTTCGTGGCGCTGGCGAACTGGCGGCGGTCGCTGAAGGCGGCGCTGGCGGCGGCGGCCGGGGCGGTGGTAGGCGGTTCGGTGATGTATCTGCTGGCGGGGCAGGACCCGGCCGGGATGGAACGCGTGCTGGACGCGGTGCCGTTGATCAACCCGGCGATGATCAGCATGGTGCGCGAGGCGATGGATGTGCAGCGGTTCGTGCCGGTGTTCAAGGCGCCACTGACGGGCACGCCATACAAGATCTACGCGGTGCAGGCCGGGGCGCTGGGGCTGCCGTATCTGTCGTTTGTGGTCGTGACGGTGCTGGCGCGGCTGGAGCGATTCATCCCGGCGGCGCTGGCGTTTGGCGTCGTGGGGCGAATCCTGCGGCCGCTGGCGGAAAAGCGGGCGGGAATTCTGGCGGCGGCGTACGCGCTGCTGTGGGCGGGGGTGTATCTCAGTTACTACCTGATGTTGAGGTAGGCAGGGGGGTAACCGGTAATTGGTAACTGGCAATTCGTACGTCAGGCTGGAGCGACGGCGAAGGGTCGCGAGTCGGGATCTCTTTCCGATGCGCCTGTATGGTTTTTGGGAATTGTGACAAATGCACTACAAATAGAGGAATTTTGTCCCTTGTGTTGTCGTGCAGAATAAATATTCAATAAGACACGGCTAAACTCATCCATTCGAGGGGTTGGGAGCGGGAGGGACGATGAATACCCAGAGGCGTTTTCCTACGGTGGTTGTTCTGCTGGGGGCAGGATGTGCGCTGGTCCTGTGTGTTGGCGTTGTGCTGCTGGGAGGGGGAGCTGCCTTCTTTGGGTTCCGAGGAGACTCCCTTACATTCCCCTGGCAGCCGGCGGCTACAATGGCAGCCCAGCCTCCGGCGGGGACGAGCCCGACCGAGGAAGCGGCAAGCGCGCCGACACCCATCCCGGAGACCGGCGAGCAGGGCCTGACGGGCCAGCAGAGCGTGGACGAGTACCGCCTGTTCGACGATTTCTCTTCCGAGGCGCTCGGCTGGCCGGTGTACGACGGCGGCAGGACCATCCTGCGGTACGAGAACCAGTCCTACAGTCTCCAGGTCACCCAGCCGAACTTTTATGATTGGGCTTTCATCCCGGCGGATTTCTTCGTCTATGAAGTCTGGTTTGACGTCCAGGGAGCATCCGGCGAACAGGACGGCACATTCGGCGTGATGTGCCAGTACCAGGACGAAGGGAATTACTATTTCGTCGAGTTCGACCTGGGGACGAGCGAGTACCGAATCGGGCACGTGCAAGACGATTACGAAAGCACGCTGACGGAGCCAGAGTGGACGTTCAGCCCCGACCTGTACAGCGCCACATCGGTCAATCGAATCGGGGTCGGCTGCACTCTGGGGAGCATCACGCTGTTCATCAACGACCAGTGGGCCAACGAGGTCAGCATCGCCGCCCCGTTCGAGAACCCGGGGGAGGCGGCGTTCTTCGTCTACGCTTTCGACACCGCGGACAGCGACGGCTACAAGGTGATTATCGACAACGTGGAGGCCTGGCAGCCGGTGCAGTAACCCCGAACGGTCAGTTCCCGGTCAGAATGAAGTGCAGGTAGTAATAGGCGAGGGGGAGGGCGACGACCATGCTGTTGGCGCGGTCGAGGACGCCGCCGTGGCCGGGCAGGATGCTGCCCCAATCCTTGACGTCGGCGACGCGCTTGACGAGCGAACTGAGCAGGTCACCCCAGGCAGAGCCGACGCCGAGCAGAAGGGCCAGGACCAGTTTCTGCGCCAGGGTGATGGCGGGCGGGAAGGCGAAGTTGAACAGGGCGATGACGATGAAGGCGCCGATCACGTCGCCGAACAGACCTTCCCAGGCCTTGCGGGGGTTGACGTTGGGGGAGATGATGTGCCGGCCGAACAACTTGCCAATGGTGTATTGCATCACGTCGCTGAGGGCGATGGCGGCGCCGATCATCACGATGAGGGCGTTGCTCTGCACCAGGTCTTTGAGCAGGATGAGATGAGCAGTAGACCAGATCAGGTAGAGGTAGCCGCGGCCGGCGTAGGACAACTGCTGATAGAGATTCTCGACGCGGCCGGTGAGGATGGGCAGGAGCGTGAGCAGGAGGATGGAGGCGGCCGGCAGGGTGAAGAAATATTCCGGCCAGAACTCGGCGGCGAAGTACGTAATGAAGACCAAGCCGTACAGGTAGACGGCGTACGGACGTTCCACCCCGATGACGGTGACGTATTCATAGGCGATGCGCAGGAGGAACAGGAGCAGGATGACGGCGGCGACCGGCCCGCGCACGAAGGTGGCGATGAGGAAGATGGCGGCGATGAGCGTCCAGGAGTAGAAACGCTGGCCGAGTTCGCCGCGCAGGCCGGCGCGCAGGTCCTTGCGGGCGAAGAACAGCACGAGCAGGAAGCCGAGGCCGAACAGCGCGGCGATGATCTGCAGGGTGGGCAGGAACTCGGGGTCAGCCAGCGGATTGCGTATCGTCATGGATGGTTTTGAGCCTTTGTAGGATGGTGACGGCGGCAGCAAGCAGCGCGAACCAGAGGTACAGGTCGAAAACGGCCAGGCGGCCGGTGAGGGCGGGGTAGAGGGTGAAGGCGGCGAGCGAGAGCATGCGGTCGCCCTTGCCGAACAGGCCGCGGTAGAGGCGCGAGCCGCCGAGCGCCTTGGCGAGGATGCCCAGGTAGGAACAGAGCAGGATGAGGACGAGGGCGGCCAGCCCCAGGCGGGGGTCAGCGTAGCCGCCAACGGCCAACCCGCCGAAGATGGCGGCGTCGGCCAGGCGGTCGCCGAATTCGTTCTTGACCTCGCCCCAGGAATCGGCGAGACCGAGGGCGCGGGCGACCTGGCCGTCCATCAGGTTGAGGCCGAGGCGCAGGACGAGCAGGGCGGGGACGAGCCAGAGGCCAGCCGGGAAGGCGGGCGCGGCGGCGTAGAGTGCGCCGGCGGCCAGCGAGGCGAGCAGGGCGGCGTAGATGAAGAGGTCGGGATGAAGGCGCGCCCGGACGCTGGCACGGACGAGGGGGTCAAGGAGTTTCTGCCAGCGGGATTTGGTGGCGTAGATGCCCATGGGTTACAGGAGATAACACCGCGGGGGGGAGTGGGTTGCTATGGGAGGCAATCGGTAATCAGTAATGGGTAATTGGTGATGGCTCTGTTGAAGACATTCAATATGCTTTCTCCTGTGAGCCTGAGTTGAAGGCGAAAGGCCGAGTGCAGGATGACCAGGTCCTCAGCGCGAGAGGAGGGAATTCAGGAATGGTTGTCTTCTGATTTCGAGGGCTTTTCGTAGACCTTCATCGGATTCCTGAGGTATTCGCGCAGGGCACCGGGAGTGGCGAGAGTGCGGATGGCGCCGGGCAGGGTGGCAATAACCATGATGGCGACCGCGCCCCACAAGACCTGGGCAGCCTCCGGTGGGCGGCCGAAAAGCGGCAAGAGGAAGATCGTGGCCAGGAAGCCGGCCGCAGCGGTGAAGACGACGTTGCGGGTGAGTTTGAGGACGAGCAGGCCGAGCAGGAAACCGGCGAGCATTTCCGGGAAGGCGACGTAGGCCCCCAGCCCCATCGTGACAGCGATGCCTTTGCCGCCGCGGAAGCGCAGCCAGACCGGCCAGTTGTGGCCGGCGACGGCGGCCAGCCCGGCCCACAGGTGCCAGGGGGCGGGCGCGCCCAGGGCCTGCGTCAGGGCGATGGCGGCGAAGCCCTTGGCGACGTCAAGCGTGCCGGCGAGCAGGCCCCAGAACAGGCCGACGTTCTGGATGGTGTTCATGCCGCCGACGTTGCCGCTGCCAACGGTGCGCAGATCCAGCCCTTTGCGCCAGCGGGCGACGAGCTGGGTGAAGGGAATGGAGCCGAGGAGGTAGCCGAGGGCGAGGGCAAGCGCAGCGTGCATGGGGGAATTACACCACAGAAGAGGGAGCAACAGGTAAGTGGTAACTGGCAATTGAGTGTGGCGCGTGATTCGTGATGCGTACCTGACAGTTGAGTTTATCGCAGGTGACCGGCGGAGCGGAGCCAGGCGAGGGCGTCGGCGATGGTGGTTTCGAGGGGGCGGGTGGAGAGACCGAGTTCACGTTCGGCTTTCTGCGTGTCGTAGCCCTGCCAGCGGCGAAGGGCGGCGAGGTGGTTGGTGGGGAGGTGGAGGAACGGCAGGGCCCGGCCGACGAGCACAAACAGGTCAATGAGCAGGAAGGGAATGGGAAAGAGGGGCGGACGGACGCCGGCGATGCCGGCGACGGCGGTGAGAGCATCCCGCACTGTGATGTTATGCCCGCCCAAGATGTAGCGCTCGCCGGGGCGGCCGCGTTCGGCGGCGGCGATGTGGGCGGCGGCGACGTCGCGGACGTCCACGATGTTGGCGGTGACGGGCAGCCAGGCGAGCGCCCAGCCGCGGGCGGCGAAGAGCAGCGCCGGGCTGAGCGTGAGATGGACGTCGCCGGGGCCGAAAACGGCGGTGGGGTTGACGACGACGACCTCGAGACCGGGGCCATTGGCGGCCAGGGCGGCCTGTTCCATGAGAATTTTGACTTCATGGTAGGCGCTGGTGAGCGGGCGCTGAGGCTGGTAGACATCGCGCTCATCGGCGCGGCGATCCTCCCCGGGCGGGGGCAGGCCGATGGTGGTGAGGGTGGAGGTGTAGATGAGGCGGCGTACCTTGGCCTGACGGCAGGCGGCGAGGACGTTTTGAATCTCCTGGACGCCCGCGGCGAGGTGCTCGGCCATCGGGCGCGGGCGGCGCGGGCTGGGGTAGTAGGCGGCGGCGTGGAAGACGGTCTCGCAGCCGCGCATGGCGGCGTCCAGGCTGGACGGGTCGTTCAGATCGCCTGATAGCCACTCGATCTCCGGCTCGGCGAGGTGGCCGACGGAATCGCTGCGGCGCAGGGCGCGAACGTGCCAACCCTGGGCGAGGGCGGCGCGGGCGATGTGGCCGCCGATGAAGCCGGTGGCTCCGAGGACAAGTACAGTCATGGACCGGGCGGCGCCGATGGGGGGTCGCCGCAGTCATGCGTGACGTCGAGGGTGCTTCCGCCGACGGTCTCGTACCAGCCGCTGTCGAAGCCGCTGTCGTCCCAGTCGCGCACGCGGTAGACGCCCGGCGGCAGTTCGCCGCTTTCGGTGGTGTCCGGGGCGACGTCAATCTGGACATTGACCGGGCCCTCGAATTCCCAATGCCAGACGCCCCAGCACAGATTGGTGAACGAGTAGCGCACCGGCTCGATGAGGCTGGTATCCGGCCCGCCGCCGGGTTGGCCGGGAACGGGGGGAGCGAACGCAGGCGCGGATTCGGGGACTTCCCGCTGCCATTCTTCGAGTTCCTCAGGACTGATTGGCCGGGGCGGGCTGGGCGGCTGGCCGGGCGCGGGGACTTCGGAGGCCTGACCGGCTACGAGTTCGGTCACGCCGAGGTCGTTGGCGAGACTGCATGCTCCTTCGAGGCAGGTGACGGTGAGGCTGCCGGAGTCGGGCGAGTAATCCACCGAAAGCATACTGCCGCGCACGGTTGCAAGCCCGCTGGCGGTATTGATTTCCAGATTGCCGCCATAAAGGACGACCCAGATCTGCCCGAAGAAGAGTTCCAGGTCGGTACGGGCATCGGCGGCGCTGGGCGACAGGTCGACGAGGCTGAGATGCGAATTGGGGCCTAGGCGGATGGAGGTGCCTTCCGGTTCCAGTTTAATTTTGGCCTTGCCGTCCTCGCCAGTGCGGAGTTCGCTGTTGGGCGGAAGGGCCGCGCCGCGCGCGGCGGCTTTGAAGTCGTCGTCCGGGCTGAAACGACTCTCCACCGCGCCTTCTGCTTCATCCAGGACCGCGCTGCGTGGAATCGCCGGGTCGGGGGTCGGCGAGGACTCCACGGGCGGGAAAACCTGCCCGGCCGACTGACTTTCGGAATCGAGAGCGGGCGTTGAGGATAGGGGCGCACAAGCCGCCAGGAGGGCGAGAACGAGCAGGAGCGGGGCGGAGGTGCGCAGCATGGTTGTATGTATCCGTAGCGTGGTTGGCGACGGCGGCGACGGCCAATCACTTACCGGCAATGAACTCCAGCGTTTTCTGGCGGGCGAGGTCGTCGGTGAACTGGACGGGCGGGGACTTCATGAAGTAGGAGGATGGCTCGATGAGCGGGCCGCCGATGCCGCGGTCAAGGGCGAGTTTGGCGCAGCGCACGGCGTCGATGACCACGCCGGCTGAGTTGGGGCTGTCCCAGACTTCGAGTTTGAGTTCGAGTTGCAGGGGGACGTTGCCGAAGGCGCGGCCTTCCATGCGGATGTGGCACCACTTGCGGTCGGTGAGCCAGGGCACATAATCGGAGGGGCCGACGTGGACGTTTTCGGCGCCCATGTCGTAGGGCAGCTGGCTGGTGACGGCGTTGGTCTTGGAGATCTTCTTGCTTTCGAGGCGTTCGCGCTCGAGCATGTTGTAGAAGTCCATGTTGCCGCCGAAGTTCAGTTGATAGGTGCGGTCGAGGTGGATGCCGCGCTCGCGAAACAGGTTGGTGAGGACGCGGTGGGTGATGGTGGCGCCGACCTGGGATTTGATGTCGTCGCCGATAATGGGCAAATTGCGGTCGGCGAAGCGCTTCGACCAGTATTCGCTGGTGGCGATGAAGACGGGGATGCAGTTGACAAAGGCGCAGCCGGCTTCGAGAATCTGTTCAACGTACCACTTGGTCGCCATTTCGGAGCCGACGGGGAGGTAGGAGACGACGACGTCGGTCTGGGTGTCTTTGAGAATCTTGATGATGTCGTCGGTGGGGCCGGGGGCCTTTTCGACCACCTGGCCGAGGTATTTGCCGATGCCGTCGTGGGTCATGCCGCGGTGGACTTTGACGCCGAGTTTGGGGACTTTGGCGAATTCAATGGTGTTGTTGGGGTGGGCGCCGATGGCTTCGCTGAGGTCTACCCCTACTTTGGAGGCGACGACGTCGAAGGCGGCGGTGAATTCGATGTCGCGGACGTGGTAGCCGCCGACGACGGCGTGCATGAGGCCGGGAATCTCGGCATCGTCATCGGCGTCCTTGTAGTATTCGACGCCCTGGACGAGGGAGGAGGCGCAGTTGCCGACGCCGATGATGGCGACGCGGACTTTGGATTTAGACTTTGCCATGGGGAGGGGGAATCCTTTCGAGTGCAGAGCGCAAGTCTGGCGTTGCAGGATGTGCGGTTATGGCAAGGTGAATTTAACCACAGATGAACACATATGAACACGGATGAATTGGGGAAGTGCTGAGGTGCGGAAGTGCTGAAGTGCTGAGGTGCTGAGGTGCTGAAGTCCTGAAGCCCTGTGTCCTGTGTCCTGTGGTCGAGTGGTCAGGGGGCCATGGGGGGCGTACCATATTGCACCCGTACCCGACAAGTTGCATGCTGATAAGCCGCGAAATGCGGCGAAGTAGCCCCGGCCCTGCGCAGGCGGGAGCGAATCTCAACGGTCAGGCGGGGCGGTTGGGGGAATGGCCTATGGCGGCGAGGTAGTTGCGGTCGAGGGCGGGGAGGAGGGATTCCTGACCGGAGTAGGGCGAAGGGGAGTAGCGGGAAGAGAGAACGCCGAGTTGGGCGCGCTCGCACATCTCCCAGTCCTGGCGGTTGACGGTGTCCCAGAAATCCGAAGCATCGTTGGGATTGAATCCCAGTTTTTCGAAAGCAGAGGGTGGAACATCCACTCGCAGGTGACGAGGGTGCGGCGGAGGCCGCGCGGCCAGAGGGTGTGGAGCATGACGTAGTCCGGGTGGGGACTGATGAGGGCGTTGGGGAAGACGGTGTAGTAGTAGACGCGCTGGAGGTCATCGCCCTGGATGCCGGAAAGGGGGTCGGCGACGCGCTGCGTACTGATGGATAGGCTGGGGTAGTTCATGTCCATGTAGCCGCCGAGGAAGGGGCCTTCGGTGAGGTCATTCATGCCGCCCAGGTAGGGGGTGCGTTCGGCGAGGTCGGGATGAACGAGCGGGCAGTGGTAGCACTCGGAGTAGTTCTGGGCGATGATCTTCCAGTTGGCGGCGACATCGTAGATGACTCTGCGAGCCGTGCGGAGGTCTGCGAGGCCCCACTTGGGGAGGCGGGCGATGAGGGGGGCGAACCAGTCTTCAAAGGGCTGGGGCTCGCGGTGGAGATTGACGAACAAGAAGCCTTCCCACTCGACCAAATGCGCCTGGTGAAGCGGGTAATCGGCTTTGTCAAAATCCTGCACCATGTCCATGTGCGGCGCGCCGATGAGCGAGCCGTCGAGGGCGTAGGTCCAGGCGTGGTAGGGGCATTGGATGGACTGGGCGAGCTGGCCGGATTCTTCGACGCAGAGTTTGGTGCCGCGGTGGCGGCAGAGGTTGAAGAAGGTGTGGGGGACGCCGTCCCTGTCGCGGGTGAGGATGAGGGATTCGTGTTCAAGTTCGAGGAGGACGTATTGGCCGAGCTTTTCGATCTGCTCGGCGCGGCCGGCGCACAACCAGTGGCGGCCGAAGATGCGTTCGTGTTCCAGGGCGTAGATGTCCGGGGAGGTGAAGTATTCGCGCGACAGGGTGCGCGAGCCCTGCTTGAAGGACTGGGCGGTGCGGACGAAGTCGGTCATCGTGAAATTACACCACATATATGGTCGGAACGGAAAGAGGTAATTGGTAAGCGGTAACTGGTAATTCCTCTGTTGCCAGGATGCTGGTTAGAAGACCTTTGTCACCCTCGTTGCACTGAGAGCAGCGAAGGGTCGCATGTCGGATCGTTTTCACATGTGCCGGTTTGGAAAAAGAGTGCTGAGCGCGATCCTTCGCTTGGCCGAGCACTGCTACGCAGCGTCGGCTTGCTCCATAACAATGTTATGCTATCAACATCCATGCGGCAGAGCAGTTTGCGAACCGGGAATCTAGCCACGATGGCTTAGGATGGCGCGGGCGGCATTGCGGCCGGGGAGGCCAGTGAGGCCGCCGCCGGGGTGCGTGCCCGCGCCACAAAGATAGAGGTTGGGTATCTGGGTGGCGTACTGCGCATAGCCGGCGACCGGGCGTATCATCAGCCACTGGTCGAGGGCCATCTGGCCGTGCATGATGCCGCCTTCGGTGGCGGCGAAGTCGGTTTCGAGGCTGGCCGGGGTGCGCAGGTGCGTGTGCCTGACGAGCGATTTGAAGCCGGGGGCGTGCGAGTCGAGAGTCTTAATGACGAGGTCAGTGAGGCGTTTGCCCTCTTTGGCCCAGGACGCGCCTTCCAGTTGGTAGGGAGTGAAGCGGATGGTGACGGACATCAGGTGCTGGCCGGCGGGGGCGAGGTCGGCATCGTGGAGGGTGGGGAAGTGCAATTCCATCGCAGGATGAGCCGAGATGCGGCCGTATTTGGCGTCGTCATAGGCTCTTTCGAGGTATTCGAGCGAAGGGCAGATCAGAGTGTAGCCGGCCAGGTGGTCGTGGCCGTCGGGGGCGCCTTTGAAACGCGGCAGGCCGGAGAGGGCGAGGGTGAGGCGGGCGGTGCTGCCTTTGAAGCGGATGGCGCGCACGCGGCGCATCACGCGCGGGTTCAGCGCCTGCGGGCCAACGAGGCCGAACAGGGTGCGGCGCGGGTCGAGGTTGGAGACGATGACGGGGGCGCGCAAGACGTCGCGATCCTGGAGCATGACGCCGGCAGCGCGGCCGTCTTCGATAAGGATGCGGGCGACGGGAGTATCGGTGAGGATTTCGACGCCGTGCGATTCGGCGGCCCTGGCGAGCGCGGCCATCACTGCGCCGACGCCGCCCTGCACGAAGCGGGCAGAACGGTAGCCAGCGTTTGGCGCCCCCATCTGCTGATAGAGGAGCATGTAGGCCGAGCCGGAGGATTGCGGGCCCAGCATCCCCCCGGTCACGGACGGCGCACCGAACGTGGCCTGCACGGCAGGCGATTCGAACCACTCGTCCAGCCACTCCTGGGCGGTCATGGGCAGGAGACGCAGGAAATCCATCATGTCTTTGCGACCCAGGCGGCGGGCTTTAAGGGCCACGCGCGCCCAGGGGAAGAGGTCTTTGAGAGAGGGGGTGATGATGTCCGGGGGGATTTCGGCGGCGGTGGCGGCCAGGACCGCAGCGAGGCGGGCCATGACGCGGAGGTAATCGGGGTAGCGGGCAGCATCCTTTTGCGAGAACCGGGCGATCTCGGCCTGGGCGCGGACGGGGTCGCGCCAGAGCGTGAGGGCGCGGCCATCCGGCTGGGGGGCGAAGACGGCGGCGGGGACATCATGGAAGGCGAGGCTGTGCGACTCGAGGCGCAGGTCCTTGATGACCTGCGGGGCCAGCAGGCCGGTGTCGGCATGGCCGACCGGGGCATGGAAGCCGGGGAAAATCTCTTCCACACCGGCGAGACCGCCGAGTTGGGAGCGGGCTTCGAGGACGAGGACTTTGCGCCCGGCTTTGGCCAGATAGGTCGCGGCGACGAGACCGTTATGGCCACCGCCGATGAGGATGACGTCGTAGTGAGTGGAGGGGCTCATTTGCCGAGGTCCTTGAGGATTTCGAGGGCGGCCAGGCGGCCCGGCGCGCCGGTGATGCCGCCGCCGGGGTGGGTACCGGAGCCGCATTGATAGTAGTTCTTAATGGGGGTGCGGTATTTGGCCCAACCGGCGGCGGGGCGCAGGAAGAACAATTGCGAGAGGCTGAGTTCGCCCTGAAAGATGTTGCCCTGGGTGATGCCGATCTTCTGCTCGATATCCCAGGGCGTGAGCACCTGACGGTGAAGGATATGCTTCTTGATGCCGGGGAAGTGTTGGGCAAGGGTATTGACCACGTTGTCGCCGAATTCCTCGCGACGCTGTTCCCAATTGCCTTCGCGCAAGTGGTAGGGGGCGTACTGGACGAAACAGGACATGACATGCTTGCCGGGCGGGGCCATATCAGGGTCGATGGCAGAGGGGAAGATGATGTCGATGTAAGGGTTCTTGGGGATGTCGCCGTGCTTGGCGGCGTCGTAGGCCCGCTCAATGTAGTCCACGCTGGGGCTGATGGAGATAGCCCCGCGCATGTGAGGCCCTGCGCCTTTGAGCACGCCGAGTTCGGGGAGGCGGTCGAGGGCGAGGTTGACCTTGCCGGACGAGCCGCGGATATTGAAAGCGCGGATGTCCTCGACCAGGTCAGAGGGCAGGTGGGACTCGCCAATCATTTTGAGGAAGGTGAGTTTGGGGTCGAGACTGGAGACGACGATGCGGGCGTAAAGCTCCTCGCCGGACTGGAGGGCGACGCCAACGGCGCGGCCGTTCTTGTGGATGACCTCGGCGACGGGAGCCTCGGTGCGGATTTCGGCGCCGAATTCACGAGCGGCGGAAGCGATGGCTTCTGAAATCGCGCCGGTGCCGCCCTTGGCGAAGCCCCAGGCGCGGAACGCCCCGTCGATCTCGCCCATATAGTGATGCAGAAGGACATAGGCGGTGCCGGGGGAACGCGGGCCGAGGAAGGTGCCGATGATGCCGCTGGCCGACAGGGTGGCGATGAGCGGGTCGGTCTCGAACCATTCCTGAAGGAACTCGGCGGAGGACATGGTCATCAGTTTGACCAGGGTGTAGAACTGCTCCTCGCCGATGCTGAGGAAGTGGCGCGCCATCTTGAGCAGTTCAAGCAGCTCGAGCGGATTGAGCGAGGCCGGGTCGGGCGGGACGATGCCGAGGACGTATTTGACGGCCTTCGCCATGAAGTACATCATGTGGCCGTACTCTTTATAGGTGTCGGCGTCGCGGCGGCTGAAGTGCTGGATGTTGCGGTAGGTGGCGCCGGCGTCGCCATCGCGATAGATATAGCGGCCATCCGGCAGGGGGGTGAGGGTGCTTTCAAGCGGCAGGATGGTGAGGCCGTGCTTCGGGAGATTGAGGTCGCGGATGATCTCCGGGCGCAGGAGGCTGACGACGTAGGAGAAAACGCTGAACTTGAAGCCGGGATAGATCTCTTCAGTGACGGCCGCGCCGCCAAGGACGTGACGCTGTTCCAGGACAAGGGTCTTGAGGCCGCGGCGGGCGAGATAGGCGGCGTTGACCAGGCCGTTGTGGCCGCCGCCGATTACGATGGAGTCGTATTTCTGGCGGCTCATTTGAGTACCTCGCGCTTGCGTTTCGGGTTAAAGAAAGGCGTTTTGACCAGGCGGGCGCGGGCCTGCTGGCGGGTGAATTCGACGGTCATTTCTATCTGCACCTCATCGCCGGGGACGGCGTACTGGCTTTGCAGTGTGGCGAGGGCAATGTATTTCTTGAGGAGGGGCGAGAAGGTGATGCTGGTGACCTGGCCGATCTGGAAGCCGTCGCGGTAGACCGGCACGGCACTGCGCGAGGCCATGCCAAGCACTTTGGGCGGCAGGTCGACGCGGGCAAAGAGTTCTTCCAGGTGCGGCCAGTCGATCTCCAGGCCGCAGAAAAGCCATTCGCTGCCGCGGCGTTTCTCTTCCACCAGGGCGGGCTTGCCGACGAAATCGCCGCCGTCGAGGTCGACCGCCCAGCCGAGGCCAATCTCGTAGGGCGAGGACTTCTGGGCTTCGATGTTCGCCTTTGTGGCGGCGATGTAGTCCACGTCAATCAGCAGGAGACCGGCTTCGATGCGCAGCATGTCGAGGGCGACGAGGCCGAGGGGCATGAGGCCGTATTTCTGGCCGACCGAATAAACCTGGTCGTAGACCTTTTCGGCATGGCGGCGCTCGACCCAGAGTTCGTAACCAAGGTCGCCAGTGTAGCCGGTGCGGGTGATGGTGACGGGGATACGGCCAATCTTGGCCTGGGTGAGGTAGTAATACTTGAGCGCGTCGAGGGGGACGCCTGATTGCGTGATGACCTGCTTGAGGATTTCACGGGATTTGGGCCCCTGCAGGGCGAGCGCGCCGAGGTCGGCGGAGAGATCGCGAATTTGCGCATCCAGGCCGAAGGCGACATCCTGAAACCAGCGTAGGGAGGGGTCGGCGGCGGTGAGGCGGAAGTGCTGAGGGCCGAAGCGCTGGATGGTGCCGTCATCGATGACCTGGCCGTCTTCGTCGCACCAGGGGGAGTACATGACCTGACCGACGGCGCATTGGGTGATGTCACGAGTCATGAGGCGGTCGACGAGGCGTTCAGCATCCGGGCCGGTGACGTCGTATTTGAAGAGCGGCGAGACATCCAGCAGGCCGGCGGCGGAACGCACGGCGTAGTATTCGGCATCGTGCGTGGCGGAGTAGCGGGCCGCGGAAAGATAGCCAGACCAGTCGCGCCATTCGTGGCTACTGCTGAGGGCGGCCGTGCGGCTGTGGAATGGAGTCGGAATGGGCATGCGCCCTCCTCAGATAGGTTATGGCCGTGCGGGATGGAGAGATTGTAGCAGGGTGCGCGCGTAGGGTCAAGAAGCGGCGCGAGGAGAACTGGTAATCGGTAATTGGTGATAAGCGGAGAATCGCTGAGGTGTGGAAGTCAAGAGGTCCAGGGGTCTTGAAGTCAGCAGCCCGCTGCCACTACCTACTCCAAGTCTTCGTCGTCGGGGGATGGGCCGGAGAGGCCGCGGCGGAAATTACGGATGGCCTGGCCGAGGTCGCGACCGAGGCCGGTGAGGCGGCCGGGACCATAGATGAGCAGGACGACGACGAGGGCAATGAGGAGTTCAGGGAAGCCGATTTCCATAGGGACTCACGGGGCGGGATAGATCTCTTCGATGTTCAGCATGCATTCGGTGACGGTGACAGAATCCACGATGACGGATTCGGCGACGAGGTTGCCATCCGGGCCCATGACGTAGCGTTCCTCGGTGACGTCCTGTATGGAGGTGGAGGAGGAAACCGTACCGACGACCTCCACCCTTTCGGATGAATCCAGTTCCTTGCCTGCGTAGTCGAGGATGACGATATCGGAAGACAGAAGTTCCGTGCCCAGCCGGTGCAGGGGGGCGATGGCGTTTTTTTCTTCGCCGACCTGGATTTCGACCAGGAGGGTATCTTGCGGGTCTTTGAGATCGTCGAACATCACCAGTTCGCAACTGACCAGATCTCCGGTGCCGACGACCGCCAGGCAGGTGAAGGAGCCAGTGCGGATCTGAAGGTAGCCGGCCACCATGGCCTGGGAACCATCTGTAGCGCAGGCTTCCTCGTAGGAGACGACGGGGAGCGCGGGGGCGCAGGCGGCGAGGGTAAAGACGGCTACTCCGAGGAGGGGGACGCGAAGCAATCGGTGCATGGCGGTGCTCTTTCCAGACAGCGGGATTATACTGCGGGGAATTCTCGGCTAAAACGTCGACTCCAGTAAGCGACGCGTAAGAGATGGGGGTTAGAATATGTCCAGAGTGAACCACCTGTAGAAAGGTCTGCGACGATGAACACTATCCCGGCTGCTCTGGTCCTCCTGGATATCAGCGGGTACACGCGCTTCATAAACTACCATTCCGTAAGTGTGGTGCACGCCGAAGAGATCATCACCCAATTATTGGAGGCGGTAATCGACGCGGCCGAGTTCCCGCTGGTATTAAACAAACTGGAAGGCGACGCGGTGTTTCTCTTTACCGACGCCTCGAACGCCGACCCGCAGGCGGTAGCAAAGGATGTACAGGGACAGGTGACACAACTGTTCGAGGCGTTCCGCGCCAAACAAAACTCGCTGGTGGAAGGCGGCCGGAATGGTTGCCTGTGCGACGCGTGCAGCCGACTGCACATCCTGCGACTGAAGGCTATCCTGCATTGGGGCGATGTGGTGGTCAAACAGATCCGCCAGTTCACCGAGTTGGCCGGCACCGATGTCATTTTGATCCACCGCTTGCTGAAGAACAGCGTGGCGATGCCGGAGTACGTGATGCTGACGGAGGCTTTCCACCGCCATTCCGGAGGGCTGGATTGGCAGGGCGGCGAAGCGCGCACGGAGCAGATAGAAGACCTTGGCGTGGTGGGAACGCGAGTGTACCCGGTGGTTTACAGCGTGCCGGTCTTGAGCGAACGGAACGTGGAACTTGCGCCGCCGGAGATGATGCGCAAGGCGGAATTCAACTTCTGGCTGAAGGGGTTGGGGAGGATGTTCCGCGGGCGAAAGGGGTTCAGGAATCTGCCGGGGTGAAACGAAGCGCGAAGTGCGGCGGTGCTGAAGTCTTGGTGTCCTATTGTTGAATGGCTGGACAGGTCTTTGTCCGTTGTCCTGGAATGACGGACGAGGGGAGAGCAGATGGCAAAGAAGGCTTTTCTCAGCGAACGCTCATATAAATCAATCTTGATTGATAATTAAATAGATAGTATAGTTAATCGTTCTTAACTATCAATGGAGGCGCGGCGATGGTTGATGAGAAGCCGTTCGAGGCGATATTGACCGAGTGGGCCGACGTGACGCTGCACCGCGCCATGCAGGGGTTCTGGCGGTTCAGCCGCGAGGCGGGGATGTCCATGCCGCAGATGCAGACGCTGATGCGGCTGCATTACCACGGCGAGTGCAACGTCTCGGAGGTGGGGAGTCATCTGGAGATCTCCAACGCGGCCGCGTCGCAGTTGATCCAGCGGCTGGTGGAAGACGGCCTGCTGGCGCGCAACGAGGGCCCGGACGACCGCCGCACCAAGGTGCTGGGGCTGACCCCGGCCGGGCGGGACCTGGTGCAGGCGGCCATCGCCACGCGGCACGCCTGGATGACGGCTCTGGCCGGGAGCCTGGATGAGGATGAGAAGGGCGTCATCGGGCCGGCGCTGGCGCGGCTGGTCGCGGCGGCGCGCAGGCAGGAAGAGCCGGCGTCGAACTGAGCCTATCCGAGACGCCGGCAAGATATTTCGGGCCGGGCGGAGTTGCTTCGCAACTCAACCGGGCCCCGACGATAAAGAACAGCCTTGCAAGGGTAAATGAGGAGCAAATTTTGGTGAACCGAAAAGAAGCGGGAAGACGCGGCGGCGGCCGGCCGAAGATGGACCTTGGGGCGCTGAAGCGCATGGGGCGCTACCTGTTGCGCCACAAGCGCGAGGCGGCGCTGCCGTACGTGTTCCTGGTGGTGGCAATCCTTTCACAACTGGCGGTGCCGCGCCTGATCCGCAACATCATCGATGCGGTGACCGAGGGCGTCATCGCCCGCACGGCGCTCGACCGGCTGGCGCAGGTCCCGGCGGAGATGGCCGCCCAGGCCCTGCCGCAGTTCCTGCCGCTGCTGGGCCTGCCCGCCGATTGGACGCTGGCACAGGTCACGGAACATTTGAACGCGGTGAGCGGCGACGCGCCGCGGGCCCTGATGACGGCCACGGCGGCCATCTTCATCTTTGCGGCGCTGCGCGGCGTCTTCGCTTTCCTGCAGGCCTATTGGGCCGAACGCAACTCGCAGGGCGTGGCGTTTGACCTGCGCAACGACCTGTTCGCCAAGATCCAGCGGCTGTCCTTTTCGTACCACGACCAGAACCAGACCGGCCAGCTGATGATACGCGCCACGGACGATGTGGAGAAGGTGCGCCTGTTCATCGGCCAGGGACTGCTGCAACTGGCCGGGGCGTTCATGCTCATCACCGGCACGCTAATCCTGCTGTTCACCACCAATGCCCGGCTGGCGTTCGTGGCCCTGCCGATCCTGCCAATCGCCTTCACGTTGTTCGTGATCTTCGGCACCATCAGCCAGCCGCTGTTTGCCCAGGTGCAGGTGCGGCTTTCGGCGTTGAACACGGTGTTGCAGGAGAACCTGGCAGGCATCAAGGTGGTCAAGGCATTCGTGCGCGAGGGCCAGCAGCAGGAGAAGTTCGAGGCGGCGGCCGACAGCCTGAAGGACCAGCAGGTGTTCCTGGCGCGCCTGTTCTCGTTCCTGTTCCCGCTGGTGTTTCTGATCGCCAACCTGGGGCAGGCGGCCATCCTGTACTACGGCGGGCGGCAAATCGTGGAGGGGACGCTCACGCTCGGCCAGTGGCAGGAGTTCAGCCTGTACCTGGTATACCTGTTCCTGCCGGTGGCGCAGTTCGGTTTCGTCATCACCCAGATGGGCCAGGCCTCGGCCTCGGCGACGCGCCTGTTCGACATCCTGGATGCCCACAACGATGTGAGCGACAAACCGGGCGCCATCCGCCTGCCGGATGTGGAAGGCGAGGTCAAGTTCGAAAATGTGGGCTTTCGCTATTACAACAGCGGCGAGCCGGTGCTGGCAGGCATCGACCTGCATGCCCGGCCGGGCGAGACCATCGCCCTGCTGGGGGCGACCGGCTCCGGCAAGACGACCATCATCAACCTGATCCCGCGCTTCTATGACCCGACCGAGGGACGCATCACCATCAGCGGGCACGACCTGCGGGATGTGACGCTGGACTCGCTGCGGGCGCAGATCGGCATCGTCTTGCAGGAAACCACGCTGTTCTCCGGCACGATTCGCGAGAACATCGCCTTCGGCAAGCCGGAAGCGACGCTGGACGAGGTGACGACGGCCGCCAAAGCCGCCGCGGCGCATGACTTCATCGAATCGTTCCCGCAGGGTTACAGCACGCCGGTGGGCGAACGCGGCTCGACTCTGAGCGGCGGGCAGAAGCAGCGCATCGCCATCGCGCGCGCACTGTTGCTGAACCCGCGCATCCTCATCCTGGACGACTCGACCTCGAGCGTGGATATGGCAACCGAAGCGCAGATCCAGCGGGCGCTGGACGAGCTGATGAAGGGCCGGACGAGTTTCGTCATCGCCCAGCGCATCAGCACGGTGCGCAACGCCGACCAGATCCTGGTGCTGGAGGGCGGGCGGGTTGTGGCACAGGGCATGCACGCCGAATTGCTGGAGTCCAGCCCGATCTATGCGGAGATCTACAGTTCGCAACTGGTGGAAGATGCGGTGATGGATGCGGCTGCGTCAGAGGCTGTGAGGGCTCCGGAGTAAGCGAAGGAAATTTTCCGACCGTGGAGACGTGCAAATTACACTGCTATCGCGAGATTCTTCGGTCGGGTTCATGATTAAGTTAAACAAGAGAAGACTTACCCTCCCTCAGAATGACAGTTGGGAGAGAGTTGATAGAGCGTCAGAAGTGTTGCTGCCGCGACAAGAATAACGGAGAACAGAACTATGTTCGGTGGACCGCAAGGAATACGACGGCTGATGGAGCAGGAGACGCTGAAACCGAAACGCGTTTCCGAGACCCTGGGCCGATTTGCCGGTTATTTCAAACCCTATTGGCCGGCGCTGGCGGCGGCCGGGCTGCTGGTCATCCTGACCACCTGGGCGCAGGTGACCGCCCCGGATGTGATCGGGCAGGCGGTGGATTGCTACCTGGCGCCGGGCGCGCCCAGCGGCTTCGAGGCGCCGGCCGGGATGGACGCGCCGCAGAGCAACTGCTGGCTGGCGGAGGAGCCCAGCGGCACGAGCCGCAGGGTGATCCTCGGGCTGCTGACGGCGGGAAGTTTCCCGGCGCCCGAGACCAGCGGGCTGGACGACGCGGCGCGCCTCGCCGGACTGGGGCGGGTCATCGGCATCGTCATCGGGCTGTATGTGATGTCGAGCGCGCTGACCGGCCTGACCTTCTTCCTGATGAGCTGGTCCGGCCAGCAGGTGCTGCGCACGCTGCGGGTGAAGGTGTTCGAGCACCTGCACCGGCTCTCGCTGAGTTATTACTCCGAACACGAAGCCGGCGACCTGATGAGCCGCATCACCAACGACACAGAGACCATCCAGCAGGCGATCTCTTTCGCGCTGGTGAACGTGGTGAGCGGCTTCCTGCTGCTGGTCTGGACGGCGTACAACATGCTGACCCGAAGCCTGCCGTTTGCTTTGCTCAGCCTGGCGGCGATGCCGTTCATGGTGGCGGCGACATTGTGGCTATCGGGACAGGCGCGCAAGGCGTTCCGCCAGACGCGGCGCGAGATGGGCAGCGTGAACGCCGAACTGCAAGAGACCATCTCGGCGGTGCGTGAGGTGCAGGCCTTCAACCGGGCGGAGGAGAACATCGAGAACTTCCGGCTGACCAACGCTGCCAACCGGGATGCAAACATCCGGGCGGTGGCCTTCACCAGCGCGCTGGCCCCTACGCTGGAGGCTCTGGGCTACGCCGGGCTGGCGGTGGTGGTGGGCGTGGGCGGGCTGGCGCTGCTGAACGGCAATGACCTGTTCGGCACGACGGTTTCGCTGGGGCTGGTGATCACCTTCCTGGCGTATGTGCAGCGCTTCAACCAGCCCATCCAGCAGATCTCGGTGCTGTGGACGAACATCCAGAGCGCGGTGGCGGGCGGGGAGCGCATCTTCGGTCTGCTGGACGAGGAGCCCGGGGTGCAGGACGCGCCGGACGCCAGACCTGTGCCCAAAATCGAGGGGCGGGTGGAGTTCGACGACGTGCAGGCTGAGTACAAGAGCGATCAGCCGGTGCTCAGGGGCGTCTCGTTCACCGCCGAGCCGGGCCAGACGGTCGCCATCGTGGGGCCGACCGGGGCAGGCAAGACGACCATCATCAACCTGATCCCGCGTTTCTATGACGTGACCGGAGGGGCGGTGCGAATCGACGGGCTGGACGTGCGGGCGGCGCAACTGCACAGCCTGCGGGCGCAAATCGGCATCGTTCTGCAGGATACCTTCCTGTTCAGCGACACGGTGATGGAGAACATCCGCTTCGGGCGGCCGGAAGCCACGGACGAGGAGGTGATGGCGGCGGCCAAACTGGCGCGGGCGGATACGTTCATCGAGCGGCTGGCCGACAAGTACGAGACTGTGCTGGGCGAGCGCGGCAGCGGCCTGAGCCAGGGCCAGCGGCAATTGCTTTCGATCGCGCGCGCCGCTTTGGCCGACCCGCGCATCCTGATCCTGGATGAGGCCACCTCAAGCGTGGACACGCGCACGGAGCGGCTGATCCAGGAGGCGCTGAACCAGCTGCTGGCGGGGCGCACCTCGTTCGTCATCGCCCACCGGCTGAGCACGATACAGGGCGCCGACCAGGTGCTGGTGCTCGACCAGGGGCGCGTCGTGGAGCGCGGGGTGCACGGCGAACTGCTGGCGAAAAAAGGTTTCTATTACGATATTTACATGAGCCAGTTCTGGCGGGATGAAGAGAGTAGGACCGGGCAGGCCAACGGCCGGGGGCAGGCGGCCGCGGAGGGGGCGGGGACATAGGGCGAAGGCCGCCGGAGTTGTGTTCGGAATCCTCGGCTAAAGCCTCGACTCCAGGAATACACTTCTTTGAAGCCAGCCACTCCCCCGTTTGTGGGGAGTGGCTGGCAAGGTGGGGTTAGTTATTGCGAAGCGAATGGAGTTGGGCAAAGCCCAACTCTTACTGACACTTGCGCAAGTAACTAAACCGTGGTCTGATCAACCGCATGGCCAAGGATAAGATAGCAAATTGGAAAGAAGCACGGCGCAAACGAGCCTGGGCATTGCACCAGACTGGCTGGAAGCAGAAAGACATTGC